>CAVPAB010000006.1:0-503708 GCA_963701405.1 uncultured Alphaproteobacteria bacterium | reverse complement strand
TGCAACACCGCCTGAACTCGTCGAAAGAGCGGAAGAAGTTGCTGCACGCTAAGTAATCGGAGTCACCGGGCGCAATATTGCAGTCGAATGGTCGTGGCAGACCAAAGACACAGTTCTCCAATCCGACTATCAAGAGGGAGGCTAACATGGCGTATACGAGCTGGCGGGGAGTGGTTGGTTGCGTGAAGCCCACTATGCGACCGGGCGGAATTGAAGAATTGATCCGGCTCCTTCCCGATGGCATCTGTCTCCTTCCCTTGTTCCTCGACATACGCAAAGGGACGGTGGACGAGTTCGAGCGAGCCGTTGATCCCTACGAGCCTCTTATTGCCCGGCTGGCTGAGGCCAAGGTTGATCTTCTTCACCCCGAAGGCGCTCCTCCGTTCATGCTTCGCGGCTATCAGGGCGAGTGTGACATCATCAAGGGGTGGGAGGACAAATATCAGATACCCGTATTCACCTCAGGCTCCAATCATGTGCGGGCTATGAGAGCGCTCGGCATGAAGAAGTTCGTTGGGGCGACGTATTTCAAGGGCCCGATCAACGATATGTTCTCCCGCTATTTTCAGGAGGCCGGCTTCAACGTCCTTGGAATGGAGGGGCTAGAAGTTCCATTCGCCGATGTTGGACAGCTCTCACCTTACGAGGTGTATGCGCACGTCAAGAAAGTTTATCTTCAGCATCCGTCCGCAGACGGCATTTATCTTCTGGGAAGCGGGTGGCGAATTTGGAAGTCATTCAGGCGCTCGAAGATGACCTACGCGTTCCCGTCGTTCACCCGATTCCGGCTCGCGCCTGGGAGATTCAACGTCGCTTGAACGTTCACCAGCCCAAGGCTGGATTTGGCCGCCTGATAGCCGAGATGATCCTCGACTGACGGGGCAGCTCCGACGCTTCTGAACCCATGCGGCGCCGCGACGGCGTGGCGCCGCAGGACAAAGAAACAAAGCGCGAGCATTCCGGGAGGTGCGTGATGACGAGACGCGTCGATTGGGCTTCAGCAGCGAAGCCGTTCGTATGCGCGGCGCTTCTCGCAATCGCCGGAGCACCGCAGGCGCTTTCGCAGAGCGCCGCAGAATTCTACAGCGGCCGCATGATGACCATGTATGTTCCAAGCGGCAGCGGCGGCATAAACGATGCGTCCGGACGCTTGGTTGCGCGCCATCTGCCGAAGTTCCTGCCGGGCGCACCGACGTTCGTGGTTCAGAATGTCCCTGGAGCGGGTGGACTAACGCTTGCCAACCGCTTGTTCACAACGTTGCCACGAGACGGCTCCGTTCTATCGATACTCCAGCGAGGGACGGCGCAACTCGCGATCGCCGGCGATCCTGCCGCACGCTTCGATCCGCTCGAGCTCACGTGGCTCGGGTCAATTTCGTCTTATCAGGACGACGTTTATCTTCTGATCGTGAACCGTGAATTCGCCGCGCATAACCTTGACGACCTGAGGAAGAGCGGTGGGCCGACGGCCCGCCTTGGCGCAAGTGGCCCGGGAGCGACAAACAGGACTTTCCCACTCATTGCGAAGGCGCTGTTCGACCTTCGGCTTGAAGTCGTTCGTGGATACACAGGCGCTCCCGCCATCTCGCTCGCTCAGCTTGGTCGGGAGGTTGATGGCCAGGTGACTAGCTTGAGTTATTTGAAAGCCAATCAGGCCAGCGAATGGAAGGCGGGCGAAATGCGGGCGTTGCTGGCCTTCGGGCGAACCACGCGTCACCCCGAACTTCCGGGCGTCCCCACAGCCTACGAATTAGTCCGCGATCAACGCGCGCATGCGCTGCTGAAGTTCGCTGAGCTGCCCTTCTACATGGCTATGCCCGTGGCCGCGCCGCCAAAGATTCCAGAGGACCGACGGAAGGTTCTTGTGAAGGCCTTTGACGAAATGGGCGCCAGCCAAGAATTCATCAACGAAGGAAACAAACTGAACCTCGATATCAGCCCAATTGGCGCGGAGGCGCTCACGCGGATCATTGCCGATGCAACGAGCACGCCGCCCGACATTATTGCTCAATACAATTCCATAGCAGGCGAGAAATAGTCGCGCGTCCTGTTGGTCTAGCTGTAGTGGGGGGGCGAGCCTCTGGCAGCTTGTTGCTGTTGATAGGGTCACTTCATCCACGTAAGCTTTCGAGACTAGCTCAGGGGAGCGCCCAATGTTTCGATTTCTCGTGCGAACCACTCCCGTATTCGTAAGCGCCTTCGCCCTCACTGCAGCCCCCGCTGCGGCGCAGTCGGAGCCCTATCGAGACAAGACGATCCGGATGGTTATCGCTGGCGGCGCAGGCGGCGGCTATGATCTGTATGCGCGGCTTCTCTCGCAATACATGGCCAGGCACATCCCAGGCGCCCCGACGATCGTGAACCAGAACATGCCAGGCGCCGCCGGCATTACGGCCACGAACTGGGCGGCGAAGATCGCGCCAAAGGATGGCAGTGTCATAGTCGCCACCTACCATGTGCTGTTGCTGGAACCTTTGTTTGGCAATTCCGCTGCGGACTACGACCCGACGCAGTTTGAATGGCTCGGCAGCATCGGTAAGCAGCAGAATATATGCATCACATGGCATACAAGCCCCGTTAAAACCATTGAGCAGGCGCGCAATCAGGAGGTCACGGTGTCCTCAACCGGCGCAAGTGGCCACACGACCCTTATACCGCGCCTGCTGAACACGATCCTCGGCACGAAATTCAAGGTTATCGGTGGCTACCAGACCGCGGAGTTGCGCCTGGCTGTGGAACGCGGCGAGGTAGATGGAATTTGCGGGCTGTCGTGGACGACGCTCAAGACCGCGAGTCCCGATTGGGTCAAGGGCAATCGCATGAACATGCTAGTGCAGACCGGCGCCAAGCCGATGCACGACCTGCCCAATGTGCCGCTACTCATCGATTTTGTGAAGAACCCCGACGACCGGCACGTGCTAAACCTGATCGCTGCGCCCGACGATATGGGCAGGCCCTTCCTCATGCCGCCAGGCACGCCGAAGCCGATGGTTTCGATTCTGCGCAGGGCGTTCGATGCGACGATGATCGACAAGGCTTTCCTTGAAGACGCAGCAAAGCGCCAGATGGAGGTCGATCCCCTAACGGGAGAAGAGATGGAGAAGATGCTGAAGGCTGCCTACGCGACTCCAAAGCCGTTGGTGGAACGTGCGGTGTCCCTCATGCGCAGCGATGAACCCTCCAAGGCCGCCGCGCCAAGGTAGATCAGGACGGTGGGCGGGACGGGATCGCCGTGCCAAGTCGCTCGCGCAGCGTGCCGTCTCCATACGCCGTCTGCATACGCCCTTCACGTTGCAAGATCGGAATGACCTTGTCTACGAACTCGGCGACGTATCCTGACAACGGCTTGGTCAGGTAGTTAGCCCGGAGGAGGAAGCCGTCGCAGGCGACCTTATCATGCACATCCATCAGGCGTTCCGCCACGGCCGCGTGAGTGCCGCGCACCTGAAACGTCTCCTTGGTGGCTTCGCGCGCCGCCACCTCGCGAAGCGGCGGATTTCGCCCAAATGAGTAGTAGCGCGGAAGCAGGCTGCGGCCACTCTGCAGCAGACTCTCATCGATGTGGGGAATAGGCTTATCGAGGTCAAACTTCGAAACGTCGATGCCAAGCGAGCGTGACACCTTCGCGAGGCCCGCCTCCACCAGGCTTTCGCCAACCTCCTCGAACAGCTTCTCCTTGCGGTGGAACTCCACTTCTGTCGCGCCCATCACCATCGGATTGAAGGTGAAGAGGATGCGGCAATCGGTTTCCTTGCGGCCGTTTCGCACGACACGGTTCTTGATGTCGTCAACGATCGCCTTCATCTCGTCGAGCGATTCCTTGCTGCAGATGATCAGTTCAGCGTGGCGAGATGCGAACTCGCGACCGCGGTCGGACGTGCCGGCCTGCACGATGAGCGGGCGTCCCTGCGGCGAAGGCGTGGACGTCAGCGGCCCCTGACATTTGAAGTTCTCGCCCGCGAAGTCGACACGATGCACCTTGGCCGGGTCGGCGAACACGATGTCGTCTGCCGGTGACGTCAGCGCATCTGGATCCCAACTTGACCAAAGCTTGTAGCAGAGGTCCATGTATTCATCGGCGAGATCGTAGCGATCATCGTGTTGCGGCAGGTGCTCCATACCGAAGTTCTTGGCTGAACTCTGGTTGCTGGTGGTCACGACGTTCCAGCCTATGCGTCCGCGCGTGAGGTGGTCGAGAGAACTCATCAGGCGGGCGACGAGGAAGGGCGGATAAAAGGTCGTCGACAAAGTCGAGGCCAATCCGATCTTCTCCGCCTTTGCTGCTATCATCGCGAGCAAGGGAATGGGATCATGGCAGATACCTTCAAGACCATACTTTATCGATGTATCCTGCGATCCACGGAACGCCTCCGGGATGCCGAGGAGATCGGCAAAGATCATGAGGTCGAGACAGCCTCGTTCACAAACGAGGGCAAGGTCTTGGTAAAGCTCCGGACGGCGCCAGTCATAATGATCACGTAGGCCAGGGTTGTCCCAGCCTCTTGGTCCGTGGCCGTATCCGATGAAAAGGCCCATGATCATGCGAGGCATTGACTATCTCTCCAGGTATCCTCGTGGAGCTTCAATCCATGGCACGGATGGCGATCAGCCGGTCCACCACGGATGAAGGTGTCGCATAAAGCCGTTCGATGATTTCCTTCACCGCAGTTCCATCAATAGGGTCAACTTCAAGCTTCATCTTCCGCGCTTCCTCGATGAAGGCGGGATCAACCATCGTCCTGTCGAATGCATTCCGGAGAGTTTCGATCCTGTCCCTCGAAACGCCAGGAGGCGCCCCCAGAGGTCGCGCAGCCTCCCAGTTCCCGGCTAACACAGTCAGCGCTTGCGTCCACAACTCGTTGGTCGCGAGGTCGAGCATGAGGGGCACATGAGGGAGTTCCGGCGACTTCTGCATCCCCAGTTGGACGAGAATATCTATACGTTTGTCATCCAGCCATTCCGGGCGGGCTGACTTGATGCTGGAGAGCGAGAAGCTACAGAAGCCATGTAGCTCTCCTCGCTCCATCGCTAGGCCGATCGCGCCGCTATCAGGATAGCCCAAGACGGGTTTGAATTTCGTCCCCAGCACTGAGTTGATAATCTGCGGGAAGTAATAGCTGTCGCTATAGCGACCAACCGCTCCGACAAGCGTCTCACGCGTTTTAACGTCGTCCAGACTTTTCAGTCCTGCCGTATGCCACGTGAAGCAGAGAGGTGTGGAGCGGCTGACGCTGCCAATCCAATTGAACTGCTTGGGATCATATCTGGCGAGCTCGTTTCTGAACAATGGTTCAAGAAACACATTCACAAGCAGGCCAATTGTTGTTCCGTCCTTCGGGGAGGCGTTGTAGAGATGGTTCGCCATCGTCAACCCGCCGGCGCCCGGCATATTTTCAACGATGATATTGGGCTTGCCGGGAACATTACGGCCTAAATGGCGCGCGACAGCGCGCCCATAGACGTCAAAACCAGTTCCGGGCCCATAGCCAACTAGAAGTCGCACTACCTTTCCGGCGTAGAAGGAGCCTGACGTTCCCTGAGCGTCAACAGATGACTGGGCCTGCGCGCCAGCCCAGGCGCCGACGATCGCCGCGAAGCTCGCGACCGCGGTAAGAACCTTACCCATGGCGTTCCTCCCCAGAACGTGTCTGAAGATGATTGCACACGGCAGGTCAAATTGGGAAGTCCTTCCCCCCGGGAAGTTCTTTGGCTAGCTTTTGCCAGCGGAGGGCCCTGATGCGAAACAACAACCACGTCTCAAGGACAAACGATGATTTATCACTGGAACACTCAACAGGGCATGCCCTCGCCAGGGTAGGTCTCATTATCCCGTCAAGCAATCGACTTACTGAGCCGCAGTTTCGCGCGTATATGCCCACCGATATTGCCGTACATGTGACCCGATTGCAGATGACGGGGCGCTACAGCAAACCAGTCGAAGCACTGGCGCGGGACGTGGCGAGCGCCGCCAGCGCGCTAGCAGATGCAAAATGTGACGTCATCGTGTTTCACTGCACTGGCAATGCGATGGAAAATGGACCTGAGGGCGAACGCTTGCTGCTTGAGGCGATCCGTTCGCGCTCAGACGCAGTCGCGATTTCGACCGCGAAAGCTATCATCGAAGCGCTTCGGGCCAGCGCGGTGCGCCGGCTCGTGCTGGTCTCTCCCTATGACCAGTCCATCAATGATCACGAGAAGGACTATCTCGCCGCGTTCGGCATAGAAACGCTCCATGACGTGGCGCTCGACGTGCCGGTAAGCGACGGTTTCATCGCAGTGCCGCCAAGCCGATGGCGAGAGATAGTGCGTGAAAACGCGCGCGATGACGCCGACGGCTATTTCCTGAGCTGCACCAACACGACGCACATCGATGTGGTCCCGATTCTTGAGGAGGATTTGCGCAAGCCGGTGGTGTGTTCAAACCAAGCGACGATCTGGGCCTGTCTCCACGCGCTCAGCGGCAAGCTAGGAGGCATGAGGCGTGTCGAGGCGTTGGGCAGCTTGGCGGGCCGCTGAAGCTAAAGTCGCTACAAACGCGATCCTCTCGAATCGCATTTGTGCCTCTGAGGAGTAGCTGCATGCTAGGAGGGAAAGAGCCCCAAGTGGCCCGGTGCGCCGCTCAGATGCAGGTTGATCGGGATGTCGCTGAAGTCGCGATGTATCCGTAGAAGCGGCTTGCACCTTCGGAGGGCAACGCTCTATCCAGCTGAGCTACGGGTGCAGGCCCGGCAAAGACGCGCCGGACGGGTCTCTTCTACCGCATCGGGGCGGGAGCGGCAATCGGGGCCGTGGCCCAGAGTGGCGCTGGCGTGGCCCTCCTCAGAAGCCGGTCACACGTTCGGATCGTGTCGGGCGCCGCCGGGATCGTCCCGCGCGGCGCTCGAGCGCGGCTTCAGGAAGCAAGTCCTTGCGAGCTCTCGGTTGGAAGCCCTAAGGCTCTGGAGATATCGCCCAGGGTCGCTTTCTCCGCGTCGCTGACCGCCACGCCCCCGAAGCCCAGAAATCCGCCCTCGGCGCCAGCTTCTGCCGCCTTCCGTCCGACCTGCTGCAGCCACACCTTGAAGCCTGGCGCTTCGCCGGGCGCCTTCGCGTCCAACAGGCTCGCCACAGCTCGAAGCTCTTCGATCGCCCTTGTCTTGATCTCCTCGACCCGGGCGCCCTTGAACTGCGCCTGCATGCGCTCGCGCGCCGCTGATCTGATCGTCGAATCAGTGATGTCGTCCGCGACGGCTTTGGCCAACGGGTTCGCGGACGCGTCCTTTTTCACTTCCAGCAAGGACCAGCCGCTCGACATCGACTCCTTCAACATCCCCCACAGGCCGCTCGGATCCGCGGCTGTGATCGCCATTGTAATGACCATCGGGCTTGCCACCACGCGCGCCCAATCATCAGGTGCGAAGTTCGCTTTTCCAGCCATCTGCTATTCTCCATGTCCTTGGCGCTAATCGACAGCGCGGAACTGAGTTCCAGCAGGCTTGGAGCCTGGGCGCGGCGCCCGCGTGGCCCTCCTCAAGCAAAGATCACGCATTCCGATTATTTTTGGCCAGACCACGTTTGGGCTGTCGCTCACGGTCAGTAGTGGCTGAGATAGTCTAAGCCTTACGTAGGAGCGTCGGACGCCGGGGTCCACTGAGCCCTGCCCCGGAACGCGAGGTTGGCCGAAACGTTCGCGCGCTATGGACGCTTACATAGTCGTGCTTGCGTGTTTCGGGGTGGTGGTGCTCTTAACCGCATGGATTCCCATGCTGTTCAAGGAGTTACCGCTATCCCTACCGATCTTTTGCGTCGCGCTCGGCGCGGTCATCTTCGCGATCCCCGGTGTCCCGGGGGATGCGCCCCACCCCCAAGACCATCTCAAAGTCACTGAGCGACTGACTGAGCTCATTGTCATCGTGGCTTTAACCGGTGCCGGTTTGAAACTTGATCGTCCGCTGGCGTGGACAAGCTCTCTCTTTACCTGGCGCCTTCTCGGCATTGCTATGCCGCTCACCATCGCGGGCGTCGCTTTCTTGGGCTGGTGGTTGCTGGGACTAGGGCTGGCTTCGGCGCTCCTGCTCGGCGCCGTGCTTGCGCCAACAGATCCGGTGCTCGCAAGTGACGTGCAGGTCGGAGCGCCAGGCGCGGGCAAAGAAGACGAGGTCCGTTACACTTTGACCGCGGAGGCAGGGCTGAATGACGGTCTGGCATTTCCTTTCGTGAATTTATCTATAGCGCTGGCGATAGCGACCCAGAGCGGCGGAGCATGGTTCGCGCACTGGTTAGCGATCGATGTGATCTGGAAAATAGCGGTGGGCCTCGGCATGGGCTGGCTAATCGGCCGCTCCCTTGCCTGGCTCACTTTTCGATTGCCCAACCGAGCAAACCTCTCGCGGACTGGAGATGGATTTGTCGCTCTCGGCATAACGGCTGTCTGTTACGGCTTGACCGAGATGGTTCATGGCTACGGATTTCTTGCAGTATTCGTCGCAGCCCTCGCGTTCCGCTCCATCGAGCGCAATCACGAGTATCACGAGCGCCTCCACGATTTCAGTGAGCAGTTTGAGAGAGTTCTCATGATGATCTTGCTCGTCATCTTCGGCGGATCTATCAGTTCGGGTGGATTGCTCAGCGGGCTTTCGTGGTCGGTCGCGATCTTCGCAACGACCACGATCTTCATCGTGCGCCCGCTGATCGGATGTATCAGCCTAATAGGAACCTCGATGCCGGCCGATGAGAAAGTGGTAATCGCCTTTTTCGGCATCCGTGGACTTGGTTCAGCCTATTATCTTGCTTATGGCCTCGGCTTGGCCTCGTTCGAACGGCCGGACCTTCTATGGAGCTCGCTGAGTCTAGTCATTCTGATTTCAGTGGTATTGCACGGCGCGACAGTGACGCCCGTCATGCGTTACTTGGATAGGCGACGGCCTCGCGGCAGATTTCCACTCCACTGACGGTCTTCTCCGCGGGGTGACCGCGTCACCGTGGGGATTGAAGTCGTCGCCGCCAGCGTTCTTCACGAATGATCAGGGCCGCCGCGACGCGCGCCTCCGGGTAATCTTCGACAATGGCGCCGAGAGCAACATGCTGAAGCGCTCGCATCAGCGCCAGCTGCACGCGGACACTGCGGGACGCAGCATCACCGATCCGGACGTCGGCCCTCTGTTCGGAAGCGCTTCGGAAGGGTGACTTTGCGTCGGGCACGATCTATGTCCTGAGAAGCAACTCGAAGGACCCACGCATCGCGGCACATCGCGAGGTGATCCAATGATGTCGCCGCGCGCGTGTCTCAGGCGAAGGTCGATCCGACCTTCCTGCTCGCCGATGTCGAGATCATCGCGACCTATGAGCTCTACAACGTCAACCGGGTGAAGCTCGAGAACCTCACCCACAAGTTCTTCGAGCCCGCGCAACTCGACATGGAGATGAAGGACAGGTTCGGCAGACCCTTCCGCCCGCGTGAGTGGTTCTTGGTTCCGCTGGATGCGATTGACGAGGCGGTGCGCCGGATCAAGGACGGGACGATCGTCGATTGCGGGTATGACGTGGGCAGTGCGCGCGTCGTTTCTGGTGACGCATCATAGCAGCGATTGCGGATTGATCGAACCGAGTCTCGCCAACCCGACCAGATTGCAGGCTCTACGGGCCTCGGGGGCACCGTGGCGGCTCTCGACGCTGCTTGGCGCCCCACCACACCGGTCAAAGCTCGCGTGGTGCTACGGGCGTTCTCTGAGCCTTTGACGAGATCGTTCGACAAGTCGGTGCGGAAACGGAGGACGGGCTATTTCACGGTCCGCTCTGATCCGCCCGGCCGGAACGCCTTGATGAAGTGGACACGCTCACCCCACCCGCGGATTTGGTGAAGTGTAACGCTCCCCATAAGAATTCCATTCTAACAGAAGAATAAGAAAGTATGGGGAGCGTTACACCAGTTTCATCCGCGGATAGCGCGAAGCGACGTCGACTGTGAGGGACGCATAGATACACAAGGGACTTCCGTCCCGCCTCGGAATCAAGGTTTTCCGTCCGGGTCGAGGTTTCGGTTCCGCCCATCATACCCCATCATCCGCGTCCTCGAACACATCGGCTGCTCGGAGACGCCGGTCCTCCTCGTCCGACAATTGTTGATCGAGCTTCATATCGTGCTTATGGCCGTGATTCAGGGCCGGGATGGGGAAGGACATCTCCGACGTCCTGCACCGATCGAATAAGGCGGGCGACCCTTGGGCGGACATCGCTCACGAAGAAGAGGAAAAAGGAAAAATCTCGCGGCCTTGTTCACTCGCGCCGTAAGGCTTCGATCGGGTCCAGTTGCGCGGCTCGCCTTGCCGGAAAGAAGCCGAACACAATTCCGACAAGCGCCGAAAACACGAACGCGACTGCGACAATCGTTCCGTCCACCGAGAAGGGAACCCCGAGCGCCTGTGTGGCCACCCACGCCAGTCCAAGTCCGAGAATTATGCCGACGCCGCCGCCGAACAACGACAGCATGATCGCTTCGACGAGAAACTGCGCCAGCACCTGACGCTCCAGCGCGCCGATCGCAAGCCTGATGCCTATCTCCCGGGTTCGCTCGGTTACCGACACAAGCATGATATTCATGATGCCTATGCCCCCCACGAGCAGGCTCACGCCGGCCACCGCGGCCAGAAGGCCGGTCAGTAGACCGGTCGTCGCGGCCTGGGTCTCCGCGATCTGGCGCATGTCGCGAACCGTGAAATCGTCGGCTCGGCCCGCAGCGACAGGCCTGCGCTCGCGCATCAGATGCTCGATGTCTCGCTGGAGTTTCGCATTGTCAGCGTCCTTGGCGGCAGCGATATAAATCGACTGGATATCGTTCGTGCCAGCTATCCTGCGCTGAAACGTCCGCAGCGGCATGATAATGACGTCATCCTGATCGGTGCCAAAGCCCGACTGTCCACGCGCCACGAGGTGACCGATCACTTCGCAGGGGATTCTGTTGACCCGCAGCCATCTGCCGATCGGGTCCGCGCCCTGAAAGAGACGCGCTCGAACCGTTGCGCCAATGATGCATACGGCGCGTCCGCTCAGCAATTCTGAATCCACAAACAGGCGACCGCCTCGCAGATCCCAGGCGAGCGCGGAAAAGTATTCATTGTCGACCCCGCGCACGAGCGCCTGTCGATTTTCAACGCCCGCGACGATGGTCATCTGGCGCTGGCTCACAGGTGCGATGGCGAGGGCGCCTGGGAGTTCATTTCGCAAAGCCGCGACGTCCCTTGTGTTGAACGGTTTCGCGTCGCTGCTGGCGCGACCCGGCCCCCATTGCCCGGGCGACAGAAAGATAAGGTTTCCGCCCAGCCGCTCGATATCCGCCGTGACCTTCGCCGTTGCGCCTTTTCCTATCGTCACCATTGCGATGACGGCGGCGACGCCGATCACGATACCGAGCACGGTCAGCGAAGCGCGCAGCGCGTTCCTGCCGATTGCCTGCCAAGCGAGACGAAGGGCCTCGATCAGCATTGTGCTGCCTCCGCCCCGAGCGCGTCAGCGGCGACGCGTCCGTCAACGAAGCGAATGATGCGACGTGCGAAGCTCGCCATGTCCGCCTCGTGAGTCACCATAATGATGGTGATGCCCCGATCCCGATTTAGGCTGGTCAGCAGGTTGAGAATCTCACGGCTCGTGCGCGTATCGAGGTTGCCCGTCGGCTCGTCGGCGACGAGGACCGCGGGATCGGTGACGATGGCGCGGGCGATGGCCACCCGTTGCTGCTGCCCGCCTGACAGTTCAGACGGCGTATGCCTGGCGCGCTCCGCAAGGCCGACGCTCTCAAGCGCCTGGAGCGAAAGGCGTCGTCGTTCTTGCGCCGGCAGGCCCCGATAAATGAGAGGGAGCTCCACGTTCTCAATCGCGCTCGTCCTAGGCAGCAGATTGAAGCCTTGGAAAACGAAGCCGATGAAGTGCCGCCTGAGGAGAGCCCGCTGGTCTCGATCGAGGGCGCCGACGTCAACGCCTGCAAAAAGATATCGGCCGCTGGTGGGTGTATCGAGGCAGCCGATCATGTTCATCGCCGTCGATTTGCCGGAGCCGGACGGTCCCATGATTGCGACGAACTCTCCGGCGGCTATCTGCAGATCGACTCCATCGAGCGCCTGCACCGCCGCGGCGCCCTCGCCATAGGTTTTGGTGACGCCCCTCAGTTCGATGAGCGCGCCGTCGTCTGCCGCCGTGCTCATCGGCGGCGGACCGTGTCGATGATAACTTCGTCGCCAGCCTTCAGCGCGCCCTTCAGAATCTGAGTCCGTCGCTCGTCACTTGCCCCAACCATCACCTGAACTGCCGCCGACTGGCCATCGTGCAGGACGTGAACCGTGCGGTTCGGGCCCTGTGTGGCGCGCGGTGCACTGGGCGGGCGGAACGACGGCCTTCCCGGAAGAATACTTTCAAGAAAGCCCTTCGAGGGCGCGCTGCGCTCTTCCTGAGGCGGAACGAACCTCAGAGCCTGGTTCGGAACGGTCAGCGCATCGGGTATGTCCGTCACCACGATGTCCGCAGTGGCCGTCATGCCCGGTCTCAGCAGCATGTCGGGATTTGCAGTCGCGAGGATCGCCTTGTAAGTGACGACGCCCTGAACGACTTCCGAACCATAGCGCACCATGCGGATTCTGGCGTCGAAGCGCTTGTCCGGGAATGCGTCGACTGAGAACGTTGCCTTTTGTCCTTCCCGGACCCCGCCAACAGCGGCTTCGTCAATGTCAACCTGCACTTCCATGCGCGTCAGATCTTCGGCAATCGTGAACAACACAGGCGCCTGCAGCGAGGACGCGACTGTCTGTCCGGGGTCAACCTTGCGCATGAGAACGATGCCGCTGATCGGAGAGACGATCTGTGAGCGGCTCAGGTTCGTCTCGTCCAGTTTCAATTGCGCCTGAGCAGCCTGGATATTCGACTTTGCCGTCTCGACCGCGACGATTGCGCTTTCGTAACCCGCCTTCGCAACGTCGCGGTCCGTCGCGCTGCCGGCGCTCGACTCGGCGAGCCTTCGCTTTCGATCCCAATTGGAGGTCCGCTCCTCGAGTTGGACGAGCGCGTCCTTGTAGCTTGCCTGCGCGATTCCAAGACGTGCGCGTGAGTTCTCAACCGTCGCAACCAGTTTCACCGAATCGAGCACCGCCAGAACATCGCCTAGCCTTGACGACTGGAGTTGTAATCGACGCGCACCTCGCGCACGATGCCAGAGAGTTCGCTTGATATATCCACTTTGTTTGTCGGTTGGACGGAGCCGGTCCCCGTCACGCGGAGCGTGATGGTTGCGATCTTCGGCAGGGCGTGTCACGTATGTAACGCTTCCAGACGGTGAAGTAGGGGCGGCCCTGTATTGCCAGTAAGCGAAAGCAGCTACGCCGATGGCCGCCAGAATAAGCATCCAGATCCACGGTCCGCGAAAGAAGCGCCGTTGCGCGCCGATGGCGCCCACCACCGCCTCGACGTCACGTGTCGCGATGCCTGATACGTTTTGCTTCATAAAAGCCTGATGCGTTCGGGTTAAAACATTGAAAAGTTTACAAATATTGCTCGTTTCGGACGTTGATTTGGAGCAGAGCCAGCGGGCCGAATCTTCGGAGGGCACAAGTCTATCAATCGGCCTGTGTTTCCATATTGACCGGGCGAGTTCAGAGACACCGACCATCCGCCAGGCGTGCGCCCCACTGGCCAGTTGCCGTTGCGCCCCGCGACGCATGACAGTTCGCCTGTGCATGTTCGCTCACGCCGACGCCGCAGCCAGCGTTTGGCGCAGAGCTTGCTTTCTCACCCATCTGACTGGCGGGATTCGCCTTACGGTGGGAGCGAAGCATGAAGCGCAGAGACTTTCTCAAGACATCGGCGGCCATAGCAGGTGGCGCAGTTTTAGGCGCGCCGGCAATTGTTCGTGCCCAAACAAGTGCTTCGCAGGCCATCAACGTTGGTCATCTGATAGGCATTTGCATGTCACCGCTGTTCTATGCGCATGCGCAAGGCTACTTCAAGGACGAGGGGCTCAATGTCCAGCTGAAGTTTATGCCGAACCCGGGCGACGCCATCACAGCCCTGGTCAGCAATTCCGTCGACATTATCCACAATCCCTTCACCAACGCATTCGTAGCAGCAGGCCAGGGCGCACCTATCCGCATCATTGCCGGGAGCGGCGCAGGCGGGCTGTTCCTGATCGCCCAGAAGGAAACAGGCATCAAGTCGATGGCGGACCTGGCAGCTCGCAAAGGCACGAAGCTCAAGATTGGCACGATCAGGTTCAACACATTCGAGCTGACGCTCTATCGCAACCTTATCAAGAACAACCTGTCCTACGACGATTACGAGATCGTATGGTTCAACGACACGCTGTCCATGGCGACTGCCTTCGAGGCGAAAGCCATTGATCTTGTCACTCACGTCGAGCCATTCGCGACCCGACTTATCGATCAACTCGGCGGCGTGCCGCTCGCCAGCAACCTCGATGTCTGGGGCGCGCATGGACCCGATTGCGTCACCAATACGTCCGTCGCTTACCTGCAGAAGAACCCGGAAACTGTCAGCAAATACCTCAAGGCCATCCTTCGCGCGGACGCTGCCATCAAGGCTGACATGCCAAAGGCGGTGGAGATCCTCGACGCCGGCAAATACTACCGGGTCGACAAGCCCACGCTCGCCGCTGCTCTGCCGCGTCAATTGCCGCAGGTGGACATAACAAAAGGCGGCGCCGAAGGTATGGAACTCGCCATCTCGGACATGGTGACGCTGAAATACCTTAAGCAGGCGCCCAAGATCATCGACACTACGCTGCTTGCAAAAGCACTGGCCTGATCGATGACAGACCTTCGCGCCATAGATGCGCCGGCGGACGGTCCCGTCGCTCCGGCGCGAATATCCACTTGGTGGGCCGCGGTTCTCAAGGCGCTCGTGCCGTGGACGCTGATCGTGCTTGTCTGGGAATCGAGCGCGGCGCTGGGCTGGAATGGGGCGGTGCTTTTTCCGCCCCCTTCGTCCTTCTTGAGTTACGCCATCGACAACGACTTTCGCGTCGGCTTCGGGCGCGAGTCCATGACCGTGCCGATGGCCATCGTCGCAAGTGCGTTCCGGGTTCTCGTTGGCCTCGCCATAGGCTTCGTCGTCGCCCTTCTGGCGGGAATTCTCATCGCAACATCGCGGAACGCATCCGACTTCTTGATGCCGGTCATCCGCGGCCTGGCGCCGATCGCGCCGATTGCGTGGATACCGCTCGGGATCGTTCTGTTCGGAATTGGTAATCCGACGGCGATCTTCGTTGTCTTCATGGGCGTGTTCTTCATTCTCACAATATCGACCGTGTCGGCAGTCGGAGACGTGGACCAGAAACTCATCAAGACCGCGCGCAGCTTTGGCGCGACGAACGTGCAGGTTTGGACCCGCGTCATCTTTCCAGCGATCCTGCCGCAGGTCTTCACCATGCTGCGCATCAACTTCTTTGCCGCCTGGATGGCCGTCCTTGCGGCCGAGATGGTCGGGCTGAAAAACGGTCTGGGAATGATGATCATCCTGGGACGCGAGATGTTCAATACGAACCTCATACTGCTGGGGATGTGCACCGTGGGGATCACCGGCTACTTCGTCGATGCCCTTCTCGTTCAGATTCAGCGTCGCATATTGTGGTGGGAAGCCTCCCGATGAAAACGCTGGTCATGCCAGAATGTCGGAAAGACTTGGTCCTCGCCCGGCGGCCTCTCCGTCACAGCCTTGACGAACATCAATCTCACCGTGCGCGAGGGCGAGTTCGTTGCGCTCCTGGGTCCGTCAGGATGCGGCAAGAGCACGTTGCTCGAACTGATCGCGGGCCTGGAGCCGCTGTCAGCGGGCCGCGTCATGCTCGACGGCAAGGTCGTCAGCGGTCCGGAACCCGGCGTCGTCATGGTCTTTCAGGACCACGCCTTGTTTCCGTGGCTCACTGTCAGCGACAACGTCGGCTTCGGCCTGTCCGTAAAAGGCGTTCCCAAGTTGGAGCGCGCGGCTCGGGTGAAGGAGACGCTCGAGCGCGTGAAGCTTTCCGCTTTCGCCAATCACCGCCCGCACCAATTATCGGGCGGCATGAAGCAACGCGTCGCCATCGCCCGTGCGCTGGTCGAGGAAGCATCGTTCATCATGATGGATGAGCCCTTCGCGGCGCTCGATTTCCAGACGCGCGTCCTGATGCAGCGATTTCTTCTGGAGGTGTGGGACGAATTCCGGCCGACGATCATCTTTGTGACGCATCATATCGACGAGGCGGTGCTTCTCGCTGACCGTGTCATCGTCATGGGCGCCGGGCCGGGGCGGATCATCAATGAGGTCGCGATCGATCTCGAGAGGCCACGGCGCATGACGGATCCCGCGTTCAACACCTATCGAACGCAATTGACGGAAATGCTTGAGGTAGAGGTCATGCGCGCTTACGAGGGCGCCTTGTCGTCGGCGGCGTCGAATGCAGCCTGACAGGCATTCCCGCGACGCGGCGGGCTTCGTCGATATGCTCGAACTGTCCTTCAAGGACCTCTTTGACGGCCTGGACACCTTTGACCTTCGCTACAGGCAAACCGTTGCGGCGTTGTCAGGTCAACTAGTGCGACTCACCGGTTTTCTGTCTCCCCCTCATGGCCCGTCCTCACAATGGTCGCTGGTGACTGAACCCGGCGCCTGCCCAGATTGTTCGCCCTTGCCGGCGCCGGTGGTCGCATTACCTGACCTCAAGCTGCGAGACAGTGGCGACGGATCATTGCCGGTGAGCATCGAGGGTCGTCTGAGCTTCGGGTTATGCATCAAGGACGGCGTCGCATCCTTCCTGCGCATCGAGGAGGCGCAAGTCCGCTCTCTGGAGGCGAGATCGTGAAGCAGATCATCAGGGGTGGGCGCGTTCTCACGGCCGGTAGGCTCGATGGCGGATATGCCGACATTCTCATCGACGGCGGCGCGATCCTCGCGATTCTACCTGCCGGCGAACCCGTGACGGAAGACGCACCTGACGGTCGATGCAAGCCGGCGCTTGCTTATTCCAGGCCTTGTCAATAGTCACACCCACGCGACGGTTCATCTTGCCAAGGGACTTGCCGATCGCTGGTCGCTGGAACTGCTGCTCAACGCCTATCCGATGACTGCTGGCGGCAAGACCCTCGAGCACAAGTATCTCTCCGCCTACATTGGCGCCGTCGAGATGGTGCGAAAAGGCTGCACCGCCTGCTATGACCTCGCCGCGGAACTGCCTGCCCCTTCGCAGGACGGCATTGAGGCCGTCGCCCGCGCCTATCATGACGTGGGGCTTCGAGCCGTCATCGCGCCGATGATGGCCGATACGAGTTTCTATCAGGCAATACCTGGGCTTCTCGACGCGATGCCGCCTGATCTGCGCGCGCGCGCGGAAGCGATTCGGATGCAGCCCTACGAGACGAGCCTGGAGACCTGCCGCGCCATCATCGACAAATGGCCGTGGGATCGCGAAAAGATTATGCCTGCGCTAGGCCCGACTATACCACACCATTGTAGCGACGGTTTTCTGACCGGCTGTCGCGATATGGCGAAGGAGTATGGCCTCGGCATACAGATGCATGTTGCCGAATTCGAAGATTCAGGCGCTGACCGGGGTGAAGCGCTACGGATCGTCCCTCGTTGGACATCTCGACGAACTCGGCCTGTTGGGGCCCAATTTTACGGCGGCTCACGCAATCTGGCTCGACGAAGACGACATCAAGAGACTGGCGGATGCCGGAGTGACTGTCGCCCATAATCCGGGAAGCAATTTCAAGCTTGGGTCGGGGATCGCTGCGACCGGGCGGTTTCGCGCTAACGGGCTGACGTTCGGACTGGGGACGGATGGCTGCCTTTCATCGGACAATCTGAACATGTTCGAGGCGATGAGGCTGGCCGCCTTCGGATCCCGCGTCCAGGGCCCCGATCCGCGCGATTGGCTGACTGCTGCAAATGCCTTCGAGGCCGCAACCATTGGCGGCGCCCGCGCACTCGGCCTGGAGCGCAGCATCGGCCGCCTTGAAGCGGGCTTCAGGGCCGACGTCGTTTTCCTGGATCTCACCAACGTGAATTACATCCCCCTCAACGATCCCTTGCTCAATCTGGTGTTCTGCGAGGACTCAACTGGCGTCGACCGTGTCATGATCGATGGGCGCACGGTTGTGGAAGGCGGTCAGGTGACTGGCGTGAACATGACGAAGCTCGCCGACAATGCAGCCGAAGCCGTCGAGCGGTTGAGGGCGGTCAACGCCGCCGCCAAAGGCTTTGTCGAGATGCTGGAGCCGGTCGTGCTGGATTTCTGCGTCGGACTGGCGAGGCAACCGCATCATGTCCATCGCTGGTGCGGCCACGAAGGTCACTAGGGTCAAAGCGGCTGGCGGGACCTATCTCGTCGGCGGCTCAGTCCGGATTCCGGACGCCCAGGCGGCTCTGACCCCCGCCCCATGCAATTTGGACCCGCTCCCATTAGGTACGCTAGGTAGCAACAGATTAAATCGAGCCGACGGGAAAGAACCTGCGGATGCGGAAACGCCCACCTCTCCTGATATCGGAAGGTGAGCGTTTCATGTAGACCGCTCCAGGGACCTGGAGCGAGCCATAGAGACAGCTTACGTCACTCATAGACGGTCGTGTGCGACGTCAGACGGCGACTAAGCTGCCAGCGGAGGTCTTTCCCGACTTTTGGTCTCGTTCCTCCTGATATTCGACCTTTTGGCCCTCGTTCAGGCTGCGCAAGCCCGCCCGCTCGACCGCGCTGATATGGACGAATACATCCTTCCCGCCATCGTCGGGCTGGATGAAGCCGTAACCCTTCTCAGAATTGAACCACTTTACCGTTCCTTTGGGCATTAGACCCTCCCTATTGTTTTAGATGCGCAAGGATCGCAGATCTTTTGCCCCGCGCATAGGGTACGCGGCTCGTGCAGAAGCGGCGCCGCAGCGGAAAACAAAAAATGCTCCGCCTTAAAGGGGGCTTTTCGTCACTCTCATCGTTGAGCGTGAGCAAACTTTTCGCTGCCAGGGGGATCTTGGACCTCCAAGCACTTAATCGGGTACGTTAGCCCCCTAGTCATCCGCCAGGCTGGGCGACCCTCACGCCACCCCTTAGAGGTTGCAGCCTCAATCCGTCTGGTACCGGACCTCACAATTGCGGACCCGGTAATCACCGACATAGAGGTCGGCCATCTCCTTCTTCACGCGCTCGCGGGCGTCGGGGTCGTTGGCCCAATTGCGCATCTCATCCTCGGTGTCAAAGAGTGAGATGGCGAAGCCGGCATCGGGCTCGTCAAGGTCGCGAACCAGCCAACGCCGTTTTGGGCCGCCTTGCGTAACGTTGGTCGCGGCAAGTTTCTTGAAGCGCTCTTCGTAGTCCAGCCACCCGCCTTCGCGGATCCGACCCCAACTGACGCGCATGAACATGAGAACCTCCCTCGACTTCTAACTTCAAGCTCGAGCCTGGATTGCACGAAGCTCTCAGTTGTTGGTTTGACCGGTCGACAAAATCCCGCTGAATTGCGGGCCCTGGCTGCACATCCTGGGTGAGCTGCCTTGAGCATAGTGGCGAACGCTAGCACGTCCTGCGTCTTTGTCACTTCATCGCGCTGAAGGTAGCGTCGCGGCAGAGGCTGAGCATTGGTAGCGCGCTCATGTTGCCGGGTCATCGGAATGTGCGTTGGTTGGAGAAATCGGCTGGGGGCCTCGGGCGGCGCGTGGCACGCCTAATACCTATCCGACGTCTTTATGAAAGCGCCAAAATAAGAGGGTCCCAGACCCGACGGTTGTTCGGTTGGCTCCTGGGGCAGCAGTATCGGTTCATCGTCCGTCCAAGACAATTCGGCTTAGGCGAATACCTAAATGCAGAGTAAGTTGCAGTACTCGCTATCCTGGGGAGGTGAATAGCCATGGCCGATCTATCGGACGCCGACAAAAGAATACTGCTTGGCGCTGATTACAAACGGGCGGAAGCTAGACGGGATGCCGAACTCGGGACGACTGACCAGACGCGGCTCGCCCAGTCACAAAAAAACAAGGCAGAGGCCCTCGTGACCGGCGCGATCGGCATCGGCATCGTCGCCTTTGTAATTGGGTTCGCCAATTACTTTTCACGCGGTACCCCTTACAATTCAAAACTTGTGATTGGTTGCATCGTGGTCGTGCTCGCTTCAGCCGCGGTCGTCGTTTTCATGCGCTCTCGAAAGGCAGGTTGATAAGGGAACCGAGCGCTGAATTCGGCGAATAGTCTCGCTGCGATCATCGAGTTAAGTATGCATCGCACAATGCACGCTGTGGCAACTTGCTTTGTCGCGAGTCAGAGCATGCTTTCCCAATCCAACTGTTCGGGCGCTCAGATTTGTATGACTCGGACAGCCTACTCTCTCGATAGTCGCAATCACGGAAACTGACGGCACTAAAAAAGTGAACAGGTACAAGCCACCCATCCATGGCCTTTGAAGACGTCAACTTCATGCTGGAAAAAGCGCCGGGCGCCTATCTCCGCATTGGCAATGGCTCGACTGCGCCTGTTCATAACGCCAAATATGTTTCATTCCGCTTAGAGGCCAAGCCGGTCCTTGAGGCTTGGGGCGGGCTGGGATTTTGCAAGGCAGATGTTCTGCTCGAGTTCCCGCAGATGCTGCTCCATCAGCGCAATGGCTCGCGCGGCATCTCCGCGCTCCATGCACGCGACGATATTCGCGTGTTCGTCATGTTCGCAGGATGCGTTGCCCCACGGCTCGTAGAGCGCGACGATGAGCGAGCAGCGCGAGACGATTTCCTTGAGATAACCTTCCAGAATCGAATTGTTTGCAAGGGACGCAAGCTGCAGGTGGAAGGCGCTGGCGAGCCTTACCCACGAGGGCTGGTCGACCTTGTGCATCGAGGCGTGCTCGCGCCGCAATTGATCGCGCAGTCGTTCGAAATCGGCTGGCCGGGCGTTCTGCGTGGCAAGCCGGACGATGGCCGCTTCGAGCGCGCGGCGAGCCTCAAATATCTGACGCGTTTCTTCAGGCGTGGGCGTCGCGACAATGGCGCCGCGATTGGGCCGCAGGTCCACCATATGCTCGTGCGCAAGGCGCTGCAGGGCGCGCCGGACGACGGAGCGTCCCGCGCCGAACAATTCGCACAGCGCGCTTTCAGGCAATTTGGTTCCCGGCGTCAGGCGCTGGTCCATGATGCTGTCGAAGACGGTTTTGTAGATCCGTGTCTCCAGGTCGGACGGCGCGGCGTTCGCCCTGGGCTCGTGGGCCGCCTTTGCGACCAGCCTGGCGGGCCGCGCGCCTGGCGCCTTTTGCGCTGTCGTCATCCGGCCGCTCCCGCAGCCTGAACCGCGCGATGCGTCTCGATGGCGAGGCGCACGAGCGCGAGATCGCTGCCCGCCGGGCCCAGCAACGAGATGCCGACGGGCGTTCCGTCCGGCGTTGCGAACGGCATGCTCACCTGTGGCAGGCCCGATATGCCGGCAATGCAGGTGATCGCCATCGTGCGCAGGCGGATTGCGTCGACGGTCGCCGGATCGGCGTCACGCAAGGGCGCGAGGCTCGCCGCGGAGGGCAGGACCGCGACGCCGTCGCCGCCGACAATGGCGCGCACGCGCTCACGAATGCGTTGCGTCTGCGCGCGCGCCTCCGCGGCCGCTTCCGCCGTGACTTCGCTGGCGGCGCGCCACCGCGCGGCGATGGCCGGCGCAAACTGCGGCTTGCAGCGCGTGATCCATTCGCCGTGGATAGACCAGCCTTCGAACGCGCCCGAGGTTCCATAGGCCATGCGCCATGCGTGGAGCCCGTCTCCATCGCCCATGGTCACCGGTTGCGGTTCACTCCCAATCGTCCGGGCGAGCGCATCGAGCACGCGCTGAAGCGGCGCCTCGAACACGTCGTCTGCGAGCGCGCGCGCGTCGTCGATGCGCAGGAGCCTGCGCGGCGTGAAGTCGGACTGCGGCAGAAGGACTTCCGCAACGCGCAGGAAGGTGTCCGGCGAATAGGCGAGCCAGGTCGGCGTGTCGTAGCGCGGATGCAGCGGCACGAGCCCGTCCTGCGGCAGCAGGCCGTGCGTGGGGCGCAGGCCCCACACGCCGCAATAACTCGCCGGCACGCGCGTGGAGCCGCCGGTGTCCGTGCCCGAGCGTGAAATCGACAAGACGCGCGGCGGCGGCTGCGACCGAGCCGCTCGAACGAACCGCCCGTCACGCGGTCCGGCGCGGCGGCGTTGATGGGCGCGCCGTAATGCATGTTGTCGCCGTGCAGGCTGAAGGCCAGTTCGTCGGTGATGACCTTCCCCACGAGCGTCGCGCCTGCAGCGAGCAGCGCATCGACGATCGGGCTCGAGCGCGTCGGCGCCTGGTGGGTTTCGAGCCAGGTGGGATTGCCTGCGCCCGTGCGCCTTCCGGCCACGTCGAAAAGATCCTTGGCCGCGAACGTCAGGCCGTCGAGCGGACCGCCCGCCTTGCCTTCGATGGTGAATTGCCCGTCCGGCAGGAAGGCGCCCACCGTGTCGTTGATCCTGCGTTCCGATTGGCTGCTCATGGGGCGGTCCGGGATGTGTGATGTTGAAGCGCCGCGTGCGCGCAGATCGCGCCGGGCGTGGTCATCCATATCTGATTCGCGTCGCGCGCAGCCGCTATTCGCTCGAGCGCCTTGCGCAGGTGCAGCAAACGATACGGCTGGCCGACGATGTAGGGGTGCAGCGCAAGCCCCATGACGAGCGGCTGGCGTCTTGCCTGGCGCATCATCTCGTCGAGATTGTCGATGATCATCTGCGCGAAATCCTTGCCGTCCATCTGGCGCGCCACGATCATGGGAACGTCGTTCAACTCCTGCGGGTAGGGCACGGACCAGAAGTCTGCGCCGCTGCGCGTGCGCATGGGCATGGGCTGGTCATCGTGGCACCAGTTCAGCGTGTAGCGATAGCCAGCCTCCGCGAGAAGGTCGCTCGTCACGGGGCTTTCCGAGATCCACGGCGAAAGCCAGCCCGATGGCGCCACGCCGCTTTCGTGCAGGATGCGGTCGCGGCATGACGCGATCAGTTCGCGCTCGCCGGCCTCGGGCAGAACGCCCTGCCGCTCAGCGTTGGTGTGGCCATGGCCCACCAGTTCGTCGCCACGCGCGACGCAGGCGGCGACGAGTTCCGGGCAGTGGTCATAGAGCGAAGTGTTGATCAGCGCCGCTGCGGGAAGGGAGAGGTCGTCGAAGAGTTCGAGGCAGCGCCATGCGCCGACCCTGTTGCCATATTCGCGCCAGCCGTAATTGAGCACGTCGGGCTGGGGAGAGGCGGGGCCGATGTTCGCGCCCATGCCCTCGCCGAAGGCGAAATGCTCGATGTTGAAGCCGATGTAGACCGCAAGTCCCGCGCCGTTGGGCCAGCGATAATCGGCGCGCCGCGTGATCGGGCGATAGTCGAACCGCCCGTGTGTGGGCAGCGGGCCGGCGTACGCGGCGCACATCAGGCGGCTCCCTGGCGCGCAGGATCGTCGCAGGCGAGGCCCGCGCGCGTGAGCAGCCATTCGGCGCTGTCGTTCCAGACCTCCATGCGCACGATCAGGCCGTCGCGGACCACGTACCGGTCCACATAGCGATTGCCTTCGAACGGGGCGCCGTCAGGCCATGCGCCGTACAATGTGCCCAGACTGTAGACAATCACCCCCTCCGGATTGTCGCCACTTACGGTCTCGGTGCGCTCGACGCGCTTCTTGACCCAGGCGTACCGTTTGGCGTTGAAAGCCGCGCATTCGGCCGGATCATGCATCTGCCGCCCCCCAGTGAACCTGATCGCGAGATCGGGCGCGGTGTAGCGGCGGGCGGCGGTGGGATCGGGGATCATCAACAATCTGAGGTATTCGTCCACGATCTCGGCAGGGGTCGCGGGAACTTTGGGGGCAGAATCGGCCATGGTCTTGCACACTCGCTCGCTCGCGCCAGCAGGAGCCAGCGCACGGGCAATCAGCAAGCAGCGTGCCAGATTGTCTACAATCCCGACAGTATAATGTTGCGGATTTGCCGGGCCGGTAGGCGACGTTGGCACGGGCCTTGCGACGCCTTCGGACCATGGCATGCGGGATTTCCCCGCTTGCGTCCTGTCGGAGCAGTCGATGTCCAAAACGCTTGCCCACTTCACCCGTCGGCGTTTCGCCGCCACAGCCTCCGCGCTCGCGCTTGGTCTTCTCGCTGGCGGCGCGCATGCGCAGGAAACCATCAAGATCGGCCTCGTCACCGCGCTTTCGGGTCAGTCGGCGCTTGCCGGCGAAGCCATCACGCGCGGCATGACCATCGCCATCGACGAGATCAACGCCAAGGGCGGCGTGCTCGGCGGGCGCAAGCTCGAACTGGTGCGCCGCGACGACGAAGGCAATCCCGCCAAGGGCGTGACCGCCGCGCGCGAACTCATCTTCAAGGAGAAGGTCGCGGTGCTCTTCGGCGGCCTCGACACGCCGGTGTCGCATGGCGATCGTGCCGATCGTGAACCAGGAGAAGGTGCCGTTCATGGGTCCGTGGGCCGCCGGCACGCCGCATCACGCAAGAACGGCGCCAATCCCAATTTCGTCTTCCGCGTGTCGGCGGTCGACGAGATCGTCGACAACGCGATGCTGCAGTACGCGCAGAAGACGTTCAAGGCCGCGAAGCCCGGCATGATCCTCGTCAACAACCCGTGGGGCGAATCGAACGAGAAGGGCCTGAAGGCCGCGCTCGCACGCCAAGGGCATGAAGGCGGTCGGCGTCGAGAAGTTCGAGGCGCAACGACGTCGACGTAGTCGCCGCAGCTGACGCGTCTGCAAGCGGCCGGCGCCGACGTTGCTGTTCATGGTCGGCAACGTCGGTCCCTCGGCGCAGGTCGTGAAGTCGCTCGACCGCATGGGCTGGAAGGTGCCGATCGTGTCGCACTGGGGCCCGGCCGGCGGCCGCTTCACCGAGCTCGCCGGACCCAACGCCAAGGACGTGCACTTCGTGCAGACCTACAGCTTCTTCGGCAAGCAGTCGCCGGTCGGCGAACGAGTCGCTGGCGGCGCTGAAGGCGAAGTATCCCTGACATCAAGGGCCCTGACGACGTGACGCCGGCCGTCGGCGTCGCCAACGCCTACGACGCGCATGCACCTGGTCGCGCTGGCGATCGCAGCGGCGGGCTCGCACCAACGGCGACGCCGATCCGTCAGGGCTTCTACAAGATCGACAAGTACGACGGGCTGATCAAGACCTACGTCAAGCCGTTCTCGCCCGGCGTTCACGACGCCGTGCAGTCAGGCGATTACGTGTGGGCGCAGTTCATCGACAACCGCATCCTGCCGGTCGTCCCCACGAACTGAGAGCACGGAGCGGCGCGCGAAAATGGCTTCGCGCGCCGCTTTCGTTGGAGCGATCAGATGCTTTTGATGTCCGCGCTGATCAGTGGAATTGGCCTTGGCAGCATGTACGGGCTCATGGCGCTGGGCTTCTATGTCACCTACGCCGTGTCGGGCACCGTCAACTTCGCGCAGGGCAGTTCGATGATGCTGGGCGCGGTGCTGACCTTTCTGCTGTCGCGGTCGCTCGGCTTTCCCATGCCCGTCGCGATCATGTGCGCGCTGCTGCTGTGCGCGGTCTACGGGTTGCTCGTTGAATTCATCGCCGTGCGCCCGTTCGTGAGCCGGGGCTCCGATTCCTGGCTGATGGCCACCGTCGCGCTCGGCATCGTCCTCGACAATGTCGTCATGTTCGTCTTCGGCAAGGAGCCGCGCAGCCTTCCCTCGCCGCTGGCGCAATCCTCGCTGGAGATTGGCGGCGTGGGGCTCGGCGTCTATCCGCTTCAGGTCATCATTCCCGTGGTCGGCCTCGCGCTCGCCGCGGCGCTCTACTTCATCGCCTCGCGCACGCGTTGGGGCGTCGCGATGCTGGCCGTCGCCCAGAACCGTGCGGCTGCGCGCCTCATGGGCATTCCGATCACCAAGGCGATTGCCTTCGCCTACGCGATTTCGACGCTGTTCGCAGGCATCGCAGGCGTCCTGATCGCGCCGCTGTTCAACGTGCATTCCGACATGGGAACGCTGTTTGGCCTGAAGGCGTTCGCAGTCGCGATCCTCGGCGGCATCACGAGCGCCGTGGGGCGTGATGATCGCCGGCCTTCTCTTCGGCATGACGGAGGCGATGATCACCGCGACGCTCGGGTCGAGCTACACGCAGATCATCACGTTCGCGCTCGTCATCGCCGCGCTCGCGTGGCGTCCGAACGGGCTCTTCGGCAGGGCGGAGGTCAAGAAGCTATGAACGCTGGACGCGCTGGCGGCCCCGCTGTTTCGCTGCTTCATCTATGCGTCATAGCGGCCGCCGCTGCTGGCGCCTCGGCGGTCGCTCTCAACGTCAACGGCTATTATGTGTTCGTGCTGGCCAACGTGGCGCTGCTCGGGCTCGTCGGCGTGGGAATGAATGTGCTCATCGGCCTGAGCGGGCAGATTTCGTTTGGGCACGTCGGCTTCTACGCGATCGGCGCCTATTCGGTCGCCATTCTCGACAAGGCGGGGGTGAGCTTCTGGATCGCATGGCCGGCGGGCGCGCTTTTCGCAGCGGCCATCGGCTGGCTTCTCGCGCTGCCCGCGCTGCGCGTCAAGGGTCCATACCTTGCGATGATCACGATCGCCTTCGGCTTCATCGTCGAGCATACGATCGTCGAAATGCGCGCGATCACCGGCGGCCAGAACGGAATGATGGGGATTTCCGCGCCCTCGCCTGGGCGCGCTGGCGCAGGGCGAACGCGCCGTCGCCGTCATCGCGATGGTTGCGACCGCGCTTGCCTATATCGGTTACATCCTGCTGTCGCGCGGCGCATGGGGCGCGGCGCTGCGGGCTGTGCGCGACAGCGAGCCGGCGTCCGAATCCGTGGGCCTCAACCCTGTCGCCATCAAGACGGCGGCCTTCGCGATCTCCGCCTTCTGCGCCGGCGCGGCCGGCGGCCTGTTCGCGCCGCTGTCGGGTTTCGTCACGCCCCACACGTTCGGCTTCTCGCAATCGATCCTGTTCGTGCTCGTCGTGATGATCGGCGGCGCCGGCTTCGCCATTCGGGCCGATCATCGGAGCGGTGATCGTCGGCATCCTTCCCGAGGTCCTGTCCAGCCTCGAGGACTTCCGGCTGCTGTTCTTCGGCGCGATGCTGCTGGTTGTGCTCTGGGTCGCGCCAGGCGGCATGGCCGGGCTCGCCCAATCGCTTCTCGCGTTCGTCCGGCGGATCGTCCCGCAAGCGTTTCCGCGCGAACGTCATCGTGCGCCACAGGTCGTCGCAGACGCACGCGCCGCTGGCGCAACGCCCGCGCAAGGGCCTCTTCGCGCAGGATCTGGGCATCAGCTTTGGCGGCGTGCGCGCCGTCGACGCGCTCACGTTCACAGCGAAGCCGGGGCAGGTGACGAGCCTCATCGGTCCCAATGGCGCCGGCAAGACGACGGCGCTCAACATGCTGAGCGGCTTCTATAGTCCCAGTCGCGGCGATTTTCGTCTGGGCGAGACAACGCTGAGTGCGGCTGGCGCGCTGCGCGTGGCGCGTGCAGGCGTGGCGCGCACCTATCAGACCTCGCAGCTCTTCGGCTCCATCAGCGTGCTGGACAACGTCGCGCTCGCCATGGCGCGCGGCAGGCTCGGGCCGCTTCTGGGCGCGGCGCGCCTGAGGGCGCCCGGACGTGCGCGCCCGCTCGCTCGCGCTGCTCGCCTATTGTGGCTTTGCGGGCGATCCTCACGCGCCCGCCGGCGACTTGCCGCACGTTGACCGACGCCTGGTCGAGATCGCGCGCGCTCTCGCCATCGACCCTGACGCCATCCTGCTCGACGAGCCCGCCGCCGGTCTTTCGTCCGAAGACAAGCAGGCGCCTTGCCGCGCTGCTGCGCCGTATCGCCGACGCGGGTCTCACGGTCGTTCTGGTCGAACACGACATGACGCTGGTGATGGGCGTTTCTGATTCCATCGTGGTGCTGGATGCGGGCCGCCGCCTCGCGACCGGATCGCCGGCGCAAGTGCAGGCGGACCCTGCCGTGCGTAACGCTTACCTCGGCGAAGGCGCCGCCGACGCCGGCCTTCAGGCTCGCGCCCGTCGCGAACGCGCCTCGACCGAAGAATTGCTCGGCGTGAACCAGCTGGTTGTGGGCTACGGCGCAGAGCCGGTTCTTCATGGCGTCGACGTGCAGGTGCGCCGGGGCGAAGTCGTCGCATTGCTCGGCGCCAATGGCGCCGGAAAGTCGACGCTCATGCGAACGCTCTCCGGCCTGCACAGACCCATTCTGTCAGGCGGCGTCACGTTCGATGGGCGCGACGTCGGCGGGCTGGGCGCCGAAGAGATCGTCGCGCTCGGCATGATCCTGTCGCCGGAGGGCAGGCAGGTGTTCCCCGAACTGAGCGTGCTCGACAACATCAGGCTCGGCGCATTCCTGCAGCCGGCTGACCGCGAGCAGCGCGTCGAGGAGATGCTCGTGCGGTTCCCGCGCCTGCGCGAGCGTCTGAATCAGCGCGCTGGTCTCCTCTCGGGCGGCGAGCAGCAGATGCTGGCGCTGGCGCGCGCGCTGATGTCGCGGCCCCGCATTCTCCTGCTTGACGAACCCTCCCTCGGTCTTGCCCCGAAGGTCGTTGCGGATCTCTTCGTCTCTCTCGATAATCTTCGCGCCGAATCGATGACGATCCTGCTCGTGGATCAGATGGCTGGCCTGTCGCTGCAACTTGCTGACTATGCCTACGTCATCGAGGGCGGGCGCGTGGTCGCGCAGGGCGACGCCGCCTCGCTGCAGGGCGATGGCGCGCTGGCGCGCGCCTATCTCGGCAGCGCGGCGTGAACGCCGGGATCCATTGCTTTGCGTTCAGCAGCGGATGAAGCCCTCTGGAGACTAAAACGCCGCATAGGCGCTCCTCGCCGTCAGTTGGTCGCGATAGGCGTTTGAGCTTCGCGGGAAGCTGGCTTGAAAATATCTCGTGTTCGACGACGACGACGGAATTGCCCGCATCCACCAGCAGGTTTAGCTGCGCGACAAGCTCTTCAACATCCGAGGGATGCAAGCCTGTCGTGGGCTCGTCGAACATATAGAGCACGCCGCCAGGGTTGGCCTGTTGCAACTCGGTCGCGAGCGCCACACGCTGCAGCCGATTGACCGAGGCGAATATATCCGGCGACCGCGCGGTCAGCGCTTTTGCGGCTGCAGGACGGAGCGACGAGGCGCCCCACTGACCCCACAGGGCTATTTAGGCCGTCGCGGGGCCTCGAATGCGCGCGTCACTGGGCCGATCCGAAGGAATTGAAGTCAGAGAGCTGTCTTTGCAGGCGTTACGGGATTCGCGCCGACACTCGGTTGTTGGACGAACCGACCATTTTATGAGCGTTTCACGGGGCAGAAGGGCAGAGGCGTATCAAATCGTTACGCTACCTGTATCCAATCGCTACCGGGCCAGCCCCTCTCGATTGCTTCCTCCGTCACTCGAGTGTCACCGGCAGGCTCGGTTATCCTGGGTGACGCAGAAAATGAGGTGAAAAAACGCGCCCATGGTGCACGATTTTGGAAAGGTCATGAGGATCAATCAGTTAGGGGCATTCTCGCGTGACGCGAGCCAAACTCCGATACGTCTCATGAAATTACCAGGTCAGGCTCATTGATCTGCTGCCGCGCGGTCGTGATCCACAGCCGAGTGTACCTTAAAGCTACGAAATTCCCTGCGAGGTGTTCCTTAAGAGAACACCGTTCCGCGCCGAGTCCAGTCCATACGCAAATGGCCGGTGACAGTTTGCTCGTTGCGCGCGCAGGTCCCTGTCACCATCGCACCCCACGCCAAGGCGCTATTCCCATCACGATTTCAGACGCCTGGACTTATTCGAAGCCCGCTGAACGTAACCGGCCTCTTGGGTGACAGCAGATGCGCGTCTATTTGCGCAGCACAAGGGAAGCTCGTTTGGCGGCCGCCACGTCGTCCTTGGAGATCTTGCCGGCGTGCATCAGGCGCTGAAAGATCACAGCGCTGTCAGGCACGCGCTGCGGCGCAGGGACAAGACGATTGCCGCGTTCGACGGCCTGACTGAATGACTTGGCGGTAGATCGCACGTGATCGAAGCGTTAGCTGCAATACAAACTAAGGCTATAGCTTAACCAGAATATTGGGCGGGAAAGCCGTTTTTTCCAAACAAAGCCAACTTTGCATAAATGACTGTTCCGATTGAACTCAAGCTATTCCCGACGGATTGCCCTCTGGTTCAAACCGCTCCTGGTGTAATGCCCTTTGTGGCTGCGCTGGATGGCCGAAGTCGGTTCCCTAACCTGGGCCGCTCTTTCGCCTGATTCCTTTTCAATTTAGGCAGGAGCGCCCAAGATCACCCAATGGCCGATGCAATGGACGGCGATTCGCCGAGTCTCTACCTGTTCTCCCCGCTCATCGAGCGGGCTGAAGATATCGCGCCCGCGCTGACAGCCGCGCTCGGCGCGGCGGACGTTGCGTGCGTGTTCCTGCGCCTTGCGGCCATGGGCGAGTCGGAAGGGCGCGCGGGTCGCCTCGAAGCTCGCGCCCATCGTGCAGGCGCGCGGCGCGGCGGCCCTGTTCGCCGATCCACGGATCGCGGGCCGCGCCAACGCCGATGGCGTGCACGTTTTCGGCCAGGGCGAGCCGCTGCTCGCGGCGCTCGAGGACGCCATCTCCAGCATGAAGCCGCAGCGCATCGTCGGCGCGGGCGGCTTGCGCACCCGCCACGACGCGATGAGCGCCGGCGAGCTCGACATTGATTACGTCTCATTCGGCGATCCCTCGCCAGACGGGTGGAGCCCCGACATCGAATTCATCGTCGAGCGCGTCGGCTGGTGGTCGGGCATTTTCAACGTGCCGTGCGTCGGGTTCGCGCCCGCGCTTGCGGACGTGGAGCGCATCGCGATGGCCGGAGCCGACTTCGTCGCGCTGGGCGATTGCGTGTGGTCCGATCCGCGCGGCCCCGCCGCCGCCATGGCGGAGGCGGCTGTTCTGGCGCGCGCGGGGCGCTCAACGTCATGATCCGCGCGGCGGTCGTCGTCGTCGCGGCCTCGTTCGTCTGCTGGGGCGCGGCCGCGCAGGAGCAGGGGCAGGCGCAGGAGCGTGGGCAGGACGCAGCGCAGGAGCGTGTGCAAGAACGCTTGCAATCCACCGCACCTGAGCCGGGCGCGCCTGACGCCGTGGATAGCGCCGGCAAAGAGGGGCCGCCGCCAGATCTCGCCTTTGGCGCATTCCAGCGCGGCCTGTTCCTCACGGCGCTCGAGGAGGCGCTGAAGCGGGTCAAGGAAAACCCGGACGACGCGGCCGCGATGACCCTTCTGGGCGAATTGTACAAGGACGGCCTCTCCGTCCGGCGCAACCCGGCGGAGGCCGTGCGCTGGTACAGGCTGGCGGCGGAACGGGGCGACCGGCAGGCGCAGTTCGCGCTGGGGGCCGCGCACCTCAACGGCTCGGGCGCGCCCAGGGACCGGAAGGCCGCCCGCGAGTGGTTTCAGAAGGCCGCGGCGCAGAACCATGGCGGCGCGCTCTACAATCTGGGCGTGCTCGCCATCGACGCCGACATCCAGGATTTCGCCGGCGCGGCGGCGCTGTTTCGCAGGGCGGCGGAGCTGGGCGACATGGACGCGGCCTACGGCCTGTCGGTCTTCTACCGCGAGGGAACCGGCGTGCCGCGCGACCGGGCCGAATCGCTGCGCTGGCTGCGGCGGGCGGCGCAGGAGAGCCACGTCGCCGCCATGGTCGAGTTCGCCGTCGCGCTCTTCAACGGCGATGGGGTCGAGAAGAGCGAGGCGGGCGCCGCGAAGCTGTTCGGCCGGGCCGCGCAGGCCAATTCCCCCATCGCCCAGAACAGGCTGGCGCGGATGTTCGCCGCCGGCCGGGGCGTGAAGGCGGACATGGTCGAGGCGATGAAATGGCACATCCTCGCCCGGGCCAACGGCATCAAGGACGAATGGCTGGAAAGCCGTCTCGCGACGCTGTCGCCGCCCGAACGCCTGGCGGTCGAGGAAGCGGTGCAGCGGTATATCGGCAATTAGCCTTGACGCGCGCCGTCGCGGGCGGGCACATCGGGCTGGATTTATTGAAAGAAGCAGATGATCCGTTCCGCGCTGATGAATGTGATGACCGCCGCCGCCATCAAGGCCGGCCGGGGCCTCAAACGCGACTTCGGCGAAGTCGAAAACCTGCAGGTCTCGCGTGAAGGGGCCCGCCGATTTCGTCTCGGCCGCCGACCATCGGGCCGAAAAGACGCTGTTCGAGGAATTGTCCCGGGCGCGGCCGGGCTATCGGATTCCTCATGGAGGAGGAAGGCGTCGTCGAGGGGACCGACAAGAGCCACCGCTGGATCATCGACCCGCTCGACGGAACGACGAACTTCCTGCACGGCCTGCCCGATCTTCGCGATCAACCTGGCGCTGGAGCGCGACGGGCAGATCGTCGCCGGCCTGACGTACAATCCGATCGCCGACGAGATGTACATGGCCGAGAAGGGCCAGGGCGCGTGGCTCAACAACCGCCGCCTGCGCGTCTCGGCGCGCCGCGACATCGCCGACGCCCTGATCGCCTGCGGCGTGCCTCCGCTGGGCCGCGCGGCGCGGCATCCCAAGTTCAAGGCGGAATTGTCGGCGGTCATGGCGCGGGCGGGCAACGTGCGCCGGCTCGGCTCGGCGGCGATAGACCTCGCGCTGGTGGCTGCCGGCCGCTTCGACGCCTATTGGGAGCGGGGACTGTCGGCGTGGGACATGGCCGCCGGCGTCCTGCTCGTGCGCGAAGCGGGCGGCTATGTCAGCGATGCGGACGGCGGCGAGTCCATCCTCGAGTCCGGATCGGTCTGCGCCGGCAACGAAGCGATGCACCGGCATTTGCTTCAACTCATTCGTGCGTCATGATGCGTGCGTCATGATGCCGGGGCGCGCAACGTCGAGGTGACCGCGCGCCTGCGCGGGCCGTGAAGGGGATCAGGATCGTCAGATGGCCACCGATCGCGAGCACCGGATTTCAACGCCGCGCATCTACCTGCTGCGGATGCTGGTGTTCCTTGCGCTCATCGGCTTCGTCGCGCTGATCCTCAATCGCCAGATCGCGACCGCGTTCATGGCGAACCCCGGCCTCAACGCGCTCATCATCGGCGTCATGCTGATCGGCATCGTGCTCGCGCTGCGGCAGGTGTGGCGCCTGTTTTCCGAGGCGCGCTGGGTCAACACCATCAATCGCGGCGACGCCAACACCGGCCGCCAGCCCGTGCTGCTCGCGCCGATGGCGCGGCTCATCGGCGAGCGCGGCGGCAGGCCGATCTCGACGCTCATGCTGCGCGCGATTCTCGACTTCGTCGGCTCGCGGCTCGACGAGGCGCGCGAGATTTCGCGCTATCTCACGGGCCTTCTCGTGTTCCTCGGCCTGCTCGGCACGTTCTGGGGCCTGCTCGAAACGCTCGGCTCCATCGGCCGCGTCATCAGCTCGATGCAGGGCGGCTCGGACACGACGCTGATGTTCGACGAGCTGAAGGCGGGCCTGTCCGCGCCGCTGGCGGGCATGGCGATCTCGTTCACGTCCTCGCTGTTCGGCCTCGCCGGCTCGCTGGTGCTGGGCTTTCTGGATTTGCAGGCGGGGCAGGCGCAGAACCGTTTCTACATGGAGCTGGAAGACTTGTTGTCGGCGAACGCGACCGATCCGCTGTTCGAGGCCGCCTCCAACGCGGGCCTGCCGCCGGAGATCGCCGCCGCGCTCGCCAAGATGAGCAGAGGGCGATCCGGGCGCCTCGCGCGCGTCCACCACGGCGATGGCCAATCTCGCCGAAGGCATCCAGGGCCTCGTGAAGCACATGCGCAGCGAGCAGCAGATGATCCGCGACTGGGTCGAGGCGCAGGCCGAACAGCAGCGCGAAATGCGCAAGCTGCTCGACCGGCTCGGCTCTGAAAGCGAGCGGCGCTGATGGCTCTGGCGCGCAGCAGGCGGCGGCCCGGCGGGTTCGACTACTGGCCCGGCTTCGTCGACGCGCTCTCGACGCTGCTGCTCACCGTCATCTTCCTCCTGTCGGTGTTCGTGCTCGGGCAATACTTTCTCGCGCGCGAAGTCTCGGGACGCGACACCGCGCTGTCGCGGCTCAACCGGCAGATCGAGGAGCTGACGTCGCTGCTCGCGCTGGAGCGCGCGGGACGCGGGCGAAACGCAATCATCGCTCGCCAGCCTCATGTCGACGCTGGAAGCCACGCAGAAGGAGCGCGACCGGCTGCAGGGCCTCGTCGACTCCAACGCCTCGAACGCGAATGCGGCGGGCGGCGCGGCGGCGGCCGCGCGGCAGGCGCTCGACGCGGAGAAGCAGCTGTCCGCGCGCGCGCTCGCGCAGGTGGATATTCTCAACCAGCAGATCTCGGCGCTGCGCCGCCAGCTCGCCGCGCTCGAGGAGGCGCTCGAAGCCTCCGAAAAGCGCGACAAGGAAAGCAACGCGCGCATCGCGGACCTCGGCTCGCGGCTCAACGTGGCGCTGGCGCAGAAGGTGCAGGAGCTGGCGCGCTATCGCTCCGACTTCTTCGGACGGCTGCGCGACATACTCGGCAACCGGCCGGGCGTGCGGGTCGTGGGCGATCGCTTCGTGTTCGAGTCGGAAGTTCTCTTCGACACCGGCCGCGCCGATCTCGCGCCGGCCGGGCGCGCCGAACTCGACAAGCTCGCGGCCGCGGTGAGCGATCTCGAGCGCATCATCCCGCCGGAAATTCCGTGGGTGATGCGCGTCGACGGGCATACGGACAAGCGCCCGCTGCAGGGCGTCGGCATCTATCGCTCCAACTGGGATCTTTCCGCCGCGCGCGCGATTTCCGTCGTGCAATATCTCGTCACGCGCGGCGTCTCGCCCCAGCATCTGCTCGCGGCGGGCTTCGGCGAATTCCAGCCGATCGATCCGGGCGAGAGCGAGGAGGCGCTGCGGCGCAACCGCCGCATCGAACTCAAGCTGACGGAGCGATGATGCTCGACGGCGACAGCGCGCACGAGGTTCACCTGCATTACTTCCTGCGCCCCGACCATTGGGACGTCGCGGACCTGTGGGCGCCGCACTGGGGGCCGGACCTGCCGCCGCTCGCCTTCCACGACCGTCACGACTGGCTGTTCGATCACATCGAAAACCTGCACGAGGCGGGCTCGCGCACGATCTGCGCGGTCAACGGACGCACGGGCGGCGTGGCGGGCTTCGTGACGTTCGATCCCGCGGCCGCGCGCCTGCATCAGATCGTGGTCGCGTCAAGCGCGCGCGGAACTGGCGCGGCGGGCAGGCTGCTCGACGAGGCCAAGCGCTTCAGCCCGCGCGGGCTTGAGGTGGATGTGGACGCGTCGAACGCGCGCGCGCTGGGCTTTTTCGCGCGCGAGGGTTTCGTCGAGACCGCGCGCGACGGGAGAGAGCGTGCGGATGCAGTGGCGCTCTTCGTGAGCAGCCACGCGCCGCGCTAACTCAGCAACGGCCCCCACGACGGATCGGACGCGAACGACGGCGTGTTCACCGGGAACTCGCCGCGGCCCGTCACGTCGGTCATGAAGATCTTGCCGCCGCTCTGGCCGCCCGGTTCGCGGAAGAACATCAGGAACAGGCCGTTGGGCGCCCACGTCGGGCCTTCGTTGTGGAAGCCTTCGGTGATGATGCGCTCGCCCGAACCGTCGGGCCGCATCACGCCGATGCCGAACGAGCCGCCGCGCTGGCGCGTGAAGGCGATGAAGTCGCCCTTGGGCGACCACACGGGCGTCGAATAGCGCGCGCCCTGGCCGAACGAAATGCGCTTCGCGCCGCCGCCGCCCGCCGCCATCACGTAGATCTGCTGGCCGCCGCCGCGATCGCTCTCGAATGTGATCTGCGATCCATCGGGCGAATAGGACGGCGAGGTGTCGATGCCGGGCGTGTCGGTGAGGCGCGTCGTCGTGCGCGAGCGCAGGTCCATCGTGTAGAGGTTCGTCGAGCTGCCCTGCGACAGCGACATGATGATGCGCTGGCCGTCGGGCGAGAAGCGCGGGCTGAAGGTCATGCCGGGGAAATTGCCGACGACCTCGCGCTGGCGCGTGTCGATGTTGAGCAGGAACACGCGCGGATCGCCCTGGCCGAAGGCCATGTAGGCGACCTCCTGCGAAGAGGGCGAGAAGCGCGGCGTGAGGACGAGATCGTCGCCCTGGGTGAGATAGCGCACGTTGGCGCCGTCCTGGTCCATGAGCGCGAGGCGCTTGCGGCGCTTCTCGCGCGGGCCCGATTCGTCGATGAACGCGACGCGCGTGTCGAAGAAGCCCTTCTCGCCGGTGATGCGCGAGAAGATCGCGTCGGAGACGATGTGCGCGACGCGCCGCGAGTTCTGCGGATCGGTGACGAATTGCTGTCCCGCGACCTGCTGGCCGGTCGCCACGTCCCACAGGCGGAACTCGGTGCGCAGGCGCCCGTCGTTGCCGCGGCCCGTGCGGCCGAGCACGACGTATTGCGCGTTGATGGCGCGCCACGCGTCCATGTTCGGCGGCGCGTCGGGGTTGGGATTGCGGTCGGTGAACAGCTTCTGGTCGATGGGGCTGAGATAGACCGAGCGGCGGAAATTGTCGGTGATGACGCCGGTGAGCGCGGGGCCCTGCTGCGGATCGCCGGCGAAATTCGTCACCGCGATGTTCACGGGACGGAAGGAGCCGCCGCGAATGTCGAGTTCGCGCGGCGCCTGCGCCTGCGCGGACAGGCCGGGCAGCGTCACGCCGACGATGGGCGGCAGGGCGAGGCCTGCGAGGGAGCCGGCGAGCGAGAGGCCGGCGCTGCGTCGTGAAAAGAGAAGGGTCATGGCTCGGTCTTTCGAATCAAACATCGGGCGGGCGCCTGGAGTACGCGGCGCTTATCCGGACATCTCATCGGGATCGAACCGCAGGATGCGGTCCTTCCATTCGTTGTAATAGGGCTGGAACTGCGCGGGGATGCGCAGCGGATTGCATTGCTTGACAGCGCGCATGGCGCTGTCGGCGAGCGCGCGCAACGCGGGATCGGAGGGCTGGTTGCGCAGGCGCGGTTCGCGCGCAAGCCCGCCGTTGGCGTTGAACGACACTTCGATCTGCGGAATGTAGCGCGCGGTCGGGCCCAGCGAGATGTAGCTCCAGCAGCGCTTGTATTGCTCGATCATGTAACCATCGAGCTGGCCCCACAGGGACGGCGACATGCGTTGGCCGGTCGCGTTGGGCGCGCCCAGCGCCGGCGGTCTGGTTCTGCGTGCGCCCGGTGGAGGCGCGCTGGCCGGCCTCCTCCTTCGACAGCAATTGCGCGATGGAGTTCGGATCGAACTTGCGCTGCTGATCGGGTTCGCGGCCGGAGGGAGGCTTTGGCGGCGGCTTCTTCGCAGCCTCCTCCTTCTTCTGCTTTTCGAGCAGCGCGGCGATCTGCTGCCGATCGAGCTGCGGCTTTTGCTGCGGCTTGGGCGGCTCGGGTTTCGCGATTTCAGGCCTGGGGGGCTCGACCTTCGGCAGGTCGCGCGGCCGCGGCGGCGGCTTGGGCGGATCGATCGCCTCGGCAGCCTGCGGTTTTGGCGGTTCGGGCTTTGGCGGCGGCTCCACCTTCGGCGGATCGGGCGGGCGCGGCGGAGGAACGGGCGCGGGCGGCGGCGGCTCGGGAGGAGCGGCGACCTGCTGGGGAGGTTCGGGCGGGGTCGGCGGCTCGGGCTCGCGCATGGGCGGGGGCGGCGCGGGCACGTCCACCTTCGCCTCGTTGACGACGGGCAGCGGCTTCGAGACTTCGACTTCGGCGACGCGGTCGACGATGGGTTTTGGCGTCTCGGCGAGTTTGGCCTCGCGCACGCCCTTCAGCACCTCGTTGAACTGCGATTCCGTGATCATGTCGACGGGAATGGCTTCGGCGGCGTCGGTGAACTTGCGCGACTTCCGAAAACGAGACGAGCGCGCCCAGCAGCAGCGCGCCGTGCAGCGCCGCAGATATGTACAGACCGGGTTCTGTCGGGCGAAATTTCACGCCGGTCTCACTTCTCCTGCTCGGTGACGAGGGCGACCTTCTTGTATCCGGCGCTCGTGATCAGCGACATGACTTCGGCCACGCGGCCGTAGTTCACCGAGCGCGCGCCGCGCACGTAGATGCGCTCGTCGAAACCGGCCTTGGCGGCGGCCTGCAATTTCTCGACCAGCTGTTCGGGCTGCACCTGCTCGTCCATGAGGAAGATCGCGCCCTTCTCGTCGATGGCGATGGACACGGGCTTCTGGTCGATGTTGAGCGCGGCGGCCTTCGTCTGCGGCAGGTCGATGGGCACGCCCGTCGCCAGCAGCGGCGCCGCCACCATGAAGATGATGAGCAGCACCAGCATGACGTCGATGAACGGCGTCATGTTGATCTCGGCCATCGCGCCATAGCGCGGCACGCCGCGGCGGCGGCGTCCGCTCTTGCGCCCCGGCGCTCCTACGGATGCTCCCATGTCGCGCTCCTATCGCGTCTGCAGCGTCATGCCGCCCGGCCGCGTTCGCCGGCGACGTGCTGGTCGATGTGGCGCGAGAGGATCGACGAGAATTCGTCGGCGAAGAATTCCATGCGCGCCTGCGAGCGCGCCACGCGGCCCTGCAGCGCGTTGTAGAAGACGAGCGCGGGGATGGCGGCGAAGAGGCCGATGGCGGTGGCGAACAGCGCCTCGGCGATGCCCGGCGCGACCACGGCGAGCGAGGTGTTCTTCGACATCGCGATCGCCTGGAACGACGTCATGATGCCCCAGACCGTGCCGAACAGGCCGACGAACGGCGCGGCGGACGCGATGGAGGCGAGCACGAGGAGCTGCGATTCGAGCCGCTCCGTCTCGCGGGCGATGGACACGTCCAGCACCTTCTCGACGCGCGCCTGCAGGCCCATGAATGTCGAACCCGCGTTGTTGAACGAGCGCTTCCATTCGCGCATGCCGGCCACGAACACCGCGCCCATGCCGCTGACGGGCCGCGCGGACAGCGTGTCGTACAATTCCTCGAGCGAATTGCCGGACCAGAAGGTTTCCTCGAACCGGTCCATGCCCTTCTCGAAGCGCGAGTAGAGCAGGTACTTGTTGATGATGATGGCCCAGGACCACAGCGAGGCCGCGATCAGGCCCAGCATCACCGTCTTCACGACGAGATGGGCGGCCCAGAACATGCCCCAGAAACTCAGATCGTGCGGTACGCCCGCGTCGGCAGGAGTCATGCGCTTGCTCGTCCTTCAGCTCGTGGCGGGGTCGCCGCCGCTCTCTCACGGCGTCAGCCGGTCTTGGGCGCAGAATCCGCCGAAACTTGGGCCCGCCGCAGGCGCGCCCCGGGCGGTCTTCCGCCCGTCGAGTTAAGACCCGGTCAGGGTTAACGAACGGTTTAGAGCGGCATGACCGGGGCTGGAAAATGGCGCCCGGCCGCCTGGCCCGCCGTGGCAGGGTTCAGGTTTCCAGCTTGTCCCGCACCCAGCCGGGCAGGCGGGCGGGACGCCCGTCCGAGACGCAGGCGACGCGCACGCGGGCGAGCAGGAGCACCTCGTCCTCGTGCAGGATGCGCTGGACGAGGTCGATGGAGGCGCCGCGCACGCCCTCGGGCGAGGTCTCGATGGTCAGGAGGTCGTCCATGCGGGCCGGCTTGAGGAAATCGATCTCCATGCGCCGCACCGCGAAGCCGAACGGGGGGCCCAGCGCGCCGGAGAAGATGGCGGCCTGATGGACGCCCCGGTCGCGCAGAAGCTCCGTGCGGCCACGCTCCAGGAACCGCAGGTAGGACGCGTGATAGACGACGCCGGAAAAGTCGGTGTCCTCGTAATAGACGCGAATCGTGAACGTGTGGGGCTTGGCGGGCATGGGAGCAGTCTAGCACGACACCTCGCGGCCGCGCTTCCTACGCTCCCGGCAGGTCCCCATCATCCGCGAACAACCCGAACTGCGGCGGCTGGCGCGAGGGCTCGGCGAGGCCGAGGTGCTTGAAGGCGTTGCTCGTCAGCAGGCGCCCGCGCGGCGTGCGCTGCAGGAAGCCGATCTGCAGATAGATACGGCTCGATGATGTCCTCGATGGCGTCGCGCGGCTCCGACAGCGCCGCCGCCATGGTCTCGACGCCCACCGGCCCGCCGCCGAAGTTTTCCGCGATCATCGACAGGTAGCGCCGGTCCATCTGGTCGAGGCCGATGGGATCGACGTCGAGCAGCGTGAGCGCGCGGTCGGCGACGGCGCGCGTGACGCTCGGCTCCTTGTCGACGATGGCGAAGTCGCGCACGCGGCGCAGCAGGCGCCCGGCGATGCGCGGCGTGCCGCGCGCGCGGCGTGCGATCTCGTTGGCGCCGTCGGGCGACATGGGCAGGCCGAGCACGCGCGCGCCGCGGGTGACGATGCTCTGCAGTTCTTCGACGGTGTAGAAGTTGAGGCGGATCGGAATGCCGAAGCGGTCGCGCAGCGGCGTCGTCAGCAGCCCCGCGCGCGTCGTCGCGCCGACCAGCGTGAATTTCGCCAGGTCGATCTTCACCGAGCGCGCGGCCGGGCCTTCGCCGATGATGAGATCGAGCTGGAAGTCCTCCATCGCCGGATAGAGGATTTCCTCCACCGCCGGGTTGAGGCGATGGATCTCGTCGATGAAGAGCACGTCGCGCTCTTCGAGGTTGGTGAGCTGCGCGGCGAGGTCGCCGCCCTTGGCGATCACCGGGCCGGAGGTCGAGCGGAAGTTGACGCCCATCTCGCGCGCGACGATCTGCGCCAGCGTCGTCTTGCCGAGGCCCGGCGGGCCGACGAACAGCACATGGTCGAGCGCGTCGCCGCGCGACTTCGCCGCCTCGATGAACACGCGCAGATTCTTGCGCGCGGCCTCCTGGCCGGTGAAATCCTCGAGCGACAGCGGGCGGATCGACGCGTCCACGTCGTCTTCGCGTTTCTCGCCGGATACGAGACGTTGCGGCGGCAGGGTCATCGCGGTTTTGCTTTCATGGGCGGCGCCCCGGCATAGACGATTGCGCACGCCGCCGCCACCAAGGCGCTCACGCGCGCTCTCCCGCCGTCACGAAGCTGCGCGCCATGAGCCAGCACGCCATGGTGGCGGCAAGGCAGGTCACGAGGTAGAGCGGCAGCATGGGCGGATCGCCGATGTCCCTGGCGATATCGCCGGCCGCCAGCGCCACCAGCAGTCCGGCGGCGAGCCCCACGAGCGCCGCCGCCGCCCAGCGCACAGGGCCGGCGAACGTCTGCCAGCTTGCAAAGGCCAGGCCCGTCAGCACGGCCGGCAGCCCGCCGACGAACCACGAGAAGATGATCCCGTAGAGGGTGAGAAACGCGAACACCGAGCCGATCGCGCCGGGATCCGAGCCCTTGCCGATCCACACGGCGAGCATGCCGAGGAAGACGATTGCGCCCACCGGCGGGCCGACGAGCACGAAGATCAGGACGACGACGAGGAAATTCCACAGCTTGGCGCCGAAGCCGTATTCGCGCGCGGGCTGCGTCTCGCGCTCACGAGGCCAGTTCCTTCAGCCCCTGCCGGATGAGGGCGCTCGTCTGGGCGTTCTCGCCGAGCGCCTTGACGCTGGCGGCGACGGCGGCGGCGGCCTGCGGTCTGCCATAACCAAGGTTCACCAGCGCCGAGATGGCGTCGCGCACGGGCGTGGGGGCGCTCCTGGCGTCCTCGTCGTCGCCGGCGAGCCGGGCGACGAGCGGGTCCACATGGCCGAAGGCGGGCGCCTTGTCCTTCAGTTCGGCGACGATGCGGGCGGCGAGCTTGGGGCCGACGCCCTGCGCGCGGCCGATGGAGGCCTTGTCCTGCCCCGCGATGGCGCTGGCGAGTTCGTTGGGGCCGAGCACGCCGAGGATCGCCAGGGCGACCTTCGAGCCCACGCCCTGCACGCTCTGGAGCAGGCGGAACCAGTCGCGCTCGGCGTCGGAGGTGAAGCCGAACAGGCGGATCGCGTCCTCGCGCACCTGCGTCTCGATGGCGAGCGAAGCCGCCTCGCCGGCGCGCGGCAGCTTCTGCAGCGTGCGCGCGGAGCATTGCACCACGTAGCCGACGCCGTTCACGTCGAGGATGACGAAATCCTCGCCGTAGGAATCGATGAGGCCCTTGAGCTTGCCGATCATGTCGCTGTCCGAATCATGCCGCGTCAGTCTAGCCCCAAGACTAAACCAATGCGCTCAGGCTGGCGCGGGAGCGGGCGTGGGCCGCTGGCGCCAGATGAGGAAGACGCAGATGGAGAGGTTCACGAGGTTCCACGCGAGCCCGTGGACGAAGGCCAGCCTGTAGGAGCCCGTGAGGTCGAAGATGAAGCCGGACATCCAGCCGCCGATCGCCATGCCGACCAGCGTCGCCATCACCACGATGCCGAGCGTCGCGCCCGCTTTCGCGGCGGGGAAGAATTCGCGCACGATCACGGCGTACATGGGCACGATGCCGCCCTGGAACAGGCCGAACAGCGCCGAGATCACGTAGAGCGAGGCGAGCCCGTCGAAGAAGACATAGAGGAACAGCGCCACGCCCTGCAGGAACGAGCCGATCAGCAGCGTGCGCAGGCCGCCGATCCGGTCGGCTATGAGCCCGGAGGCGAGACGGCTGATCACGCCCATGGCCAGCATCAGCGACAGCATCTGCGCGCCCTGCGCCGGGCCATATCCAAGGTCCGCGCAATAGGCGACGATGTGGACCTGCGGCATCGCCATGGCGACGCAGCACGCGACGCCCGCAACGACCAGCAGCATGAGCAGGGTGTTCTGCGGCACGTCCAGCGCGCCGTGGCGCGACACGGGGCGCGGCATTGGCGCCCGCCTCTGCGGGCAGCCGCGCGCGCATGGCGAAGGCGAGCGGCACGAGGGTGAGCAGGCACAGCGCGCCAATGGCCAGATGCGTCGGCCGCCAGCCTTGCGTCGCAATGAGATGCTGGAGGATCGGCGGCCAGATCGCGCCGGCGAGATAATTGCCGGACGAGGCGATGGCGACGGCGATGCCGCGGCGCTTCACGAACCAGTGGGAGAGATCGGCCATGAGCGGGGCGAAGCTCGCCGACGCGCCGAAGCCCACGAGAGCCTGCGCCAGCGCATACATGGCGAGCGTGCCGGACGGCCGCGGCCGTCGAGATAACCCGCGCCCAGCGACGCGGCGCCGATGAGCAGCGGGACGACCACGCCGAACCTGTCGGCGAGCCGGCCCATGAGCACGCCGCCGAAGGCGAAGCCGACCATGGTGAGCGTGTAGGGCAGGGAGGCTTCCGCGCGCGTGACGCCGAAGCCCGCCTGCACCGCGGGCAGCGCGACGACGAACGACCACATGCCGATGGAGCCGATCGTGCCGATGAGCACGGCGATCGTGAGCCGGGTCCATGCGGCGCGGCTGTCGCGCAGGTCGTGGGCGTTGGCGCTGGTCATGCCTGCTTGTACGCGGCGGGCGCCGGAGCGGTCCAATCAGCCGCGCGCCAGCGCCGCCTTCATTTCGCGCGCGCCGCGATGCTGGGCGTGGCAAATGGCGATGGCGAGCGCGTCGGCGGCGTCGGCGCTTTTGGCTTCGGCGCGGGGCAGGAGAATGCGGATCATGGCCGCGATCTGCTGCTTTTCCGCATGGCCCGAGCCCACCACGGTCTTCTTCACGAGGTTGGCCGCGTATTCGGCCACCGGCAGGCCGGCGAGCGCGGGCACGACGAGCGCGATGCCGCGCGCCTGACCCAGCTTGAGGGCCGATTGCGGATCGCGGTTGACGAACGTCTCCTCCACCGCCGCTTCGACAGGCATGTGCGCGTGGATGATCTCCGACAGGCCGTCGTGCAATTGCCGCAGGCGGTCGCCCAGCGTCAGGGTCGCGTCGGAGCGGACGACGCCGCACGCCACATAGGACAGGCGCGAGCCGAGCGCCTCGACAATGCCCCAGCCGGTGTTCCGGAGGCCCGGGTCGATCCCGATGATGCGAATCGGCGTCTGCAGCATATACTGAGCCTAGCAGTCTCACGGCGACCCCCGCCAGCGCCGATCTCCCGGAGCCGTTCTTGTCGGAATCCCACAGCCTCGGCGCGCTCTTCGCGGACGTCTGGGCGCTCCTCCTTCAGCCCGAAACGTGGTTCGTGGCCGGCGTCGTGTTCGTCTCGGGAATCGTGCGCGGGTTCTCCGGCTTCGGCGGCGCGCTGATCTTCATCCCGCTCACGGCGGCGATCCTGGGCCCCGCCAAGGCGGTGGCGGTGTTCTTCCTGTTCGATCTCGTGAGCGCGACGCCCTACGGCTACACCTACGTGCGCACAGTGCAGGTGGCGGGAAATCCTCCCGATGCTGGCCGGTTCGACGATCACCGTGCCGCTGGGCGTGTGGATCCTCGCCAATTCCGACCCGCTGTTCCTGCGCTGGCTGTTCGCGACCGTCGTGATTCTGATGCTCGCCGTGCTGGTGAGCGGCTGGCGGTACAAGGGCGTGCCGCGCCCGCCCGTTTCGTTCGGACTGGGGCTCACCGCGGGCCTTGCGGGCGGATCGACCGGCATGGCCGGACCCATCGTCATCGCCTACTGGCTGTCGAGCCCGGCCGGCGCCGCCGTGATCCGCGCGAACATCATGGTCTACTATGCCTTCTCCGCGACGATCACCGACATCGTCCTCTATCTGAAGGGGCTGTTCACGTGGGACGTGGTCGTCTACGCGCTTGTCGCATGGCCAGTCTATTCGCTCGGGCTTGCGCTTGGCGCGCGGGTGTTCAAGGGATCGAGCGATGCAGGCTATCGCGTGGCGGCCTACGTGCTGATCGCGTTCGCCGCGTTCATAAGCCTGCCCATTCTCGACCGGTTCATCAGATGATCGAAACAGCGAGCACACGCCAATGATTCACCCGCTCATCGTTCTAGGCGTCGTCATGTTCCTTGGCATCGTTGCCTGGCCGTTGGCGCGCAGGCAGGGATACGCGCCTACGAGCATGGAAGCCGATCTCATCGTCGTCGCCGTGCTCATCATCTCCTACATGGCCTACAAGAGCTGGTGGCAGAAACAGCAGGGCAAGTAGATCCATTCTGTTTTCGAACGGCGACGATCTACGCAAATGCACTAGCTTGCGAAGCAGCAGCGCCGCTGTTGCGGAGTCGTATTCCGCAGATGCGCGTACGTGTTCCTGAGTACATGTTTAAACAGTGCAACAGGCCAAGCATAAAGTAGGCGTAAGCATTCGGATTTCCTTGATAATTTTGAAACCCATCAATAGCCTTGCGTGACAGCGAGGATTGAGATGACAGAAGAATACGAGAAGCCGAAAAGCCGGAAGGGTCTCGCATCTTTGTCGCCGGAAAAGCGGCGCCTGATCGCCAGCATGGGCGGCAAGAGCGTGCCCAAGGAGAAGCGCACCTTCTCGCGCAATCGCGCTGTCGCGAGCGCGGCGGGCAAGAAGGGCGGACGAACCACGAGGCCCGAGACGCGCACCTTCGCGGTGTATCCCGAGCTCGCCGCGATCGCGGGCCGCATCGGCGGTTCGACGAGCGTGTCGCAGAAGAAGCTGCCCGAGCGGAACTGCTTCTTCCTGAACGTCTACACCGGAGAGAAGCACGTCATCATCATGGACGACGAGGCGAACTTCAATCTGGAGCGGGCGCAGAAGAAAGTGCAGGACGCGCTGAGCGCAAGCGGCGTTTCGCTGGAGCCGGGCTGGCGCGTGGAAGTCAAGAATCGCCACGGCGACGTTGTGTTGCGCATGCGCGATCGCGAGCGCTCCGTCCAGGCTTGATTCGAAATTGCGGTAGCGGCCTGCAGCTCAGGTCTTGCCGACGCGATGGAGCGGCGTGACCGGGGCGCACTGGAGCGGTTCCTGGGTCAGCGGACCGCACGCGGCCGCGTCGACCGCGTCGGCGATCTCCACAAGAGCGTAGATCGCGCCGGCCGAACCGCCGGCGCCGTCGAATGCGGCGAGCGGCGTGGCCCTGGGGCGGGAAATGCCCTTCGCGCGCAGGTCTTCCAAATGCCACGCTAGAGCTTGCGAAGCGCGTTCCACCGCATCCTCGAGCGAGTCGGAGTTGATGCAAACGGGCGGCGCGTCGGGAAACGTCACCGCGTGGACGCCGTCCTTATTTGCTATGCGCGCAACGTACCAGGTCATCTATTGCCCCGCCAACGCTTGCGGCCAATTGGCGGCGCTCGCGCTTAGTAAGTATTGATACGCTTGCATATCGCTTGACCGGACACTACGCAATTGCTGCATGATCACGTTTGCTACACCAAGCGTGAGCGCAAACCCGAAGCACGGCAGGGCCAGAATGACTCTCAATGCGTGCCGCCCGGATGCAAGCCGGCTCGTCATCATCGATGACGAAGCCCAGCTTCTCGACCTGATGAAGGAATTCTTCACCGGCGCCGGTTACCGCGTGAAGGGCTTCACATCGGCGGAGGACTTTCTGGCCGATCTCGACTGGATCGCGCCGGTCGATTGCATCATCGCCGATGTTCGACTTCCCGGTATGGACGGCCTCGAACTGCTCGCCGTCGCAAAACCGCAGATCAAGTCCGTGCCCGTCGTGATGATGAGCGGGCATGGCGACATCCCGATGGCCGTGAAGGCGATCAAGGACGGCGCGTTCGACTTCATCGAGAAACCTTTCATGCCCGAGCGCCTCGAGGAGATCGTCAGCGCCGCGCTCGCGCCCGCGCGATGCCAGCGCGCGGCGACCGGCCCCGTGCAGCAGCCGGAGACAGCGCTGTCGCGACTGACGCCGCGGCAGAGCGAGATCGTCGACCTGATCGCGCAGGGCCTCACCAGCAAGGAAATCGCGGTGCGGCTCGGCATGAGTTTTCGCACGGTGGATACGCACCGCGCGCGGATCATGGAAAAGCTGCAGGTCGGATCGCTGGCGGAATTGTTGCGCCTGCGGCTGGCGGCCGAGATGAACGGCGACTGATCCGCGCAGGGAGCGCCTCGTGAGCGAGCGTCCGTATCATCGCCTTCTGGGCTATTACGTCATGCTGGCGGGCGCGGTGTACATCTGCGCGCTGATCATGAGCGCGGCGCTCGTCTTCAAGAACATGGAGACCAACAGCGCCGCCAAGCGCGAGCAGCTCGTCCATGCAACGCAATTGTTCCGCGAACACGTCGAGCGCATCTTCGGCAACGTGGGCTGGATCGTTGAAACGGCGCGCAACGCCTACATCGCCAACCCCACCGACATCGCCCGGCTGGAGAAGACGCTTGTCGCCCTCGGCCAGCGCGAGGAATACGCCTTCTTCGTCACACTTGCCGACACCAACGGCATTTCCGTCGCATCGAGCCTGCGGACGGGCAGCATCGACCTGAGCGATCGCGAGCACGTCAGAGCGCTCATGGCGCCGGATGCGCCCGACATCTTCATCAGCCGGCCGCGCGTCGGCGCGCGGACCGGCACACTGGCCGTAAACATCAGCAGGAGGATATTCGACGAGGACGGCGTGTGGCGGGGCATCGTCATCGTCTCGTTCGATCCCGCGCGCATGAGCGCATCCCTCAGGCGCCTTTCGATCAACGAAACGGGCGTCGCGACGCTGATCAGAAGCGACGGGATGGTTCTCGTGCGCTCGAGCGCGGCGCCCTCCAGCGATGGACTGCGGTTCGACCCGTCCGCCGACGAGGCGATGCAGAAGCAGGCCGGCATGTTCGTCATGCCAAGCCCGATCGACAAGGTCGAGAGGCTGTTCGCGTTCGAGAAGCTCACGGGCCTGCCGCTCACGGTGCTCGTGGGAATCGACTACGAGTACTTCGACCGCGAGCGCACGCAATGGCTGCTGCTCAGCGGCCTGTGGATGGGACTTCTCGCCATTGCGCTGACGGGAATCGGAGTCCTGATCCGGAAATTCGTGCTCGCCGAGGAGCGCCGTCACGGGCAGCAACTGGCCGAGGCGGAGCGGGCGCACGCGGCCGAACTCATACAATCCTCGTTCAACAGCGCTGGCGTCTTCGTCATCGTCTTCGACCAGAATGGGTCCGTGCGGTTCGCCAACAGTCCAGCGCGGGAATTGCTGGAGGCCCTGGCGACGCCGCTTGACGACCTGCTGCGCGAGTTGCAGCAGGCGGAGAGGGGCGCTCCGGGACATTTCGCGCCGACGACCACGCACTGGGTGCGCATGCGCGACGAGTCGATGCGCACGATCTGCTGGTCCATGGCCAGCGCCGAATGGGTGGGTCCCGATTGCCTTGTGGCCGTCGGGTTCGACCGCACGGACGCCGAAAACGTCGAGCGCATGCTCAACCAGAAGGCGCGCCTTACCGCGCTGGGCGAGATCGCGGTCGGCATCGCGCACGAGGTGGCGCAACCGCTGACGATCATCAATTTCACGACGAAGCGCATGGAGCGCGAGCCGGATCGCGCGGAGACCCAGAAGGAAGGGCTGGAGGTGATCAGGAGCGCGGCGACGCGGGCGGGGCGGCTGCTCGGCCAGATCAAGACTTTCTCGAAGCAATACGATCAGGGGCAGGGCGCGATCTTCGACGTCGGCGAATGCGTCGGCGCCATCGAACTGTTGACGAGGCGCCAACTCGAGAACAGCGGCATAGCGCTGCGCGCGAGCGGTCCGGGCGAAGCAGTCTTCGCCCGCGGCGATCCGCACCTCGTGGAGCAGATCATCCTCAACCTGGTGCTGAACGCGCGCGACGCCATTCGTGACGGCAGCGGCGAGCGAGGCGGAGAATTCATCGCGGTGACGTGGGGCGCGAGGCGGGGCGCGGTCTCGGTCCGCGTCAGCGACAGCGGCCCGGGCATTCCTGCTTCGGCGCAGGCGCGCATCTTCGAGCCGTTCTTCACCACAAAGACCGGCGGCACGGGTCTGGGACTGTCGCTCAGCTTCGCGATGGCGCGGCAGATGGGCGGTTCGCTGTCGCTCGAACCGAGCGCGCAAGGCGCCGTGTTCCTGCTCGAGCTGCCGCAGGCGGAAGGCCAGGGCGAAGAGGACGCGGCAGAGCCCGCCGAGGCGGGCGCCTAGGGCCCTCAGCCGCCGAGTTTGGCCATCAGCGCTTCGGAGATCTCGAAGTTCGCGAAGACGTTCTGGACGTCGTCGTTGTCTTCCAGATTGCCGATGAGCTTGAGGATTTTCTCGCCGGTCTCGTCGTCGACGGTGATGGTGTTCTGCGGACGCCACACGAGCTTCGACTTGCGCGGCTCGCCGAACTTCGCCTCCAGCGCCTTGGCGACTTCCGCGAACGCCTCCATCGAGGTGGTGACGAGGTGCCCCTCGGGCGTCGTCGAGACGTCGTCGGCGCCGGCCTCGATGGCGGCCTCCATCATCGCGTCCTCGCTCGCCGCCTTCAGGTCGAACTCGATCTCGCCGACCTTGTCGAACATGAAGGAGACCGCGCCGGTCTCCGCCAGCGCGCCGCCGGCCTTGGTGAAGTAGGAGCGCACCTCGCCCGCCGTGCGGTTGCGGTTGTCGGTGAGCGCCTCGACGATCACGGCGACGCCGCCGGGCGCGTAGCCCTCGTAGCGCACCTCGTCGTAGTTCTCGCTGTCGCCGCCGGCGGCCTTCTTGATGGCGCGCTCGATGTTGTCCTTGGGCATGTTCTCGGCGCGCGCCACCTGGATGGCGAGGCGCAGGCGCGGGTTCATGTTGGGGTCGGGCATGCCCATCTTCGCCGCGACCGTGATTTCGCGCGCGAACTTGGAGAAGAGCTTGGAGCGGATCGCGTCCTGCTTGCCCTTCTTGTGCATGATGTTCTTGAACTGACTATGCCCGGCCATGCAGATCCCCGTTCGGTTCCCTTTTGCGCGGGCCACCGGCCGCCGCGCCAAATTCGGCCGCCTTATACGCCCGCCCTGCGGGAAATTGAAGATCGCCGGTTCGCGTGCGCCCGTTCAGGGCCATTTTTGGCCCAGAAAGGCCGCCGCGTCGCCCGAGAGCCCGAGCCATCCGGCGACCTGCCCGGCGCTGAGGCCCAGGATCACCGCCCCGGCCAGCGACACCACGGTGGCGAGAATGACGCTGCTGCTGAAGTCCTCGTGCTGCCGGTTCAGGAGCCAGCTGAAATAGATGCGGAACACGCTGGACAGCCGCATGATCGGCGCGACCACCGACACGGGCGCGACCGCCAGCGCCATGTACCGGGTCATCTGGGCGATGCCGACGAACAGCCCGGCGATGGTGAACCACAGAGCCTCCTGACGCCGCATGGCGCGCACGTGGCTCCATCCGCCCGGCAGCAGCAGGAAGGCGGCGACCACCGTCGTGGCCGCGATGTAGGAGATGAGCCCGGCGGCGACGCCCCGGCCGACGCCGGGGGCGCCCTCCAGCCCGATGCGCACGAGGATCGGGCTCGCGCCATAGGCGAGGCCCGAGAGCGCGGCGAAGAAGAAGCCCTCCGCATAGGCGGGCTTGAAGCCCCCGGGCGCCTTGCGCTTGGCCTCCTTCTTCGCTTCGCGCTTGGCCTTGCCCTCGAAGACGAGGGCGGGACCCAGCACGACCAGCGCGATGCCGACGGCCATCAGCGGCGTGATCTTCTCGCCCAGAAAGATCACCGCCAGCACGAGCGAGATGAGAATGTTGAGATCCTGGATCGGCCCCATCATCACCGCGCCGATCGCCTTCGCGCCGCGATAATTGGCGTAGCGGCCGAGCACGAAGTGCAGCAGGCCAGCCGCCGCGAGCCATGCGATCTCGGCGCCCGTGAACGCTGCCAGGTCATCGAGTGAGCCGAACAGGAGAACGCCGGCGAAAAAGAACGGCACTCCGAAGGGAACGGAGATCGCCATCGCCTGCAGCACGCTGCCCGAGAGCACACCGCGCCGCGCCGCCGCATTGTTCAGCGCGAAGGCGGCCGCGGACAGCAGCGCCAGTAATCCACCCAGCATGAAGTTTCCGTCCCTTGTGCGCCTGTCGAGATCCGCCCGTTCAGGCCGGCAATATCTCGTCGAGCCTTTCGGCGGGCCGGCAGACCCGCGTCCCCTTCGGCGTGACGACGACCGGCCGCTCCATGAGGATCGGATGGGCGGCGAGCGCATCGAGAATCCGCTCGTCGGTCAGCGAGGGATCATCGAGCCCCAGCTCCTCGAACGGCGTGCCCTTGCGGCGCAGGATGTCGCGCGGCTTCATCCCCATCGCGCCAAGAAGCGACTTCATCTCATCACGGGAGGGCGGCGTCCGGAGGTATTCGACGACGCTGGGCGAAAGGCCAAGGTCCTGAAGCTTTGCCAGAACCTTGCGGGAGGTGCCGCAGTTCGGGTTGTGGTAAATGATGATGGTCATTGCGAGGATCCGGGCAGGCGCCGTTAAGCGTGTAGCGCCGCTTCTGTTGTCGTTTGTTGCGGAAAAGGCGAAAATCGGCGAAGTCAGGACGCCAGAATAGGGCGTTCGCGCCGGCGGCGAAAGCGGCCCCGGCGCGCCTTGTGAATTGCGGCGAACGTGCATAGACCCCGACGGCATTCAGGATTGGCGGCATGGGACATTATTTCGGTACCGACGGCATCCGCGGGCGCGCCAATGGCGTCATCACCCCCGAGCTCGCCCTCAAGGTCGGGCAGGCGGCCGGGCTCGTGTTCCGCCGCGGCGAGTATCGCCATCGCGTCGTCATCGGCAAGGACACGCGCCTGTCGGGCTACATGATCGAGAACGCGCTCGTCGCCGGCTTCACGTCGGTGGGAATCGACCCGCTGCTGCTCGGCCCCGTGCCGACGCCCGCCGTCGCCATGCTCACGCGCTCGATGCGCGCCGACATGGGCGTGATGATCTCCGCCTCGCACAATTCGTTCGAGGACAACGGCATCAAGATCTTCGGTCCGGACGGCTACAAGCTGTCCGACGAGCTGGAGCGCCAGATCGAGACGCTGCTCGACAGCGACCTGGGCCCGCAGCTCGCCAAGTCCGCCGAACTGGGACGGGCTCGCCGCGTCGACGACGTGCGCGCGCGCTACATCGAATTCGCGAAGCTGACGTTGCCGCGCGCTCTGTCGCTCGACGGCCTGCGCGTCGTCGTCGATTGCGCCCACGGCGCGGGCTACAGGGTTGCGCCCGAAGCGCTGTGGGAGCTGGGCGCGGAAGTCATACCGATCGGCGTCGATCCCGACGGCTTCAACATCAACCGCGAGGTCGGCTCGACCGATCCGCAGGCGCTGATCCGCAAGGTGCGTGAAGTGCGCGCGGACGTGGGCATCGCGCTCGACGGCGACGCCGATCGCGTTCTCCTCGTGGACGAACTCGGCCACCCGGTGAACGGCGACCAGGTGATGGCCGTCATCGCGCAGAGCTGGAAGGACGACGGGCGCCTGAGCCGGCCCGGCATCGTCGCCACCGTAATGTCGAACCTCGGGCTCGAGCGCTATCTCAACTCGATCGGCCTGACGCTGGCGCGCACCAACGTCGGCGATCGCAACGTGCTCGAACACATGCGCGAGCACGGCTACAATCTGGGCGGCGAACAATCGGGCCACATCATCCTGTCCGATTACACGACGACCGGCGACGGGCTCATCTCCGCGCTGCAGGTGCTGGCCGTCGTGCGCCGCCTCGACAAGCCGGTGAGCCAGGTGTGCCACCGCTTCGACCCCGTGCCGCAGGTGCTCAAGAACGTGCGCACGCTCTCGCGCGAGGCCGCCGGAACGGAGGCTGTCCAGAACGCCATCGCCGAAGGCGAGCGGCGTCTTGGCGCGGGCGGGCGACTGCTCATCCGTCCTTCGGGCACCGAGCCCGTCATTCGCGTGATGGGCGAGTGCGACGATCACGCGCTGCTCGAGAGCGTCGTCGATTCCATCTGCGACGCGATCCGCACGTCGGGCAGGGCGGCCGCGGCGGAATAGACCGCGCGCTTCAACTTTGATCTGCGCCTTGAGGACATCCAGCGACGGGCGGGCCGCCTGAGCGCGCGCTGGCGTGCGCCCGATGCGGCGCTTTCCAGCCATCGCGCGGCCGTTGTTTTGTTCGGTTAAGGTTAAGACTTCCTTCAGCAGTTGAGTCCAAGTTAACCCTGTCTTGAACTCGACCGGCCCTGACCCCGGCATATTGAAGGATGCATCGCCATGGGCGGACTGAAAGCCCTTTTCTTTATCGGCTCCGCGGCAATTTTCGCCGCCACCGGCGCTCGCGCCGCCGACATGCTGCCCCCGCCGCTTATGCCCGCCCCCCAGCCTGTTTATGAGAACGGCGATTTCTCGGGCTGGTACCTGCGCGGCGACGTCGGCGTCGGCATCGCCGCTTCGACCAAACACGAGTCCACATTCGCCGCCGGTTCGCCCGCCATTCCAGGATTCGCGACGGTGGCCACCAGCCTCGAGAGCGCGACGTTCGCGGGCTTTGGCGTCGGCTACAAGTTCAACAACTGGTTCCGCGCCGACGCAACGGGCGAGTTCCGCTCGATGGTGGCCTACAATTCGCTCAATGCCTACACGGGCGCAGCGCCCGGCTGCATCGAATGTTACGACCAGTACCGCGCCAACTTCGGCGGCGGTGTTTTCCTCGTCAACGGCTACATTGATCTGGGCACGTGGGCGGGCGTCACGCCGTTCGTCGGCGCCGGCGTCGGCGGCGCCTACAACGTCGTGAAGGACATTACCGATCACAACGTGACGACCGGCACCGGCTTTGGCTACGGCAAGGGCGAGTCGAAGTTCGGCTTCGCGTGGGCGGTCATGGCCGGTCTCGCCTACAACGTGAACCAGAACCTCACGCTCGAAATGGGCTATCGCTATCTCGATCGCGGCAAGGCGGAAACGGGCGCCATCGCCTGCGCCAACGCCGTCGGCGGCGGTTGCTATTTCGAGCGCCAGTCGTTCCGCGCCACCTCGCACGATCTGCGCTTCGGCATGCGCTGGCATTTCGCCGACGCGCCCGTCGCCCCCATGCAGGCGCCGCTCATCCGCAAGTACTGAGACGCACTGCAAGCAAGCATCGGCGCGGGTCTTCGGACCCGCGCTTTTTTGTGGGCGCGCGAGAAACAGGCGCGTCAAGCGCGAATTCAAAACGCGGTTAGCCGGGCGTTAACGTCTTTCTGCAAAGCTCAAGTTGCAAGTGCCCTCGCCGGCACATATCGATTTCGGGATCAGACGCCATGTTGATTAGAAGGTCATCAGCTTTCGCGCTCACGTGCGTTTGGGCCTGCATGGGACCATTGTCCTCCGCCATGGCCGCGGACATGGGCTATGCTCCGCCCCCCGCCTATTCGCTCAACGAGGAAGCGCCCGTGCAGATCGGCAACGGCTGGTATCTGCGCGGCGATGTGGGCTGGTCGCGCGAGCGCCCGCCCGTCCTGGCGCCCGACCTGTCGCTCGCCGCGTCCATCGGCGTGAAGAACGGCTGGGCCGCAGGCGTTGGCGCAGGCTATCAGTTCAACAGCTGGATGCGCGCCGACCTCACGCTCGACTATCGCAACGAGATCGCGTCGAAGGCGACGTCCGCGACGTTCTCGTGCGTGACCGACGTGATCGGCGTGTCGAACGCGGCCGGAACGCCCGTCGGCGTCTCGGCGGTCTCTGGCGATTGCGTCAGCGGCCAGGACGCGCGCTTCAAGCGCACGAGCCTTCTCGCCAACGCCTATTTCGATCTTGGCACATGGGCTGGCGTAACGCCCTACGTCGGCGCCGGCGCGGGCGTCACCTACGGCCAGTCGTCCGGCGTCTACAACTGGTTCACCGGCAACAACGGCGCGGTCTATGCGCCCGACATTCCCTATCCCACCGGCTTTCCGCCCGTGTGGGTGATGGGCGACGGAACGCCGACGACGGCGCCGGCCAACTTCACATTCGGCCAGCAGAGCCGCCGCGTCGACGTCAACAAGTCGCAGACGAATTTCACCTGGGCGCTCATGGCGGGCCTCGCGCTCGATGTCGCGGCCAACACGAAGCTGGACCTCGGATATCGCTTCGTGAACATGGGAACCTTCTCCGCCGGGGCGTCGAAGAACGACGGAAAAATCCACGAATACCGCATCGGCGTCCGTTACACGCTCGACTAGGCCGTCGTCGGCCGGAGCCCCCCGGGGGCTCCGGAATCCGCCTTGACGCCGGGCCGGTCGAAGCGTAACGCCATCCGCGGGACACCTCCCCCCAACGGGAGGCGCCCATCTGTGAGGATGGATCAAACATGACGAACGTGACCGCGCCCGCTCGCAAGCCGGCGAACCCGAACTTTTCGTCCGGCCCCTGCGCCAAGCGCCCCGGATATTCCCTCGACAACCTGAAAGGCGCGCCGCTCGGCCGTTCGCATCGCGCGAAGGTCGGCAAGGCGAAACTCAAGCGCGCCATCGACCTGACCCGCGAAGTGCTCGGCGTTCCCGCCGACTACCGCATCGGCATCGTGCCCGGCTTCCGACACGGGCGCCGTCGAAATGGCGATGTGGTCGCTGCTGGGCGCGCGCGGCGTCGACATGCTCGCCTGGGAAAGCTTCGGCGAAGGCTGGGTGACGGACGTCGCCAAGCAGTTGAAGCTCAAGGACGCCCGCGTCCTCAAGGCGCCGCTACGGCGAACTGCCCGACCTCACGCAGGTGAACTTCGACAACGACGTCGTCTTCACCTGGAACGGCACGACTTCGGGCGTGCGCGTGCCGAACGCCGACTGGATCCCGGCCGACCGCAAGGGCCTGACGATCTGCGACGCGACGTCCGCGTGCTTCGCGCAGCGGCTCGATTATTCGCAAGCTCGATGTCGTCACCTTCTCCTGGCAGAAGGTGCTCGGCGGCGAAGCGGCGCACGGCATGCTGATCCTCAGCCCGCGCGCTGTCGAGCGCCTGCACGAGCTACAAGCCGCCGTGGCCGATGCCGAAGATCTTCCGCATGACCAACGGCGGCAAGCTGATCGAAGGCATCTTCGTCGGCGACACGATCAACACGCCGTCGATGCTGTGCGTCGAGGATTACATCGACGCGCTCGAATGGTCGCAGAAGTCGCTCGGCGGCCTCGACGGCCTCATCGCCCGCGCCGACAAGAACATGCAGACGATCGCCGACTGGGTCGCGAAGACGCCGTGGGTCGATTTCCTGGCCAAGACCGCCGACATCCGCTCCAACACGAGCGTGTGCCTCAAGGTCGTCGATCCCGCGATCACCTCGCTGCCCGAGGACAAGCAGGCGGCCTTCGTGAAGGCCATCGTCGCGCTCCGTCGAAGGCGAGGGCGCGGGCTACGACATCGACGGCTATCGCGACGCGCCTCCGGGCCTGCGCATCTGGTGCGGCGCGACGGTGGAAGCCTCCGACGTCGCCGTGCTCACGGAGTGGCTCGACTGGGCGTTCGCCAAGGCGAAGGCCGACGCTCGCCAAGGCCGCGTAATTCAACACGCACGGCGCTCGCGCAAGCGGGCGCCGCCATCGCGCGAGCCTCCAGGAGGTCGCCGCGCCCGGATCAATTCCCTCACTCGATGAAACCTGCGAAGGACAAACGCACATGGCGCCTCGCGTTCTCATTTCCGACGCTCTGTCTCAAGCCGCCGTCCAGATCTTCAAGGATCGCGGCGTCGAGGTCGATTTCCAGCCGAACCTCGGCAAGGACAAGGAGAAGCTCGCCGAGATCATCGGCAAGTTACGACGGCCTCGCCATCCGCTCCGCCACCAAGGTGACCGCGAAGCTCCTCGAGAGCGCGACGAACCTGAAGGTGATCGGGCGCGCGGGCATCGGCGTCGACAACGTCGACATTCCGGCCGCGACGGCGCGGGGCATCATCGTGATGAACACGCCGTTCGGCAATTCGATCACGACCGCCGAGCACGCCATCGCGATGATGTTCGCGATCGCGCGCGAGATCCCGCAGGCCGACGCCTCGACGCAGGCCGGCAAGTGGGAGAAGAACCGCTTCATGGGCGTCGAGATCACCGGCAAGACGCTCGGCATCATCGGCTGCGGCAACATCGGCTCCATCGTCGCCGAGCGCGCCGTGGGCCTGCGCATGCGCGTCATCGCCTTCGATCCGTTCCTGAGCCCCGAGCGCGCGCAGAATCTGGGCGTCGAGAAGGTGGAACTCGACGACCTGCTCGAGCGCGCCGATTTCATCACGCTGCACACGCCGCTGACGCCGCAGACGCGCGGCATCATGTCGTCCGAAAACCTCGCCAAGACGAAGAAGGGCGTGCGCATCATCAATTGCGCGCGTGGCGAGCTCGTCGACGAGAACGCCATGCGCGAGGCGCTCGTGTCCGGCCATGTGGCCGGCGGCGCGTTCGACGTGTTCTCGGAAGAGCCCGCGACGACGAACCCGCTGTTCGGCCTGCCCAACGTCGTGTGCACGCCGCACCTTGGCGCCTCCACCACCGAAGCGCAGGAGAACGTCGCGCTGCAGGTGGCCGAGCAGATGTCCGACTATCTGATGCGCGGCGCGATCTCGAACGCGATCAACTTCCCGTCGATCACGGCGGAAGAAGCCCCGAAGCTGAAGCCCTTCATCGCGCTGGCCGAGAAGCTCGGCTCGTTCGCGGGCCAGCTCACGGAGACCGGCGTCAAGAAGCTGACCATCACCTACGAGGGCGGCGTCGCCGAACTGAAGACGAAGGCGCTGACGTCGGCGGCCATCGCCGGCTTCCTGCGCCCGATGCTGTCGGACGTGAACGTCGTCTCCGCGCCGATCGTGGCGAAGGAGCGCGGCATGATCATCGACGAGGTGACGCGCGCGGCGGAAGGCGATTACGAATCGCTCGTCACCGTGACCGTCGAGACGGAGCGCCAGACGCGCTCGGTGTCGGGCACGGTGTTCAGCGACGGCAAGACGCGCATCGTCAACATCAAGGGCATCACGGTCGACGCCGAGTTCGCGCCCTCGATGATCTACGTGACGAACGAGGACAAGCCGGGCTTCATCGGCACGTTTCGCGGGCCTTCTCGGCGAGGCGGGCGTCAACATCGCCACCTTCGCGCTGGGCCGCGACGCGCCCGGCGGCTCGGCCATCGCGCTGGTGCAGATCGACGGCGACGTGCCGGCTTCCGTGATCGACCGCATCCGGCAGCTCCCCGGCGTCAATCAGGCCAAGAACCTCAAGTTCTGAGCCGACGTTCCAAGAGGCGCGCGCGGCCTCACGTGATGCAGGCTTCGCCGGCATGCGGCGGGGGAGGCGCACAGCCTCCCTCGAAACGCGCTGCTTGCCCCAGCGTCATCCCGGCGAAGGCCGGGATCCACGACAGGCCACAAGAGCCCCATTCCCTCGGCGCGCGTGAGCGCGAACCCGAACCGGTGTTGTGCGCCGGATCAGGCTTCGCCCGTCCGGATATGCGGGCTCCTGATGGTGAGCGCAGCGCGCGCGGCCTGTCGTGGATGCCGGCCTTCGCCGGCATGACGGCGTGGAGCTGGCGCGCTGCCTGCCTCGACACTAATGCCTTCGCCGCCTACCTGCGTCCCCATTTCTCGCACAGCCAGATGCCGCCCAGCACCAGGGCGAGCGCGATCGGCGTGATAGGCCTGCAGGTGCTCGCCCAGGATGAGCAGCGACAGGATCGCGCCGAACACAGGCGTCAGATTGTGGAACATCGCGGCGCGGCCGGGGCCGACGAGTTCGACGCCGCGCATGAAGAAGATCTGTCCCAGCAGCGACGTGAAGATCGCGATGTAGACCAGCACGAGAAGGCCTCGCCATGAGGGCCAGATCGTCGCGCCGGAGGCGTATTCCAGCGCCAGCAGCGGCAGCGATGTGGCGAACGAGACGACGCTGATGAGCGCGAACAGCGCCCATGCGGAACCCGCCGGCTTGTTGCGCAATCCGAGCACATAGACCGCATAGACCGACGAGGAGATGAACTGCAGCACGTCGCCGAGGTTGACGCGCGTCTGCGCGAGCGCCAGCGGATGGCCCTGCGTCGCGACGAGGACGACGCCCGCCATGGAGATTGCGAGGCCGGCCCAGCGCACGGCGCCGATGGGCGTGCGCCACGCGATCCACGCGCCGATGATGACGAGCACCGGCGTCACGCCCTGCAGAATGGCGAGGTTGAGCCCGCTGGTGTGGACGGCGGCGAAAAAGATCAGCGAATTGGAGATCGTCAGCGTCGCGCCCATGAAGGCGATCCAGCGCCAGTGCGGCAGCAGGGTCCGCCAGTCCGCGCGCATGGTCTTAGGCAGGAAGAAATACAGCAGCACGCAGGCGATGGCCCAGCGGCCCGCGACGATCACCATGGGCGAGATCTCGCCGACGGCGAGACGCGCGGCGGGCACGTTGCCGCCCCAGAAGATCGTCGTGAGCAGCAGCAGCAGCCAGGGCGACGCGCCGGCGCGTGCGAGGAGGGAGCGAGAATGATCGGGCAAGCGGCAATCCCGGAGAGCCATCCTTCAATGCCTCGCCGCGGCCGTCGCGTCGAGCTAAAACATGACGCAGCGCCCTGTTGCCCGGCCGTGCGGCCGGCGGCACAATGCGGGGCCTTCCTGGAGTGGGCAATGGATTTCGCCAGCGACAATGCAAGCGGCGCGTCCGCGAAGGTGATGGCCGCGCTGGTCGAGGCCAACAAGGGCTTCGCGGCCGCCTATGGCGCCGACGCGCTGACGAAGGAGGCGGAGGCGCGCATCAGCGACCTCTTCGAGCGCGAGTGCGCGGTCTTCCTGCTGGCGAGCGGCACGGCCTGCAACGCGCTGGCGCTCGCGAGCCTCAGCCCGCCATGGGGCGCGATCTTCTGCCATCAGGACGCGCACGTGATGGACGACGAGTGCGGCGCGCCGGAATTCTATTCGGCCGGCGCCAAGCTCGTGGCGCTGTCGGGCCGCGCCGGCAAGATCGACCTGCAATCGTTCGAGGCCGCGCTCGACGCGTATCCGCGCGGGCTCGTGAAGCAGGTGCAGCCCGCCGCGCTCACGATCTCGCAGGCGACCGAGAGCGGCACGCTCTATTCGCTCGACGAGATCGCGGCGCTGTGCGCGTGCGCGCACGATGCAGGCGTGAGCGTGCACATGGACGGCGCGCGGTTCGCCAATTCCATCGCCGCGCTCGGTTGCACGCCCGCGCAGATGACATGGCGCGCCGGGATCGACGTTCTTTCGCTCGGCGCCTCGAAGAACGGAACGCTGGCGTGCGAGGCCGTGGTGTTCTTCGATCCCGCGCGCGCGCACGATTTCGCCTTCCGGCGCAAGCGCGGCGGGCACACGCTGTCGAAGGGGCGCTTTCTCGCCGCGCAGATGAACGCGTGGCTGGCGGACGACCACTGGCTGCAACTGGCGCGGCACGCGAACGCCTGCGCCGCAAGGCTCGAAGAGGGCCTGCGGACCAACGGCGCGCGCATCGTCTGGCCGCGTCAGGTGAACGAGGTGTTCGCCATCATTCCGCGCGCGGCGGATTCTGCGCTCAAGGCGGCGGGCGCGCGCTATTACGAATGGGCCGACCGGGCGCTGGCGCCCGATGAGCGGCCGAGTGAACGCGAGGTGTTCGTGCGCCTCGTGTGCTCGTTCGCGACGGCGCAGGGCGATGTCGATCGTTTCGTTTCCGTCTGCGCCGCAGCAGCAGAAGATTAATTTTTCGTCCAACGCTCGCCGCAATCAGGCTCCTTAGTGCGTCCCCATGCGTTGGGGGCGCAAACGTCCATTTTCAGGAGGGCGGCAATGAAGAAGATGAACGCGCGCGCGCGTATCGCCGCGCTTGCCGCGGCAAGCAGTTTCGTGAGCGCACTTGCGGTCATTCCAATGGCGCAGGCGCAGCCTCTGTTCGAATTCCGCACGTGGTCGGCGCCGCGCTATTACGAGGACGCGCCGCGCGTCTATCGGCAAGCGCCGCCGCGCTACATCGCGCGCGAGGCGCTTCCGCGGCGCGCCGTTCGCCGCGTCGTCGAGAGCCAGGGCTATGATGTGATCGGGCCGATCCAGCTCAGCGGCCAGGTGTATCTGGTGCCCGTCGAGGATATGCGCGGGCGCGTCAGCCGCCTCGTCGTCGACGCGCGCGACGGCGAAATCATCGATCGCGCCGGGGCAGGCGGTCCGCCCCGTCCGCCAGCCAATGTCGGCCGCGCCCGCGACCGCTACGCCGCGGCGCCGGACGCATCCCGCCGGCTGCCGCCGCTGCCGCTCGAGCCCTATGGCCGCTTCGGCGGCTACGAATATGGCGGCCCGGTTCCCCCGCCGCCCGCGTCGTCGCGGGAGCGGCTGGCGCGCGGGACGCCGGACGGCGCTTATGCGCCGCGCGGGGACGAGTACGACGTCGAGCCCGGCCTTGGTCCGGTTCCGCCGCCGCCTGCGCCCCGCGCAACCGAGCGCGCGCGCCCAAATCAGCAGCGCCCCGCCGCGCGGACGCAGAAGCCCGCCCGCCAGCAGCAGGCCGCGCGCCCGCCCGCCGCGGAGAAGCCCGCCGCAGCTCCGGCTGCTCGCGCCGCGGCGCCCAGCCCGTCCAAGCCCGCGGAATCGGCCGAGAAGCCGGAGGCCAGGCCCGAGACGCAGGCCGCCGTGAAGCCGGACGCAACGCCCGACGCTCGCCCCGAGAGCGCGGCAAGGCCCGAGGCGGCGCCGGCGCCCGCGGCAAAACGCGAGCCCATGCTGCCGAAGGCGAGCGCGCCGGAGGCGCGCAGCGAGCAGGCGCGGCGCGCGGCCGAGAAGCGCAACGCGTCGATCCTGCGTCGGCCCGGTTCGTCGAAGGACGTGACGCGGAGCATTCCGCAGCCGCGCGGCAGCGTCGCCGAGGCGCCGACGATCTCCACCGGCGCCGAGCCGCAGCGCACCTCGCCGCGCGTGGTCTATCCCGGTCCCGGCGCGCCGGCGCCCGAACAGGCGCCCACGCCCGCCGAGTGACGACAAAAAAGGGCGTCCCGTGAGGGGCGCCCTTTCCGCTCTCGCGAGCGATCAGTTCAGCGATGCGACCGTCAGGCGGCCTGCTGGCCTTCCCGTTTCGTGGCGGTCTCGCCTTCGACGACCCCTTCGACCTGCTTCATGCCGCCGATGGGAATGCGGCGCGGCTTGGCCGCTTCCGGAATCTCACGGACGAGGTCGACGTGGAGAAGGCCGTTCTCGAGCCGCGCGCCACGCACCGTGACGTGGTCGGCGAGCTGGAAGCGGCGTTCGAACGCCCGCGCCGCGATGCCCTGATACAGGACCTCGGGACGGGAGCCGTCGTTCTCCTGACGGGCTTCCTTGGCGCCGCGGATCAGCAGCGTGTTCTCGCGTGTCTCGATCGTGAGATCGTCCTCCGCGAAACCGGCCACCGCGACGGTGATGCGGTAATCGTTCTCGCCCTTGCGCTCGATGTTGTAGGGCGGGTAGCTCGTGGCGCTGGCGTCGGGGCCGGCCATCTGGTCCAGCATGGAAAACAGCCGGTCAAAGCCCACCGTGGACCGGTACAGGGGCGAAAGATCGAAGTGACGCATGACATATCCTCCTGAGAAGCGACATGAAGTGAGCGTTCAGCGCTTTGCCGACCCCCATGGCCGGGGCGCCGAAAGCTGCGCGTCCCGAGAGGCCCGCGCAGCCATGAGGTGGGGATCGGCCCCAGGGCGCGCAAGGGTCGGAGAGGCCAAAAAAGGCTATTAAACATATTAAAAATGTAGTACATATCTTATTGCATAAATCCGTGTGAAATGTACTCTGGCCGGACGTCATGACGAGCGCCGGAGAGCAGGGATGCAGATAGTCGAGGTCGAGCGCCGCCAGCAGCGCCTGCGCAATCTCCTCGTCCGGCTGGCCGCCTGCCTCCCCCTCGCCACCGTGGTCTATGTGGCCAGCGGCAGCCCCGCGCTCGCGGCTGGCGTCGCCGGGCTCGATCTCGTGCTTCGCCCCGCGATCGCGGCCGGCTTGCGCCGGGCGCGAAAGGCGGGCGCGCGGACCTCCTAGCGCCGCCGTCCGCGATCTGCGCGCCGCTTCGCCTTGCGCGGCTGCGCGAAACCCTGTTCCATCGCGCCCGGAAAACGAGTCCGGGAGGAATGAGATGACGCTCGCCGAAGCCGCGCCCGCGAAGGGGCCGCTCGTGTGGCAAGACATGGACCAGGCCGCGCTGGATGCTGCCTACGACCAGACCGTCTGGGCGCCGAACCAGGCGCTCACGGCCGAGCGCCGTTCGGCGGCGGCGGCCGAGGCGAAGGCCCGGCTTCAGCCAACGCGACACAGCTACGGCGAGACCGGGATCGAGGCGTTCGACTTTTATTCGCGCGGCGCGGCGCCCGCGCCGATCGTGATCTTCATTCACGGCGGCGCCTGGCGCAACGGCATGGCCGCGACCTTCGCGCATCTGGCCGAGACGTTCATGTCGGGCGGCGCGCATGTCGCCATTCTCGACTTCATCAACGTGGATGATGCGGGCGGCAGGCTGGAGACGATGGTCGAGCAGGTGCGCCGCGCGACCGCGTTCATCGTGAAGAAGGCCAGGGATCTAGGCGGCGACGGGCGCGTGTTCGTCTGCGGTCATTCGTCGGGTTCGCACCTGTCGAGCTGCGTCGTCACGACCGACTGGGCCGACCACGGCCTGCCGCAGGATTGCATCGCCGGCGCCATCCTCATGTCGGGCATGTACGAGCTGGAGCCCGTGCGCCGCTCGAAACGCTCCAGCTACGTGCGCTTCACCGACGAGACGGTCGAGAAGCTCTCGGCCATGCGGCGCATCGATCGCATCAAGTGTCCGTTGATTGTTGCGCACGGGACGTGCGAATCCCCCGAGTTCCAGCGGCAGGCGCGCGAGTTCGCGGACGCCCTGCGCGCGGCGGGCAAAAAGGTGAGCTTCATCGCCGTGAAGGGCGCCAACCATTTCGAGATGATGGAGCAGCTTCACAATCCGTTCGGATTCATCGGCCGGCCCGCGCTGGAGATGATCGCGGGCAAGTGACCGCGCACGCGCGGGCAAGCGATGGCCGCGCTTTCCTTCGCGGCGCGCCCGTTCCATAAACGGGCGATGAGGTGGGGCGCCGGCGCCGGGGCGAAGCATGGAACTGATCATTACCGCCGATAATCCGGCGCCGCCGGGCGCCGTGTCATCGAACGTGCGCACCAGCGACCGCGCGGTCATTCGCGTCGCGCGCTGGCACCCGCAGGGCCAGGCGCGCGGCACGGTGCTGCTGGCGCAGGGGCGGGCGGAATTCATCGAGAAGTATTTCGAGACCGTGGGCGAACTGCTGGCGCGCGGCTTCGCCGTCGTCACGTTCGACTGGCGCGGGCAGGGGCTGTCGACGCGCGCCGTCGACAATCCGCGCAAGGGCCATGTGGACGATTTCGTGCTCTACGAGCGCGATCTCGACGCGGTGTTCACGCAGGCGGTCCAGCCCTTCTGCCCCGCGCCCTATTTCGGTCTCGCCCATTCGACGGGCGCGACGATCATGCTGCAGCAGGCGCGGCGCGGCGCCTCGCCGTTTGCGCGCCTCGTGCTGCTCGCCCCGCTCATCGACATCAAGGACCTGCGCATGCCGCAGGCCGCGCGGATGCTCGCCGACCTTCTCAACGTGCTGGGGCTGGGCGGCGCGTACATCCCCGGCGGCGGCGGCAAGTCGATCATGGCGCAGCCGTTCGCGGGCAACAGGCTCACGTCGGACGCGCGGCGCTACGCGCGCAACGCGGCCATCGTGGAGGCCGCGCCGCGGCTCGCGATCGGCGACCCCACCGTCGGGTGGATGCACGCAGCCTTCCGGCAGATGGACGAGCTCGCCGATCCCGAATATCCGACGCGCGTGCTCACGCCGATCCTCATCATCGCCGCGGGCGCCGACCGCGTCGTCTCGACCCAGGCGATCGAGCGTTTCGGCGGCCGGCTCAAGGCGGGGCGCGTGGTGGTGCTCGAACACGCGCGCCACGAGATCCTGCAGGAGAACGACCGCATCCGCAGCCGCTTCTGGGCCGCGTTCGACGCCTTCGTGCCCGGCGAGAGCGAAGCGCATCTCGTCGCGCACGCCCATCGCGGCAAGGCCGCGGGCTAGCCCGCCGCCGCGGGATCCAGCAGCGGGCCGACAAGCGGCGCTTCGTTGAACGCCTCGATGCGATCGGCCCACGCATTCGCCTGTTTCGCGCTCATGGCGCGGCGCGCGGCGTCGATGAACTTCACGCGAACGTCGGCCGCCGAGAGCGGGCGCAGCGCATGGCCGATGGGCGCGTTCGTCTGCCGCGTGAAGGTTCGCCCGCCCGCGCGCACGCTGATGCGCGATGAGGGCGCGCCGGGAAACGCCTTGCTGAACGCCTCGTCGGCGTTGACGCGCACGCTTGCCGCGAGCGTGCGCACATCCTCGTCCCAGAGCGTGTCATGCAGGCAGCCGGGAGAAAACGCGCCATGCACGAGCGCGTGCGCGGCCATGAAGGGCAGCGAATGGTCGGCGGTCTCGATATTGAGCGGGCGCCATTTCTCCGGCGTGTCCGCGGTGTAGCGCAGCGCGAAGTCGTAGATGTCGATCTCGACGCTCTCGATCGCCGCGCGCTTGCCGAGCGCCGCCTCGATCTCTGCGTGCAGAGCGAGCGCGAGTTCGAGCGGACCCTGCGCGTGGTAAATCGCGGGATAGAACTTGATGCTGGAATCCCCCGTGCGGTCGCGGGCCGCATCGAGCTCAAGATCGAGCGGGCCGCTGATGCGCGGGCAAAAACCGTATTCCCCTTCGAAGACGGGATCGGGGCCGGTTCGGCCCGCGCGCGCCAGCAGCGCGTCGAAGATCGCGTTACGCACGGCGTAGGCGGACGCGACGCCCTTCCATGTGGAGGCCTTGCCGAGGCGGCCCATCAGCATCGGCGCGTTGAGCGCGGTCAGCGTCAGCGCCTGCGCGATCTGCGGCGGCTCCATGTCGAGCGCGAGCGCGATGGAGAGCGAAGCGCCGAACGCCACGAACAGGGCGGGATCCCAGCCGCGCGCGATGGCGTTCGCCGCGTCGCACAGATCGAGCATCAGGTGATTGCCGATGGCGATGGCGCGCAGCGCGTCATGGCCGCTGCGTCCGGCATGTTGCGCGGCGGCGAGCGCGCCGGCGAAGAAGTCCGACGGATGGCCGCCGTTCTTGCCCACATAAGTGTCGTTCCAGTCGAGCTGGCGGATGAGGCAGGCGTTGAGAAACGCCGCGCCCTCGAGGCTCGCGCGCCCGCCGCCGATCAGCGTGCAGGGGCCGTTCGGGTCCACGGCGCCGGGCAGGTCGAGCAGGGGCGCGAACGCGTCCGAATGGCGCGCCGCGATGGCGCAGGCGAGCGAATCCATCACGCGCATGGTCATCGCCTGCGCTTCGCGATCGCCGAGCGGCCGCGCGTTCTTCTCGCACGCGAACGCGACGATGCGCGCGAGCAGCGGATCGGAGGGAAGGCTCGCCGCTTCGCTCGCCGCGCTCATGGCGCGTTCGCGCCGCGGCCCAGCCGGTCCCAGGCCTGCGCGATCTCGTCAACTTGCACGACCGGCGTGATCCACGAGCGCAGGAACGCGATGCTGCGCGCCTGCGCCTCTTCGGTGTAGGAGCCGGTCGCGTCTTCCGCGATGACGGAGAAATATCCGAGGGCGGCGGCGTGGCGCGCGTTGAACTCGACGCCGATGTCGGTGGCGACGCCCGCGAGCACGAGGCTGCGCACGCCCAGCGTCTTCAGCCGCAGGTCGAACGGCGTGTCGACGAACAGGGAGGGCTGGCTCTTTTCCAGCACGATGTGGTGGGCGGCTGGCTTGAGGCCGTCGACGAATTCGGTCTCCTCCATGCCCTCCTGCATCGCCGGCGCAATGGCGTCGGGGTGCGCGGCCTTCTGCTTCTTCATGAGGAAGAGCTTGAAGGGGCCGCTCATGAGATCGAGCGGCGGCAGGACGTGGCGGCTCCAGAACACGGGCACGTTGTTGCGGTCGGCGGCGGCGAGCAGGCGCTGCGCGTTGGCTATGACGCGCGTCGCATCGAGGGCCTTTCCCGCAAGGCCTTTCTGGAAGTCCCACATGAGCAGCGCCGTGTGGGCGGGATGCACGAAATCGTCGAGGGTGAGGGGCAGGCGCGCGCCGCCGGGAAACGTCTTCGTCATGCTCGCGCCTGCTCGCTTGCTGTGATCACTCGACCGAGAGGTTGAGCGATTCGACCATTTTCTTCCATTGCGCATATTCGCGCGCCATGAAGGTTTCCGCGCTCTTCAGGTCGCCGGCCATCGGGTCGAAGCCGATGCTGCGCAGGCGCTTGTCGACGGCGGGGTCGCGCGTGATGGCGTCGATCTGCTTGTTGAGGTCCTGGACGATCTGCGCGTTCGTGCCGGCAGGCGCGAAGAAGCCGACCCACGAGAACGAGGTGAAGCCGGGATATCCCGCTTCCGCGAAGGTCGGCACTTGCGGGATCACCGCGTTGCGCTGCTCGGCGGCGATGGCGAGGCCGCGCAGCTCTCCGCTCGCCACCTGCGAGGGGAAGCCCGAGAGGGACGAGACGACCATCGGCACGTGCCCGCCGAGCACCGCGTTCGTGGCGTCCGGGCCGCCGCGGAAGGGGATGTGCTTGGCGTTGGTCTTGACGATGAAGCGGAAGAAATATTCGCCGGCGATATGTGAACCCGTGCCGATGCCCGCCGTGGCGAAGATCACTTCCTTGTCCTTCGACTGGGCGATGAACTCGGCGAGGTTCTGCGCCTTGTCGTTCTTGTTGATCGCGAACACTTCCGGCGTCGTGGCGACGATGGAGATGGGCATCAGCGTCGAGGCGACGAAACCCTTGTTCTTGTAGAGCGTCTCGTTGATCGGCAGCGCCGCGGTCGTCACCAGCAGCGTGTTGCCGTCCGGGGGAGCCTGCACGACGGCGCGCGTGGCGATGTTGGCGCCCGCGCCGGGACGGTTCTCGACGACGACGTTGCGTCCGAGCTTTTCGCCGAGCTGGTTTCCGATGACGCGCGCGATGGAATTGGCGGAGCCTCCGGGCGCGAAGCCGACGAGGAGCGTGAGGGGCTTGCCGCCCTGCGCCGGCGCCTGCGCGGATACGGGAGCCGCCGCAACGAGCGCCAGCGCTGCGATGGCGCCGCCCAGAGATGCGCGTAGACGCGCGCGAGGCCCCGTGCTGGTCTTCTCCATGATCGTTCCCCTCCGGTTATGAACGCGTTCGCTGTGGACAGCTTTGCCGCGCCGGGCGGCATTGAATGGCAAGCGAGGCCGCGCTGTCAAATGGCTCGGAAGGGTCAGCCGCCCGCCAGAAGCTTCAGCGCTTGCCGGTGCAGGGCGGGGTCGCCGGCGGCGATCACCGAGCCGCCCTGCGAAGCGGAGCCGCCATCCCACGTGGTGATGATTCCGCCCGCGCCCTCGACGATGGGGATCAATGCGACGATGTCGTAGGCGTTGAGTCCGCTCTCGATCACGAGGTCGATGTGGCCGGCGGCGAGCATGCAATACATGTAGCAATCGCCGCCATAGCGCGACAGGCGCACCTGCTCCTCGACGCGGCGGAAGGGATCGAGGGTGCCCGGCGCGAGCAGCGCGGGGTGCGTGGTGAACAGCGTCGCCTCGCCAAGCGAGGCGCACTTGCGCGTCATCAGCTTGCGTTCGCTCGTCTCGCCGTTGCGGCCCTGGCCGCGCCATTTGGCGCCGGCGCCGTCGCCGATGAAGGACTCGCGCGTGAACGGCTGGTGCATCATGCCGTAGCAGGGCGAACCGTTGTGCGAGAGGCCGATCAGCGTGCCCCATGTGGGGAAGCCGGAGATGAAGCTCTTGGTGCCGTCGATGGGATCGAGCACCCAGACGTATTCGGACTCGAGCGCATGGGCGCCGAATTCCTCGCCGATGATTCCATGCTCGGGGAAGTCGCGGATGATGAGGCGGCGCATCGCCGTCTCCGCCGCGCGGTCCGCTTCGGTCACAGGATCGAACACGCCGCCGCCCGACTTGTCGGACGCGTGGATCGAGGAGCGGAAGAACGGCAGGATCGCCTCGCCCGAGACCCGTGCGAGATCCTCGACGAAGGCTGAGAAGTCGACCGGTTTCATTCCACCCGCTTTCCGCTATTGTGCCGACCCGCGCGGCACCGCGCGACAACGATAATCCGCGGCGCGCGCCGCCGAACACATACATGAGCCCGATGAGCGAAGCGAGGGACCCGCAGGTCCAGACGCGGCGCGCAGCCTGGTCCGCGGGACTTGTCCTCGTCGGCGTGCTCGCGACAATCTACATGATCAGCCAGTTTTTCCGGAACTCGATCGGCGTGATCGGGCCGGACCTGGCGCGCGAGTTCGATCTCGACGCCAGGGCGCTCAGCGTTCTCGCGTCGATCTTCTTCCTCTCCTTCGCCCTCGTCCAGATACCGCTCGGCATGGCCATCGACCGCTACGGTCCGCGCGCCGTGATCCTGGGCACGGCGGTGATCGTGGTCGCCGGCTCGTTCTATTTCGCGCTGGCGCGCAGCTATGGCGACCTCGTCGCCGCACGGCTCATCATCGGGCTCGGCTGTTCGAGCTTCCTCATGGCGCCCCTGGCGATCTACGCCAGCCGCTTCCGCCCCGACCGGTTCGCCACCATCGTGGGCGTGCACGTGGCGGGGGGCAACATCGGCAGCCTCGCCGCAACCGCGCCGCTCGCGTTCGCCGCGGCGACCATCGGCTGGCGCGGCGCTTTCCTGCTGGTCGGCGTGCTCGCGTGCCTTGCGGCCGCACTCGTGTTCTTCCTCGTGCGCGAGGCGCCCGACGCCCGGGCGCGCCGCGCAAAGGACCGGGAGAGCGCCAGCGAACTCCTGCACGGCGTCGCCCAGGCCGGGCGCACGCCCTCCTTCGGGCGCATCTTCCTGCTGCAGCTTGCGAGCTATCCCGCCTTCGCCGCGATCCTGGGGCTGTGGAGCGGACCCTGGCTGGCGAATGTCTACGGCATGCCCGTCGAGGAGCGGGGGGAGTTGCTGCTGGCGATGGTGATCGGCCAGATCGTCGGCCTCTTCGTCTGGGGATCGGCCGACCGGCTGTTTTCGAGCTACAAGCTGCCCGTGATCGCCGGCGCGATCCTGTGCGTGGCCGCGCTGGCGATCCCCGCGATTGCGCCGCTGCCCCGGGACATGCTGCTGCCTTACATGGTCTTCTTCGGCTTCGTGTTCGGCTTCTCGCCGCTGCTGACCGCGCACGGCAGGTCGCTGTTTCCGCATCGGTTGATCGGGCGGGGGCTGTCGCTGATGAACATCGCGAGCATCGGCGGCGTGTTCGTGCAGCAGATCGTGACGGGCGTCATCATCGGCCTCTTTCCCTATGAGGTGGTGGAGGGCGCCAGGGTCTATCCGCCGCTGGCCTACCAGGCCGTGTTCGGATTTCTGGCGGCGCAACTGGCGCTCGTGCTGCTCGTGTACCTGCGCGCGCCAGATGGGCACCCGGGAAAAACTGTTCAGATTCAGGGCAGTTAGCCAGACCCTGTGCGGCAGGGCGCCGCACAATGGATTCGGGCTTGATTTTTGTGCGGTGCACACGCATATTATTGCAGTGCGACAACGTTGTTGTCGCCGTGCCCTCCTTGGGCGTTTCCTCCCTTGACTTGGGGCCGCTTGCTTCGCAGGCGGCCTCCTTTCTTTTCAGGGGGTCGCGCGGGCCGCCTCGTCCGGTCGTCCGGCAGCGCAGTTCTCGCTTGAACCGTTCCGTTTCAGTGTGTTGTTGTCGTGACAAGTGTCTCATTTGGGAGACAGGGTCACGCTCTCATGCGTTCGCGGGCCCGTAATCCCATCGTTCAACTTGAACTATCGCGCCCCTCCGGACATATACTGTCCGTGCGACTTCGGTCGCATTGCCCTCCTTGGGCGTTTCCTCCCTAGACTTGGGGCCGCTTGCAACGCAGGCGGCCTCCTTTCTTTTTCGGGGGGAACTGCTCGCTTCTCGGGGGGCTACTCGGCCGCTGCGCTGCCCTTGCGGACAGTCAGGTCGGCGGCGACCAGACGCTCCAGCTCCCCGATCACGTCGCTCATGTCGGCCGCCACCTTGTCGAAGCGAGGCAGGCGCTGGAGCGTCCGCTCGTCCATGTAGAGGCCGCGGTTCACCTCGATCTGCAGTGCGTCGCACGAGCGGGAGATCGAGCCGAAGTATTCCGTGATGTAGCCGCCGGCGTACGGCTTGTTCCGCTGCACCTTGTAGCCGCGGCGGCGCAGCGCGCTCTCGACGCATTCGACGTAGCGCGAATCGCAGCTCGTCCCGTAGCGGTCGCCCACGATGATGTCCGGCCGCCTGACCTCCTCGACGCTCACCGTCCCGTCCGGCCCGGCGGCCGAGGGCATGGAATGGCAATCGACCAGAACGGCGCCGCCGTGCAGCCCCCGCGCGCGGACGATGAGGTCGCGCAGGGCGCGGTGATAAGGGCGGTACAGCCCCTCGATGCGCCGCAGCGCCTCCTCGACGGAGAGGCGGGCGGCGTAGATTTCCTGCGCTTCCCCCACGAGACGCGCGATGGTGCCGAGGCCGCCCGCGACCCTGATCGAGCGCGAGTTCACGTAGGAGGGCAGCCGCCCGTCGAACATGCGCGGGTCGAGTTCGTAGGGCTCGCGATTGACGTCGAGGTAGGCGCGGGGAAAGAGCGCCTTGAGCATGGGCGCGCCGTGCCGGGCGCAGCCGGCGAACAGCAGGTCGACGTGCGCGTCCTCGGAGCGGCGCAGCGCCATGGGCGACAGGCGCGAGGCGGCGAGGAAGCGGGCGGGGTAGATGTCGCCGGAATGGGGCGAGGAGACCACCAGCGCAGACGGGGGACCGGCGGGCTCCACGATGACCAGGGGCGGGTCGAGCTCGGGCTCGACGGCGACGCCAGTGGGGCGCACGGAAACCTGCGTCGGCGGAGCATCCCCATCCTGCGGGCGCGCGGCAGCGTGTGACATTTGCAGGGTGCGCGGGATCTCGGCCATCGGGACTCCTCGTTCCCCTGTATGGCCCGCGCGGGCGCCGGTGTCGAGGCTCATATTGCCGCGCGGCGCCTGTGGAAAATGGAGGCGTCCGTTTGCGCGCGTCCGCGCCCTTTTCACGACTCGTTAAGCAAACGAATGCTTTATGGAGAAGAACGTTTTCAAGAGGAATCCATGAACGAGATCGCCGACGCCTCCCTGCGTATCCTGCTGGCCGAGGACGACAACGACATGCGCCGTTTTCTTGTGAAGGCGCTGCAGAACGCCGGCTACGAGGTCGCCTCGTTCGACAATGGCCTGTCGGCGTACAACAGGTTGCGCGAGGAGCCGTTCGAACTGCTGCTCACCGACATCGTGATGCCGGAGATGGACGGGATCGAACTCGCCCGCCGGGCCACCGAACTCGACCCCGACATCAAGGTGATGTTCATCACGGGCTTCGCCGCCGTGGCGCTGAACCCGGACAATCACGCGCCCCGCGAAGCCAAAGTGCTGTCGAAGCCCTTCCACCTGAAGGACCTCGTCAGCGAAGTGCAGCGCCTGCTGGCGGCGTGAGCCATCCGCCGCCGCGCATCCCTCAGGATGGCGCGGCGGTCATGATCCGCTGTTCCTGAACGCGAGCTTCAGCGGCCCGTCGCCGACCCGGTTCCGCCCGTCGCGCCAGGCGTCGTCGACGTTGTCGAACTGCCGGGGCTCGATGGCGAAAGCGTCGTCGACGTGCGGGACGCATCCTGCACCTGCCGGAACATCATCAGCGCCGCGTCCACGCATTCGCGCGTCGATTCGTCGGACGCGCATCTCACGCGAAACTCCCGGTCTCCGGCCTTGAGGTGAAACACGGCGCCCCGGCTGCGACGATTCTCTCCATACCCGGCATCGTCGTCCCCGTCGCCGCCGCCGCGCCGGGCGGAGCGATCGCTGTTGTAAGTATAGCTGTCCGAGCCGCGCATGCCGTCGCGGTCCCGGTCGCGGTAATCGTAGGATGACTGCGCCCCATGCGGAGCCGGTGGCGAGCAAGAGTCCGAGCACTGAAACTGCTGCGATGCGCATGTAGGCCTCCATGATGCTGAAAGGGCGCAGCGTCTCCGAGAGGACGTGCGCAGCAAACCGGCAACCGGACAAACGATGCGCGGTTCCAGCGCTGCCGGCATGCAAATCAAGGGAGCGTGCGCCGCTCTCTCGCAGCCTGGCGAAATCGGCCTACGTCAGGCGCCTGCGCCTTGCGCGCCTGCTGGCGTTTCTATATAGACGCGGCATTCCGCCGGCGGCTCAACCCGCCGTCATCGGTCGCTGGACCGGGCGCGTAGCTCAGCGGGAGAGCACTTCCTTGACATGGAAGGGGTCACAGGTTCGATCCCTGTCGCGCCCACCAGTTCATCCAGAACACATTTTCAGTTTGCCGGGCGCCGGCGCTCGCGGCCAGTGTCTCCGGGAGCGTCGCCGCCGCGATTTGGAAGCGGCCTACGCCGGCGGCGGGAAACGCCCCAGCTTTGCGTTAAGTCAATCTCATATTTGAATATTTGCTGTAACAACCTTGGCTGTTCCTCGCGCTTGAACGTTAACCCCCGGGGAGCACGCTAGGAGGTTGTGATGCTTAAGAAGACGATCGCCGTATTGGCGCTGTGCGCATTCGCCGGGCCTACGCTCGCCCAGTCTCAGAGCAAGCCAAAGAAGCCCCTGCCGCGCAAGCCGGCCATCACCGAGGCGACGAACGACACGCTGCAGATGAGCTGCGAGCAGGGCCGGAAACTGGTGCTGTCGCAGCCGCAGGGCGTCGTGCTGAAGACGGGCGCCACGCGGTGGGACCGCTACTTCCATGACGCCGAGTTCTGCGGCCAGGATTATCAGCTCGTGCCCGAGTTCGTCCGCACGAAGGACAACGTCGCGTGCATGATCGGATATACGTGCCACGATCCGTCTGGCGGCGGCGTCGATTGAGCCGTCGCCTCGGGCTGCGCTCGTGAAGCGCGCCCTTCGATGAAGACAAGAGGAGCGGGCGTCCCGCTCCTTTTTTTGTGTCCGCTCACTCCGCAGGAAACGGCTGCGCCGTTTGCGAAACAGGGCTGAACCTGCCATAGAAATCGCAGGCGCGCCGAGCGCATCCAACGAGGAGAGCGGTCATGGAGACCACCACAGCCGGCCCCGGCCACAACAGCGTCAACGACGGCAAGGAAGAGGTGGTCTGGGAGCGCTGGACGCGCAAGCGCGTGTTCGTGCGCGCGCTGGAAGGCACCTACGGCGAGCTGGTGCGCGAGCTGTTCACCCAGCCGCGCGTCTATTCCACCAAGGACCACAAGTGGAAGGGCGGGCCGGGCCATTACGGCAAGAAGATCATCAACCCGCAGGCCGTGAAGGTGGCGCAGTCGATCGAGACGCACATCGAGGTGTTCTCGCCCGGCGGCTACGGCCAGAAGCACGGCCACATGAACAGCGCGGTGTTCTTCGTGCTCAAGGGCAAGGGCCACGACGTGCACGACGGCACGCGGCTCGACTGGGAGGCGGGCGACGCGCTGATCGTCGAGAACGCCTGCGTGCACCAGCATTTCAGCGACGACGAGGACGACGAGTGCATCACGCTCGTGATGAAGGCGAAGCCGCTGTTCCTGTTCATGCACATGCTGTTCCAGAAGGTGGCCGAGTTCCCGCCCAAGGACGGCACCGCCAAGCAGCTCGCCTACACGCCGCCGGCCGATCTCTGAGCGGCGCGCACGCGCAGCGGCGTCGTCAATTCAGGAGCGCCCCTTGCGGGCGCTCTTTTCGTTTCAGCTGCTCGTTTCAGCTGCCGCCCATGCTCGACAGACGCCGAAGAGGTCCTGGATACGCGAGTCCGGCCACATCATCGTCGTCAACGCACGAGCGCGAGTTCGGCTTCGCCGATTCCGCCCAGCGTGAAGCTGATTTTCGTCGGCCCGTCGGCGGGGATCGGCACGTTGAGCGTCCCGGTGGACAGGAATTGCCCGGCCTTCATGCCGCCGAGATAATCGATCTGCTCGCACGCCCACGCGACCAGCGGGATCAGCGGATCGCCGTTGGCATGGCCGCCGCGCGCCTCGTGCTTCGTCACGCCGTCGAAGGCGATGCGGCAGGGCAGGCTGGCGAGGTCGAGCGCGCGGAACTCCTTCACGCCCCTTCCCACGCTGTAGGCGAGGTTCGAGAAGCTGTCGCCGATGCGGGCGAGGAACGGGGCGTTGGCGCTGTCGGTGAAGCGGCTGGCGACGAGTTCGATCCCCGCGAACATCTCGCCGATCGCGCCCAGCACCTCCTCGCGGGTGTAGGGCTTGCCGGGTCGGGGCGGAAGGTCGCGGGAAAAGCGGACCCCCAGCTCGCCTTCGACCTTCACGACCTCGCCGGGCGCCAGCCCGTACTCGCGCTCACGCATGTCGCCGGCGAAGATCGGGGCGGCCCAGGCGGCCCCTTCGGGCGTGAATCCGACCTTCCAGCCGGCGGGCGTCTCGCCCAGCGCGGCGGCGACCTCGGCCTGGACCGCAAGCGCGGCGTGCAGGTCGGCGGGCGCGAGGGCGGGGTCCACGGGCAGGGGGACGCGGGCGCGGCGCGCCTTGACGATCAGGGCGGCAAGGGGGCTGGAGGTCATGGGGAACCTTCTTTCGGAATCGGGGCCGGCAGGCTCGTCTCCGGGCGGCGCCAAGTCAACGGGTGGAAAAAGCCCCGCAGGCATTGATCTGGCCGCCGAAATCGGGCATAGGACCGCCACGTTCGGGCGCGTCTCGCCCCGATGACCAATTCCAAACCTTTCGGGGACGAGAGATGAAAGTCCGCAACTCTTTGAAGTCGCTTCGCACGCGCCACCGGGACAACCAGCTCGTGCGCCGTCGCGGCCGTGTCTACATCATCAACAAGACCCAGAAGCGCTACAAGGCGCGTCAGGGCTGAGCCAGGCCGTTCTACGGTCTTGATCCTATCGGAAGCCCCGGCCTCAGCGCCGGGGTTTTCGTTTGCGCGCGGCGCCAGAACGTGAAGCCCCGCGCTTTGACGGCTGACCTGCCCCGTCCTACATTTGGCGTATGCCGCTCCCGCTCGCACGCTCCGGCCTGATCGCGCTCCTTCTCGCAGGAGCCGCCACGCCTGCCCTCGCGCAGGGTTCGCCGGGCGCAGCGCAGCCCGAGCCTGTGCAGATGCAGGGCCAGTCGCGGCCGCCCGCGCGCGCGCCGCAGGCGCAGAAGCCCGCCGAGCCGGCGCCGGAGGAGAGCGTCCGCAAGCCGGTGCTGGACGAATTGTTCGAGCGCCTCGCCGCCGCCAAGGACGAGGAAGAGGCCGACGGCATCGCCGGGGCGATCGAACGGGTGTTCCAGCGTTCGGGATCCGACACCGCCGACCTGCTGATGACCCGCGCGCTGTCCGCGCTTCATCGCAAGGAGAACAAGACGGCCGTGGACGTGCTCGACAAGCTCGTCGTCATCGAGCCGCAATGGGCGGAGGCCTGGAGCCAGCGCGCCACCGCCCGCTTCATGGACGGCGACCGCGCGGGAGCCGTCGAGGATCTGGGCCACGCGCTGTCGCGCGAGCCGCGCCATTTCGGCGCCCTCTCGGGGCTGGGCTCGATCCTCTACAACATGGGCTTCGAGAAGCGCGCCCTGGAAGTCTTCCGTCGCGCGCTCGCGATCCGTCCGCACCAGAGCGAAGTGAAGCAGATGATCGACAAGCTCGCCCCGGACGTGGACGGGCGGGATATCTGAGCCGCCTCACCAATACAGGCGGGTGCGGGCGCGGAAGAGTTCGCTTCACTGCGTCCCTGCAAGCATCTATGTTCATGCGGACAGTACGCTCGGGGGCAATCCGATGCTGCGCGCATTCCTGTGGTCGCTGCTCGCCTTCCTGGCCGGGACGATCGTCGTGTACCTCGTCCTTGTCGTGGGCATTTTCACGGTCTGGGAGCTTACGGGCTACCGCGACCGTGATGGCGGCGCATCGATGGGAGTCATCTTCATCCTCGGCCCCTTGATCGCCGTGCCTGCCGGGATCGTCGCCGCAGTGGTCGGATGGATGCGGGCGCGACGGTCGCGTGCGCCCGGCCCTAGTTCTCCGATCCCGTGAACGCGATGCGCACCATGTTCGTCGCGCCCGGCGTGCCGAACGGGCACGCCCGCGACGATGATGATGCGCTCGCCTTCCTTGGCGAACGTGACGCGGTTCGAGAACTTGCCAGGCGCGCTCGGCCATGTCGCTCGATGTCGCTGCGCGTCGTTCGTCACGATCGGCTGGACGCCCCACACGAGCGTGAGCCGGCGCGCCGTGTCGCGGTTGGGCGTCAGCGCCAGCACCGGCGGGCTGCGGGCGCTCGCGCGCGATGCGCAGGCGCCGTCGAGCCCGACGACGTCCACGCGCAGATGGCCTTCAGGTCCAGCGTCTCGGCGACGTGGCGCGCGGCGACGGCGATGGCGTCGGCGCCGGTGGCCTCCGGCTCGCTGCGCTGCGGCGATGATGATGGCGCGATAGATCTGACGTCGGCCTCCACCTCCTCCGCGATGCGGTTCATGGTGGCGACCGCCTCGACCGGGTATTGTCCCGCGGCGCATTCGGCCGACAGCATGACCGCGTCGGCGCCTTCGATAGACGGCGGTCGCGACGTCGGAGACCTCGGCGCGCGTCGGCACCGGCGAGGTGATCATCGATTCCAGCATCTGCGTCGCGACGACGACCGGCTTGCCGAGCCGGCGCGCGCTGCGCGTGATGCGCTTCTGCAGGCCCGGCACCTTCTCCAGCGGCATCTCGACGCCGAGATCGCCGCGCGCCACCATCAGCGCGTCGGAGATCTCGATGATCTCGTCGAGGCGCGCGATGGCCTGCGGCTTCTCGATCTTGGACATGACGCAGCGCCCGTCCGCGCGCCGATCTTGCGCACCTCGGCCACGTCCTCGGGGCGCTGCACGAAGGACAGCGCGACCCAGTCGACGCCGACGTCGCAGCGCGGCCTCGAGGTCCGAGCGGTCCTTCGTCGCGTCATCGCGGAGACGGGGATGATCGTGTCGGGCAGGCTCACGCCCTTGCGGTTCGAGATGCGGCCGGCGACCTCGACGCGCGTGATGGCGCGCTTCTGGTTCGCGTCTCGACACGTGCAGCCGCATCTTGCCGTCGTCGATCAGCACGGAGTGCCCGGGCTCCAGCGCGCGCAGGATCTCGGGATGGGGCAGGTGCACGCGGTCTGCGTCGCCCGGCGTCTTGTCGGCGTCGAGCGATGAAGCGTCTGCGCCCTTCTCCAGCTCCACGCCGCCGTCCGCGAACTCGCCGACGCGCAGCTTGGGGCCCTGCAGGTCGGCGAGGATGCCGATCGGCGCGGTCCGAACTTGCGTCTCGACCTCGCGGATGATGGCGATGCGCTCGCGCATGCACGTCGTGGGTCGAGTGGCTCATGTTGATGCGGAAGACGTCGGCGCCGGCCTCGAACAGCTGCGCGATCGTAGCCTCGGTCGCTGACGAGGCCGGGCCCAGGGTGGCCAGGATCTTCACGTTGCGGTGGCGTCTCATGGCATGCCTCGAGCTGCAGTCGTGCTGCGCGATGGGGACGGATTCCGATTCGCGCATCAGTGCGGGCGCAGCCATCACGGCGCGCCTGCGGGGCGGGATGGGTCGGTGAGCTGCACGGTCCAGTTCTTCTGCTCGCCGGTGTCGATCTCGAAGAAGCCGGTCCGGTCGAAGCCGCGGGCAAGGCAGTCCTCGATCCCACGGATGGTGAATTCCTTGTCGCGCGTGCACATGAAGGTTTTGCCTTCCACTCGCCGCCGCGGTCGTAATCCTGGCGTAGACGTAGTAGAACTGCGCCGCGAGCGGGCCCTTCAGCAGCATCTCGCAGGCGTCGGCCTTGAGGTTCCACCAGCCTTCCGAGACCCAGCCGTGCCCGTCGGGGTAGGCGATGGCGACGCTCACGCGGGTCGAGGCGTTGTTGCACAAGCGGAAATCGGCGAGCGCGGCCGCTGGCCAGAGGCTGCAGGCGGCGGCCAGCGCGACAGCGGCGTTGCGGAGGGTGCGGTTGGGCATCGTCCCTGGTGTCTTTCGTGCAAATCACCGCCGCGGGGGGCGAGGAGCCGATTGATCGGAGCGAGCGGGCCCGGTGTCAACGCGGGCCGCGTTCGCAGCGCCCATTGCCGCGCCGCTCCTGTGTGGCGCCCAAAGCTGGCGCCAACATGACATCGACGGGCGCTTTGGATAGTTTGCCCCCGTGACACACGGCGCAGGCCCAGATCCCGACATTGCTTCGCCCTTCGCTCCCGTGGAGACGATCGAGGGCGCGCTGGAGGGCGGGCTCATCGTGCTGTGCGACCACGCCTCGAACGCGCTGCCGCCCGAATACGGCTCGCTCGGCCTGCCGCCGGACCAGTTCGCCCGCCACATCGCCTACGACATCGGCGCGGCGGCGGTGACCCGGGCGCTGGCGGCGAGCGTTCGGCGCGCCGGCCGTGCTGACGCGGTTCTCGCGGCTGCTGATCGATCCCAATCGCGGCGCGGACGACCCGACGCTGGTGATGAAGCTCTCCGACGGCGCCATCGTGCCCGGCAACGTCAACGCCGACGCCGCCGAGATCGCGCCGGCGCGTGGATCGCTTCTGGCGTCCCTACGACGGGAGATCGGCAGGCGGCTGATCGACCGAGATGGCCGCCCGGGCAGGCCGCCGGCCATCCTGTCGATCCATTCGCTTCACGCCGGTCTGGCGCGGCGTCCCGCGCCCCTGGGAGATCGGCCTCCTGTGGGATTGCGACCCGCGCATGGCGCAGGGCCTCATGCAGGGGCTTCGAGGCGGCGCTGTCCTCGCCGGTGGGCGACAACGAGCCCTATGACGGCGCCCTCACGGGGGACACGCTGTGGGAGCTGGGCACGGCGCGCGGGCTCGCGCACGTCATCGTCGAGGTGCGGCAGGATCTGATCGCGACGGACGAAGGCGCGGCGCGCTGGGCCGGCGTGGTCGCGCACGCGCTCGCCCCTGTTCTCGGCGACCCGGACATCCATATCATTCGCCATCACCCGAGCCGCGCGGGCGCGCGCGGGGCAAGACCAAATCTCAGGAGGACCAGATGAGCCAGACGCCGCTGAACATCGACGACAAGACGCGCACCGAACTGGAGGCGGCCGCCTTCCGCCGCCTGCTCAACCATCTGCGCGAGCGCCCGCAGGTGCAGAACATCGACATGATGAATCTCGCCGGCTTCTGCCGGAACTGCCTGTCGAACTGGCTGAAGGACGCCTCCGACGAGCGCGGGCTCGGCCTTGGCAAGGAGGACCTGCGCACCTTCGTCTACGGCATGCCCTACGACGAGTGGAAGGCGAAGAACCAGAGCGAACGCCAGCCCCGAGCAGATGGCGAAGTTCGCCCAGAGCCCGGCCGGACAGGGCAAGCACGGCTAGCAAGCGCTGCGGGAGGAATTTTTCCGCATCGATGAATAGTGGGGACAGCGCCGGCGGCTTCCTTGATCCGGGCGGCGCGGTGGCGCAAGTCTGCTGGCAGAAGCGGGCCGGGCCCGCGCTCCCAGACCGGATCGACACGCATGGATTCCGCCACCGTCAACGCCAGTCACCTGCGCGCCTTCCTCGAGCGCATCGAAAAGCTCGAAGAGGAAAAGCGCGCCATCGCGGACGACATCAAGGACGTCTACGCGGAAGCCAAGGGAACGGGCTTCGACGCGAAGATCATCCGCAAGATCGTCTCCATGCGCCGCATGGACCGCGAGAAGCGCCGCGAGGAGGAGGAGATTCTCGATCTCTACCTCACCGCGCTCGGCATGGTGGATTAGGTCCGTCTTCTCCCTCTCCCGCTTGCGGGAGAGGGTGGTTGGCGGAGCCAACCGGGTGAGGGCCTGCGCCGCTACACCCTCATCCGACGCTGCTTCGCAGCGCCACCTTCTCCCGCGAGCGGGAGAAGGGCTTGCCTTCATCACCTTTTCGGCGGAACCGGCGGCAGGGTCAGCAATCCGGCCTCGCCGTTCTGAAGCCCGAACAGCAGGCGGCGGCCGTCCTTGTCCCATGACAGCGCCGACACGACCGGCTTGTCGCGCGGCGGGGTTTCGCCTTCGGCCAGGCCCTTGCGCACGAGAAGCTCGGCGCCGTCGTCGAGGCGCACCATCAGGATCCAGCCGTCCTCGTAGCCGACCGCCAGCACCAGCGCGCGCGGGTGGAAGGCGACCTGCGAGACCTTCTGCGGGCGCACGCCGCATTCGCGCGGCGCCTTGCCCATGGGGCCGTCCTTCGACTGGAACGGCCAGACGACGCACGCGTCGGCGCCCGACGTCGCCAGCCATTGCCCGTCGTGCGACCACGAAAAGGAGCGCGTCTTGCCGGGATAGCCGGTCATGCGCATGTCCTTCTTGTCGGCGATGCGCCAGCCGTGCAGCGCATTCTCCTGCATCGAGGTGACGCAGAAATTTCCGTCCGGCGACAAGGTGACGATCGAGATGCGAGCCGTGCCATTTGAGCACGTCCGGCGTCGCGTCGAGATTGGGGAACCAGAGGCTCACGCCGTTGTAGTGCGAGCAGGCGAGCCGGTAGCCCTTGGGCATGAAGGCCATGCCGCGCACGCTCGATGGCGCGACCCAGCTTCGCACCGCGCCCTTGGCGTCGCGCGCGCGCACCTGCTTGCCGGCGGACCAGGCGACGGCGCCATCCTCGCGCAACGCGAGGGCGTCGATCCACTTGCCGTCCTCGTCGCCGAGCACGTTGACCGCGCCGTCGGCGATTGATCTCGACGATCCTGCCATCGTCGCCGCCGGTGACGACGCGGTTTGCGTCGGCCGCGCGCGACGAGAATTGCGGCGTCCTCGAACGGCCTTCACGCGCTCGCCGGTGTCGGCGAAGCAGGATCGTCGCCGTCGCCCAGCGCCAGCACCGGCCTGCCGCCGGGAAACGCGGCGACGACCGCGTCCGAGCCCGTCGCGATCGCCTGCACATGCGGCGTCAGCGAAGAATCATATTCATCGTTCATGATGACGCGCTTACTGCTGCGGCGGATTGACGGCGCAGGCGGCGAAGCCCGAGCGCAGGTCGGCTTCGTTCAGGTCGCGGCCGATGAAGACGAGCTTGCATTCGCGCTTCTCGCCCGGCGTCCATTCGCGCTGCAGGTCGCCGTCGAGGATCATGTGCACGCCCTGGAAGACGAAGCGCTTGGGCTCGTCCTTGAAGGCGAGGATGCCCTTGGAGCGCAGGATGTTCGGGCCCTCGCGCTGGGCGATGAGTCGTTGATCCACGGCATGAAGCTCTGCGGGATCGACCTCGCCGTCGAGGCGGATCGCGACCGACTGCATGTCCTCGTCGTGATAATGCTTCAGCCGCCGTGATCGTGATGATCGTGCCTGATCGTGCCCGTGATCGTCATCGTGATCGTGGTCGTGATGTCGTCCACTCTCGAGGAAGGCGGGCTCGATCTCGAGAATGCGGTCGAGATCGAAGGCGTTGCGGCCGAGCACCGCGTCGAGCGGCACCTGGCACTTGCTGCGTCTTGTGCAGCGTCGCGTAGGGGTTGATGGCGCGGATGCGCGCTTCCACCTCGCGCAGCTCTTCGGGCGACACGAGATCGGTCTTGTTGAGGATGATCACGTCGGCGAAGGCGATCTGGTTCTTGGCCTCGGGCGCGTCCTTCAGGCGGTCCGACGAGCCATTTCGCGTCGGCCACCGTCACGACGGCGTCGAGGCGGGCCTTGTCCTGACACGTCCTGGTCGACGAAGAAGGTCTGCGCGACGGGCGCGGGATCGGCGAGGCCGGTGGTCTCGACGATGATGGCGTCGAACTTGCCCTTGCGCTTCATCAGCCCGTCGATGATGCGGATGAGATCGCCGCGCACGGTGCAGCAGATGCAGCCGTTGTTCATCTCGAAGACTTCCTCGTCGGCGCCGACGACGAGATCGTTGTCGATGCCGATCTCGCCGAACTCGTTCACGATCACGGCGAACTTCTTGCCGTGCTGCTCGGTGAGGATGCGGTTGAGCAGCGTGGTCTTGCCGGCGCCGAGATAGCCGGTGAGCACGGTGACGGGAATCTTCTCGGACATGATCGCGTACCTCTGTGTCAGGCCGACGGATGCAGGCGCGGGCAGCGCCGGGCGCGCATCCGCGCCTGGCCGTCGGGTGACGTCAGCTCGCCAGCGCGGCGCGTCAGCTCCCTTATATTGTGTCGCATCATGTCGATGTAAGTCCCCGCAGGGCCGTCCGGCCGGCGAAAGCGCGTCGGAATAGAGCGTGCCGCCGATCTTCGCGCCGGTCTCCTTGGCGATCCGCTCCATCAGGCGCGGGTCGGAGACGTTCTCGACGAACACGGCCGGGATCTTCTCCGGCCGGATCTGCCGGATGATCCGGGCGACGTCCTTGGCCGAGGCCTCGGCTTCGGTCGAAACGCCCTGCGGCGCGACGAACTGCAGGCCGTAGGCCGCGCCGAAATAGCCGAAGGCGTCGTGGGAGGTGATGACCTTGCGCCGCTCCGTGGGAATCTTTGCGAGCGCCTCCCGCATCTCCGCGTCGAGCGCGTCGAGCTTGGCGATGTAGGCCGCGGCGTTGGCGGCGTAGGCGGCCTTGCCGGCGGGATCGACGGCGATCAGCGCGTCGCGGATGTTGGCCACGTAGATCTTCGCGTTGGCGACGATCTGCCAGGCGTGCGGATCGTTCCGTCGGCATGGCTGTGGCCGTGGCCGTGGCTGTGTCCGCCCGGCGCCTGAGCGGCTTGATCCCGCGCGTGGCGACGACGACGCGGGCCTTCGTGCCGAGGCCTTGATCAGGCGGTCGATCCAGCCCTCGAAGCCCAGCCCGTTCTGCACGACGAGGCGCGCCGCCGCGACCTTCTTCGCGTCGCCGGGGGCGGGGTGCATAGACGTGGGCGTCGCCGATCGGGGCCGACGAGAGCCGTGACGTCGACCCGGTCGCCGCCGACCTCGCGCACGAAGTCGGCGAGGATCGAGAAGGTGGCGATCACCGGGACTTTCGCCTCGGCCTTCGGCTCCTGCGCCAGCGCCGGCGCCGCGAGCCAGAGGGAGGCGAGGATGCTGGATGTTATAAAGTTACGACGATCGAGCATGATGTTTGCTCCTGTGTGAGAAAGGGACGCCATCAGGCTTCGAGATGGCCTGTCGGGGCAGGCGGCGCAGCCAGCCGCCAGCGCGGCCGAACAGCATCGAGACGATGTGGAACACGCCGGCGATGAGGATGATCGCCGGGCCGGGCGGCAGGTTCCGGCTGAAGCTGACCAGCAGGCCGGTCCAGCTCGACACGAGGCCCACGACGATGGCGATGCCGCGTCATGCGCGGTGATGTCCGCCGTCCAGAAGCGCGCGGCGACGGCGGGCAGCATCATGAGGCCGACGGCGAGCAGCGTGCCCAGCGCATGGAAGCCGCCGACGAGGTTCAGCACGACGAGGCCCAGGAACAGCGACTGCGCGTCGCCGCCCGCGCGGCTCACCGAGCGCAGGAAGCTCGGGTCGAGCGTTTCGAGCACCAGCGGGCGGTAGAGCACCGCGAGCGCGACGAGCGTGAGGCTCGCGATGCTGGCGATCAGCATCAGGCCGTTGTCGTCGAGCGCGAGCACGGTGCCGAACAGCACGTGCAGCAGGTCGACGCTCGAGCCGCGCAGCGAGACGATGGTGACGCCGAGCGCCAGCGAGATGAGATAGAAGGCCGCGAGCGAGGCGTCCTCGCGCAGCGCGGTGACGCGCGCCACGAGCCCCGCGAGCAGCGCGACCGACAGGCCCGCGGCGAGCCCGCCGATGGTCATCGCCGGCAGCGACAGGCCGGCGACGAGATAGCCCAGCGCCGCGCCGGGCAGGATCGCATGCGCCATGGCGTCGCCGGTGAGACTCATGCGGCGCAGCATCAGGAACACGCCGAGCGGCGCGCCGGCGATGGCCAGCGCGGATGCGCCGACAAGCGCGCGGCGCATGAATTCGAACTCGGTGAACGGCGCGACGATGAGGTCATAAAGCATCAGGCGACCCGCTCGCACTGGTGCGCCTCGTAATCGAACGCCTCGACCATGCGCCGCGCGGAGAGCAGGTTTTCAGGCTTCAGCACATCGGCCGTGTCGCCCCACGCGATCGTCTCGCGCGCCAGCAGCAGCGTTTGCGGAAACGTGCGGCGCACGAGGTCGAGATCGTGCAGCACGGCGATCACCGTGCGCTTCTCCTCGCCCCAGCGCTTCACCAGTTCCAGCAATTCGCTCGTCGTGCGCTGGTCGATGGCGTTGAAGGGTTCGTCGAGCAGGATCACGGGCGCATCCTGCAGCAGCAGGCGGGCGAACAGCACGCGCTGCATCTGCCCGCCCGACAGCGTGCCGATGGGCCGGTTCTCGAAGCCGGTGAGGCCGACGGCGGCGATGGCGTCGAACGTCTTCTCGCGATCGGCCTTGCTGAGCCCGCCGAACCATCCGCTCGAGCGGAAATGGCCCATGGCCACCATGTCGAACACGTTCACGGGAAACGTGCGGTCGATCTCGTGCGCCTGCGGCAGGTAGGCGATCTGGTTGGCGGGACAGGCCACGCGCTCGACCGCGCCGCCCAGCGGCGGCAGGGCGCCGACGATGCCTTTCAGCAGCGTCGACTTGCCGCCGCCATTGGGTCCGCACACGGCGAGCAGGGCGCCCTGCGCCACTTCGCCGTCCAGATGATGGACGGCGGGATGCCGGTCGTAGCCGAGCGTGAGATTGCGGAAACGCAACGCGGGCTTCATGCGCTCACCGATTCTCAGGACCAGGCCCAGACGACGCCGAGCCAGATGGCTGCGACGAACGCGAGGGCGATGACGAGGCGCTGCACGGCGGACATGCGCAGGAGCGAAAGGCCGGGCCGCGCCCGGCGCGCGACCGATGCGCCCGCGTGGTCATGGGCGTGCGTGTGATCGTGCGCGTGGTCTTGCGCATGTTCATGCCCATGGCCGTGGTCATGGGCGTGATCATGGGCGTGTCTGTCGGGCGCGAGCGTCATGGGCGGTCCGGTGGGTTACGTAATACTATTACATAAACGGCCCCGAGGCGCCAGCGTTGCGGCCCCGGGCCGGCGCTGACGCAAAAAAGGGAGCCCGGAGGCTCCCTTTCACCTGTTTGCCCTGGGGGCAGCTCAGGAGTACGGCGAGACGCACGCCTGGCGCGGCCCCTCGTAGGGCTGGAACGAATTGTCCGACGCCCTGTACGAAATGTAGCGCTGTTCGCACCAGGCGTAGTGTTGCGGGCTCAACCCTCCGTAACCGGGAGCGGCGTACATGGGAGCCGCCTGGCTGGCGAGGGCGCCTCCAAGCAGCGCGCCGACCGCGAAGGCGGCGGGCGGGAACCAGTAGCCGCCGTAGTAGCGATAGCCTGGCCGGGCGTAGCGATAGCCACGGTGGCCGCCGTACCAGCCGTAACCGCCACGCGCGACCACGCGAGGTCCGCCGCGATAGGCGTAGTTCCCGCCGCGATAGACGTTTCGCCCGCCACGGTACACCTGGCGGCCACCGCGATAGCCGCGGTTCTGCACGTCGATGATGTTGGACTGCTCGGCGCCGAGCTGGGCTATCGTCGGGGCGCCGGCTGCAAGCGGGGCTGCGCTGGCCGCGAACGGGAAAGTGAAAGCGGCGCCGAATGCGCCGAGCGTCGCGAAGATCGCCTTGTTCATGAAGTGCTCCTTGTCGCGCTGCACACAAGGAGAGGAAACGCGGGCGGACAGCCCGCGTTCCATACGTTGAAGCTGCAGATCAGCCCGTGGTCGGGTCGGTCTTCGAGAAGCCCGGGCCCATGTTCCAGTCGAGCGGGAAGTACGGGCGGCCGACGAGGCGGCACCAGTTTTCCCAGCCGCGCTCGTAGGTGAAGCCGGCGCGGCCCTTGGTGTTGGCTTCGACCTCGCCGTCGCTGAGCGGCATGATGTCGCCCTCGCCCAGCGCATAGGCCTTGATGAGCATGTCGGCGTTGATCTCCATGTAGATGGAGGTGAACACCACGTCGCGCAGCGACTTGCCGGCGACGACGCTGCCGTGGCCGCGCATCAGCGCGACGGTGCGCGGGCCGAGCGTGGCGGCGAGGTCGCGGCCCATGTCCATGGACGTGACGAGCAGGTTCGTCGTGCCGAACTTGTGCGCGATGTCCCAGGTGGGGATGTCGGTGCCGATGGGCGCGCACATGTGCATGATCGGCCGGAACTTCTTCTTCGACTGCACGGTGAAGGGCACGACGTTCGGGCTGTGGTTGTGCACCACCGCCATCACGTCCGGCCGCGCCTCGAAGATCGCGCCGTGGATGAAGCGCTCGGAATAGGGCTTGCCGGGATTGTGCCCGACGATCTCGCCCTCGAACGTGAACTCGGTGATGTCGATCGTCTCCACGCAATTGGGAGCGCGGGCCCGCGACATGAGGAAGTGCTTGGGGTTCTCGGGATGGCGGATCGAGACATGGCCGAAGGAATCCACCACGTGGTGGAAGGCCAGGACCTTGTTCGCGGTGACGAGATCTTCCTTGATCCTGTCGAGTTCGTTCATGCGCGTCCTCCCGTGTTTTGATGAGGGCTGTCTAGCAATGTTTTCCTGCCGCTGAAAGGGGGCGAAGCATCCGCCCCTTTTGAGCCCCTAGCCCTTCGGCGCCCGCAGCGCGTCGAGAACACGCTGCATGTCGGGGGGAATGGCGCTTTCGAACTCCATCCATTCGCCGGTCGCGGGATGCTCGAAGCCCAGTTTTGCCGCGTGCAGCGCCTGCCGGCCGAGCGCCTCGAGCGCCGCGCGGGCGTCCTCGCTCAGCCGCGCGCCCTTGGTGCGGAAGCCGCCGGCGTAGAGCGGATCGCCCATCACGGGATGGCCGAGGTGGGCCATGTGCACGCGGATCTGGTGCGTGCGTCCGGTTTCCAGATTGCAGGTCACGAGGGAGGCGACGGTCTCGCCGCCGGGGCCCGTGAAGGCCTGCTGGACGTCCCAATGGGTGATGGCGTCGCGCCCGCGCTCGCCGTGGACGATCGCCTGCCGCTCGCGGTGCGTGCCGTGGCGGCCGATGGGCGCGTCGACGGTCCCCTTCATGCGCGGCGGCGTCCCCCACAACAGCGCGCGATATTCGCGCAGCAGCGGCAGCGTGCGGCCATGGTCGGCGAACAGCGCGGCGAGGCCCTGGTGCGCCGCGTCCGTCTTGGCGACGACCAGCAGGCCCGACGTGTCCTTGTCGAGCCGGTGGACGATGCCCGGCCGCTTCACGCCGCCCACGCCCGACAGCGTGTCGCCGCAATGGCCCAGCAGCGCGTTCACCAGCGTGCCGCTCTCGTGGCCGGCGGCCGGATGCACGACGAGGCCCGCGGGCTTGTCGATGACGATGAGATGCTCGTCCTCGTAGGGGATGACGAGCGGGATGTTCTGCGCAATCGGCTCGGCGGCCGTGGCCTCCGGCACTTCGATGGAGACCACCTGCGCCGCGCGGACCTTGCGTCCGGCGTCGTCGATTTTCGTCCCGTCGACGGACACCTTGCCCTCCTCGATGAGGGCGCGGATGCGCGTGCGCGACAGGGCCTCGGCCGCCGCGTCCGCCTGCAGCGCGAGGAAGCGGTCGAGCCGCGAGCCGGCTTCCTCGTCGCTGACGACGTAGGAGCGCATGCCGGAGGCGGGCGTGGCGAGGCGCTGGGCCGGGCGCAGGCTCGCGGCGGCCAGCTCCTGCGCTTCCGCTTCGATCTCTTCTTCGGTCCAGCCTCGCTGGTGTCTGTCCTTGGCGCGTCTGTTCATGGCAGGGGCTATAGCACTTCGGCTGCGGGTTTGCGCCAGAAGCTTGCTCTTGGGGCCCTCCGCGATAGGCTCAGTGCTGTCGCGCCGAAGCGCGCGCCGGGAGGGACGTCCAATGCGTATTGACCGCCGCACACTGTCGTTGGGCCTCGCGGGCCTCATCGCCGCGCCCGTTACGGGGCTCGCGCAGGGCGCGAAACGCAACATCACGCTGGTCGTGCCGTTTCCGCCCGGCGGCTCGGTGGACGCGCTGGCGCGTCTGCTGCAGGACGGGCTGCAGACCAAACTCAATGCGACGGTGGTGATCGAGAACAAGCCGGGCGCCAACGGCTCCATCGGCGCGGCGCAGGTGGCGCGCGCGACGCCCGACGGAACCTCGCTGCTCGTCACGTTCGACTCGCATTCGACCATTCCGGCGCTGCTCGACAAGCCGCCGCTGAACGTCGAAACCGATCTCGCGCCCATCATGCTGGTCGGCAAGGCGCCCTACATCGTCGCCACAAGCGCGAAGAAGCCCTATCGCACGTTCGCGGACGTGGTCGCCGAAGCGAAGAAATCCGGCGCCGTCTCCTACGGCACGTCGGGGCCGGGCAGCAGCGGGCATCTCGCCATGGTGATGCTGGGCCGCAAGGCCGGCGTGAACCTCTCCCACGTGCCCTATCGCGGCGCGGGCCCGGCGATCAACGACGCCATCGGCGGCCATATCGAGCTGATCTGCGCCTCCGTCGCCGCGCTCCTGCCGCAGATCGCGGCGGGCAATCTGCGCGCGGTGATGCAGATGGGGCCGCAGCGCCTTGCATCGCTGCCGGACGCGCCGACGACCGCGGAGAGCGGCTTTCCCGATTTTCTCGCAGAGGCCTGGTGGGGCTTCTTCGCGCCCAAGGGCACGTCGAAGGCCATCGTCGACCAGCAATACACGGCGCTGCGCGAGGCGCTGTCGGACCCGGTCGTCAGCAAACGGCTGCAGGAAACGCAGCAGATGACGCTGCTGATGGAAGGCCCCGACGCCTTCGCGAAATTCTTCGCCAGGGAAGTGGTGGAATGGGGCAAGGTCGTCCGCGAGAACAACATCAAGGGCGAGTGAGGGTGGCGAGGAGCTGGGTCTTTGGCGCAGAGCGCACTGCGCGCGCCCTGCCGTGGATGCCGGCCTTCGCCGGCATGACGGCCCACTGCGGCGGTTTCCGCGTGGCATGACGGCCCCTGCGAGCGCTTGCGCGTGCTATAGGCCTGCCCATGAACACACACGCAAAACGCGTCGCCATCATCGGCGGCGGCGCCGCCGGCCTCATGGCGGCGGAGGCGGTCGCTCAATCGGGCGGCAAGGCCATCATTTACGACCGCATGCCCTCGCTGGCCCGCAAGTTCCTGCTGGCGGGGCGCGGCGGGCTCAATCTCACCCATTCGGAGCCGTTCGAGGCGTTCGTGAAGCGCTACGGCGCGGCGGCGGCGCGACTGGCGCCGTTCCTCGAAGCGTTTCCGCCCGAAGCGCTCGTGCGCTGGTGCGACGCGCTGGGCGAGCCGACGTTCGTTGGCACCAGCGGGCGCGTGTTTCCCAAGAGCTTCAAGGCCTCGCCGCTGCTGCGGCGATGGCTGCGCCGACTGGAGGCGCAGGGCGTCGAAGTTCGCCAGCGCCATGCGTTCGTTGGTCTCGACGAACGCGGACAACCCGTGATCGAAGGCCCGGACGGTGCGCGCGCGAGCCTCGACGTCGACGCGACGGTCCTCGCGCTGGGCGGCGCGTCCTGGCCGCGCCTCGGCTCGGATGGATCGTGGGCGCAGGCGCTGCGGGAGAAGGGCGTTCACGTCGCGCCGCTGCGTCCTGCCAATTGCGGGTTCGAAGTGGCGTGGTCGCCGTTCATGCGCGAGAAATTCGCCGGCGCGCCGCTGAAGAACGTCGCCCTCACGTTCGGGCGCGTGCGCCTTCGCGGCGAGGCGATGATCTCGCAGACGGGACTGGAGGGCGGCGGGATCTACGCGCTTTCCGGCGCCATGCGGGATTCCATCGAGGCGAACGGATTCGCCACCCTCTACATCGACCTGCGCCCCGATCTCCTGCCCGCCGAACTCGTCGCCCGGCTGAAAGAGGGCAAGCCCGGCCAGTCGATCGCGAACGTCCTGCGCAAGGCCGGCCTCTCGCCCGCCGCCGCCGGGCTGCTGCGCGAGCCCGGGCCGCTGCCAAAGGATGCGGAAGGCCTGGCGAAACTCATCAAGGGCGTGCCGGTGCATCTGACCGGCGTTCGCCCCATCGCCCGGGCGATCTCGTCGGCGGGCGGCGTCGCGTGGGACGAGGTGGACGCGAATCTCATGCTGACGCGCCTGCCGGGCGTTTTCGTCGCAGGCGAAATGCTGGACTGGGAGGCTCCCACGGGCGGGTACCTGCTGCAGGCCTGCTTTTCGACCGGGCGCGCGGCGGGACAGGCGGCCGCTCGCTACGCTCAGGGTATTTCCTGAATGGCGGGACTGCGCTAGGTATAGGCGCAGGGTCCGAATTCTCTTCCCTTCCCGGAGATCGCCGCGTGAACTCGCCCGAGCGCATGCTCGCCATTCTCGATCTGTTCGACGGCCGGACGATGGAATGGTCCGGCGACGCCATGGCCGCGAACCTCGGCTACAGCCGCTCGACGCTGTATCGCTACCTCAAGGCGCTGGTGGAGGCGGGGCTTCTCACCTCGCTGCCGGGATTTGGCTACACGCTGGGCCCGCGCGTCGCCGAGCTCGATTATCTCATGCGCAGCCGCGATCCGCTGATCGTCGCGGGAAAGCCCATGATGGCGGAACTGGCCGCCGAATTCCCCGGCGTCGCGCTGCTGTGCCGGCGCTATCGCGACACGGTGCTCTGCGTCCATCAGGAGCAGAACGCGCCCGGCTTCGTCTCGAACTATGAGCGCGGGCTCGCCCGACCGCTCCTGCGGGGGGCCGCTTCGCGCGTCATTCTCGCCAACCTGTCGCGCTCGACCATCCGCACGACGCTGGAATCCCGCAAGGCGGACCTGGAGGCGGCCGGGCTGGGGAAAGACCCCGAGGCCGCCCGCGCCATCCTGCGCCAGATCCGGCACCGGGGCTGGGATTGCACCATGGGCAACGTCACGCCGGGCGTCACGGGCGTCGCCGCGCCGGTTTTCGACCAGAACGGCGTGGTGCTGGGCAGCCTCAGCGTCACCATAGGCCAGCCGCGCCTTGCGCCCGAACGCCAGGCGCAGATCGCCAGCCGGGTGGTTTTCTGCGCGCGAATCCTCACGCGCGCGACGGTGCGCCGCGAAGAAGAAGCGGCCTGAACCAACTGAAATTCCAGTGAGTTGATCTTCGTGGCTCTCGCTGCGGGCGCTCGCGTGCGCGCTTTCGCGAGAACGCCTGCGCGCCTTTGTCCCATATCAAATCCCGTAATTCGGGATTTATGTATCAAGACGCATGCGCGGGGCTGTCCAGGGACGCGGCGGCCCGCCTGCCGGAGGAAACGCAATGGATACGGACGTTCTCATCGTGGGCGCTGGCCCTGTCGGCCTGACGCTGGCCTTCGATCTTGGCCGGCGCGGGATCAAAACCACGATCATCGAGCAGAAGGCCGAACCCGCCTTCCTGCCGAAGATGGAGCGCTGCAACGCGCGCACGATGGAGATTTTCCGCCGCCTCGGGATCGTGGACGACGTGCGCAAGGCGGGCCTGCGCGAAGACGTGCCCATGGACGTGTTCGTCGTGCTCTCGCTCGATCGCCCGCCGCTGCTGCGCCTGCCGTATCCGTCCGTGAAGGAAGCCAAGCTCGACGCGCGCGCGACCAACGACGGCACGGCGCCGTGCGAGCCCTACCAGCTCATCTCGCAATACACGCTGGAGCCATTGCTCCAGCGCTTCGTGGAAAAACAGAAGAGCGTCACCATGCGCTGGTCGACGGAGTTCGTGTCGCTGGAGCAGGACGCGCAAGGGCGTCACCACGCTCGTGCGCAACAAGGACGGCTCCACGTCCAGCATCCGCGCGCGCTACATGGTCGGCTGCGACGGCGGCGCGAGCCCCGTGCGCCATGCGATCAACATCAGGCTGCGCGGCGAGGCGGGACTTCTTGGCCTGCGGCAGGCGCTTTATCGCTGCGACGAACTCTTCGACAAGATTCCCATCGGCAACGGCCCGACGCGCGGGCGGCACTATCACGTGGCCGACGAGAAGGCGACGTTCCTCATCATGCAGGACTCGACGAAACACTGGACGCTGCACGCCACCGTCGACAGCGACGAGGAGATGAAGCGCCAGTTCGAAAAGACGGTCGGCATTCCGGTGAAATACGAAATGCTGTCGTGCAACCCGTGGCGGCAGAACCTGCTCGTCGCCGACAAATACCAGAAGGACCGCGTGTTCCTTGCGGGCGACGCGGTGCATCTCGTCATTCCCACCGGCGGGCTCGGCATGAATTCGGGCTGCGGCGACGCGATCGATCTCGCCTGGAAGCTCGAGGCCGTCATCAAGGGATGGGGCGGGCCGAACCTCTTGCCCTCGTATGAATTCGAGCGTCGCCAGATCGGCGACCGCAACGTCGGCGCCTCGCGCTACGCCTCTCAAGGGCGGCGCAAGTGGCGCTCCATGTGGAAGCCCAACATCGACGAGGATACGCCCGAGGGACAGCAGACGCGCGAGGTGCTGACGATGATCGCCGACATCGAGCAGCGCAAGACGAACGAGATGATCGGCGCGGAGCTGGGCTATCGCTACGTCGACTCGCCGGTCATCATGGATATCCCCGGCGGGCCGGAACATCTCTTCCGCGAGTACATCCCCAACACGTGGCCGGGTTCGCGCCTGCCCAACGTGTGGCTGGGCGACGGCTCGCCCATCCAGGACCGCATCCCCGAGGGCTACACGATCCTGCGCATGGGAAACACGAAGGCGGATTCGTCTGGTCTGGCGAAGGCGTTCGCGGCGCGCGGCGCGCCGATCACGACGCTGGAGATTCCCGACCGCGTGGCGCGCGAGGTGTACGGGTTCGACCTCATCCTGCTGCGCCCGGACATGCACATCGTCTGGCGCGGCAACAGGGCGCCGGACGACCCGGCCGAGATCGCCGCGGTCGCCACCGGGCACTGAGAACAAAAAAGCGCCCGGCGTTCCCCGCCGGGCGCTTCTCTTTGTCCGTGCGCTCGCCGCTTACTTGATGTGCAGCAGGCTCTGGGCGTTCTTGAAGCAGATCTTCTCGCGGTCGGCCATGCTCATCTCGAGCGACTCGAGGATGGCGATGGTGTCGCGGATGTAGCCGGGGCCCTTCTCCGGGTCGAACGGGCAGTCCGAGGCGAACAGCACGCGGTCGGCGCCGTAGAAGGCGAGGCCGCACTCGGTCGCGGGCTTGGAGCCGAAGACGGCGCTGTCGGCGTAGAAGTCCTTGAAGTAGTCGAGCGGGCGCTTCTTCATGTTCTTGAGAAGCGTCTTGTAGTCCTCGTCGGTCGTGCGGTTGCCGAGCTGGTCCCAGCCCGGGCCGACGCGGCCCTCGAAGAAGGGCACCATGGCGCCAAGGTGATGGGCCAGAACCTTCAGGTCCGGGAACTGGTCCATGACGCCGCCGAACACGAGGCGGGCCATGGCGGCCGACGTCTCGTAGGGCCAGCCGAACGTCCACCAGATCTCGTACTTCGACTTCTTCTCGGTCTTGTAGTCCGGCAGGTCGAAGGCGCCGCGCGAGGGGTGCAGGAACACCGGCGTTCTTGTTCTTTTCCGCGATCTCGAAGATCGGGCGGAACTGCTCGTCGTCCAGCGGCACGCCGTTGATGTTGGTGTGGATCTGCACGGCGTTGGCGCCGATGGAGATGGCGCGCTCGTATTCCTTCTCGCGGTTCTTCGAGTTCATCGGCAGCGAGGCCAGGAAGCCGCAGAAATAGTCGGGGTTCTTGGCGACCAGTTCGGCCATGCCGTCGTTGGCGAGCTTGGCGAACTCATCCACCTGCTCGGGCGTGCCGAGGGCTTCCAGCGGGGGCATGCCCAGCGAGATCACCTGCGAGTAATTGTGCTTGGTGCGGAACATGTCGACGACGCGCTTGCGCTCGTCGAGGTCATAGATGCAGGGGATGCCGCGCATGCGCGAGCCGATGTCGGCGGCCGCGCCGGGGGTGGCCATCATCTTGTCCCAGAGGGCCTTGGGGAAAAAGTGGTTGAAACAATCGATGTAACGCACGGGTTTCCTCCTGCAGAGAGCCGGCCGGAGGCCTTGGCCCTGTCTGTGATGGGGCCTGACATAGCCTTCCTTGGCGGACCGGGCCAAGCGGTTTTTTGCGGCGCTCGCCGCCCTGTCAGCGCCTCCGGCTCCGGCCAAGCGGGGCGTGACACTGTCGGGGCGAGCGTGTATCAAGACGGCGGATTGCGCCCTGCAAGGCGGCGCATGAGCCACGCGCCGCCCAAGAAGCGGCGCAGGAACCATCTGCGGAGGATTTGATGAACGTCGATCCGAGAGTCCAGAAGGGCGGCGCCGCGCCGGCCGACGTGGGGCACAACTCGGCCGCGCTCGATGAGAAGCGCGCCACCATGTACCACAACAAGAAGGACCGCGTGTTCGTGCGCGGCATCCAGGGCGAGTACAACCTCAAGGAGGAGCTCGACCGGCTGCGCACGTGCCGCGCGTGCGCAAGGCGAAGGAGATCAAGCTTCATCGACGGGCCGCAGTGCTTCAGCCGCCACTACGTCGAGCCGAAGGACGGCATCACGCAGACCTTCCACATGCATCTGGAGGAATACGCGCCCGGGCGCCGCGTCGCAGAAGCACGGCCACGTCAACGAGGCCGCCTTCTACATCCTCGACGGCGAGGGCTACGAGATCCACGACGGCGTGCGCTACGACTGGAAGGCGGGCGACGTCGCCATCGTGCACAACAACTGCGTGCACCAGCACTTCAACGCCTCGACCGACAAGCCCGCCCGCGCGCTCGTCATCAAGACCAAGCCGATGTACCTGTTCATGAACATGCTGTTCCAGAAGACCGTGCAGGAGCGCCCCGTCGGAGGTGACGCCCGAAGCCGAAGGCTTCGTCGCCGCGCGAGACGAGGAAGACTTCAACCATCCCGAAGGGAGGCTATTGATATGGCCTGGGGTGAAACAACAGCATGGCTGCGAGGGCAAGGACAACGAGAGGCTCTACCAGCGCCTGCTCGACGACGTCGCAGGACGCGCCCGTCGCGCAACGCCGCGCCGCAAGAAGATCGTCATCCCGGCCGACATGCCGTGGGAGATGTCGCGGCAGGGGCTGCTCAAGCACCTGATCAACGAGCGCATGAACACGCGCATGGAGACGGTCGACGCCTACATGCAGATCATTCCGCCGGGCAGCCGCTCGGGCAAGCACCGCCACCTCGCCGAGGAGTGCCTCTACGTGCTCGAGGGCAAGGGCTACGACCTGCACCAGGACTGCGACGTCGAGATCACCGACACGTATCACTGGAAGCCGCAGGACGAGGTCAAGCGTCTCGAGTGGGAGGCGGGCGACGTACATCTACATTCCGCCGAACACGATCCACCAGCACTTCAACGCCGATCCCGACGAAGCCGGTGCGGCTGATCTCGTCGATCAACCGCATCTTCAGCCAGATGGGCCTGAACGACCTCGAGCAGATCGAGGACGCGCCCGAGTACGATCCCAAGGTGGTGCTGACCGCCGAGATCGTGCGCGAATACCTGCGCGGCGAGCGCAAGGGCAAGTAAGGCGCAAACGCCTTCCACGAAAACAAGGCATCACGCCCTCCCCCTCGGGGAGGGCGTTTTGCTTTGCGAGCCGGGATTCCCTATTTACACGGCATGGCCGCGGACCAGTCGAACAAGCCCTCCCATTCCCTCGCCGACCATTCCTTCGGCGCGTTCTCGACGCACGCCCATGCGCCGGGCGAGGAGGCGGACCACGAGCACGACGCCGACGACAATCTCGTCGCCGAGGGCTCGCGCGAACTCGAGGAAGTGCCGCTCGTCAGCATCGGGATCGACATCGGCTCGTCGGGCACGCAGGTCGTGTTCTCGCGCCTCTTGATGCGCGGGCCGGGCGAGCCGCTGGCCATGCGGCGGCAGGCGAAGTCTCGCGAAACGCTGTTCATGTCGCCCGTGTCGATGACGCCCTTCAACGATGACGGGCGCACGATCAACGGCGTGCGCCTGCGCGCCATCGTCGACCGCGCCTACGTGATGGCGGGGATCACGCCGGACGATGTGGAGACGGGCGCCGTCATCATGACGGGCGCGGCGGCGCGGCGCGACAACGCCGCCGCCATCATGGACGCGCTGGCGGAGGAGAGCGGCGAGCTTGTCGCCACTGCGGCGGGCGATCATCTGGAAGCCGTGCTCGCCGCCCATGGCTCGGGCGCCGTCGAGGTCTCTCGGCGCGACATGAGCCGCATTCTCAACGTCGACATCGGCGGGGCGACGACGAAGTTCGCGCTGGTGGACGCGGGCCGCGTGACTTCAACCGCCGCGCTGCGCGTCGGCGGGCGCCTCGTCGCGTTCGACCTCGACAACCGCATCGTGCGGCTCGACGGCGACGGCGCCGAACACGCGCGCCGCGCGGGCGTCGACTGGCGCGGCGGCGACATCGCCGACAAGGCCGACATGCAGATTGTGGCGGACTCCATGGCGTCCATGGTGATCGCGGCGCTGACACAAAACCCGCTGCCCGCCGACATCGCCGAGGCTTTCATCACCGAGCCGATTGCGGACCTTGGCGCGCTGGACGGCGTGATGTTTTCCGGCGGCGTCGCCGAATACGTGTACCTGCGCGAGAAGCGCGACTTCGGCGATCTGGGCTGGCGTCTTGGACGCGCCATCCGCCGCGCGTTCGACGACGGGCGCGTTCCCTTCGCGCTGCTGGCGCCGGGCGAGTGCATCCGCGCGACGGCGCTGGGCGCTTCGCAGTTCAGCGTGCAGATGAGCGGCGCGACCTCCTGCATCACCTCGCACGCGAAGCTGCTGCCGCGCCGCAACCTGCCGGTGCTGATGCCCCCTTACGATTTTTCCGGCCCGCTCGACGCGGGCGCCATCGCGCAGGCGATCGCCCGTCATCGCGTGCTGTTCGACGATGATGATCCGGTCCGCGAGGCGGCCTTCGCGTTCCGCTGGCGCGGCGCGCCGGAATACACGCGCGTGCGCGCGCTGGCAGAGGGCTTGCGCGAGGCGCTTGCCGACCGCATCGCGGCCGGGACCAATCTTTACATCATGCTCGAGGGCGACGCCGCGCTGACGCTGGGCGCCATCCTCAAGCAGGAGCTGGCGCTGGCGGGCGAAATCCTCGTGCTCGACGGCATCAACCTGCGCGATTTCGACTACGTGGACATCGGTCGCATCCGAATGCCCTCCGGCATGGTCCCGGTGACGGTGAAAAGCCTCGTGTTCGGCGGGGCGCCCGATCGGGGCGAGGCGGCCGAAGAGGGGTCTGAGCGGCCCTCTTGAGCTTGCCTCGCTTTTGCTCTTTCGTCGTGGCAGACATGGTTCGGGGACGGGCGCGGAAGGGAAGATGAGCGCAAACGGTTTCGACGCAGCGGAGGCCTCGCGGATCATGGCCGCGCAGATCGAACGCGCGCGCGCCTTCCATGGCGAGGACGCGACGGGCGCCGCGCCGCTGTTGCCGATCCTGCACGCCCTGCAGCACGCCTTCGGCCACGTGCCCGCCGCCGCTCAGCCGCTCATCGCGCAAGCGCTCAACATTTCGCAGGCCGAAGTGCGCGGGGTGGTGAGTTTTTATCACGACTTCCGGACGGAGCCGGCGCCGCGCGCAATCATCAAGCTGTGTCGCGCGGAAGCCTGCCAGGCGCGCGGATGCGAGAGCATCGCCGCGCATCTGGAGACCGCGTACGGGCTGAAGGCCGGCGCGCCTTCGCCCGATGGCCGCGTGAGCGTCGAGACCGTCTACTGCCTCGGCAATTGCGCGCTCGGACCCGCCGCGCTCGTGGGCGATGAACTGATCGGCATGATCGACGAGGCGCGCGCCGACGCGCTTGTGGCGGAGGCGCGGCGATGAGCGCGCGCGTTTTCATTCCCGCCGACGCGGCGGCGAAATCAATCGGCGCCGATGCGGTTGCGCGCGCCATTGCGGATGAAGCCGCGCGGCGTGGGGCGTCCATCCAGATCGTGCGCACCGGATCGCGCGGGCTCCTGTGGCTCGAGCCGATGGTCGAGGTGGAGACGCCGCGCGGCCGCGTCGCCTACGGCAACGTGCGCGCTGGCGACGTGGAAAGCCTGTTCGACAGCGGCTTTCTCGAAGGCGGCGAGCATCCGCTGGCGCTCGGGCCGACGGACGACATTCTCTACTTGCGCAATCAGCAGCGCCTCACCTTCGCGCGCGTCGGCGTGAACGATCCGCTGTCGTTCGCTGCTTATGCAGCAAGCGGCGGCATGACGGGCTTGCAGCGCGCGCGCGAGATCGGCGCGCTGGCGACCATCGGCGAAATCGCGGACTCAGGGCTTCGCGGGCGCGGCGGCGCGGGTTTTCCCGCCGCCATCAAGTGGCGCACGGTTCACGAGGCGCAGGCGCAGCGCAAGTACGTCGTGATCAACGCCGACGAGGGCGACAGCGGCACGTTCGCGGACCGCATGCTGATGGAGGGCGATCCGTTCCTCATCATCGAGGGCATGGCGATCTGCGCTTTCGCCGTCGGCGCCGATCGCGGCGTGATCTACATCCGCTCCGAATATCCGCACGCTATCGCGGTGATGAACGCGGCGCTGACGCATTGCGCGGCGCGAGAAACTGCTCGGGCGCGCACTTCGACGTCGAAGTGCGCGTGGGCGCCGGCGCCTATGTGTGCGGCGAGGAAACGGCGATGCTCGAAAGCATCGAGGGCAAGCGCGGGCAGGTGCGCGCCAAGCCGCCGCTGCCGGCCCATCGCGGGCTGTTCGGGCGCCCCACCATCATTCACAACGTGCTCACCATCGCCGCGGCGCCGACGATCATCGCGCAGGGCGGCGCCGCCTACGCGGCATTCGGCATGGACCGTTCGCGCGGCACGATGCCGGTGCAGCTTGCCGGCAACGTGAAGCGCGGCGGATTGTACGAACTGCCGTTCGGCGTCACGCTGCGCGAGATCGTGTTCGACATCGGCGGCGGGACCGCCAGCGGACGGCCGTTGCGCGCGGTGCAGGTGGGCGGGCCGCTGGGCGCGTATTTTCCCGACAGCCTGCTCGACACGCCGCTCGACTACGAAGCCATGGCGAAGGCCGGCGGGTTGCTGGGGCACGGCGGCATCGTCGTGTTCGACGACAGCGTCGACATGGCGGCGCAGGCGCGCTTCGCCTTCGCGTTCTGCGCGGCGGAAAGCTGCGGCAAGTGCACGCCGTGCCGCATCGGCTCGACGCGCGGCGTGGAGACCATCGACCGCATCGTCGCAGGCGTCGACCGCGAGGCGAACCTGGCGCTCGTCGACGACCTGCTGACGTTGATGACGGACGCATCGCTCTGCGCGCTCGGCGGGCTCACGCCCCTGCCGGTGGGCAGCGCGCTGAAGCATTTTCCCGAAGATTTTGCGCGCAGCGAAAAGCGCGCGGCCGCGGAATAGGAGACGCCATGTCGTTCCCGCGCGAAAAGGATTACGGAACGCCGCTGCGCAGCAGCGACACGCTGGTGACGTTGACCATCGACGGCGCGCAGATGCGCGTTCCGGCCGGAACGTCGGTCATGGCGGCCGCCGCGCAGCTGGGGACGCAAATCCCCAAGCTCTGCGCCACGGACATGCTGGAGGGCTTCGGCTCGTGCCGGCTTTGCCTCGTCGAGATCGAGGGCCGGCGCGGAACGCCGGCGTCGTGCACGACGCCCGTGGAAGAGGGCATGGTCGTGCGCACGCAAACGAAGCGCCTCGCGGACCTGCGCCGCGGCGTGATGGAGCTCTACATCTCCGATCATCCGCTCGATTGCCTCACGTGCTCGGCGAACGGCGATTGCGAATTGCAGGACATGGCCGGCGCCGTGGGCCTGCGCGACGTGCGCTACGGCTACGATGGCGAGCGCCATCGCACCGTCGCGACGGACGACAGCAATCCGTATTTCGCGTTCGATTCATCGAAATGCATCGTCTGCTCGCGCTGCGTGCGCGCGTGCGAGGACGTGCAGGGCACGTTCGCGCTGACCATCGACGGGCGCGGCCTCGGCTCGCTCGTCGCCACGGGCGGGCCTGATTTTCTCGGCTCGGAATGCGTCTCGTGCGGCGCGTGCGTGCAGGCCTGCCCGACCGCGACGCTCAACGAGAAGAGCGTCATCGAAATGGGAACGCCCACGCGCGTCATCGACACGACCTGCGCCTATTGCGGCGTCGGCTGCGGCTTCCGCGCCGAGATGCAGGGCGACAAGGTCGTGCGCATGGTTCCCTCGAAGGCGGGCAAGGCCAATGAAGGCCATTCCTGCGTGAAGGGTCGTTTCGCGTGGGGCTACGCCACGCACAAGGATCGCATCACCAAGCCGATGATCCGCGCGAAGATCACGGACCCGTGGCGCGAGGTGACGTGGGAAGAGGCGTTCGCGCACGCGGCGGGCGAGTTCCGGCGCATCCAGACCCAGTACGGGCGTGATTCCATCGGCGCATCACGTCCTCGCGCTGCACCAACGAGGAGACGTTCCTCGTGCAGAAGCTGGTGCGCGCCGGTTTCGGCAACAACAACGTCGACACGTGCGCGCGCGTGTGCCATTCGCCGACGGGCTATGGCCTGAAGACGACGTTCGGCACGTCGGCCGGCACGCAGGACTTCCGTTCGGTCGCCAAGTCCGACGTCATCATGGTGATCGGCGCCAACCCGACCGACGCCCATCCCGTCTTCGCCTCGCGCATGAAGAAGCGGCTGCGGCAGGGCGCGAAGCTCATCGTCGTCGACCCGCGCCGCATCGACCTCGTGCGCACGGCGCATGTGGAGGCCGACCATCATCTCGCCCTCAAGCCGGGCACGAACGTCGCGGTCATCAACGCGCTCGCGCATGTCGTCGTCACCGAAGGGCTCGTCAACGAGGCCTTCGTGCGCGAGCGCTGCGATCTCGCCGATTTCGAGACATGGGCGCGCTTTGTCGCGCAGGAGCACAATTCGCCCGAGAGCGTCGAGGCGATTTCCGGCGTCCCCGCGCAGGAGATCCGCGCGGCCGCGCGCCTTTATGCGCGAGGCGGAAACGCCGCGATCTACTACGGCCTCGGCGTCACCGAGCATTCGCAGGGCTCCACCATGGTGATGGGCATGGCGAACCTCGCCATGGCGACCGGCAACATCGGTCACGAGGGCGTCGGCGTGAATCCGCTGCGCGGCCAGAACAACGTGCAGGGCGCGTGCGACATGGGCTCGTTCCCGCACGAATTCTCGGGCTACCGTCACGTGTGCGACGACGCGACGCGCGACATGTTCGAAGGCCTGTGGGGCGTCACGATCTCGCCCGAGCCGGGCCTGCGCATTCCCAACATGCTCGACGAGGCGGTCGAGGGCCGCTTCAAGGCGCTCTACATCCAGGGCGAGGACATCGCGCAGTCCGATCCCAACACGCAGCATGTGACGCACGGACTGCGCAGCATGGAGTGCGTGATCGTGCAGGACCTGTTCCTCAACGAGACGGCGAAGTACGCGCACGTGTTCTTCCCCGGTTCGTCGTTCCTGGAGAAGGACGGCACGTTCACCAACGCCGAGCGGCGCATCAGCCGCGTGCGCAAGGCGATGGCGCCGCTCGCGGGCCTTGCCGACTGGGAGGCGACGCTGGGCTTCGCGAAGGCGCTCGGCTGCACGTTCGATTACGCGCACCCCTCGCAGATCATGGACGAGATCGCGGCGCTGACGCCGACCTTCGCGGGCGTCAGCTATGCAAAGCTCGATGAACTCGGCTCGGTGCAATGGCCCTGCAACGCGCAGGCGCCCGAGGGCACGCCGATCATGCACGTCGATCGCTTCGTGCGCGGCAAGGGCAAGTTCATGATCACCGAGTTCGTGCCCACCGACGAGCGCACGACGCAGCGCTTCCCGCTGATCCTGACGACGGGGCGCATACTCTCGCAGTACAACGTCGGCGTGCAGACGCAGCGCACGATGAACAACGTGTGGCATGACGAGGACGTGCTGGAGATCCATCCGTTCGACGCCGAGCATCGCGGCATACGCGAGGGCGATCTCGTCGCCATCCAGAGCCGGTCCGGTGAAGTCGCGCTGCACGCGCACATCTCCGAGCGCATGCAGCCCGGCGTTGTCTACACGACCTTCCATCACGCCAAGTCCGGCGCCAACGTGATCACCACGGACTATTCCGACTGGGCGACGAATTGCCCGGAATACAAGGTGACGGCCGTGCAGGTGCAGCGCACCAACCGCTGGTCGGACTGGCAGGAGGCCGACCGCGCCAGCGCCGATCTCCTGCGCAAGATCGAACGGAGCGCCGATGCCGCCGAATAATCCGCCGCCATCGGTTCCCGTGGAGGTCGAGCGCATCGGGCTTCGCAACGGGGCGCGCGAGGCGGGCGTGCGCGAGGCGGCGGCGGAGACGCCGGTCAACATCGTCTACGCGCCCATTCCGTTCGCGGTGATGATGTGCACGCCCCTCGATCTCGAGGACTTCGCCATCGGGTTCTCGTTCACCGAAGGCATCATCGACGGCATCGACGACATTCGCTCTGTCGCCGTGGAGGAAGACGACGAGCAGCGCGGGCTGCGGCTCGTGGTCTCGCTCGCGTCGGACAAGATGCAGCGTCATCTGGCGCGCGCGCGCAACATATCGGGCCGCACGGGTTGCGGCGTGTGCGGCATCGACGATCTCAAGTCCATGCCGTGCGCGCGCGCCATCACGGCGCCGCCGTTCGAGCTGACCACGACGTCCATGGCGCGCGCGCTCGATGGCATCGTGTTGCGGCAGAAGCTCAACGAAGCGACCGGCGCGGTGCATGCGGCTGCGTGGTGCACGCCGGCCGGCGACATACTGGCGGTGCGCGAGGACGTCGGCCGGCACAATGCGCTCGACAAGCTCATCGGCCATTTGCTGAAGGAGCGCGTCGATCGGGGCTCGGGCTATTTTGTCATCACCAGCCGCTGTTCGTTCGAGATGCTCGAGAAGGTTGCGGCATTTGGCGCGCGCGCCGTGGTGGCGATTTCGGCGCCGACGTCGCTCGCCGTCGAGCGTGCGCGGATGCACGGCGTCACGCTCGTCGCGCTGGCGCGAAACGAGCGCGCCATCGTCTTCAATGGCGGCGAGCACGTGCGCGTGGAGGCAGGCTCATGAGCGCGGAAAAGCTCGTCTACATGGCGAACCAGATCGCCGCGTTCTTCAGGAGCCAGCCGGACGAGGCGGCTGTGGCGGGCGTCGCCGATCACATCAAGAGCTTCTGGAATCCGATGATGCGACGTGAAATCTATTCGCATCTGCGCGCGGGCGGCGAAGGGCTCGATCCGCTTGCCCGCCGGGGCCTCGAGGCGCTGATGGCGCGCGATCCCGCCGCGAGCGCACGTTACAAAGTAGCGTTCAAGTTTTCGCCCCGTTGCGCCGCACACTCTCGCAATTGTGAGCGGGCAGCGTTCATCAAGCGGGCTGTTCGCGGTTGTATGGCGTGCGGCGCAGCCTGCAAGAGTCCATGCACAGGTTCAGCTTCGCGCAACAGGCGTGCGGCGGCCCGTTGAGGAGGAAACGGATGAGAGCTTCTGGATTTCTGCTGCTTGCAGGCGCGCTTGGCTGCGCGTTTGCGGCGCTCCCTGCATGCGGCGCAGCAGGCGCCGTTCCAATTCCCCAACATGACGTTCTTCATTTCGCTGGCGCGCCTGGGCCCGGACGGCGCCAATCTTCGGCGGGCATCGAAGGCGCCGACAAGCATTGCCAGGACTCTCGCCGCGCAGGTCGGCGCCGGCGGCAAGACCTGGCGCGCCTATCTCAGCCAGCAGGCGATGGACGGCAAGCCCGCGATCAACGCGCGCGACCGCATCGGCAAGGGTCCGTGGGTGAACGCCGTTGGAGTTGCAGATCGCCGTCCAGACGTCGATGCGCTGCACGATCGCCAACCGCAACTCGATCACCATCGAGACCGGGGTCTCCGAGCAGGGCACGCAAGATTCCCAGCGCGCTCTATGATCGTCAACTTCCACGACATCCTGACCGGCACGCTTGTGGACGGACGCGCGCTTCCCGCCCGGCAAGGACATGACCTGCGGCAACTGGACGAAGAAAAGCGGCGAAGGCTCCGCCATGGTGGGCCATCTCGATCGCATGGGCACGCCCGAGCGACGCGCCCTCGCGGTCGTGGAACGCGGCGCATCCTTCGCGCGGCTGCGCCGCCCCTTGCTGGCCGCACGGGCGGCGGCGGCTTGCTCTACTGCTTCGCCGCGAACTGAGTTCGCGCATCGACGCACTTCAAGCCGGGACGCAGCTGCGTCCCGGCTTTTTCGTTTGTCCTCCTGTCCAGCGCGGCTACAGCGCGGCTTGACGGCTGCTGCGGGCTGGGGTTTCTTAGGTCCCGAATAAAATCGGGAGGAGCCCTTGGAAACCCCGCAGCCTCTGGCGTCCGCATCGCGCGCCTCGTCGCCGCCCGTTCGCACGCGTCCTCTCAACGCGGCGATCGGGATGGAGATCCTGGACGTCGATCTGCGCGAAGATCTTTCCACGCAAACGTTCGAGGCGATCCGCGACGCATGGCGCGAGAACTGCGTCATCCTCGTGCGCGGGCAGACATTGGACGAGGCGGCGCAAGTGCGCTTCGCGCAGCGGTTCGGCGAACTGGGCAAGGTGCTGCACCAGCATGACGGGCCGCTCCAGCCTGCCGGGCGTGATGTACATTTCCAACATCCGCGAGAACGGCAAGCTCATCGGCGCGCTGCCCGATGGCGAAATGTATTTTCATTCGGACCAGTGCTACATCGAGAACCCGAGCGTGGGCACGATGCTCTACGCGATGGAAGTTCCTTCCAAGGGCGGCGACACGATCTTCGCCAACATGTTCGCCGCCTATGACGCGCTGCCGGACGATCTGAAGCAGAAGATCGAGGGGCGCACCGCGCTCAACGTCTACGATTACCTGAACGCTGCGACGGTGCGCGGCTCGGAGCCGAAGGAGGGCGTGCCCTCGTTCGCGCATCCCATGGTGAAGACGCACCCGTTCACGGGGCGCAAGGCGCTCTATTTCAACCGGCTCATGACCCACCACATCGTCGGCATGGAGGCCGCCGAGAGCGAAGCGCTGCTCTCGCGCCTGTTCGATCATCAGGAGCAGGACCGCTTCATCTACCGCCACGTGTGGACGCCGGGCGACCTCATCATGTGGGACAATCGCAGCACGCTGCACGCGCGCTCGGACTTCGACGCGTCGGAGCGCCGGCTCATGCGCCGCACGGTGGTCGTGCGCGAGCATTGAGGCTGCGGACAGTCTCGCGCCGCATTGACTTTCAGGCGCGTTCGGTCAGATTTGCGCATCAAACGAGAGGCCGCCAGACGGTCGCACGAGGGGAGGATGTCATGATCAAGGCAATCGCCAGGCTGGGCGCTGCGGCCGCGGGCGCCGCGCTGTTGAGCGCAAGCGCGCTGGCGCAGTTCAACGACAACAAGCCCATCAGCTATTCGGTCGACGGCGCCACGGCGACCGGCTATTTCAAGGTGGTCACCGAAGCGATCAACGGCATCGTGCGCGAGGCCTATCCGGGCACCGACGCCACCTACAAGCCCGGGCTCTCCGGCCGGCGGCATCCTGAATCTCAGCACCGGGCGCTCCGATTTCGCCTTCAACGCCTCGCCGGTGGAAATCCAGTACGCGAACGAAGGCAAGGCGCCTTTCAAGGAGCCCTACAAGGGCAAGTTCCATTTCGTGATGATGCTGCACGAAGGCCTCATCGTGCATAACCTGATGACGAAGGACTGGGCCGATCGCAACGGCATCGCCTCCTTCGACGACATCGCGGCCAAGAAGCCGCCGATGCGCATCACCGTGAACCTCGCCGCGAACCTGCAGTCCACGGTCACGATGTACCAGCTCTTCTTCAACGCCTTCGGCATCAACGAGGCGCAGGCGACCGACAGCGGCAAGAGCATGATCCGCGGCAATTCCGCGACGGGCTTCGACGCGCTGCGCGACGGCAAGGTCGACGTGTTCATCAACGGCGGCTTCGTGCCGACGGCGGAGGTGACCGAAGTCGCGCGCGGGCGTCCGCTGCAATGGATTTCCGCCGATCCCGCGAAGCTCCAGAAGGAAGCGGACAAGTGGGGCCTGAAGGTGGTGACGATCCCGAAGGGCGCCTATCCGTTCATCCTCAAGGACGAGTCGACGCTCGGGATCTGGAACGCGATCGTCGTCGGCGATCACGTCTCCGAAGAGACGGTCTACAAGTTCACCAAGGCGCTGATGGAGAACGAGGCGCGCATGCGCACCATCCATCCCACGCTGTCGAAGTTCTCACGCGCCGAGGCGGTGAAGAACGTCACCGGCCTCACCGTCCACAAGGGCGCCGAGCGCTATTATCGCGAAGCCGGCCTGACGAAGTAAGGGCGGACGGATGCTGCATCAGGACACCCCGACTGCGCGAATGCGCACTCGGGAAATGATGATCCACGCCATGGAGCTCATCGGCGAGACGCAGCGCGTCAAGCCGGCGGGCATCGTGAGCGGCCTGATCGCGGCGCTGTCGGTGGTGGCGACGCTCGTGATTTCCTATTACGCGCTGTTCGCCCACGCGACGCAGCATTATCAGGTCTCGGTCTTTCTCGCGCTGCTGCTGCCGATCTGCTTTCTCACCACCACGCTGCATGCGCGCGTCGACATTATAACGCCGGTGGACTGGTTTCTGGCCTTGGCGGGAAGCGCCGCGGCGATCTGGTTCGCGCTCAGCGAGGCGCGAATCTCCAACTGGATGGCGGGTTTCTCGGAGCTTGAAACTGGCGATTTCATCGCCGGCACGACGCTGGTTCTGCTCACCATCGAGATCTGCCGGCGCACGGTCGGCATCGGACTGACAGGCATCCTGTTCCTGCTGCTCGCGTATGTGGCCTGGGGGCATCTGCTGACGGGCAGTTTCCGTCACCCGCCGGTGTCCTATCCTTACTTCCTCGAAATGCAGGTCATCACCACGGACGGCATCTTCGGATCGCCGCTGTACGTGGCGGCGAGTTACGCCTTCCTCTTCGTGCTGTTCGGCAATTTCTATGTGCTCGAGCGGCGGCGGGCAATTGTTCTTCGATCTCGGCGCGGCGCTCACCGGGCGCATGGTGGGCGGGCCGGCGAAAGCCTGCGTCGTGTCGAGCGGGCTCTACGGATCGATCTCGGGCAGCCCGGTGGCGGACGTCGCCACGACCGGCCCGGTCAGCATTCCGATCATGAAGAAGATCGGCATCTCGCCCGAGCGCGCCGGCGCCATCGAGGCCGCGGCGTCCACGGGCGGCTCCATGTTGCCGCCGGTCATGGGCGCGGTCGCCTTCATCATGGCCGACTTCACCGGCATCCCCTACCTGCAGATATGCATCTACGCGACGCTTCCCGCGCTCGGCTATTACTTCGGCGTGTTCCTGCTCGTGCATTTCGAGGCGATGCGGCTGAACCTGCCGCGGCTCGAGGAGAGCCAGATCGTCGGCCTGAAGATCGCGCTGCAGCGCAACTGGCCGAGCCTCCTGCCGCTCGTCGTCATGATGTGGCTGCTGACGAGCGGTTATTCGGCGGCGTACGTCGCCGGCGGTTCGGCGATGTCGGTGGTGGCCGCAAGCTGGTTCTCGACGCGCGACAATCGCATCGGGCCGCGCAAGTTCGTCGAAGGCTGCGTCGAAACCTGCATGTCCTCGGTGCCGCTCGCCGCCGCCGTCGCGGCCGCCGGCATGGTCATCGGCTGCATCGAGCTCACGGGCCTGTCGGGCAAGTTCACGCTGCTGCTGTTCCAGCTTTCGGGCGGCTATCTCATACCGTCCCTCATGCTGTCGGGCGTCATCCTCATCCTGCTGGGCATGGGCATGCCGACAACGGGCGTCTACATCATGGGCGTGGCTTTGCTCGCTCCGGTGCTCACCGGCAAGTTCGGCCTGCCCGCCATGCCGGTGCACATGTTCCTGCTGTTCTACGCCTGTCTGTCGGCGATCACGCCGCCTGTCGCCGTGGCCAATTTCGCGGCGGCCTCCATCGCCGGGGCCAATCCGTTCCGGCTCGGGCCGTATGCGGTGAAGCTCGCGATCGGCGGCTTCACGCTGCCCTTCTTCTTCCTGTTCAACCGCGGCATCCTGCAGCTGGGCGGGCTCGACGCCATCGTCTGGGACACTGTCGCCGGGCTGACGGTGGTTTTCTGCGCCAGCGTCGCGCTGCACGGACATGTGCGGCGCATGGCGATCCCCGTGTTGCTGCGGCTTGCCTTCGCAGGCTTCGCCGTTGCGCTCATCTACCCGGACAAGATGGTGCAGGCGAGCTGCGCCATCGCGGGCGTCGCGCTGTTCGCCGCGCTGCACCGCATGGCGCGCTCGCGCGAGGTCAAGAGCGGGCTCGCGGCGGCCTGAGTTTCAGCGCCGCCGCGAAGCGCCTTACTTGCGACGCAGGAGCCAGTCCACGGACAGGCGGCCGCCCGCGGTGACCAAAAGCAGGACCAGCCCGCCCTTGATGGACATGTTCTTCCAGAACTGGGTGTGCTGCATGGCGCGCTGCGCCTCGGGGAACGTCCAGTATGCGTGCGAGCTGAGGCTGGCGACGATCGTGAACACGAGAATCACGATCGCCGAGTAGCGCGTCGCGAAACCGATCACGAGGAACGCGCCGACGACCAGTTCGAGCGGAGTCGCGACATAGGCCATGTACTCGGGCAGTCCACGCGCGGGGTAGGTCTTGGCCACAGCGGCCATGTCCCAGATCTTGCGAAAGCCGCTCTGCATGAAAATCCAGCCCACGCCCACGCGACCCACGAGGATCAGCAGGTCCTGCCATGTGGAGGCGATTGCGTCAGCATGGGACAGGAGTGGGTGGGAGGAGGGCGTGCGCGACTTGTCGCCTGCAATAAATGCCATGTAGCAGTTCTCCGAAGTGGCGGCGGACATCCGCCGCCTCCACGGTCTTGTGAGTGGCTGCGAGCTTGGCGGCAAATCACAAGCCGTTCAGGAGCCGGCCCTAATGCGCACCACCGCTCTTCGCGGCGCCGCATCTTGACAGGAACCTTTTTCGGGGCATTTGTATTTCCCGTGTGCGCGGCATGCCGCGCATACGATTCACAGGAACTTTGATCCACATGCCAAGCGACAGTGACAGTCGATTGACCTTGCCGCTTCCGGCTCGCGTGGACGCCTGATCTCCTGATCGGCTCCCCCTCGCGACCGCCGAAAGCGGCAGGTCGTTCAAGAGGTGAGCCATGCCAATCAACACACGGCGCCTGCGCGCCTCCTTGCCCGTTGTGGCGGGGGAGCGGCGAGCCCATACGCAGCAAGGCAGCGAGAAGCCCTACGTGCTCTGGCTGCTGGTCTTCGTACCGGTCGCCCTGATCTTCGCCATCCACTTCGTGTCGGAGCTTCTGGCCAAGGGGTGACCCTGGCCTCGTCCGACCAGAACGACAGACGCCCCCGTCACCGACGGGGGCGTTTTCGTTGCGGCAGAGCCCTTACTTGATCGCGGTCTTGAGGGCCTCGATGGCGCTGCGCGGCGTGGCGTTCAGTTCGGCCACGACCTTCTCGATCTGTTCGCCGGGGACGGGCGACAGTTCGAGGTTCATCTTCTGCGCGAAGGCGACGAGTTCGGAATCGCCGAGCGAAGCGTCGAACGCGCCGCGCAGCGCCTTCACGAGTTCGGGCGGCGTGCCGGGGGGCGCGATGAAGGGCCGGCCGGCCTCCTGCGGCCCCAGCAGAAGACGCAGCGCCGCGCGGTCGTTGTCGTTCTTCGCGCGCTCGACGATGGTCGGGATCTCCTTGAGCTCGGGGTGCGAGCTCACCGAGAATTGCGTGAGCACGTTGATCTTCTTCTCGCGGATCCAGTCCGCGGCGGTGCTCTTGAGGCTCGGCCACGAGTCGCCGCAATTGCCGGTGATCTCGCCGCGCTCCATGGCGATGCGCACGTCGCTCGAACCCTTGTAGCCGGGGATGATCTGCATGTTCGCGCCGAACAGGTTGCGCAGGATCGCCGTGTGCTGGTAGCGCGCGTCGGACGGGCCGGTGGCGCCCATGGGGATCGGCTTGCCCTGCCGGAACATGTCCTCCCACGTCTTCACATCCGATTGCGCCCACGTCACGCACACGTTGTAGCCGCGCGCCATGCTGCCGACCCACACGAGTTTCGTGGCGTCATAATTGGCGTTCGCTTCGCCCAGCAGAGGCGCGATCATCAGCGTCGGATCGAAGATGGCGATGGTCTGCCCGGTCTTGGGCGCGATGGTCGCGATGTGATTGACGACGGTGAGGCTGCCCGCGCCGGGCATGTTGCGGATGAGGACGGCGGGCGCTCCGGGCAGATGCTTGCCGTAGACATGGCCGAGCGCGCGGGCGTAGGCGTCATAACCGCCGCCGGCGGCGAAGCCCACGAGAATTTCGACAGACTTGCCCTTGTAGTCGGCGCCTTGCGCCTGTGCGGCGGCGGGCGCGAGGGCGAGCGCGAAAGCCGTGCAAATGGCGCGGTGCGAGGCCGTCATGAATTCCTCCCGTATCTTTCTTGCCTGCGCGCTTTTTCGTGCGCGATGCACAGAGGGTCAGCGGGCAGGCGCCCGTTGTCAACCCGCGTCGAGGTTGTGTTGATTGCCCGCTGTCGCTGTTGCCTGCCCTGCTGCCGATCATCGGCCAGGCGTCGAGGAGAACGCTAAAAGGCGCGCGACCGCCGCCACGGCGACCGCGTCTTTCCCACGCCGAAGCGAAGGCCTGCGTTTGCGCCTGGCCGGGCGACTGCGCTGCGCAATGATCAGTTGCCGCCGCCACCTCCGCCGCCGCCCCCGCAGCCTCCGCCGCCGCTACCGCCGCCGCCGGAGCCGGACCCACCGGCGCCCGCGCCCGATCCGCCGCCGCCCGCGCCGCCGGAGCCGGAACTCGAGCCGGAGCCGTCGGAGCCGCTGTCGGAGCCGCCGCCGAAGCAGCGCTGGTCCATCTTCATCGCCGGATCGCGGCAATCGATGGCGTCCCTCGTCTGCGAATCGCGCGATCGCTGCTGCGCGAGCGCAGTTCCGGCAAATGAGCCCGCGATGGCGAGGGCCAAGGCGCTTGTAATGATCTTCTTCACGACACCCACTCCATGCGCCCAGCGCGGGGACAACTTCCAATCGCGCCATTGGGTCCCCGACGCGACGCGTCGCTGGACGCATTTGGCGAGCCTGCCCAGTCAGCGCTAACCTGCAAATGCGCGCCCGCGCGAAACGCTTGCGATGAAGCGGGCGCAGCGCCCAGAGCTTGCGGCGAATGGGGAATGATATGAGCGGCAGGCAGGATCAATCTCCGGCAGATGGTCCCTCGTTCACGGGCCGCCTCGTGCTCGGCGCGGTGATGAGCGCCGTGGGTCTGCTCGGCGTCTCCGCGTTGCACTCCGGCGTGTCCCTGCTGCTGCGTCCCAATCAGCCCAACCGCATCGGCGCAGGCTTCGCGGCGCTCATCGGCGCCGTGCTTGTGGGCCTCACGCTCTGGTATTTTTATCGCGCCTACGTCGCCGGACCGCGGCGCGCCGCGCGCCTGGCGCGCGTGCGCAGCCTGCATCCCGGCCAGCCGTGGATGGAGCGGCCAGACTGGGCCGCGCGTCGCGTCGAGCACACGGGCGGCATCGTCGCCATCGGGCTGTGGTTGTGGAGCGCGGGCTGGTGGGGCTTCCTGACGTTCATCGGCTGGGTCAACTACGACAAGATCGTGCGCGCGATCTCGGATTCATGGTGGAACGCGGCGCTCATCGCGGTGTTCGTCGGCGCCGGCCTGCTCGGTCTTTCGTTCGCCATCCGCTCCACGCTGCACTGGCTGCGCTACGGCACGAGCGTGCTTCACATCACGACATTGCCCGCCTATGCCGGCGAGACGTTCGCGGGCGCTCTCGAGGCGCGGCTCGAGCCGTTGCCGCGCCATCCGCTCGAGGTCGAACTCGCCTGCGAGGATATTCGCTGGATCACGAGCGGGCACGGCAAGGACCGTTCGACGCGCGCCGTCGTGACGCCGCTGGGCTCTTCGCGATCGAAGATCGATCCGGGTCAATTCGTGCGCACGCGTTCGGGCGTGCGGGCGCCGATCAAGATCGACGTGCGCGCCGAACTTCCCGAATACGGCCTCGACGCGCAGGGCAATGGCGTTCGCTGGGTGCTGAAGATCGCCACGACAGGCGACGACGCGCCGTTCTCCTGCACATTCGACGCGCCGGTTTTTTCGCGCCGCTGAGGCGCGCAAGCAGCGCGCGGGCGGATGACTCAGGCGCGTGCGAGTGCGCGCTGGTCCGCGCGCCATTGAGACGCGGACACGCCGCTCCAGCCGCGAAACGCGTCGGCGAAAACGCCGGGCGATGCGAACGCGAGCGCGGAGCTTACTTGCGAGACGGGCAGGTCGGTCATTTCCAGAAGCTCGCGCGCCATCATGAAGCGCACGGACGCGCGCACATCTTCAAACGTCGCTCCCTCCGCCGCGAGGCGCCGGCGAAGCGTTCGCACATGCAATCCCATTTCGAGGGCGGCGGCCTCCATGGACGGCAGGCCACTGTAAAGAAGCGGGCGCAGCACATGCCTCAGGCGCACGGATGTACGTCTCATGGGCTCGCTCATTGCTGTGCTGACCTGCTGCAGGATGCGCTTGCGTTCATTCCGGTCGGCGTTGCGCAATGGCGCATCCATGGCTTGGGCGTCGAGAACCATGCATGTCTTTTCGCGATCGAACAGGAGGGGAGCCTTGAGGAGCTTCCTGTACAGGGCGGCGTTCGCGGGCTCCGTATAGGACACATGCACTTCGCGCGGCCGGACAGCGCCGTCCGTGAGTTCCTGCATCATCCGCAGGCCTATGCCGAGCACGGCGTCGTATAATTGTCGCCGGCCGAACGGATAGTGATCATGAATTCCGTAGCCCACCGCGAACGCGTCGTTCGCGCGCATGAGGTAGACGATGGCGCCGCTGGAATAACCCGGTTGCCAGCTTACGAAATCCACAAGGCATTGCCGCAGCGTGGGCGAGGTCGCCATGAGGCGGCCGAGAATTCCGTGATGGGGAAGCTTGAACCGGAGGCCGAGCAACAATCCCAGATGCGGACACGATGTTGCGTCGGCTGATCTTTGCAGCAACCGGAGCACGCTTTCGAAACGAACGAACGTGTCGGGCGCAGCGTGTCGGGATCAACGCCTGATCGGGCGAAAATCTCATGCGGATCGAGGTCATGCTGGCGCAGCAACTGAGGCAGTTCGCAGAGAACGCCGGCGCGCTGGATCGCTGCTTCCGCCGGTCCCGGCATCACTATTTTGTCCCGTAAACCGAAGCGTTGGCTCAGATTTGCGGATATGTAGTATAAGGTCAAGCTAAATAGGAGTTGGCTATGCAAGTCACAAGACGGGCCGCGACGCTTGCGGGTTTTGGGCTCCTGTCATCGGTCGCTTTGCCCTCGCGCGGCGTCGGCTTCGAGGGACCGCTGATGGACCTCGTTCAGGGCGGCGAGGAATTGGCGATCGCGTCCGACGCCTATATTTATGGCTATCCGTTGGTGACGATGGAGCTCACGCGGCGCGTCATCACGAACGTCGCAGAGGTCGCGGGAACGCGCGGGCCCATGGGCTCCATCATCAGGTTGCGCGCCTATCCGGATGCGACCTTCCGCGACGTCACGGCGCCGAACGCCGACACGCTCTACACGACCTCGTTCTTCGACGTCGGCGACGAGCCATGGGTTCTCAGCGTGCCCGACATGAAGGGGCGCTATTTCCTGCTGCCGCTGCTGAGCGGCTGGACGGATGTTTTCAACGTCCCCGGCACGCGCACGACCGGGCACGCAGGCGCAGACCTTCCTGATCACGCGGGCCGGACTGGACCGGCGCGCGTGCCGGCCGGCATGACGCAGCTGAAGTCGCCCACCAGCATCGTCTGGCTGCTGGGGCGCATCTACTGCACCGGGACGCCGCGAGGACTATGCGGAGGTCCATGCGCTGCAGGACCAGTTCAAGCTTCAGCCGCTCAGCACATGGGGCAAGCCCTACACGGCGCCGGCGGGCAAGGTCGACCCGGCGATCGACATGAAGACGGCGGTGCGCGAACAGGTGAACAAGCTTTCCACCGTCGAGTACTTCACGCTCCTTGCCGAACTGCTGAAGCGCAATCCGCCCGCGCGGCAGACGCTCCCGCGCTCGAGCGCTTCGAGCGCATCGGCCTGGAGGCCGGCAAGAGCTTCGATCCGCAATATCTCGACAGCCGCTGGGACAAGCGCATTCCCGAGGTCTCGCAAGGACGCATCATGGCGCACTTCCTGACGCGCGACGGCGACATGACGCGCGTCAACGGCTGGTCCTACACGACGAAGGCGGGCGTGTACGGCACGAACTACTTCAGCGCGCGCTCGTCACCTACATCGGGCTTGGCGCCAACAGGCCGCAGGATGCGGTCTACCCGACGTCGCTGAAGCCCTCGCCTGCTCGAGAACTACAACGGCGCGAACAAGTACGTCATGCACTTTCCGAAGGGGCAATTGCCGCCGGTGCGCGGGCTTCTGGTCGCTGACCATGTACGACGAAAACTTCTTCTTCGTCGCCAACCCGATCAACCGCTATTCGATGAGCCTGCGCACGAACCCGAAGTACGAGGCCGACGGCTCGCTCGTCATCCATATCCAGAACGAAAGCCCCGGAGCCGACAAGGCAAGCCAACTGGCTGCCGGCGCCCAAGGGCAAGTTCCACCTCATGCTGCGGCTCTACTGGCCCGAAGAAAACACCCCGTCGATCATCGACGGCTCATGGGTGATCCCGCCGGTGAAGAAAGTCTGACGACAGGGCTGCGACGGCGCTTCGCGGACCACGCGGGGCGTCGCCCGCTGGGGCGCCTGACAAACCGGTTCGACGTTCGTCGCGTCTGGGAAATGGTAGCGGAGGAGGGACTCGAACCCCCGACACAAGGATTATGATTCCTCTGCTCTAGCCGGCTGAGCTACTCCGCCCCGCACGCGCTTGGGGCGCGAGACGAGCGGGATATAGGGGGGCCGGTCGCAGCGTGTCAAGCAAAGGGCCGGGTTATTTCCCGGCCCCTGCAGACTTATCCAGACGACGGCGCGCGGCCGCGGCCGCGGCCGCGGCGCTCAGGTCTTGCGGATGCGCGCCAGCGTGAACAGGCCGAGCGGATTGAGCCGGCGGCGCTCCACGAGTTCGAGGTTCGGGCGGGCGGCGATCCAGTCGCCGATGATCTCCCAGGGAAACTGGGGCCGCCATCCAAGCTTCTCCGCGCGCTTCTCCATGAAGCGCTCGATGCCGGCGATGGGGCCGCTCTCGGCGCCGATGTGGTTGACGATGATGATCTCGCCGCCGGGGCGCACCACGCGCGCCATCTCGTCCATGGTGCGGACGGGATCGGGCACGGTGGTGATGACGTAGGGCGCGACGGCGCCGTCGAAACTGCCGTCGGCATATTCGAGGTTCATCGCGTCCATGACGCGCAGGTCCTCGACATTGGTGAGCTTCATGTCCGCCACCCGCTTGCGGGCGATCTGGAGCATGGGATCGGACAGGTCGATCCCCGTGATCTTCACGGCGGCGGAAAACATCGGCAGTTCGAGGCCGGTGCCCACGCCCACGTCGAGCACGCGTCCGCCGAGGCGGTTGACCGCTTCAGCCGCCGCGGTGCGGCCGGGCTTCATGACGAGTGTGAAAACCTTGTCGTAGATCGGCGCCCATCGGGCGTAGGCGGCTTCGACATTCTCGTTGGTTATCGCCGCCAGGTTCTGCCCGCTCCCCCTCTGGTCGTTCACGCAATTCCCCCCTCGCTGACGCGCCCTCCCGCAGCCCCTCCGGCCGGTTCGGTCGCGCGAATGAATCCCCCGCCGAGCACCCGCGCGCGCGGGCCGGCGTTTTCGTAGAAGACGCAGGCCTGGCCCGGCGACACGCCGTCCTCGCCGTTCATCAGTTCGACAAGCGCGCCGTCGGGCGTCGCGAACAGGAGCGCGGGCGCGGGCGGGCGCGTCGAGCGCAGGCGCACGCACACATCGAGGCCGCCCGCCGGCAGGTCGGCGAAGTCGCCGTCGCCCAGCCAGTTCACGTCGCGCAGGCGCACGAGGCGGGTGGCGAGCGCGGCGCGGGGGCCGACGATGACCCGCCGGGCGGGCGCGTCGAGCCGCACCACATAGAGCGCCTCGCCGCCGGTCGCGGCTGAATCGCTCAGGGCGAGGCCGCGGCGCTGGCCGATGGTGTAGCGCATGATGCCCGAATGGCGCCCGAGCACGCGGCCGTCCACGTGGACGATCTCGCCCGGCTCGGCGGCGTCGGGGCGCAGCTTCTGGATGACGTCCGTGTACTTGCCCTGCGGCACGAAGCAGATGTCCTGGCTGTCGGCCTTGTCGGCGATGGTCAGCCCGCACTCCCGGGCGATGTCCCGCACCTGCGCCTTCGGCAGGTCGCCGAGGGGGAAGCGGAGCATTTCGAGCTGCTCCCTCGTGGTGGCGAAGAGGAAATAGCTCTGGTCGCGTTCCGCGTCGGCGGCGCGGAAGAGGCCGCGTCCGCCGCCGGGCAGGGGCGATGAGGAAATGTAATGGCCGGTCGCCAGCGCGTCCGCGCCAAGGTCGCGGGCGGTCTCGAACAGGTCGGCGAACTTGATGTGCTGGTTGCAGGCCACGCACGGGATCGGCGTCTCGCCCGCCGCATAGGATTGCGCGAACGGGTCGATCACCTTCTCCCGGAAGCGGCTCTCGTAATCGAGCACGTAATGGGGGAAGCCGACGCTTTCGGCCACGCGCCGGGCGTCGAGGATGTCCTGCCCGGCGCAGCAGGCGCCCTTGCGCTTCACCGCAGCCCCGTGATCGTAAAGCTGGAGCGTGACGCCGACCACGTCGTAGCCCTCGCGGGCGAGGAGGGTGGCGACGACCGAGGAATCCACGCCGCCCGACATGGCGACCACCACGCGCGTGTCGGCGGGCGCCCGGGCGAACCCGAGGCTGTTCACGCCGGCGCCCGCAGGCCTCGGCGCTGCGCCCATCTGAAGTGCGTCGGTCGACACGTTGGCGGTCCTGACATGAAGCAGCCGGCCCCGCACGGAGCGATCCGGGCGGCGGCGGCGTGAAGAAAAGCACGAAGCGGCGAAATTGCAACCTCCGCCGCGAGCGTGGCGGATTTTGGGCGCCGGGCACGACGCCTTTCGCCGCATGGTTAACGGGGCGTCGACAGGCGCCCCGAAATGGCGCGGTTGCGACGCGATTGCTAACGGGCTCCTAATAAATATCCGTATCTGCAAGGATTTTCGAGGTTTTTCGCAATGTGGGGCTTAGGCGTTTTTTAAACCGGGGCCGGTATCTTCACGGGTGAGTTTGGTCGTACTGGAGTTGAGTGGATCACATGACCGAGCCCTATCGAGCGCGGGCGAAATACGTAATAGGCCCGGACGGGAGCCCGCTGACGATCGCGGATCTGCCGCCCGCCAACACAAAGCGCTGGGTGATCCGCCGCAAGGCTGAGGTCGTCGCCGCAGTACGCGGAGGTCTCCTGTCACTGGAGGAGGCCTGCAACCGTTACACGTTGACGGTGGACGAGTTCCTCAGCTGGCAGATTTCCATCGACCAGCATGGCCTCGCCGGATTGCGCACCACGCGCATCCAGCAATACCGGCAGTAGCCGGTTCTCTTTACCCCCCGAAGAAGCAACGAGAGCCGGCCGCGCAAGCAGCCGGCTCTTTTTTCATGGCCGCTCGCGTCGACGACGCGAGACTGCCGCGGGGCGGGTCTCAGTGGCCGCGCAGTTCCGGCGGGAGCTCGACGTCCTTCGTCGCCTTGCCGAGCTGCGAGCGCTCGAACAGGATGATGATCGGCAGCGAAATCACCAGCGGGATGATGAGGTAGAAGAGGCGCCAGACGAGGACCGCCGCAAACAGCGCGGTCGGCGCGACATCTGGCATGATGGCGAGGAACACCGCCTCCATGACGCCGACTCCGCCGGGCACCTGCGACAGCAGGCCGGCCGAGAACGACAGGAGAAAGGCGCCCGCCACCACGAGGAACGACACGTTCGCGTCGGGCGGCAGGGCGAAATAGATGATGCCGGCCGCGCCGATCAGCTCCATGGGGGCGGCGACGAGCTGGCGCGCCACGATCGGCATGCGCGGATAGACGAGCTCGAAGCCCCAGATCTTCAGGGGCGGAAAGTGCAGCCACGAGCCAAGGACATAGAGGGCGCAGCCGCAGAGCAGGGCGATCCCGATGCCGATCGCCGCGCCGCGGCCGATCTCGCGCCAGCCGAACGCGTCCGCCACGGGAGCAAGGATTTCAGGCTCGATCACCAGCACCGCGCCGACCAGCATGATCGTGCCGTAGGCGAAGGTGAACGAGCACAGCGCCACGAGAACCGCGACTTCGGCCGTGGAGAGTCCCTTGGCGGTGTAGGCGCGCAAGCGCACCATGCCGCCCGACAGCACCGAGGCGCCGATGTTGTGGCTCAGCGCGTAGGTCACGAACGAGCATGCGGCGATGTAGATCCACGAGATGCCGCGCTGGCGGTTGAGGTGAATGAGCGCGATGCGGTCGTACCAGGCCAGAGCCCAGTAGGCGACGAGCGTCGAGATGCCCGCGAACAGGTAGCCGCTCGGGGGAATGCCCGCGAGACGGTCGCCGATCACCATGGCGATCACCTTGATGTCGGACCAGACGCCGCCTTCGGCAAGAAGCTTCTTCACCGCCGGATCGGTGGCGACTTCAGCCTGCAGCTTGAGATAGAGGAGACGGACTGCCCAAACGACGGCGACAAGGCCGACCGCGGGCCAGAAGAATGTCTTGAGACGCTTCACGTTCCCCTCGCATCAGACCGTCGTTCGCGCCCTCCACGCGGCGCCGGGAGCCCGGCGCAAGACGGTCAATTTGTAACGGCATGGCCCCCGCTGGAGCCTGTCCGGCGGGGTCCATCCGTGCACGAGCGGCAAGGCCGATTCAAGTGGCTAATGTGCGAAGCGCCGAAATTCGACGCTCACCGTCCCATTGCTGCTAACCGATCGCAGTGCGAGCCATCTCGCGGGCTGCCTCCGGGGCGGCGCCCTTTTCGCGACCTTCAAGGCTCTGGGCTCTGGCGACTTCCTCCAGCGCCTCCTCGTGGGCGGCGCGCGCGTCGTCAAGCTGCTGGCGCAGTTCGGCGGCCGATTGCATGAGGTTGTCCCGGCGGGCCCGGGCGGAGCGCGCATAGGTCGGATAAGCGAAATGGGAGGGATCGGCGATGCCGGAGCGCTGCTCCTCGGCGGCGATTTCCCGGTCCAGTTCACCGGACATGCGCGAGAATTCCGCCACCATGGCTTCGATCTGAACCACGCGGCGGCGCTTTTCTTCGGCTTGGAACCTTTTCAGGCGGACGAGGCTATCCCGCGACTTCATTACGCGACACTCCAACTCAAAATGATTCGCGGCGACGGGCGCCGCTCTTACCCGCGAGACATGAGCATCATGCGCGGCCAAAGTTGCTCTTTGGTTACCTTCGGGCGCGCCTTGAGAATTTCCCCTGAACCTTATCGGCTGGTTGACAAGGGGCCCGGTCGCTAACGGGTCGTTAACCTGAAGGATTAACAATGCAGGGGTCGGTCATGGGCGGCCCGGCCCCTCTTTGCGGAGGTCGGTCAGCCAGTCCGGTGCGGGCTCGAAGAGCGCGCAAAAGCCAGGTTCTGTCGCTTTCGGGGGCAGGAAAGGGCGATTGCGCGGGCGATGGGACCGCTTCTCCAAAAATGGCGCTTGCCAGCGGGAATCACTGTTTGTTAACCAACATGCGTTAATTTCACGAAGCCGACGACGCTGATTCTCTTGCGTTTCCGTTAGGCTCCACGTGATCGGGCGCATGCATGGCCAACGGTTTTTATCACGGGGCAAGGGTGGGGACCTGACATGCGCGTATTACTTATCGAGGACGACAGCGCCACCGCTCAAAGCATCGAATTGATGCTGAAGTCCGAAAATTTCAATGTTTATACGACTGACCTGGGCGAAGAAGGCATCGACCTGGGGAAGCTCTATGATTACGACATCATCCTCCTCGACCTGAACCTCCCGGACATGTCCGGATACGAGGTCCTGCGCACCCTGCGGGTCGCAAAGGTCAAGACGCCGATTCTGATCCTCTCCGGCCTCGCCGGGATCGAGGACAAGGTGAAGGGTCTGGGCTTCGGCGCCGACGACTACCTCACCAAGCCGTTCCACAAGGACGAACTGGTCGCCCGCATCCATGCGATCGTGCGCCGCTCGAAGGGTCACGCCCAGTCGGTCATCATGACCGGCGACCTCGTCGTCAACCTCGACCAGAAGACGGTCGAAGTCGCCGGCAACCGCGTGCATCTGACGGGCAAGGAATACCAGATGCTGGAGCTGCTCTCGCTGCGCAAGGGCACCACGCTCACCAAGGAGATGTTCCTCAATCATCTCTACGGCGGCATGGACGAGCCGGAGCTGAAGATCATCGACGTCTTCATCTGCAAGCTGCGCAAGAAGCTCGCCAACGCGAGCCAGGGCCGCAATTACATCGAGACCGTCTGGGGCCGCGGCTACGTGCTGCGCGAACCCAACGATTCCGAAGAGCGCATCACCGCCTGAGCATCAGCGCTTCGGGCGACTGCCCCCCAAAAAGAAAAGCCCCGCGAAAGCGGGGTTTTTCTTGTCGTTCGCGCAAGGCGCGTTGCGTTGGCGGCGCCGGGCGCGCCGCCCGCCTCAGGCGGCGAGGTCCTGCAGCCGGCGCATCAATTCAGCCCGGTTGAACGGCTTCATCATGAACATGTTCGCGCCGCTGCGCATCGCGCCCGCCAGATGGATGACGTCGTTCTCCGCCGAGCAATAGATGATGCGCGGGGTCTCGCCGCCGGGCGCGTGACGAATCTCGCGCACGAAGTCCAGCGGCTTCACGCCTTCCAGGGACGCGTCGAGGATGATCGCGTCGGGCAGGTCCCGGGCGCATACTTCAAGCGCCTGCTCGCAGCCTTCCGCCTCCGTGACCCGCATGTCCATGCCTTCGATGATCCGGCGCGCGATCTTCCGCACCACGGATGAATCGTCGACTACAAGCACGTGCTTCATGGCTCGCCTCCAATGATGCGCGCATCATGGACGACGAGAGTTAAGGTATGGTTTGGCTCAAGCCGGTCAGCTGGCCTCGGCCAGGGGCTCGGACGCGGCGGCCGCCGGCGCCGCGAGCACCGTGACCTGCTCGGGCGTGGCTTCGGCGCGCACGTCGAGGCCCGCCGCGCGGGCGATGAGGCCGGTGTAGAAGGCCTGGATGCCGTGGGCGTCCACCGATCCGTTTTCCGGCTCGCCCTGCAGCAGCAGCGGAATGCCGCTCGCCAGCCGCATGTTCGGGCCGCTCGCGGACACCGAGAGCGAGGCGTCGTCGCCTTCGCCGATCACATCGATCTTGAGCAAGCCGCCACGCGGAATGGCGGCCGCGCCGATGAGGCACATGTTCAGGATCAGCTTCACCTTGTTCTTCGGCATCAGCGCGCGCGGCGCGTTCCACTCCATCTTCGTGCGATCGTCCGAGAGGAGATTGCGCGCGACCTGCTCGGCGTCGCCGGTGTCGATGAAGGCGCCGGCGGAGCCCGCGGAGCCGAAAGCGAGGCGGCAGAATTGCAGCTTGTTGGACGCCGTGCGCGCGCTCTTCTTGATCAGGTCGGTGGCGATGGCGCGCATTTCCGCGTCCTTCTCCTCCTCCAGAACCTCGAGGCCGTTGACGATGGCCCCGACGGGGCTGATCACGTCATGGCACACGCGCGAGCACAGAAGGGCTGCAAGATCGAGAGGGTCGAGGCTGATTGCCGGCATGGTTCCGTCCGAAGTAGGCGCGACTGGCGCAAGCGTCAGAAATCGGGCCCGGGCCCATACGCAGCCCGCCCGGCGCGGAGCGCGGCGCGAATCACATTCCGCGCGAAGCATATTCGGTCATAGCTCCGACGCGCGCCGTTGGCCAGACGCGCTGCCGATGCTTTACAAGGCGCGCGGGAGTCGCAGCGGACAAGCGGATGGCGCAGAACGCGATCGAAGATGCCGACGAAGCCGCCAGCGCCCTCGCGCGCCTTGCGCAAGCAGGCGTCGTGCAGGCGATGGCGGACCTGTCGGTCCTCGCCGGCGGCGAGATCCTGCGCATCATGCAGCAGGGCTTCGAGACGCGCCTCAAGCCCGACGCCTCGCCCGTGACCGTGTGCGACGAGGCGGCCGAGCAGATCATCCTCGACCGGTTGGCGGCCCGTTTCCCCGACATACCGATCGTCGCGGAAGAGGCTGCGGCCAAGGGCTTCACGCCGGCGTGCGGGGATTTGTTCTTCCTTGTCGATCCGCTCGACGGCACGCGCGAATTCGTCAGCGGCAAGACTGATTTCACCGTCAACATCGCGCTCGTGTGCAAGGGCGCGCCGGTGGCCGGCGCAGTCTATGCCCCGGTGGCGCGCTCGCTGTGGGTGGGCGCGCGCATGGGCGCGCAAGAGCGCGCGGCGACCGCCTTGGCGGAGCCCGGCGGCGCCGCTCCGCCATTCGAAACGATGCGCGCGATCCATGCGCGTCCCAGGCCCGCGCAGGGTCTGGTGGCGCTGGTCAGCCGCTCCCATTCCAGCCCGCTCGTGGACGCCTACCTGGCCGGGCTTCCCATCGGGGTGCGGCGCGACATGGGTTCGTCGCTGAAATTCTGCCTGATCGCGGAAGGCGAGGGCGACGTTTATCCGCGCATGAGCCCGACGATGGAATGGGACACGGCGGCAGGCGACGCGATCCTGCGCGCGGCGGGCGGGGCGACGCTCGACGAAGGCGGCGCGCTCCTGCGCTACGGCAAGGCCGCCGAGGCTTTCCGCAATCCGAATTTCATCGCGTGGGGCGCGCCCGGGCCATAACGCCCCAAGCGCCTGCGGGCCAAGGCCATTGCGTCGCCGCCCGCCATTTTCGCAACCCTCTGTTAACCCTGCGGCTGCATGGTTGGCTCGGCCGCGCGCCCTGGCGCCACTTGCCACGCGCTGGCCATGTTTCGTCCCCTGTTTCGCCTGACGCCAGGTCGAGTCTACGTCAAACGGGGCATATGGGAGTGGAAGACATGCGCTCGCATTCGCGCAGGAACGTGATCACGATGCTCGGAGCCGCCGCGGCGGCGATCGGCGCGCCAGGGGCCGCGTTCGCCCAGGCGGCGCGCCCGCAACGCTTCTCGACGAACGAACTCGTCGACAGCGGCCATTCGTTCTTCGGTTCGGTCTCACGCGGCCTGGCTTCGGTCGTCGAGGAAGCCACCAAGCGCTGGGGCCAGCCCAACGCCTACATCCTCGGCCAGGAGGCCTCCGGCGCGTTCGTCGCCGGCGCGCGCTTCGGCGAGGGCACGATGTACACGCGCAACGCGGGCGACCTGCGCCTCTACTGGCAGGGGCCCTCGCTGGGCTTCGACGCGGGGGCCGACGGCGCCCGCACGATGATGCTGGTGTACAACCTGCCGGCCACGAACGCGATCTACCGCCGGTTCGGCGGCATCGACGGCTCGGCCTACCTGGTCGGCGGCTTCGGCTTCACGGCGCTGGTGGCCGACGAGGTCGTGCTGGTGCCGATCCGCTCGGGGGTCGGCGCCCGGCTCGGCGTGAACCTCGGCTATCTCAAGTTCACGCCCGAATCGACCTGGAATCCCTTCTGACGGCCGCTGCCGCCGCACCGCAAACTTTCCCGCGGCGGCCGCGTTTTGCTTTCCGGCCGCCCGCGTGGCATGGTCGACCCTTAATCCCTAGACCTTTGCTGCGCGCGTGATCGAACAGCTCATGATTTTCGCGCTCGGGTTCCTGTCTGCAGGACTCCTGACGCTTCTGTTCCTGCCGGCAATCTGGCGGCGCGCTGTGCGTTTGTCTCGCCGACGGCTGGAACAGAGCCTCCCCTTGTCGATGGCCGAGGTCGCCGCCGAGCGCGACCAGCTGCGCGCCGAATTCGCCATCGAGCGCCGGCGCATCGAGCAGGCGAACGAGGCCATGACCGAAGCGCGCGCCAGGGACCTGTCGGAACTCGGCCGGCGCGGCGCGCGCATCGCGGCCCTCGCCAGCGAGGTCGAGACGATCGGCGCGCGCGTGCGCACCCTCGAGGAGACCCTCGCGCAGGCCGAGCATCGGGCCGGCCACGCCGAGGGCGCGCTGTTCGCGCTGGAGAAGGAAGTGCAGGATTTGTCCGCGCTGGCGAACCGGCGGATGGAGGACAGCGTCGCCCTGCAGCGCGGAATTCTCGCCGCGAGCGATCTCGCCGAAACGCGGCGCGCGCAGATCGCGGGCCTCGAGACGCAGGCCGAGGGCCTGCAGGCCTCCCTCGAGGACCTGCGCCGGGAACTTGCGCAGACGCAATTGAAGCTCTCCGAAAAGGCCTCCGCCGCAGAGCTATTGGCGAAAGAGCGCGATTTCGCGCGCTCCGACCTGGCGAGCGCCAGCCAGCGCCGCGACGCCCTGCAGATGGAGGTCGAGGACCTCGGCGCGCGGGCGACCCAGCTCGAGCAGGAATTGCGCGAGGCGCAACGGGCGCGCGCGCGCATGGCCAACGAGATCGCCGACCAGGCGCGCGCGCTGGAAGCCGCCAAGGTCGTCGAAGAGGAGATGCGCGTGCAGTCGGCGCAGGCGCTCGCGACGAACCGCGAGGAGGCGCGCCGGAACGCCGAGCGCGGGCAGGAGCTGCGCGCGGAACGGGACTCGCTGCAGGGCGCGCTCGAGGCCGTGCGCCGCGAGGCGCAGAGCCTGCGCGACGAACTGGGCAAGGCCCGCACGGAGCAGGGCGCGCGCGGCGAGCGCGAGCGCGAGGACGAAATCCTGCGCCAGGCGATTTCTGACGTGGGCGCCGAGGTGCTCAGGCTCACAAGCGCGCTGGAGCGCCAGCATGACGAGGAGGCGACCCCCGCCGAGCGCGTGCAGAGGCTGCAGAAGCGCGCCGGTCGCGCAAGCTCGATGGCCTGACGCGGCCCCGGCGCAGTTTTCAAGATTTCCGCGCCCGAACCGCCCGTTCTGCTTGCGCCCCCCGCCCCGACGGCGCTATAGAAGCGCCTCGCCGCCAGCCGGCGATCCGCTCCCTTCGTCTAGCGGTCTAGGACGTCGCCCTCTCACGGCGAAAACAGGGGTTCGAGTCCCCTAGGGAGCGCCACAGGCTCATTTCCGTTTTCCCGCGGGCTGGCAAGGCGCCGCTCACTTCAGGTCGATGGAAGCCTTCACTTCGTCGATGAAGCTTTCAGGCTGCTGGGCGATGTCGGCGACGATGGCCTGGATGGCTGAGCCGGGGATCGGATCGATCGCCAGATTCATTTTGGCGGCGTCTGCCAGCAATTCCTTGTCGGCGAGGGCGGACATGAACGCGTTGCGCAACGCCGCGACGCGGTTGTCCGGGACGCCTCCGGCGACGAAGAAGGGCCGCGCGAAATCGGCCTGCGCGTAGATGGCGCGCATGATCTTCCGCTGCTGGTCCGTCTTCGCATAATCGTACATGCGGGGAATGTTCGCCGCGTTCAGCCTCGGATCGCCCCTGACGGATTCCTGCACGATAATGTGCGCCAGCCCCGATTGCAGGTAATGCGGGAATTGCGATTGCACCGAGCTGAGATTGAGCCCGCACACGCCGTGCACCTCGCCTCTTTCGAGAGCGATCATGATCTCGATCGTGCCCTTGTAGCCGTTGATCAGTTTCACCTTCGTGCCGAGCAGGTTGTGCGCCAGCAGCGGCATGTAGGAGAGCGTGCCGGAATTCAGGGCGCCCGCGCCCAGGATCGATTCGACCCGGAACAGATCGTCGGCGGTCTTCACCGGCGCGCCTCGGCCCATGAGGCAGACGAATTCATCCTTCGCCGCCGAGCCGAGATAATGCTGCTTCGCGGGATCGTAGGTGCGCTGGTTCGCGGGCACGAAGATGCGGCCGAGCGGCTGTGATGCTGAAACGGACGCGATCGACGCGCCGTCCTTCGGCGCGATGTTCGCGACGAAGCCCGCGGCCTGTTCGCCTGCGGCGCCGAACATGTTCTTGACGATCACGCCGGGAGCGCCGGGCATGTGCGAGGGCATGTATCGCGCGAGAAGCCGCGCATAGGCATCGTATCCGCCGCCGGCGGCGAAGCCGACGAATATTGTGATCTGCCGGCCCTTGTAGAAATCGGCGACGTTGTCCTGCGCGATCGCGCCGGGCGCCATGAGCGTCGCGCTCATCGCCATGCATGCGCCCACGCACGCGTTCGCCGTTCCCGATGCATACGATCGCATGCGACGTCCTCCCAGAAACGCGCTCACGCAGGGAAATACCTTTTCAGCCAGCCGCCGACGATCGCATCCACGCGGGGATTGTTCTCCCCGAACGTGAAGTGATCGACATCCGACAGCAGAATGAGATCGGTCGGCTGCCCGGCGCGCTGGAACAGGTCGATCGACTGGACGGTGGGCGTTACCGAGTCGTGGGCGCTGTGCAGGAGCAGGAGCGGGCGAGGCGCGATGTTCGCGACCACGTCGATGGCGCGGAAATCGTACATGCTCTGCGCGGTTTCAGCGGGAAACTCCATGTGGCCGCCAGCGGACATGCCATGGCGCAGTCGCTCGGGGATAGGCACGATGTCGAAGCGCGACACCATCAGCGACTTGCCCGTTCGGCTCCTATGCTCGCGGCCCTCCTGGAGCATCCTCGTGAAACGCGACCAGGATTCGGGCGTCGGGTGCTGATCGCGAAACTTCTTCTCGCCGTCGCCCCAGCCGCCGCAGGAAATGACCGCCGCCACGCGTTCGTCCACGCCAGCGGTATAAATAGACACGGCGCCGCCGAAACTCGATCCCATGAGTCCGAGCCTCTTGCCGTCGATTTCGGGCCGCGACTGCAGATAGTCGAGCGCCAGCTTCACGCAATCGACCTGTTCGAGGCAGATGACACGGCCGCGTTCGCCCTCGCTCTCACCGCAGCCGGGCATGTCGATGCGCAGCGTCGCGTAGCCGAGATCGCTCAGCAGTTTCGCGCCGAGCCGCGCGCTGCCGCCATTCTTGTGGCCGCCGAAGCCGTGAAGAACGATGAAGGCGGCGCAAGGCTCGCCGCGCGTGTCGGGACGGTCGAGTAGTCCCGCAAGCTTCAGGCCGCGAAATGTCAGCGTGACGCGCTCTTCCATGAGCGATCCCCCCGGGTCCGCGCGCAGGGCGCGAGCCGCTATATTGCGGCCCATTCTGCCACGGGTCGGAGGGAAGGCAAGGAATACCGGCCGATAGACTGACGCGATTGCGGCGTGCGAAATCACGGAAATCGCCCGCGCGCTTTCGCGCGCAGGCGAAGGAGTCGACCAGGGTTGCTTACGGGCAGACGCGGACGTTCTGAACGCCGATGTACTGGCCCCAGGAATTGTACACTGGCTGCTGCTGATAATAGCAGGCGTATCCGCCGCCATAGTAAGGATACGCCGCGGCGGCGCCCAGAACCCCGAGCGCGGCGGCGCCGCCGATGACAGCGCCGCGGTTCCAGCCGCGATTGCGATAGACGACGCGAGGGCTGCCCCTGTAAGCGCGCACGCGCTGGCGCGACTGCGTCTGGGTCACCATGGACTCGAGGCCGGGAACAGCGGCAGGAGAGGCCAGCGGCGTCGCCGAGCTGGCGGACGGCATGAACATTGCCGCGCCCGAGGCTGCGGCAACAATCGCTATGCGTACGAAGGCGCTCATTTGGATCTCCCGCTGTTTAGCCTCCATTCACAAGCGTGAGGGCGCCGAACAGTTCCAGCGAGCTTGCCGGAAAGCGTCAAGGCCAAGGTATTGGCGGTCAGGGCGTAGAACCGCCCTCTTCGAAGCCGGCGTCCCGGCGCGCCTGCGCGGCCTCGGTCGAGGACAACAAACCAATGAGGCTCGCCGCCGCGACTGGCGCCGAAGCTTTCGCGCAGACGGCGGCGGTGTACATGGTCGCGAGGCGGCGCCCGGGCGGGAGGAGCCCCACGAGACGCACGCCCGGCGTGGCGAGAATTTCCGTCACCTGCGTGCAGCCGACAGCGCGCGCGGCGCGGGAGTCCGCGAGAGCGCGCATCGCGCTCGCCCCGTTCGGATAGGGCCGCAGGCGCGCGTCCACGTCGGCGCGAACGCTCAAGGAGTTGAGCACGCCGGCGAAGTGCACGCCGGCGGTCGCGAGCACCGGATCGGGCAGATAGATCTCGTCGGCGGCGCGCAACGACGCCGCGAGTTCGTCGTCGTTCGCGATGGGCGGAGAGGGATCGCCGGCGCGCACGGCAATTCCCGTCTGCACCAGGCCGATGTCCGTGATCGTGGATGGATCGACGAGACCTTCGGCGGCGAGGTTTTCGATGATCCTGCGGGTGAGGATCAGCACGTCCGCAGGCGCGCCCGCGCGCAGCTTCGCCTCCATCGCGCCGACCGCGCCGTACTCGCCGTCGATCGCGTATGCGTGCTGCGCGCGAAAGGCCGCGGACAAGGCTGCAACGAGGCCCTGGGCCGCGCCGCCGCTGAGGATGCGCACCTGCTGCATTACTGAATCTTCACGCCCGACGCCTTGATCACGTCCGCCCACTTGACGATGTCGGCGCGGATGTAAGCCTCGAATTCATCGGCGGTCATGATCATCGGCTCGGCGCCCTGCTTTTCCCAGTTCGCCTGCACCTCGGGCTTTTGCAGGATCTTCCTGATCTCGGCGTTGAGCTTGTCGACAATGGGCCTGGGCGTTCCCGCAGGCGCCATCAGGCCGACCCAGATCGTCGCCTCGTACTTCGGCACGCCCGCTTCCGCAATGGTCGGTGTGCCGGGCAGCACGTTGGAGCGCTGCAATCCGGTGACGCCGAGCGCGCGCACCTGCCCGGCCTGCACGTTCGGAGCCATGGTGGTGATTGCATCGATCATCATCTCGACGTGACCGGCGATGACAGCGTTGCGCGCTTCGCCGCTGCCGCGATGGGGAACGTGCACGATGTTGACGCCGCTCATCGCCTTGAAGAGTTCGCCGGCCATGTGATACGGCGTGCCCGGCCCGGAGGACGCATAATTGAGCGCGCCGGGTTTGGCCTTCGCGAGCGCGATGAACTCCTTCAGGTCCTTCGCCTGCACGCTCGGGGCGACCACCATCACGAGCGATGAAGAATTGATCGGCGAGACGGCGACGAAGTCGCGCGTCAGTTGATAATTTTTCTTCGCGATGAGCGTCTCGTTCGTGGTGTGCGCGTTCGACATCATGAGCAGCGTGTATCCGTCGGCGGGCGCGCGCGCGGCCTCGTCGGTTCCGATCACCGCGCCCGCGCCGGGGCGGTTTTCGATGACGAACGATTGCTTGAGGCTGTCCGACAATTGCTGTCCGATGAAGCGCGCGTACACGTCCGCAGGGCCACCCGCGCCGAAGGGCACGATGATTCTGACATTGCGCGTCGGGTAGTCCTGCGCTGCGGCAGGGGCGACGGCGCAGCCGAGCAGGCACAGGCCCATCATCAGAAGACGTTTCATGCGTTTTCCTCCCATGCCGCGCTGCGGCGTCCCCTTTTTGTCAAGCATCGCGCGCGAGCGGACAGTGGTCAAGCCCGCAGGTCGCGCAATCGGCGCTCTCGCAGTGGCGCTTCAGCCGCATTACCACTTCGACCAACGCATCGTTGCCGCGGAGGGACAGGAATACCGATCGTCGCCGATGGCGGAAGCCTGTGGTTCGCATCGCGCGGGCACGGGAACGGCGTCAACGCCCGCCTGCAAGTTTCATTCTAACGAGCGATGAGTTGAGCGGGCCGGCTAGCTCTTGCCGGCTTCGATCTCTTCGTCGGCCTCTTCCGCCGTCACGCTGAGCTTCTGATAAACGCCGAGGCCGATGATGAGCAGGGTTGCTGTGAGCAGAAGAAAGGTCGGATAGATCATGTGCGCGACGTTTTCCGTGCTGACCCGGAAGACCGTCACGAGCCCTTCGAGAAACAGCGCGATCGAGATCGTCGAGACGAACTTGGTCAGGCTCTTGCGCGCTTCGGACGCGACGCCGCGCTCGGCGCCGCTCAAGACTTCTTCCTCGACGAGAAACTTCGCGACGTCGAACACGGCGATCGCAATCACGATGTAGCCGACGGCGCTCAGGAGGGGATCGGCGACGGCCGCGCCGTGCAGCAGGGCTGATGCGAGCTGCCAGCATCCGTGAAGGATGAGTCCCGCCGCCATGATCATCAGCGCAAGGCTGGCGAGGCTGAACATCGCTTTCGAAATCAGTTTCATGTCCCGGGCTCCTGCGCAACGCTTGCGTCCGAAAGGAAGCACGCTCCAGTCCGGCGTCTTGTTCCACTTTGGGGACGGCGCCGCCCCGCCCTCGCTTCAACTTTGCGCGACCGGCAGGGCGGGCCGAGCTTGAAAAAAGCTGCAGCTTCGCAGACAGTCCGGCTCCAGTTGGCCAGCGGGCCGGGGAGGACAACGAACAATGCCAAGCGCGCTCGTCGATATTCATCCGCATGTGATCTCGCCCGACGAGGCCCGTTATCCGCGTTCGCCGCTGGGCGGCATCCTGTCCGACTGGGCGCGCGACCGGCCTGTGACGCCGGACCAGATGATCGCCGCGATGGACGAGGCCGGCGTCGCGCGGGCGGCGCTGGTGCAGGCTTCGACCTGCTACGGGTTCGACAATTCTCTCGTGGCCGATGCGGTGGCGGCCTACCCGGACAGGTTCGCCGGCGTCTTTTCCGTCGACGTGCTGAGCGCGGACGCGCCGCAGCACATTCGCCGTGAAGTGGCGCGCGGGCTGTCGTGCCTGCGGATATTCACCACCGGCAGCACCATGGCGCAGCAGGACTGGCTGGACGATCCGCGCACGTTTCCGGCGTGGGCGTGCGCGCAGGAACTGGGGATTCCTGTCTGCGTGCAGATGCACATGCAGGCGATCCCGCAATTGCGCACGCTGCTCGCGCGCTTCCCGCACGCGACCATCATCCTCGATCATCTCGCTTCGCCGGATGCGCGCGACGGGGCGCCCTATGCGGCGGCGCAGCCGCTGTTCGATCTCGCCGCGTTCGCGAACGTCTATCTGAAAATGACCATCCGCAACGTGCGCATGATCGCCGAAGGCGGCGGCGCGTTCGAGCCTTACTTCCGCAAGGTTGTGGATGTGTTCGGCGCGCAGCGGATCGCGTGGGGTTCTAATTTTCCCACGTCGGACGCCTCGCTGAAGCGCATCGTCGATGAAAGCCTGCAGGCGACCGCGTTTCTCTCCGAACAGGACAGGGAATGGCTGTTCCGCCGCACGGCCGAAACGCTTTATCCGTCGCTGGCGCGTTGAGGGCGCCGGCGCCGCACGAGACAAGAAGGGGGGAGCACACATGAACAGATGGATTGCAGGCCTTGCGGCGCTCGCGCTGTCGCTGACGGCGGGGCTTCACGGCGCCTTCGCGCAAGCGAGCGTGTACCGGATCGTCGTGCCGTTCGCGCCGGGCGGCGGGCAGGACGTGCTCGCGCGCGTCATCGCGCCCGAGCTCGGCAAGCTGCTCGGCCAGACCTACATCATCGAAAATCGCGCCGGCGCCGGCGGCGCGGTGGGCGGGCTTGCCGTCGCGCGCGCCGCGCCGGATGGCTCCACGCTGCTGATGGCGGCTTCGGGCCTCAGCATCGCGGCCGCCATCAACCCCAACATCCAGTACGATCCGGTGAAGGATTTCACCCACGTCGCCCATGTGGGCAGCGGCGCCTACCTGTTGCTCTCGAGCGCGAAGGTTCCGGCGAAAACCGTTTCGGAGCTGATCGCCCATGCGAAGGCGCATCCGGGCAAGCTGAATTACGCCTCCGCGGGCGCGGGCAGCGCCACGCACCTCGCCACCGCGTTCTTCGCCAGCCGCGCCGGCATCGACGTGGTGCATGTGCCCTTCAAGAGCAGCGGCGAGGCGCTCAACAGCGTGCTGACGGGCGAAACGCAGTTCATCATCGTGCCGACGCTCGGCTCGCAGGCTTTCGTGGACAATCCCGCCATCCGCCTGCTGGCGGCGGTGTCGAAGACGCGGCTGCCGGCGATGCCCAACGTTCCCACGGTCGACGAAAGCGGCCTGCCGGGCTTTGAATTCCTGTCGTGGTTCGGGCTGCTGGGCCCCGCCAACATGCCGGCCGATGTGACGCAGAAGATCAATGAGGCCGTGGCGAAGGTCATCGCGCAGCCCGACATCGCCGCCCGGATCGACCAGCAGGGCATCGAGCCCAAGGCCATGACCCCCGGGGAGTTCACGCGCTCGGTCGCCGACAATTACGAGGTGATCAAGAAGATCGCGGCCTCCTCGGGCCTCGGCCCCAAATAGGGCTGCGGTCGGGCCCGGTCGTCCCCGGCGGCGATTTGAGGGATTGCGCTCGCCGCATTTGCCCGCCATAGCGTGCGGCAGTCACATCCACCCCGCCGCGCTCGTGGTTCTCACCGTTCCCCGGGCGCGGCGCTTTCATTCGGCCCTGCGCGCACATGATCCGGCTTGAAAACATCAGCAAGCAGAACGGGCACCAGATCCTGTTCATCGAGGCTTCCGCCACGCTCCAGAAGGGCGAGAAGGTCGGCCTCGTCGGCCCCAACGGAGCCGGGAAGACGACCCTTTTCCGCATGATCACGGGTCAGGAGCAGCCCGACGAGGGGCTGGTGGGCGTCGATCGCGGCGTGACCATCGGCTATTTCAGCCAGGACGTGGGCGAAATGTCGGGCCGCAGCGCGGTCGCCGAGGTGATGGACGGCGCGGGTCCGGTCAGCGAGGTCGCGGCCGAGCTGAAGGAACTCGAGGCGGCGATGGCGGACCCCGACCGCGCCGACGAGATGGAGGCCATCATCGAACGCTTCGGCGAAGTGCAGGCGCGGTTCGAGGAGCTGGACGGCTATGCGCTGGACGGGCGCGCCCGCGAGGTGCTCGCCGGGCTCAGCTTCACGCCCGAGATGATGGACGGCGACGTGGGCGCGCTGTCGGGCGGCTGGAAGATGCGCGTGGCGCTGGCGCGCATCCTGCTCATGAACCCGGACGCCATGCTGCTCGACGAGCCGAGCAACCATCTCGATCTGGAAAGCCTCATCTGGCTGGAGCAATTCCTCAAGGGCTACGAGGGCGGCCTCCTGATGACCTCGCACGATCGCGAGTTCATGAACCGCATCGTCGGCAAGATCGTGGAGATCGACGCCGGTTCTCTGACGACCTATTCGGGCGATCTCGAATTCTACGAGCAGCAGCGCGCGCTCAACGAGAAGCAGCAGCAGGCGCAGTTCGAGCGCCAGCAGGCGATGCTCGCCAAGGAGATCAAGTTCATCGAGCGCTTCAAGGCGCGCGCGTCGCACGCCGCGCAGGTGCAGAGCCGCGTGAAGAAGCTCGACAAGATCGAGCGCGTCGAGCCGCCGCGCCGCCGCCAGAGCGTGATGTTCGATTTCCCCACGCCCCCGCGCTCGGGCGAGGACGTGGTGAACCTGAAGAACGTGCACAAGCGCTATGGCTCGCGGACGATCTACGAAGGGCTCGATTTTTCCATCCGCCGCCGGGAGCGCTGGTGCGTGATGGGCGTGAACGGCGCGGGCAAGTCGACATTGCTGAAGCTCATCGCGGGTTCGACGCAGCCGGACGACGGCGCGGTCGCGGTCGGCGGCAGCGTGAGGATGGGCTATTTCGCGCAGCACGCCATGGACCTGCTCGACGGCGACGAGACGATCTTCGAATCTCTGGAAGCCTCGTTTCCGCAGGCCGGGCAGGGCTCGCTGCGCACGCTCGCCGGTTGTTTCGGCTTCTCCGGCGACGACGTGGAGAAGAAATGCCGCGTGCTGTCGGGCGGCGAGAAGGCGCGGCTGGTGATGGCCAAGATGCTTTACGATCCGCCGAACTTCCTCGTGCTCGACGAGCCCACGAACCATCTCGACATGGCGACGAAGGAAATGCTCATCAATGCGCTGGCGCAATACGAAGGCTCGATGCTCTTCGTCTCGCACGACAGGCGTTTCCTTGCGGCGCTCTCCAACCGCGTGCTCGAACTGACGCCCGACGGCGTGCATCAGTACGGCGGCGGATATGTGGAATACGTCGCGCGCACGGGCCACGAGGCGCCGGGCCTGCACAGTTGAGCGGCGGATTCACGCTCGCCGAGGCTTGTATTTGCGCCGCGGGTCGCATTCACTGCGCCTGAGTTTCCGGTCCAGCCTCGCGAGCCACAATCCATGTCCATCCACCAGGGTCGCCTGTTTGCACTCGCCTGCTCGCTCTGCCTCGCGCTCGTCGCGTGGGTGGCGTCCGCGCGCGCGCAGGAGAAGCCTGCCGAGAACCGCGTCACCTTCGTCGTCGTGAGCGACGTCTACAAGATGGCGGAGGTGAACGGGCGCGGCGGCTATGCGCGCATCGCGGGCGCGATCAACCAGGAGCGGGCGCGGGGCGGGCGCGTGATCGTCGTGCATGCGGGCGACGCGCTGTCGCCCTGCCTCATGTGCGCGTTCGATTCCGGCGAGCACGTCATCGACATCATGAACGGCATGGGCTTCGACGTGTTCGTGCCCGGCAATCACGAATACGATTTCGGCAAGGAGACGTATCTCAAGCGCATGTCGGAGGCGAAGTTCCCGATCTTCGCCGCGAACCTGCGCGCGGCCGGCGGCGACATGCTTGCCGGCCATCGCGACGACGAGATCATCGAGCAGAACGGAATCAGGATCGGCATCGTCGGCCTGACCGCGCAGGACTCGCACGAGAAGTCCAATCCCGGCGACCTGAAGATCGCGCCGGTGCAGGAAACGCTGGAGCGCAAGGCGAAGGAGCTGCGCGCCCGCGGCGCGGACCTCATCGTCGCCGTGGTCCACGCCGATCGCAACATCGACAACCGCCTGCATGATCTGGGCATCGCCGACGTGCTGCTCAGCGGCGACGATCATGATTTCCGCTACATCTACAACCGCCGCTCGGTGCTGATCGAAGGCGGCGAGGACGGAACCTACGTGATGGCGCTCGATGTCGTCCTCGGCCCAAAGCCGAAGGCGGGCGAGCGCCTGTCATGGACGCCGCGCGTGCGCGTCATCGACACCGCCGACGTGACGCCCGACCCGAAGGTCGCAGAGCGCGTGCGCCATTACGAGGCGCTGCTCAGCAAGGAGCTCGACGTCGAGCTGGCGACGCTCGCCGAGCCGCTCGACAGCCGCAGCGCAGTGGTTCGCGGCGGCGAAGCCGGCTGGGGAAATCTCATCACCGACGCGATCCGCACCGCCGGGCATGCGGATGTCGCGGATCATGAACGGCGGGCGGCATCCGCGGCGGCGCGCGCTACGAAGCCGGCCAGAAGCTGACGCGCCGGCACATCCTGAGCGAGCTGCCGTTCGGCAATCTGACGCTCGTGTTCCGCCTGACCGGCGCGCAATTGCGCGCTGCGCTCGAACACGGCTACGCGGACGCGCCGCGGCCCGCGGGTCATTTCCTGCAGGTGTCCGGCGCATCAGTCGTGGTCGACACCTCGCGCAAGCGCGGCGAGCGCATCGTGTCGCTCACGATCGGCGGCAAGCCGGTCGACGAGCGGGCGTATTACACGGTCGCCGGGTCCGACTTTTTCCTTCGCGGCGGCGACGGGTTCACCCAGTTCACGAATGAGACGCTTCGCACGCGCGTGGAGGATGCGCAGCTCATCGCCAACGACGTGATGGTTCATGCGCGCAGGCTTGGTGAAATCCGCGCGAAACCCGAGGGGCGCATCGTCCTGCGATGACGCGCCGCCAGCCGCCCGCGCGGCCGCGCAGGCGGCGGGCAAGTGCCTTGAACTGGCCGCGCGCCCGTGAACTGAAAGCGCGCTACCTGGCGGCTTTCAGCGCGAGCCCGAAGGCGATGAGCGCCCACCCCTGAAAGGTGAGGTCGATCGCCATGATCATGCCGAGCGCCCAGACGCCGCTGAGCGGCCAGCCGGACGCGAGTATGAGCCCCGTGATGGCGGTGAGCAGGCCCGACAGGAGGATCCACCAGCGTCCCTGCTGGACCCTCGAGGAGAAGCTCACCACGATCATCACCACGCCCGAGGCGATGAGCGATGCGGCGAGCAGGAGCGTGAAGATCGCCGCGCCCAGCAGCGGATTGGCGAGCACCATGGCGCCCGCCACCGCATACAGCGCGCCGCTCAGGAGCCAGAAGACGAGCGAGGATGTCTTGTCGACCTGAAACGCGTGAACCACGCGCGCGACGCCGCCGATGATCATCAGCACGCCGATGAAGAAGACGGACGCGATCGTGGCCGCGAACAGGTTGAAGAGCGCATAGGCGCCAAGGGCGAGAAGCAACACGCCCAGGACGATGAACCATGTAGATCTGGAGCGCAGCTCCCCGCAGCATCGGCGCCGCCGTTCGTGCTGGTGTTGGTCATCTGCATATCTCCAAGTTCGTAAGTTGAATCTTATGAGCATGGCGAAGCAACAGCAAGGCCAGGCAGGGGCGTCGCGGTTTTTCGCGAACCGTTTGCAGGAACACGCGACGCCCGGTTGATCTACGTCAAGACTGATTGACATAACCTATGTCAGATTATTCTGACACACGCTGCGCCGGGGGACGTTCGTTGCACATCCTTCTCATCCATCCGAACTATCATTCCGGCGGCGCCGAGATCGCCGGCCACTGGCCGCCGGCATGGGCCGCCTATCTGGCGGGCGCGCTGAAGACCGACGGATTCGACCGACGTCACGTTCATCGATGCGATGACCGACGACACGTCGGACGAGGAGCTGCGCGAGAAGATCATCGCGAGTACAAGCCTGACGTGGTCGGCGTCACCTCGATCACGCCGTCGATCTACAAGGCCGAGCGGGCGCTGAAGATCGCCAAGGCGAGTGCGTGCCCAAGATCGTCGCCGTGCTGGGCGGCGTGCACGCGACCTTCATGTACCAGCAGGTGCTCAGCGAAGCGCCGTGGGTCGACGTGATCGTGCGCGGCGAAGGCGAAGAGATCGTCGTCAATCTCGTGCGCGCCATCGGCGAAGGCCGCTGGCCGGCCGACCGTCGCGCGATCAAGGGCCTCGCCTACCCGCGACATGGCGACAACCAGATCGTCGCCACCGAGGCCGCTCCCGACGGTCAAGGACCTCGACGCGATCAGCCCCGGACTGGGGCATCCTGCAACTGGGAGAAGTACATCTACGTGCCGCTGGACGTGCGCGTCGCCATTCCCAACATGGCGCGCGGCTGTCCGTTCACCTGCTCGTTCTGCTCGCAGTGGAAGTTCTGGCGCGACTATCGCGTCCGCGACCCCAAGAAGGTGGTCGACGAGATCGAGAAGCTCGTCAACGAGCATGACGTCGGCTTCTTCATCCTCGCCGACGAAGAACCGACCATCAACCGGAAGAAGTTCACCGAGTTCTGCGAAGAGCTGATCGCGCGCGGCCTGCCAGACAAGGTGAAGTGGGGCATCAACACCCGCGTCACCGACATCTATCGCGACCGCAACGATGCTGAAGCTCTAGCGCGAGGCGGGCCTGATGCACGTGTCGCCTCGGCACCGAAGCCGCGGCCCAGCTCAAGCTCGACCGCTTCAACAAGGAAACCAAGATCTCCGACAACAAGAAGGCGATCCGCCTGTTGCGCGAAGCCGACATCGTCACCGAAGCGCAGTTCATCGTCGGCCTCGACAACGAGACCGCGGAGACGCTGGAAGAAACCTATCGCATGGCGTTGGACTGGCAGCCGGACCTCGCCAACTGGTCGATGTACACGCCCTGGCCGTTCACGCCGCTGTTCCAGGAACTGCGCGACAAGGTCGAGGTGTTCGACTTCTACAAGTACAACTTCGTCACGCCGATCATGAAGCCCGAGGCCATGGACCGCGCCGAACTGCTCGACCGGGTGATGAACAATTACCGCCGCTTCTACATGAACAAGGCGTTGTTCTCATATCCGTGGCGCGGCACGGGCTTCGGCGGCGCTATCTGCTCGGCTGCCTCAAGGCGTTCCTGCGCGCCGGCGTGCAGCGCACGTTCTACGATCTGGGCAAGGTCGGCTACTGGGGCCCGCAGTCGAAGAAGACGGTCGACTTCCACTTCGACGACGCGCGCCAGATTGCGCCTGCGCAGATGGACGATTGGGAAGCGCTGCACGAGCGCAAGCTCAAGGCGCGCGAGCGCAAGGCCGCCGTGAAGGCGCAACTTGCCGGCGAGCGCGAGCCGGTTCTCGCGTGCGGCGGCGGAACGCAGCAGATGGCCGACGCCGATGAGCCCGCGCACCAGCGCTGAGCCGGCGCTCGCGGCTCCCAGCCGCGTCGGCCCGAACGCCGTCATCCAGGTGGGCGAGACGCTCTTCGCGCACGGTGCGGAAGGGCTGGCGCAGCGCGTCTATCTTGCCGCGGGGCATCTGGACTGGCTGCGCAACCCGCCGACCGCCATGGTCGACGAACGGGACGCCGCGGCGCTGCACGACGCGCTGCACAGGCTCGCGCCGCCGCGCGAGGCGCGCGCCTACAGCGCGGAGGCGGGGCGGCGCACCGGCGATTACATTCTCGAGCATCGCATTCCCCGCGTTGCCGCGGCGCTGCTGCGCGTGCTGCCGGCCCCGCTTTCCGCGCGCCTGCTCGCGCGCGCCATCTCGCGGCATGCGTGGACGTTTGCAGGTTCGGGGCGCTTCGCCTGCGAGAGCGCGCCGGCGCCCTTGCTCTCGATCGCCGATAATCCGCTGGCGCAGAGCGGGGGATGCGTGTGGCACGAGGCCGTGTTCACGCAGCTGTTCCAGTCGCTGGTGCACAAAGGCGCGCGCGTGCGCGAGACATCGTGCTGCGCGTCCGGCGACAGCGCCTGCCGCTTCGAGGTGCGCTGGCGTTGAGCGCCAGCGTTCGCCAGCCACTCTTGCGAATGAATCTTCCGCAAAGCTGACGCCGCATGTGCGCCGGCCCGCGACCACATTTTTGCCCGGCGGCGCGCCTATGCCTCGATCATCGGAGCAGGCGCGCCAGGGAGGCAGCATGAAGACCCCAGAAGCCTTGTACGAAGCAGCCGTCGAGCGGATGGCGCAATCCATCGCCATACGCCGTGAAGAGCCTGACTATTGCGCCATCGCCGATGGGGATTTCGTCATCGATCACGACACCGCGCTGGCTCTCGCCGCGGCGCAGGCGGTGGGCTTGCGCGAACTCTACCAGGCGCTGTGCGACGCGCGCTCCGCGCTTGCCCGCGCGCCCGCTCCACCGCTGCGCCAGCAGGCGGCCTAGAAAGAAAGTCCCTGCCGCTCAGCGCTCTTCGCCCTCCAGCGCGCGGCGGAGCTTGCGGATGAGCCTGGCGCGATTGCGCTCGTCGCCGGCGGCGCGCACGGATTCGTTGATGTCGAGAATGAGCTTCGACAGGTCGTTGTGCCAGTCGATGCGGCCGAGCTTCTCGGGCGCGAGGCGCGCCGGCGCGCCCTGGCGCTGGCTGCGCCGCAGCGGCGCGCAGGGTCCATGTTTCATCGAGCGCCGGCGCGATGACGGACCCGGCGCGCAGACCCGGCGCGATCCTCCCCTTCAACCCCTCCATCGCCCGTTCTTCGCCATGAACGAGGAAGACGTTGCCGGAGATCGGCGCGCGTTCGCCGATCCAGCGCGCGAGCGCCGGCCCGTCCGCGTGGCCTGAATAGATGTCGAGCCGGCGGATGCTGGCGCGCACGTCGATCTCCTCGCCCATGATGCGCACGCGCGGCGCGCCGTCCTGGAGGATGCGCCCGAGCGTGCCCTGCGCCTGAAAGCCGACGAAGAGCACGGTGGCTTCGGCGCGCCAGAGCCATTGCTTCAGGTGATGGCGAATGCGCCCGGCCTCGCACATGCCGCTCGCGGAGATGATGACGTGAAAGCCGCGGAAGCGCGCGATCGCCTTGCTCTGCTCCACCGATTGCGTGAAGCGAACCGAATGAAACTGCAGCGCGCTGATGAGTTCGTGTCCGTGCTCCAGTTCGTCCGCGTGCGCGGCGAAGACGTCGGTCGCCTTGTCGGCGAGGGGCGAGTCGATGAAGATCGGAAAGGCCGGCAGATCGCCCGCGGTGATGAGCGAGACGAGATCGGTCATCAATTCCTGCGTGCGCTCGACGGCGAAGGAGGGAATGATCAGCGCGCCCCCCTTCTTTGCCGCGGCGCGCACTTCCTCGAGCAGCATCGCGCGGCGGATCTTGTCCGAAAGCGGGGGGCGTTCCGTGTCGCCGTAGGTCGACTCGCAGATCACATGATCGAGTCCGCCCGGGACCCTCCGGATCGTCCTGCAGGAGCTTGCCGTCGGGGCCGATGTCGCCGGAAAAGAGAAGGCGCGTCGTCTCGCCGTCCGCCTCGGCCTCGATTTCGACGGAGGCCGAGCCCAGAAGATGGCCCGCGTTCCACAGCCGCATGCGCACGCCCTGCGCGACCTGCGTCCAGTGCTTGAACGGCGTTGCGCGAAATTGCGTGAGGCAGGCTTGCGCGTCCTCGGTCGTGTAGATGGGCTCGACCTGCCTGTTGACCCCGCGGCGCGCGTTGCGCTCATTGAGCTGCTCGACTTCGCTCTCCTGGATGCGCGCTGAATTCGGGCAGCATGATCGTGCACAGATCCTGCGTCGCGCGCGTCGCGTAAATGGGGCCGTCGAAACCAAGCTTCGTCAACTTCGGGACGAGGCCGCTGTGGTCGATGTGCGCGTGGGTCAGGACGAGCGCGTCGATCTTGCGGGGGTCGAAGGGGAAGGCGCGATAGTTCAGCTCCTTCTCGGTCTTCGAGCCTTGCACCATGCCGCAGTCCACAAGCACGCGCGCGCGCCCCGTGTCGATGAGGAAGCACGATCCGGTCACGGACCGGCAAGCGCCGTGGAACGCTAGTTTCATGGATGCTGGTCCCTTGAGGGCGCGCCGCGTCTCAACGCTGCGGCTTGATCGGAGGAACCTGCTGCGTGGCGTTCAGGTCCCAGTTGCGCTGGCGAAGCGGATCGAGCTTCGTGCCCTCGGATGCGTCGAGCGCGATGATCTTGCCCGATGGCGGGCGAACCTGCGGATCGGGAAGCGCCGCTTCATTGACGCGTTCGTCGAGGCCCGCGTCCGCGGGGCCATCGAGCGCGGCGGCGCCTCCAAGTTGCGGCAGCGCGGAGGCGAGCGATGAGTCTGTAAAGGTCGCGCCGATGGACTGGAGCGTGCTGGCGCCGAGCGAGGACGACATGAGCGGCGGGCCGCTGGCGTTGCCGAGCATGGTCACGGGCGCCTGCGCGCGCGCGGGCGCGAGCTCGAGCGTCAGTTGACCGAAGGCTGCTGGGTCGACAGGGGCGGCCGGCGGCGCCTCAGCCATGGCCGGGGGCGAGGGCTGCGCAGGCCTCGGCTCGACAATGGCGCCGCGCAGCGCGCGCGGGTCCAACTGCCGTATCACGGGCTCGGGAAGCAGCACGGCGCCTGCCCACACAGCGGCGGCGACGGCGCCGGCAATCGCGATGAAAGTGGCGTTCCTGGTCATCCTGCTTTCGGACTCCGTCCGCCTCTCAGGGCGTGACCCTCGGTAAGCGCAATTCTACAGCGCAGGCGCGCCGAGGCAAGCCGCATCTGCCTCGCTTGCGGCGCGCGAGCCGCGAGCGCGGCTACAAAGCATCGAGATTTTGCAGGATGTGCGCCGCGCGCGCGGAGATCGCATCCTTTTCCGCCGGCGCGAAGGCGTCGTAGACGCGGTAGATTTGCGCGATCCGCGGATTGTTCGCGAGCGCCTTTCGATGGCGGCTCATGAAATCCCAGTAGAGCGCGTTGAAGGGGCAGGCGCGCTCGCCCGTGCGCGCCTTGACGTCGTAAGCGCAGCCTTTGCAGTAATCGGACATGCGGGCGATGTAGGCGCCCGAGGCCGCATAGGGCTTGGAGGCGAGCAGGCCGCCGTCGGCGAACTGGCTCATGCCGAGCGTGTTCGGCAACTCCACCCATTCGTAGGCGTCGGCATAGACGCTGAGATACCATTCGTGCAGCTCCTGCGGCGACACGCCGGCGATGAGCGCGAACGTTCCCGTCACCATCAGCCGCTGGATGTGATGCGCGTAGGCCTCGCGCTTGGTCTGGCCGATCGCCTCGCGCATGCAGGACATGCGCGTTTCGCCGCTCCAGTAGAAGGCGGGCAGCGGGCGTTTCGCGTCGAAGAAATTCTGTTGCGCGTAGCCGGGCATCTTCAGCCAGTAGATGCCGCGCACGTATTCGCGCCAGCCGATGATCTGGCGGATGTAGCCCTCGACGGCGTTGAGCGGCGCATGGCCGCTGCGCCAGGCGGCCTCGACCTTGCGGCAGACTTCAAGCGGATCGAGCAGCCCGCAATTGAGGTATTGCGCGATGACCGAATGATAGAGAAACGGCTTGCCGGCGAGCATCGCGTCCTGGAAGTCGCCGAAGCGGGGCAGCGCCTCCTCGATGAAGAGATCGAGCGCGCGCAGCGCGTCGGCGCGCGTCACCGCGAACCAGAACGGCTCCAGATCGCCGAAATGATCGGCGAAGCGCGCGCCAACGAGATCGAGCACCTCGCGCGTGATCGCGTCGGGCGCAATGCGCAAGCGGCTGCGGCGCAAGCAGATCCGGCCTTGCGGGCTTGCGGTTCTCCTTGTCGAAGTTCCACGCGCCGCCGGCCGGGGCGTCGCCGCTCCATGAGAAGCCCGGTCTTGCGGCGCATGTCGCGATAGAAATATTCCATGCGCAATTGCTTGCGGCCCTGCGCCCACGACGCGAATTCTCCGATGGAGGCGATGAAGCGGTCGTCGGCGACGATGTCGAGCGGAACGGGCAGGTCCTCGCCCAGCGTGCGCAATGCGTCGAGCACGCGCCATTCGCCGGGATGGGCGACGATGACGCGCTGGGGGCGCAGGCGGGCTACGCTTGCGCCCACTTCGCCGCAAAGGCTTCCCGCATTCGATGGATCATCGAGCTTACGGTACTCGACGCGCCAGCCGCGCGTCTCGAGATCGGCCGCGAAATGGCGCATGGCCGAAAACAGGAAGGCGATCTTCTTGACGTGATGGCGGACGTAGCGCGCCTCCTCCATCACTTCGGCCATGAGCACGACGTCGCGCGCGGGATCGGCGCCGCGCAGGCTCGCCATGCGCGCGTCGAGCTGGTCGCCAAGAATGAGGATGAGATTTCTGCAGCGCGCGCCGGCCATCGGGACGTTTACGCGCGAGGGCGCCGGCGTGGATCAGCGGACATTGAACATGCGCGCCGGGCAGGCGCGCATGCTTTCACCTGTGGAGAGCGCGGCTCAGCCGCAGACGCGCACGCGCTGGTAGGCGACGACGCGGCCCCATGAATCGACGACCGGCTGGCGCTCGATCCAGCAGCGTGCGGGATAGGCCGGGGCGGCGTACACGCGCCTGGGCGGGGGCGCGGGATAATAATAGGGGTCCCCGTACACGGGCGCGGTGTTGGCGCCGATGATGGCGCCGCTGGCAGCGCCGATCGCAGCGCCGACCGCAGCGCCGCTGCCCCGGCCGGTGGTGGCCGCGCCGATGGCTGCGCCCGTCGCGCCGCCCAGCAGCGCGCCGCCGACCGCGCGCTCTTCAGGCGTGTAGCAACCCGCCAGCGGGACGGCGGCGAGAGCTGCAAATCCGATCGCGTAAATCTTCTTCACGTGGGTTCCTCCAGCGCGGCCCGCCCGCGCAACGTTCACGCTGCAATCTACCGGACGATCCTTGGCGAAAAAGAGGCTGTCCGGCGCTCCCAGGGGAATTTTCCGGCAAGAGCGTTAAGAGCTTTGCGCCTCAACGGTTGGCGGCGATGCCCAGCTCCTTCGCGATGAGCGCGGCCGCCGCTTCCTGCCGTCGCAGCGCCTGCGCGAGCTCCTCGGGCCCTTGCGGATTGGGGCTCTGGCCGGTGTCCATCAGGCGCTTGCCGACGAGGGGATCGCGCGTCGCCTCCATCACGTCCGCGGCGATGCGCTTGCGCAGGTCGAGCGGCATGCCGGCGGGGCCGTAAAGGCCGGACGTGGTTTCCGTTGTCAAAATCGGAAAGCCTGACTCCGCCGCAGTAGGCACATCCGGCAGGATCGGGGAGCGCTCGCCCGCGCCCACCGCGATCACGCGCGCCCGCCCGCCCTGCACATGAGGCAGCGCAATGGCGTAGGACGTGACCATGAGCTGGATGCGCGATTCAGCCAGATCGCTGCCCGCCTGCACGATGTCCTTGTAGGGCACGCGCGCGGCGTCGAGCTTGTTGACGCGCAGGAACGCGGTGAGCGCGAGTTCGGGCAGTCCCGGCGCGCCGGCCACGTTGAACTTGCCGGGATTGGCGCGGGCCGCCTCGGTCCATTCTTTCAGGTTGGAGACGTTCATCGCGGTGGGCGCCGAAATCGACAGCAGCGTGTCGGCGACGCGCGCGATGGGGCTCAGGTCCTTGTTGAGATCGTAGGGGACCTTCTGCTGCAGCGTGTAGGGGTGCGCGATGAAGGACGCGCTCGATGCGTAGAGCAGAACGTGATCGTCATTGGCGGAGATGAAGGAGCGGATCGCGATGAGGCCGTCGCCGCCGGGCCTGTTTTCGACGATGACGGGCTTGCCCCATTTCGCCTGAAGGCGCTCGGCCAGCATGCGCGCCGCGATGTCCGTGGCGCTGCCGGCGCCGAACGGCAGGACGAACTGAACGTTGCGCTGCGGCCAGGCCGCGCCCTGGGCGTGCGCCGGCGCGAGCGCGGCGGTCGCGACGAGCACGGCCGCGGCGCCGATGGCGCGCGCGCGGAAATGAATGGTCATGTCTGCTTCCTCCCGGACACGCGCTTCGCGCAACCTGTGCGACGCTAACAGCGCCGCTGGCGGCTCGCAATTGTCGACAGGGTTCCATCGCCGCGCGCTTCGCGTCCGTCAGCCGCACCGGGGAACGGGCAGGCGCCGAGCCCGTTGGCGTTCGTCCCCTCTCCAGAGGGATGAACGAGAGGATTACCCATGCTCAAGAAAACCCTTATCAGCGGCGCTGCTGTCGCCGCCCTCGCGCTTGGTGGCGCGGCCTTCGCCCAGGCCCCCTCCAGCGGTTCGTCCAGCGGTTCGTCCACTCAGACCCAGCCGCCGCGTTCGCCGAACGCCAACGAGAATTCCCGCGGCACGGCGCCCGGTCTCGAGAACCGCACCGACGCGCCGCGCGGCGCGCCCGGCAGCGAGCGCGCCCAGGAGCGCACGGGAACGAGCGGTTCGGGCACGACGACCACGACCCAGTCGAAGCCCGGCGCCAGCGGCTCGAGCACGACGACAACCCAGTCGGGCAGCGGGAAACCGGGCGACCAAATGACCACCGGCCAGGTGCCGAAGGTGCAGATCAGCAACGAGCAGCGCACGCAGCTTCGCACGCAGATCCAGAAGGCCAATATCCGCACCGTGACTCGCGACCAGCTCAACGTGTCCGTCTCGGTGGGCGCGGTGCTGCCGTCGACGGTCACGTTCGTGCCGCTGCCGGACCCGATTGTGACGATCGTTCCGCAGTTCCGCGGCTATCACGCGGTGCGCGTGGGCGACCAGATCCTGATCGTGGAGCCCGGCACGCGCCGGATCGTGTACATCCTCGAGGCGTAAGCCTCCCGGGCTTTTACGCTTCAATCGAAAGGGCGGCTCCGGCCGCCCTTTCTCTACCCCGGCCGCCGCCCCCGTATTCCTCCCAATTGGCGGCCGCTCCTGTTACGCTTAAAATGAAGCTGTCCGGTGATCCGGGCCGCCCGCCGGCGCGTAAGCCGGCCATGCGAACATTCATCGGACGGGTATGGCCATGAAGCTCGGTTTTGCTTCTGTCGCCGCCATCGGGCTGTTGGGCCTTGTGGGCGGCGTATCGTCCGCCGCGGCGGATATCACAACGGGCGTGTGGCTTCGCGCCGACGGCCTCGCGCAGGTGCGCGTGCAGCCGTGCGGGCAGGCGCTGTGCGCCGTCAACGTGTGGATCAAGAATCCCGGCGACGAGAAGGTCGGCGACCGCCTCGTGCTCAACGTGAAGCCGGTGAAGCCGGGCCTGATGGAAGGCGCCGCCTTCGATCCGCAGCGCAACCTGCGGTTCTCCAGCAAGATCACCTATTCCGACACGTCGATGACCACGAGCGGCTGCGTGCTCGGCGGGCTGCTGTGCCGTTCGGTATCGTGGTCCAAGGTGTCCAGCCGCTAGGATTGCTTTACCGCGCGGCATGAACTAGCAGCGGCGATCATCACGATTTTTCGAGATCGGTCGTCGCGCGCCCATGAAACATCCCGTCAAGGTCGAAGTCGCGCGCTCCCGCATTCACGGGCGCGGCCTGTTCGCGGGCGAGCCCATCGCGCCGGGCGCATGGGTGATGAAATACGCGGGCGAGAAGATCGACCGCCGGGAAGGGCGCCGCCGCGACCGCTTCTATCTCTCCATCGGCTACAACGCGCTGTTCGACGCGCACACCCATTACATCGACGGACTGATCGGCGGGAATGATTTCGTCTATATCAATCATTCGAAGGCGCCCAACCTCGAGGCCATGGTGCATCGGCGCGGCGTCTGGTTCAGGGCGCTGCGCGAGATCGCGGCGGGCGAGGAACTGACGTTCGATTACGGCTTCGATCCGAAGGCGGGCGCACGGAAAAGAAAATGAGGCGCATGCAGCGCGCCGGGAGGACACATGAAGGCGATGCGCATCCACGCCCACGGCGGGCCCGAGGCGATGGCGTTCGAGGACATCGAGATCGCGCCGGCGCCGCGCGGCCATGTGCGCGTGCGCCATACGGCGATCGCCCTCAACTTTTCCGACATCAACGTGCGGCGCGGCGGCTTCTACCAGAAGGAGCCGATGACGATGCCGCTCATTCCCGGCAACGAGGCGGCGGGCGTCGTGGCGAGCGTGGGCGAGGGCGTCACGCAGTGGAAGCCCGGCGACCGCGTCGCCTATGCGGGGATGCACGGGCCGTTCTATCGCGACACCGGCGCCTATGCGCAGGAGCGCAACGTGCCCGCCGACAGGCTCGTCGCGATCCCCGACGATGTGCCGGACCAGATCGCGTGCGGCCTGCTGCTGAAGGGCGCGACGGCGGCCAGCATCATCGAGCGCATCTTTCCGCCCCGGCCCGGCCAGACCATTCTCGTCCATGCGGCCGCCAGCGGCGTCGGGTCCATTCTCACGCGCTGGGCTTCGCATCTGGGCGCGATAGTGATCGGCACGGTGGGTTCGCAGGCGAAGGCGGACGCGGCCCTCGCAAACGGGGCGGCCCATGCGATCCTCTACCGCGAGAGGGATTTCGTCGCGGCGGTGAAGGAGATCGCGCCCGGCGGCGTCGACGCGGTGTTCGACGGCGTCGGCAAGGACACGTTCGTGCGCTCGTTCGACTGCACGGCGCCGTTCGGCATGCTGGTGAACTATGGCAACGCGTCGGGCCATGTGCCGCCCATCGACATGATCGACCTGGCGCAGAAGGGCTCGCTCTCCATCTGTCGCCCGGCGGTGAGCTATTTCCTCAACAATCGCGAACGGCTCTGCGGCGTCGCGGAGCGCCTGTTCGCTCTCGTGCAGGGCGGCGTGCTGAAGATCGACATCGCCGCGACGTATCCGCTCGCAGAGGCGGCGCAGGCGCATCGCGACGCGGAAGCCGGCCGGCATGCGGGATCGGTCGTGCTCATCCCGTGAGGAGCGCGTTCACGCGCCGTCGTCGGGCAGGAATTCGTTCGTGAACACGCGCTCGAGGGGCACTTCCATGATGCCCGGCGCGTTCCACGCGCGCGCTGCGAGCGAGACGGCGCGCTCCACGGCCTCGTCCTGCGTTTCGCCATTGGCGGACAGGTTGGCGATGATGCGCTCCTGCAGGATCGCGGCGAACCCGTCGTCGGGCACGCGCACGTAGCCCTTGAGGAAGCGCATCGACCATTCGCGGTCCGATTTCATGAAGGCGGTCGCCCGCAGCACCGCGGCCAGGAACAGGCGCAGCTCCTCGGGCCGTTTCTCGCGCGCCTCGCCGGAGGCGGCGTATCCATAGATCGCCGTGCGGTCGAAGGGGTCGGTGAGTTCGTGGATCGTGCGGGCGTTGCCGGCCGTGACCTCACGCTGCGCCACCGAGGCGGAGAAAAGCATCGCGTCGATCTCGCCGCTGCGCAGCGCCGGCACCAGCGCGCCGGGCCCGTTGTGGACGAGTTCAAACCGACCGCTCACCTGATCGGCGAGGCGCTGGGCGGCCATGTCGCCGACGCTCAGCCGCGGGCCGACGCCCACCTTCTTGCCGACGAGATCGCGCAGGCTCGTCGCCGGGCTGTCGGTGCGCACGATGAGGCTCCAGCCCAGGAAGCCCGCGCTGGCCGTGGCGATGACGCGCGCGTCGCCGCCATTGGCGATGGCGCGGCTCGTGTAGGGGATGACGTGGTCGATCACATCCACGTGGCCGGCTTCGAGCGCCTCCTCGGCGACGGCGGCGCCGCGCAGCGGGACAATCGTGACTTTCAGGCCTGCGGCGTCGAAATATCCGAGCTCCTGGGCTGCGAACGCAGGCGCGTAGACGACGTTGTCGGCGACCGTGACGCCGAACCGCAGCGTTCCGCGAGAGGACGCGCGCGCGGAACCCACCAGCGCCGCGAGGGCGAGGGAGCCGACAAACGTGCGGCGCGTAGCCTCGATCACGTTTTCCTCCTGCGGGGGCGCCCGCCGGAAGAGCGGGCATTGCATGGAAAACCGGGTGGTGGACGCATGGGGCGGCGCGCGCCAGACGATGCAGCGCCGCACGACCAATTTATCCCCTGCCGCTGGTTAAGGAAGTCGCTAATCGCATGGAAGGGCAAAAAGATGCGGCAAAAGCCCGCCTTTTGCGGGCGCAGCTTCCGCCGAACCGTCGCTGTCGCGGGTCAGGGCTTGCGCAGGGCCGGGTCTTCCTCGCGGGCGCGGCTCTTGCCCTCCTCTTCGGCCCGGCGCAATTCATCGCCGCCGGGGCCTTCGAGGTCGCGGCGGGCTTTCCGCGCCTGTTCCTCGACCTTGCCGCTCTGGGTGAATTCCTTCGTGTCGTCGTTGTAGGCCTTCGCGGCGCCCTTGTTGCCCTCGCCCTGGTTGCCCTCCATGTCGGCGCGAGGGCGCTCGCCGCCGGGTTTCTTTTCGCGTTCCTGCGTCATTTTCGTTTCCTTCGCTGGGGTCGTGAACGGAACGCCCCCGTCGCTTCCCGTGTTCCCCCGGCAGCACGTCGCCGCCGCTGCCGAGGTCGAGCCTCCCAAAAACAGGGGCGCCCTCTTTCGGCCACGGTTTCCGGCGCCTATATCGGTACGCGGCGGTCGGCGTTTTGCGGCCGCGTCGGGTTGCCCACAGGGGACCCAAGGAGGAAGAATGAGCGCTGCGCTTCCGGTGCTGTCCGCCGAAAACGGACTGTCCCGTTACCTCGCAGAAATCCGCCGGTTTCCAATGCTGCAGCCGGAGGAGGAGTTCATGCTCGCCAAACGCTGGCGCGAGCATGGAGACCGTGATGCGGCACAGAAGCTGATCACGTCCCATCTGCGCCTCGTGGCGAAGATCTCGATGGGCTATCGGGGCTATGGCCTGCCGATCGGCGAGGTCATTTCCGAAGGCAACGTCGGCCTCATGCAGGCGGTGAAGCGGTTCGAGCCCGACAAGGGCTTCCGCCTCGCCACCTACGCCATGTGGTGGATCAGGGCCTCTATCCAGGAATACATCCTGCGCTCGTGGTCGCTCGTGAAGATGGGCACGACCGCGAACCAGAAGAAGCTGTTCTTCAACCTGCGCAAGGCGAAGAGCCAGATCTCCGCGCTGGAGGAGGGCGATCTTCGCCCCGACCAGGTGAAGATCATCGCCACGCGTCTGGGCGTCAGCGAGCAGGAAGTCATCGACATGAATCGCCGCCTCAGCGGCGACGCCTCCCTCAACGCGCCCATCCGTCAGGAAGGCGAAGGCGAGTGGCAGGACTGGCTTGTCGACGACAGCACGAGCCAGGAGACTGTTCTCGTCCAGCAGGAAGAGACCAGCAACCGCATGGCCGCGCTGAAACAGGCGCTGGGCGTGCTCAACGAGCGCGAGCGGCGAATCTTCGAGGCGCGCAGGCTCTCGGACGATCCCGTGACCCTCGAGGAATTGTCGAGCGAGTTCGGCATATCGCGCGAGCGCGTGCGGCAGATCGAGGTGCGCGCCTTCGAGAAGGTGCAGGCGGCGGTGAAGGCCGGCCTCGCGCAGATCGAAACGTCGCCCAATGCGCAGGCCGCCCTGCCGGCGCACTGACGATCGACGCCTCGCCAACGAAAAAAGCCGCCCGAAGGGGCGGCTTTATTTTTGCGTCACGCATTGGCGCGGTTCAGCGCTGCCATTGCTCGATCGCCTGGTTGAGCAGGCGGTCGCCCGGCGCGCCCTTCTCGATCGTGATCTTCGCGATGCGCCCGTCCGTAAGCCTGATCGGAATGTCGAACCAGCCGCGCGACTTCATCGTCTCGAGGTTGCGCGCCGCAAAGGCCGGGTCGGCGTTGAGCGCGACGATGTAGATCTGCTCGGTGATCTTGGCCTGCGCGCCCGCGAGCGGGTCGACGCCGGGCGCGCTTTCGCTGCGCATCTGGGGCGAGCCCATTTCCGCGATCGCCGGCAGAATCGCCGCGCCTTCCTGCGGCAGGAAGCGGAAGGTGAGCATGTGCGAGGCGCGCAGCGTCGAATCGTTGTTCTTCTCGACGAGGAACACCATGCGGAAGCCGACCGCGGGGATGTCGACGTCGGCGCGCAGCGCGGGCGAACCGTTGGCGTTGGGACGGCGGCTCTCCTCGAGCCTCCAGACGGCCGTGCCGACGTGGGTCTCGACGTTCTGCTGGTCGTTGACCGCAGCCTGGAGGAGAATCGCGGCGCGCTGGGCGACGGGCGCGGCCTGCTCGGCGGCGGGGCGCTGCGGGGCCGGTTGCTGCTGCGCGGGCTGAGCGGGCGCCTGCTGGGCGGGCGCGGGCTGGACCGGCGCCGGGGCCTGACGCTGAGGCTGGGCCTGCTGGGGCGCCTGCGCCTGTTGCGGCGGCGCGGCCGGGGCGCCGGGGGCGCCGGCGCGCTCGTTGATCTTGGCGGAGCCCTGCTGCTGGACCGGTTCCGACTGGGTCGCGCGCGGGCGTGCGAATTCCTCCTGCGGCACGCGCAGGCGCCACGCCGCAAAGCCGATGCCGCCGCCGATCAGCAGGATCAGCGGGATCCAGATGAGCATCTGGCGGGAGACGCCGCGGCCCTGCTCGGGCCGGGTCGGGGCGACAGGACGGGCCGCGTCGCCCGCGTCGGGGCGGGGCGTTCCGGCCGGGGCGCGGGCGATGACCGCGGGCTGCTCGCCGCCCGCCTTGCGGGCCTCGTCGCGGCGCGTCGGCGGGGCGGCTTCGTCGTTCAGATAGCGGTCAGTCCCACGATCCTGCGCGCGGTCCTGCGGCGATCCTGCGGGGCCGGCGGCGCGGGCGGAGCGGGGGCGGGGCGGAGCGCGCCGCTCGCAGGCTGGCCGGGAGGGGCAGGCGGCGCCGGGCGAGGCGGCGGGCCGGGCGCGGGCCGCATCGAGGCTGGCGGCGGCGGCGCCGGGCGCATGGGCGGCGGCGAGGTCGGGCCGGGCCGCGGGGGCTGCGCGCCTTGAGGCGGCGCGGGAGGAGCGGGCCGGGCGGTGGGCCCGGGAGGCGCCGGAGACACGGGCGGCGGCGTTGGACGCGGGGGCGGCGCGGCGGGGGTCGCGCCGGCTTCCTGACCGATTTCGGCCTCCAGTCGCGCGATGGCGTCGTCGAGGGCGTCGCTCTCGGCGTCGAGATGCTCCGGCGACACGGGCGGGTCGAGCGAGCGCAATTGACCCAGCAGGGCCTTGCGGGCCCGGTCGTAAATCGCGGCGCGGCTCTCCCGCGATGAGTTCGGCAGTGCGGCCACTGCCCGCGCCAGAAGCGGATAATAATCAGCCATGCGGCGTTCTCACCATTTCCACAGGCCGCCCGTCAACCTTAAAGCGCTCAGGCTCCGTCAGTCCCGGAAGGGATTGTGCACGAGGATCGTGTCCGTCGCGCTCCGGGCTGGTCGACAGCAGCGCCACCGGCGCCTCGATCAATTCCTCGACCATGCGGACATACTTGATCGCCTGCGGCGGGCAGGTCGGCCCAGGAGCGGGCGCCGCGGGTCGTGTCCTGCCAGCCCTCGATCGATCTCGTAGATCGGCTCGACGCGGGCCTGCGCGGCCTGGCTTGCGGGCAGGTAGTCGATGCACCTCGCCGTCGAGCTTGTAGGCGATGCAGACCTTGATCTCGTCGAACCCGTCGAGCACGTCGAGCTTGGTGAAGGCGATGCCGTCGATGCCCGAGGTCTTGACCGTCTGGCGCACCAGCACCGCGTCGAACCAGCCGCAGCGGCGCGGACGGCCGGTGACGGTGCCGAACTCGTGGCCGCGCTCGCCGAGCATCTGCCCGGTCGCGTCGGTGAGTTCGGTCGGGAAGGGGCCGCCGCCGACGCGCGTCGTGTAGGCCTTGGCGATGCCGAGCACGTAGCCGGGCGGCCTTGGGGCCGAGGCCCGAGCCGGTCGGCGCGTTGCCGGCGACCGTGTTCGACGAGGTGACGAACGGATAGGTGCCGTGGTCGATGTCGAGCAGCGCGCCCTGCGCGCCCTCGAACAGGATGCGCTTGCCGGCGCGGCGCAGGTCGTCGAGCAGCGACCACGTCGCGGTCCATGTACGGCAGCACCTGGTCGGCGACGCAGGCGAGTTCGTCGTGAATCGTCTTCGGGTCGATCTCGGGCAGGCCGAAGCCGCGGCGCAGCGCGTTGTGGTGGGCCAGCAGCCGCGCGATCTTGCCGTCGAGCGTCGACAGGTCGGCGAGATCCATCACGCGGATGGCGCGGCGGCCGACCTTGTCCTCGTAGGCGGGGCCGATGCCGCGCATCGTCGTGCCGATCTTGGTGCCGGCCGACGCGCTGTTCTCGCGCAGGCGCGTCGAGTTCGCGGTGGACGGAAGGATCAGCGGCGCGTTCTCGGCGATGCGCAGGTTGTCGCGGGTGACGACGACGCCCTGCTCGCGCAGGGCCGCGATCTCCTTCACCAGATGGTGCGGGTCGACCACGACGCCGTTGCCGATGACCGACAGCTTGCCGGGGCGCACGATGCCCGAGGGCAGCAGCGAGAGCTTGTAGGTGACGCCGTCGATGACGAGCGTGTGGCCGGCGTTGTGCCCGCCCTGGAAGCGCACGACGACGTCCGCCTCGATGGACAGCCAGTCGACGATCTTGCCCTTGCCTTCGTCGCCCCACTGGGCGCCGACGACGACCACGTTCGCCATGGGTGTTTCGCTCTTCTCTAGCCGGAGCCGGGGCGCTCCCCGTGCGGCCTTCCACATAAAAACCCCGGCGGCAATCCTGTCGGCGCCGGCCGGGGTCATTGCGCGAACGCTCTACCGGATTGGGAAGGGGAGGGCAAGGACGGGGGCGCGCCCTACAGCGAGGCCTCGATCTTCTTCCTCAATTCCGGCGTCACCTTCGGCATGGGGCCGAACCAGTCGTGGAAGGCGGGGCGGGCCTGGTGCAGCAGCATGCCGAGGCCGTCCACCACGCGCGACCCCCGGCGGCGGGCGCGGGCCAGAAGATCGGTCTCCAGCGGCGCGTAGACGATGTCGCTGACGAGGGCGCCCGCGGGCAGGTCGTCGAGCGCGATCTCGAGCGGGGGCTGGCCGGTCATCCCCATGCTCGTGGTGTTGACGAGCAGCGCCGCGCCCGCCAGCGCGCCGTCGCGCTCGTCCCAGTCCACGGCGTGGACGCGCGAGCCGAACTCGGCGGCGAGCTTCTGCGCGCGCTCGAACGTGCGATTGAGCAGGCGGATTTCCTTCACCCCTTCGCCCACGAGGCCGGCGAGGATGGCCCGCGCCGCGCCGCCTGCGCCCAGGACGACGGCCGGCCCTGCATCCGCGCGCCAGCCCGGGGCGGCCTCGCGCAGCGATTCCACGTATCCGAACGCGTCGTAATTGAAGCCCCGCAGGCGCCCGTCGTCGGCGACCACCACGCAATTGACGGCGCCGATGGCGCGCGCGACGGGATCGATCTCGTCGAGGAGCGGCATGGCCTGCTCCTTCAGCGGGATCGTGAGATTGACGCCGCGGAAGCCCAGCGGATGCAGCGCGCGCAGGGCTTTCTCCAAACCTTCAGGCTTCACGGCGAGCGGCGCGTAATGGCCGAGCAGGCCATATTCGGCGAGCCAGTAATTGTGAATGGCGGGCGAGCGCGAATGCATGATGGGAAAGCCCATCACGCCGGCGAGAAGATAATGATCAGCGTGCGGCATGAGCCATGTCTTCGTTCAGGGCGCCGTCGCGACATCCGTGGCGCGCAGCAGGCGGTCGTTCGTCAGGATCGGCGCGCCCGCCGCCTTCGCGTGGGCGTAGTGGAAGCAATCGAAGCTGCTGAGCCGTCTTTTCCCGGTCCCCTGCTGTGTCGCCGCGGAAACCACGAGCCGAAGCACCTCGCGCGGTGAGACGGCGGCGTCGCGCAACTCGATGTCGCGTTCGTCAAGCCATTTGCAGACGACGGCCTCGCAGTCGGCAAAGGAGACGTTCAACTTGTCCGGGCGTGCAAGCACGAGAATCGCCTCCCACGCCGCAAGGGTGGACGTGAACGGGCTGGCGCTCGACGTCAGGGCCGCTTCGTAGCTGCCGGCGTCCGGCTCGCCAACGAAGATCGATACGATCGCGCACGCGTCAATGAACATCAGACGCCCGCGTCAAGATCTTGCCATGCAGTGGCTGGCAATGGCCGCGACGCGTCGGGGCCAGGCGTGATCCCGCGCTCCCTGAGGATGCGCGCTGCGGTTTGGCTCGGCGTCTCGGTCCGGCGGCGCTCCAGCGCCGCGCGCAGCGCGTCGGCGACGGCCTCGTTCACCTCGCGGCCTTCGACCTCCGCAAGCTTGCGCGCCAGTTCCTCGATTTCAGCCGTGGGTTTCAGTTCGCCCATGGAAGCCTCCATTCCCTACAATAACACAGGGACGGGCCGGGTTCATCCGCACGGTTGCGCTCACGCGCCGCGAAGCTGGTGCTCCATGTAGGCGCCCACGCGCGCCCAGGGGCCGCCCGCGCTCAGCGCGTCGCGCCACGAGGCGACGATGCGGCCCGCCACAGGCGAGGCCTTCGCCTTCGCGTCGATGGCCTCGGCGGCCTTCTCGCGCGCCGCCTTCATCACGTCGGCGGGAAATGCGCTGACCCTGGCGCCCGCCTTCACCAGTTCGATGAGGGCCGCGGCGTTCTGGTGCTCGGCTTCCGCCAGCGCCGCCGAATGCTCCGCCTGGCAGGCGTTTTCGACGATGCGCTGCAGGTCGGGCGAGAGCTTGCCGAAGGCGTCGAGCGAGACCAGCGCCTCGCCGGCGCCGTTGGGCTTGTTGAAGCCGGGCATGTAGTAATAGGGCGCGATGCGGTGCAGGCCGAGCGGCAGATCGTTCACCGGCGCAAGGATTTCCACCGCGTCGATCGTGCCGCGCTCGAGCGCGGGATAGATGTCGGCGGGCGGGATCGATTGCGGCGTCGCGCCGAGCGCGGCGTAGACCTCGCCGCCCATGCCCTGCACGCGGATGCGAAGCCCCTTGATGTCGGCGAGGCTCTCGACCGGCTTGCGGAACCAGCCGCCCATGGAGGGGCCGGTGTTGCCGGCGAGCAGGCCGCGCACGCCGCGGGGACGATAGAGTTCGTCCCACAATTGCTGGCCGCCGCGATGCTCGATCCACGTCTGGTGCGCCAGCGCGCCCATGCCGAACGGCGCCGTGGTGAAGAAGGCCGCGCCGGGCAATTGCCCGTCCCAGAAGAACGAGGCCGTGTGACCCATCTCGGCCGCGCCGGTGGAGACCGCGTCGAGCACGCCGAAGGCCGGCACGATGTGCCCGGCGGGAAACACGTCGACGCGCAGGCGCCCGCCGCTCATCGCGTTGATGCGCTGGGCGAGGCGTTCGGCCGACACGCCGGGGCCGGGCAGGTTCTTCGCCCACGAGGTCACCATGCGCCAGGTGACGGGCTGCGTCTGCGCGCGCGCGATGGCGGGCGCCGCGATCAGGCCCGCTGCGGAGGCGGCGATCAGGTTGCGGCGGGAGGGAGAGGGCATGGCGCGCTCCTTGTTCGTGGAACGGTCAAAGGGGGGACGCTTCCCTCTCCCGTTCACGGGAGAGGGTGGGCGCCGAAGGCGCTCGGGTGAGGGAGCCTCCGCCGCCGCAGCGTCGCGGCGGTTGCGTCGCCCTCATCCGTCAGGCTCCGCCTGACGCCTTCTCCCGCGTGCGGGAGAAGGAGGAAGGGCCTCCTGTCAGGTCTTGAGGTAGAGCTGGCCGCCCTTGTCCAGGAATTCCTTGCTCTTTGCGGCCATGCCTTCCAGCGCGGCTCGCTCGTTGTCGCCCATCGCCAGCACTTCGTCGCGAAGGTCCTGCGTGATCTTCATCGAGCAGAACTTCGGCCCGCACATGGAGCAGAAATGCGCCGTCTTGTGCGCGTCCTTGGGCAGCGTCGCGTCGTGGTATTCGCGCGCCGTGTCCGGATCGAGGCCGATGTTGAACTGGTCTTCCCAGCGGAACTCGAAGCGCGCCTTGCTCATCGCGTCGTCGCGGATCTGCGCGGCGGGATGGCCCTTGGCGAGATCGGCGGCGTGGGCAGCGATGCGATAGGTGATGACGCCCGTCTTCACGTCGTCGCGGTCGGGAAGGCCCAGATGCTCCTTCGGCGTGACGTAGCAGAGCATCGCCGTGCCGAACCAGCCGATCATCGCGGCGCCGACGCCGGACGTGATGTGATCGTAGCCCGGCGCGATGTCGGTGATCAGCGGCCCGAGCGTGTAGAAGGGCGCCTCGCCGCATTCCTTGCAGCTGCTTGTCCATGTTGACCTTGATCTTGTGCATCGGCACGTGGCCGGGGCCTTCGATCATCACCTGGCAGCCCTTGTCCCACGCCACCTTCGTGAGTTCGCCCAGCGTCTCCAGTTCGCCGAACTGCGCCGCGTCGTTGGCGTCGGCGATGGAGCCGGGACGCAGGCCGTCGCCGAGCGAGAACGACACGTCATACTTGCGCATGATGTCGCAGATCTCGTCGAAGCGCTCGTAGAGGAAGCTCTCGCGATGGCCCGCAAGGCACCAGCGCGCCATGATCGAGCCGCCGCGCGAGACGATGCCCGTGGTGCGCCTGGCGGTGAGCGGCACGTACCTGAGGCGCACGCCCGCGTGGATGGTGAAATAGTCGACGCCCTGTTCGGCCTGCTCGATGAGCGTGTCCTTGAACACTTCCCAATCGAGCTTCAGCGGATCGCCGCCGACCTTTTCCAGCGCCTGGTAGATCGGCACGGTGCCGATCGGCACCGGCGAGTTGCGCACGATCCAGTCGCGGATGTTGTGGATGTTGCGGCCGGTGGACAGGTCCATCACCGTGTCCGCGCCCCAGCGGATCGACCACACCAGCTTCTCGACTTCTTCGGCCACCGACGAGGTGACGGCGCTGTTGCCGATGTTGGCGTTCACCTTCACGAGGAAGTTGCGGCCGATGAGCATCGGCTCGAGTTCGCGATGGTTGATGTTGGCGGGGATGATGGCGCGCCCGCGCGCGATCTCGTCGCGCACGAATTCGGGCGTCACGAACGCGGGGATCTCGGCGCCGAAGCTCTCGCCGTCGGCGATGGCCGCTTCCGCGCGCTCGAGCATCTTCTCGCGGCCGAGGTTTTCGCGATGCGCGGCGTAGATCATCTCCTCGGTGATGATGCCGGCGCGGGCGAACTCGTATTGCGTGACGTATTTCGCGCCTTCGCCCGTCAGCGGATTGGTGTTGGCCGGGCAGGGCGGCACGAGCTTGTCGCCGGCGACGTTGCCGTTGTCCACGTCCTGGATGGCGCGGCCCTCGTAGGGCCTGAAGCCGCGGCGCGCGATCCACGGCTCGCGGATGCGCGGCAGGCCCTTGGCGAGGTCGATGCGGGCGTCCGTCTCGGTGTAGGGGCCGGAGGGGTCATAGACCCGCAGCTTCGGCTCGTTGGGATCGGTGAGCGTGATCTCGCGGAAGGGGACGTGCACGTCGGGGTGGCCCGCGACAGTCGCATAGACCTTCTTCGAGCCGGGAAGCGGCCCCGTCGTGACCGTCTCGGGAACGAGCGCGCTGCGCTTGGGCTGTACGTTCATCGTTTGCCTCCTCCTTACGCCCGTGGGCGCCGTGTTTGTTTTCAAACGTGAGGAGGCTTCGTGAAGTCGGATTGATCCCGCTTCGCGCCCTCCCTACGCTGGCGTCAACCAGATCAGGTTCGAAGGGTGTGATCTCAGCCGCCGGACACTTGTCCGTTGGCACCCCTGGCGATGCCCGGACGTTAGCCCAAAGGCGAAGGGGCGGCAAGGGACGCGCGAGGAGGGAAGGTGGACTTCATTCAGTCCGCCGCAGCGCGGCGAGCACGCCCGGCTCCTGCGCCACCTCCTCGAAGCCGGGGGCGGCGCCGCGACCGTAAGGCGGATCGGGGATGGCGGCGTGGGCCTCGCGCAGGCGTTGCGACCACATCTCGCGCAAGCTGCGAAACCAGGGATCGTCGCTCTCGATGCGCTGGTCGACTTCGAGTTGAAGCTCGTCGCGGCACACCAGGGCGATGTCCAGAGGAAAGCCGACGCTGAGGTTCGAGCGCATGGTCGAGTCCATCGACACCAAACCGAGCTTGAGGGCGTCGCGCACCTCCATGTGGAAGCGCGCGGCGCGGTCGAGCACCGGCTTGCCGTACTTGTGCTCGCCGATCTGCAGGTAGGGCGTGTCCTGCGTCGCCTCGATGAAATTGCCGGACGGGTAGATCATGAACAGGCGCAACTCGCCGCCCGCGATCTGGCCGCCGAACAGCATCTGCAAATCGAAGTCGAGGCGCGCGTCGCGGAAGGCCGCGCCATGCTCGTCGCGCGCCTTGCGCACGGCGCGGCCCACGAGGTCGGCGGCGGCGTACATGGAGGGCGCGTCGACGAGGCGCTGGTTTTCCTTGGTGCGCGGGTTCTCGATGCCGCGCGTCACATCGTTGAGCACGTATTGCGTCAGCGAGAGATTGCCGGAGCTGGCGACCAGCATCACGCGCTGGCCGGGCAGTTCGAAGCGGTGCAGCTTGCGGAACGTCGAGATGTTGTCGAGACCCGCGTTGGTGCGCGTGTCGGCGATCATCGCAAGTCCGCCCCGGACGAGTATCGCGCAACAATAGGTCATCGCGCGAGAGTATAGGCTCAACCCGCGCGGGTGCGAGCGGAAGCGGGGCGCTTCAGGCCTTGGGCGCGTCCTGCGGGGGCAGGTTCTTGAGATACGGCGGGCGCGGGATGGCGATGTGCGCGGCGCGCAGCGCGACGGACCAGCGGTCGCGCAGGTCATGGAAATAGGGGTCCACGTTGTCGATGCGGTGGTCGACTTCGAGCGTCATCGTGTCGCGCGGGAGCACGGCGATGTCGATGGGCAGGCCGACGCCCAGGTTCGAGCGCATGGTCGAATCCATCGAGATGAGCGCCAGCTTCAGGGCGTCGTCGACGCGCGTGTCGAAGGCGACGGCGCGGTCCAGCACAGGCTTGCCGTATTTATGTTCGCCGATCTGCAGATAGGGCGTGTCGCGCGTCGCCTCGATGAAATTGCCGGCCGAGTAGATCATGAACAGGCGCATGCGCCCGCCTGCGACCTGCCCGCCGAACAGCATCGTGGCGTCGAAGCTGACCTTCGCCTTCTCCAGCGCCTCGCCCTGCACGTCGTGCACCTTGCGCACGGCGCGGCCGATGAGTTCGGCGGCGGCGAACATGCTGCGCGCGTCCATCAGCCGCTCGAGTTCGCCGGTCTCGGGATTCTCGATGCCTTCGGTGACGTAGTTGATCACGCTCTGGGAGATCGACAAATTGCCCGCCGTCGCGATCATCATCACGCGTTCGCCGTCGCTGCGGAACAGATGCAGCTTGCGGAAGGTGGAGATGTTGTCGAGACCGGCGTTGGTGCGCGTGTCGGCGATCATCACCAGCCCCTCGCGCACCAGAATTCCGCAGCAATACGTCATCAGGCGATTCCCCCCAGGCCTGCGGTGCTTCTAGCGGCCCGCGGCGCGCTTCTCAACTCTGGCGCGCGTCCGCGCGCGTCACATGCGCCGACGAGGTCATCGATGAGGGCGCTGGCGCGGCGCGCACGCACGCGGCGTCCAGCGCGTCGAGCCCGATGGCCATCCGCATGTGGCTCTCGTGCGGGCAGATGGCGTTGGCGGGGTCGAAGCCGATCCAGCCCACGCCCTCCACATGGGCTTCCGCCCAGCAATGGACGCCGCCGGCGGGGAGCTTGGGATCGATGTAATAGCCGCTGACGAACCGCGCCGGCGCGCCCGCGAGCCGGGCGCAGGCGATGAAATCGTGCGTGATCCTCGCGGCCGCCTCCGCCTCGCCCGCGTCCTCGTCGCGGCGGCGCAGTCTGCGACTGGCTCTGCTCGCCGGCCTGCTGCGTCTGCGTCTCCTCGCGCGCCTCGAGGCTCGGCATGTGCAGCAGCAACGCGTGCAGGCGTTCGATCGGATTGTCCGCGCGCAGGTCCGCCGCGAGCGCGCGATGGGCCTCGCCGGGCGCGGTCAGCGGCGTTTCGCGCAGGTAGAATTCCGGCGGAAAGCGCTCCACCGTGGCGCGCACGATCCCCGCCGCGTCGAACGTTTCGACGATGCCCTCGGCGAGGATGCGAAGGGCGGTCGTCGGGCCCGTCACGCTCAGCGCGTGCATGCAATTGCCGAAGGCGTCGTCGGAGGCGCGGATGCGGCTGTCGCCGTCGATCTCGACGCGCCAGCGGCCGACATGCTGGCTTTCGTGGCTGCGCGGGGTGAGGCGCAGCGCGGCGTTCAGAAAACGCACGGGCGGGTCGTAGGCGTGCACGATCTCGTGCCGGATGTGGATGCGCATGGGTCGGCCCTGTTCGCCCTCGTCGCTTCAGTTCAGCAGATATTGCTCTGCGAGCAGCGCGCCGAGCCTGTTGTTTTCCTCGATGAACTCGGTGACGAATTCGTGCAGGCCCGACCTGAAGAGATCCTCGATGGAGGCGTTCTCAAGCCGCAGGAGCACCGTGCGCGCATGGCGCTGCGAGGGGCCCTGCACGCCATGGGCGCGGGCGATCTCGTCGAGAAAGCGCGAGAGGTTCTCGTAGCAGGACACGAGCGAGCGGGGCATTTCCTTGCGCAGGATCAGCAGATCGGCGACCCGCCATGGCTTGATGCTTTCGCGGTACACCCAGTGGTAGGCGGTGAGCGCGGACACGGCGCGCAGGATCGAGGTCCACTGGAAATAATCGAGCGAGCCGCCGACCGCTTCGGTCTCGGGCAGCAGCACGTGGTACTTCACGTCGAGGATGCGCGCCGTGTTGTCGGAGCGCTCCATGTAGAGGCCCATGCGGTTGAACCAGTAGGCGTCGTTGCGCAGCATCGAGCGGTAGGCGAGCCCGTCGAAATCGCGCGACATGTTCTTGACCGCTTCGAGCGCCGGGTCGATGCGGTCGCGGCTCATGCGATCGAAGGGGGCGACGGCGCGCTCGATGTTGCGCATCTCGATCCAGCCTGAATTGATCGCCTGCCACATGTCGGAGGTGAGCGCGGTGCGCACCGCCCGCGCATTGGAGCGGGCGCGTTCGACGCAGAAGCGGATCGAGGATGGATTGTTCTCGTCGAACACGAGGAAGCGCAGGACCGTCGATTCGTCGGCGACCTCGTACGCCTGCTTGAAACGCTCCAGCGCGCCCACCGCGAGCAGCGCGCTTTCCCATTCCGTGCCCGAGCCGCCGTAGGCCTTCGGCAGGGCGGCGAGGCGGGAGGTGATGTCGATGATGCGCGCGGTGAACTCGGCGCGCTCCACGTAGCGGGCGAGCCAGTAGAGATTGTCGGCGGTGCGCGACAGCATCAGGCGCTCCGTCTGTTCAGGGCTAGGGAGGCGCGCGGCGCGCTGGCGTCAGGCATCTTCGATGATCCACGTGTCCTTGGTGCCGCCGCCCTGGCTGGAGTTCACCACCAGCGAGCCCTTGCGCATGGCCACGCGCGTGAGCCCGCCGGGCACGACGCGCGAGCCGTTGGCGCCCGTGAGAACGAACGGCCGCAGGTCGACGTGGCGCGGCGCGACGCCCTCTTCCACGAAGGCCGGGCAGGTGGACAGGCTCAGCGTCGGCTGGGCGATGTAGTTCGCGGGGTCGGCGAGGAGCTTGTCGCGGAACAGGGCGCGCTCCTCCTTCGTCGCGTGCGGGCCCACGAGCATGCCGTAGCCGCCCGAGCCGTTGACCTCCTTGACGACGAGTTCGTGCAGATGGTCGAGCACGTAGGAGAGGGCTTCGGGGTCGCGGCAGCGCCATGTGGGCACGTTCTTGAGGATCGCGTCCTCGCCCAGATAGAAGCGCACGATCTCGGGCATGTAGGTGTACATGGCCTTGTCGTCGGCGACGCCGGTGCCCACCGCGTTCGACAGCGTGAGATTGCCCGCGTTCGCGGCGCTGAGGATGCCGGGAACGCCGAGCACGGAATCGGGACGGAAGACCAGCGGGTCGAGGTAATCGTCGTCGATGCGGCGATAGAGAACGTCGATGCGGCGCGGCCCCTGCGTCGTGCGCATGTAGAGCACATCGTCGCGCACGAAGAGGTCGGTGCCTTCCACCAGCTCCACGCCGAGCCTGTCGGCCAGGAACGAATGTTCGTAATAGGCGGAGTTGAACTGGCCGGGCGTCAGCAGCGCGACGACGGGCTCGCGCGCGGCGGTGGCGGGCGCGAGCGAGCGCAGGCACGAGAGCAGCAGGTCGGTGTAGTTCTCCACCGGCGCGATGCGGTGCGAGGCGAACAGGTCCGGCAGCAGCCGCATCATCACTTCGCGGTTTTCGAGCATGTACGACACGCCCGAGGGCGTGCGCGCGTTGTCCTCGAGAACATAGAATTCGTTCTCGCCCGTGCGCACGATGTCGATGCCGGCGATATGCACCCAGATGTCGTGGGGCGCGCGCCGCCCCGCCATCTCGGGGCGGAAGTGCGGATTGCGGAAGACGAGATCGGAGGGGACGATCCCGGCGCGCAGGATGTCGCGGGCGCCGTAGATGTCGGTGAGGAAGGCGTTGATCGCCTTCACGCGCTGGATGAGGCCCTTTTCGAGCAGGCTCCATTCCTTCTGCGCGATCACGCGTGGAATGATGTCGAAGGGAATGAGGCGCTCGGAGGCGTCCTTCGATCCATAGACCGCGAAGGTGATGCCGATGCGCCGGAACAGGAGCTCGGCCTGGCTGCGGCGCGCGACGAGAATGTCGGGCGGCGTGTCGCGGAGCCATTGGTCGATGCGCGCATAGACGGTCCGGATATCGCCGGCGCCGCCCGTCATTTCATCCCAGAAACTCTGCTCGGCCATTGCCCCACCCGGACGCGGCGGGACGAATGTGCATCCCCCCGCCATGAACTCAGGTTGCAAAGCCTATACCACAGCTTGCCAGACCAAAACCGCGCCATAGGTGGAACGAGCTTGATCGTACTCCGATCAAGTTTTAGGCGCGGCGCCCTGAAGTGAGGCGTTTCGGGCCAGTGCGGGGCCTCGCACGCGGTTGCGCGGCCGCATCCGGCGCCGCAGCCAGATCAGGAGTCCCGTTCCCAGCAGGCCGATGAAGGCGAAGGACAGGATCACATTCATCACGCCGCCCCAGATTCCCCAGAACGTGCCTTCATGGAACGTGCGGGGCAGGTTGGCGCCGGCGGGCTTGAGACCTTCGCGGGTGACGATCCACGTGGACTGGCTCTTGCCGTCGCTGATGCGCACCATCTGGCGCGGTCCGCGCATCCGCAGCCATTCGAGCGTCGACAGGTCGTGGGAGGCTGCGATCACCCGCACGGCCTCGCGCAGCGGCAACGGCTGGCTGCGCTCCGCCGGCGGCGCCGAGAAGGTGAGGCCCGCCGCCATGAACAGCGCGGTGAGCGGCGAGAGGGCCAGCAGCGGCAGCAGGAACCACGCCATCGCCTTGTGCCAGCCCGAGATCGAGTTCGACAGGCGCGGCAGGCCCAGCAGCACGCCCAGCAGGATGATGACCATCATCGCCGCCGTGGACGCGATGACCAGCCAGCCCAGATCGTAGATCAGCCGCTGGTGGACGCCGCGCGAGGCGCCCATGATCTCCGACAGCCAGTGATCCTCCTCCACGAGCGCGCCCGTGGAGAGATCGACGTCGGCATCGTTGCCGATCGAGATGACGTTCTGGAACCAGTCGATCCGGATGGAGCGGGCGCGGTTCTGCGGGTCGTGCTGGTCGAGAAGCCGCTCCACCTTTTCAAGCGTGACCGTGCCGGGCTTGACGTAGGCGTTCTGCAGGATGGGCGGGAAGGACAGGAACAGGCCCGTCACGATCACCACCAGGAGCGGAAGCGCGAACGTGAGCGCGATCCAGCGGTGGAGGCGGAGAAACAGCGGCTTCAGCATGGGAAATCCGTCTTGGCGGCGTCTGCGCACTGTGCGCCCGCGCCGCTTTGGCTGGCAAGTTAAGCTTTGGTAATGCTGCCTCGCCGGATCGTGATAACGAACAACCGTTCGCTTTTGCTGCGCGGCGTGTTAGACAGGCGCCGAGGAAATCGAGGTCTGCGACGCCATGCGCCTCGATGCGAAACCGAAGGGAGCCCGCCAGAGGCTCCCCCGTGGCGCGCTCCAGGTTCAAGAGACAGGCGTTCTGGAATCGGATCGTTGATCCGCGACCGCTGGTGCATGGAATGAAACGCGTACTGATTTTGATGCTGGTCTTCATCGCGCTCGCCGGGCTCACCGGCGGGCTGGCGTGGTTCCACTTCGTCTACAAGCCGGAAATGATCCGCGGCTTCATCGCCGCCGCCCCGCAGCCCGTGACGAGCGTCGCGGTGGCGGAAGCGCGCGAGGAGGAATGGCTGCCGCGCGCGCCCGCCATCGGCACGTTCCGCGCCGCGCAGGGCGTCGACGTCGCGCCGCAGATCGGCGGCGTCATCGTGGCGATCAATTTCGAGTCCGGCCAGGACGTGAAGAAGGGATCGCCCCTCGTGCAGATCGACGACAGCGTCGAGCAGGCGGACCTCAAGGCCAACCAGGCGACGCTGCGCAACGCCGAACTCGGCCTCGATCGCCAGCGCCAGCTCGTGAGCACGAACGCGACGACGAAGGCGCAGCTCGACGCGGCGACAGCGGCCCGCGACAGCGCCGCCGCGCAGGTGGACCGCACCCGCGCGCTGATCGCGCAAAAGAAACTCGTCGCCCCCTTTGATGGCCGACTCGGCCTGCGGCGCGTTGACGTCGGGCAATACGTTTCGCCGGGAACACCGCTCGTGACGCTTCAGCAGCTCGACCCGATGCTCATCGACTTCCCCATGCCCGAGCAGCGCATGGGCGAGCTGAAGGTCGGCCAGACCGTGGAGGTCGAGGTCGACGCCTATCCGGGCAAGATCTTCAAGGGCAAGATCGGCTCCATCGACGCGCGCGTGAGCGCGGAGACGCGCAATGTCCTCGTGCGCGGCGAAGTCGACAATCCCGGCCAGCTCCTTCGCCCCGGCATGTTCGGCAACGTCAGCGTGCTCGTAGGCGAATCGCGCAAGGTCGTGTCGGCGCCGCGCACCGCCGTCAGCTTCTCGCTCTACGGCGATTCCGTCTATGTCGTCGTGCCCGATGAGAAGGCCGGCGGCGACGCGCTGAAGGTCGAGCGGCGCTTCGTGCGCACCGGCGGCACGCAGGGCGAGAGCGTCGCCATCGCCGAGGGCGTGAAGGCGGGCGAGCGCATCGTCACCGAAGGCCAGATCCGCCTGCAGCCCGGCGCGCGCGTGAAGATCGCGACCGGCGCGCTCGCGGGCGCCTCCGACGTCCTGCCGCGGGAGTAGGCGGCATGGGCTCGTTCACAGATCTCTTCATCCGACGGCCCGTGCTGTCGACCGTGGTGAGCCTGCTCATCCTGCTCGTCGGGTTGCAGGCGGCGTTCAACCTGCCGGTGCGGCAATATCCCGAAATCCAGCAGACGACGATCACGATCACGACCGCCTATCCGGGCGCGAACGCCGATCTCATCAAGGGCTTCATCACCACGCCGCTGGAGCAGGCGGTGGCGAGCACGGAGGGCATCGACACGCTGGTGTCGTCCTCGCAGCAGAACGTCTCGACCATCACGCTCAACCTGCGGCTCAACGCCGACGCCGACCGCGCGGTCACCGACGTGCTGTCGAAGGTGAACCAGGTGCGCCAGCAATTGCCGCGCGAGGCGAACGATCCCGTCGTCGTGAAGACGACCGGGCAGGGCTTCGCGCTGATGTACCTGTCGTTCAGCTCCAAGGTGCTGTCGGCCTCGCAGATCACCGATTACCTGACGCGCGTGGTGCAGCCGCGCCTGCAGACGCTCGACGGCGTGGGCAACGCGCAGATCCTGGGCGGCCAGACGTTCGCCATGCGCATCTGGCTCGACCCCGACCGGATGGCCGCGCGCGGCGTGACGCCCGCCGACGTGCGCCTTGCGCTCGCCTCGAACAATTTCACCTCGGCCGCGGGCCAGGTGAAGGGCCTGTTCGTGCAGACGAGCATCAACGCGCGCACTTCGCTCGACACGCCCGAGGCGTTCGCCAATCTGGTCGTCGCCACGCGCGGGGATTCGCTCATCAGGCTCGGCGCCGTCGCCGACGTGGAGCTTGGCCCGCAGGCGGTGGATTCATCCTCCGTGTTCGACGGGCTGAAGGCCGTGTTCATCGGCGTCTATGGCACGCCGTCCGCCAATCCGCTGACGGTCATCGACAACGTGCGCAAGGCGATGCCGGAGATCGTCGCGCAATTGCCGCCGGGCATGGAATCGAGCATCGCCTACGATTCCACGGTGTTCATCCGCGCCTCCATCAAGGAGGTCGCAAAGACGCTGGGCGAGGCGGCGATCATCGTCATCGTCGTGATCTTCCTGTTCCTCGGCAATTTCCGCTCGACGCTGATTCCCGTCGTCACCATTCCGCTGTCGCTCATCGGCGTGATGGTGATGCTGCTGGCGCTGGGCTATTCGATCAACCTGCTCACCCTGCTGGCGCTGGTGCTCGCCATCGGCCTCGTGGTCGACGACGCCATCGTCGTGGTGGAGAACATCTATCGCCACATCGAGGAGGGCATGACGCCCTTCGACGCCTCGATCAAGGGCGCGCGCGAGATCGCGGGGCCGGTCGTCGCGATGACGATCACGCTCGCCGCCGTCTATGCGCCCATCGGCTTCGTCACGGGCCTCACCGGCGCGCTGTTCCAGGAGTTCGCGTTCACGCTCGCCGGCGCTGTCGTCGTGTCGGGGATCATCGCGCTGACGCTGTCGCCGATGATGTGCTCGCTGCTCCTGAAGCCGCACACGGCGCAGGGGCAGGGGCGTTTCGCGCGCTTCCTCGACCGATTGTTCGACCGGCTGCGCGTGCGCTACGAGCGGCGGCTGCACAAGACGCTCAACTTCCGCGCGCTCACCGTCATGATCCTCGCGGGCGTGATGGCGCTGACCGCCGTTCTCTACCTGTCGACGCCGCGCGAGCTTGCGCCGGAGGAGGATCAGGGCTTCCTGCTCTCCATCGTCAAGACGCCGCAATACGCCAACCTCGATTATCTGGAGCGCACCACCGCGTCCGTGACGAAACTGCTGCAGGACATTCCCGAGAAGGCGCACGTCTTCGCCATCAACGGCATGGCGGGCGTGCGGCAGGCGTTCGTGGGCGTCATCATGAAGCCGTGGGAGGAGCGCGAACGCTCCACCAAGCAGGTGCAGCAGCAATTGCAGGGCTCGCTTCCCCGAAGTGACGGGCGGCGCCGCGTTCGCCTTCGCGCCGCCCGCGCTGCCGGGCTCGGCGGGCGGCCCGCCGGTGCAATTCGTCATCCGCACGACCGGCGATTACCAGCAGCTCGCGCAGGTGCTGGAGAACGTGCAGAAGGCCGCGCGCGAGAGCGGCTTGTTCATCTTCACGGACACGGACCTGAAGTTCGACACGCCGCAGTACGAGTTCAAGATCGACGCCGACAAGGCCAATCGCCTCGGCATCTCGATGCAGGACATCGGCTCCTCGCTGGCGACGCTGCTGGGCGGCAATTTCGTCAACCGCTTCAACTTGTATGGGCGCAGCTACCAGGTGGTGCCGCAGACGCCGCGCGAGTTCCGCGATACGGCGGACTGGCTGACGCGCTATCAGGTGCGAACGGCGGGAACGCCCGGCAATCCGGGCGAACTCGTGCCGCTGTCCACCGTCGCCACCGTCTCGCAGACGGTGCAGCCGAACGCGCTCACGAACTTCCAGCAATTGAGCTCGGCGACGCTGTCGGGCGCGCCGTTCCCCGGCCGCACGATGGGCGAGGTCGTCGACTTCCTCAAGCAACAGGCGGCGAGCTTCCCGCCGGGCTATTCGTATGACTTCCAGGGCGAGGCGCGCCAGTTCGTGCAGGAGGGCAACACGCTCGCGCTCACATTCGTGTTCGCGCTGATCGTGATCTACCTCGTGCTCGCGGCGCAGTTCGAAAGCTTCCGCGATCCGTTCATCATCCTCATCGCGCTGCCGACATCCATCTTCGGCGCGCTGCTGCCGATCAACGTGCTCGGCATGATGGGCGCGGGCTCGATCAACATCTACACGCAGGTCGGGCTCGTCACGCTGATCGGCCTGATCTCGAAGCACGGCATCCTCATGGTCGAGTTCGCCAACAAGCTTCAGGAGAGAGGGCATGTCGCGGCGCGAGGCCATCGAGCGCGCGTGCGGCGTGCGCCTGCGGCCGATCCTGATGACGACGGCGGCGATGGTGGTGGCGATGGTTCCGCTCATCATCGCGGCGGGCGCTGGCGCGCGCAGCCGCATGGACATCGGCATCGTCATCGCGGCGGGCATGGCCATCGGCACGCTGTTCACGCTGTTCGTGACGCCGGTGATGTACACGTTCCTGGCGCGCGACCATTCGCGCGATCGCGAGAAGGCGAAGGCGGCGGCGGAGGCGGCTGCCCACGCAGACGAGGCGCCCAAGCCGGCCAAGCGGCTGGAGGCGGCGCAGTAACAGAGACCCCTTCTCCCCGCTCTTGCGGGGAGAAGGTGGCGCGCAGCGCCGGATGAGGGGCTACGCGCTCTGCGTCTTTGACGCGGCAAGTGCAACTCCATCCCCAGCGGCGCAGCCCCTCATCTGCCCTTTGGGCATCTTCTCCCCGGCATGGAAGTCGGGTTTACCCGACTTCCATCAATCCATACGATCAAGTCGGGCAGGCCCGACTTGATTGCGCGGGGAGAAGAGGACACCACCCCATTTGCCTTCCGCCCCCCGATGGGGCAAATCCCCGTCACCGAATTCCCCGAGGACCTTATGCTCGCCCCCGACCCCGTCAGCCGGCGGCGCACCTTCGCCATCATCTCGCATCCCGACGCGGGCAAGACGACGCTGACCGAAAAGCTGCTGCTGTTCGGCGGCGCGATCCAGCTCGCCGGCGAGGTGCAAGCGCCAAGGCCAACCGGCGCCAGACGCGCTCCGACTGGATGGGCATCGAGCGCGAGCGCGGCATCTCGGTCGTCACCTCGGTGATGACGTTCGAATACGGCGACTGCGTCTTCAACCTGCTCGACACGCCGGGCCACGAGGACTTCTCCGAGGACACCTATCGCACGCTGACCGCGGTCGATTCCGCCGTCATGGTGATCGACGCCGCCAAGGGCATCGAGGCGCGCACGCGCAAGCTGTTCGAGGTCTGCCGCCTGCGCGACATTCCGATCGTCACCTTCATCAACAAGATGGACCGCGAGACGCGCGATCCGTTCGAGCTCCTCGACGAGATCGAGAAGACGCTGGCGCTCGACACGCGCGCCGATGACCTGGCCGATCGGCCGGGGCCGCGATCTTCGCGGGCACCTACGACCTCGTGCGCAGCAAGATCCGCCGGATCGACGCCGACGAGGAGCCGCGATCCCGGTCAACGGCCCGACCGATCCGCGCGTCCTCGAGCTCGTGCCCGAGCACGAGCGCGAGGCCTTCGCGCGAGGAGGTCGAGCTTGCGCGTGGAGGCGCTGCAAGCCGTTCGACCTCGAGGCCTTCCGCGAAGGGCACCTGACGCCGGTCTTCTTCGGCATCGGCGCTGCGCAATTTCGGCGTGCGCGATCTGATCGACGCGCTGGCCGCCTTCGCGCCGCCGCCGCGCGCGCCAGGAGGCCGACCGCGCATGGTCGAGGCGCGCGAGCCGAAGATGACCGGCTTCGTGTTCAAGATCCAGGCGAACATGGACCCCAACCACCGCGACCGCATCGCCTTCATGCGCGTCTGCTCGGGCAAGCTCGACGCGCGGCATGAAGGCGAAGCTCGTGCGCACCGGCAAGACGATGGCGCTCAACGCGCCGCAATTCTTCTTCGCCCAGGAGCGCGCGCTCGCCGACGAGGCCTTTGCCGGCGACGTCGTCGGCATCCCCAACCACGGCACGCTGCGCATCGGCGACACGCTGACCGAGGGCGAGGACATCGTCTTCCGCGGCGTGCCGAGCTTCGCGCCGGAAATCCTGCGCCGCGTCAAGCTCGACGACGCGATGAAGGCCAAGAAGCTGCGCGAGGCGCTGCAGCAGATGGCCGAGGAGGGCGTCGTGCAGCTGTTCCTGCCGCAGCGACGGCTCGCGGCGCCATCGTCGGCGTCGTCGGCGCGCTGCAGCTCGACGTGCTGAAGGAGCGGCTGCAGGCCGAATACGGCCTGCCGGTCACCTTCGAGCAGAGCCGCTTCGCGATCTGCCGCTGGATCTCGGCGCCGGACAAGCTGGAGCTGGAAAAGTTCGTCGAGCGCCTATCCGTCCTCCATCGCGCGCGACCTCGACGAGGCGCCCGTGTTCCTCGCCCAGTCCGCCTGGGCGCTGAAATACGAGCAGGAGAAGTTCCCTGCGGTCACGTTCTCGGACGTGAAGGATTACCAGAAGAAGGCGTGAGGGGCGGGGCTATCAATTCAAGCTTGATCTTGACATTATGCGGCTAGAGGAGCCGCTGCTTGACTGTCGTCGTCCACCCCGTGCCGGGAACGATCGTTAGGGTTGACCTGAGCGAAGGTTTTCGGAGTTCCCGAAATGGGGAAGAGACGCCCCGCCATCGTGTTGTCGCCGCCGGTGCCCGGGCGTGATTTCATGTGCACGATTGTGCCACTCAGTACGACTCCGCCACGGCGAAAACTTGCACACCATTTGCTGCTTGCCTTTGATCCGCTGCTGCCGCGCCCCTATGACTCACCACAAATGTGGGTCAAAGGAGACATTGTGCTCACGGTCGCGTTTCATCGGCTCAGGCTTTTGTTTTCAAAATGGAATGATGGTCAGCGCGTTTACGATGTCCGTATATTGCCGCCAGCAGTCATGAACGACGTACGCCGATGCGTAAGAGCGGGTCTGGGTCTCTGACATTGACGAATAGTCTGGTTGGAGCCATATCTGGTCAGTCGTCGGCTCTGCCGACAATCAAGTCCAGCGCAAGCTGGCCGCTGTGAAGGGCGATCGCAAACCGTTCACAGCGTCTGCAAGGCCCCGCTCCGGCGGGGCTTTGTTTTTTCCGCGTCGCACCTTTCGTCAGTTCCCTCCCCGTGTCCCCCTTGCAACGCCCGGCGCGCGCGTGGGGACGGGGCGCCGGCAGGGTCTTGACCGGGGGCGGGCGCCCGCGCATCGTGGCGTCATCTGCGGGAGTGGTTTTGAAGATGTCCAGCAAGCTGAAAGCGGCCGTTCTGGCCATCGGCGCGGCCCTCGCATTCGCAGCGGGCTCGGCCCCCTCGGACGCGCGTCCGATCACGCCGGCCGAGCGGCGCCAGCAACCCTACACGGGTGACCTGCCCGCCTGCTTCGACCAGTCGATGCTCCAGCGCATCGCGCGCCATTTCGTGCAGCGCGAGAAGGAATACTGGAGCTCGGGCCTCGAGATCGTCGCCTACGACAAGATCCACGAGACGGCCTATCGCGCCAACGGGCTCGACTACATTCCCCGCCGGTATTGCCGCGCGTCGGCGCTGATGAACGACGGCAAGGTCCGTCAGGTCGTCTACAGCATCGGCGAGAACCAGGGGATCATCGGTTGGGGCCCGGGCGTCGAATGGTGCATCGTCGGGCTCGACCGCAATTACGCCTGGGGCCGTTCGTGCATGGCCGCGCAGCCGTGAATCGTCTTTTCGGCGGCCTGATCGCCGCGATCGGGCTGGTCTGCGCCAGCGCGCTGTCGCTTTCCCCCGCAGCCGCGCAATCGCGCTCGGGCAATTTCGACTTCTACGTGCTGGCGCTGTCGTGGTCGCCGAGCTTCTGCGCGCTCGAAGGACGCGAGAAGGGCCGCGACCAGTGCGACGGCCCGGCCAAGGGCTTCGTGCTGCACGGGTTGTGGCCGCAGTACGAGCGCGGCTTTCCCTCCGCCTGCGAGCATCCGTTCCGCAACGCGCCCAATTCGGTCATCCAGTCGATCCGCGGCCTCTATCCCGAGGACGGGCTGGCGCGCCATCAATGGCGCAAGCACGGCACGTGCTCGGGCCTGACGCCCGCCGCCTATTTCAACGAGGTGCGGCGCGCCGTGGAGAAGGTGAACATCCCCGAGCGTCTCGACGAGGCGAAGGACGGCGGGCGCGTGCGCACCCGCGAGATCGAGGCCGCCTTCATCGAGGCCAACAAGGGCCTTCGCCCCGGCATGCTCGCCGCGACCTGCGTGCGCGGCATGCTGCAGGAAGTGCGCGTGTGCATGACGCAAGGACCTGCGCGAGTTCCGGGCCTGTCCGGACGTCGTGCGCGCGGGATGCCGGGCGCAGGAAGTCAACGCGCCGACGCACTAGAGCGGCGAGCGTCATGAATTACCGCCACGCCTTCCACGCCGGCAATTTCGCCGACGTCTTCAAGCACGCGATGCTGTCGCGCATCCTCGCGTACCTGATGCGCAAGGACGCGCCGCTGCGCTATCTCGACACGCACGCAGGCGTCGGGCGCTACGATCTGTCCGGCGACGAGGCTTCGCGCACGGGCGAATGGCGCGAGGGGATCGCGCGCGTCGTGAACGCGCAAAAGCCGGCCGACGTCGCCGCGCTGCTCGCGCCATGGCTCGAGGTCGTCGGCGCCTGCGACGCGGACGGAAAGCCGCAAACCTATCCCGGCTCGCCCGCCCTGGCGCAGGCGATGCTGCGCCCGCAGGACCGGCTGACCCTGTGCGAGCTGCACCCGGCCGACAGCGAAACCCTGCGGCGCGCGATGGGCCGGGACCTGCGCGTGAAGGCGCTGCACATCGACGGCTACATGGCGCTCAACGCGTACGTGCCGCCCGTCGAGCGGCGCGGGCTCGTGCTGGTCGATCCGCCGTTCGAATCCGTCGACGAGTTCGACCGGCTGGCGCGCGCCTTCGCGAGCGCCTACGCGAAATGGCCGACAGGGGTCTACGCGCTCTGGCATCCGGTCAAGGACGGGCGCGTGGTCGATCGCTTCTATCGCGAGCTGGCCGCCTGCGGCGCGGACAAGATCCTGCGGCTCGAACTGGCCGTGGCCGCGCCGGCCGCCGAAGGCCGGCTCGTGGCCAACGGGCTGGCGGTCATCAATCCGCCGTTCGTCCTCGCCGAGGAGGCGCGCACGCTGCTGCCCTGGCTCGCCCGGGCGATGGCGCAAGGCCAGGCGCCGGGCGCGGGCGCGCGCATCGAGGCCATGGGCTAACGAGCGCTGCGCCTGAGGGCCGCGGCAAGCAAGCGCTGCCGCTTGCCAAACCCGGCGTAATGCACCAGCTTTGTGACGGAGCGCGACGAGCGCTCCTACCTGCCCAACGAGGGACCCGGCCGCGGTGCGGATCGGGGCCGTGAAGCCGAAAGAGCGGCGGGCTTCACGAATTGCAGGACGCCCGAATGTGGCCCGCGAGGGTCTGTCGAAGGGGGCGTTCACATGCAGCAGGGGGCCGTCAAATTCTACAAGCCCGACAAGGGCTACGGCTTCATCAAGCCGGACGCCGGCGGGCCGGACATCTTCGTGCACATCAGCGCCGTCGAGCAGGCTGGCCTGCCCGGACTGGCCGAGGGCCAGCGCATCGAATTCGACGTCGAGCCCGACAAGAAAGGCAAAGGGCCGAAGGCTGTGAACCTCCGGCCCCTGTAACGTCTGGCGTTCGCGGCTTACGCGAGCGGCGGCACGCGCAGGATCTGGCCCGGATAGATCTTGTCCGGGTGCGTCAGCATCGGCTTGTTGGCCTCGAAGATCACGTTGTACTTCGCGCCATTGCCCTTGCCGTACATTTCCTCGGAAATCTTCCAGAGCGTGTCGCCCTTCTTCACCTCGTAGGTGCGCGATTCCGCGGCGGTCTTGGTGACCGCGACGTTGCTTTCGACCTGCGCGACGCCGGTGGTGTTGCCGACGGCGAGCATGATCTTCTCAAGCTCTTCGGTGCTCGGCGCCTTGCCGGAGAGGACGACCTTGTCGCCCTCGACCTTCACTTCGACGCCGCTCATGTCGAGGCCGTGCTTCTCGGCCTCCTTCTTCAATGTGTCGGCGTCGGCGGCCTGCGCCTCGTTCGCGCCGAACAGTTTGGCGCCAACAGTCTTGGCGAAATTCCAGAGGCCCATGAAAGTCTCCCTCGATCAGAACTACAGAAAAGGATCGCCGGATCGTCCCGGCCGCCGGCGACCATAGCCAAAGCTGGGCGGTTGTGAAAGCGATAAGGCCCGGCGGAAACCGCCGGGCCCTGTACTCAAGCAGGCGGACCTGGAATGGTTCGATCAGAACCGGTAATTCACGCCCGCGCGCACCATCGAGATCGACAGTTCGGAGCGCGACACATACGGCGCGCCGGTGAACAGGTCCTGAGCGCCGAACGAGGTGTAGAGATATTCCGTCTTCGCCGAGATGTTGCGGCTGAAGGCGTATTCGATGCCCGCGCCCGCGGCCCAGCCGTTGCGCCAGCTCGAATCCGAGCCGCCGACCGCGAGGGTGAGGTCGTTGTACTTGTGTTCGAGCGAGGCGCCGGCGTAGCCGCCGGTGACGAACAGCAGCGCGCGATCGACCGAGTAGCCGGCGCGGGCCCGCAGCGTGCCCATCCAGCTCACATTGGCGGTGCTGACGACGGCGGATGCCGGCGGGCCGCCCACGAGCGTGCGCGCTGTCGAGTCGATGTTGGTCCAGTTCGCGTCGCCCTCGAGACCGAGGACGAACTGGTTGATCTGGTAATTGTAGCCGACCGTGCCGCCGAGCACGAAGCCCGAGGGCTTGCCGAACGTGGTGTTGCCGACGTTGCCGAGCGAGCCCCAGCCATAGCCGGCGTTCAGGCCGACGTAGAACCCCGTCCACGAGAACGGCGGCGGCGTGTAGGCCGCCATCGCGACCGGCGGCGGGGCGTAGGAGCGGCGGGGCAGGTCGGCGGCCTGCGCGGAAGCGGCGGCAACCAGGGGCAGCGCCAGAGCGGCAAGACGGAAAGTACGCATCAAACTAACTCCAGACTCGAAATCGCTTTAATGAACGGGGCGCAAGCGGGCGCCGCCGATGGGCCGATTCATAGTCGGTAAAGGTAAGCAAATTCGTGTTCGCGCCGGCGCCAAACGGGGTCCGACCATGGCGAAACCGGGGCGGCCACGCCCAAGTTGTTTAAATCGCAAGTGTTCGGATTAACCCTTCGGGCGGCGCCGGTTAACGACCAGTCGAATGCGTTCGCCCGGCGCGGTCGATTACTTGAGCGCGGCATTGGATCGTGGTTTCACGTTTCTTAAAACGCCCTGCCTTGCTCCGCCGGGGCCGCCGCGTTTACTGGGAGCGCGGGTCCGCAATCCTGGCGTCTGCTGCACGGGCCGAAGCCTCAGTCGGCGCTGGGAAGCCTGCGGATCGTGAACTCGATCACGTCGTCGTCGAGTTCACGCCAGAACTCGATCTCGGTCATGTACGCGGCCTTCGGGAAACGCTCGAACCATTCGCGCGCCTTGGCCCGCGCCTCGCCGCGAGGCAGCGTGAAGGTTTCGCGCCGCCATGATCCGCCTTCGCCGCTTTTCAGGCGGCGCGTTTTCTCCGCCATGCGGCGGGCGACGTCGCGCGGCGTCCTGCGGGAGGTTTCCATAACTCAACTCCGGATGCTCCGCGGCCAAAATAGCGTCGCGGGTCGCGGAATGCGAGTCGCGGGCGCCGCCTTGCGGGGGCACGGCGTTCTTTCGTTGGTCTTGCAATCCCTCATCACTCCTGAAAGCATTGATGAAACGCGACGCTCAAAGCGATGCTCACAGCGACGCTGAACGGGAAGCGCACAGGAGGCGGCGATGGTCGAGGCTGCAAAGCGGATTTCCACACGCGTTGCCGGGCCCCGGCTCATCGCGATCGTCGGCCCCTTCCAGAGCGGCAAGACGACGCTTCTCGAAAGCCTTCTGGCGCGCACCGGCGCGCTGTCGCGGCAAGGCTCGGTGCGCGATTCCACAAGCGTCGGCGACGCCGCCGTCGAGGCGCGCGCCCATGCAATGAGCATCGAGGCGAACGTCGCGAGCGCCGAGTATCTGGGGGACCGCATCACGTTCATCGATTGCCCGGGCTCGGTGGAGTTTCTCAACGACATGCGCCAGGCGTTGCCGCTGTGCGACGCGGCGGTCGTCGTGTGCGAGGCGGACGAGCGCAAGATGCCGGCGCTGCAGCTCATCCTGCGCGAACTCGAAGACCTGAAGCTCCCGCGCTTCCTGTTCCTCAACAAGATCGACGGCGCCACACGGCGCGTGCGCGAAACGCTCGCCATGCTGCAGCCGGCCTCGCGCACGCCGCTGCTCCTGCGGCAGATCCCCATCTGGCAGCAGGGCATAGCGACTGGCTTCATCGACCTCGCCCTCGAGCGCGCCTTCGTCTATCGCGAGCACGCGCCGTCCACCGTCATCGACGTGCCCGCCGGCGAGCTGCCGCGCGAGAAGGAAGCGCGCTATTCGATGCTCGAACGCCTCGCCGATTACGACGACGAGCTGATGGAGGAATTGCTCAACGACATCGAGCCGCCGCGCGACCAGATCTTCGACGATCTCGCGCAGGACCTGCGCGCATGGGCTCGTCGTGCCGCTGCTGATCGGCTCGGCCGAGCGCGGCAACGGCGTCACGCGCCTGCTCAAGGCGCTGCGCCACGAGGCGCCGGGCGTTTCGGCCACGCGCGAGCGCCTCGGCGTCAGCGCGGAGGGCCCGGCGCTGGGTCGCGTCATCCGCACGGTCCACACGCCGCACGGCGGCAAGCTCTCGCTGTCGCGCGTGCTGCGCGGCTCGTTCGCCGACGGCGGCGTCGTGATCTCGCCGCACGGCGAGGACCGGATCGCCGGCGTTTCGCGGCTGATGGGTTCGGCCGTGTCGCGCATGCCGAAAGTGGAGGAGGGAGACACGGCGGCGCTCGGCCGTCTCGAACACGTGGCCACCGGCGACAGCTTCGTCGATGCGCGCAATGGAACGGCGGCGGATGCGATCTCGATCGCGCCGGCTCAAATTCCCGAGCCCGTGCACGCGTTCGCCGTGTCGACGAAGGACCGCAAGGACGAAGTGCGGCTGACGTCCGCGATCGCCAAGCTGATCGACGAGGATTCCTCGCTCGCCTTCGTGCAGGACCAGGAAAGCGGCGAGATGAAGCTCTATGGGCAGGGCGAGATGCACCTGCGTGTCGCGCTCGAACGCCTCGCCGCGCGGTTCGGCGTCACCGCGCAGGCGCGCCGTCCCGCCATCGCCTACCGCGAGACGATCCGCGACAAGGTCAACGTGCGCGGGCGCCATCGCAAGCAATCGGGCGGGCACGGGCAATACGGCGACGTGGTCATCGACGTCGCGCCGCTGCAGCGCGGCGATGGATTCCAGTTCACCGAAACGGTGCACGGCGGCGCGATCCCCAAGCAATATTTCGGCTCGGTGGAAATCGGCTGCGAGGACGCGCTGGCGCGCGGGCCGCTCGGCTTCCGGGTCGTCGATGTCGCGGTGACGTTGCTCGACGGGTCGTATCACACGGTCGATTCATCCGACATGGCGTTCCGCGCGGCGGCGAAACTCGCGATGCAGGACGCGTTGGCGAAGGCGCGCCCCGTGCTGCTGGAGCCGGTTCTCTCCGTGAACATCGCCATTCCCTCCGACGCGATGTCGAAGGCCTCGGCGATCGTGTCGGCGCGGCGCGGGCAGATCCTGGGCTTCGACGCGCGCGAGGGCTGGGACGGCTGGGACGTGCTGCGCGCGCTCATTCCCGAAAGCGAGATGGGCGACCTCATCGTCGAACTGCGCTCGGCGACGGCCGGCGTGGGCTCGTTCACCGCCGCGTTCGATCACCTCGCCGAGATCGTCGGCAAGCCCGCGGAGGCCATCGTTGCGCAGGCCGCGCACGCGCGCGCCAACGGGCATTGAGGGCTCGGCTGGCGAGCATCCTCTCCGCGCGTCGGTCGGCGAAGGCCGACCATGACGCGGGGGCAAACAAAAAAGGCGGGCCGAAGCCCGCCTTTTCTAATTCTATGGAGAAGCGCCTTACTCGGCGTCCGCCTCGACCTGCTGGATCGCGGAGAGCGTCCAGCCCTGCGTGCCCGTGTTGTGGCCGCGCACGAAGGTCCAGATTTCCGTGACCTCCTGCGGCGTCTTCAGGTCGCCGCTGACGATCTTGCCGGTCTCGCGCTCGAGGACCGCGTCGAAGAGCTCGTAGCGCATGGCGACGGTGGCGTATTCGCCGCTCGCCTCGCTCCAGGCTTCCGACAGGTCGCCCTGCAGGAGCTTGATGCCGCCGGTCTTCGAGATCACGCCCTTCGCCGTCTGTTCGGCGATGTCTTCCTCGAAATAGCCGGCCATTTCGGGGGTCGACAGGCGGCGCAGATGGCCGATGTCTTCCTGCGAATAGGCGCCCTGGACCTCTTCGAGAATCTTCTCGAAGCGCTCGAAATCGGCGCCCTCGACCTTCAGGGGACGCGTCTGCGTGCCGAAGGCCGAGCCGCCGGAGGCCGCGCCGCCGCCAAGGGCGCCGAGACCGCCGCCAAGTCCGCCAAGTCCGCCGCCGAGCCCGCCGAGAGCCGAGCGCGGGGCGCTCGTCTGCGGCTGCTGGCCGGCGTCCACCGGGTCAGGCCCGGAAGCGCGGTTGTAGCCCATGGGCGCCGCGGTCGCCGTCTGCTGCTGGCGACGGCGCCAGAAGCTGACCGCCAGCCACACCAGGCCGCCGATGAGGGCGAGCTGGATGAGCAGGCCGAAGATGCCCGCGAGGCTGCCGAGGCCGCTGAACAGGCCCGAGCCCATCAGCAGGCCCATGATGCCGGCGCCGATGAGGCCGCCCATGATGCCGCGCGCCAGCGGCGAGCTGAACATGCCGCCAGCCGCCGCGGGAGCCGCCGCCGCGGGCGCGCCGGGACGCGCTGCGGTGGCAGGGGTCGACTGCGCCGGGTTGGAGCGCTGGAAGGACTGCGCCGGCGCGGGGGCCGTCTGGGTGCGGGCGGGCGCGCTTTCGGTGCGCGCGCCACGGCTGCCGGAACTGGAGCCCTTGCCGGCGCGGGCTTCCGCCAGCGCGGGGGCGAACGCAAGGACCAGCGCGGCGGTGACTGCCATGAAGCGGCCCGCGGTACGCCTGTTCTGCGAATTCATGAAAATCTCCCTATGGAGCCGCGCATGCTCAATCCGCGCGCGCTCGTGAACTCAATATCGGTCGGCGAAGGACCGCCTGCAAGTGAGGCACTTACGGTGTGGTAGGTACTGGGCTCTCGCAGCCAAGCTTTGGCGGCGCGGCGGGCAGCCGGCGGGCGCGTCAGAAAACGCCCAGCGCGATGGCTCCGATGAAGAGCAGGGAGGCGACGATTCCAACGAATTCCAGAGCCTGGCTTCCGATCATCGTTTGCTCCCTTGGGTGGGACCGCGCCGGGGTTGAAGGCGGGTCCGCAGCAGAGGAAATAAAATGTTAACCTTCAAAATCGCCGCGGCCAAGGGCGAATCGCCAGGCCAGCGTTGACCTCGACTGCAGCGGGGCAGGTTTTTCGCGCTGTTGGCCATGGACTTAGTGCCGAGAAAATTTTTGCGGAGAGGCGTGTGAGCGGCAACGGGGACGAGCGCGGGGAGGCTGGCGGCGCGCGCCGGGGCTATCACCACGGGCGCCTCAAGGACGCGCTGATCGAGGCGGCGCGCAACCTCATCGAGCAGCGCGGTCCGCAGGGGTTCAGCCTCACGGAGGCCGCCCGGCTCGTGGGCGTGACGCCGGCCGCGCCCTATCGCCATTTCAGCGATCGCGAAGCCCTGATGGGCGAGGTGGCGCGGCGCGGCTTCGACCTGTTCAACGCCCGCCTGCGCGCCGCATGGGATGGCGGCCGGCCCGACCCGCGCGTCGCCCTGTCGCGCATGGGCCGGGCCTATCTCGATTTCGCCCGGCAGGAGCCCGGCTATTATCGCAGCATGTTCACGCAGGCGCAGGAGCCGCCGGGAGGGGAGACGCAGGGCGCCTGCCCGCCCGCCGCCGCCGTCCAGTCGTTTGCGGCGATCGACGAGGCCGCCGCCGCCGTGCTGCGGGCGAGCCGCAACGCGGGCGCGGATTCGGGCCGCCTGGCGCTGGAAATCTGGGCGCTGTCCCACGGCGCGGCGACGCTGATGCTGGGCGGCTACCTGCCCGCGCAGGGGGGCGCCGACGCCTACGGGCTGCTGGAGAGCGGCGTGCGCGCGCTGGTGGACGGCGCCCAGGTCCCGACCGGGCGCTAGCCGGTCTGCGCGCGGGGGGCTTTGCGCGCCAACTCTGCCCAAAACGTGGAACAATCGTCCCTTTGGCGCATTAGCGCACACAACGAGGTCGTGATGTGCGGCCGCGATGGCCGGCGTCACAAGGATTTGGCAGTGCGGATTCTGATAGTCGAGGATGATCCATTCGTGGCGCTGGACCTCGAATGCATCGTGAAGGATTCCGTCCACGCCGACATCTGCACCGCATCGACCCTGGCCGAAGCCCGCCGCTGCGCCTGCGAGCCGATCGACTTCGCCTTCCTCGACATCGACATGCCCGACGGCAAGATCTTCCCGGTGGCCGCTGACCTGCGCCGCCGGCGGGTTCCGTTCGTCTTCGTGTCGGGCGAGCTTCTGAGCGAAGTGCCCGCCATGCTGCGCGACGCGCCGTTCATCTCCAAGCCCTACAAGGTCTGGCAGATCTGCCAGAACCTGCCGCAGCCGAGCAGCTTGCGCGCGGTCTGAACGGTCGCCTGCGGCAAAAGCTCCCCGGTGACGCTATTTTTCGCGCGCGTTCCGTCCGCGCCCTTGAAGCGGGGCCTATGTGAATGTAAATTACATTTACATGCCACACCAAAGGAGCACGTGACATGAACGGTTGGTCCAACACCTGGTCCGGCGGAGCGCAGCCCCCGCGCGACGCAGCGTCCGGCCCCTACGCATACAGCGCGCGTCCCCGCTGGCGGGCGCTTGAGATCGCGGCGATCGTCCTCGGCTTCATGGTCTGGTGGGTCGTCGGCCTCAGCCTGCTGCTGTGGAAGCTGTGGCGCAACCGGCAGGGCTATTCCACCGACATGATCACCGCCGCGCGCGGCGCCTTTCAGGAGAACGTCATGAACCGCTGGCCCGACATCAGCCGCTCGTTCAGCCGCGGCGCCAACCGCGCGCCCGCCGCGCGCGAGTGGGGCTTCGCCTCGTTCCGCTCGTCGGGCAACAGCGCCTTCGACGCGTGGCGCGAGGGCGAACTCGCCCGCCTCGAGGAGGAGCGCCGCAAGCTCGAAGCCGCCGAGCGCGAGTTCTCCGACTACATCGAGAGCCTGCGCCAGGCCAAGGACCGCGAGGAGTTCGAGCGCTTCATGCGCGACCGCAACGCGGCCCGGGACGAGCGTCCCAACGCGTAACGCGCAAGCTCTTCACGCATACCGATCCCCGCCGCGAGGCGGGGATTTTTTTATCTGCCGGCGCCCATGCTTTTCGTAGCGCGCGCACAACAGCGCTGAAAAATAACGCTGTGCGGCTTCGTTAACCTTCATCCTTCAAATCCGCTTAAACATTCGTGCGCAATTGTCGCGAATGGCGCGTAGAGTTCTGCCACTCCTTCTGGCCGCGGGCGTGATCGCGACCCTTCCCGGATGCGGGCTCTTCGAGCGACCGCAGCGTCCGGCATGGCGCGACGCCGCCGAGAAGGCCTGCATGTCGCGGCGCACGGTGCGCATGAACGCCTATGTGCAGCCGGCGCGCGCCATCGACGGACCGGGCATCTGCGGCATGACGCAGCCGCTCAAGGTCGCCGCGCTCAAGGACGGATCGGTCGCGATCTCGACCACCGCGACGCTCAATTGCCCGATGACCGAGGCGCTGGAGAAATGGCTCGCCGAGGTTGTGCAGCCTGCCGCGTGGGCGCGCTTCAAGCAGCCCGTCACGCAGATCGACACGATGGGCTCGTACACCTGCCGGCCGATGAACAACCAGTCGGGCGCGAAGCTGTCCGAGCACGCGTTCGGCAATGCGCTCGACATCGGCGGATTCCAGCTGGCGGACGGGCGCAAGATCACGCTCGTGAAGGGCTGGACGCGCGGCGACGAGCAGGAGAAGGGCTTCCTGCGCGAGGCGCACATCGGCGCGTGCGATCATTTCACCACGGTGCTGGGGCCCGGCTCGAACGCGTTCCACTACAATCATTTCCACGTTGACCTGGCTGTGCATGGCAATACGTCGCAGGGCCCGCGCCGCTATTGCCGGCCGATCCTGCGCGAGGCGCCGCCGCGGCCGCGGCTCGACGACCTGCCCGATCCGCCGATGCTGGAGCCAGATCTCGAAATGGCGCGGCGCGGCGGGGCGCAGCGCAACGAGATCGCCATGAGCCGCCAGCCGACCGCGCCGCTGGTGCGTCCCGCCACCTCGCCGCTGCCGCCGATGGGCTCCACTTCGCGCTACGGCGGCCGCATGGGGCTCGAGGTGCAGGCGGCGATGCCGATCCCGCAACGCCAGCCCGCGCTCGCCGCGCGCGGCGGCATGCTGCGCGACGACGGCGTGTTCGTGCCGCCGGGCGAGATCGGGGACTAGGGGCGGGGCGCCTGCGTCGCATGCGCGACTCCTTCTCCCGCTTGCGGGAGAAGGTGGCCCTGCGTAGCAGGGTCGGATGAGGGCGCTGCCGCGCTTTCGACGCATCATCACTCGTGGATAGACCCTCACCCGAGCGCCTCCGGCGCCCACCCTCTCCCGCGCGCGGGAGAGGGAAGAGTCCCGAGCTACTGCCCCAGGCGCACGTTCGCCTTCTCGACAACTTCGGTCCAGCGCTTCGATTCCGAGGCGATGAGGTCGGCCGTTTCCTTCGGGCCGAGGCCCAGAGGAACGACGCCGAGCTGGTCGAGACGCGCGACGACGGGCGCGGAGAAGATGATCTCGCGGATCGCGTCCGCCATCTTCTGGCGAATGTCGAGCGGCGTGCCCGGAGGCGCCGTGAACGCCGTCCACGTGTCCGAAAGAAGCTGCGGCAGGCCCGCTTCCGCAATCGTCGGCACGCCGGGCGCCTGCTTGGGCGCTTCCTTCATCGTGGCGGCGAGCATGTGCACCTTGCCGGCCTGCGCGAGCGGCATGATCGTGCCGATGTCGGCGAACATGAAGTCGACGTGATTGGCGGCCAGATCGTTGAGCGCGGGCGCGGCGCCCGAATAGGGCACATGCGCGTGCTTGGCGCCGATCAGCATCTCGAACAGCGCGCCGGTGAGATGGCCCGTCGTGCCATTGCCCTGCGAGGCGTAGGAGAGCTTGCCGGGGTTCGCCTTCGCGAAGTCGATGAACTCCTTCGCGGTCTTCCACGGCGCGTTGCCGCGCACGACAAGCATGTTGGGAATGGACGAGGAGACGGCGACCGGCTCCATCTTCTTGGGATCGAAGCGCAGCTCCTTGAACAGCGCCGCGTTGACGACGAGCGGCGCGGGCGGCGAGACGAGGATCGTGTAGCCGTCCGGGCGGCGCGCGGAAGACGAATTCGGCGGCGATGTTGTTGCCCGCGCCGGGACGATTCTCCACCGTGACGGGCTGGCCCCACCTGTTCTGCAGGCGCTCGGCGACGATGCGCGCGATGAGATCGTTGCCCCCGCCCGCCGCCGCCGAAACAACGAAGCGCACGTTGCGGCTCGGATATTGCGCCGCCGTCTCCGCCTGCTGCGCGAAGGCGCCGGCGCCGGTCAGAGCCATGGCGACGAGCGCGCCGAATGTCCGCGAAATGATGCTGGTCATGTTCCCTCCCGCCGCGATTTCACGATCGCTGGCTTGGAAGGATGTGTGCCACGGAGAAAGTCATTTGGGGAAGGGGGCGCGGGCTAGCGTCGCGCTCCTCTCCCCGCCTGCGGGGAGAAGGGGTCCGAAGGACAGATGAGGGGCTGCGCGGACCTCCCGGCAGTGGCGGAGCCCCTCTCCGGCGCTGCGCGCCACCTTCTCCCCGCAAGGCGGGGAGAAGGGATTTGCGCGGGCCTTCAGCTCTTTCCCCAGCCGCCGCCCGTGGGCGTGACGATGGTCACCGCGTCCCCCGGCGACACGTCCGTCGACGCGCAGCCCGCAAGCTCTTCGATGCGCCCGCTCGCGCGGCGCACGAAATTGCGCCCCGGTTCGCCCGGCTCGCCGCCCGCTGCGCCAAAGGAGCGCACGCGCCGCCGGCCGGACAGGATCGCAAGCTCCATGTCCTCCAGAAAGCGGATCGTGCGGCTGACGCCGTCGCCCGCACAAAAACGGCCCTTGCCGCCCGAGCCGCGCCGCACGTGAAAATCCTCCAGCACCACGGGGAAGCGCAGCTCCAGCACTTCCGGGTCCGTGAGGCGCGAATTCGTCATGTGCGTGTGGACTGCGCTCGCGCCGTCGAAGCCCTCGCCCGCGGGCGCGCCCGAGCAGATCGTTTCGTAATACTGGCTTCTGGCGTTGCCGAAGGTGAGATTGTTCATCGTGCCCTGCGCGGAGCCGAGCGCGCCCAGCGCGCCGAACAGGCAATCCACCACGTTCTGGCTCGTCTCCACGTTGCCGGCGACGACGGCGGCGGGCCAGCGCGGCGCGAGCATCGAGCCCTGCGGCGCAATGATCTTCAGCGGCCGCAGGCAACCCGCGTTCATGGGAATGTCGCCGCCGACCAGCACGCGGAACACATAAAGGCACGCGGCGCGCGTGATCGGCTCGGGCGCGTTGAAATTGTCGGGCTGCTGCTGCGAGGTTCCCGTGAAGTCGATGGTCGCCTCGCGCCGGTCGCGATCGACGCGGATGGCGAGCGCGATGCGGGTTCCCTGATCGAGTTCGACGGTGAAACTCGAATCCGTCAGCCGCGCGATGACGCGGCGCACGCTCTCTTCCGCGTTGTCCTGCACGTGGCCCATGTAGGCCTCGACGACTTCGAGCGAGAATTCCTCGATCATCTGTTGCAGGAGCGCTGCGCCGCGCGCGTTGGCCGCGACCTGCGCCTTCAGGTCGGCGATGTTCTGCGCCGGGTTTCGCGCTGGATACTTTGCGCGTCGTGAGCAGCGCGAGCGTCTCGGCCTCGCGGAAGCGGCCGTCCGACACGAGCAGGAAATTGTCGATGTAGACGCCTTCCTCCTCGATGGTCGTGGCGCGCGGCGACATGGAGCCAGGCGCAACGCCGCCCACATCGGCGTGATGTCCGCGCGCGGCGATCCAGAACAGGATGCGCGCGCCTTCCTTGTCGAACACGGGCGTGCAGACGGTGATGTCCGGCAGGTGCGTGCCGCCGTTGTAGGGCGCATTGATGGCGTACACGTCGCCGGGCCTGATGCGACCGGCGTTCTCGCGCGCGATGGTCTCGACCGAGCGATCCATCGAGCCCAGATGCACCGGCATGTGCGGCGCGTTGGCGACGAGGTTCGCGCCGGCGTCGAAGATCGCGCAGGAGAAGTCGAGCCGCTCCTTGATGTTCACGGACGAGGCCGTGTTCTGCAGCGTCACGCCCATCTGCTCGGCGATGGACATGAATCGGTTGTTGAACACTTCGAGCAGCACCGGATCGGCGTGCGTGCCGACCGCCGTGCGCTTTTCGCGCGGCGCGACGCGCGCAAGCAGCACGTGATCCTTGCGCGTGACCTGCAGCGCGCCAGCCCTCCTCGACGACGATGGTCTGGTTGGGCTCGATGATGAGCGCGGGGCCCGGGAGGCTGTGTCCAGGCGCGAGATGTGCGCGAACGAAGACATTCGCCTCGCGCCATTTGCCGGCGGAGAAGAACCGCGTGCGGCCCTGCGCGCGGGGTTCGCCCTGCGCCAGAGCATGTTCGGGCTCCACGCGTCGCTCGCCGCCGCCGAAGGCCTCCACGCTCGCCGCCTCGATGACGAGCCCCTTGGCCGGGTCGATGAAACCGAAGCGCGACAGGTGTTCGCGCTCGAAGGCTTCCCGCATGGCGGCGGCGTCCGCGAACGGAAGGTCGAGATCGAGATTGGCGTCCGAGCCCGCATAGCGCACGTGGGCGCGGGCGTGCGTCGTCACCACGGCCGCATCGAGGCCCTGCGCGGCGAGTTCCGCGCGCGCCTGCAGCGCAAGGGTTTCCACGGTTTCGTCCAGCGCCGCGAGCCCGTCCGCGTCGAGCGCGCGCTCGATGGCGGCCGAGCGCAGGGCGGAGAGGTCCGCAAGGCCCATGCCGTAGGCCGACAGGACGGAGGAGAGCGGGTGCAGCAGCACCTGTCCCATGCCGAGCGCGTCGGCGACGAGGCACGCGTGCTGGCCGCCCGCGCCGCCGAAGCAATTGAGCACGTAGCGCGTGACGTCGTAGCCGCGCGCGACGGAGATTTTCTTGATCGCTTCCGCCATGCCCGCGACCGCAATTTCGATGCAGCCGTCCGCGATGGCTTCGGGCGCGCGGCCATCGTTCATGCGCCGCGCGAGGTCCGCGAACGCGGCGCGCACGCCCTCGTCATCGAGCGTCTCGTCCCCGCGTGCGCCGAAGATCGCGGGAAAATGCTGCGGCAGGATCTTGCCCGCCATCACGTTGGCGTCGGTGATGGTGAGCGGCCCGCCGCGGCGATAGCTCAACGGGCCGGGCGAAGCGCCTGCCGAATGCGGGCCGACGCGCAGGCGCGCGCCGTCCCATTCGATGATCGAACCGCCGCCCGCCGCCACCGTGTGAATGCGCAGCATCGGCGCGCGCAGGCGCACGCCTGCCACTTCGCTGTCGAATGCGCGCTCGTAAGACCCCGCGTAATGGGTGACGTCCGTGGACGTGCCGCCCATGTCGAAGCCGATGACGCGCGAGAAGCCCGCCGCCTGCGCGCTCTGCGCCATGGCGACGACGCCGCCCGCGGGGCCGGACAGGATCGCATCCTTGCCCTGGAAGAAACGCGCCGAGGACAATCCGCCCGCCGAGGACATGAACAGGAGGCGGGGCCCGCCGTCCGCGTCCGCGCCCAGTTCGCGCGCGACGCGATCGACGTATTGCTTGAGGATCGGCGTCAGATACGCGTCGGCCACCGTGGTGTCGCCGCGCGGCACGAACTTCACGAGCGGGATCGTCTCGTGGCTGGTCGAGACCTGCGCGAAGCCTTCCTCGCGCGCGATGTCGGCGATCATCTGCTCGTGTTGCGGAAAGCGCCACGCGTGCATGAAGACGATGGCGGCGGCCTCGAAGCCCTGCGCGCGCGCGGCCCGCAGCGCGTCGCGCGCGGCGGCAAGATCGGGCGCGCGTTCGATCTGCCCGTCGGCGCGGATGCGCTCGTCGATCTCGATGACGCCGGCGTAGAGCTGCTGCGGCTTGACGATATTGCGCGCGAAAATGTCGGGCCGGGCCTGATTGCCGATCTCCAGCGCGTCGGCGAAGCCGTGCGTCGTCACCAGCAGCGTGCGCGCGCCCTTGCGCTCCAGCAGCGCGTTGGTGGCGACGGTCGTGCCCATCTTGACGCTGTCGATGAGGCCGGGCGGGATCGGCGCGCCGGCGGGTATGCTTAACAGCGCCCGCACGCCCGCCACGGCGGCGTCGGAATATGCGGCGGGGTTTTCCGACAGCAGCTTGCGCACGTGCAGGCGCCCGTCCGGGTCGCAGCCGACCACGTCCGTGAACGTGCCGCCCCGGTCTATCCAGAAACGCCAGAGCCCGCGCTTGTCCGCGTTAGCCATAAGCGCTCACCATAAAGGCGCCTTCGTGTGGCGCGACAAGGCGCAAACGATATAGTTCGCGATGCGTTAATGGACGCAGCGCGCAACGACGGAAAGGCCCGTGGACAATCCCGACGCCGAAAAGTTTCCGCCGAGCCTGAAGACCGCCGTGCGCAAGGCGCGGATCGAACAGGCCGAGCGATCGGACGTGGTGACCGAGCTTCGCCGCGCCGAACTCGCGCGCCTCGAGATGCTCTACGACGCGTTCAAGCCGATCCTCGCGCAGGCGCCCGCCAACGTCGACCTGTTCGACGCGGGCGTCGTGGGCGGCGAGCGGCCGCGGCTGTTCATCGACATGATCGCCTTCGTCGAGATGGCGCACGACAGGCGCACGTACCTGTTCGTGCAGGAGACGCGCAACGGGCGCGTCACGCTGGCCGAAAGCGACCGGCTCGACCCGATGGTCGAGGCGATGACCGATTACATCGCCCGCCGCCTCGTCGAGCGCGAGGCGGCGCTCGCCGCCGATCTCACGAGCCGCTACTCGCTGAAGGAGGCGACGAGCGCGGCGCGGCCGGCGAAGAGCGTCCTTCCCGTTCCGCCCGCGAAGGACAGGCGCCCGCGCTGGCGCCAGCGCGCGGAGACCGCGCTGCTGTTCACCATCGAGATCATCGGCGCGATCGTGCTGTTCATCCTGCTGCTGGGCGCGATCTATTTCGCGTGGAGCTTCGGCGCCAACTGGTGGGTCGCCCATTACGCGCAGCTTCGTTGAGCCTTCAAAGCTCGATGGGCCCGAGATCCATGACATGCTCGCCCCCCGGCGCGGTGCCGCGCATCCGCCCCTCGACCTTCCAGCCGTTGCCGGACTTCTCGAACGTGTAGAGATGATAGGCCGCGCGATGCAGCGGCGTGCCCGGCACGGCCGACGCGGACGCGACGCCCACGCACGGCACGCGGCGTCCGCCGCCCTCGATGTGGCGCACCTGCAGGCGGTGGTTGTGGCCGTGGATCACGAGTTCCGCGCCGTGGCGCACGATGACCTGCTCGAGTTCGCGCGCGTCGGTGAGGCCGCGGCCGAATTTCGCGCCGCCAGAGGTCGGCGGATGATGGATCATCACCACGCGCATGAGGCCGCGCCGGCCGGTGTCGTCGAGAAGTTTGGCGAGCGCGTCGCGCTGCTCGCTTCCCAGCCGGCCCGAGGCGAGCAGCGGCAGGGTGGGAATGCCCGACGTCAGGCCGATGAGCGCCACCTGCCCGCGCACGCGAAGGTACGGGAAGGCGGTGTGGTTCTCGCCGTCGTTCGAGCACCAGGGCGCGAACGTCTCGGTGATGAAGGGGAGCGAACCGCGCACGTAGGCGTCGTGGTTGCCGGGCGTGAAGCTCACGCCCTCCGGATCGCCCAGCGTCTGCAGCCACGCCTTGGCGATGGGAAACTCCGCCGGCAGGCCGATGTTCATCACGTCGCCGGTCATGGCGATGTGGTCGGGCGCCTGCGCGCGCGCGTCCTCGACGATGGCGCCCAGCACCTTCATGTCGTGGATGTGGGCCCGGCGAATCCAGTTCACGTAGCCGGTGAAACGCTTGTTCATCAGCTCGCGCCGCAGGGGCTTGGGCAGCGGGCCGATATGGGCGTCGGAGAGATGGGCGAGGACGAAGCTGGTCACGGGGGTGGTTTAAGGGCCGGGGCGGCAAGGTCAAGCGGGGCGGGGTCGCCTCCGCCGCATCCCCGGGCGGGCGGGCGGCGGCGCGCCTCTTGTCATCTCGCCGGGGAGGGCGGATGAAGGCGCGGACGCGCGCAGCCCGGGCAGACCGCCGGGCGCGCCAGCGCACAAGCCCGGCAGGGCGACAACGAGGGAGCGAAGCATGACGACTTTTGGATTCATCGGCACGGGCGGCATGGGCAGCGGCATGGCCGCCAACCTGATCAAGGCCGGCTACAAGCTGGTGGTGACCGATCTCAACCGGGCGCAGGCCAAGGCGCTGGAGGCGGCGGGCGCGACGTTCGTCAACTCGCCGAAGGAGGTCGCGGAGGCCTGCGACCTGGTGCTTTCCATGCTGCCCTACAATGGCGCCGTCACGGCCGTCGCGCTCGGCAAGGGCGGCCTCTGCGAGGCGACCAGGGGCGCCAAGGTGTGGATCGACTTCAGCAGCATCGACAAGGCGACCATCGTGGCCGCCAGCGACGAGCTTTCCAAAAAGGGCTGGACCGTGGTGGACGCGTCGGCCGGCGGCGTCGAGGAGGTCGCGGCGGCGGGGCAGCTCGCGCTGTGGGTTTCGGGCTCGAAGGCGCTGTTCGACGAATACCAGCCGGTGTTCAAGCCGATGGCCAAGTCGATCCTCTACGTGGGCGAACTGGGCAACGCCAAGATGGTGAAGAACGCCATGGCGATGCTCGCCGCCGTCCAGCACATGGCGGTGGTGGAGATCGGCTCGTGGCTGAAGAAGGGCGGGCTGGACGATGCGACGTTCCAGACCATTCTGCAGAACTCGCAGCAGGATTCGGTGGCGACGCGGCGCATCATGGAGATCGTGGTCAGCCGCAAGTTCAAGCCGCGGAAGTCCTGGATGCCCAAGGACGTGGGCTTCGGCCTCGACATGGCCCGCGACATGGAAGTGCCGATGCCCTTCGTCAGCCTCGCCTCGCAGATGTTCGCCATCGCGCAGGCCACGGGCCACGACGGCTACGAGGCCACCGGCATCGCGTGCAACGTGTACGACGTGATCAACGGCAAGACGCCGGGGTGATTTCTTGCTTCCCTCTCCCGCGGAGCGGGAGAGGGTGGCTGGCGGAGCCAGCCGGGTGAGGGCGCCCGGGCTGCAGGGCCATGTACGTTTGTGGAGACACCCTCATCCGACCCCGCTACGCGGGGCCACCTTCTCCCGCGCACGGGAGAAGGAAGGCGCGGCATTCGTGGACGCCCCGCTACGCCCCGCCGATGATGATCCCGGCCATCAGCACGATGAACCCTCCCACCACCACCTGGAAGGCCGCCTGCAGAAACGGCGTGTCCATGTACGTCGCCCTGATCCACGCGATGATCCACAGTTCGATGATCACGACGATCGAGGCGATGCCCGTGGCGATCCAGAAGGCGTTGGGCACGCTGTCGGGCACGAGGTAGGGCAGGGTGTGGAAGATGCCGCCGAGCGCGGTCATCACGCCCGACACCACGCCCCTGATCCATGGGCTGCCGCGCCCGGTGAGCGAGCCGTCGTCCGACAGCGCCTCCGCAAATCCCATGCTGATGCCCGCGCCCACCGAGGCGGCGAGGCCGACGAGGAACGTCTGCCAGTTGTTCTGCGTGGCGAAGGCGGCGGCGAACAGCGGCGCCAGCGTCGACACCGAACCGTCCATCAGCCCGGCGAGGCCCGGCTGCACGTATTGCAGCACGAACATGCGGTGGCGCGTGCGGTTCTCTTCGTCCCGCGCGCTCTCGGTGAGGTGCGCGGCCTCCAGCTTGCCGGCCGTGTCGCGGTGCGACTTCTCGATCTCGGCGAGGTCGCCGAGGAGCTTGCGGATGTTGACGTCGCGGGTCTGCTCGGCGGCCTTGGCGTAGAAGCGCTGGGCCTGGAACTCCATGTTCTCCGCTTCCTTGCGGATGGTGTCGAGCGACAGGTTCTTCGACAGCCACACGGGGCGGCGCTTGAGGAAGCCCTTCACGTCGTCGCGGCGGATCGGCGGCAGGTTCGGCCCGAAGCGCTGCTCGTACATTTCCAGCAGCATGTGACGGTGGCGCGTCTCCTCCTCCGCCATCTCGACGAACACTTTCGAGGAGGCGGGATAGCGCTCGGAGAGGTCCTCGGCGAACGACATGTAGATGCGGCTGTCCTCCTCCTCGGAGGAGATGGCCACCGCGAGAATCTCGCGTTCGGTGAGTTCGGCGAAGGTCTTCACGCGGGGGCTCCGGCGGCGCCGGCGCGGACGCGCGGCAAAACTTAGAATGCTTCTAATCCGGGTGGAGGGGGATTTCCACCCCCTTCCGGCAAAGGCCCAGCTTGCCGGGCGCCGCGGCGCCTGCACATAACGGCGTCCGGAGGCGTCTGATCCATGCGATTCGAGACAAGCATCCGCAGGGCCATGCACATCTGGTTCCGCCTCTCGCGGCCGATGACGCTGGGCGTGCGCGGGCTCGTGCTGGACGGTGAGGGCCGCGTGCTGCTCGTGCGCCAGACCTACACGGCGGGCTGGCTGCTGCCGGGCGGGGGCGTCGAGGCGGGCGAGACGCTGGTCGAGGCCCTGCGCCGGGAGGTGCTGGAGGAGGGCAACGTCGAGATCTGCGGCGAGCCCGAACTGCACGGCATGTTCTTCAACCAGCGCGCCTCGCGCCGCGACCACGTGGCGCTGTTCGTCGCGCGCGAGGCCCGCGTGCTGGGGCCCCGCCCGCCCGACCGGGAGATCGAGGCGGCGGATTTCTTCCACCTGCACGCGCTGCCCGCCGACACGAGCGCGGCGACCCGGGCGCGCGATCGCGGAAGTGTTCGAGGGCGCGCCGCGGGACGCCTACTGGTAGGGCGCGCCGCGCCGCCGCCATTGCGCCGCTGCGCCTTTGCCCATAGTGAAACCTCGAGGCTCCACTGCTTTCAACCTCCAGGCGATCGATGACCCCGGCGACCCCACCCGCAAGCGCATCCGAGAACGCGTATTCCGCGCCCGATTTGCCGGCGCTGGGCCTGCGTCCGCTGCATCCCTCCGACCTGCCGCAGATCGAGAAGCTCGACGAGCGCGCGTTCGGGCCGGGGCGCTTCGCGCGCACCGCCTATCGCCTGCGCGAGGGCGTGAAGCCTGATTACGTGCTGTCGTTCGTCGCGCATGTGGGCACGCTGCTGGTCGGCTCCAACATCATGACGCCGGTCGCGTGCGGCCGTTCGGACGGCGCGGCCGTCGACATGATGCTGCTCGGCCCGCTCACCGTGGAGCCGGCGTTCCGCTCGCGCGGCATCGGCGAGGCGCTCGCCATGCGCTCTCTCGACGCCGCCCGCGCGGCGGGACAGAAGCTGGTCGTGCTGGTCGGCGACGAGCCCTATTACGGCCGCCTCGGCTTCAAGCGCGTGCCGCTCGGCCGCCTGACGTTGCCGGGCCCGGTCGATCCCGCCCGCGTGCTGATCTGCGAACTCACGCCGGGCGCCTTCGAAGGCGTCGGCGGCCTGGTGCGCAAGGCGGGGTGAGGGGCGGCGCGCTGTTGTGGATGACGTCGCATCCACCACGGCGTCATGGTCGGCCTTCGCAGACCATGACGGTGGAGAGCGTGCGGCAGGCGGTAGCGAGCATCGCCCGCCTATGCCCTCCGTCTCCGCCCTTCCCACAGCCAGCCCGCCAGCACGCCGCCCAGCAGGATCAGCAGGCCCAGGAATCCCACGGCCAGCGGCGCGACGCCGACGCCCGTCACCATGCTGGCGCCCGTGCGCTTGACGCCCACGTAGTCGGAGCCGCCGTAGACAGGGCTTTCGCGCATGGATGAGAAGCGCGGGATGTTGACCGCGTCGCCGCTCGCGGCGATGCGGCGCACCGTGCCGCCGGTGGCTTCAACGAGCGGGCGCAGGGGGTCGAGCGTCGACACGACTTCGCGGAATTCGCGCGGGTTCTCGACGCCGACGTTCACCAGCGTTGTGAGGTCGCCCTCGGTGATCGTGAACAGGCCGAGTTCGTCCACCTTCACCTTCGTGCGCGAGATGCCCGGTTCGGCTGGCTCGAGGACGTATGTTTCCTTCTTGCCGCTCGGGAACGCGGCGACGACGGAGAATTTGTCGACCTTCAGGCTCTGGCGCTCGATGGTGATTTCCTGTCCGCGCGCGGTGGCGCGCAGCGCTTCTTCCTCGAGTTCGGGCTCCTTCATGAGCCAGTGCGCGAGGCGGCGCAGCAATTCGAGATGCGGCCCGCCGTTCTGGTAATTGCGCGCCCACAGCCAGATCTGGTCCGACAGCATGAGGCCGACGCGGCCCTTGCCCTCGCGCGAGAGCAGCAGCAGCGGGCGATCCTCGACGCCGGCCATCACCGACACGCCGCGCGTGGCCTCCGCCGAAACCTGGCGATACCACTCGCTCCACGCCGGCGGGGTCTGCTGCGAGCCGGGCAGGCCGCGCGTGACGGGATGGCGTCCGCCCATCTCCGTCACCTGCGCGCGGAAGGCGCGCTCGATGATGCGCCCGTCGGGACGGGCGGGCGAAATCTTGCCGAGCGGCGAGAAGAAAAGCCCGTCCGGGCCTGAATAATCGGGCCCGGCCGCGATCAGCAGCGCGCCGCCTTCGCGCACGTAGTTGACGATGTTGTTGAAGTAGATCGGCGGCAGGACCGTCTGATTGGAATAGCGGTCGAAGATGATGAGGTCGAACTCGCGGATCTTGCGGCCGAAGAGATCGGCGGTGGGAAACGCGATCAGCGACAGCTCGCCGATGGGCGTGCCGTCCTGCTTTTCCGGCGGGCGCAGGATCGTGAAGTGAACAAGGTCGACGTTGGCGTCGGACTTGAGAAGATTGCGCCACGTGCGCTCGCCCGCGTGGGGCTCGCCGGAGACGAGCAGCACCTTCAGCTTGTCGCGCACGCCCTCGATGGTGACGACCGCCTTGTTGTTGAGCGCCGTCAGTTCGTCGGGCAGGGTGGCCGCTTCGAGCTCGACGACGTTGGGTCCGCCGTGCTCGACGCGCACCACGGCGCGGGCGAGGGCGCCGGCTCTTGCGCGCGTGCGGCCCACTTCCTGCCCGTCGCGGCGAATGACGAGTTCGATCGGCTCGCCCCGATCGCCCGTGTCGTGCACGCGCACGACGATGGTCTGGTCGCGGCCGACGAGGCCGAAGCGCGGCGCCTCGACGAGTTCGATGCGCCGGTCGCGTTCGCCCTCGCGCCCGGTGATGAACGCGTGCACCGGCGCGCGGAAGCCGAGCTGGTCGGCGCTGAGCGGAATGTCGTGCACGACGCCGTCGGTGATGAGGATGGCGCCGCCGACGCGTTCGGGCGGCACGTCGGCGAGCGCGGACGGCGAGGCCGGAGAACAGTTTCGTGCCGTCGTCCTGGCCGGCGCTCGCGCCCGCCTCGACCATGCGGATCTCGATGTTGTCCATGCCCTCAAGGGCCTGGCGCACCTGCGCGCGCGCGGCGTCGGTCTGGGCGGTGCGGTTGGTGATGGACTGGCTGGCGCTGCGGTCGACGACGACGGCGACGACGTCCTTCAGCGGCTGGCGATCCTCGCGCACCAGCGAAGGATCGGCGAGCGCGAACAGGATCAGCGCGAGGCCGAGCGCGCGGATCCACGCGCCGCGCCGGCCGCTCCACACGCCGAGCGCGGTGACGGCGATCGCGCCGAGCGCGAGGACCAGCAGGAGCGGCCAGGGCAGCAGCGGCGAAAGCGCGATGTTGAAGTTTGTCATGGGTTACAGACCGAGCCTGTCGAGCAGGTCGCGCACGTGCACCTGGTCGGCCTTGTAATTGCCGGTGAGCGCGTACATCACGATGTTGACGCCGCCGCGGATCGCCATCTCGCGCTGGCGGCCGGTGCCCGGCTGCAATGGATAGAGCGGCTGGCCGGAGCGGTCCGACGCCCACGCGCTGGCGAGATCGTTCGAGGTGATGATGATCGGCGACACGCTGTCGCCGGCGCGCGCGGGACGCTGCGAAATGTCCTCGGTCGCGGCGGGCATGGCCTCGATCCACGTCTGGCCGACGGTGGTGCGGCCGACGATGTTGTCGAGCAGGTAGAAGGTTTTCGTCACCACGTGGTCGCGCGGCACGGGCTCGAGTTCGGGCACGTCGACGCCCGCGAGCAGGCGGCGCAGCCACGCGGTTTCCGGCGTCGGCGCTCCGCCGGGGCGCTGGGTCAGCGCGTCGCGGGTGTCGAAGATCACCGTGCCGCCGTTCTTCATGAACTCGGAAATGCGCGTCGCCACGGCCTGCGGCGGCTGCGGCTGGTTGGCGGCGATGGGCCAGTAGATGATGGGAAAGAACGCGAGTTCGTCGCGCGCGGGATCAATGCCCACGGGCTCGCCCGGCGTCAGCGCGGTGCGCTGGCCGAGCGCGCGCGAGAGCGTTGCGAGGCCGAGGCGGCTCGCCTCGTCGATCTGCGCGTCGCCGGTGACGACATAGGCGAGGCGCGTCTTCAGCGCGGCGTCGAGCGCGGCCTTCATCTGCGCCTCGGTCATCGGTGTCGGGGCCGATGAGGGCGGCGCGCCTTGCGCGAGAGCGGGCGCGCTCAGCGCCAGAAGCGCCAGCGCCGCAACGGCTGCGAGCGCGGAGGCCGTCGCCGCCCGCGCGGGCGCGCCTGCGCTTTTGCGCCGGCCGAAGCCGCCGATCCAGAGCGAGGCGAGCGCGTCGGCCAGGAACAGCAGGAAGGCGAGCGCGATCAGCGTGGGGCGCAGGTCGAACGGTTCGGCGGGGCGCAGGGCCTGCATGTCGAGCTTCAATCCCTCGAAGTTCACGGGGCTCAGTTTCGCGTCGGCCGCGAGCGTGTTGATCGCCACCATGGCGTCGGGCGGGCCGTAGAAGCCGGGCGGATGATCGGCGTTCGAGGGGCCGTTGAAGCCCGTGGCGATGGGCTTTGCGGTGACCGGAGGATCGCCCAGAACGCCGAAGCCGTCCAGCGTGCGCGTGGGCGCGACCGTCTCGGCGCGCTGGGCGCCGCCGGGAATGTTCGACGTTCCGCTCGCCGCGCCCTCGACGCTCTCGCCCGCCAGCGCCACCATGCGGCGCAGCACGTTCACGAACAGGCCCGACAGCGGCAGGTTCGACCACGTGGTGTCGGCGGTGACGTGCACGAGCGCGACGAGGCCCTTGCCGCGCCGGTCGGCGGTGATGAGCGGCGTGCCGTCGTCGAGCGCGGCCCATGTCTTGTTGGCGAGGCCGGCCTCGGGCTCGGCGAGAACCTGCCGCGTGACGGCGATTTCCTCGCTCACGTCGATGCCGTGGAAGGGCGAGGATCGGTCGAACGGCGCAAGCTTGCGCGGCGTCTCCCACGACAGCGAACCGCCGAGCACGCGGCCGCCGCGACGCAGGCGCACGGGCGTCATGTCGTCGGCGCCCGACGCGAGCCGCGTGCCCGCAAAGCGAAGCAGCACGCCGCCCTCCTCGACGAAGCGCACGAGCCTGTCGCGCGCGAGGCCGGAGATCACGCCGACGTCCGTCAGCACGATCAGGCTCGGCTGCTCGTCGAGCGCGGCGACGATGGGATCGCGCGTTCCCGGGCGCGGCTCGCGCACTTCGGCGAAGGGCGCCAGCGCGCGCGCCACGTAATAGGACGGCGAGAGAAGCGGCTGCGCGACGTCGGCGGTGACGCCGGAGACGATGGCGACGCGCCGGCGCTTCCAGCGCGAGTCGAGCAGCGAGACCGCGCCCGCCGTGCGCTCGCCCTCGATCTCGATGCGCGCGATCTCGTTGCGCAATTCGGTCGGCATGTCGAGGCGCGCCGTTGTTTCATTCGCGCTGCCGAACGCGAAGCGCGTCTCGCCGACGGAGAGTCCCTTGAGGTCATAGGCGCGCAGCACGCCGTCGGATGCGCCTGCGGCGCCTGCGCGCACGAGCCGCGCTTCGAGCGCGGCGGGCGCGTTGTCGACGCCGGTGACCGCGACGGGCGCGCGGGCGCCGTTGAGCACGCGCACGCTCGACCTGTCGCCGGCCGCGTCGAGCAGCCCTTGCGCGAACGCGCGCGCGTCGCCCGCGTCGACGCCGTCGGAAATCCACAAAATGTCCGCGCCGGGATTGGCCGCGACGAATTTGGTCACGGGCGCGAGCGCGGCGGCGCGCTCGGGCGCATGCGGAACAGGCTTCAATGCGCGCAGGCGCTCGGTGAGGCGCGCGGGCTCTGCGGTCAGCGACGTCGCGCGCGCCTTCGGACGTTGCGACGATGGCGCCGGCGCGGCCTTCGCGCGCGGCGGCGAGCACCGCGTCATTGGCGGCGGCGACGCGCTTGTCCCAGTCGAGCGCGGCGGGCCAGCCGTTGTCGATCACGACGACGAGCGGGCCGGAGCCGGCCTGTCCGCGGGGCGGGGGATTCCAGATCGGCCCGGCCATGGCGAGAATGATCATCGCCGCCAGCAGCAGGCGCAACGCCAGCAGCCACCACGGCGTGCGCGCGGGTTGCTGCTCCTTGGGCTCGAGATCGAGAATGAGCTTCAGCGGCGGAAACGCCACCTGCCGCGGGCGCGGCGGCGTGATGCGCAGCAGATACCAGAGCACCGGCAGCGCGGCGAAGGCGGCGAGAACGAGCGGCGCGGAGAAGGCGAGCGGAAGGCCGAGCATCAGCCGGTCCCTCCCTGCGGGCCTTCGAGGCGCATGCGCAGGCCCAGCAGCGCTTCGGACGCGGGCCTGTCGGTGCGATGCAGCGCGAAGCTCCATCCGCGCGAGACGCACGCTTCGCGCACCGCGTCGCGATGCAGCGCGAGGCGCTTCACGTAATCGGCCTTGAACGTCTGCGCCTCGCCCACGCGCAGGCGCGCGCTGCTGTCGACGTCGAGAAATTCGGTGTGGCCGGTGAAGGGGAACGTGTCCTCGATCGGATCGGAGATCATCACCACGTGGCCGACGGCGCCGCGGCTGGCGATGGAATGGATCGTGGCGCGGATTTCCGCGGGGTCGTTCAGCATGTCGCTGAGGATGACGATCTGCGTGCGCGGCGCGAGCGGATCGCCGGGCGGCAGTTCGGCGGGGACATGGTCGCGCCGGCCCGCTTCCTCGATCATCGCTTCGGCGAGGCGATCGACGATGTTGCGCGCGGCCACGGGACGCGTGAGGCCGGGCACGCCGACGCGCTCTCCGCCGCGCACGAGAAGATCGGCGGCGGCGAAGCCCAGCGTCACGGCGCGATCGAGCTTGGATTGCAGCGCGAGCGTCGAGACGTAGGCCATGGAGGGCGAGCGATCCATCCAGATCCAGACGGTGTGCGCGGCTTCCCATTCGCGCTCGCGCACGTAGATCCGGTCGTCGCGGGCGGAGCGGCGCCAGTCGATCTTCGTGGTCGGCTCGCCCCACACGAAGGGGCGGAACTGCCAGAACGTTTCGCCGACGCCCGCGCGCCTGCGGCCGTGGACGCCGTGCATCACGGTGGCGGCGACTTCCTTGGCCGCGACGACGAGGCTGGGGAGCCGGCGCGCGAGTTCGAGCGCGCCCTGCCGATGCGTCGAAGCGATGGCGCTTTCGTCTGCGTCGAGAAGGCGCGCATCGGCCATGGCGTCAGCCTATGCGGCGCACGAGACGGGCGATGACGCCCGCGATCGTCTCGCCTTCGGCGCGCGCGGCGAAGGTGAGCGCCATGCGGTGCTTGAGCACCGGGCCGGCGAGCGCGGCGATGTCGTCGAGCGAGGGCGACAGGCGCCCGTCCACCAGCGCTCTTGCGCGCGAGGCCAGCATCAGCGCCTGCGCGGCGCGCGGGCCGGGGCCCCACGCGATGAACTTGGTGATTTCGGGATCGCCCTCGCCGGGGCGCGCGGCGCGCACGATGTCGAGGATCGCCTCGACGATGCGGTCGCCGACCGGAAGGCGGCGCACGAGGCGCTGCGCGGCCATCAGCTCGTCGGCGGTCATCGCCTGCTTGACGCGCGCCTCGTTCTCGCCGGTCGTCTCGATGAGGATGCGCTTCTCGGCCGCGCGATCGGGATAGTTCACGTCGATCTGCATGAGGAAGCGATCGAGCTGCGCTTCGGGCAGGGGATAGGTGCCTTCCTGCTCCAGCGGGTTCTGCGTGGCGAGCACGTGGAACGGGCGCGGCAGGTCGTGGCGCTCGCCCGCGACGGTCACGTGATATTCCTGCATCGACTGCAGCAGCGCCGATTGCGTGCGCGGGCTGGCGCGGTTGATTTCGTCGGCCATCAGCAATTGCGCGAAAATGGGTCCGCGCACGAAGCGGAAGGCGCGGCGGCCGTTCTCGGCCTCCTCCATGATTTCCGAGCCCAGAATGTCGGCGGGCATCAGGTCGGGGGTGAACTGGACGCGGCGGGCGTCGAGGCCGAGCACGGCGCCCAGCGTGTCGACCAGCTTGGTCTTGGCGAGGCCCGGCACGCCCACCAGCAGGCCGTGGCCGCCGGCGATGAGGGTGACGAGCGCTTCCTCCACCACCTGCTTCTGGCCGAAGATGACGTCGCCCACCGCGGCGCGGGCGGCGGAGGCCTTTTCCAGCGCCTGTTCAGCCTGGCGGGTGACCGCCTCCTCGAGGGACGCGGGCTGAAATTCCTGGGTCGCGCTCATACCGCCTCCGATTGCGTCCTTCGTGACGCCCCTGATGGGCCTGCCCGTTTCCGTTTCCGGGCGCCATCGCTACATTCAATTTCCGGACCAGCAGGCCTTGAACCAGCTTTGCCGCACTGGGTCCGGAAGGTTCACTTTAGGGTTCCGCGCGCGCTTGTCGATCAGTCCCCTCGTCACATTCTCGGGACGCGGGCGATTCGGCCAAGTTTTCGGTGAAGAACAAGCCCGCGAAGCAGTGATGGTGGAGAATTATGGCGGATGTTGTCACAGGCGGCGGCGGGGCCGGCGGGCGAGCCTTCGGGGCTCGAGGCGATGGCCGCCGCGGCGCGCGCCGCGCAGGCGGCCGCGCGACAAGCCCGGCAAGGGCCTGCCGCCCGTCCACCTGTGGAATCCGCCGTTCTGCGGCGACATCGGCATGAAGATCGCCCGCGACGGGACGTGGTTCTATCGCGGCAGCCCCATCGGGCGCCTGCCGATGGTGAAACTGTTCGCCTCGATCCTGCGCAAGGACCCGGACCGGCACGTGCTCGTCACGCCCGTCGAAATGGTGTCCGTCGAGGTGGAGGACGCGCCGTTCCTCGCCGTCGCGATGGCGCGCGACGAGGGGCCGCAGGGGCCGGACCTCGTCTTCCGCACCAACCTCGACGACGAGACCCGCGCGGGGCCGGACAGGCCGATCCGCTTCGAGCGATCGGCGGCCGACGGGATCAAGCCCTACGTGCTGGTGCGCGGCGACCTGTGGGCGCTGGTGACGCGCGCCCTCTTCCTCGACCTTGTGGAGATCGGCGAAATACGCGACGTGGAGGGCCGCGCCATGTTCGGCGTATCGTCGGGCGGGGCGTTCTTCCCCATGGCGCCGGCCGAAGAAATCGAGGGACTCGCGTGAGCGTGGTCAGGCAGAGCATGTTTTCGGCGCACGATCTGGCGGCGCGCGCCCGCGCGCGGCTGTCGCTCGACCTGCCGCACGACGTGTTCGTGCGGCCTGTCCTGCCCCATCGCGGCGATTTCGAACTCAATCCGCTGGACCGGCCGCGCGAGGCGTCTCTTTCGCCCGGCAAGCCCGCCGCCGTTCTCGTGCCCATCGTCGCGCACAGGGACGGCGCCACCGTGCTTCTCACGCAGCGGCGCGGCGACATGCGCAAGCACCCCGGCCAGATCGCGTTTCCCGGCGGGCGCATCGACCCGGACGATTCCGATCCCGTGGCGGCGGCGCTGCGCGAGGCGCACGAGGAAATCGCGCTGCCCGCGTCTGTCGATCACGCCGCTCGGCTATCTCGACCCGTGGCAAACCGGCACGGGCTACCGCATCATTCCGGTTGTCGCGCTCGTCTCGCCGCCGTTCGAACTGTCGCTGTGCGAGGCGGAAGTGGCCGACGCGTTCGAGACGCCGCTCGATTTCCTCATGGACCCCGGCAACCACCAGATCGTCACGCGCGACAGCGACGGGCGGCGCTTCTACGCGATGCCGTTCGGCGAGCGCTACATCTGGGGCGCGACGGCGGGCATGCTGCGCAATCTCTACGAAAGACTTTATCGGTGATCGCGCCGCAGGCGTCCCCCGCGCGCATCGTTGGCGGCAAGCTCGTCGGCGCCAGCCTTCCTCGACGATCCGCGCCTTGCGCGCGTGCTCGCCGCGCTTGATGGCGATGGCGAGGAGGCGCGCGTGGTGGGCGGCGCGGTGCGCAACGCGCTGCTGGGCGCGCCCGTGCACGAAGTCGACGTGACGACGACGGCGATTCCCGACGTGATCATCGCGCGCGCCAAAAAGGCGGGCCTGCGCGCCATTCCCACCGGCATTGAGCACGGCACGATCACCATCATCTGCGACGGCGAGCCGTTTGAAGCGACGACGCTGCGCGAGGACGTGGAGACCCATGGCCGCCACGCGACCGTGCGCTTTGGCCGCGACTTCCGCGCCGACGCGCTGCGGCGCGACTTCACCATCAACCAGCTATCGGTGGACGCGCACGGCGCCGTGCACGATTACGCCGGCGGGCTCGACGACATCGCGGCGCAGCGCGTGCGCTTCATCGGCGACGCGCAGACGCGGGTGCGGGAAGATTACCTGCGCATCCTGCGCTTCTTCCGCTTCCACGCGGCCTATGCGGACGGGGCGATGGATGCGGACGCCATGCACGCCTGCATCGCGCTGCGCCACGGGCTCGCGGGCCTGTCGCGCGAGCGCGTGCAGGGCGAGTTGATGAAGCTGCTCGTCGCCAGGCGCGCGGCGGAATCGGTGGAGGTGATGACCCATGCGGGCATCATGGGCGAGGCGCTCGCGGGCGTTCCCAATCCCGCACGGCTGGCGCGCGTGAAGGCCATCGAGGCCGCGCATGGCATGGCGCCCGACGCCGTGCTGCGCCTCGCCGGGCTGTGCGTGCAGGTGGAGGAGGACGCGCGCCGCCTGCGCGAGCTTTTGCGCCTGTCGAACGCGCACGAGTCGCGGCTTGCGGACGCCGCGCGCGCGCTCGCCGCATGGCATGGGCGCGAGGCGCCGCCGTCCGAACGCGAGCTGCGCGCCGCGCTCTACCGGCGCGGACGCGAGGCCGCGCGCGACGGGCTCGTTCTCGCGCTGGCGGAAAGCCGCGCGGCTCCGGACGACGCGCACTGGCGCGCCGCGCTCGCGTTCGCGCAGGATGCGCCGCAGCCCAGGCTTCCGGTGAGCGGGGCGGATTTCATGGCGCGCGGGCTCAAGCCCGGCCCGGCCATGGGCGCGGCGCTGAAGCGCTTCGAAGAGGCGTGGATCGCGGCGGACTTTCCCGCCGACGCGAGCGAGATCGCGCGGCTGGCGGACGCGGCGGCGCGGGGGTGAGGGGTGTGCCCCATGCTGGCGCGAAGCTTGCTTGAACGTTTTGATGACAACACCTCTCCTTGTTTCCTTTGTCGGCGGCGTTTCGGGCGATTGGCGCGTCGAGTCCATCCATGCAGTCGCCGGCGAAAGCCTGTCGCCCGCGAAGCGCCTCTCGATGGTCGAGGGCGCTGGCGACTTCGCGGGCAGCGCGTGGCGCCTGCGCGGCGTGATCAGCAACACGCGCTACACGCGCCGTGACGAGGTGACCGCGCTGGGCGCAGTCCAGCAAGGTCTTGCGCGGCCCCTTGCGACCCGGGCCGCCATGATCCCCATTCGCAAGACGGCCGCATGGTGGGCGCTGGCGCAGGACGAGCGCCGCTCGATCTTCGAGGAGCAATCGCGACACATTGGGATCGGCATGGACTACCTGCCCGCGGTGGCGCGGCGGCTGCATCATTGCCGCGATCTTGCCGAGCCGTTCGATTTCATCACGTGGTTCGAATACGAACCTGCGCAGGAGGCCGCCTTTGACGACCTCCTCGCCCGGCTGAGGGAAACGCCTGAATGGCGCTTTATCGACCGCGAGGTTGATGTCAGGCTCGTGCGGGGCTGACGCGAGGGACGGCGCCCCGCTCAGCGCGCTGATGCACAAACCCCACACCTGTTGCTTCCGCGCTACAGACGCCGGCGCGCAGCTTGGTTAGTCTCAACCTCGAAAGTTGGGTTCAGCCGGGGGCCAGCGGGAAACCGCAGGGGCGGCTGAAGGGGGCAGAAAGTCCGGTCGAAAGGCCGGACTTTCTTCTTTTTGCGATGCACTCTGTCCGGCGTCTCAACCTATCTTGATCTTGTAGGCGACCCTGATCGCGTCCTTGTCGTCGGAGCGGATGCGGAAAAGGTGCGTGGCGGTTTCATCCGCGTCGAATTCATAAACCTCCCGCGTGAAGTCCTCGCCCGTCGCATCGATCAGGAACGTGCGCGCGAACAGGACGCCGCCTTCCTCATCCTGAACCGCGAACGAGCCCGTCACCGAATGGGAATCGTCCGTCAGGCGTGCGTACACCGTGAACTTGTTCGTTTGCCCGGATTTCAACGCCAGCGCGTAATAGCAAGCCGACGCCGCCGCGAGTTCGCCCTCGACGGTTTCGCCTTTCTTGGCGGCGATCGCGGTCTTCGGCGTCGCGCCGGCCGAGGCGGCAGGCTTGGGCGTCTTGCCGCTCCCCTTGCCGCTCCCCTTGCCGCCCTTCGTTCCGCTCGCTTCCGTTCCGGCGTTCCCCTCGGGCGCGTCGGTCGCCTCGAACCCGGAGTCCCATGGCTCGGCGGTCTCCTCGTCCGAACGGAAAGCGGCAAGCTCCTTCCTCACTTCCTTGCCGGCCGCGCTCAGCGAGGCGAGTTCTTCCTTCTCGACGCTCAGAATGCGCACGCTTGGTCGCGGCGCGCCGATGACGCGGCGCGCGGCAGGCGCTCCGAGCGTGCGGATGCCGAGTATGGCGTCCTTCACCCATGCGATGTTCTCCGGGTGGAAGCGCGTCCCCAGGAACGGGACAGGCCCCCCGGCCCAATCCTTGATGTGCACGCCGACCGACGGCGCCCCGCTCAATTGGGGCTGGTTCGGCGGCCAGTAGTGGAAGATTGGACCGCCGCTCCAGCCGGGGCCGACCGACGTGCCGGGCGCCGAATAGCCCGCAACGGTGCGCTCGAAGCTTTGTCCGTTCGACTCGATTTTCGCGATCCTCATCTTGCATCGCTCTTCGAGGGAGGATGCCGTGCCGTTGAAGCCGACAAGTTGCATCGTGCGAGGCGCGCCTTCGAAGACAAGCTCGGCGCGATCGATGTCGAAATAACCTCCGTCGACGGAAACCGGCTCGGCGATGGCGATGAGTCCGAGGTCGAAGAAGACGTTGGCGCCCGGATTATCGGCGTTCTGCGCGTAGCCTTGCGGAACCTCGCACACACGAGCGGTGTAGCGCTTCACGTGAGGTCCGCCCGGACGGCGGTTGACGCGATCCCATGTCTCGACGCCGGTGTAGAGTTCGAGCTGAGCGGGATTTGCCAGCGCGTTCACGCCTCTCGATGGCCACAGGATGTTGTGCGCGGCGGTGACGACCATCGCGCCCCTGCCAGCGCGGATCATGTAGCCCGTCCCGACGCCTCCGGCCTCGGTCCCGTCGTTGATCTTGATGTAGACGACCCCGCTGTAGGGCGCCTTCGTCACATCCTTGACGATCAACTCAGTCATTCGCGTCCTTCCCCCGTCCAATGCCTGAAGGCATCAGAAGCCGGAAGCGGACAAAGGTCAAGCTCATGCAGATTTTGACTGCGGCATCGACGGCGCTAGAGTGCGGCCCACACCGCATCACGCGCAAAATTCCGGGAGGATGACTTGTCCAGCGTCGCCACAGCAGCCGCCGATTTCGCCTGGCCGCACGAGGACACCTCGCGCGCGCCGTTCCGCGTCTATACGGACCCCGATCTCTACGCGCTCGAGCAGGAGCGCATCTTCCAGGGGCCGGTGTGGAATTTCCTGGCGCTGACGTGCGAGATCCCCAATCCCGGCGACTACAAGACGACGTTCGCGGGCGACGCGCCGATCATCGTGGCGCGCGCGCAGGACGGCTCGATCAACGCGATGGTGAACCGCTGCGCCCACAAGGGCGCGCTCGTCTGCTACAAGCCCAAGGGCAACGTGCGCGAGTTCAACTGCGTCTATCACAACTGGACCTACGACCTCGCCGGCAATCTCACGGGCGTCGCGTTCAAGAAGGGCGTCGGCGGCAAGGGCGGGCTCGACGCGGACTTCCAGCAGGGCGAGCACGGGCTCCAGCGCCTGCGCGTGGACGTCTACAACGGCCTCATCTTCGGCACGTTCTCGCGACAAGACGCCGCCGTTCCGCGACTACATCGGCGCCGAGCTTGCCGCCAACATCGACCGCGTGTTCATCAAGCCGCTGAAGGTCATCGGCTACCATTGCCAGGTGCTGCCCAACAACTGGAAGCTCTACGCCGAGAACAACAAGGATTCCTACCACGCGAGCCTGCTGCACGTGTTCCACAACACGTTCGGCGTGGTGCGCCCCAACATGGGCGGCGGCGTGAAGATTTCCGACGACGGCTGGCACCACCTGTCCTACACGCAGCGCGAGTCGCTGGGCGACGAGGTGGTGGCGAAGGAGAAGGTGCGCTCGCTCAAGGAGCAGTACAAGCTCAACGACGTCACCATGATGGAGCACAGGCTGGAGCTGGGCGACCAGGTCACCAACGCCATCCAGACCGTGTTCCCCTCGCTCGTGGTGCAGCAGATCCTGAACGCGCTCGCCGTGCGGCAGATCCAGCCCAAGGGCGTCGACCGCACCGAACTCGTGTGGACGATCCTGGGCTTCGAGGACGACGACGCGCAGATGCAGGAGCTGCGGCTGAAGGTGAACAACCTCGTCGGCCCCGCGGGCCTCATCTCCATGGAGGACGGGTGCGTGGGCGGCTGGGTGCAGCGCGCGGCGAAGGCCGATCCGGACGCGATGACCATCATGCCCATGGGCGGCAAGGCCATCGAGGCCAGCAAGGGTTCGCGCGTCACCGAGGCCGCCGTGCGCGGCTTCTGGAAGGGCTGGCGCGAGTGCATGGGCGTTTGAGGGGAGAGCGGCAATGAGCATCGACACGAGAGACGCCGACGTCGCCCTGCGCCTGCGCGTGCAGGATCTCTACGCGGCCTACGCGCACACGATCGACGACGACCGGCTGGAGGAATGGCCCGGCCTGTTCACGGAAAACGGCATCTACCGCGTCACCACGCGCGAGAACTACGACAACGGCCTGCCGCTCGCGATGGTCTATTGCGACGGCCGCGGCATGATGGCCGACCGCATCAGCGCGCTGCGCACGGCCAACATCTACGAGCCGCACGTCTATTGCCACATGCTCAGCGCGGTGCGCGTGCTCTCGCACGCGGGCGGCGAAATCCGCGCGCGGTGCAATTTCTCGGTCGTGCGCACGATGCAGGAGGGCGAGTCGATGCTCTTCGCGGTCGGCCGCACGTTCGACCGGCTGGTGGAGGAGGACGGCGTGCTGCGCTTCGCCGAGCGCCTCGCCGTGCTCGAACTCGCGCCGCGTGGACACGCTGCTGGTGATCCCGGTCTAGGGCGGGCCTCACTCCCGGCGCGCGCCCCTTCCTTCTCCCCTCGCGGGAGAAGGTGGCCCTGCGAAGCAGGGTCGGATGAGGGGGCTCTTCACGGATAGCGCGCGACCCCTCATCCACGCCGACCATCCACCGACTCACCCCCGCCGCTTGCTCGCGATCATCTTCGCGAAGCGCATCGCCTCGGCCTCGGTGCCGCGCTGGAAGCGCAGCAGGCTCGTGCTCATGGAGGCGAGCACGCGCGCGACGCGCTCGCGTTCGTGCAGGGTTTGCGGCGGGCAGGCCCAGATGGCCTCGAGTTCGCGCCGCGCGACGTGGCACGCCGTCTGGAACGCCGCGAGCGATTCCGGCGCCTCCTCGCCGCAGATGATCCCGATGCGCGCGGGCATGCGCACCTTGCGCGGCCTGGGAGGGGCCGCGCCGTGCGCCCACGCGGGCGCGTGCGCCGCGCCCTCGGCGCCTTGCCGATCCGCCCCGGCGCGCCCGCGCGCGCTGCGGCGCGGCCAGTCCATCTCGGCGATCCAGCGCAGAAAGGTGGACGCGGGCACGCCGAACGCCGCCCCCACGCGCGGCATGGGAACGTCCGGGTCGTAATACAGGGCCGCCATGCGCGTCATGTCGTCTTCCGAGAAGACCCGACGCGTGCGCGGCCGGCGGGTGAGGTCCGGTTCGCTGGTCATGGGGCGGGATATAGGAATTTATTCAGGGGAGGGCAAGGGGGTAGTCAAGTTCATGCTTACTGCTAACGTGTGAGCAACGTTCGGTGTGAGGACTGATGACTGACAGCGCACATTTCTCTGTAAACACGCGTCTTACTCGTCTGTTCGGTGAGACCTACCGCTCCAGTGAAGCTGCGATCAAAGAATTGGTCGATAACGCTTGGGATGCTGATGCCCGAAATGTTTGGGTCACTCTCCCCGAGCCTATGAGTGCAACTGCCCTAACGATCAAGGACGACGGCTCGGGGATGACTGCCCGCGAAATGCGCAATGAATATCTCAATATAGCTAGTGATAAGCGCACACGCGTTGGGGACCGGACACAAAAGTTCCGCCGCAGAATCAAAGGCAGAAAAGGCATCGGCAAGTTCGCCGGGCCTTATGATAGCCGAACAAATGGCAGTGACTTCTGTAGCTCGTGGCAGACGTTGCTCTTTGCTAATCGATAAGAAGACGCTACTCGATAATCCGGATGATCTTGAAGCTGTTCCACTACCATTTTCTGAGGACGAAACACAGGAGGCTGAGGGCACAACAATAACGCTTTCGCTTCTAGACACACGTCTCAACTTCCCGACAGCGGAACGACTGCGTGAAGCTCTAATTTATGAATACGGCCGTGAAGATTTGTTTCGAGTTATGTTAATGACGTTCCTTTCTGTCAGCGATGTTCCAGGACCACCAAACAGATACAGTCTTAAAGACGCGGGATTTACTGAGTTCCAGTGCCGACGGGAAAAACCGCCGCGGATCCGGGAATCCTATTAAGGTCATGGAAGGGTTGGAACCATCTTTATGGGCCTTGATCAAGATGAAGAAATTCCATCGTCCACGACTTTGGCGAAGTTGATGCATCTGGATTGCTTGACGACGTACGGCGGACTGGTCAGCGATTGAAGGGGCTCCCGGAGTATCGGCGTAAATTTGCGGAGCATGCGTTAAATAGAATATTGCAACGGTTTTACGGGGAAAGCGATGAGCGGATCGGGGCGATTGTATCAGTCGCACTCGCTGCAATGGAACATGATGAGTACTGGGCTGTCCTTGATCGAATTTCTGAAGCAAGTCGAGGTGACATACATCGGTTCGCAGAGTCTCTCGAGCTTTTTGGCTTGCTTGAACTTTCCCGAGTTGCATCACAAACTAAGGGCCGACTAGATTTCTTAGATTATTTCGAACAGCTGGTTGGCAATCCTGCCACACTCGAAAAAGACGCTCATAAGGCATTAGAAAAATGCCTCTGGATTTTAGGCCGTAATTTTTCCCGGAATGGCTTCTAATATCACGCTCAGGAACATAGTAGAAAAATATTGCAACCGGGGTTACGATGGAGATCAGGCTGACAAGCGACCGGATCTCCTGCTTTCGCAGGACAACGGCGATGCGTTCTTATTAATCGAGTTCAAGCGGCCTTCACATAGCATCAGCCGCGATGATATCGCTCAGGCACAAAAGTACCGCGATGAACTTGCGCCACAACTTGCTTCAGCAAAGAAAATAGACATTTTGCTGATAGGCAAGGGTAGAACTGGCAATCTTGACATGAACGACCTTCCGCCACGCGTTTCGATACAATCGTATGTCGCTTTGATTTCGGCGGCCCGTTCCGACCTGAGTTGGCTTCGAGCATCCTTAGAACAGCAATCTTAGCCCGCATCCAGCCCTGCTTCGCAGGCTCCCTTCTCTCGCAAGCGGGAGAAGGGTTATGGCGGGCTGATTTAGCTTCGAACAAAACAGGTTGCGTGCGTCCCTCTCCCGCGCGCGGGAGAGGGTGGGCGACCGGATGGCGCTCGGGTGAGGGCGGCGCCGCGCATGCGATGTTCGTGGGGAAGAGCCCTCATCCGTCTCGCTTCGCGAGCTGACCTTCTCCCGCAAGCGGGAGAAGGGTTAGAGCGGGCTGATTTACCGCGCGCGCAACGCTGATCGAATGAGATCAAGCGGCATGTCGCCGCCGCCGATCACCACATCGTTCGGCATTCGCAGAACAAGATAACCTTCGCTTCGCAGCCAGCGGTCGCGCGCCTCGTCATGCGCCTGCTGCTCCGGCTTGTCGTGCGGCGCGCCGTCGAGTTCGACGATCAGCTTTTTGTCTTCGCAGAGGAAATCGGCGACGTAGCGGCCCACGGGCGCCTGGCGCCGGAACTTCAGTCCATCGAGCCGGCGGTCGCGCAGCATGCGCCAGAGAAGGGTTTCCGCGTTCGTCATGTTGCGCCGGAGCGTGCGGGCGAAGGGGAGGACTTTTGCTGTCGGGCGGCGAGGCATGAGGGGATGGTTTCGTAGATGGGCGCTTGTGGCAAGGCCCTCATCCGACCCTGCTGCGCAGGGCCACCTTCTCCCGCGTGCGGGAGAAGGAAGTGCGCGCGTGGGGATCTTGTATTTCAACAAAATGGGTTGCGTGCGCTCCCTCTCCCGTGAAGCGGGAGAGGGTGGATCGCGGAGCGAGACGGGTGAGGGCGCCGCGGCGCGTGCGATGGTGAGGAAGAGCCCTCATCCGTCAGGCTTCGCCTGCCACCTTCTCCCGCAAAGCGGGAGAAGGAAGAGCGCGCGTGGGGATTTTGTATTTCAACGAAATGGGTTGCGTGCGCTCCCTTTCCCGTGAAGCGGGAGAGGGTGGATCGCGGAGCGAGACGGGTGAGGGCGCCGCGGCGTGTGCGATGGTGAGGAAGGGCCCTCATCCGTCAGGCTTCGCCTGCCACCTTCTCCCGCGCGCGGGAGAAGGAAGTGCGCGTTGGGCTAGCCGCGCGTTCTGCCCCTCGGCCGTCCCGTCTTGCTGTTGCGCGCGGTGCGGCGTTTTTCGGCTTCGCGGTCATCGACTTCGATGCGTTTCGCGTCTTTCTTCGGCGCCGTGCTGACAGCTGCCCCTATCTGGCCTTGCTTCGCCGCCGCCGAAATTGTGGGGGCCCATGTCTTCGTCGGTGGGTTTGTGGATGCGGGCGGAGGGGGGAGGTAATGTGGAACCGGCGTCCCCCTCATCCGTCGCGCTTCGCGAGCCACCTTCTCCCGCGAGGGGAGAAGGAAGAGGTCTGCGCCCTTTCCCGCCGGTCTTCGCAGGCAAATTCGCCGCGCCGCCGTACTTGCGTTCGCCCTGGTAGGCGCCCGCGCGGTCCTCCACGTCCTGCTGGCGGGCCAGCGGGTCGTCGGCGAGGACGAGTTCGGTCGCCTGCAGGCGCTTGATTTCGTCGCGCAGGCGGGCGGCTTCCTCGAATTCGAGGTTGGCGGCGGCCTCGCGCATGCGCTTTTCGAGGTCGGCGAGGGTGGCCTTGAAATTGTGCCCGGCCTTCGGCGCGCCGGCGAGGCCGACGTCGACCGTGACGTGGTCCTGCTCGTACACCGAGCCCAGAATGTCCTCGATGCCGCGCCGGATCGTGGCGGGGGTGATGCCGTTGGCCGCGTTGTAGGCCGCCTGCTTCTCGCGGCGGCGCGTCGTCTCGTCGATGGCGCGCTGCATGGAGCCCGTCACGTGGTCCGCGTAGAGCACCACCTTGCCGTCCACGTTGCGCGCGGCGCGGCCGATGGTCTGGATGAGCGAGGTTTCCGAGCGCAGGAAGCCTTCCTTGTCGGCGTCGAGAATGCCGACGAAGGCGCATTCGGGAATGTCGAGGCCCTCGCGCAGCAGGTTGATGCCGACCAGCACGTCGAACGCGCCCAGCCGCAGGTCGCGCAGGATTTCGATGCGCTCGATCGTGTCGATGTCCGAGTGCATGTAGCGCACGCGCACGCCGTTCTCGTGCAGGTATTCGGTGAGGTCCTCGGCCATGCGCTTGGTGAGCACGGTGACGAGCGAGCGGTAGCCGGCGCGCGCCGTCTCGCGCACCTCGCCCAGAAGATCGTCCACCTGCGCGCGGGCGGGGCGCACCTCGACCGGGGGGTCGATGAGGCCGGTGGGGCGGATGACCTGCTCGACGAACACGCCGCCGGTCTGCTCCATCTCCCAGCTGCCGGGCGTGGCGGAGACGTGGACCGTCTGCGGCCGCATGGCCTCCCATTCCTCGAAGCGCAGCGGGCGGTTGTCGAGGCAGGAGGGCAGGCGGAAGCCGTATTCGGCGAGCGTCGCCTTGCGGCGGAAGTCGCCCCGGTACATGGCGCCGATCTGCGGCACCGTGACGTGGCTCTCGTCGGTGAAGACGAGCGCGTTGTCGGGCAGGTATTCGAACAGGGTCGGCGGCGGCTCGCCGGGGCGGCGGCCGGTGAGATAGCGCGAATAGTTCTCGATGCCCGCGCACGAGCCGGTGGCCTCCAGCATTTCGAGGTCGAACATCGTGCGCTGCTCGAGGCGCTGCGCTTCGAGCAGGCGGCCCTGCGCGTAGAGTTCGTCGAGGCGCTGCTTCAGCTCGGTCTTGATGCCCTGGATGGACTGGATGAGCGTGGGGCGCGGCGTGACGTAATGCGAGTTGGCGTAGACCTTCACGAATTCGAGGTCCTGCGTCTTCTTGCCGGTCAGCGGGTCGAATTCGGCGATGCTCTCCACCTCGTCGCCGAAGAAGCCGATGCGCCAGGCGCGGTCCTCGTAATGGGCCGGGAAGAGTTCGATCGTGTCGCCGCGCACGCGGAACATGCCGCGCGAGAAGTCGCCGCCCGAGCGCTTGTATTGCAGGGCGACGAGGTCGGCGATGAGCTGGCGCTGGTCGATGCGCTCGCCCAGTTTCAGGGAGAAGGTCATCGCGGTGTAGGTCTCGACCGAGCCGATGCCGTAGATGCAGGAGACGGAGGCGACGATGATGACGTCGTCGCGCTCCAGCAGCGCGCGCGTGGCCGAATGGCGCATGCGGTCGATCTGCTCGTTGATAGATGATTCCTTCTCTATATAGGTGTCCGTGCGCGGCACGTAGGCTTCGGGCTGGTAGTAATCGTAATAGGATACGAAATACTCGACCGCGTTGTTCGGGAAAAAAGCTTTTGAACTCGCCATATAGCTGCGCCGCAAGGGTCTTGTTGGGCGCGAGCACCAGCGCCGGCCGGTTCGTGCGCGCGATCACCTGCGCCATCGTGAACGTCTTTCCCGAGCCGGTGACGCCGAGCAGAACCTGGTCCCGCTCATGCTGGTTCACGCCCTCCACCAGCGCCGCGATGGCCTCCGGCTGGTCGCCCTTGGGCTCGAATTCGGAAACGATGTCGAAGCGGATGCCGCCTTCCGATTTCTCCGGCCGCGCGGGCCTGTGCGGCGTCCACGGCTTGCTCTCGCGCAGGTTCGGGTCGCCGCGTTCGAGCAAGGCCTGCAGCGATTCCATCGTCGCGCTGGCGCTGACGATGGGCTGCGCCTTCGGCCTGACGCGCGTGGGCTTGTCGAGCCCCAGGCGGGCCGACAATGCAGGGTCGATGTTGGTGAGGTCGGTGGGCTCGAAGCCTGAAGTGTAGCCGGCCTGCGCCGATTTGCCGAAGCCCTGCTCGCGCTCGTTGAGCTTGGGGTTCAGGAGGCTGGCGAGATGCTCGCCGAGCGGATGCACGTCAGGCCGCGACGCCTTCGACTTCGGCGCGCGCGCGGGAGATTTGGCCGATGGCTTGCCGGTGGACTTGGGAGGGCGGGGCATGTCCGCAATATGGGGCGAGTCCCCGCCGGAAGGAAGGCGCGACCTCCGCCAGCGGGCATGTGATCACCGTTGCGCTTGCGCTTTGCCCGCCAGTCTCCTTAACTCTGCCGCCCGCGAGGATGCGGCAGCGACCAGGACGAACGAGGAGACGGCCCATGACCCGCCCGGATTTCACCCGCCGCACCGTGCTTTCGGGCCTTGCCGGTCTTGGCGCGCTCGCGGCGACGCCGGCCTGGGCGCAGACCCCGGAAAACTCGGTCGGTCCCCGGCTGGACGTGCCCTATGTGCCGACGCCGCAGGAGGTGGTGGACCGGATGCTCGAGATCGCGAAGGTCACCGGCAAGGATTTCGTCATGGACCTCGGGTGCGGCGACGGGCGCATGCTGGTCACTGCGGCCACGAAGTTCGGCTCGCGTGGGCGCGGCGTCGATCTCAATCCGCAGCGCATCAAGGAAGCGAACGCCAACGCGCAGAACGCCAAGGTGGCCGACAAGGTGACCTTCGAAGTGAAGAACCTGTTCGACACCTCCATCAAGGAGGCGGACGTTCTCACCATGTACCTGCTGCCGGGGGTGAACCTGCAATTGCGGCCGCGTATTCTCGACGAGATGAAGCCGGGTTCGCGCATCGTCTCGCACGCGTTCGACATGGGCGACTGGGAGGCCGATTATCGCGACGAGGTCGGCTACAGCCGCATCTACTTCTGGATCGTCCCCGCGAAGATCGCGGGCAAGTGGATCATCACCGACGGCTCGCAGAAGATCGAGGCCGAACTCGTGCAGGGATTCCAGAAGATCACCGGCGGCGTCACGCGGGCGGCGGGCCGTTCGGGAACGATCATGGGCCTCGTCAACGGCGAGGACGTGCGCCTCGTGGTGCAATTCGGCGGACAGGCGAAAATCTACGCGGGGCGGATTTCAGGGGATCGCATCGTTCCCCTGCCGGGCGCCGGCGAGCAAGGCTGGACGGCGACGCGCGGCTGAGCCAGTTTAGGCGCGAACAGTCCCACCTCAGGCGTGCGCCCTGCGCACGTCATCTCACAGGAACGCCCATGTCCGTCGAAGCCGCGGCAAAACCGCAGAAGATATTGTCTGTACTCGATGCGGCCGCCTTCTTCATCGGCATCGTCATCGGCGTCGGCATCTTCAAGACGCCGAGCATCGTCGCGACGACGACCGGCAACGAATACGCTGTTCATCGGCGCGTGGGTCGCGGGCGGACTCGCCACGATCATCGGCGCGCTCTGCTACGCAGAACTTGCGGCGATGTATCCGGACGCCGGCGGCGAATACAATTTTCTCGCGCGGCGTGGGGGCGTCGCACCGCGGTCCTTTTCGCTGGGCGCGCGGCATGGTCATCCAGACCGGCGCGATCGCGCTCGTCGCCTTCGTGTTCGGCGACTATGCGACAGAGCTTCTGCCGCTCGGCCCGCTACAGTCCGGCGATCTACGCCGCGCTCTGCGTGATCGGCCTGACGGCGGTCAACGTCATCGGCACGCTGCCGGGCACCAGCATGCAGAAGATCCTCGAGACCTGCACGGTGCTCGCCATCATCATCGTCATCATCGTCGGCTTCTCGGCTTCCGGCGAGGCGGCCAAGCCGGCGCCGCCGGGCATGGGCGGCGCCCTTGGGCTCGCGATGGTGCTCGTGCTCCTGAGCTACGGCGGCTGGAACGAAATCGCCTATCTCTCGGGTGAAATGCGCGACGTGAAGCGCGACATGGTTCGCGCCATCATCATCGGCACGGCGGTGGTCACCGCTTCTCTACGTTGGTTTCAATCTGGCGCTTCTACAGGCGTTCGGCATCGGCGGCATCGCGCGCCAGCAAGGCTGTGGGCGCCGACCTGATGCGGCTCGCGGCGGGCGAAGCGGGCGCGATCCTGCTTGCGCTCACCATCTGCCTGTCGTCGCTGACGACGCTCAACGGGTCCATCTTCACGGGCGCGCGGTCCTGGTATGCGCTGGGTCGCGACGTGCCGGTGATCGCCCGTTTCGGCGTGTGGGATCGGGCGCGGCGACAATCCGGCGAACGCGCTCCTGTGGCAGGGCGGACTTGTCGCTCGTGCTGGTCGGCCTCGGCGCGATGACCCGCGACGGCTTTTCCACAATGGTGGACTACACCGCGCCGGTGTTCTGGTTCTTCCTGCTGCTCGTGGGCCTGGCGCTCTTCATTTTCCGGTTCCGCGAACCCGATCGCCCGCGTCCCTTCCGCGTGCCGCTCTATCCGCTCACGCCGGCGATCTTCGTCGCGATCTGCGCCTATCTTCTGTATTCCAGCATCGCCTACACGGGGTTCGGCGCGTTCGTGGGGATCGGCGTCGTGCTGCTTGGCTTGCCGTTCGCGTTCCTGGCGAAAAAGGGTCGCGTCGAAGGCGAGTAAGGAAAGCTGCTTGCAGGCTGTGCGCGGCCCGTGTCTTCTCCGGGGGAGCTTTCGTTCCTCCGCTGGAGCGCGCAATGGCAATCGCATCGTCAGCCATCACGCCAATCCTGCTGCTGCTTCTCTCTAACGTGTTCATGACGTTCGCGTGGTACGGGCACCTGAAGTTCAAGGAAAGCCCGCTGCTCATGGTCATTCTCGTGAGCTGGGGAATCGCGTTCTTCGAGTATTGCCTCGCGGTGCCCGCGAACCGCTGGGGCAGCGCCACGTACAGCGTGGTGGAACTGAAGACGATGCAGGAAGTCATCACGCTCGTGGTGTTCGCGGCGTTCTCGACGTTCTTCCTCAAGCAGTCGCTGACGATGAACCATGTCATCGGCTTCGTGCTGATCGCGGCCGGCGCGTTCTTCGTGTTCAAGGACCGGCTTGCATGAAAAAGGCGCGCGGCCCTGAAGCCGCGCGCCCGTTTGCATCACGCCTGTTCGCCGTCAGTTCTTCTGGCGCGCGACGATGCTGTCCTTGATGTCGTTGTAGACGTTCTCGGGCACGATCTTCTTGGCGAGCAAGTCATCCTTGCCCTTGAACGGCCGGCCCTTGACGATGGCTTCCGCGCGCGCTGCGCCGACGCCCTTCAGCGTCTGCAGCTCGGTCAGCGATGCGGAATTGATGTCGATCAGCGTAGCCGCCGGCTTGGCTGGCGTCGTCGCCGCGGGGGCCGTGACGGGAGGCTTGGTAGCGGGTCCGGTCGCGGGGTTCGTGGCGGGCGCCTGGGCGAGGGCCGAACCGGAAACCGCGGCTGCGAGAACGAGCGCTGCGAACAAGCTCTTGTGCATCTTACTCTCCATGACGACGAAGAATTTCGCCGACCGTTCGATCATCGGCGAAAGCCGCTGAACCGGAGCTGAACTGTTCGTTCAGCTTCCCGGCTGGATCGGAACCTGCTGGGGAGCGAGCGCCGTCATCGGACGAACGAACTGGGGTTGCTGGACCACCAGTTTCGTCATGACGGGTTCTGGCGCCGGGGCCGGGAGGCCGGCAGACCCGGCAACCGCCAGCGCGGCCGCGAGCATCAGGCCCATGACGCCGAGAGAGACATGAAGCTGGCGCCGGGCGAGGTCCGCGGTCACCGCGTGGGTCGCGAAGCCTTCGTCGAGGCCCGAAAGGTCCTGCCGGGGGGGTGCGTCCATGGTGCTGGTTTCCCTGTTCATGGAGCGGGTAACGCCCGGTTTACTATGCGGTTCCGGACAAAACCGACGCGAGCGCAGCCACAAGGATGAAGCTGCAGAGGCCGGCGCAGGCCCACGCCTGCCGGCGCGCCTCGCCAGCGCCAAGCGCAAGCACGAAGCCTTCGTCAGCTTCTGGTCCCGATTTCAGACCCTTGTCGTCGTCTGCACGCATTGCGCTCTCCCGCGGCGCCTTTCCGGCCGCTCGCCTGTGCAGATAGTGGCTGGCATTGGTTACCGCCGTCGTGCCCGGCCGCACAAAACCGTGAATAAGGGTTGCCGATTGGTAACCTGGTGGGCGAACGCCCGCGTTTTGGCTGTTGCCGTTTTCCCGGGACCTGCCTATTTTCCGCCGCTTGCCGGGCCAGGGGCACTCATCTTCGCCCGGCGTTTCTTTTCGTTCTGGAGCAAGTCATGTCGTTCCTCGCCGACGCCGTCACCCGCGTGAAGCCGTCCGCCACCATCGTGGTGACGCAGAAGGCGCGCGACCTGAAAAAGCCGGACGCGACATCATCAGGCTCTCGGTGGGCGAGCCCGACTTCGACACGCCCGACAACATCAAGAAGGCGGCCATCGACGCGATCCGCCGCGGCGAGACGAAGTATCACGCCGGTGCTCCGGCATCGTGCCGCTGCGCGAGGCCATCGCCGCGAAGTTCAAGCGCGAGAACGGCCTCGACTACAAGCCGTCGCAGACGATCGTCGGCACCGGCGGCAAGCAGATCCTGTTCAACGCCTTCTCGCCACGCTGAACCCGGGCGACGAGGTCATCATCCCGGCGCCCTACTGGGTGAGCTATCCGGACATGGTGGCGCTCGTGCGGCGGCACGCCGGTGATCGTCGACGACGACGCTGGAGAACGACTTCAAGCTGCAGCCCGAAGACCTCGAGCGCGCGATCACGCCGCGCACCAAGTGGCTGCTCCTCAACTCGCCGTCGAACCCGACGGGCGCCGCCTACACGCGCGACGAGCTGAAGGCGCTCACCGACGTGCTGATGCGCCACCCGCATGTGTGGGTGCTGACCGACGACATGTACGAGCACCTGACCTACGGCGACTTCGAGTTCATCACGCCGGCGCAGGTCGAGCCGAGCCTGATGGACCGCACGCTGACGCATGAACGGCGTCTCGAAGTCCTACGCCATGACCGGCTGGCGCATCGGCTATGCGGCGGCGCCCGATCACGCTCATCAAGGCGATGGACATGCTGCAGGGCCAGCAGACCTCGGGCGCCTGCTCGATCGCGCAATGGGCGTCGGTCGAGGCGCTGAACGGCCCGCAGGATCACCTGCCGGTGTTCAAGAAGGCCTTCGAGGAGCGCCGCGACCTCGTCGTGTCGATGCTGAACCAGGCGAAATACCTGAAGTGCCCGATGCCGGAAGGCGCGTTCTACGTCTATCCCGTCCTGCGCGCGAGGCGCTGGGCAAGAAGACGCACGGGCGGCAAGGTCATCGAGCACGGACGAGGATTTCGTCACCGAACTGCTTGCAGCCGGAAGGCGTCGCGGTGGTGCACGGCTCGGCGTTCGGCCTCGGCCCGAACTTCCGCATCTCCTACGCGACGTCCACGAAGCAGCTCACCGACGCCTGCGAGCGCATCCAGCGGTTTACGGCGAGCCTGGTCTGATCGCGGGCGTCCGCCTTCACGCATTCGTGAGCCCCGTTCCGGACCCGGAGCGGGGCTTTTTGATTCCGCTCAATGCCGGCCCTGCATTATGTCTCTCTAATGCAGTTGTCAGACGCAATTGCATCACGAGGGCCAAGCCATGACCCAGAACGTTGGAAACATCGACCGCATCCTGCGCATCGTCGCGGGGCTCATTCTCCTGTCGCTGATCTTCGTCGGCCCGAAATCGTGGTGGGGCCTGATCGGCATCATCCCGCTGGCGACCGCATTCATGCGCAATTGCCCGGCCTATTCGATCCTGGGCGTCAACACGTGTGAGCGGAAGTAGCGGCGCGTTCGCGTTCGCCGGGCCGTGTTCTCCGGGCAAGTGGCTCGTGAGGAGACGGCAGGACGCGGGGCCTACCGTGGATGCCGGCCTTCGCCGGCATGACGGCGCCACCTCGCCGGGCGCATTGCGCGCCGTCATCGTCATCCCGGCGAAGGCCGGGATCCACGACAGGCGTCTGGAAACGACATTCGCCGCATGGACCCCGCATCGCCTTCGGCGTCCGGGGAAGTGGCTCGTGATGGATATGGCGGTGCGCGTGGCCTGTCGTGGATGCCGGCCTTCGCCGGCATGACGTTCGCTCAGCGACCGCGCAGTCGAACTCAGTTCGCGAAGCGGAAGTGCAGCACGTCGCCGTCCTGCACGACGTAGTCCTTGCCTTCGAGGCGGAACTTGCCGGCCTCGCGCGCGCCGGCTTCGCCCTTGAGGCGACGTAGTCGTCGTAGGCGATCGTCTCGGCGCGGATGAAGCCCTTCTCGAAGTCGGTGTGGATGACGCCGGCCGCCTGCGGCGCGCGCGTGCCCTTGCTCGATCGTCCAGGCGCGCGCCTCCTTCGGGCCCGACGGTGAAGTAGGTCACGCAGGTCCAGCAGCGCGTAGCCGGCGCGGATGACGCGGTTGAGGCCGGGCTCGTCGAGGCCGACGGCCTCGAGATACTCCTTCTGCTCGTCCGGCGGCGAGCACGGCGATCTCGCTCTCGATCTTGGCCGAGACCACCACCGCGACGGCGCCTTCTTCGCTTCGCGCGCGCTCGGCGACCTGCGTCGGAGAAGGCGTTGCCCTTGTCGGCCGCAGGCTTCCTCGACGTTGCAGACGTAGAGCACGGGCTTGGAGGTCAGGAGGCTGAGCATCCGCAGAAGCGCTGCGTCGCTCCTCGGCGTGACGCTCGACGATGCGCGCGGGCTTGCCCTCGCGCAGCAGCGACGAGGCAGCGGTTCACGAGGTCGACCTGCTCCTTGGCTTCCTTGTCGCCGCCCTTGGCCTTCTTCTCGAGCGGCGACGACGCGCTTCTCGAGGCTCTCGAGATCGGCCAGCATCAGCTCGGTCTCGATGGTCTCGATGTCGGCGATCGGATCGATCTTGCCCTCGACGTGGGTGATGTCGCCGTCCTCGAAGCAGCGCACCACGTGGGCGATGGCGTCGCACTTCGCGGATGTTGGCCAGGAACTGGTTGCCGAGGCCCTCGCCCTTGGACGCGCCGCGCACGAGGCCGGCGATGTCGACGAAGGTGAGCCGCGTCGGGATGATCTCCTTCGAGCCGGCGATGGCCGGCCAGCTTCTCCAGGCGCGGGTCGGGCACGGCCACGTCGCCGACGTTCGGCTCGATGGTGCAGAACGGATAGTTCGCCGCCTGCGCCGCCGCGGTCTGCGTCAGCGCGTTGAAGAGGGTCGACTTGCCGACGTTCGGCAGGCCGACGATGCCGCATTTGAAGCCCATGGAAATGATCTCGTCGTGTGGGCGGCCCCGGGGCCGCAAATCCCTGGGCCGCATAGACCCCAGCGGGCGCGGGCCTGTCAATCGCCGCACCGGGGCGCATTGACATGGCCGCGGCGATCGCCATGTTCCCCGGCTTCGGCGGGGCGGCGGCTCCGGCAAAATCCCCTCATGCCCGTTCAGGACAGGCGATGGCGAGCTGCGGCCTCGATTTCGGCACGTCTAACACGACGCTGGGCGTCGCCCGCCGCGGGCGTCCGCCGGCGCTCGTGCGGCTCGAGGGCGAGGACGTGACGATCCCGAGCGCCATTTTCTTCGACTGGTCCTCGAACGCGGTGATCGGCCGCGCCGCCGTCGACGCGTACGTGGACGGAGCGCAGGGGCGGCTCCTGCGCAGCCTCAAGTCGGCGCTGGGCAGCGCGCTCATCGACGAGACGACGCAGGTCGGCCGCAAGCGGCTGCGCTTCACGCAGGTGATCGCCTGCTACCTCGGGCAATTGAAGGCGCGCGCGCAGGAGTCGGCCGGCGAGCCGCTGACGCAGGTGGTGCATGGGCGCCCCGTGCATTTCGTCGACGGCGATGCGGACGGCGACCGCAAGGCGGAGGACGCGCTGCGCGAGATCGCCCATTCCATCGGCTTTGAAGATGTGTCGTTCCAGTTCGAGCCCATCGCCGCCGCGCTCGACTACGAGCGGCAGGTGACGCGCGAGGAGATCGCGATGGTCGTCGACATCGGCGGCGGCACGTCGGACTTCTCGATCGTGCGCCTGTCGCCGAAGCGCCGCACGAAGGCGGACCGCAGCTCCGACGTGCTCGCCAATGGCGGCGCGCGCGTGGGCGGCGTCGATTTCGACCGCCGCCTGCAGCCTTGAAAGCGTCATGCCGCTGCTGGGCTTCGGCTCGCCGATGAAGCGGGAAGGGCTCGATGCGCCCACCGGCTATTTTCATGACCTCGCCACATGGGCGAGCATCAACCGCGTCTACAACCAGCATACGCTGCGCGAAGTGCGCGACGTGCGCCGCGAATTGGCGCGGCCCGAGTTGATCGAACGGCTCCAGCGCGTGATCGAGATGCAGCGCGGACATACGCTCGCCATCGATGTCGAACGCGCCAAGATCGCGCTGTCGGACAGCGGCGAAACGCTCATCGACCTCGATTGGCTGGAGGAGGGATTGTCGGCGCGGCCCGATCGTGAGGCGCTCGTGACGTCGTCGCAATGGCTGACGTCGCGCATCACGCAGACGATCGCCGATTGCCTGCGGCAGGCCTCGCTCCGCGCCGATCAGGTGCAGGCGCTGTTCCTCACCGGCGGGACGACGCAGATCCCGCACGTGCGCGAGGCCGTGATGGCCGCGCTGCCCGGCGCGCGCGTGGTGGAGGGCGATACGTTCGGCTCCGTCGGCCTGGGGCTCACCATCGAGGCGCAGCGCCGCTACGGGTGAGGCTCAATGCCCGTCGAACGCCATCAGCGTGCGCACGGGAACGCCCAGCGCCTCGATCTTCTTCGCGCCGCCAAGGTCCGGCAGGTCGATGACGAAGCAGGCCGCGATGACGTCGGCGCCGATGGACTTCAGCATCTTCACCGCGCCTTCGGCCGTGCCGCCGGTGGCGATGAGGTCGTCGATGAGGATGACGCGTTCGCCAGGCGCCACGGCGTCGGAATGCATCTCCATCTCGTCGACGCCGTATTCCAGCGAATACGCGATGGAGACCTTGGCGTGCGGCAGCTTCCCCTTCTTGCGGATGGGCACGAAGCCCGCAGAGAGCTGATGCGCGACGGCGCCGCCGAGGATGAACCCGCGCGCCTCGATGCCGGCGACCTTGTCGATCTTCGTTCCCGCCCAGGGCTGAACCAGTTCATCCACCGCGCGGCGGAAGGCGCGCGGCGAACCGAGCAGGGTGGTGATGTCGCGAAACAGGATGCCGGGCTTGGGATAGTCCGGAATGGTGCGGATCGCGTCCTTGAGATCGCTGTCGAGGTTCATGGCCGGGCTCGCGTGAAGGTTGCGCGCAGGCTAGTCTGCGCCGGGGGCGAAATCAAAACGGGAGAGCAGCATGGCGAACGGACCTGAAAACAGGGTGACCCTCATCGATCTGGACGTGCCGTTCGGCAGGCTTGTGTTCTTCTTCGTGAAGGCCGCGCTGGCGGCCATTCCCGCCGCCATCATCGTGAGCCTCATCCTGATGCTGATCGGGCTGCTGCTGCGCGCGGTGTTCGGGTTCGGCCATTGGGGCATGGGCTATCGCGTCTGACGCGCGGCGTTCATGCGCGCAAGGATCGGCTCCAGCGTGCGCAGCACCTGCGGATCGCGCGCGTCCGGCGCGGTGATCAGCGCCATGTCGAGCGCACGGTCCGAGCCGATCGGGCAGGGCTCGTGCTCGACAGGAAATTGACTGAGCAGGCGCGCCAGCAGACGCGCGGCCTTGGCCGAATTCTCGTGCACAACCTTCAGCACGGAGGCGACTTCCACCGCCGCGTGCTCGGGATGCCAGCAATCGTAATCGGTCACCATGGCGATGGTCGCATAGGATAGCTCCGCCTCACGCGCCAGCTTCGCCTCGGGCATCGCGGTCATGCCGATCACGTCGTAGTTGAGATCCTTGTAGGTGATCGATTCCGCGTAGGATGAAAACTGCGGGCCTTCCATGCACACGTAGGTTCCGCCGCGGCGGCAATCTATGTTTTCGGCCGTCGCCGCCTCCTGGATGCGGTCCTGCAGCAGCGGCGCGACAGGGTGCGCCATCGACACGTGGGCGACGCAGCCGTTGCCGAAGAACGAGGACTGGCGAGCGAAGGTGCGGTCGACGAACTGGTCGACCAGCACGAAAAGGCCAGGATAAAGCTCGGGCTTGAAGGAGCCGCAGGCCGATACCGAGATGAGGTCGGTGACGCCGGCGAGCTTCATCGCGAAGATGTTGGCGCGATAGTTGATCCCGGAGGGCGAGAAGCGATGGCCGCGGCCATGGCGGGCGAGGAAGACCACTTCGGTGTCCCCCAGCCGCCCGAAGCGCAGCGCGTCCGAGGGATCGCCGAACGGCGTCCCGATCGCCTCCTCGCGCACATCCCTGAGCCCCGGCAGGTCATAGACGCCCGAACCGCCGATCACGCCCACAACCGCCTTCGTCATGCTCACGCTCCTTGAGGGCGTGTTGTCGGGCGCCGCGCGGCGGCTGGCAAGCGCCGCCCGGCCCGGCGGCCATCGCCCCTTCGTGATTTGCCGGGGAGGGGTCGCAGCGCTAGTTGTGTCCCACCTCTGGAGGCAATGCCATGAACGTCATCCACCGCAAGGGCTGGGAAATTCCCGAGCGCGACGCGACGCCGGAAGACCTGTTTTTCAACCGTCGCGCCCTCGTGAAGGGCGCCGCCGCGATCGGCGCGGGCGCCATGCTGCCGTCCGCCGCGCTGGGGCAGACGCGCGATCCCTCGGCCTCCCTTTATCCCGCGCCGCGCAACGAGCTCTACAAGCTCGATCGTGCGCTGACGGCGGAGAAGGTCACGTCGCAGTACAACAATTTCTACGAGTTCGGCTCGACGAAGTTCATCGCCGACGCGGCGCAGAAGCTGCAGACGCGTCCTTGGACGATCAAGTTCGACGGCCTCGTCGAGAAGCCGCGCGAGGTCGACATCGACACGCTGCTAAAGGCGGTGAAGCTGGAAGAACGGCTCTACCGGCTGCGCTGCGTGGAAGCATGGTCGATGACCATTCCGTGGACCGGCTTCCCGATGAAGCAGCTCGTGGACTTCGCGCGTCCGCTCTCGGGCGCAAAATACGTGCGGATGGAAACGTTCCTCGAGCCGAAGATCGCGCCGGGGCAGAGGCAGGTCTGGTATCCGTGGCCGTTCGTCGACGGCTGCACCATGGCGGAAGCCACCAACGATCTGGCGTTCATGGCGACGGGCGCCTACGGCAAGCCGCTCGCCAACCAGTTCGGCGCGCCCATCCGGGTGCACATGCCGTGGAAGTATGGCTTCAAGGCCGTGAAGTCGATCACGCGCATCAGCTTTGTCGCCGACAGGCCGAAGGGCTTCTGGGAGGCGTTGCAGCCGGCGGAATACGGCTTCTGGGCCAACGTCAATCCGCAGGTGGACCATCCGCGCTGGAGCCAGGCGAGCGAGGAAGTGCTGGGAACGCGCGAGCGCGTGCCCACGCTGATGTTCAACGGCTACGGCGATTTCGTCGCCGATCTCTACAAGGGCATGGAGAAAGAGAAGCTGTGGATGTGACGGCGTGAGTCGGTCACGCCTTCATCCTGCCTGATCGCCCGCTTCGCAAAGTCGTGGATGGTCGGCGTGCGCCGACCATGACGCACGCCGCCCTTCAGTTCGTCGCCTTCTTGTAGGGCCCCAGCTCCTTGAGCGCCCAGTCGAGGAAGGTGCGGTCCACCACCTTGTTGATGTCGACCGGCTTCTCGAGCAACTTCAGCCTCTGGAAGATTTCGATGTCTTCCTGCAGGCTTTGCATGTCGAGCTCGCCGTTGGGGTCGCAATAGGCGAGAATGAACGAGCGATAGACCTGCGGATCCTTGAACGGACCGTATTCGGTGAGGATCTTCACCACCTCGTCGCCCTGGGCGCCGCTGAACTCGCCCTTCTCGTTCAGCGAATCGTTGTGGTAGCGCACGCCCTTCAGAAACGCGCGCATGAAGCGCCGCGCGGCGTCGGGATTGTCCGTGGCGAACTTGCCGGAGTAGAGCGTCACCGCCACCTGGTGGACCGGATAGACGTCCCAACCATTCAGGATGGGCACGGCGATCCCGCGCGTGATGGCGATGGTCGTGGCGGGATCGGGCGGCATGGCGATGTCGATGGCGCCGCTGGCGAGCGCCTGCACCTGCTCGGGGAAGCCCATGGACACTTCGTCGATGTCGCCGATCTGCAGGCCCGCCTTCTGCAGCACCTTGTAAATCACGGACGAGGCCGACGAGCCCGGCGCGCCGTTGGCGAATCTCAGGCCCTTGATGTCGGATAGCTGCTTCACGCGGCCCGATTCGATCAGCGCCTTGCGCACGAGCAGCTTCTGGCTGCCGCGGTTGACGACGTTCTTGCTCTTGTCGGAGACGATGCGGATATCGAGGCCGCGGGAGATGGCGTTGTAGAGACCGGCGGAAGGCCCGCCCGCGCCGACCTGCAGGTCGTTGGTGGCGAGGGGCGCGATCATGCGCGCCGCGGAGGGAAACGGCACGAACGAAACGTCGAGGCCTTCTTCCTTGAACCAGCCCTTCGCATGGGCGACGAAATAGCCGACATCGGTTGCGGCGTTGGGCACGCCCACCTTCACGGGGATTGGCTTTCCCTGCTGCGCGCGCGCAGGCGCCGCCGCAAAGGCCATTCCGCCGGCGCCGAGCGCGAGCACCTGTCTGCGATCCATCGGTTCCTCCCTCCGGCGCTTTGTGCGCCCTGCGGGAGGATACTGACGACGCCTGAGACAGCGTCAACATGCCGGGGTGAAAAAGATCGACGGTCCGCTCTGGGGGGCGATTCCCGCGCAAAAAAAAAGGCCGGGCATTTCTGCCCGGCCGACGCCCCGATTTGACTCGGGTGTCTCCAGAGGGGAACGGCAGAGAACCAAACGAACCAGCGCCGGAAGGGAGGGGGCAATGGTTCTAATTCTCAACCGCGATCATCTTCGCAATGCGTCCAGCGCGGTGCAACACGCGGTTTTGCATATGCGCCATGCGCTCAGAGCAGGTCACATTCTTATGAGGCCTTCGGGGCGGCCTTGAACGATTGGCCGGCGCGGCGGATGAGGGGCGCCGTGACATGGACGATGGGGATCAGGAGGCCGCCGGCCAGAATGCCGAACACCGCCGAGGAGACCGCCGTCACGGTCCAACCGGTCAGGGCGGCGAGCCCCGGCGCCGCCTCGGCGATGGCGTGCGCCGCGACCTCGATCAGGTGGCCGGCCTGGTGGAAGCCGTATTCGTGCAGGCCGTGAAGCAGGATGCCGCCTCCCACCCAGGCCATGGCGATGACGCCGAGGATGGACAGGACGCTCAGGAACCACGGCATGCCGAGGACGAGCGCGCGCCCCAGCGGCCTCGTCAGCCTCGACAGGGCGCGGTCCAGGCCGCCGGGTTCCGCCGTCCCCGGATCGCGCAGGCCCAGGATCGAGGAGGCCGGCCGTTCGCCAGCGGCGAGCGCGACCCCCACGTCGTCCGCCTTCACGATCAGCGCGACCGCGCCATAGACGGCGACCGTGATGCCAAGGCCGACGGTTGCCAGCACGGCCGCCTGCATCAGGAAGCCGCCGGGGGGAATCGCGGCAAGAGTGATCGCCATGATCTCCGCCGACAGGATGAAATCGGTGCGAATCGCCCCGGACACTTTCTGCGCCTCGAGTTCCTCGGGCGTGGTCGCGGACGGGACGACCGCCTCCTCGTGCTCGTGTGCCCCGTGGGGCGCGAGCGCTGACAGGAGCTTCTCGGCGCCCTCGTAACACAGGTACGCGCCGCCCAGCATCAGCAGCGGCGTCACCGCCCATGGCGCCGCCCAGTTGAGGAAGAGCGCGGCGGGAAGAAGATAGATGAGCTTGTTCTTCGCGGAGCCGAGCGCGATCTTCCAGATGATGGAGAGTTCGCGCTTGGCTTCGAAGCCCACGACGTAGCGGGGCGTGACGGCGGCGTCGTCCACCACAACCCCGGCAGCCTTGGCGCCTGCCTTCGTCGCCTGCGCGGCGATGTCGTCCACGGATGCTGCGGCGACCTTGGCGATTGCGACCACGTCGTCGAGAAGGGCTAGAAGACCAGAGGCCACGCAAACTCCTGTCAGCGGCTACGGGGCTATAATTTCGGACGCGCCTAATAGTCCCATCGCTGGGCGTTCGCGACGAGGAAATCGCGGAAAACGCGCACGCGCGCCACGTTTTTCACCTCCTCCGCATAGACGAGGTAGCATTCAAGCTCTGGCATATCCGCCTGCGGGAGAATGCGCACGAGGCTCGCGTCCGCCAGCGCCAGATAATCGGGCAGGATCGCAATGCCGACGCCGTTCTCCACCGCCCGGCGCAGCGCGCTGATGTTGTTCACGCGCAGCACGGAGGGGCGCGGGTTCTTGGGGTCGCGGCCGGCAAAGTGCAGCGAGTTGATCGCGCCCAGATAGCTTTGCGCCGAGACGCCGTAGGTCAGGATGCGATGCTGATCGAGATCGTCGAGCGTCTTGGGTTCGCCGAACCGCTTCAGGTAAAGGCCCGACGCGTAGGCGTGGAAGTGCATGGTGAACAGGCGGCGGCGAATGAGATCGGGCTGCACCGGCTCGCGCACGCGGATGGCGACGTCGGCCTCGCGCATGGAAAGATCGAGTTCATCGTCGGACAGAAGCAGAGTCAGCTTGATGTCGGGATAGAGTTCGAGAAACTCGCCGAGGCGCGGCGTGAGCCAGTTCACGCCGATGCCGACCGTCGTCGTCACGCGCAGTTCGCCGTGCGGGCGCTCGCGCGTGTCGGAGAGTCGCGTGCGCGTGGCTTCGAGCTTCAGCACCATGTCGCGCACGGCGCGATAGAGCACCTCGCCCTGTTCGGTGAGGATGAGGCCGCGCGCGTGGCGATGGAAGAGCGGCACCTGCAGGTCGGCTTCCAGCGCGCTCACCTGACGGCTGACGGCGGACTGGCTCAGACCCAGCAACTCGCCGGCGTGCGTGAACGAGCCTGCTTCGGCGGCGGAGTTGAAGATGCGCAGCTTGTCCCAGTCCAACCGTGCCCCCTCCATCCTCGTCAACCGCTCACCATTTGGCTTCGGCGGCCGCCTTTTCGGTCTCGTTGGCGGCGAGGAAGCGCTCGGCTTCGAGCGCGGCCATGCAGCCGAGGCCCGCCGCCGTGACCGCCTGACGATAGACGTCGTCGGCGACATCGCCGGCGGCGAACACGCCGGGAATGTTGGTCGCCGTCGAGTTCGGCGCAGTCTTGATGTAGCCGTTGGAGCGGATTTCGATCTGTCCCCGGAAAAGCTCGGACGCCGGCGCGTGGCCGATGGCGACGAAGACGCCATCGACGGCGATCTCGCGCGTTGCGCCTGTGTCCGCGTGCTTCAGCCGCGCGCTCGTGACGCCGGGAGGATTTTCGCCGCCCATGACTTCGTCGAGCACGTGGTTCCAGACGATCTCGACGTTGGGCTTGGCGAACAGGCGCTCCTGCAGGATCTTCTCGGCGCGGAACCCGTCGCGGCGATGCACGACCGTCACCTTCTTTGCGAGGTTCGACAGATACAGCGCCTCCTCGACGGCGGAATTGCCGCCGCCGACCACGATCACGTCCTTGCCGCGATAGAAGAAGCCGTCGCACGTCGCGCAGGCGGAGACGCCGTAGCCCTTGAACTTGTCCTCGCTGGGGATGCCGAGCCATTTCGCCTTCGCGCCCGTGGCGATGACCAGCGTGTCGCACGTGTGCGTCTCGCCGCTGTCGCATGTGATGACGAACGGGCGGCGCGAGAGATCGACCGCCGACACATGATCGGAGATCATCCGCGTGCCGACGTGTTCGGCCTGCGCCTTCATCTGCTCCATCAGCCACGGGCCCTGGATGGGGTCGGCAAAACCCGGGATAGTTCTCCACGTCGGTGGTGATCATGAGCTGCCCGCCGGGCTCGAAGCCCGAAATGAGCACGGGCTCCAGCATCGCGCGGGCGGCATAGATGGCCGCCGTATAGCCCGCCGGTCCGGACCCGATGATGATCATCTTCGCGTGCATGGAATTGTCTCGCTCTAGAGGCCCTGTCATGCGCAGGGCGCGGTGCTGGCGTGGGATTATGTAAGCGATGCAAGTCTCGGCCTGCAAGGCGCAGGGGGGCTGTCCACAGGCCAGGGCCTGGGTCCGGTCACTTTTGCCCGAGCCGCCAGAGGGATGGCAGGCTGATCTGCGCCCATTCGCGCCAGAGCCGGTCCGTCTCGACCCGCTCGGCGACCATCAGCCGGGACGCTTCCTTGCTAGCGGCGAGCGCGTTGGCGTCGTCGCCCGCGCGCCGCGCCACGTCCGCCATCTGCAGGAGGATGTTCACGCCGTTGCGCGCGTCCTCCTTGGTGCGGATGCGCATCTGGCCGAACGCCTTTGCGCCCTCGCGCCAGGATTCTTCAAGACGCCCCATATGGGCGAGCGTCATCATGCCGAGCATGTCCGCGCCGTTCTCGTAGCGCTCGCGCCGGTCGTCCAGGTTCGCCAGATCGGCGCGCACGCGCTCGACGAGGTCCATCGCCTCGTCGGAGCGCTGCAGGAAGTTGAGAGAGTTCGCATAGTTGATGCGCACGATCGACCGGGCTTCGGCCTGATCGCGCGCGTCGCCGAAAATGGCGAGCGCGCGATCGAACATCTGCGCCGCCTCCGCGTGGCGACCGAGCGCGGCGATGAGCTTGCCCAGATTGTTCAGGGCGTAGCCCACCTTGCGGCCGTCGGCGCCGTAGGCGCGCTCAAGGCCGGCGAGGGCGCGCCGTTGCACGCCTTCGGCTTCCGCGAGGCGACCGGCGGTTTCCAGAAAGCCTGCATACGCGTTGAGGTCGCGCGCGACTTCCGGATGCTCGGGGCGATAGATTTTCGAGGAGAGGTCGATGAGTTCGCTGAAGGCCCGCTCTCCGTAGGCTGCGTCGAGAAGGCCTTCGGACGCCTCCGCGCGCTTGCGCATGGGTTCGAGCAGCAGCGCTGGCTGGTCGGGAAACCCCGTCCGGTAGGCGTCGAGGGCGCGCTCGGCGGCCTGCGCCGCCGCCGGATAGTCCTCTTCCTCGATCAGGATCGCCGCCAGCCTGTTGAAGTATTGACCGGCGATGAAAGGATCCGCCGTGCCGCCGAGGCGGTCGCGTTCGGCTTCCAGCGCCTTCATGGCCTCGGCGCGCTTGCCCGCGTTCATGAGCATCTCGACCCGGTCGAGGCGCGCCGCCGACACGAGGCGCGGCGTGACCGCGGGCGGGTTCTGCTCCGCCCGGCGGTCGACGTGCGCGACGATCTGCTCGACCAGCGCCAGCGCGTCCTCGCTGCGTTCGACACGGCGTGAGCATGCGGGCCTGGTAGCCTGCGGCCTCGACGTAGTCTTCTTCAGCATCCGGCGCGTTGCGCAGGACGTCCGCCGCTTCCGTGAACACGGCCAGCGCCTGAAGATAAAGGCCGTCCTCGACCAGCATCTTGCCGTGCAGCAGAGCGCGCCGCCGAGCAGGCTCGCCGTCTGCGGCAGGGCGCGCCGCAGATCGGCTACGGCCCCATCTATGTGGGCCGTGAAATCGCTGACGCGCCCGTCATCGCGGCTGGCGCGGGCGAGGCCGAGGCGCGCGATGCCGCGGATGCGGGCGGCGCGCGGCGATGCGGCGTCAAGAAGCGGGCCCAGAGTCTCAAGCGCCTTGTCGGCCTGCTCCGTCCGTCCTGACGGACGAAAAATAGTCGAGCGCGATGTTCATCGCTTTCATGCGCGCTTCATCGGACATGCCGGGCATCGTCATGCGCTGCACGAGGCGCTGCGCGACGCGGACGCCGTCGTCCGGCCGGCCAAGACGATGCAGCCGGCGAAGATAAACCTCCGCTGTTTCGATGAACATGCCCGGGTCTGCGGCGCGGCCGAGCAGGGAAAAGGCCAATGCGAGAGCGTCGTCGGCGCTGGGGTGGCCGCTCCTGTCGAGCGAGCCGGCGAGGAATGCCGTCACAAGCCCCGCGTCCACGGATTCGCCGCGTCCCTGCTCGCGCAGTTTTTCGAGCGCGGCATAGAAGCAGCCTTGCCGCCGTTTCGTCATCGCCCGCCTTGAGCGCGTCGCGGCCTTGATCGAACAGCGTCTGCACCGCCTCCTGCCCGCCCGGTTGCGAGGTCGCAGGAGGCGCTTCCTGGGCGCGCGCAACGCCCGAGCCGCAGGCGAATGCGGCGAGTGCGATCAGGATTGCGACGCGGGCGCGGTTCATGGCGTCCAGAAGAAACCGCCTCGCGGTGGCCGGCAAGAGGCAAATTGACGGCGGCTTTCAGCCGGCGCGCAAGGTCCGCGCCGCAAAGCGCCGGGCGATCTGCGCGGCGATCTCGCCGGTGGCGTCGATCGGCTCGTAAGTCCATTGCTCGATTGCGCCCGCCCACGGACGCACGGCGCCGCTGGCGATCATGCCGTCGAGGAAGAGCTTCGTCTTGCGCGGCCGGCCCGTGGGGGTGAACAGGTGCACGGGCGCGCCCGTGGCCGCCGCCTCGCCCACCATGTTGACGCTGTCGGCGGTCACGACGATCGCGTCGGCGTTGGCGATCATGTGCAGGAAGGGGTTGCGGCCCTCGCCGGTCCAGACGAAGCGGCGGTCTTCGGGAAGGTCGCCGAGCGCATCGGCGACAAGGCGCGTCAGCCCGGCCGGCGTGCGGCGCGAGGGCGTCACCATGACGCTGTAGCCCTGCTGCGCGGCGACGCGCGCGACGTTCGCCAGTTCCTGCACGTCGTGCGGCTCGTACTTGTAGGCCGAACTCGGGCCGCCGAGCAGAAGGGCGAGGCGCGGACCGTTCAGCGCGGCGATGCGCGGATCGGGATTCGCCCGCGCGTCAGCGATAAGCGCCGGGCTCAACGTGTGCGGCGAGGAGAGCGTCGTGATGACGTTGGGCCCGGTAAGCCTGTCGTGTTCGGGCGCCCAGATCATGTCGAACGCGGCGCGGCGCGCGCGCGGATCGTGCAGGAAGACGGTGAAGACCTTGCCGCCCGAACGCTCCTTCAGCGCGCGAAGCACCGGCGCCGCCGTGCGGCCCGAGCCGAGCGCGATGTCGGGCAGGGGCGCGGGCCATTGCGTGCGCGGATCGGCCGGACCCCACGGCGCCATGAGCGCATAGAGCTTGCGCGGCTGCGCCTGCATCGAGGAAATGTCGCCGCCCAGCGCCTGCGCGACGCCGCGGCAGATCACTTCGTGGCCCGCCTTGTCGGGCGTGACGATGAGGATGCGCGTGGTTGGCGGGAGCAGGCCGGACATGGTTGCGCTGCTTTCCGCCAACTCGCTGGCGCATCCGCTCAGATGAAGGCGATGCCGAGGATTTCGTAGCTCTTGCCGCCGCCCGGCGTGTTCACTTCCACCGTGTCGCCGACGCGCTTGCCGATGAGCGCGCGGGCGATGGGAGAGGTGATCGACACGCGGCCGCTCTTCACGTCCGCCTCGGTCTCGCCGACGATCTGGTACTTCTTCTCCTCGTCGGTGTCCTCGTCGACGAGCGTCACGGTGGCGCCGAACTTGATCGTGTCGCCGCCGAGCTTCGAGACGTCGATGACTTCCGCGCGCGAGATCTTGTCCTCGAGCTCCGCAATGCGGCCCTCGTTCAGGGACTGGCTTTCCTTGGCGGAATGATATTCCGCGTTCTCGGAAAGGTCGCCATGGGAGCGCGCCTCGGCAATCGCCTGGATGATGCGCGGGCGCTCGACCTGCTGACGATGCTTCAGTTCCTGCTCGAGAGCGACATAGCCCGCGGCAGTCATCGGAACCTTTTCCATTTCCACCTTCCGCAATCAGGGCCCTCCGGCCCGACGTGTCCAAGCAGGGCCTTCCCGGCCCTGCTGTTAATGGGGGTGACGAGACCCCCGGCTGCTTGCGTTCGTTCCCGCCGGACCGTGGGATCGGCCTGTGGGCTATTCCTGGCGAGCAATGCCCGCCTGCACTGGCCGTCACGAACGCTATGGGAAACCCGCCCGGGCCCCGGCGTCAAGCCGCTCAAGGCGCAGCTTGCGCCATTGCCGGCGCTAGGCTGCGAAATAGTCCTGCAGGGCGCAGACTTCCAGATCGCCCGCCCGATAAGCCCTGATGCCCTGCGCGGCCGCGATCGACGCCGGCAAGCGTGGTGTAATAGGGCACCTTGTGCAGCAGGGCCGCACGGCGAAGCGACCGCGAGTCGGAGAGAGCCTGCGCGCCGTCCGTCGTGTTGAAGACAAGCTGGACGTCGCCGTTCTTGATCAGAGTCGACCACGTGGGGGCGGCCTTCCGACACCTTGTTGATGCGCTGGGAAGGGATGCCGTTCTGCTCGAGGAATCGCTGCGTTCCGCCCGTGGCGAGAACACGGAAGCCGTTGCGACACGAGGAGCTTGGCGGCTTCCAGCATGCGCGGCTTGTCGTGGTCGCGCATCGACACGAACACCGCGCCGCCGGTCGGCACCTTCGCGCCCGCGCCGAGCTGGCTCTTGGCGAACGCCGCCTCGAACGAACGGTCGAGCCCGATCACTTCGCCTGTGGAGCGCATTTCCGGGCCGAGCACCGTGTCGACGCCCGGGAAGCGGGCGAACGGGAACACGGCTTCCTTGACGCCGACATGGCCGAGAACCTGCGGCTTCAGGCCGAAGCTCGCGAGCTTTTCGCCGGCCATGAGCCGCGAGGCGATCTTGGCGATCGGGTGACCGATGACCTTCGCCACGAAGGGCACTGTGCGCGAGGCGCGCGGGTTTACTTCGAGAACGTAGATCTCGCCGTCCTTGAGCGCGTATTGCACGTTCATCAGGCCGCCCACGTCGAGGGCGAGCGCCAGCTTTCGCGTCTGGTCTTCAAGGCGCGCGATCATTTCGGGCGCGAGCGAGCGGGGCGGCAGCGAACAGGCCGAATCGCCCGAGTGGATGCCCGCTTCCTCGATGTGCTCCATGACGCCGGCGATGAACACGTCCTTGCCGTCGCACAGGCAATCGACGTCGACCTCGACCGCGTCCGACAGGTAGCGGTCGAACAGCAGCGGGTTCTTGCCGAGCACCGTGTTGATCTGGCCGGTCTTGTCGTTGGGATAGCGCGCCTTGACGTCCGAGGGGATCAGGCTCGGCAGCGTGCCGAGCAGGTACTGGTCGAGCGAGCCCTCGTCGCGGATGATCGCCATGGCGCGGCCGCCCAGCACGTAGGACGGGCGCACGACGAGCGGCAGGCCGAGTTCGGCGGCGACGAGGCGCGCACTGCTCGACCGAATAGGCGATGCCGTTCTTGGGCTGCTTCAATCCGAGCCTGTCCAGCAGGCGCTTGAAGCGGTCGCGGTCCTCGGCGAGGTCGATGGAGTCGAGCGACGTGCCGAGAATGGCGACGCCGGCCTCCTCGCAGCGTGTGGGCGAGCTTCAGCGGCGTCTGGCCGCCGAACTGGACGATGGCGCCCTTGAGCGTCCCGTTCTCGCGCTCCTTGTCCATGATCTCCAGAACGTCCTCGGCCGTGAGCGGCTCGAAGTAGAGGCGGTCCGACGTGTCGTAGTCGGTGGAGACCGTCTCCGGGTTGCAGTTGATCATGATGGTTTCAAAGCCTGCGTCGCTGAGCGCGAAGCACGCGTGCACGCAGCAATAGTCGAACTCGATGCCCTGGCCGATGCGGTTCGGACCGCCGCCGAGAATCACGATCTTCTCGCGGTCGGACGGACGCGCCTCGCAGCGCGCTTCGCCGGCGAACGGGGTCTCGTAGGTCGAGTACATGTAGGCGGTGGGCGAGGCGAACTCGGCCGCGCACGTGTCGATGCGCTTGAAGACGGGGCGCACCTTCAGGCCGTGGCGCAGCGCGCGCACGTCCGTTTCGCTCTTGTTGGTGAGCGAGGCGAGGCGCACGTCGGAGAAGCCGGCGGCCTTGAGCATGCGGAAATTGTCCGCGTCCTGCGGCAGGCCGTGGGTTTTCACCTTCTTTTCAAGCGCGACGATCTCGGCGAGGCGCTCGATGAACCAGCGTTCGATCTTGCAGGCGCCGTAGATGTCCTCGACGCTCATGCCAAGGCGCAGCGCCTGGCCGACGACGAGCAGCCGATCGGGCGTGGGCGAGCCGAGCGCGGCGCGCATCACGTTCATGTCGTCGCCCTGGCCGAGGCCCTCGATCTCGATCTCGTCGAGGCCTGAAAGACCCGTCTCGAGCGAGCGCAGCGCCTTCTGCAGGGATTCGGCGAACGTGCGGCCGATGGCCATGGATTCGCCGACCGACTTCATCGCGGTCGTCAGCGTCGGCTCGGCGCCGGGGAATTTCTCGAAGGCGAAGCGCGGGATCTTCGTGACGACGTAGTCGATCGTCGGCTCGAAGGATGCGGGCGTCGCGCCGCCGGTGATGTCGTTGGCGATCTCGTCGAGCGTGTAGCCGACCGCCAGTTTCGCGGCGACCTTGGCGATCGGGAAGCCGGTCGCCTTCGAGGCGAGCGCGGACGAGCGCGACACGCGCGGATTCATCTCGATGACGATCATGCGGCCGTTTTCGGGATTGACCGCGAACTGCACGTTCGAGCCGCCGGTCTCGACGCCGATCTCGCGCAGCACCGCAAGCGATGCGTCGCGCATGATCTGGTATTCCTTGTCCGTCAGCGTCAGGGCAGGGGCGACCGTGATCGAATCGCCCGTGTGCACGCCCATCGGATCGACGTTCTCGATCGAGCAGACGATGATGCAATTGTCGACGCGGTCGCGCACGACTTCCATCTCGTACTCTTTCCAGCCGAGCACGCTTTCCTCGATGAGGACTTCGGTGGTCGGCGAGGCGTCGAGGCCGCTCTGGACGATGTCGATGTATTCGGCCTGGTCGTAGGCGATGCCGCCGCCCGTGCCGCCCAGCGTGAAGGAGGGGCGGATGATGGCGGGCAGGCCCACGTCGTCGAGCGATTCGAGGGCTTCCTGCAGGCCCTTCGACACGTAACGGCGCTTGCGCTCGGGCTCGTTGGCGTCCCAGTCGCGCTGGTGCGCCTCGAGCGCGCGCTGGCGCTCGCTCGGATCGGCGATGGCGGCCTCGATCTCGGTGCGCTTCTTGGCGAAGGCCTCCTTGTCGGCCTTCTTGACGTCGGATGCGTTGGCGAGGCGCGAGCGCGGCGTGTCGAGGCCGATCTTCTTCATCGCCTCGCGGAAGAGCTGGCGGTCCTCGGCCTTGTCGATGGCCTCCGCCGTGGCGCCGATCATTTCGACGCCGAATTTCTCGAGCACGCCCATCTGCTTCAGCGACAGGGCGCAGTTCAGCGCGGTCTGTCCGCCCATGGTCGGCAGCAGCGCGAAGCCCTTCGAGCGGTCGCCGCGCTCCTTCTCGATGATCTTGGCGACGATCTCGGGAACGATCGGCTCGACGTAGGTCCGGTCCGCGAGGTCCGGATCGGTCATGATCGTGGCCGGGTTCGAATTGACGAGGACGATGCGATAGCCCTCTTCGCGCAGCGCCTTGCAGGCTTGCGTGCCGGAATAATCGAATTCGCACGCCTGGCCGATGATGATCGGGCCGGCGCCTATAATCATGATCGTGTGGATGTCTGTCCGTTTGGGCATGGTCGTCCGTTGGTCCGGCGCGGTCCGGCGCACAAAAAAAGGCCGCGCTTGGCGGCCTCGCTTGGCCGGAGCGCGTCCTCCGAAAACCCTTCTGGGCGTTCAGGCGGGCGATCCCGACCTGAGGTCGAGATCATCTAGACCAATTTACCGACGGTGTGAACCCCCGTTGGCCGGGCGCGGGAGCCCTGTCCACATGGCGAACCCGGCTCAGTTCTGCCTGATCACTTCGAGGCCCCCGCCGCCGTAAGTGAGGACGGTCCCGGGGGCCGCGGCGCCGGAGGCGATTACTGCCGAGGCGCCGGACTGACCGGAATCGGCAAGAAGCCGGACATTGTCGATGCGGCCGCCCGAGCCATCGGCCGTGCCCTCGCCGCGGAAGGTGATCCAGTAGTGGCCGGTCCGAGCGATATGAAAGTACGAGGACCGACTGGACGTGGACGAGGTGTGCACGCACGCGTCGACGCGCTGGACCGGCAGCGTGTCCTGGCTCGACGATGTGGATCCCCGCCAGTCCAGCCATTTGGAGCGAGCGCCGAGCCTGGACGCATGTTCGGGATGCTGCCGCAGGATGTCGGCGTCGACGTAGAGGCCGACGATGTTGGAATCAGCCGGCCTGCTCGACGAGACGCGCATCGCGTTCACCTGCGCCAGAGCGGTCGAGTAACTGCCCGTTCCCAGGCCGCACCACGTTCCGAAGGCGCCGAGGTTGTCGGCGGCAGCGTAGGTCCAGTCGATCCTGTAGTCGCCGGGCGCCAGAAGGAAGCGGCGGTGGATGGCGCGATTGGAGTCGCTCCCGGCGACATCCATTGCAAGGGCAAAGCTTCCGCCCGCTCCGGCTCCGGGCGCGAGCTCCACCCGGTTGAGGGGCGTTGTCGTCCATCCCTGCGGGATAGAGTTCCACCGGCTGTCCGTTGTTCTCACGCCGGAATTGTCGAGCTTGTAGTCCGAGATGTAGGCGGTTCCCGAGCCGGCAGGAGGCTCCATGTCGTCATGGAACAGGAGCGTCCCGGGAAGCCACGGCAAGGTCGACGCCACGTTTCCAGGGCAGTTCTCCCGGCACATGCGAATGTCCGTGATCAACCCGCCATAGCTGTCTTCGGCGCCTTCCCCATTGAAGGTGAGCCAATAGAACCCCGCTTCCCGGACGTTTATGTCGACATTTCTTTCGATCCATCGGGAGGCCGACGATATGCAGAAGTCGATGATGTTGTTGTCGGCAGCCGTGAAGCGCGCCGGGGGCGTGTCGGACTTCGCCGGGTCGAGATAGACGCCGATGGCGTTCGTCTGCGGGCCGTACTCTCCCGACGTCGCATTCGCCCATGCCAGGTCCGCCGATGTCGTGTTGCAGACGACGAGCGGATCGTAAGCGAGAACCGCTATGCGGTTCACATAATAGTACCGTAGCTGATACTTGCCGGGCGCCAGGAAGACCTGCTTCGATATCGAGGTATTGGCGATCGAATCGAGTTCCATCACCTGCTTGCTGGTGGGCGCCGCGGCGACGCCGTACACATCCGGGCGACCGATCTCGAAGACGCCTGATCCGCCGGTGATCCACCCGTTGTAATTGTCCTTCGAGACATCGTAGCTCTGGCTGAGCTTCCAGGCTTCGAATGTTTCGCGCAACAGGAAGCCATCTTTTTCATCGGCAGTGCTGAGCGCGCCCTTTGCATTCGCGGCGCCGGCGAGATCGAGTTTCGCCATGCCTATAATATTGACGAAGGTGGTGGGCACGGCGGCGCTGTAGGAGGCGTTCGCCGACGCGGTTTCACCCTTGATCTGCAGGGCGATTTCCGAGAACAGCGCCTCTATGCCTGACCTCGGCGCCTGCGCGTTGAAGATTTCCTGCGCGCGGATGCGAGCCCGCGAAACGATCTCGGTCTCTTTCAAATCGGGATATTGAAGGCGAAGCGCGCGCGTGGCGTCAATGGCGCCCACCGCCGCCGCATACGCCGCCGCATCGAGCTTCATGCGATAGCTCACCGCGCGCGCATAGTCGAGCCCGTATCCGGCGCCGCCGATCGTCGGGAAGGCGAGGAGCGCGGCTATGAAAGCGACATTTCCAGACCGGTTCTTCCCGAAGGACCGCAGCTGCGAAATGAAATCTGAAAATGAATTCATGACTTGATCAAAGCGCAAACAAGTCTAGCCGCCGTGAGACGGATCGAGACAATTCTAATCAAATGCGTCCTGGCGCCGGCGCGCTGAACAGCCATCAAAAACCGGGGCATGTCGTGACATCCGCTGCCGCCGGGATCTTTACGTAGGGTGAGGCGTAGCGCGGTCTCGCGAAGCCCTGGCGCGTAAGGACAAGGGACGAGACGACGCCGGTCTCAAGCAAGGGTTTGAAATCGTATCGAAGATCGACCACGATCACGGAGCCCGGGCCGAACGCGCCTGCGGGCAGCTTGTCTCCGATCTGTGTATCCGATGGCGTGACCTGACCGCATGCGCGCTTGAGAGAGCCAAGGCCCGGCCCGCCGTCGATGGCCCATGTCCACGTCACATCGCCGCGATATGTGCAGGTCGTGCAGCCCGCCGGCAGGGCGGTGAACGTGACGCTCGTGATCTGCGACGCGAGCACGCTCGTCAGCGTTCCTCCGCTCGTCGGCCGAAGAACGGGCGCGACAATTTCGACGAGCCCGTGATCGAATGCAGGCGACGAGGTATCCGTGGTGAGACGCTGTGCGACCATGGAGGCGATGTTCTCCGCCGCCAGCGAGAGTTGTCGCTCCGCCCGCAGGTATCGCTGCAATTCGAATGTGCCCAGCGCAAGCATGATGAGGAGCGGCGCCATCAACGCGAGTTCAAGGGTGGCGACGCCGCCTTCGGCGCGGGCGAAATCGCGCGGCCGGCGCATTCAGCAGTTCCCCGCGGCCGATGCGCCGAACGGATCGTTCCGAAACGCCACGGAGCTTGTGTAGTATTTCCGCACCGCGTCGCTTGCGCCAAAGAGGAGCGTGGCGAACGGCGTGGGGAACGAGACCTGCAGAAGCACCGCGTCGGCCGAGCCCCCGGGACACCACCTTGCCTTCGCAGGGTCGATCGTGTCCGACGAATAGGCGGCCCAGTCGGCGCTCCTGGCGATCACCGCCGCGTTCACGCGCGCCGACGCGCAAGGCAGCATCGTGACGTTCGGGCATACGACCTTTGCGAGAAAGTCCGGCGCGCTGAGCTGCTGGATCTGAACGTTGCCCGCGCGGATTTCCTGCGCGGCGCGATGGGTTGCATAGTCGATTTGCGAATAAACGAGGTATTCCAGACCGATAACGAGGCTCGACGCCAGCATCCCGATGAACGGCAGGGCAATGATGGAAAATTCGACGGCCACCGCGCCGCGGTCGCAGCGTCGGATGCGTCGCAGGGCTACGATATGGCGAACCAGGCAAATTCGTCGCATAGGTCTGCTCAAAGAAACAATTTCTGCACCCGGAATACTTAAGATCAAGTATGGCAGGGCGTGATAATTCGAGCAGCGGGGGCAGGTCAGTTGGGGGCAGGTCGGTGACGGTGGTGCGGCAGTTTTCGACTTTCGTCCTCGTGGGCGTCGCCGCGGCGGTCGTCCATTACGGCCTGCTGATCGGTTTGGTGGAGCTTGGCGGCTGGCGGCCGGTGCCCGCGACGCTCGCGGGCTATGTGGCGGGCGGCATCGTCTCGTACTGGCTCAACCGCCGGCACACGTACGAGAGCGAGCGGCCGCACGAGGAGGCCGGCTGGCGGTTCGCGGTGGTCGCGGGGGTGGGGTTCCTGCTGACGTCGCTCTTCATGTACCTGCTGCACGACGTCGCAGGGCTGCATTACCTTCTGGCGCAGGTGCTCACGACCGGGGTCGTCCTGGTGTGGAGCTTCCTGGCCCACCGGATATGGACGTTCGGCGCCGCCAAAGGCTCAGCTTAAGGATCTGGTAACGGACCGGCGTGCATCTTGAGCGCAGCCATTGCCGGATCCAGCGCTCATGAAATCGATGTCCGTCCTCTTCCTCGCCGCAGCCGGGCTTGCGCTTTACCTCGCCGGGGTCGGGGTGGAGGCAAGCGGGCGCAGCGTTCTGGTGTCCTCCTCGATCTCGCCGGAGACATGGCGCCGCGCCTGCTCGTTCGCCGGTCCCGACGGGATGCGCACGTTCGAGGTTGAAGCCCACGAGACCTGCGAACGCTCCGGGGGCCGCGAACCCGCCGCCCCCGTGCGGCAAGCCGCGTTGGCGCGCTGAGGCTCAGCCGCGCGGGCGCGACCCTGGAGACGGCCGTCCCTTGCCGGCGGCGTCCTCCTCGTCATCTTCGTCCTCGTCGAAATCGCCCTCCATCTCGCCCACGGCCTCGAGGCAGGCGGCGGGTATGCGCGCTTCCTGAAGACGATCGTCGGCATGTGCGAACCAGATGCAGCGCACTTCGTCGCCATCCGTCTCCACCACTGTCAGCGGCGGGCCTCCCGACTTGAGGGCGACGATGCGCCCGGGCTCGAAATCCATGACCTGCTCCGTTCAAGGGACGGGCCGGGCGAGGATCGCCGGGCCACTTCATACAAACCGCGGCGCGGCGGGAGGTTCAGCGACGCAAGTCCCCGGCGCTGCGACGGCCAGCGCGAAGGGCGCTCAGCGAATCTGTCGCAAAGCCTCGCCGATCGCCATGGCCGCCGAGAAGGCGACGTTGAGAGAGCGCATGCCGGGCTGCATGGGGATGCCTATGCGGGCGTCGGCGCAGGCGTGGACTTCCGCCGGGACTCCGAGCAATTCGCGGCCCACGAGCACCACGTCGCCCGGCGCGAACGAGAAGCTGGTGTAGGGGACGCTCGCCTGCGTGGTCAGCAGGACCAGCCGCCGACCCTCGCGCTTGCGCCAATCCTCGAAGGCGCTCCAGGACACGTGGCGTTCGATCCGGAGCCGATCGAGGTAGTCCATGCCGGAGCGGCGGAAGTTGCGGTCAGACACCAGAAAGCCGGCAGGTTCGATGATCGCGGCGTCGATCCCCAGGCACGCGCAGGCGCGCAGCATCGTGCCCGCGTTCTGCGGAATGTCGGGCTGAAAAAGAGCGAGGGTGAGATCGGCCATGGAACGGCTGGACCATGCCGGGCTTCGCCCCGCGCGGCTAGTCCTTTTACTCAGGGAAAGCTGCTGGGCCGCTATGGACAACGCTCAAGAACGGTGCGAAATACCGCCCCGCCCACCCACACGCCGGCTCTCGACGCGCGTGTCGGCTGTCGCGCAGCCGCCGAAAGGTGGCGATGCGTCGCATTGCTGGCCCAAGGCAAGGAATCTAAGTCACCTTGGCCCGAGCGGCGCATGGGCGCGCCGTTCCTGTCCATCATCCGGGCGGGAGCGACTTGGGACCAAGGATGGGGGATTGCAGAGTGTCTGAGACAACGACCGTCGAACCGACCCGCCGCGACATGCTCTACATCACCACGGGCGCGTTCGCCGCCGTCGGTGTCGGCGCGGTCGCCTGGCCCTTCATCAAGCCAGATGAATCCCGACGCCCGACCGTCGCTCTGGCTTCGACCGAGGTCGACATCTCCGCCATTCCCGAGGGCGGCAGTCGTCACCGTGAAGTGGCGCGGCAAGCCGGTGTTCGTCCGCCACCGCACGCCGAAGGAAATCGAGCGAGGCCGACGCGGCGCCGATGGCCGAGCTGCCCGACCCGCAGACCGACAAGGCGCGCGTCAAGAAGCCGGAGTGGCTGGTCGTGGTCGGCGTCTGCACCCATCTCGGCTGCGTGCCGCTCGGCAGCAGCCCGGTCGCGCGGCGACTACGGCGGCTGGTTCTGCCCGTGCCACGGCTCGCACTACGACACGTCCGGCCGCATCCGCAAGGGTCCGGCGCCGCGCGAACCTGGCCGTTCCCGACTACGCCTTCCTCACCGACACGAACGTCGCGCATCGGCTGACGCGCAAGCGCCGACGCCGCACTTCGCCCGCATCGCCCGCCTGAAGAGACACCCACATGAGCGGACCTTCGACCTACGTACCCCAGAGCGCAATCGGCCGCTGGATCGATGACCGGCTGCCGATCCTCGGCCTCATGCACGGATCGTTCGTCGCCTACCCGACGCCGCGGAACCTCAACTACTTCTGGAACTTCGGCGCGCATCGCCGGCGTCATGCTGGTGGTGCAGATCGTCACCGGCATCGTGCTGGCGATGCACTACACGCCGCATGTCGACCACGCCTTCGACTCGGTCGAGCGCATCATGCGCGACGTGAACTACGGCTGGCTGCATGCGCTACGCTGCACGCGAACGGCGCGTCGATGTTCTTCATCGTCGTCTACATCCACATCTTCCGCGGCCTCTACTACGGCTCCTACAAGGCGCCGCGCGAGCTGCTGTGGATCCTCGGCGTCGTCATCTTCCTGCTGATGATGGCGACCGCGTTCATGGGCTACGTGCTGCCGTGGGGCCAGATGAGCTTCTGGGGCGCCACCGTCATCACCAACCTGTTCTCGGCCATCCCGCTCGTCGGCGAGGCGATCGTCACCTGGCTGTGGGGCGGCTTCGCGGTCGACAACCCGACGCTGAACCGCTTCTTCTCGCTGCACTACCTGCTGCCGTTCGTGCATCGTCGGCGTGGTCGTCCTGCACGTCTGTGGCGCTGCACGTCGCCGGGCTCGAACAACCCGCTCGGCATCGACGTCAAGGGCCCGCAGGACACCGTGCCGTTCCATCCCTACTACACGATGAAGGACGGCTTCGGCGTCGTGCGTGTTCCTGATCGTCTTCGCCGGCTTCGTCTTCTTCGCGCCGAACTACCTCGGCCACGCCGGACAACTACATCCCGGCCAACCCGCTGGTGACGCCGCGCGCACATCGTGCCGGAATGGTACTTCCTGCCGTTCTACGCGATCCTGCGCGCCATTCCCGACAAGCTCGGCGGCGTGCTCGCCATGTTCGGCGCGATCGCCGTGCTGTTCTTCCTGCCCTGGCTCGACACCTCGCAGGTGCGCTCGGCTGCGTTCCGGCCGATCTACAAGGTGTTCTTCTGGGTGTTCGTGCTGGTGTGCATCGGCCTCGGCTACCTCGGCGCCATGCCGGCGGAAGGGGGCTACGTGATCGCGGCCCGCATCCTGACCCTGTACTACTTCGCCTTCTTCCTCATCGTCATGCCGCTGCTCGGCATGTTCGAGACGCCGAAGGCGGTGCCGGCCACGATCGCGGACGCCGTCCTCGCCAAGCGCGGGAACGTCGTCATGAACCCGGCCGAATGACGAGACGATTTGGAGAACGAACAATGACATCCTTCAAGTCGATCTTCGCCGCCGCCCTGATCGCAGCCGGGTCTTCCATGCTTCTGTCGGCGCCGCTTCACGCCGCCGGCGAGACCGAAAAGCCGACACGGCAGTCGTGGTCGTTCGCAGGCCCCCTGGGCACGTTCGACCGGGCGCAGTTGCAGCGCGGTTTCCAGGTCTATCGTGAGGTCTGCGCGGCCTGCCACTCGATCAGCAAGCTGGCGTTCCGCAATCTTGCGGAGCCGGGCGGACCGGAGTTTTCTCCCTCGCAGGTTCAGGCGCTCGCCGCCGAGTACAAGATCAAGGACTTCGACGACAAGGGCGAGCCGATCGAGCGCGACGGGCGCCCCGCCGACCGCTTCCCCAGGCAGTTCGCCAACACCGACGCGGCGGCGGCCGTCCACGGCGTTGCGCCGCCCGACTTCTCGGTCATCGCGAAGGCGCGCTCGTATTCGCGCGGGTTCCCGCTGTTCGTCCTCGATGCGTTTCCCGGCATGGCGTATCAGGAGCACGGCGTCGATTACATCTACGCGCTGCTGATGGGTTATACGAACCCGGACGATCTCAACTGGAACAAGTATTTCCCCGGCCATGCGATCAAGATGGCGAAGCCGCTGTCGGACGGTCAGGTGACGTACGCCGACGGCGCCCCCGCGACGGAATCGCAGTACGCCAAGGACGTCGCCGCGTTCCTCTACTGGGCCGCCGAGCCCAAGATGGAAGAGCGCAAGCGCACGGGCTTCAACGTCATGATCTTCCTGATCGTGTTCGCGGGCCTCATGTACTTCACCAAGAAGAAGATCTGGGCCGACGCGCACTGACCGGCTGCACGATCGACGATGAAAAAGCCCCGCTTTGCGGGGCTTTTTTGCATGCAAGCGCGTCATGGCCCGCCGGTCAGGCGCCCTTCTTGTCTTCCCCGACGCGCTTCACGTCCGTAAAGCCCGCCGCATCCATGTAGAGATGCAGCCTGTTCTGGAATGCCGCGTCATCGCCCTTCGCCAGGAGGGCGGCGTTGCGCGCAACGCCGTCGCACATGGCCTGCACCCATGCCTCCTCGCTCTTGCCGAAGTCGTTGAGCACGTAGGAGTGCACGAGAGTCTTGTCGCCGGGATGCCCGATGCCGAGACGCACGCGGCGATACTCGTTTCCCATGTGTGCGGTGATGGAACGCAATCCGTTGTGGCCGGCGTTGCCGCCGCCGGTCTTCACCCGCAGCTTGCCGGGCGGCAGATCGAGTTCGTCGTGGAAGACGACGATGTCGCTCAGGTCGATCTTGTGGAAGCGCGCAGCCTCGGCGACGGCGCGGCCGGACTCGTTCATGTAAGTCTGCGGCTCGAGCAGAATGAGGCGGGCGCCGCCGAGCGCGCCTTCTGTCGCCACGCCCTGGAAGCGCTTGCGGAACGGGGGAAAGTTGTGCTCGCGGGCGATCGCCTCGACCGCCATGACGCCGATGTTGTGTCGATTGCGCGCGTATTTTGCGCCGGGATTGCCGAGGCCGACGAAGAGCAGCATTGCGGTGTCTCTTGCTGTGTCTCTTGCGGTCGTTCAGGAAGCGGGCCGCCGGCGGGCGCGCTGCGCAAGGCGCTGGGGTTCGCCTCCCCACGCGCGAGCGCGGGGAGGCAAGTCGGGATTACTTCTTGGCGGCCGGCTTGGCGGGCGCCTTCGCGGCTGCGGCGGCCGGAGCGGCTGCGGCTGCAGCGGCCGGCGTCTCGTCCACCTTTGCGGGCGGCGCGATCGTCACGATCGTGAAGTCACGGTCGGCGATGATCGGCTTGCAGCCTTCCGGCAGGGTCACCGCGGAGATGTGCAGCGAGTCGTTGATGCCGAGCTTGCTGACGTCGAGGGTGATGGCTTCCGGGATGTTGTCGGCCGGAACGCGCAGTTCGATCGCGTGGCGAACGATGTTCAGCTGGCCGCCGAGCTTGATGCCGGGCGAGCTTTCCGTGCCGGTGATGTGAACGGGGATGTCGACGCGCAGGCTGGAGCCGGGCTTCAGGCGCAGGAAGTCCACGTGAAGCGGGGTGTCCTTGACCACGTCCAGCTGGTAGTCGCGCGGAATGACGCGCTCCACCTTGCCGTCCCCGAGATCGATGTCGAAGATCGTCGTCAGGAAGTGACCGGCGTAGATGAGGTGGTTGAGTGTCTTGTAGTCCAGGCTGATCGGCTGGGCGGCTTCGCCGCCGCCATAGATGACGCCTGGTACGCGGTTCTCACGGCGAACGCTACGGGCGGCCCCCTTGCCGGTCCCGTCGCGCACCGTGGCCGCGAGCTGCTTGTTCGCTGCCATTTCGGTGGTCCTTTTCAATAAAAAAGCGCGCCATCGCCTCCAGGGGTGTCGGAGCGGCGCGCGTGGGCCTTATAGCTTCGGCGGCCCAAGGGTTCAAGCGCGAGCTGAATCCGGGCGCGAGATGGTCGTTGACGCGCGCGCGGAGCAGGAGGATGATTCACATCCGCCGGCGCGAGCGTCCCTCAGCCCGGCGGGGGAGCGAAAGGCTCCCGTGCGTCGCTGCCAGCAATGGAGGCGCCATGAACCCACCGGACCAGACCCCCTGATCCCGACACGCTTCGGGATCACGATGCGGATGGGGCCGATATGCCAGGCTGAGGCCGCATCGCCGACAATCTGACACAGGGCGGATGCGCGGACGCGAAGGCCAAGCGCAAGCGCCTCCGAAAGACCAACTGGAGCAATCCAGACCATTCTCGCAAAGACGAGATGAAAGGGCCCCGCTGCCGCACAGGATGCGCCGGGGCCCGCATCGTGCGGACCGGGCGCTCGCGTCCGCCTCAGTCGAACAGGCTGGAGACGCTCTCTTCCTTGAACGTGCGGTCGATCGCCTCGCCCAGCAGCGGGGCGACGGAAATCACGCGGATGTTGCGCGCGACGCGCACGGCGGCCGTCGGTTCGATCGTGTCGGTCAGCACCAGCTCCTTGAGCTTGGAGGCCGAGATGCGGGCGACCGCGCCGCCTGAAAGCACGCCGTGGGTGATGTAGGCGTACACTTCCTTGGCGCCCTGATCGAGCAGGGCTTCGGCGGCGTTGCAGAGCGTTCCGCCCGAATCGACGATGTCGTCGACGAGGATGCAGCTCTTGCCCGACACGTCGCCGATGATGTTCATCACCTCGGATTCGCCGGCGCGCTCGCGGCGCTTGTCGACGATGGCGAGCGGCGCGTCGATGCGCTTGGCCAGCGCCCGCGCGCGCACCACGCCGCCGACGTCCGGCGAGACGACCATGGTGTTCTTCAGGTCCAGCCGCTGCTTGATGTCGGCCACCATGGCGGGGGCGGCGAAGAGATTGTCCACAGGAATGTCGAAGAAACCCTGGATCTGGCCCGCATGCAGGTCGACCGTCAGCACGCGGTCGGCGCCGGCGCGGGTGACGAGATTGGCCACCAGCTTCGCCGAGATCGGCGTGCGGGGACCTGGTTTGCGATCCTGCCGGGCGTAGCCGAAATAGGGCACCACCGCCGTGATGCGCCGGGCCGAGGCGCGCCGCAGCGCGTCGGTCATGATCAGCAATTCCATCAGGTGGTCGTTGGCCGGGAACGAGGTCGACTGGATGATGAAGGCGTCCGCGCCGCGCACGTTTTCCTGGATTTCGACGAACACTTCCATGTCCGCGAAGCGCCGCACCTGACACTTGGTCAGGGGCGCCTTCAGGTAGGCGGCGATGGCTTCGGTGAGCGAGCGATTGGAATTGCCCGCCAGAATCTTGAAACCGCTCATGTCGCGCCCCGTCACCCGTCCCGCGGGCGTCTTAGCAAGCTTGCGGCGGCGCCACAACTGCCCGCCATGCGCCTGTTGCAGAGCTGCCCGGGCCAAGCTCAACAAAATGCAAACCCGCCGCCGCCGTAGTACCAAACCGGCCGGTTTTTGCACTACATGAGGGCCATGAGCCGCCCGCCGCACACCACAGCCCCCGCAGACGATCTGCCGCCCGGCGCCACGCTGGCCGCGGATGCGCCGCCGGAGAACGGCGAGGCGGAGACCGAGGAGTCCCTGACGCTGCCCGATGTGGAGGAGGCGGCGGAGGCGGCGCCCGCGTCCGTGGCGCGCGGCGTCGAGGTCATCAAGGCGCACATCCGCCACGCCCCGCCGGGGCCGGGCGTCTACCGCATGATCGCGCAGGACGGCGAGGTGCTCTACGTCGGCAAGGCGCGCTCGATCAAGAAGCGGATCGCGTCCTACGCGCGCGAGGCCGGTCATTCGAACCGCATCGCGCGGATGATCTCGCTCACCTGCTCGATGGTGTTCGTGTCGACGGGGACCGAGACCGAGGCGCTGCTGCTCGAAGCAAACTACATCAAGCAGATGAAGCCGCGCTTCAACGTGCTGCTGCGCGACGACAAGAGCTTCCCCTACATTCTCCTCAGCGGCGATCACGCCGCGCCGCAGATCACCAAGCATCGCGGCGCGCGCAATCGAAAGGGCGATTACTTCGGCCCCTTCGCCAGCGTGTGGGCGGTGAACCGCACGCTCAATTCGCTGCAGCGCGCATTCCTTCTGCGCTCGTGCACGGATTCGTTCTACGAGAACCGCACGCGGCCGTGCCTTCTTTTTCAGATCAAGCGTTGCGCCGGCCCGTGCACGGGCGAAATCGGCCACGAGGATTATGCGGCGCTCGTGAAGCAGGCGCGCGACTTCCTGTCGGGCAAGAGCCGCGCGGTGCGCGAGCGCATGGCTGGCGACATGAACGCCGCCGCGCAGGCGCTGGAGTTCGAAACCGCTGCGCGCCTGCGCGATCGCATCGCCGCGCTGTCCGCCATCCAGGGCGCGCAGGGCATCAATCCGCGCACGGTGGAAGAGGCCGACGTGTTCGCGCTGGTGGAGGAGGGCGGGCATTTCGCCATCGAGGTGTTCTTCTTCCGCACCTACCAGAACTGGGGCAATCGCACGTATTTTCCGCGCGCCGATCGCTCGCTCTCGGGCGGCGAGGTGCTCGACGCGTTCCTCGCGCAATTCTACGAGGACAAGCCCGCGCCGCGCTGCGTGTTCCTCTCGCACGAGGTCGAGAACGCGTCCGTGCTTGCGGAGGCGCTCACTGCGCGCATGGGGCGCAAGGTGGAAGTGTGCGCGCCCAAGCGCGGCGAACGGCGCGAACTCGTCGAGCACGCGGAGAAGAACGCGCGCGAGACGCTGGCCCGCAAGCTCGCCGACGCCTCGGCGCAGGAGAAGCTGCTCGCCGCTCTCGCATCCGCGTTCGGCGTCGAGACGAAGCTGCGGCGCGTCGAGATCTACGACAATTCGCACATCATGGGGACGAACGCCGTCGGCGCGATGGTGGTCGCCGGCGCGAGCGGCTTCATGAAAAGTCATTATCGCACGTTCAACATCAAGGACGCCTCCCTCACGCCGGGCGACGATTACGGCATGATGCGCGAAGTGCTCGGCCGAAGGTTCTCGCGGCTGAAAAAGGAAGAGAGCGGAGAGGACGCGGCGAACGCCGCGCCTGCGGATGCCGACGCGTTTCCCTCGCGGCCCGATCTCATCCTCATCGACGGCGGCAAGGGCCAGTTCGAGGCGGCGCGGCAGACGCTTGCCGAACTCGGCGTCGAGGGCGTCGCCATCGTCGGCATCGCCAAGGGGCCCGATCGCGATGCGGGCCGGGAGACCTTCTTCATGGAAGGGCGAGAGGCGTTCAAACTTCAGCCGCGCGATCCGGCGCTCTATTTCGTCCAGCGCCTGCGCGACGAGGCGCACCGGTTCGCCATCGGCACGCACAGGGCCCGCCGCAAGAAGGACTTCACGCGCAGTCCGCTCGACGAGATTCCGGGCGTGGGGCCGGCGCGCAAGCGGGCGCTGCTGCAGGCGTTCGGCACGGCGAAGGCGATCTCGCGCGCCGCCCTGTCGGACCTCGAGAAGGCGCCCGGCATCAACGCGGCCACGGCGAAGCTGGTCTATGATTACTTCAACGAGCGCAACTGAGGGCGAAAAGACGCCCCCGCGCCGCCTTGCGCCGTGGGCCTGCCCGGGCCATCTGTAGGGCGACAGCAACGGAACCCGACCATGCCCCAGACCCGCGCCCCCATTTTCGACGATCTCGCCCGCCTCATGACCGACGCCGCCGGCGTCGCGCAGGGCGCGCGCCGCGAGGTCGAGACGATCTTCCGCACGCAGGCCGAGCGCATGCTGTCAGGCATGGACGTGGTCCGCCGCGAGGAGTTCGAGGCCGTGCGCGACATGGCCATCCTCGCCCGCGAAGAGAACGAGCGCCTCGCCGCGAAGATCGCCGAGCTCGAAGAAAAGCTGGCCGCCAAGGGCTGAGGGCGTTCGCACGCGGGCTTGCCTGATCCCCCTTGCGTCAAATTGACTCAAGGACGACACTCGCCACCGTCATGCAATCTCATTCTGTGGACGAAGCCGGGCCGCCGGTGGACGCCGAGTCGCGAATAAGACAGTCTGCCCGCACGTTTTGATCCGCCGCTCCTACCCGACTGATTCGACTAGAGTCTTTCGTGGTGTCCGGAGAGGCCGGGGTTCCTGCGTCGCCTGCCTGCGTCCTTCACGCGTCCCATCCACCTGCGAGCCTCAGGCCAAGAATGACCTTGCACACCAACGATCCCGGACGCAGCGAACACCCCGTAGACGTCGTCGAACGCATCGCCAGCCTGAAATCGTGGATCTTCGCGCGGGAAGCCGATGACGAAATCTCGATCACGGTGACGGGCGGCTGGACCGATTACCAGATCTCCTTCACGTGGCTGGAGGATGTGGAGGCGCTGCATCTGGCTTGCGCCTTCGACCTGAAGCTGAACGAGCGCCGCCGCAAGGAAGTGCTGCAACTCGTATCGCTCATCAACGAGCAGATGTGGGTCGGGCATTTCGGGCTCTGGGAAGACGAGGGCGTGATCCTCTTCCGCCATACGCTGCTGCTGACGGGCGGCGTCGAGCCGACGTTCGACCAGTGCGAGGCGGCTCTCCAGTCTGGCGTCGCGGCCTGCGAGCGCTATTTCCAGGCCTTCAACTTCGTGTTGTGGGCCGGGAAGTCGGCGAAGGAGGCTCTCACGACCGCCCTGTTCGAGACCGCGGGGGAGGCATGATTCCGGCGGCTCTGCCGCGGGCGCTCACGCTCGTGGGCGCAGGCCGCATGGGCGGAGCGCTGCTGCGCGGCTGGCTCGATCTGGGCGTCGCGCCCGCCCATGTGCTCGTGCTCGATCCGCAGCCCGGCGCCGACCTGCAGGCGCTTTGCGCGGAGAAGGGCGTGGCGCTCAATCCTGCGCCGCCCTACCGCCCGGCCGACGTGCTCGTGCTGGCGATCAAGCCGCAGATGCTCGACGCGGCGGCCGGCGACCTCGCCGCCCATCTGGCCTCCGACACGCTCGTCCTGTCGATCATGGCCGGCAAGACCATCGCGGACATCGCGGGCCGCCTGCCGGGCGCCGGCGCGCATCGTCCGCTCGATGCCCAACACGCCGGCCGCCGTCGGCCGGGGCGTCACCGGCGCCGTCGCCAGCGCCGGCGTCTCGCCGGCCCAGCGGGAGGCCGCCGACGCGCTGCTTTCGGCTGTCGGCTCCGTCGTCTGGCTCGACAGCGAGGCGCTGATCGACGCGGTCACCGCCGTGTCGGGATCGGGACCGGCCTATGTGTTCCTGCTCGCCGAGGCGCTGGCGCAGGCGGGCGAGAAGGCCGGGCTGCCGCCGGAGATCGCGATGCGGCTGGCGCGCGCCACGGTCGAGGGCGCGGGCGAACTGATGCACGTCGAGCACGCGACGAGCCCGGCGCAATTGCGCGTCAACGTCACCTCTCCCGGCGGCACGACCGCCGCCGCGCTCGAGGTGCTGATGGGCGCCGACGGTCTCGAGCAGCTGATGACCCGCGCCGTCGCGGCGGCGAAGCGGCGCGCGGAAGAGCTTTCGGGCTGATCGCAACGCGCGCCCTTATGCCTCATCGCTTTACTTGCCTCTTTCCCGGCCTAGATTGAGGGTCGAAGCGGCAGGAGCAAGACATGTCCGACGCCACCATCAATCCGCAACCCGCAGCCGCGCCCGCTGGCGATCCCAAGACGCGCATCATCGAGGCGCTGATGGAGCTTGCGGCCGAGCGGCCGTGGGAAGAAATCGCCATCACCGACGTGGCGAACCGGGCCCACGTCACGCTGTCCCAGTTCCGCGACGCGTTTCCCTCCAAGGGCGCGGCGCTGGCGGGCTTCTCGCGCATGATCGACAAGAAGGTGCTCGAGGGCACGACGGACGATCTCGCGGCCGAGAGCCCGCGCGACCGGCTGTTCGACGTGCTGATGCGCCGGCTCGACGCCATGGCGCCCTACAAGGAGGGCCTGCGCGCCATTTCCGAATGGGCGCGCCGCGATCCGCTGAGCGCGGTGGCGCTGAACAGCGTCGCCCTCAACTCGATGCGCTTCATGATGGAGGCCGCCGGGCTCGACAGCGAGGGCCCGCTCGGCAACGTGAAGCTGCAGGGGCTCGTGCTGGCCTGGAGCCGCGTGCTCGAAACGTGGTTCGACGACGACGATCCGGCGCTCGACCGCACCATGGCGACGCTCGACGAACAGCTCGCGCGCGGCGGGCGCATCGTGGCCCGTCTCGACGACGTCTGGCGGCTCACGGCGCCGCTGCGCACGTTCGGCAGCGCGATGATGTCGGGGCGCCGCCGTTCGTTCGACGAACGCATCCGCGAGCGCTGGCCGGACCGCCGCCGCGACATGGGCGCGGATATCTGAGACCCGCTCAGACCGGCACGCGCAGGCTCGCCCGCAGGCCGCCCAGCGGGCTGTCGGACAGCGTGATGTCGCCGCCATGCGAGCGGGCGATGTCGCGGGCGATGGCGAGGCCGAGGCCCGTGCCGCCGTCGTCCTGGTTGCGCGCCTCGTCGAGGCGCAAGAACGGCCGGAAGACGTCCTCGCGCTTTTCGGGCGGAATGCCGGGGCCGTCGTCGTCGACATGGATCGTCAGCAAGCGCTGTTCGCGCACGGCCTCGATGGCGATGTCGCTTGCCGTAGCGCTGCGCGTTGGCGACGAGATTGGCCAGGCACCGCTTGAACGCGTCGGGCCGGACGGTGGCGACAGGATCGCCGGCGTAGGAGACGCGCGTCGCATGGCCGTGGCGCTCGGCGTCGGCCTTCAGTTCCTCGAGCAGCGGCGCATGTCCGTCGGCGCGGCCTGTTCCGCGCCGCGTCGCCGCGCGCGAAGGCGAGATAGGCCTCCAGCATGCGCTGCATCTCGTCGACGTCCTTCTGCATCGCCTCGGTGTCGGGGCCTTCTGGCAGCAGCGGCGAGCGAGAGCTTGAAGCGCGTGAGGATGGTGCGCAGGTCGTGGCTGACGCCATTGAGCATCGTCGTGCGCTGCTCGATGGCGCGCTCGATGCGGCGCTTCATCTCGATGAAGGCGTAGCCCGCCTGCCGCACCTCGCGCGCGCCGCGCGGCCTGAACTCGATGTCGCGGCCCTTGCCGAACTCCTCCGCCGCCTCGGCAAGGCGCAGGATCGGCCTGATCTGGTTGCGCAGGAACGCGATGGCGACGCCGAGCAGCACGAGCGAGGTCGCCACCATCCACATGAGGAAGATGTGCGAGTTCGACGCATAGGCGCTGTTGCGGCGGGTGAGGACGCGCAGCACGCCCGTCGTCGAGCTGCACGCGGATCTCGATGAGCTGCGAATTGCCCGACCGTGTCGATCCAGAACGGGCGGCCGATCTGCTGCGAGAGTTCGCGCGACAGCGCGCTGTCGAGCAGCGAGAAGAACGGCTTGGGCAGGGCGGGCGGCAGCGGCTCGCGCGGGAGCGAGCTCGATCGAGAGTTGAAGCGCCGGTCCGCGATGCGCGTGAGCGTCTGGAACGAGGTGACGCCTTCGGGCGTGCTTGAGCAGATCGACGAGCGCCGCGATGTCCGGCACGACGGCCGACGAGAGCCGCTGCGTCACCGTCTGCCAGTGCCGCTCCATGAAGACATAGGCGATGGCCGATTGCAGCAGCACCATCGGCAGGATGACGATGAGCAGCGAGCGCGCGTAGAGCCCCTTCGGCATCCGCGCTGCGAGCCGTGCGCGCCGACCTCCGCCACCATTCGTGCGGGGCGGCTCAGATAGCCTGGAAGGGACAGGCTCACGGCGTCGTTCCTAGTCGATCGACGACGAGGCGATAGCCCGCCCCGCGCGCCGTCTGCAGATAGCGGGGATTGGCGGGATCGCCCTCGATCTTGCGGCGCAGGCGGTTGATCTGCACGTCGACGGTGCGCTCGTTGGAGGCGAGCGACCCGCGCCGGCCAGCGCCTCGCGCGGCACCGGTCTCGCCGGGCGTGCGCGCCAGCAAGTTGCAGCATGTCGCGCTCGCGCTCGGTGAGCCGCACGAGCTCGTTCGCCGCGCCGCAGCTCGCCGCGTTCGAACTGGAACAGGAACGGGCCGAAGCGCACGCTCTCGACAGTGGCGGCGCGGGCGCCGGCGTTGGCTGCGCGCGCCGCAGGATGGTGGCGATGCGCAGCGACAATTCGCGCGGCTCGAAGGGCTTCGCCAGATAATCGTCGACGCCGGCCTCGAGGCCGCGCGACGCGGTCCGCGGCCTCGGCGCGCGCCGTCAGCATGAGGATCGGGACGCAGCGGATTCGCTCGCGCAGCCAGCGCGCGAACTCGAAGCCGCTCTCGCCGGGCATCATCACGTCGAGCACGAGTAGGTCGAAAGTCGATGCCGTTCAGCTGCGCGCGCGCTTCCTCGCGCGTCGCCTGCGGTGGTGACGCGATAGCCCTGCTCGGCGCAGGAAGCGCGACAGCAGCTCGCGGATGCGGCGGTCGTCGTCGACGACGAGCACATGCGGCGGCGTCGTCGGCGGCGCGGCGGCGCCGTCGCGATCTGCCGGCGGCGTTCATGGCCTTCTCCGTCAACGGGGCGGAAGCTTGCGCGGGCGCATCGTCCGCGCCGCGCACGAGCGCCTCCACCCTTGGCCGCTCCTGCGGGTCGATCATGGCGAGCAGAAAGCGGACGCGCGTGCTCGCGCGCGCCGGCCGGCAATTCCTGAAGCGCGCGGGCGAAGCGCCGCGACTGCAGATGCGCCAGCTCCATGCGCGAGTTCATGGCCGCGGCGGCGTGAGAGAGAGCAGGCGCTGGCGCCGGTCGTGCTGCGCCGGCGCTGCGGCCTCGACATAGCCCTCGTCGAGCAATTCCTTGAGCACGCGGTTGAGGCTCTGCTTGGTGATCCTGCAGGATGTCGAGCAGTTCGGCGATGGTCAGGCCGGGATGGCGGTTGACGAAATGCAGCACGCGATGGTGCGCCCGGCCGAACCCGATAGCTCTCCAGCAGCCGGTCGGCGTCGCCGACGAAGTCGCGATAGGCGAAAAACAGCAGCTCGATCAGGTCGTAGGCAGGCTGGTCGGTTCGTCCGGACCGCCTGGAGCGGGGGCCGGCGACTGCCGCGTCTCTTCCGCCGCAGGCTCTACGCCCCGGCGCGTCTGGGTGTTTCCCCGACGCTTCTGATGGAGCATCGCGTTCATGCCGGGTCCAATACGTCAGCGTTGTTGACATATTTCAGGTTGATTGGTAGCTAGTCAAGGCCCGTCGGCGACCGCATTGGCAAGCCTCGTTCGCGTGCGACAGACGCGCGCCGTTGCCTTTCCTGCGCCGGCTTCTGGAGGAGCCCGATGTCTGTCCTGCCCTTCGACCAGCGCGACGGTTTCATCTGGATGAACGGGCAATTGCTCCCGTGGGCGGACGCCAAGCTGCATGTGCTGTCGCACGGTCTGCACTACGGCTCCTGCGTGTTCGAGGGCGAGCGCGCCTATGGCGGCAAGATCTTCAAGTCGCCGCGAGCATTCCGAGCGCTTCCAGAAGTCGGCCGAACTCCTCGACTTCGAGATTCCCTACTCGCGTCGACGAGCTCGACGCGGCCAAGAAGCTCGTCGTCGACGAAGAACGGCTTCACGAACTGCTACGTGCGCCCGGTCGCCTGGCGCGGCAGCGAGATGATGGCGGTCGCGGCGCAGAACTCGACGATCAACGTCGCCATCGCCATCTGGGACTGGCCGAGCATGTTCGACGTCGAACGAGAAGATGCGCGGCATCCGTCTCGACATCGCCGAATACCGCCGGCCCGACCCGCAGACGCGCGCCCGTCCACGCCAAGGCCGCGGGCCTCTACATGATCTGCACGCATCTCCAAGCATCGCGCCGAGCGCCGCGGCTATGCCGACGCGCTGATGCTCGACTGGCAGGGCCGCGTCGCCGAATGCACCGGCGCCAACGTCTTCTTCGCGAAGGACGGCGCGCTCCACACGCCGATCGCCGATTGCTTCCTCGACGGCATCACCCGCCGCACGGTGATCGATCTCGCGCAAGCGCCGCGGCATCGAGGTGCATCGAGCGCCGGATCATGCCGGAGGAGCTGACGCAGCTTCGAGCGAATGCTTCATCTGCGGCACCGGCGCCGAAGTGACGCCGGTCTCCGAGATCGGCCCCTACAAGTTCACGCCGGGCAACATCTCGCGCACGCTGATCGAAGACTACACCGCAGCCGTGAACCGCTGAGCCTCAGCGCTCCATCAGCGCGAGCGCTTCGGGTCCGGTCAGCACGTCGCCGAATTGCTGGATGAAGGTTTCCAGCGTGGCGCGATGCTCGTCATCCGACAGCGCGGCGCAGCAGTCCGAGACCATGATCGTTCGGAAATCGAGCATCATGGCGTCGCGCGCGGTCGACTCGCAGCACACGTTCGTCTTCGTGCCCGCGATCAGCAGCGTGTCGATCTTCATGCTGCGCAGGATGCGCTCGAGGTCGACGAGCCGGAGATCAGCGCGCTGTAGCGGTTCTTGAACACGACGAGATCGTCCGGGTCCTGTTCCAGCCCGCGCCAGACCTGCTGGCGTCCGGGCGCGAGGCTTTCGATCGTGCGCGCGCGAACGTCGTCGGCGACAACGTGCTCGAAGAACATGTCCCAGTCGCTGCGCGAGCCTGCGCGGGTGTTGGCGTGCAGGACATAGATCACCTGCCCGCCCAGCGCGCGCAAACCGCGCGCGAGGTTGTTGATGGCGGGGACGATGTCGCGCGAGGCGGGCACTTCGGCCGGCGCGCCGGGCGCGCAGAACGTCTCCTGCATGTCGATGACGATGAGCGCGGTGGACCTCGCATCGAGCGCGTCGAACCAGCGCAGGCGGCCCCGGCGCGCGATCACGCGGTCGATGATGTGCTGGCGGATCGGAGAGTTCGTCACGGGGCGCGTTGCGCTGAACGCCAGCGGTCGGCTGCGGCGTCGTCGGCATCCTTCGCCTCGACCCAGTCGCCCTGTCCGCCGCCCGCAAGATGCTCCTTCTTCCAGAAGGGCGCGCGGGTCTTGAGGAAGTCCATCATGAATTCGGCGGCCGCGAACGCCGCCGCGCGATGGGACGAGGCGACGACGACGAGGACGATGTTCTCGCCCGGCGCGATCTTGCCGTAGCGATGGATCGCCACGCCGCCGATGATGGGCCAGCGCGCCTCCGCTTCCGCGGCGACGCGGGCGATCTCGTCTTCGGCCATGCCGGGATAATGTTCGAGTTCGAGCGCTTCGAGCGTGCCGTTCTCGTCCCGGCACAGGCCGGTGAAGGTGACGATCGCGCCAACGTCCGTGCGGCCGCGCGCAAGGGCGGCGGCTTCGGCGGCGGCGTCGAAATCCTCGCTCTGGATGCGAACGGCAATGCGGCCTGCGCGTCCGCCGGCGCCTGCTGCGACCGCGGCCACGTCAGCCGCCTGTCATGGGCGGGAAGAAGGCGATCTCGCGCGCGCCTTCAATCGCGGTGTCCTGCTTCACGTGCTTGCGGTCGATGGCGGCGCGGATGAGCGTCGGGCGCTCGAAGGCGTAGGCGTATTCCTCGCCGCGGGCGGAAAGCCAGCGCGATCAGATCGGCGATCGTGCGCACGTTCGAGGGCGGGACGAGCGTCTCGTCGGCCTTGCCGACGCGCTCGCGCACCCACGCGAAATAGGAAAGCTTGAGCTCGACGCCCATCAGTCGTCCATCATGTGTTTCATCCCGGCCCTCATATAGTCCCACCCGCTGTAAAGGGTAAGGAGCGCGGCGGCCCAGAGCAGGCCGAGGCCGATCGTCTCGGTGTCGAGGAAGCTCAGGCCCTTGGGCGGCGCGATGAGGAAGCCGAGCGACACGAGCTGCAGCGCGGTCTTGTACTTGGCCACGCGGGTGACGGGGACCGAGACGCGCAGCTCGGCCAGGAACTCGCGCAGGCCCGAGACGAGGATTTCGCGCGACAGGATGATGATCGCCGCCCACATGCTGACGCCGGTGATGACCTCGTCGGCCGCCAGCATCAGAAGGCACACGGCCACAAGCAGCTTGTCGGCGATGGGGTCCAGCATCCGCCCGAGGGAGGATTGCTGCGACCACGCCCGCGCCAGGTAGCCGTCGAAGAAGTCCGTGATCGCGGCGATGACGAAAACCGCCAGCGCCGACCATCGGGCCCAGTCCTCCAGCGGCCAGAAGAGCAGCCCGGCGACGACGGGAACCGCAGCCACTCTCCCGTAGGTGAGCAGGTTTGGCAGGTTGAGGTGTCGCGGGCCGGGCCGGTCCATGCTGGTTGTCATCGCTGAGGAGGGAACAGGCTTGGAGGGGCGGCGTCAATCCCTGCGGACGCGCTTATGCCCAGCGCTCACGCCGCGGGATCGCGCGCCGTGGCGTCGTATTCGGGCGCGGCGGCGCGGAAAGCGTCGAGCCAGGGGACGAGCGCGGGGAAATCCGCGCGCCAGTCGACCTGCTTGCGCCAGTCCAGATAGCCCAGCATGCAGGAGATCGAGATCGTCGCCACGTCGAAGCGGGCCGGATCGGGCGCCTTCTTCGTGAGGTGATCGAGACCCCGTTCGATCTTGCCGGTCTGGTGGCCCAGCCATTTCTCCGAGCGGATTTCCTCCGGCCGGTAGCGGGATTCGTAGGAGACGAGAACGGCGGCGTCCATGATCCCGTCGCCGAGCGACTGGAACACCAGCGTTTCGAGCCTGTCGTTCCACTCGCGGGGGATGATGACGCCCCCGCCGGCCATGTGGTCGAGGCATTCCAGGATCACGCGGCTGTCGTAGATGCGCCGGCCGTCGTCGAGCACCAGCAGCGGCACCTTGCCGAGCGGATTGTCGATGCGGATCTCGTCGGCCGGGTCGGTGGTGTCGGCGCTGACGGTCTGGATGCGATGGGTCAGGCCGAGCCGCAGGGAGGCCATGCGGATCTTGCGGCCGAACGGCGATGTCAACGAGGTGCGCAGCAGCATCTGGATTACTCCGTCATGGTCGCCGGGGAGGCGTCACTTGCCTTCGGCGCGTCGCATCCACGCGACGATGAAGGGCAGGGTCATGTTGATGAGGAAATAGCGGCCCAGATGATGGGTCGCGACGAAGATGGGGTCCACGGCGAGCACGAGGGCAAGGGCGACCATGGCTTCCTGCCCGCCGGGCGAATAGCCGATGAGCGCCGCGCCGAAGGTGACGCCGAGGAATTCCGAAGCCAGCCACGCGAACCCGATCGACACCGCGAGCGCCGCGCCGACGGCGAGCACCGCGCCGAACAGGATGCGCAGGAACAGGCTCCAGTCGAAATCGACGAACCGCGAGCCGACCCACGCGCCCAGCACGATCTGGCCGACGTCCATGAGCCATGTGGGGGCGCGCCCCGGCGCGAGGCCGGCGTAATGCACCGAGCCGGAGAAGATCATCGCGGCGAGAATGACGCCGCCTGGGACGGAAAAGCGCGTGAACAGAAGTCCCGCGCCAATGCCGCCCGCCAGAACCCACGCCACTGTGAGCGGCGAATCATAGACCTGCTGCGGCAGCACGCCGGGCGCGCCCTGTTCCCAGACGATGATCCACGGCAGGATCGTCACCAGAAAGATCACGCGCGACATCTGCACGACGGCGACCTTTGCCGCATCCGCGCCCATGCTCATCGACACGGACACGATGTAGCCCATGGAGCCCGGCACCGAGGCGAGCACGGCCATCGAGGCGGGCCAGCCCATGAGGTAGCGCCACACGGCGGCGGAGGCGAGCGTCATGCACACGACGCACAGCGCCATCAGCGCCATCGTCGCGGGATAGCTCGCCATGTTGTTGAACGTGTCGGGGCCGACCACCGAGCCGATGGCGACGCCGATGGAGGCCAGTCCGAATATCTGCAACGGGCGGCCGAGGGCTTTCGCCCAGCCGAAGACGGACAGGAGGGTGACGGCGACGACCGAGCCGGACATGGAGCCGCCGGGCACGTGCAGCCACAGGAACAGCGCCGCGCCAGCCGCGCCGGCGCACAGCGTCAGCGCCTCGAAGGCGGCGTCCTCCCATGTGTAGGGCTTGCTCTTGCCGGTTGCGCCGCCCGCCATGCTCTCCTCTTCGCCGACCCGCGCGCGGCGGCCATCGCTTACGCCAAATCGCGCCCGGGCGCGAGACGTTCAGGTTTCACGCTTTGTCACGCCGGAAGCGCGATGGCGGCGACGAGGCGGCCGAAGTCAGGCTCGCTCCGGTGGACGGAGCGGCGATACGAATAGAAGCGATCCTCGTTCGAATAGGTGTCGAGCGCGAGGTTCTCGAATGCGCCGACGCCCGCGGCCACAAGGCGCGCGCCGATGTAGCCGGGCAGGTCGAACATGGATTTTCCCGCGTTCGCCGACCCGCCGAAGAAACGCTTGCTGGCCTTGTCCGCGACCAGGAAACGCTCGACGAATTCCGGTCCCACTTCATAGGAGTCCTTGGAGATCGTGGGCCCGAGCACGGCGCTGATCGCCGGCCGCGACGCGCCAAGGCGCTCCATCTGTTCGAGCGTCGCGTCGAGCACGCCTTCCAGCGCGCCCTTCCAGCCCGCGTGCGCGGCGGCGATCACGCCGGCGCCGGAATCGCAGAAGAGCACGATGCCGCAATCGGCGCCCGTCACGCCGAGCGCAAGGCCGCGCGTCGCGGTCGCCACGCCGTCGCAATGGGGGCGCTCGCGCCACGGCGCGTCGATCGCGTGCGCGTGCGCGGAATGGACCTGATAGGGCACGAGCAGATTGCGCGGCTCGACGCCCAGCGTCATCGCCATGCGCCGCTTGTTCTCGCTGACGGCGTCGGGCGCGTCGCGCGATCCCGCGCCGCCGTTGAGGCTGGCGTAGAGTCCCTCGCTGACGCCGCCCTCACGGGTGAAGAATGCGTGCGACACGCCGGGCGCATCGAGGAGGGGAGAACGCACGAAAGGAACCGAAGCCGCCATCACCAGCGCTCGTCGACGCTTTGCGCGCTGTCTTCGAAGCCGGGAGGCGCGGGCGCGCCCACGGGCTGGATTGCAAGCGCCTTGAACAGCGCGCCCATTCCCGGAACCATGTCGCCGCTTGCGCCGACTTCCTCCTCGGTCGATGTCAGCCGCCGCAATTCCTCGGAAACGCTTTTCGCCTGCGCCGGGCTCGCGTTGGCGCGCAGGGCGTCGGCGCGCTGCACGATTCCCAACCGCGTCAGGAATTGCTCCTGCGTGATGGGGCCATAAGCGGCCGCGCCCGACGCTTCAGCGGCGCGCTTCAGAGAGGCGAAGTCCACATGGGCGGTGATGTCGCATTCCCCGGCGTCGGTGAACGGGTCCACCGCGACGTGCTTGCGAAGCGCCTGCACCGTTTCTCCGAAGGAGGTCTCGACATGCCCGTAGTCGATGATCAGCGCCGCGCCGCCCTGCGCTGCGATGCGCGCGCCGATTTCGGCGGCAAGCTTGTGACCGGCGGCGCCGATCTCGAGGATCGAGCCGATTGGCGCCTCCGCCTTGATGAGCGCTTCGGGCTCGGGCGCAAGGCCCGCGAAGAAATCGCCGTTCTCGTCGGCGCCCACGAGCTTCTCGCACCAGCCTTCCTCGACGCGGATGTAATGGCGCACGGGCAGCGCGTCGAAGAACTCGTTGGCGATGATGAAGGCGGGGCCGTCAGGAATGTCGGCGAAGGAGTCGAACCAGCGCACCGGAATGCCGCGTCCGCGCAGCTTCTCGTCCTGCTTCTCGCGCAGGATCGGGCTCGTCTCGACGAGGCAGATTTCCTTGATGTTCGTCAGGAAGTCCGGGAGCGACGCGGCAGGCGCGCAGCGCGTCCGACATCAGCGTGCCGCGTCCGGGGCCGAGTTCAACGAGGCGCACCGGCTCGCGCGCCTCCTGGCGGGTCCAGGTTTCCGCGATCCAGAGGCCGACGAGTTCGCCGAACATCTGGCTGATTTCGGGGGAGGTGGTGAAATCACCGTCGGCGCCGAACGGATCGCGGGTCAGGTAATAGCCAAGCCCGGGACAGGCGAGGCAGAGCTCCATGTACCGGTCGAACGGCATGGGGCCTTCCGTCTCTATGATCGCCCGGATCTTGTCCGCCAGTTCCGTCATCCGCCGACCTCCGCGGCCCTGCGTCGCTGCGCGAGCGCGATGAGAGCCAATCCCCCCGCAATCAACGGGACCGAGAGCACCATGCCCATTGTCGCTCCGCCAAACAAGAAGCCAAGCTGCGGGTCAGGCTCGCGAAAAAACTCGCAGATAATTCGCGCGACCCCATATCCCACGGCGAATGCGCCTGTCACGAGGCCGGGGCGGCGCAGGCCGCCGGCCCGCACGAGCATGAGCAGGACCACGAACAGGACCGCCCCTTCCAGCGCGGCTTCGTAGAGCTGGCTGGGGTGGCGCGGCAGGGGGCCGGCGCCGGGGAAGATCACGCCCCAGGCGACATCGGTCGTGCGGCCCCACAATTCCGGCTTGATGAAATTGGCGATGCGGCCAAGGAAGATGCCGACCGGCGCAACGAAGGCGCAGATGTCGGCGACGGTGAGGGCGCTCACCTTCTGGCGCCGCGCGAAAAGCCAGATGCCGAAGGCCGCGCCCGCAAGCCCGCCGTGGAACGACATGCCGCCCTGCCAGACAGCGATGATCTGGCCGGGATTATCGACGAAGAAGTCGAGATTGTAGAAGAGGACGTAGCCCAGCCGTCCGCCAAGGATCACGCCAAAGGCGACGTAGACCAGAAGATCATCGAGGCTTTCGGGAGAGGGGCGCGGGACCGGGCCCCACAGGGCGTCGCGCCGGGCGATGTCGCGCGCGACGAGCCAGCCGCCCACGAGCCCGAAGATATAGGCCAGCGCATACCAGCGGATGGCGACCGGGCCGATCTCCACAAGCACGGGATCTATGGCGGGAAACGGAATGGCGAGCAGCATGGCGCCCTTGGAATCAGATGACCCTGATTGCGACGGGGCGCGCGTCAGGTCAAGGCGCGGCTGATCCCCTGCCGGGAGGCGCGCCGCGCCGTTTCACCTTTCCGGCGCACCGGCGTTGTGATGATGTGGCCGCCGAGCGGGCGGGCCGCCTCCTTCAGGGTGGAAGGGTGTTGAGCATGAACACAGACGAAATCCGCGACTATCACGCCCACATCTACTACGAGGCGCAGACGCGGCCGCAGGCGGAGCAATTGCGCGCCGAGATGGAGGCGCGCTTTCCGCAGGCCGTTTACGGCAGATGGCATGACAAGCCGGTCGGGCCGCATCCGTCAGCCATGTTCCAGGTCGCCTTCGGGCGCGACCTGTTCCCGACGCTCGTGCCCTGGCTGATCCTCAACCACGCGCCGCTGACGGTCTTTCTTCATCCCGAGACCGGCTTTCCGCGCGACGATCATTCCAAACGCGCGGTCTGGATGGGCCGCCAGCAGACGATCGCCCTCGACGCGCTTCCCGAGCGGGACTGAGGTTTATCTGGCCGGCCTGGCGAGGAACAGCATCCGCTCCTGGTTGTGGCCGATGTTGCGCGCGGCGCGCTCGGCCGTGAAGCCGTTGTCGGCGAGCAGCTTCAGCATCTCCGCTTCGCTGTAGCGCGTGAGGCCCAGCGTCTCGCGCAGCTTGCGGTAGTCGGAGAGCGCCGTCTTCACGAGGCTGACGAAGGCCGCCGTCAGGAAGCCGCCGTGGAAGGCGAAGGAGAGCAGCGCCTTCGTGTCGGCGACGGCGTTTGCGTCGGACGGGATGACGTCGCCCAGCGCCAGCGTTCCGCCGCTTGCGAGCTTGTCGCGGGCGAAGTCGAGGATCGTCACGAGTTCCGCCTGCGTGAGATATTGCAGCACGGAGTTCACGACGATGAGGTCGAGCGATTCATCGGGCACGCTTTCGAGGCCCGCCTCATCCAGTATGACAATGTTGGAGGCGCTCGCGTGCTTCTCCTGCAGGCGCGTGCGCACCGTATCCGCCGTGTCGAACAGGTAGAGCTTGCCGCAGCGGGCGGCGAGCGCGGGCGCCGTGTCGGCCTCGCCGCACCCGTAGTCGAGCACGACGGCGTCGCGCGAGGGAATGAGCCGCGCGATATCGCGCGCGATCAGGTCGAAGTGGAGCGTGCGATGACGCTCGTTCGCGTAGATCGAATGCGGGCCGTTCCAGTAGTCGCGCCAGTTCATGCCCGCCTCCGGCGCTTTGGTCAGACAGGCTGCTTGCGCGCGTCCATCATGTCGACGAAGCGCTTGAACAGGTAGTGCGAGTCCTGCGGGCCGGGGCTGGCTTCGGGATGATGCTGCACCGAGAAGGCCGGGCGATCGGTGAGCGCGATGCCGCAGTTCGATCCATCGAACAGCGAGCGGTGCGTCTCCTTCGCGTTGGCGGGCAGCGTCTGCGGGTTCACGGCGAAGCCGTGGTTCATCGAGACGATTTCCACCTTGTCGGTGGTGAAGTCCTTCACCGGATGGTTCGCGCCGTGATGGCCCTGATGCATCTTTTCGGTCTTCGCGCCGATGGCGAGCGCCATCATCTGGTGGCCGAGGCAGATGCCGAACGTGGGCACCTTCGCGTCGAGAATCTTCCGGATCGCGGGCACCGCGTACTTGCCGGTCTCGGCCGGATCGCCCGGGCCGTTCGACAGGAACACGCCGTCGGGCTTCATGGCGAGAATGTCCTCGGCCGGCGTCGAGGCGGGCACGACCGTGATCGCGCAGCCGGCCTTGGCGAGCAGGCGCAGGATGTTGCTCTTCACGCCATAGTCGATGGCGACGACGTGGCGCGTGGGCTTGTCCTGGCGGCCGAAGCCCTTGCCGAGCTCCCACACCGATTCGTCCCATTCGATAGCGCTGCGAGGTGGTGACGGAGGGCACGAGGTCCATGCCGTCGATGCCCGGCCATGCGGCCGCTTCCTTCTTCAGCGCGTCGAGATCGAACTTGCCGTCGGGCGCGTGGGCGATGACGGCGTTGGGCATGCCCTTCTCGCGGATGAGCGCGGTCAGCGCGCGCGTGTCGACGCCGGAAATGCCGACGACGCCGCGGCTCTTCAGCCAGTGATCGAGATGGCTCTTGGAGCGGAAGTTCGGCGGGCCGGTGATCGGCGCATGCACGACGATTCCGCGCACGCCCGAATTGGCGGCGACCCGCACCGTCTCGCTGTCCTCGTCGTTCGTGCCGACGTTGCCGATGTGCGGGAAGGTGAAGGTGACGATCTGCCCGGCGTAGGAGGGGTCGGTCAGGATTTCCTGATAGCCGGTCATGGCCGTGTTGAAGCAGACTTCGCCGACCGAATGGCCGGTCGCGCCAAGGCCGATTCCCTCGATCACCGTGCCGTCGGCAAGCACCAGCACGCCGGTGACGAGAGGCTTCGACCAGCCCGAGCCCTGCACATTGTCTTGAACCTGGGTCATCGTCGCTCTACACGTTTCGCGCGCGCCCGCCCGGCGCCGCGATGGCGCAGTCCGGGCAAGCGTCGACTGGGATTTGGATTGGCGCGGACGCTAGGCGAGACGGCCCTCAGGGTCAACCCGCGCCGGACGTTCGCCGGGAGATATGGACATGCGCGAGCAATTCACGACCATGATGAAGGACGCCATGAAGGCCGGCGACAAGCGCCGCCTTGCGACCGTGCGCATGATCCAGGCCGCGCTGAAGGACAAGGACATCGAGGCGCGCGGCGCGGGCAAGACCGTGAGCGACGACGACATCCTCGCCATGCTCCAGAAGATGGTGAAGTCAGCGCCAGGAATCGGCCGACATCTACGGCAAGGCGGGACGTCCCGAGCTCGAGCAGCAGGAGCGCGAGGAAATCGCCATCATCAACGAGTTCCTGCCGAAGCAAATGTCGGACGACGGAGATGACGGCGGCCATCGACGCCGCGATGGCCGAGACCGGCGCCGCCTCCATGAAGGACATGGGCAAGGTCGTGGGCGCGCTGAAGGGCAAGTACACCGGCCAGATGGATTTCGCCAAGGCGAGCGCGATGGTGAAGGCGCGGCTGGGTTCCTAGGGCGAAGGTTGATCGGCGTTGGAAAACGCCGCCCAGCCCTGTGTATAGCGGGCACAAGCGTTTCGCGTTTGTTCCGGCGGGCGGCTGACCCTATAATCAGAAGGGTCAGCGAGCGCCCGAAAGCTTCATGCGATTCACCCCGTCCTTTCTCGAAGAGATCAAGGCGCGGCTTCCGGTTTCGGAGGTCGTGCGCCGGCGCGTGAAGCTGCAGCAAGGCCGGGCGCGAGTGGAAGGGGCTGTCGCCCTTCAACGCCGAGAAGACGCCGTCGTTCTTCGTCAACGACCAGAAGATGGCCTGGTTCGACTTCTCGTCCGGGCAAGAACGGCAACATCTTCGACTTCGTGATGGAGACGGAAGGCCTGTCCTTCCCCGAGGCCGTCGAGCGGCTGGCGCGGGACGCGGGGCTCGACCTGCCCGTCGTCTCCGAGGAAGCGCAGCGAGCAGGAGAAGCGCCGGACCGGGCTGCAGGAGGTGCTGGAGCTCTGGCCGCAGCATTCTTCCAGCAGCAGCTTCAGGGCCGGGCCGGCGCGAAAGCGCGGGGCTATCTGGCCGATCGCGGACTGGGGCCGGACGTGCAGGCGCAGTTCCGCATCGGCTACGCGCCGGCCGAACGCTTCGCGCTGCGCGACCAGCTGGCCGGCAAGGGCGTCCAGCGTCGAGACCATGATGCGAGGGCGGGCCTGCTCATCCACGGCGAGGACATCGCCGTGCCCTACGACCGGTTCCGCGACCGGGTGATGTTCCCGATCTGCGACCGCTCGCGGCCAGGTGATCGCCTTCGGCGGGCGCGCGCTGGAGAAGGACGTTCCGGCCAAGTACCTGAACTCGCCGGAGACGCCGCTCTTCCACAAGGGCGCGACGCTCTACAACCACCACAACGCCCGCAAGCCGGCCCATGACCGGGGCACGGTGATCGCCGTCGAGGGCTATGTCGACGTCATCGCCATGACGCGGCGCGGGCTTTCCCAACGTGGTCGCGCCGCTGGGCACGGCGCTGACGCCCGAGCAATGCGAACTCCTGTGGCGCATGGCCGAGGAGCCGATCCTGTGCTTCGACGGCGACAAGGCGGGCCGCAAGGCCGCGCACCGGGCCATCGACACCGCGCTGCCGCTGCTGGGGCCGGGCACAGTCCCTCCGCTTCGCCTTTCTTCCCGACGGGCAGGACCCGGACGATCTCGCCCGCTCGGGCGGGCAGGAGGCGGTGGCGCGCGTCATCGAGCAGCGCCAAGCCGCTCGTCGAGGTGCTCTGGACGCGCGAGGTCGAGGCCGGGCCGCTCGACACGCCCGAGCGCTGGGCGGCGCTGCACCGGCGCCTGTCGGAGAAGCTTCGGGACATCAAGGACGAGACCCTTCGCCGCTATTATCAGGAAGACATGCGCCAGCGGCTCGCCGCAGCCCGCAATCCCGGGCGGCAGGGTGGCGGGGGCGGCAGGGCGGCGCGGCCGGAGGTGGCCATTCGGCCAGTTTCGTGCGCGCCAGGGCGGGCAGGGCGGCCGCGGCGGGCGATTCCAGCCACAGGGCCAGCAGGCCTACCGGCTGCAGCCGGTGCCCGCCAGCGCGCTCCTCCAGAAGACGGCCGCCTTCTCGGGGACCGGCGGCGACGCCGCCGCGCGAAGCGCAGATCCTGCTCACCCTCATCCATCATCCCGGCCTGCTCGCCCGGCACGTGGAGGATCTTGCCGAGCTCGAGCTGACGAGCCGCGACGCCGCGCGCCTGCGCGATGCGCTGACCCATCTGGCCATGGACGCGCACGAGCGGCCCGAAGGGGTGCGGGCCGACCTTGAAGCCATTGGGCTTTCGGCCGAGCTTGCAGCGGCTGGAGTCGGTCGACGTGCGTCTCGAGCCTGCTGGTGCGTGCTGCCCGGGGCGGCGGAGGAGGACGCAGGGGAATCCCTTCGCCAGGCGCTGGCCTTGCATCGAAGGGCGAGGGCGTTACATAGAGAACTGAAATCGGCCGAAACAGAGCTGGGTCGGGACGCTACCGAACAGAACCTGGATCGGCTGAGAGAAATCCAGAGCGAGCTGGCTGCGCTCGAAGGTCGCGAGGCGGCCGTCGAGGGGTTTGGGCTTATGTCGGGGCGCCAGACGCGCGCTCTGTAAGGTCCGTGCGCTCCTTCGAGGCGCGGACGAGCGGACCCGTGCAGGGTTTTCCGCTAAGGTTAAGGGGCGCTTAAGCGACCTTGAGGCTTGTTGGTGACGGCGGCGAATCAGCGGACGCTCCGCGAGCCGGCCCTAAATCTATTCCCCGGAACGGGGAGCGCCCCTTATGGCGCCGCGCGCGGAGTTGGTAATGGCGAAGAAAGACGAAGAGAAGGGGCAGGAAGGCGACTGCAGCTCGAGACTGCTGACAGCCCGTTGCTCGACCTCTCCGACGCGGCCGTCAAGCGGATGATCAAGCACGCCAAGAAGCGCGGCTTCGTCACCTATGACGAGCTGAACGAGGTCCTGCCGTCCGAGGAAGTCTCCTCCGAGCAGATCGAAGACATCCTACGCGATGCTCAACGAGATGGGCATCAACGTCGTCGATTCCGAGGACGCGACGATGCCGAGGGCGAGGAAGCGGAAGCCGAGGAAGCCGAGGGCGGCGAACTCGTCGAGGCCCCGCGCCCGGCCGCCGTCGTGGCCACCGCGCACGTCCGAGCCCGCCGACCGCACCGACGATCCCGTGCGCATGTACCTGCGCGAGATGGGCTCGGTCGAGCTGCTCTCGCGCGAGGGCGAAATCGCCATCGCCAAGCGCATCGAGGCCGGCCGCGAGGCGATGATCGCCGGGCTCTGCGAAAGCCCGCTGACCTTCCAGGCCATCATCATCTGGCGCGACGAACTCAACGACGGCAAGGTCCTGCTGCGCGACATCATCGATCTCGAAGCCACCTACGCCGGCCCGGACGGCAAGGGCGCGCCCAAGACCGACGCCAACGGCGTCGCCATCAACGGCATGAACGGCATGAACGGCGCCGCCGCGGCCGCTCCGTCCGCTTCGGTGGAATCGGCGCGCGCGCCGACCGCGCCGCGCACGCCGCCCGAGCCGCTGAGCGGCGAGGACGAGGCGAACGCCGAGTCCTTCGATGACGACGACATGGAGAACTCGTCTCGCTGTCGGCGATGGAAGCCGAACTGAAGCCGAAGGTGCTCGAGACGTTCGACCGCGTCGCCGACGCCTACAAGAAGCTGCGCCGCCTGCAGGACCAGAACGTCGAAGGCAAGCTGCAGCAACGAGGCGCTGACGCCGGCGCAGGAGCGCAAGTACAAGACGCTCAAGAAAGAGATCGTCGCCGACGTGAAGTCGCTGTCGCTCAACCAGAACCGCATCGATGCGCTGGTCGAGCAGCTCTACGACATCAACAAGCGCCTCATCGGCCTCGAGACGCGCCTGATGCGCCTGGCCGAAAGCCATGGCGTGGCGCCGCGAGGACTTCCTGCGCAACTATCAGGGCGGCGAGCTCGACCCCAAGTGGGTGCTGCGCGTCTCCAAGCTCGGCGGGCGGGCTGGAAGGACTTCGTCGCCAACGAGAAGGACCGCATCAAGGACCTGCGCCCGACATCCACGCGCTGGCGACCGAGACGGGCCTCGAAATCCTCGAATTCCGCAAGATCGTGCAGATGGTGCAGAAGGGCGAGCGCGAGGCCCGGCAGGCGAAGAAGGAAATGGTCGAGGCGAACCTGCGCCTCGTCATCTCCATCGCCAAGAAATACACGAACCGCGGCCTGCAATTCCTCGACCTGATCCAGGAAGGCAACATCGGCCTGATGAAGGCGGTCGACAAGTTCGAGTACCGCCGCGGCTACAAGTTCTCGACCTACGCCACGTGGTGGATTCGCCAGGCGATCACGCGCTCCATCGCCGACCAGGCGCGCACGATTCGCATTCCGGTGCACATGATCGAGACGATCAACAAGATCGTGCGCACGAGCCGGCAGATGCTGCACGAGATCGGCCGCGAGCCGACGCCCGAGGAGCTGGCCGAGAAGCTCGCCATGCCGCTCGAGAAGGTGCGCAAGGTGCTCAAGATCGCCAAGGAGCCGATCTCGCTCGAAACGCCCATCGGCGACGAGGAAGATTCGCATCTCGGCGATTTCATCGAGGACAAGAACGCGATCCTGCCCATCGACGCGGCGATCCAGTCGAACCTGCGCGAGACGACGACGCGCGTGCTCGCCTCGCTCACCCCGCGCGAGGAGCGCGTGCTGCGCATGCGCTTCGGCATCGGCATGAACACCGACCACACGCTGGAGGAAGTCGGCCAGCAGTTCTCGGTGACGCGCGAGCGCATCCGCCAGATCGAGGCGAAGGCGCTGCGCAAGCTCAAGCACCCGAGCCGCTCGCGCAAGCTGAGAAGCTTCCTCGATAATTGACGCGCGCGGTCGAGTGATGGCGTCCCCGCCGCAAGGACAGGCGCCGTCGCTCACCGTTTTCTACAATACCCGCTGCCCCGTCTGCGATTACGGCGTCACGCGGCAGAAGTCCCGTCTGTTCGCCGCCGTGCAGTCCGGCCAGATCGCGTTTCGGGACATCAATCTCGAACCGGACGCGCTCGCCGCCTGCGGCGCCGGTCTCGAAGACATCCGGAAACGTTTGCACGCGCTTGATGGCGATGGCCGCATGCTCGTGGGCGCGGACGTCGTCATCGCGATCTGGCGGCTGACGCCGGGCGAAAGCTGGCTTGCCGCGCTTCTGGGCAATCCCATCGTGTTGCCGGTCACGCGTCTGGGCTACAACATCTTCGCGAGCGGCCTCTACGCGTGGAACCGCCGCAAGGGCCATTGGTGAAGCGGGAGATTTCGATGTCCTTCCTGAAGAAGCTTTTTGGCGGCGGCGCGAAGGCGCAAGCGGAGGCCGCCGGCCCCTCCGAGGACCACGCCGGCTTCACGATCACCGCCGCTCCTTACGAGGTCTAACGGGCGCTGGCAGCTCTGCGGCGTGATCTCGAAGGAGGTCGAGGGCGTCATGAAGGAACACCGCTTCATCCGCGCCGACACGTTCTCCACCCGCGGCGAGGCCGAGCAGATGACGCTGTTCAAGGGCCGGCAGATCATCGACCAGATGGGCGAGCGCGTTCTGGACGCCTGAGGGCTTCGGGCTTTCCCGGCCGAGCGCCAATTGCGCGCCGCCTTCGATCCGGTATAACGCAGACATTCCCGGCGCCTGGCGTCCGGGCCGGTAGCTCAATGGTTAGAGCCGGCCGCTCATAACGGTCTGGTTGGGGGTTCGAAGTTCCCTCCCGGCCCACCATTCGCGCGCGAACGGTTGCTCATCACACCACGCGGAGCACGCTCCAGCGCGCCGTGCCCGAGACCACATAAGGCTCGAGGTCCTTGCTCCATTGCGCGTGTTCGGGAATGGCGCCCAGACGCGACCATGCCTGTTCGAGTTCGCCGAGGCTTTCGACCTCCCAATTATGCTCCACCGTTGCTTCAAGCGTGCCGATGGAGCCAGTCAGCAGGCGTCCACGCGTGAGTCCGGCCTGCGGCGCTATCTCCGCGGTCCATTTCTTCAAGGAGTCGATGACAGTCTGCTTATGCCCGAACCGCGCATCGATCTGCCAGCGTGCGATCAACATGGCCGCCTCCTGTGAAGGGTCCGTCAGGACCGCGCAGGCTACCATGTAAATATCGGAGTAGAGAATTTAATTATACCGCGCAGCCGAAGCTTAGCGCAGCGGCCAGAACACCATGATCAGCGGTACGCCGACCACGACGACGATAAGCGACAGCGGCGCGCCGAGGCGCGCGTAATCGGTGAAGCGGTAGCCGCCGGGGCCCATCACCAGCGTGTTGCACTGGTGGCCGATGGGCGTGAGGAAATCGCAGGCCGCGCCGATTGCGACCGCCATCAGGAACGCGTCCGGCCGGTAGCCCAGTTGCGTCGCGAAGCGCGGCGGCGATGGGCGCCATCACCAGCACGGTCGCGGCGTTGTTGAGGAACGGCGTCACCGCCATCGCCGCGACCATGATGAGCGCGAGCGCACCATGCGCGCGGCAGGCTGCCCGCCGCGCTCGACAGCCATGCGGCGATCAGGTCCGTGCCGCCGGTCGTGCGGATGCGCCTCGCGACACGGGAATGAGAGCAGCCGAGCATGACGAGGATGGGCCATTCCATCGAGGCATAGGCCTCGCGTATCGGCAGGGCGCCGGTCAGGATCATCAGCACCGCGGCGCCGAAGAAGGCGACGGCGACCGGCACGGTCCCGGTCGCGACGAGGCCCACGGTGACGAGCAGGATCGTCACGGCGATCCAGCCGCGCCGCACGCCGCCGAGCGCGATGACGCGTTCGGCGAGCGGCAGGCAGCTCGAGATCCTTCAGCGTGTCGGGCATCACCTTGCGCACGCCCTGCAGCACGAGAAGATCGCCGGCGCGCAGACGATGTGCGCGCAGGCGCTCCGTCATGCGCTCGCCGCGCCGGCTCACGGCGAGGAGGTTGAGCCCGTAGCGCTGGAACAGGCGCATCTCTTCCACGGTGCGGCCGACGAGCGGGGAGCCCGCCGATACGATGGCCTCGATGACGGCGACCTCGTCGCCCGGATCATCTGTTTCGAGCGGCCTGTCCTCGCGCGCGAGCGAAAGGTTGGCGCGCGCCACCACGCTTTCGAGCGCGTCGGGATCGCCCTGCGAGGACAAGGACATCGTTCTCGTTGAGGATCATGTCCGGCAGCGGGCGCGTGCTGCGCACGTCCTCGCGGATGACGGCGGTGACGGTGACGTCGCCGTCGCCGAGCGCGCGCAGATCGGCCAGCGTCTTGCCGATGACGCTCGCCTTGTCGCTGATGCGCGCCTCGGTGGTGTAATCCTCGATGTCGATCGCTGCGTCGATGGAGGTCGAGCCCTTGCGAACGCGGCAGCAGGCGATAGCCGACGCTCAGGAACAGCAGGCCCGCAACCGCGATGCCCAAGACCCACGGGCGCGAAGTCGAACATGGCGAAGGGCTCGCCCGTCATTTCCTGGCGCACGCGCGAGACGATGATGTTGGGCGAGGTGCCGACAAGCGTGACGATCCCGCCGAGCAGCGAGCCGAAGGCCATCGGCATGAGCAGGCACGAGGGCGAAGTGTTGTTGCGGCGCGCAAGCTGGAAGGCGACCGGCAGCATCATCGCCAGCGCGCCGATGTTCTTCACGAAGGCCGACAGGACCGTGACGATGAACACGAGCAGCATCACCTGCGCCTGCGCCGAGCGCGCGTAGGGCGCGATCACGCGCATCGCCGCTTCGATGGCGCCCGAACGGCCGATGGCGGCGCGACACCAGAAGCGCGCTGGCGACGATGATGACGATGTCGTCGGAGAAGCCTGAGAACGCGTCCTTGGGAGCGACGACGCCTGTCGCTATGGCGGCCAGCAGCGACAGCATGGCGACGAGATCGTAACGCAGCCGTCCCCACACGAAGAGCGCCATCATGGCGCCGACGATGGCGAAGGCGAAGATTTGCGGAAGAGTCATATGAGCCGGCCCCGCGCGGAGTGCGCGCAGGAGAACGGCCCGGAGTGCGACTGGTTTCAGACGCGGGGGAATATCGTCCTTGTGTCCGCCATTGCTCAGGTCTAGTTGTTAATGATTCATGTTCGCGCATCGGTGGCGGCAGAGTGTTCACGCCCGCATGGCGGCGTTATCCTGCGCGCATGAAACGCCCGCTCGTGCACCACATACCAGTCTGCCCGTTCTCGCAGCGGCTTGAAATCCTGCTGGCGCTGAAGGGCGCGCAGGGCGCCGTGGATTTCACGACCGTCGACGTGACCAGGCCGCGCGATCCGCATTTTCTGGCCAAGACCCGCGGCGTCACCGCGCTGCCCGTGCTCGAGACCGAGGACGGCTCGATCATCCGGGAGAGCCTTGTCATCGCGCGCTATCTCGATGAGCGATTCGGCCCGCCGGTGGCGCGGGACGAGCCTTATGCGCGCGCCGTGGAAAACATGCTCATCGCGATGGAAGGCGAATTCGCGACGGCCGGCTATCGTTTCGTGATGAACGCGAACCGCGACAAGCGGCCCGATTTTTCCGCCGCGATGGATGCGCAATACGCCAGGCTCGACGATTACCTTCGGTGGCAGTCGCCTGACCGCGTGTTTCTGTTCGACAGCTTCGGCCTTGCGGAGGCTGTGTTCGCGCCGCTGTTCGTGCGCTTCCATTTTCTCGATTATTACGAGAGCTACGATATTCCCGCACGCCTGACGCGGGTGCGCGCATGGCGTGAGGCGTGTCTGGCGCATCCTGCCGCGCAACAGGTCTCGAAAGAGGAGATCGTGAAGCTCTATTACGATTACGCGATCGGCGTGGGAAACGGCGCGCTTGCGCCGGGCCGCGCCGTTTCGAGCTTTGCGTTCGAGCCGCACTGGTCGCAAAGGGCGTGGCCGCCGCGCGACAAGTGGGGATCGGCGGCGAGCGACAGGGACCTCGGCCTGATCTAGGGGCGCGCGAAAACACTCTCGATCATGCGCGCGAGATCGCTCTCGCTGAAGGGCTTGCCGATCATCGGAAACTGCGGCGAGCCCGGCGGCAGGTCGCTGTAGCCTGTGGCGAGCAACACGGGCACGCCCGGCAATTCCTTGAGGATGGATTGCGCGAGCTGGACGCCGGTCATCTCGGGCATCGACTGGTCGGTGATGACCATGTCGATCCGTGCGCCGTTCCGCAGGATCTCGAGCGCCTGCGCGCCCGAGGTCGCTTCGATCACGGTGTGGCCCAGCTCCTCGATCATGACGGCGGCGCTCATCAGCACCAGCGGGTCATCGTCGACGGCAAGGATCGTGAGTACGCCCACGCCCGCGCCGGATTCATTCGGGGGCACACTTGTGGGCGGGGCGTTGTTCATGATGGCCTTTCGCTGGGCGCCAATGCGCGCGCGTCAGCGCACCCCCACCGGCACAACATGCTTTAACGCACCCATGGCGTCCTTGTTCCATCTGCGCGGCAGGTTTTTCATTTTGCAGGCGCCGTGACGAGGCGGGCGGCGGCGTCCACGATCGGCCTGGGCGCGCTGTAGGCCTTGGCCAGGAGCTTCTCGACGGCGGCGGCGTCCAGCGGATCAATGTCGAGCTGAAGCTTGCGGGCCTCGTCGAGGAAGACGGCGTCGGTCATCGTGGCGTCGAACGCCTTGCGCAGGATCGCGAGCCGGTCCGCAGGCACTTCGGGCGGGCCGACGATCGGACGTCCGGTTTCCTGCCGGATGAGGATCAGTTCGAGGACCGAGCGCTTCTCGGGGTCCTTCACCAGATCGAGGGCCGAGGGCACGTTCGGCAGGTCGGGAAGTTTCTCGAAGCCGAATTGAACAAGGACATTGAGCTTGTTGTCGCGCACCCAGTCGGGGCGGGAGGCGGTGAGCGTCGACCATCCGAGCCCGCAGATGCCCTCCACCTCGCGGCTTTCGAGCGCCTTGTTGAGGCCGGAGGAGGGGTCGTATCCGGTGATCACGCGGAAGTTCGTGCCGAGCACCTCGTTGGCGATGCGCGGCATGACGGAGGAGTTCGACGTCGGCCCGGCCGCGCCCACGACCACCTCGCGCCCGCGCGCGTCGGCGACCGTCTTGATGGGGCTCTCGTGCCATGTCGCGCAGACGTTCTGCAGCTTGCCCATGGAGCCGATCCAGGACATCTGCCGCGCGTCGAACTTGGCCTCCTTCACGCCGAACAGCGGATCCATCGGCACGCCGTTGGTGAGCGCCGCGATGGTGGCGCCGTCGCGTTCGGCGGTGTTGAAGAGCGTATTGGCCGCGGCCAGCCCGCCGGCGGTCGGCATGTTGCGCGCGACGAACACAGGGGCGCCTGGAATGTGGCGCGGCATGTGGCGGCCGAGCGCGCGCGCATAGACGTCGTAGCCCCCACCCACGCCGCTGGCCACGATCATCGTGATCTGGCGGTCCTTGTAGAAGTCCTGCTGCGCGCTGGCCGCGCTCGTCAGCGCAAGGGCGGCGAGGGCGGCGCCCGAAAGGGATGTGATGTGCGTCATGGCTCCAGCCGTCTCCACGGAAGCGCCCGCAAGGGGCGATGGAATTTCAGAAATCGCGCAGCAGTCGCCCGAAGCCTTCGATCCGGTCGTTCACGCCGCAGCGGCGCAGTCCGTCCCAGACGATGGCTTGCAGCGCGCTGATCACGGTGACGCCGAACTCCTGCTCCAGCGCGTCGATGGCGTGGATCGTCGGCCAGTGCGGCGAGGGAAAGAGGATCGTGTCGGCCTGCGGGTTGTCCTTCATCAGCCTGCGGCCCATTTCCAGCGCCGCGTGCTGCGGGATGGCGCCGATCCGGTTGAAGGGGCTGCCCCAGCCGGTGGCGCCAAGCACCTGCCCGCCGAAATCGCGGCCGTATCCGGCGATGCGATCGGTATCCGAGGCGGCGTAAGGGTGTGCGACGACCATCTTGCGCGAGCCCAGCAGCCGCGCTGCGCGGGTCTGCGCCGAGGCGCTGCTCGACACCTTCACGCCGAGCTCCTTTTCGAGGTCGGCCAGCATTTGCGAGGCGTTCGCAGCCCCCTTGGAGACGTTGATGGGCACGCCTCCCAGGCAGATCAGGTCGCATCCGGCCGCAGCCATCTCGCGCGCCGCGCGCATGCTGATGTCATAGGAGCTGTCGATTTCGTCCTTCGACCGCACGACGATGGCGAGGGAGGTGACGACGAGCGTCACGCCGGCGGGCGCGATCTTGTAGAATTCGTACGGGAAGACCTCCGTCGTCAGCGGCGGCGACGTGTAACCGATTCGCGCTCGATAGCCGTACATGCGCGTGTCCAGATCGCCTGACATGGCGGCTGCGTCCTCCCGGTTTCCGGCCCTGAAATCTCTTGACTTTGCACAAGTATTCCATGTGGGCGCCGCCAGCGCAACGGCTCGCGACCTCGTGTATGCGCGGGTGCATTTCTCCCCTTGTTTCTGTTTGGAAGCGCTCTAACTTCGCCCGGTCGCCGAGCGTCCTGAAGGGGCGCCTGCGGCGGGAAGGGCGCCATGAAATCTTGGCGGCTCGCCCGATGGAAACGGTCACCGGCTCGCCAGCGCAGGCGCGCGGCGAAGGGAGGGTTGAATGCCGAAAATCAATGTCAACGGTCGCGTGGTCGACGTAAATGTCGAGCCCGACACGCCGCTTCTGTGGGTTATTCGCGAACAGGTCGGCCTGACGGGCACCAAGTACGGCTGCGGCGTCGCCCAGTGCGGCTCCTGCACGGTGCATGTGGACGGCGTCGCGACGCGCTCGTGCTCGCTGCCGATCAGCGCGGTGACCGAAGCCCAGAAGATCGTCACCATCGAGGGGCTTTCGCCCAACAGCTCGCACGCGCTCCAGAAGGCGTGGCTCGAACACGACGTGCCGCAGTGTGGCTATTGTCAGAGCGGCCAGATCATGGCCGCCGCCGCGCTCCTGCAGCAGGTCCCCAATCCCACGGACGCCGACATCGAGCGCGAGATGACGAACATCTGTCGCTGCGGCACCTACAATCGCATCAAGACCGCCATCAAGCAGGCGGCTTCCTCGACGATGCGCGGCTAAGGGGAGCGACATGAACCACATCGATCTTTCACGCCGCAATTTCCTCGTCGGCGCCGGCGCCGCGACGGGCGGCCTCACCCTCGGTTTCAACCTCTCGCTCGGCGAGGCGACCGGACAGGGCGTATCTCCGGAAGTGAACGCCTGGGTCGTCATTCGTCCCGACGACACGGTCGTCGTGCGCATCGGCCGTCAGGAGATGGGCCAGGGCACGATCACCGGCCTCGCCCAGCTCGTCGCCGAGGAACTCGACGCCGACTGGTCCAAGGTGCAGACCGAATATCCCACGCCCGGCCAGAACGTCGCCCGCAAGCGCGTGTGGGGCGATTTCGCGACCTCCGGCAGCCGCGGCGTGCGCAATTCGCAGGACGCGATGCGCAAGGGCGGCGCGACCGCCCGCGCCATGCTCGTGCAGGCTGCGGCCAACGAGTGGAAGGTTCCCGCTTCCGAGTGCACGGTCGACAAGGGCGTGATCTCGCACAAGGCGTCCAACCGCTCGACGACGTTCGGCAAGGTGGCCCCCGCGGCCGCGAAGCTCGAAGCGCCGGCGGACGTGAAGCTGAAGGACGTGAAGGACTGGAAGATCGCCGGCAAGCCGCTGCTGCGCCTGTATCAGGACGGCAAGGTCAACGGCGCCCAGATCTACAGCATGGACTTCAAGACCGACGGCATGCTCAACGCCGCGATCCGCGACTGCCCGTACTGGGGCGGTTCGCTGAAGAGCTTCGACGCGTCCGCCGCCGAGAAGATGCCGGGCGTCAGGAAGGTCGTGCGCATCGACGCCAACGCCGTGGCCGTGATCGCGGACACGTGGTGGCGCGCCAAGACCGCGCTCGAGGCCGTAAAGTTCGACTACGATCCCGGCCCGCACGGCAAGCTCGACACCGCCGCCATCAACGCGATGCTGGACGAGGGTCTGGGCGCCAAGGACACGTTCATCGGCAACCAGGGCGGCGACGTCGAGAAGGCGATCGCCGGCGCGGCGAAGAAGGTCGAGGCGACGTACGCGTTCCCCTACCAGCACCACGCCACCATGGAGCCGATGAACGCGACGGCGCGCTGGACGCCCGACAAGTGCGAGGTGTGGACCTCGTCGCAGAACGCGGAAGCCGCGCTCGCGACGGCCTCGCAGGCCGCGGGCCTGCCGCTCGACAAGTGCGACGTGATGCGCATGGATCTGGGCGGCGGCTTCGGCCGGCGCGCGACGAGCCAGGACTATGTCCGGCAAGCGGTGCTCATCGCCAAGGAAATGCCCGGCACGCCGATCAAGCTGATCTGGTCGCGCGAAGAGGACATGCTGCACGGGTGCTATCACCCCACGACCAAGTGCAAGATGACCGGCGCGCTCGACAAGGACGGCAACCTCGTCGGCCTGCACATGCGCATTTCCGGCCAGTCGATCCTCGCGACGATCCGTCCCGAGGCGCTCGACAAGGGCCGCGATCCGGCGACGTTCCAGGGCCTCAACGCCGGCGGCGCGGAAGGCGCGATCGGCTACACGATCCCGAACATCCTCGTCGATCACGCCATGCGCAATCCGCCGGTGCGTCCGGGCTTCTGGCGCGGCGTGAACAACAACCAGAACGCGATCTACCTCGAATGCTTCATGGACGAAATAGCCCATGCGGCAGGCGTGGATCCGCTCGAGTATCGCCGCCGGCTGATGAAGAACCATCCCAAGCATCTGGCGGTGCTCAACGCCGTCGCCGAGAGCGTGCGGCTGGAGCAAGCCGGCGCCCGCGGGCGTCTTCCGCGGCCTCGCCCAGCACATGGGCTATGGCAGCTACGTCGCCGCCTGCGCGGAGGTCTCGATCAACGAGCAGGGCACGCTGAAGATTCATCGCATCGTCGCAGCCACCAATTGCGGCCATGCGGTCAATCCGGCGCAGATCGAGCGCCAGATCGAAGGCTCGTTCGCCTACGGTCTTGGGCCGCTGCTCATGCAGGAGATCACGATCAAGGACGCCAAGGTCGTCGAGGAGAACTTCGACACCTACCCGATCATTCGCATGGCCGAGATGCCTCCGGTGCGAGAGCATCATCGCGCCGACGAACGACTTCTGGGGCGGCGTCGGCGAACCGACGATCTTCGTCGCGGCGCCCGCCGTGCTGAACGCGATCTTCGCGGCCACCGGCAAGCGCATCCGCAACCTGCCGATCGGCAGCCAGGATTTGCGCAAGGCCTGAGGGCCACGGCATCTCCATTCAGCCATCAACGGCGGCCCACGGGCCGCCGTAGCGTTCAGGGCATAAAACATGCGTTGCGCCGTTCTCGCCGTACAGGCCGCGATGGCCGTGTTCGCCGCATCGTGCAGCCTCGCTTTTGCGCAAACGCGTGCGCCGGTCGCCGCGATGTCGCCGCCTGCCGGCGCCACATCGTGCCTCGGCTGCCATGCGGGCGCGGATAACGCGCTGCCGAGCCTGAAAGGGCGCAGCGCTCCGGACATCGAAGCAGCCATGACGGCGTTCCGCACGGGCTCGCGCGAAGCCACCGTGATGGACAGGATCGCGAAGGGGTTCGACGCAGCCGAGACGAAGGCGATCTCGATGTGGCTCGCGCATGTGGGAGCGGACAGATGAGCCCCCGCCTCACGCGCCGCGCGCTCGCTGGAGGCCTTGCCGCAGGGGCCGCGGCTCTGGCCGCGCCTTCCGTGCTTGCGCAAGGCAGGCCGCGCGTCGTGGTCATCGGCGGCGGATTCGCCGGCGCGACCTGCGCGCGCGCGCTCGCCGCGATGAACGTCGCCGTCACGCTGGTCGAAGCCGACGAGCGCTACGTCGCGTGCCCGTTCAGCAATCTCGTGATCCATGGATCGCGCGCCATCGGCAGCAGACATTCACATACGAGGGCGTGCGCAAGGCCGGCGTCGAGGTTGTCGTCGGACGCGCGGAGCGGATCGAGCCGGACGCGCGCCGCGTGCTGCTGGCGGGCGGGCAGGCTCTCGCCTATGACCGCCTCGTGCTGGCGCCGGGGATCGACATCCGCTTCGACGCATTGCCGGGCTACGATTCCAAAGCCGCCGAGACCATGCCCCATGCGTGGAAGGCCGGCGCGCAAACCGTTCTGCTGCGCGCGCAACTCGAAGCGATGGAGAATGGCGGCGTCGTCGTCATGTCCGTGCCGGCCAATCCGTTCCGCTGCCCGCCCGGCCCCTACGAGCGCGCCAGCCTGATCGCCCATTACCTCAAGACGTACAAGCCGAAGTCGAAGCTGATCGTCCTCGACTCGAAGGACACGTTCTCCAAGCAGAAGCTCTTTCTCGCCGCATGGCAGGAGCTTTATCCCGATCACCTCGAATGGGTGTCGCTGGCGGGCGGCGGCAAGACTGTCGAAGTGGACGCGGGCGAGAAGACCGTCGTCACCGAGTTCGGCCGCCACAAGGGCGCGGTCGTCAACGTGATCGCGCCCCAGCGCGCCGGCGCGGTCGCGATCGCGTCGGGCGTTGCGGATCGCAGCGGCTGGTGCCCCATCGATCCGGTGAGCTTCGAATCCCGGCTGGCGCCGAACGTTCACGTCATCGGTGACGCGGCGATCGCGGGCGCCATGCCCAAGTCGGCCTTCTCCGCCAACGCGCAGGCGAAGCATTGCGCGCTCGCCGTCGCGATGATGCTGCGCGGCGAACCGGCGCCCGCGCCGAAGCTCATCAACACCTGCTACAGCCTCGTGGCGCCCGACTACGGCATATCGGTCGCCGGCGTCTATCAGCCGGCCAAGGGCATCCTCGCCGATGTCGAAGGCGCCGGCGGCACGAGCCCGGGCGGCGCGTCGCAGGAGTTTCGTGCGCGTGAGGCGATCTATGCGGATGCGTGGTTCAAGGTGATCACGGAGAGCGTCTATGGCTAGACGCCTGACATTCGCCATCGTCGCCGCAGCCATGTGTGCGCCCGCCCAAGCCGCGCCGCCGCTTGCATACGAGATCACGGGCGATGCGATTCCCGCGCCCCTTGGCGGACTGGCCGGCGACGTCAACAGAGGCCGCGCCATCATCGCCGACCGCCAGAAAGGTCTTTGCCTGCTTTGCCATACTGGACCGTTTCCCGAGCAGCGGTTCCAGGGCGACATCGCGCCGGATCTGGCGGGCGCGGGCGCGCGGCTGACGGTTGGCCAATTGCGTTTGCGCATGGTCGACAGCACGCGCGTGAACGCGCACAGCATCATGCCGTCCTATTACCGCATCGATCATCTTGAGCGCGTGGCGCGCGCGCACCAGGGCAAGCCCATCCTCGAAGCGCAGGACGTGGAGGACGTTGTCGCGTTCCTCGCCACGCTGCGCGATCCGCCGACCACGAAGGAGACGCGATGAAGAGCGACACGACATTGGCCGCGCCGACGCGCCGGCAGGTGATCGCGGCGGGGGCCGGGCTCGCGGCGCTTGCGTTCGCGCCGTCGGCGCGCGCGACGCCGCAGGAGATGGAGAAGGCGATCCTCGCGTTCACCGGCGGGGTTGCGCCAAAGCAGGGCCGCGTGAGCGTGGACATCCCCGTGCTGCTCGAAAGCGGCGCGTCCGTGCCGACGAAAGTGAGCGTGGAAAGCGCCATGCGCGAGGACGATTTCGTGCGCGCGATCGCCGTGTTCAACGAGCGCAACCCGCAGCCCAACGTCGCCGTTTTCCACTTCACGGCGCGCTCGGGGAAGGCCGTCGCCTCGACGCGCATCCGCCTGGGCGACTCGCAGAAGATCGTGGCTGTCGCGCGCATGGGCGACGGTTCGTACTACATGGGCGCGATCGAGGTGATCGTGACACTGCCCGCCTGCGCGGAGGACGCCTGACATGGCCAGCAACACGGCCAGCAACATGGGCCGCGCGCTCATCAACTTCCCCGCCAAGGCGCGGCGGGGAGACGTGATCGAGATCCGGGCGATGCTCGCCCATCCGATGGAGACGGGCTTTCGTCCCGATTCCCAGGGCAGGCTCATCCCGCGCGACATCGTCAACCGGTTCGAGTGCACGTTCGACGGCGATCCCGTCTTCGCGTGCGACCTGTTCCCGGCGATGTCGGCCAATCCGTACCTGTCCTTCACGATGACCGCTGTCGCCAGCGGCGAACTCGTCTTCCGGTGGCGCGACGACAAGGGCGCCAGCGTCGAGGAAAAGCGGCGCATCGAGGTGGAATGACCCGTCTGCGCGCATTGATCGCTGTCGCCTGCGCGCTTGTCGCGCTTGCGGCCGCGCGCGCGGAAATCCCGCTCGACCAGCGCAAGTCCGGCGCGGAGTTCATGAGCGCGGCGACGCGCGCCATGCAGGAGGACGACACGGCCAATCCGGCCATGCTGGCGACGCTCGACGGGGAAAGCCTGTGGAGCGCGAAGGCGGGCGCGGAAAACAAGTCGTGCGGCGAATGCCATGGGCCGGCCGATCTCGCCATGAAGGGCGTCGCGGCGCGTTATCCGGCCTTCGACGCCGCCAGCGGCGGGCCGATCGACCTCACGGGGCGCATCAACGCATGCCGCACGGGCCAGCAGAAGGCCGAGGCCTTCAAGCCGGAAAGCGCGCAGCTCCTTGCGCTCGCCGCCTACGTCGGTCTGCAATCGCGCGGCATGCCGGCGGCGCCTCCCGACGATCCGCGCCTCGCGTCCTTCCGCGCGCGCGGGCAGGACTTGTGGGAGGCCCGGATCGGCCAGCTCAACTTCTCCTGCGCGCAATGTCATGACGACAATTGGGGCCGCAAGCTGGGCTCCGCGCCGATCCCGCAGGCCCATCCCAACGCCTACCCGATCTATCGGCTGGACTGGCAGGGCATGGGCTCGCTGCAGCGGCGCTTCCGCAATTGCATGAGCGGCGTTCGCGCCGAAGCCTACCCTTACGGCGCGCCGGAATTCATCGACCTTGAAGTGTTCCTGATGCACCGCGCGCGGGGCATGCCGATGGAGACGCCCGGCGTGCGGCCCTGAGCGCGGAACCTTACCCGCAGGTCAGCGCGTCGCATTCCTTCACCGCTGCGATCATGCGCCCGAGCGAGGCCGGGCCCGGATGGCCGAAGAGGGCGATGCCGTTGAGCACGTAGGAGGGCGTGACGGAAAAGCCGATGCCGCTGGCGATCTTCTCCTGCGCCGCGAGGGCTTCGTCGACCTGTCTTGCAATGTCCGCGGCCGGGGTTTCGACATCGACGCCGATCTCCTTCGCCTGCGCCATTGCGCGGGCGCCATCCACAGTCCCGCGCAGGGCGAACAGGCGCCGGTGCAGGGCGTAGGCGCGCTCGGGCCCGCCGATTCGCAGCGTCATCAGCACGGCCCGCGCGGCCTCGCGCGATTTCGCGGACAGGATCGGATTGTGCACGATCCCCAGGCGCAGGCCCGGCGTCCCACGCACGAGCGCGTCCAGATGAGGGACGGCCTGGCGGCAGACAGGGCAGTTGTAGTCCGAGAAGTCGAACAGGGTGACTTCAGGCGCCTGCGCGCCGAACCACAGCACGCCGGGCAATTGGAACGGGTCGAGTTCGGCGGGCACGCGAAGGTTTGGGATGGGCGCGCCGGAATCGTCGTTCACATCGACCCATTGCTGGGCGAATGCAGGGCCGGCCGGGAAGGCCGCCGCCCAAAGCGCCGCAGCGCAGCCGCCAGAATGCAGAAGAGCGCGCCTGTCGAGGCGCGCTCCCTGTTGACCGGACGCCCGCTCTTGATTGCGGGCGGGTGGAGACCAGATCACGATCCGCTCTTCTTGCCGTCCTTGTCGTACTGCTTCAGGAACGCGGTCAGGTCCGCGATTTCCTTCTCGTTCTTGATGCCCGCGAAGGCCATCTTGTTGCCGGGCATGAAGCCGCGCGGGTCGACGATATACTTGGCGAAGGTCTCTTCGGTCCACGTCACGCCGGAGTTCTTGTTCGCGGGCGAATAATTGTAGCCTTCGACCGTGCCGGCGACGCGGCCGAAGAGGCCGTTCAGCTTCGGTCCGACGCCGTTCCTGGCGGTTTCGCCGACCTGGTGGCACGCGCGGCACTTGGCGAAAGACTTCTCGCCGGCCGCCACGTCCTGCGCGGAAGCGGACCCGATGGCGATGAACATGCCGGCGACGGCTGCTGCTGCGAACGCGAACTGCTTCATGATGTCTTCCCCTCGAACACCGGCTTCTGATCCGGCCGCATGGATGGCTTGGGTTTTCCCCCGCGGGGCTAGATAGCGGCGCCGAGGCGGTTTCGCCAGAGCCGACGCGCAAAAAGCCTTGGGAGGTCGCCCCCCGGTTTTCTGAATGGCGCAGCCTGGAGCCATTCCCGTTGACGGGAGAATAGACGGCTGGGCGCCTCCTTGAACGCGGCGCGTCGCCGCACCGACGCTTGCGCCCGGCGCTGGATCGGTGTCATTTCACATGCGCATTGCGGGAGGAAGGCGGATGACCGCCAGAAACGTGCTTTTCATCATGTGCGACCAGTTGCGCTGGGATTATCTCTCGTGCGCCGGGCACCCGTTCCTGAAGACCCCCAACATCGACTGGCTCGCCAGCCGCGGCGTCAGGTTCAGCCGCGCCTATGTCCAGTCACCCGTCTGCGGCGCGTCGCGCATGAGCTTCTACACGGGCCGCTACGTCAGCTCTCACGGCGCGTCCTGGAACGGCTTCCCGCTCAAGGTGGGGGAGCTGACGATGGGCGATTACCTGCGCCCGCTGGGCCTGCGTACGGCGCTCGTCGGCAAGACCCACATGGAGCCCGACGCGGAGGGCATGGAGCGGCTGGGGATCGATCCGCAATCGGTCATCGGCGTGCATGTGTCCGAATGCGGATTCGAGCCCTACGAGCGCGACGACGGGCTGTGGGCCGAGGGGCCCGACGGGCGCTACGACGCGCGCGAACCGGCGTACAATCGCTACCTCAACCAGAAGGGGTATGGCGGCTCCAATCCGTGGCACGACTGGGCCAATTCCGCGCAGGACGAGAACGGGCTGGCGTCGGGCTGGGCGATGCGCCATGCGCGCAAGCCCGCCCGCGTGCGCGAGGAGGATTCCGAGACGCCGTACATGACGCGGCGCGCGATGGATTTCATCTCGGAGGCGGGCGATACGCCGTGGTGTCTGCATCTGTCGTACATCAAGCCGCACTGGCCCTATGTGGCGCCCGCGCCCTACAACACGATGTATTCGAAGGCCGACCTCATTCCCTCCGTGCGCTCGCAGGACGAGAAGCGCGATCCGCATCCCATCTTCCGCGAGTTCATGGAGCATCGCGTCGGCAAGAACTTCTCGCGCGACGAGGTGCGCGAGGAAGTCGTGCCGGTGTACATGGGTCTCATCAAGCAGATCGACGATCAGCTCGGCGAGCTCTTCGCGTTCCTCGACAAGCGCGGCCTGTTCGCGAACACGATGATCGTGTTCACGTCCGACCATGGCGATTATCTCGGCGACCACTGGCTGGGCGAGAAGGACCTCTTCCACGAGCCGAGCGTGAAGGTTCCCCTCATCGTCTTCGATCCGTCCGCGGACGCCGACAAGGCGCGCGGCAGCGTGTGCGACGAACTCGTCGAAACGATCGACCTTCTGCCCACCTTCATCGACGCCGTTGGCGCAGACTCGTCCGCTCAATCGCACCGGCTGGAAGGCCGCTCGCTGCTGCCGTTCCTGCGCGGCGAGCAGCCGGCCTCATGGCGCGAGTTCGCCATCAGCGAGTACGATTACTCCATCGCGCCCGCGGCCGTGAAGCTGAAGGTGGAGCCGCGCGACGCGCGCCTGTTCATGGTGTGCGACAAGCGCTGGAAATACATGCACGCGATCGGCTTCCGCCCGATGCTGTTCGACATGGAGACCGACCCGGACGAGCTGCGCGATCTCGGCGCCGACCCGGCCTTCGAGGCGCAGCGCGCCCGCATGGCCGATGCGCTGTTTCGATGGTCGCTGCGCAACGCGCAGCGCACGGCGCTGCCGGAGGCAAAGGCGAAGGAGATGCGCGGGCGCAGCATGCGCAAGGGTATTCTCGTCGGCGTTTGGGACGAACGGGAATTGCCCGAGGAACTGTGGAGCCGCTATCGTGGCGGCCAGGGCGGCTGACGCCGTCGCGTGAAGACAAGAACAAACCCGGAGGCGGGAGATGCTGAGCGAGGCCAAGAACAGACTTCTCACGCAGGTGGGGCCGGGCACGCCCATGGGCGATTATCTGCGCCGCTATTGGTTTCCCATCGCCGCGACCGCCGAGTTCGACGACAAGGACGTGAAGCCGATCCGCCTGATGGGCGAGGATCTCACGCTCTACAAGGACCTGAGCGGCACGTTCGGCCTCGTCGATCGCCATTGTCCGCACCGGCGCGCCGATCTTTCCTACGGCTATGTCGAGAAGACGGGCATTCGCTGCAATTACCACGGCTGGCTCATGGACGAGACCGGCGCCTGCATCGAGCAGCCATACGAGGACACGGCGAACCCGAACAACAGGCTGAAGGAGCGTTGCTCCATCAAGGCCTACCCCGTGCGCGACATGCGCGGGCTCCTGTGGACCTACATGGGCCCGCAGCCTGCGCCGGAACTGCCGGTATACGAGGCCTTCACGTGGGACAACGGCTTTGTCGAGGTTGTGACCGCGCCAGATCCCGTGCAACTGGTTCCAGTGCCAGGAAAACTCGATCGATCCGGTGCATTTCGAATGGATGCACGACAACTGGAGCATACGGCAGAAGGGCGACACGGGCCCCTATGCGCCGACGCACCTGAAGGTCGCGTTCGATGAATTCGACTACGGATTCAAGTACCGCCGCGTGCGTTCGGATTCCGACGAGACGAGCGAGATGTGGACCGTGGGGCGCGTGTTCCTGTGGCCGCTGGGGTTTTATCTGGGCGAGCACTTCGAGTGGCGCGTGCCGGTGGACGACGAGAACACGCTGAGCATCGGGTGGTTCTACGCGCGCGTGCCCAGCGATCGCGGCCCATACGTGCAGAGGCATGTTCCCCATTGGGAGGCGCCCCTGCGCCATGCCGACGGCCGGTGGATTTCAAGCCATGTGATGAACCAGGACATCATCGCCTGGGTCGGGCAGGGCGTGATCGCCGACCGCACGAAGGAAAACCTCGGCGCCAGCGACCGCGGCATCGCGATGATCCGCAACCGCTTCCTCGAGGAACTGGAGAAAGTCGCCGCCGGCGCCGAGCCCAAGGGCCTCATCCACGACAGCGAGGCGGCGAAGAAGGTCGCGCTGCCCATCGCCGAGCGGCGCGCGTTCCTCGCCGGCAAGCCGCTGAAGGATTACTACACGCACCCCTATTATCGCCGCCGACTCGCGGATTTTCCATGGCATGCGGGCCAACCCGCCCACGTGCGCGAGGCGTTCTGCAACGCGATGGGCGTCGACCTGAAAGGCCAGCCGCTCGTGCGCGAGCCGGCGTCGCAATAGCGCTCAGGTTTTCAGCGCGGTCTCTGATATGCGCGGCGGTCTCCTGCGGCGCGCCGGACGCGTCCAGCCGCGTCCATTCCACCGGCTCGCCGCTGGCCGCGAGTTTCGCCTGCTGCGCGTGCAGGACATCCACATTGGCGTCGGATGGATCGCCCGTGCGCGCGGCAACCCGCGCCGCGAGCGTATCGACGGGCGCATCCAGCCAGACGCCCAGAAAGGGGGCATCGTGTTGCGCCGCGACCTGCGCAAGCGCGTCGCGATCGGCGTGGCGGTCGAAGACCGCATCGCAGATGACCGGCCACCGAGCCTCAATGCACTTGGCTGCGTTCTCCCGCGCAAGTGCGTAGACGCGCTCCGACACCTGTGGCGCATAGGCTTCCTGCGGCAGACGATCGGTTGGAGCCGCGCCGAACAGCGCCTTGCGAATGCGGTCGCTCGAGAGCACGCGGGCGCCGGGAAGGGGCGCCAGCATCGGGGCCAGCGCAGAAGCGACCGTCGATTTGCCCGAACCGCTGAGGCCGCCCACGCCGACCAGAACCGCCGCCCCCTCGGCCATCGCCTCGCGCGCGAGGGCAAGATAATCGCGCGCCTCGCTCTTCAATGAACTCAAGGCCGGCGCCCTCCGCATCCTGCGACATGCGGGCGGTGACGTGCGCGCGGATGACCGCGCGCATGGCGATGAACAGCGGCAGGAGCGCCAGCCCGTCGCTCTCGTCCGCCACATCGAGATAGCGGTTGAGCAGCGCGTTTGCGAGATCGCCGCGCGACCTGTGCCACAGGTCCATCAGGACGAACGCGAGATCATAGAGCACGTCGATGGTGGCGAGGGCCTCGTCGAATTCGAGGCAATCGAAGGGCGTGGGTTCGCCATCGATCATCGCGATGTTGCGCAAGGTGAGATCGCCGTGGCAGCGGCGCACCTTGCCCGCCTCGCGCCGCGCGTCCAGGAGCGACGCGTTGCGCGCAAGCTGCGCGCGCATCGCCTCGCACACAGGCGAAACGTCCTGCTCGCGCGCGAGGAACGAGCTTCGCAGGGCGGCCTCGTTCATGGCGAGAACATCGCCCACGCCGCGCACGCCGCCATGCGCAGTGCTTGGTGCAGCCGCCTCATGGAAGGCGGCGATCTTGCGGGCGAGCGCCTCGACATGGCGCGCGGTGAGCGCGCCGCGCAGCACCATGTCGTCCAGCAGATCGCTCTGGTCGAAACGGCGCATCTCCACCACGGCGTCGACGCATTCGCCAGGTCCGTCGAACGCGAGACCGTCCGGCTCGCGCGTGATCCGCCGCACGGCGCGATAGAGTTGCGGCGCCGTGCGGCGGTTGAGAATGAGTTCGGTCTTGCACGCGGCGAGGCGCTTTTCGGACGTCGAGAAGTCGAGGTAGGACGTGCGAACTGCGCGCTTGAGCTTGTAGACCGTGTCGCCGGCGAAGTAGACGTGCGAGATGTGCGTGGACATGGGCGCCGAACCATCGCCCGCGCGCGCGCAGACATCCCTCAGGAAGGCGATCGTCTCGCGCTGCGCGTCTTCACCCATGCGCTCCTCCGGAGAGGCGCGGCGGCGCGCCTCAGTGGCCGCCCTCAACCTGCACGAAGAGGTCGTCCACGTCCATGCGGCGGTCGGTCACGAATTGCTCGTGCAGATAGGTGACGAGCGCCTCCAGCGTCGGCCTGTTCGCCTCGATGCCGGAGGGCCACGGATCGCCGCCGAAGACCTCCTCGATCTCGTCGAGCTGCTCGGCCATCCACGGCAGCATGTAGCGCAGCGCCGCGAGGTTCTTCATCTTGGCGAGCGCCATGGTCTTGGATTCGTCGAACGCCTTGTAGAGGCTTGTCGCGACGAACGGATAGCGTTCGTGAACGCTCTTCTTGATGGCGATGAGATGCATCACCGGGAAGATTCGCGTGCGCCGGTAATAGTCGGCCTCCACCTCGTGGAAGTTCGGGAACAGCCTGCGCACGTGGGGCACGCGCCGCAGCGAGGCGGGCAGGGTCGTGCCGATGATGGCGTCGATTTCGCCGGCCTCCAGCAGATCGCCGAGCGTGCCGCCGCTCATGTTCTGCTCGATGGGAACGTGCTTCACGAGAGGCAGGATCGTCGGCGTTCCATGTCCGCCGGCAAGGTTGATGGCGCCCTGAACCCAGTGCAGCTTCGACAGGTCGACGCCGTAATCGTGCTTGAGGAAGCCCTTGATGTAGATGGCCGCCGTCATCGTGTAGAGCGGCACGCCAATGCGCTTGCCTTCGAGATCCTTGGGCTTGTCGATGCCCGATTTCGTGTTGATGGCGACAAGGCCGTGCCGGAACTGGCGCGAGGGGAAGATCGGGATCGCGACGTAATCGCACTGTCCCGCAGCGGTGCGCGCGACAAATTCCGAGCACGACATTTCCGCGACGTCGAACTCCTGGCGCGCGGCGAGGCGGTCGAAGATCTCGCGCGGCGCGTCGATGGGTATGAAGTTGAGGTCCACGCCGTTGGGCCGCACGTCGCCGGTGTAGATCGGCAGCATGCGGTCGTAGAGGCCGCAGGCGAAGCTCAATTGCAGTCTGGCCATCGGGCGTCGTCTCCTCAGGATTTCTTGTATTCGAGATAATGCGAGCAGCCGGCCTTGCGCGCCCAATAGTCGATGGCTCGCTGCAATTCGCGCCCGCCCGGCCCGAAGGAATCGCGAATGTCGATCTCGCCTTTGGTGAGCGGCTTGATCCTGCCGCCAAGCCGCAGGGCGTCGAGATAGACCTGCGCGTTCTGCGGCAGGTAGATCGAGATTTTCAGCACCTCGCCAAGCGAACGGCCCACGGCGGTGAAGCCATGGCCGCGCATCAGCGCGACGCGGTTCTCTCCCAGCGTGCGCGCGAGATCGCGGCCCTGTTCGACGTTGGACACGAGCAGCCCCGTGTCGCCGAAGCGGTCCTGGCTGTCCCACACGGGAATGCACGGCCCCATGTGGCTCGCCGTGTGAATGACGGTCTGCATGGGAACGTCGGAAATGCTGAACGGCAGCACGGCAAGTGCATGGCTGTGCACGACGGACATGACTTCAGGATTGGCTTCGTACGCGCCGCAATGGATGAAGCGCTCGACGTAGGGCCCGTCCTTGCGCCCGTCGGCAGGCTCGCCGTCGAAGCGGAAGGTCATGATGTCTTCGGGCTCGACCATCTCGGGACTGCGCGAACGCGACAGCAGGAAGAGGTTGGGGTCGTGCGGATGGCGCACGCTGATATGGCCGAACGCGTCGACGACGCCCTGGTCGGCGAGGATCCTGTTGGCGGCGACGAGTTCGCCGATGACCTTGTCGAGATCGGACACGGACGTTTCCTCTGATTGGTTGCGTCAACAGTGCAGAACGCGCCTGCGCCTGTCAACGAAGGCTCAAGGCGCGCCGCGCACGATGTCGATGACGCGCAGTGGGTCGGCGGGCTCGACGTCGCCGCGCCAGGCGACGTGGCCGTCTGGACGCACGAGCACAAGGCGCGTTTCGTAGGCTTCGGCGGCGGCGGCGTGACAGATGTCCACCACCTGCAACGGCACGCCGCGCTTCGCGGCCGCCTCGACCATGCCCGAAACGTCCGGGGGCGCGCCCAGAAAACGCAGCAGCACGAATCCACGGCCGAACAGGTCGAGCGTGGAGCGATCGCGCTTCAGCCACACGTGGGGCGCACGGTGACCTGGCCGCGCCGTCTGCACATAGCGCGCGACGTCGTGGCGCGGCTCGGGGCCGTCCTCGCGCACGACGATCGGCGAATGCTCGTAGCGGAAACCCAGTTGCACGCCGATGGTGAACCATTCCGGCGCCATCATGCGCGTGTACCAGTCGCCGTATGTCTTGCGCGCGCGCTCGCCTTCGGCGCCGGGGCTGAAGATGGCTTCCGGCGGGCGCTCCTCACGCGGCTTGAGCATGCGCGCGAGGTTGCGCGCGGCTTCCTGCACGTTGAACGTGGCGACGGGCTTGCGCTCGATCTCGTAGAACTCGAGCAGGCGCGGGCCGCCCCAGCCGGCGATGGCTCCTTCGAGTTTCCAGGCGATATCCACGGCCTCCTGGATGCCGGTGTTCATGCCGAACCCGCCCGTGGGCGAGAGCTGGTGCGCTGAATCGCCGACAAGGAAGACGCGCTTCGTTCCGTAGCTTTCCGCCACCAGTTCGGCGCGGCGCCACGGCATGGTCGAGAGGATCGTGAACTTCACGTCGCAGCCGAGCGCGCGCGCGATCGCCGCGCGCATGTCGTCCTCGCTCATCTGCTCGCGGTTGCGGTTTCCCACGAACGAGAAGCGATAGCGGTCGCGGCCGTCGATGGCGACGATGGTGCACCACGTGCCTTCCGGGCCGATGAAGATGTAGCGGTAGGCGTGCTGGAAGTCGTGAATGCGGTTGAAGTCCGCGCATTCGAAGATGGCGTTGGTCGTGTAGGTCAGCACGGGATTGCCCGACAACGCGATGCCGAGTTTTTCGCGGATGGGGCTGCCGGCGCCGTCGCAGGCGATGAGATATTGCGCCTCGACGCGCGCTTTCTCGCCGGTGGCGCGATCCACGATCTCCGCGCTGATCCCGTCGGCGCGTTCGGTGAACGAGACGAGTTCGACGCCGTAGCGCATGTCGACGCTGCGATAGCTGCGCGCGTGGCGCGCGAGCACGGGGTCGAAGAAGTTCTGCGGGCAGCGCTCGCGCTTCTGCGGGCTCTGCGGCGGCGGCTCTTCGTCTGCGCATGCGGGGAAGGGCTCGCGGCCGAGTTCCCAGCCGCCGTGCATGCCGGTCACCCAGACGCAATCCTGCGCGTGGTCGCGATTGTACCCGGCGGCCTCGACCCAGGGCACGATGCCCCAGCGGCGGCAGAATTCCATGGTGCGGATGTGCACCATGTCCATCTTCGGGTTTTCAACGTGTCCGTCGCCGCGTTCGATCAGCATGCATTGCACGCCGCGCCAGCCCAGATCTCCGGCGAGCGCGAGCCCCACGGGGCCGCCGCCGACGATGAGAACGGGCGTCTTGATGATTGTCTCTGTCATAATTGCTTTTCTGGGTTTCAGCGCGCGGGCACGGGGCGCAGCCAGTCGAGGCGCTCCAGCAAGGGCTTGTCGCTGACGCGCAGCAGGTAGCTCTCCTCGCGCGCGGTCCATGTGTGTGCGCACGACGAAGGCGCGGCGAGCGCGTCGCCGCGGGACCAGTTGAACGATACGCCGTCGATCATCGCTTCGCCTGCGCCCTTCATCGGCGCGTAGATGCAGTTCAGCGTGCTTGGCTCCACGGTGAACGAGGCGCCCGCATCGAGCCGCGTGACGTGCAGCGCGATGGTGGCCAGCGCAGGCGAGCCGAGCTCGATTTCGCGGCGGCCGGGCGAAAGCTCCGGCGCGTCCCGCAGCCGCGCGACGGTCTGCGCCCACGGGAAGCGGCAGGGCGATTGCGACGCGATTTCGTCCGCCGGTTCGACGTCCTCGGGATGGTGTTCGAAGAACATCGGCCCCAGCATGTGAACGGTCGGCACGTCGAGAAAGTCCATCCAGTAGGCGTTCGCCGGGCCTTCGTTGGAATGGCCGTGCCAGTACCAGTTCGGCGTCAGCAGAACGTCGCCCGGCTCCATGGGGATCTTCTTGCCCTCGACGATCGTGTAGGCGCGCTCGCCCGTGTCGAGCACGAGGCGCAGGGCGTTGGCGGTGTGGCGATGGGAGCGCGCGACCTCGCCGGCCTTCACCATCTGGTAGGCGGCCACGAGCGTTTTAACAGTAGGATATTTATTGCCGGCAACCGGATTCGCGAGGATGAGGTTGCGCCGCTCGGCCAGCTCGGTGTTGACGAAACGGCCCGCCGCATCGAGCGCCGCGCGGCCGATGCTCCACGAGAAGTGCGCCGGCAGGAATTCCTTCTTCGGCAGCGCGTAGAGCGAGGGCTCGGGCTTGTTCCAGCCGTTCTCGATCTTGCATCGGGCGAGGAGATCGTAGAGCTCCTGCATGCTCGCTGCGTCGTTGAAGGCTTGAGCTGTGACGGCCATCGGCGTTTCCCCTGTTGGCGCCATTCAAGGAAGACGCAGCAGGGAAGTCAACATGCGTCAGATCAAGAAAAAAGCCCCTCCGCCGGAGGGGCTTTGCTGTTCGTCAGGCCGCAGCCACTGCCCGCCGCGCCATCACGCCCACGAGGTGGGCGCGATATTCGTTGGTGCAATGAATGTCGGACAGCAGGCCGTCCGGCGACATGGCGACGTTCGCGATCGCGTCCGGCGAGAAGTTCTTCTCCAGCGCGGCTTCGAAGTCGCTGGCGCGGAAGGCCGAGCCCGCGGCGCCGGTGACGCCGACGCGGACCTTGTCGCCGAATTTGGCGACCATGACGCCGACGACCGCATAACCGGACGCGGGATGACGGAACTTCTGGTAGGCGGCGCGGTCGGGAATCGGGAAGCGCACGCTGGTGATGATCTCGTCGCGCTCAAGCGCCGTCTCGAACAGGTCGACGAAGAAATCGTCGGCCGCGATCCTGCGCTTGTTGGTGACGATGGTCGCGTTGAGGCCGACGACGGCGCCGGGATAATCAGCGGCCGGGTCGGCGTTTGCGATCGAGCCGCCGATGGTGCCCCGATGGCGCACGGCGGGATCGCCGATGACGCTCGCCAGATACGCGAGCGCCGGGATGGACGCCTTCACGTCGGCGTTGGCGGCGACGTCCGCATGGCAGGTCATCGCGCCGATGACGATCTCGGCGCCGTCCCTGCAGACGCCCTTCATCTCGTTGATCGCCGCCAGGTCGATGAGATCGGACGGCGCGGCGAGGCGCTGCTTCAGGGTCGGCAGGAGCGTCATGCCGCCGGCGATGATCTTGCCGTCTTCCTTGGACTTGATCAGCGACAGCGCCGCGTCCAGCGTCTTGGGCGCGTGGTATTCGAAATCACGCATGGTGATGCTCCTTCACGGCGTCCGGGTTCACGACCGACAGGATCGCCTCGACGATGCCCTGGTAGCCGGTGCAGCGGCACAGATTGCCTTCAAGCTGTTCGCGCACGGTCTTCTCGTCCGCGCCTGGCAGGCGGCGGGCGATGTCGACGCCCATCATCACCATGCCGGGCGTGCAGAAGCCGCACTGCAGGCCATGGTGTTCACGGAAGGCTTCCTGCATCGGATGCAGCGTGCCGTCCGGTGCGGCGAGGCCCTCGATGGTGACCACCTTGCGGCCCTGCGCCTGCACGGCGAGCATCGTGCACGACTTGATGGCCTTGTCGTCCACGTGGACGACGCAGCAGCCGCACTGGGTCGTATCGCAGCCCACATGGGTGCCGGTGAGGCCCAGATGGTCGCGCAGCAGTTCGACGAGCAGGGTGCGCGGCTCGACGTCTGCGCTGCGCTCCTGTCCGTTCACGGTCAACGTCACTTTCGTATTCATGTAACCTCCGCCTCGAGTGCGTCAGATGTCAGGGCGGGGGCTGCCCCCGCATAGATGGCGCGCCAGATTTTTTCTGGCGTCGCCGGCATGTCGATGTGCGTCACGCCATAGTCGCGCAGCGCGTCCACGAGGGCGCCGATGTAGGCTGGGGGCGCGCCGCACGCGCCCGCCTCGCCCGCGCCTTTCACGCCCAGCGGATTGGTCCGGCATGGCGTGGTGTTGAAGCCGGCCTCCACGTGCGCAAGGTGGTGCGCGCGCGGCATGCCGTAGTCCATATATGTCGCGCTGACGAACTGGCCGTCTGCGTCATATAGCGCGTTCTCGACCATGGCCTGGCCGAGGCCCTGCGCCACGCCGCCATAAACCTGGCCGTGCACGATAAGCGGATTGAGCACCACGCCACAATCGTCGACAGCCACGTAGCGGACGATTTCGACGACGCCGGTTTCCGGGTCCACCTCGACCTCGCAGACGTGGCAGCCGTTGGGAAAGTTCTCGGCCTCACGCTCGAACAGGTGGCCCTCGTCGAGCCCCGGCGTCATGCCTTCGGGGATGCGCGTCGCGTCCCACGCGGCTGTGGCGACCTCCGTGAAGGTCATTTCGCCCGCGCCGGCGCGGTAGAAGCCCTGCGAGAAGGTCACCGCGTCGGGTTCTGCCTGCATCAGGTGGGCGGCGACTTTCGCGCCCTTGGCGATGATCTTTCCGCAAGAGGCCCGGATGCCGGCGCCGCCCATCATGGACGAGCGCGAGCCGAACGTGCCGATGGAGCCCTTCGGCGTGACGTCCGTGTCGCCCTGCACCAGCCGCACGCTGGCGGGTTCGACGCCGAGGTATTCGTTCACGAGCTGGGAGAAGACGGTGTCGTGCCCCTGTCCGTGCGCGTGCGAGCCTGAGAAGATCGTGACCGTTCCGTCGAGTTCGGCCCGCACGCGCATGTCCTCGGTGGGCGCGCGCCCGCCGGCGGCCTCGATGAATGCGGCCACGCCGATGCCGCGCAGGTAGCCGCGCGACCAGGCCTCCGCGCGGCGCTCCTCGAACGTGTCCCACTCTGCCATCGCCAGCGCGTCGTCCATGCCGCGCTCGAATTCGCCTGAATCGATCACGTAGCCCATGGGCGTCTTGTAGGGGAATTGCGCGATGAAATTGCGCCGGCGCACCTCGTCCCGCGTCAGGCCGGTGGCGTCCGCCGCGGCGTCCATCAGGCGCTCCATGAGGAAGTTCGCTTCCGGCCGGCCCGCGCCCCGGTAGGTGTCGGTCGAGACGGTGTTGGTGAAGACCGGCTTCACCGAGAAATGGAAGTTGGGCGTATGGTAGCAGCACGGAATGATGCGGCCGCCGCCCTCGATGGGCATGCGTGGCCCGTTCTCGGCCATGTAGGCGCCGAGGTTCACGAGCGTGCTGATCTTCAGGGCGCAGATGCGGCCGTATTCGTCGAGGCCCATCTCGGCCTCGTTGACCTGGTCGCGCCCGTGATAGTCGGAGAAGAAGGTCTCGGTGCGCCCGGCGCGCCATTTCACCGCTGCGCCCAGCGTCTTTGCCGCACAGGCGAGCGCGACGTATTCGGGATAGGTCTGGCCGCGCATGCCGAATCCGCCGCCCACGTCCAGCGAGATGACCCGCACCTTGTCCTGTGGGATGCGCAGGTAGCGCCGGGCGATGTTGCCCTGGATGCGCCGGCCGCCCTGTGTGGGCGCCCACAGCGTGAGCTTGCCCTCGTCCTCGCTCCAGGAGGCGAGCGCGCCCTTGGGCTCCATGGGGGCGGGCACGAGCCGGTTGTTGACGATCCTGACCTTCACACGCCAGGAGGCGGCTTCCATGGCCTCGTCAACGGGGGCGGGATGCTGGTTCTGCCAGTGAACCGGGATGTTGTGGCCGAGCTCAGGCCACACCGCCGGGGCGCCTTTTTCCGCCGCCTCGGAGGCGTCCGCGACGCTGGGGAGGGGCGCCCAGTCGATTTCGATCAGTTCGGCGGCGTCCTGCGCCTGCTCCCTCGTGGCCGCGACGACCATGGCGACGCATTCGCCCACGAAGCGAACGCGGCCGCGGGCGAGGATCGGCCGCAGCGGCTTCCACATGGGGGCGCCCGAGAGGTCGGCAAGTTCGACCTCGCAGGGCATGTCCGGCACGCCGTCGGCATCGAGGTCGGCGCAGGTGAAGACGGCTGCGACGCCGGGGGCGGCGCGGGCGGGCGCGAGATCGATGGAGACGATGTCGGCGTGGGCGTGGGGCGAGCGCAGGAAGGCGGCCCAGAGCTGGCCTTCTATGTTCACGTCATCGGTGAAGCGGCCCTGCCCCTGAAGCAGGCGAGGGTCTTCCTTGCGGCGAAGCGGCTGGCCTATTCCGAACTGTCCCATCCGCCTCCTGCCTGCCGTTTCCGCGTCGGCGGAAATGGCCGCCGCGCGTTTGACCGTGTCTATAAGGGGCGGGTCGCCCCTCTTGCAAGTGCACCTTGCAAGTGGACCTTGCAAGTGAACCGCGCATGGCCGATTAAACCGTCATGCCAGGCCAAGCCGGCAGAGGGAGACGCGCCGTGGGGCGATTGCAGGACAAGATCATCATCGTGACCGGCGGGGCGCGGGGCATCGGCGCCGCATTCTCGCGGGCGCTGGCGGCCGAAGGCGCGGTGACGCTGGTCGCCGACATCATCGACGGCGGCAAGACGGTTCAGGAGATCGAGGAGGCCGGGGGGCGCGGCGCCTTCTTCCGCCTCGACGTCGCCGACAGCGCCTCCGTGAACGGGTTCGTGGAGCAGGTGCTGGCGCGGTATGGGCGGATCGACTGCCTCGTCAACAACGCCGCGCTGTTCGCGAACCTGAAGCCGAAGAAGTTCTTCGAGATCGACGACGCCGAATTCGACAAGGTGATGGCCGTGAACGTGCGCGGGCCGTTCCTCCTGTGCAAGGCCGTCGCCCCGGCGATGATGCGCCAGAAGAGCGGCAAGATCGTCAACATCGCCTCGGGCACCGTGTTCAAGGGCCATGTGGGCATCACGCACTACGTGACCTCGAAGGGCGCCATCGTCGCGCTGACGCGGTGCCTCGCGCGCGAACTGGGCGACTACAACATCAACGTGAACGCCATCGCGCCGGGCCTGACGATGAGCGAAGGCGTGTTGGCGAACCCCGACATGGTCGGCGCGCCCGCGCAGGCGACGCTGGGCAGCCGCGCGTTCAAACGCGAGCAGACGCCCGCCGACCTCACGGGCTCGCTCGTCTACCTGTGCTCGTCCGACAGCGACTTTGTCACCGGCCACACGCTGGTGTGCGACGGCGGCTCGGTGATGCGCTGACGCGCGGCGGAAGCGAACAGAAAAGGAAGGGACACATGAACGTTCTCGACCGCTCGATCAGGGCCTGGCGCGGCCGCTACGAAGACGGGCCGCTGCTGCGCGGCGAAGGCCATTACAGCGACGATCATCGCGTGCAGGACGCGCTGCAGGCCGTGTTCGTGCGCTCGCCTCACGCCCATGCGCGCATCCTGTCGGCGGACACGTCACAGGCGCTCGCCGCGCCAGGCGTCGTCGCGGTGCTGACGGGCGCCGACTTCGCCAATCTCGGATATGGGCCCGTCACCGCCTCGATTCCGTTCCCCGGCATCGGCGGCAAGATGCCGGTCTCGCCGATGCGCCCCGTGCTCGCCGGCGAGCGCGTGATGCATGTGGGCGAGCCTGTCGCCATGGTGATCGCCGCGACGCGCGCGCAGGCGCAGGACGCCGCGGACCTCGTGCTCGTCGAGTACGAACCGCTCGATCCGGTGATCGATCTCGATCAGGCCGCGCGTGCGGACGTGACGCTGTGGCCGCAGGCGCCCGGCAACGTTGCGCATGACTGGAGCAATCCGCCGGACGCGGACGGCGCGAAGCGCAAGGCGCTGGACGAGACGTTCGCGAAAGCGGCGCATGTCGTCAGCGTCGATCTCTTCAACCAGCGCATCAGCGCGGTCTCCATGGAGCCGCGCGCGGCGACCGCCAGCTACGACGCGCAGGCCGATCGCTTCACGCTGCACACGGGCACGCAGGGCGTGGCCGGCATCCGCGGGCAGGTCGCGATGTGCATGAAGATCGAGCCGGCGAAGCTGCGCGTGCTCACCGACGATGTCGGCGGCGGCTTCGGCATGAAGGCGTCGAGCTATCCCGAATATCCCGCGCTGCTGACAGCGGCGAAGATGCTCGGCAAGCCGGTCCACTGGTCTGCGACGCGCTCCGAATCCTTCATGAGCGACAACCAGGCGCGCAACTCGCAATGGAACGTCGACCTCGCGCTCGACAAGGACGGCAGGTTCCTCGCGCTGCGCGTGAAGGGCAAGCAGAACGTCGGCGCGTATCTCACAGGCGTCGCCGTGCTCGTGCCCACCGTTCACATCGCCTTCTGCCTGCCCGGCCTCTACGACATTCCGCAGATCGTGGTCGATGCGACCACGTACTTTTCCAACACCGTGCCGACGGGCCCGTATCGCGGCGCCGGGCGCCCCGAGGCGAATTATCTGCTGGAGCGCGCCATCGAGGCGGCCGCGCGCAAGCTCGCGATCGATCCCGCAGAGCTTCGCCGGCGCAATCTGATCCCGTCCGCGCGCATGCCGTATGCGACCGCGACGGGCCAGACGGTCGACAGCGGCGACTTCCCCGCGATCTTCGAACGCGCGCTGGCGGAGGCCGATTACGCGGGCTTTCCGATGCGGCGCGCCGAGGCTGAAAAGCGCGGCAAGCTGCGCGGCATCGGCGTCAGCGGCTATCTCGAAATCTCGGGCGGGCATTATCACGAGCCGGCGCGGATCAATTTCGAGAAGGGCAAGGTGGTTCTGAGCATCGGGCCCGCGTCCAACGGACAGGGGCACGCCACGGTGTTCCGCCAGTTGATCGCGGATCGCCTGGGGCTCCCCGACGACGACGTCATCGTCACCGCCGGCGATTCCGACCGCGACGTGCCGGGGTTCGGCGCCGTCGCGTCGCGCTCCGCGATGCTGGTGGGCAGCGCCATCGCGGTGACGTCCGACAGGATGATCGAGAAGGCCACCGGCGTCGCCACGACGCTGTTGCAGGCGAGCGAGGGCGAAGTCGAGTATCGCAACGGGGCGTTCGAACTTCCGCGCACCGGACAGCGCGTGACGCTGTTCGAAGCGGCCGAGCGCGCCAGCGAAATGGCGGCGCAGGGGGTGATCAAGGAAACTCTCGACACCGCCAGCGAAGCGCACATCGCGCCGACGTTTCCCAACGGCGTGCATGTGGCCGAAGTGGAAATCGATCCGGAGACGGGTTCGCTTGAACTCGTTCGCTACACGGCGGTCGGCGACTGTGGTGTGGTGCTGAACGAGACCATCGTCACCGGACAGGTGCAGGGCGGCGTCGCCCAGGGCATCGGCCAGGCGCTGGGCGAGTATTCCAACTATGATTCCGGCAGCGGACAGCTTCTTGCGGGTTCGTTCATGGATTACACGATGCCGCGCGCCGATCATCTGCCGATGCTGAACGTGATCCATCATCCCGTGCCGTGCACCACCAATCCGATCGGCGTGAAGGGGACGGGAGAGGCGGGCACGACCGCCGCGCCGCCCACCATCGTCAACGCCATCGAGAACGCGATTTCGCCGCAGCGCGCGCTCAAACTCGACATGCCGCTCACGCCCCAGAAGATCTGGGACGTCATCCGCCAGGCAAAGGATCACACGGCATGATCGACATCTACACGCACATCATGCCGGAGCGCTTCTTCGCGGAGCTGACGAAGACGTCGCAGAAGCTGGGAAACATCGGCGCGCGCATGCGCAACGTGAAGCCGATCCACGATCTCGACGTGCGCTTCAGGCTGATGGACGGGGCGGGCGACGATTACGCACAGGTGATCTCGCTGCCCAACCCGCCGCTGGAAGACGTGTGCGGCGCCGAGGACGCGCGCCGCCTCGCCATGGTCGGTAACGACGGCATGGCGGAATTGTGCGCGAAACATCCCGATCGTTTCCCCGCATTCGTCGCGGCGATCTCGATGCTCGACATGGAGAGCGCGCTGGAGGAAATCGAGCGTGCGATCACGAAGCTCGGCGCGCGCGGCATCCAGATCTTCACGAACGTCGCCGGCAAGCCGCTCGACCTGCCCGAGTACGAGCCCGTGTTCGCCGCGATGGCGCGACACGGCCTGCCGATCTGGCTGCATCCGGCGCGCACGTCCGACATGAGCGATTACGCGAGCGAGCCGAAGTCTCGCTTCGAGATGTGGTGGTGTTTCGGCTGGCCCTACGAAACGTCGGTCGCCATGGCGCGCATCGTGTTCTCCGGCCTGCTCGATCGCTATCCCGATCTCAACATCATCACGCACCATTGCGGCGGAATGATCCCCTATTTCGACGGACGCGTCGGGCCCGGACTCGACGTGCTCGGCAGCCGCACGCTGGACGAGGATTACTCGAAGGTGCTGCCTTCGCTGAAGCGGCCGCACCTCGAATACTTCCACCGCTTCTACGGCGACACGGCGATGTTCGGCGCCTCGAACGGACTGCACAGCGGGCTGAAGTTCTTCGGCGCCGACCACGTGGTCTTCTCGACCAATTCCCCGTTTGCGCCGATCAAGGAAACCATTGTGGCGCTCGACGATCTAAATCTCTCCCGCGAAGACAGGGAGAAGATCGTCTCCGGCAACGCCAGGCGCCTGTTGAAACTTTGAACGCAGACATCACGAAGAGAAAGGAACCAGGATGAGCAAGATCAAGCTGTCGATCGCCACCACCGACTACGATCACTTCCGCGATTTCCGCATGGGCGTCGTGCGGGCGGAGGGCATCGACCACAACTGGCTCAATCTCGGCCATCACGAGTGCTTCGCGCGCTTCACGGCCAACCGCGAATTCGACGTGTCGGAGCTCTCGCTTCGCCAAGTTCTCGACGCAGGTCACGCGCGAGAACAGCCGACATCGATCGGCCTGCCGGTCGATCTGCTCGCGCCTGTTCCGCTTCTCCTCGTTCTACGTGAACAAGAATTACAAGATCAAGACGGTGCAGGACCTCAAGGGCAAGCAGCGTCGGCTCGCCGGAATGGGCGCATTCGGCGGCCGTCTACATGCGCGGCTGGATGCACAACGATATGCGGCGTGAAGCTCACCGACGTGCACTGGTATCAGGCCGGCGCCAACGCGCCGGGCCGCGCCGAGAAGGTGGAGCTGAACCTGCCCGAAGGCTGAAGCTCACGCGCGTCACCGACAAGTCGCTGTCGCGAAATGCTGGCGTCGGGCGGAGATCGATTGCGCCATCATCGCGCGCCCGCCGACCTGCTTCCTCGAGGGCCATCCGGACGTCGAGCGCCTCTTCCCCGATTACCTCGGCATGGAAGAGGAATATTACGCGCAGAACGAAGGTGTGGCCGATCATGCACATCATCGCGGTGCAGAAGCACATCATCGACGAGAACCCCTGGGTGGCGCGCAACCTGATCAACGCGTTCCAGGAATCGAAGCGCCGCAGCCTCGAGCGCCTGTTCGACCCGGCGGTGTCGCGCTATCCGCTCGCGTGGCTGCCGACCTACGCCCGCAAGATGCGCGACATGTTCGGCGCCGATCCGTTCCCCTACGGCATCGAGGAAAACCGCGCCGACGTGGGAGCAGATGCTGCTCTACACCTACCAGCAGGGCATCGCGCACAGGCACATGAAGCCCGAAGAGATCTTCCCCGCGGGCGTGATGACCAAGGTCATCGTCTGATCGTCTGCGGGCTCCGGACCAAACGAAAAGCGCGGCGTGAGCCGCGCTTTTTTGTTGCAGATCAGGCTGCCGCGTCGCGGCTCAGCGGTGCCGCGTGATCGTGTCGATCAGCGCCGGCTTGCCGGATTTCACGACTTCGAGCGCCCGCAAGAGCGCGCCGCGCACGTCCTTCGGATCCTCGATCGGGCCTTCGCCCCACACGCCCATGGAGCGCGCGAGCCCGCCGAAATCGGGCTCGGGGCCGAAGAGGTCCATGCCGATGTGGGCCTTCTCCATGTCCGTGCCGCGCAGGCGCGCCATGCGGATCTGATGCTCCCAGTCATTGTAATACGCGCGGTTGTTGTACATCACGATCAGCATCGGGATTTCGTACTTGGCGAGCATCCAGAGCGCGCCGGCGTCGAACATCAGGTCGCCATCGGGATTGAGGTCGACCACGAGGCGCTTGTGCTTCTTGTGCGCCAGGGCGACGCCGATCGACATGCCGATCTGCGTCGACGTGCCGAGTTCGATCCCGGGGTGGCGATAGGGCTTGTCGAAGTCCCACACCTTGCGCACGCCATGCTTGAGCGTGTTGGCGGTGAGCACCCAGTCCTCGTTCTTGATGACGTCCCACACCTCGTGCGCCAGGCGGCCGGTGGTCATCGGCGCCGCGTCCCAGTCCTTGCGGGATTCGTCCTGCCAGCGCGCCCAGGTTTCGTCGTGGCGCTTGCCGATTTCCACCTTGCGGTCGGCGATCCGCTTCTGCAGCTTCGCGTCGCCGCCGATGCGCTTCTCCAGCGTCTCGATGAGCGCGGGCACGCCGAGCGCGGTGTCGCCGAGCGCGCGCACGCTGCAGGGCTGCATGCGGCAATAGTCCATCGACCACTTGCTGATGCCCAGTTCGGCGAAGCCGATCTCGACCCAGTCGGCGTCGGCGTTGACGAGCGGCGTGATCTTGCGATCGGTGGAGTTGAGCTCGTGCGTCGCCTTTTCCCAGTCCTTGATGTCGAGGCCCATGACGAGGTCGACGCCCTTCAGCGCGCCCTTGTCCATGCTGATCGACAGCGGATGCTTGTTGGGGAAGTTGAGCGCGTTGGCGATGTCCCAGCAGCCGGCGCCGACGAGTTCGGCGAGCTTCACGTTGTTCTCGAAGCCGCCCGGGCGGCGGCCCGCGTATTCGGCCAGCAGCATCGGCTTGTCGGCCGCGATCAGCTTGTCGGCGATGGCCTCGATCGCGCGCGGATCGGGCATCATGGGCGAGGGCGTCATGACGCTGTCGCGCGGCGGCAGCGGCACGTCCTTGGTGAGCGGCGCCTCCTGCAGGGCGGCGTCGTAGCACATGTAGATGGGGCCCGGCGGCTGCGTGGTCATGATCGAGTAGGCGCGCGCGAAGCTTTCCGGCACGCCTTCGATCGCGGTCGGCTGGTAATCCCATTTCACGTAGTCGCGCACGGCGTTGCCCTGCACGAGGGCGGTGTGCGTCCAGTCGATGTGCGGGCGGCGCTTGCCTTCGTCCATCGGGCCCGTCGCGCCCATGATGAACACCGGCACGCGGTCGATGTAGGCGTAGTAGATCGCCATGCAGGCGTGCAGGAGGCCGACGAGATTGTGCAGGATGACCGCCATCGGCTTGCCGGTGGCCTTCGCATAGCCATGGGCGATCTGCACCGCGATTTCCTCGTGGTTGCAGAGCAGCATCTGCGGATCGTTCTTGCCGTAGTTGACAAGCAAGTCGTGCAGGCCGCGGAAGCTCGCGCCGGGATTGAGCGAGATGTACTCGAAATCGTACTGCTTGATCAGGTCGACGATGACGTCGGACTGCCAGCCGCGATAATTGTGCACGACGTTCTTGGTGCGATCGTTCTCTTCGCTCACGGTTTCCTCCTGCGCTGTTGTCTTTATGTAAACGGCTTCAGGCATGAAAGGAAAGGGCCCCGGGGTGTCCGGGGCCCTTCGAACTCAGCGGAGCGCCTCGATCGTGCGCTTCACCACTTCGGGAGGCATCGAATAGGCCTCGTTGACGAGCTTCTGCACCGCATCGCCGGACACGGCGGTGATTTCGAGTTTGGCCTTGTCGGCCTCGGCGAGTAGCTCCTTGTCCTTGAGCGCTTCGAGGAAGGCCTTGCGGATCACTTCCACGCGCTCGGCCGGGATGCCCGGAGGCGCGGCGAACGGACGACCCATGACCTGGCGGGCGAAGACCAGGCGGAAGACGCCGCGGGTGATCTCGTCCTTGGCGAAGTCGGTGATGATCGGCACGTCGGGCAGATCGGGGTGCTTGTCGAGCGACAGCTGCACCAGGACGTTGATCTTCTTTTCCTTCAGCCAGCCGGGCTGCGTGGAGATGACCGACGACCATGACCAGCCGCAGCGGCCGTTCACCTCGCCGCGCTCCATGGCGAGGTTGATGTCGTTGCCGCCCGGATAGCCGGCCACGACCTTCATCTTGGCGCCGAGCACGCTGTTGAAGACCTTCGGGAACTGGTCGGTGTCGGCGCTGCCGCCGGTGCCGCCCACCACGAGCTCCTTCTCCAGCACCTGGTCGAACTTGGTGACGCCGCTGGTGTGCCAGGCGACGCAGACGCTGACCTCGTCGTTGGCGCTGCCGATCCAGTTGAACTTGGTGGCGTCGAACTGCGCGCCGGGCTGGCCGAGCAGTGTGTCGAACGCAATGCCGCGGGCGAACGTGCCGATGATGTTGCCGTCCTTCGGCGCGACATTATAGAGCCAGTTGGCGAGGCGCATCGAGCCCGCGCCCGGCATGTTGTTGACGATGACGTTCGGATTTCCGGGGAGATGGCGACCGATGTGGCGGGCGAGCAGGCGCCCGTAGACGTCGTAGCCGCCGCCGGCCGAATAGCCGATGTAGACGTTGAACGGCTTGTCCTGCGCCATGGCGGCGCCCGAGAAAAGCGCCGTTGCGGCGCATGCCGCCAGCAGGGACTTGCTCAATTTCATTTCATTCCCCTCTCGTTGTTCGTTGGGTCCCTCGCGGCGGGCCGCTTTTGCCGGGCGCCGGCCGCACGCAGGCGGCACGGTCCCGGGGACGGGCTTACATAGCGGCGTGAGGGCTCCCTCTCAAGTCGGCTTGCCCTGCTTGCCTTAACCTTTCCGCTCGGCTACGCGATCTGTTCCTCCATACGAAACGCTGCGACGAATTGCTCGCGGAGCGCAGGTGATGCCCGCCAGTCCTGATATCGACGTTCTCGTCATCGGCGCAGGGGTCGTGGGCCTTGCGATCGCCCGCGCGCTCGCGCAATCGGGACGGCAGGTCACGGTCGTCGAAGCCGCGCGCGCAATCGGGACGGGCGTTTCCGCGCGCTCCAGCGAAGTTGTCCATGCCGGCATTTACTATCCGGCAGGCTCGATCAAGGCGCGCATGTGCGTCTCCGGCCGCGCGGCGCTCTACGCCTATTGCGCTAGCCGCAACGTGCCGCATTCACGTTGCGGCAAGCTCATCGTGGCCGGCGAAGCGCAAGCTCCACAATTGCGCGCCATCGCGGAGCGTGCGCGCGCCAATGGCGTCGAACTGCAGGTTCTCGACGGCGCGCAGGCGCGGGCGATGGAGAAGGAGCTTGCGTGCGCGCACGCGCTTTATTCGCCACACACGGGGATCGTCGACAGCCACGCGCTGATGCTTGCGCTGCAGGGCGATGCGGAAGCGGCCGGAGCGTCGTTTGCGTTCGGCTCGAGCGTCGAAAGCGGGCGCGCGCGGCCGGAAGGCGTGGAAATCGAGTTCGCGGGCGCCGAACGCTTCTCGGTGACGGCGCGCGCGATCGTGCTCAGCGCCGGCCTCGCCTCGCCGCGCATCGCCCGCTCGATCGAGGGGATCAACGCGCAAAGCGTACCGCGGGCGTGGTTCGCCAAGGGCTCCTACTTTTCACTTGCGCGACGGGCGCCGTTTTCGCGGCTCGTCTATCCCGTTCCCGAACCCGGCGGCCTGGGCGTGCATCTGACGCTCGATATGTCCGGCCGCGCGCGTTTCGGCCCCGACGTCGAATGGCTCGACGTGACCGACGACAGGCTGATCGACTATGCGGTCGAGCCCGCGCGCGCGGACAATTTCTATGCCGCCATCCGGCGCTATTGGCCCGGTCTTCGCGACGGCGATCTGATTGCGGACTACAGCGGCGTGCGCCCGAAGATCGCCGGGCCGGGCGAACCGGACGCGGACTTCGCCATCCACGATGAAGGCGCGCACGGCGTGCGCGGGCTCGTCGCGCTGTATGGCGTTGAAAGCCCGGGCCTCACCAGCGCTTTCGCCATCGCGGATCATGTCGCCCATCTCGTAAACGCAGACGTCCGGAGCGGCCATGTCTGACGCCTTCATAGACTACGTGCGCGCGGGCGCGATCGCGCGGATCGTGCTCACGCAACCCGCCAGGCTCAACGCGATCACGTTCGACATGTGGGCGAGCCTGCCCGCTCTTGTCGCGCGCGCAGAGGCAGATGCGGACACGAGGGTCATCGTCGTCGAGGGCGCAGGCGACAAGGCGTTCTCGGCCGGGGCCGACATTTCGCAGTTCGGCGAACAGCGCTCGGCGGGCGAGGCGGCGCGCGCCTATGAAGCCGCGGTTCGCGTGGGCCTCGATGCGCTTGCCGGCGCGCGGAAGCCGACGGTGGCTCTCATCCGCGGTCTCGCCTTCGGCGGCGGCCTCGCGCTCGCCCTGTGCTGCGACCTGAGGCTTGCGTCGACGGACGCGCGCTTTCGCATTCCCGCCGCGCGGCTCGGCATAGGGTATGCGTTCGCAAGCGTCGAAGCGCTCGTCGCGCGTGTCGGTCTCGACGCTGCGGCCGACCTGCTGCTCACGGCCCGCATGATGAACGGGAGCGAGGCGGAACGGCTGGGCGTTCTGACGAAAGCCTGGCCAGCCGGCGCGTTCGAAGCGGAGGCGCGCGATTACATCGCCGCCATTGCGGCCAACGCGCCTTTGACGTTGCACGCGCTGAAGCGCGCTCTCGTCGAATGCCGCAAGCCGCCGGGCGAGCGCGATCGCGCGCGGATGGACGAACTGGTCGATGCGTGCATGGGCAGCGCCGATTACATCGAAGGCCAGGCGGCCTTTCGCGAGAAGCGCGAGCCGCGGTTTCGCGGCGCCTGATCAGCTCGCCGAAAAGCGTGAAACACCCTCGCGGCCAGGGCGCAGGTGTGCGAGGCGGGCGTCCTGCGCGACGATGGCGTCGAGCGTCGCGCGAAGTCGTGCGTAATGCGCATGACTGGCGGCGGAATCGGGTTCGATGCCCTCGCCCAATTGCTTGAATTCGGGAAACGCCAGCAGGTAGGGGATCGTCGGCTTCGCCTCGAGCTCGCTGGCGCCCCTGGTGCAGGCGAACACGATGCAGGCGCGTTCGCTGGCGGGCGCGTCCGCCGCCCAGCGCCCGGTGGCGATGCCGATGAGCACCACGGGCTTTGCGCCCATCCCGCCGGACTCGGCGAAATAGACCGAATGCGGTTCCTCGCCATCGTAGACGAAGCCGCGCAGTCCGCCCTCCGAACAGCAGGGGCAGCCTGCCGCCATCGGGTCTTCGAGGGGTTCTATTCTCAGGCCCATGCCGCGTCCGTGTTTCTGGCTCGCCGCCACATAGGGGCGCGGGCGCGCGCTCGTCAACGCGCCCGGGGCGCCGGCTCGATAGCGAGAGCCTTGCCGCCCAGTGACCTGAAGCTCTTGCCGCGGCATGTCAGCACGATCACCTGCTGCGTGCGCGCAGCGCGGTTGAGCGCGTCGAACATGAGTTCGATGCGGTCGTCGTCGCAGAAGACGAGGGCGTCGTCGAGAATGATCGGGAGGTCCTCGCCGCGCTCGTGTAGCAGGGCGCCCATGGCGAGGCGCACAAGCACGGCGATCTGCTCGCGCGTGCCGTCGGAGAGGCGCTCGAACGACTCCGTCGCCCCCGCCCGCACGATGCGCTGGACGGCGAAACTCTCGTCGAGCGTCAGCTCCGCCTTCGGGAAGAGATCGTTGAGGAATGGCTGGAGGCGCTTGCGCAGCGGCGCCTGCAATTGCTCGCGCTGTTCCTCGTAGCAGGACTCGATGGTCTGGCGCAGAAGTTCGAGGCTCTCGGCGCGCGCGCGGATGCGCTCGGCGTCACGCTGCGCGAGCGCGAGTTCGTCCGTCAGCGACGCGACGCGCTCGCCCAGTCCCTCGCCGCCGCGCGACTGGATGCGCCCCTCGATCTGGCCGATTTCGGCGCCGACGGCGGCAAGCTGGCGTGCGTGGTTCTCGAGCGCCTGTTCCTGTCGCTTCACGCGCGCTTCGAGCTGCGCGATGCGATCTGGCGTGGGCGCGCGCTCGCGCATCTGGTCGAAGGCCAGCTTCGCGCGCTGGTGCGCGCCCTGCGCATTCGCGAACGCGCCGCCCGCTTCATTCAGCCGTGCAGCCCGCTCGGCGGGCGGAAGGACGGCGAGATCCTTGAGAAGCTGCGCGTCCAGCGCCTGCGCCTGCGTGCGCGCGGCCGCAGCGGCCTTGGCGATGTCCCGAAGCCGCTCGCCAAGTCCGGTGATCGTTGCGCCAAGACGCCGGCGCCCGGCGGTGGTTTCGGCGCGCTTGCCCTGAAGGGCGTCCTGCTTGGCCTCGATGGAGGCGGGGTCGGGCGCGCTCTCGGTTCCAAGCACGTCCGCGATCTGCGCCTTGGTCGCGGCGATCTTTTCCGCAAGCGCGGAGGTTTGCGCGGGCAGATCGGCCTCCTTGCAGTCGAGCGCCACAAGCCCCGCGCGCAGGGCGTTGATCGTACCTTCGATCTCGGTCCGGCGGGTTACATCGGCGCGCAGCGCTGCGTCGTCGGCGGCTTCGCAACCCGCCAGCAGCTTCGTGCGGGCGGCCTCGAACTGCGCGAGCTTCGTTTTCTCGGCCTCGCCGAACTGCGCCGGCGGCGCGATGGTGATATCGCCGATGCCGGCGATGGTGATCCGGGTGCGGCGTGTCGCGCGGAAATCCATCGCGCCAGTTACGGGCGACCCGTCGAGATGGATGGACTCGCGCGCGCCAGGCGCGGGCGCGATCTCGACGCGGGGCGCGGCGGCCTCCAGCGTGCCGCGCATGACGGCGATCTGGCGATCGAGGTCATCGAGCGCCCGGGCGTCGGCCGTCGTGGCGCGGATCGCGGCGAGTGCGGCGCGCGCGGCGATGAAATCGCCCGCCAATTGCACAAGGCCCGTGTGGCGGCGCTCCATGGCGGCGAGGCTGGCGGCGGCGGTCGCCGTCGCCGCGAGGCGGCGCAAATGCGCCTCGCTCTGGGCGTCTCGCTCGTCGCCCCGTTCCAGCGTTTCCAGAGCCGAGCGCGCCTGGTCCGTTTCCTTCAGGCATTCGCGCTCGTCCGCGTCGAAGGCCGCGAGCTTTTCCGAAAGCTCGGCGCGCTTCTCGGTGGCCTCGTCGATGCGCTGCGCGCATTGACGCAAATCCTCGAAAGCCTTTTCGGCCTTCTCGAAGGCGCTGTGGGCGAGCCGCTCGGTCTTGGCGAACTCGTTGACCTCGCGCTCGGCGTCGCGCGCGGCCTGCAGATCGTCCCGCGCTGTCTTGAGCGCCTGTTTCATTTCCACCGCGATGGCCGGGTCGGCGATGCGGTCCCGCTCGCGGCGCTTGCGCTCCAGATCGTCGATGTCGCGTTCGAGGTCTGCCAGAAGGCGGCTCGTCTCTTCAAGATCCCTGGCGAGACTCTCGGCCCGCTCCTGCGCGAGGGCCAGCGCGCCGGACTTCTTGACCTGACCCGACGGCGTGTAGAGCGCGCCCAGTTCGTCGGCGAGCTTCTTCATCAGCTCGCGCGCCCGATCGCCGCCCACAAGCGAGCCGACCTCGCGCTCGATGGCGCCTTCGATGGAATCCTTCACCGCGCCTTCGACTTCCGGCGGCGCGAAAGACTTGCTCTGCGCCACCCACAGCATGCCGAACGCGCCTTCGTCGACGTTGCGTCCGGAGCCCGGCTTGATGCCGAGGACGTTGTAGATTTCCTCATCGGCCGCGCGCGCGCCCGCGATCTCCTTGCCGTCGCGCGTGAGGCTGGCGCGGGGCGACGCCAGGAACGTCTTGCGGGCGACGTATTCATGCCCGCCGTGCTCGAAGCCGACCTCGATGGTGAGCGGCGCGTTGGCGCCCTGCGCGGCGAGATCGCGCAACTCCTTGTCCTTCGCGGTGTGCTTTTCGAAGATGCACGCGCGCACCGCCCTGAACAGCGTCGACTTGCCGGCCTCGTTGGGCGCGGCGAGCACATTCAGCCCGCTCTCCAGCCCGGACACGATGACGGGCTCGACGAAGCGGCCGCAGCCTTCCACGAAGACGTGCTTCAACTTCATGCGGCGCCCCTCTCACGGGAGAGGAACAATTCGACGAGCGCGTCTTCGGCGATCTTGCGTTCGTGCGCGCTCAGGCTGTCGGAGGCGGCGCGCTCCTTCAGGCTTTCGGCGGCCTTGCGCAGAACGCCGTCGAAATCGATGGCGTCGAAATCCTCCGGGCTGGGGCGCGCCGCCAGCGCCCCGGCCTCGATCTCCAGATGGAAGAACGATGCTTCCAGCGCGGCGAGCCGCTTCTGCAGATCGGCGCGGGCGCCAAGGGCCAGGGCGCCGCTCACATCCAGGCGCAGCAGGGTGCGGAACGTGTCGGGCATCGCGCGCAGGCTGGCGTCGAGATCGTCCACGCCGGCCTGGTCCTCGAGGCGGGCGGCGCGCGAATCCCAGCGGTGCTTTCCCGTGACGATTTCGCTGACCTTCGGCGGGGCCTCGGACCCTTCCACCTCTACGAGCAAGGCTTTGCCGATCTGCTGGCTGCCTGCGCGATCGGGTTCGGGCGTGCCGGAATACCAGACGCGCTCGCCCACCTGCAGCGTACGATGCCAGTCTCCGAGCGCCATGTAGGCGAGGCCGGCGGAGCGCGCGCGGGCGGGGTCGATGGGATTGGAGGCTTCCTGCTGGCTGGAGAAGCCGGTGACTGCGCCGTGGGCGAGGCCGATGCGGATCGCGCCCGGTTCGCTCTGCGCCTCGTCCCACCAGGCGGTGAGGTCGTTGGTCTCGCTCTTGCGCAGCAGCGGCGCGGGAAGGATCACGGCGCCTGGTCCTGCCGCGCGCGGCGCTGGCGTGAGAAGCGGATGCACGTTGCCCGGCAGGCCCAGCGACGCGAGGCGATCCCAGACCGCGTCCGGCCGGTGCGGATCGTGGTTGCCGGGAATGATGAACCATGAGACCGAAGCGAACTTCGCCATGCGCGCCATCGGTTCGCGGGCCGTGCGGTCGGAGGGCGCGAAATGATCGAAGAGGTCGCCGGCCACGAGCACGAAACCGGCGCCGTTTTCGACCGCTGCTTCGCCGATGCGCTCGATCGCGTCCAGCCGCGCAAGGCGCAGGTTCGCCTCCTTCTCGCCGTAGCGACGGAAGGATTTGCCGATCTGCCAGTCTGCAGTGTGGATGAACCGCATCGGCGTTCCCGTGAACAAGAAGGGAACATATAGCCGATTCGCGTGCGGCGCGCGCATAAATGCGAAATGCCGAGCTGGGGAACCGGGCGGCGCCGCAAGCGCCGCCCGCCTGGTTTCAGCTAAAGGCCGGCCGCCTTCATCAGCAGCCCGCGCAAGTCCTGCGGCGCAGCTTCGCCAGTCCATGCGACGAATTGATCCGGTCGCACGAGCACAAGCCGCGCTTCGTACTTTGTCCGGTCGCCTTCGTAGGTGTCGCGGATCGTGTCGAGCGGAATCGCGAGCGATTTCGCCGCTTCAACGAACGGGTTCACCTGCTGGTCTTCGACGCCGAAGGCGAGCAGCGTGAAGCCGGCGCCGAGCGACTCGAAGACATTCTTGCCCGAGGATAATGGCTGCGGGGCAAGGTGATGTCCCGGGCGCGCCTTGAACAGGTGCTCGCCATGGGCGCCGCTGACGGCGCCGTCCGGTCCGAACACGATGGGGGAGCCTGCGTAATTGGGCACGTAGGCGGACGCGCGCGCGCCGCCTTCGCTCTTGCGAGCCTCCCACGCGGCTTCGAACGCGGCGCGATCCTTCTGCGGATCGTAGGTGTGGAAGAAGACTGAATCGGCCTTGATGCGACTGGCGATGAAATCCTCGCCCGTGTCGCGGAATACGGGCCGGCGCTCCAGGCTGTAGGACTTCAAGGAGCGCTTCGCCGCCCCAGCCCTGAAGACGCGCCGCGAGCTTCCAGGCAAGGTTCACCGCGTCCTCGAGGCCGTTGTTGAGGCCGAAGCCGCCGTAGGGAGGATGGGTGTGCGCCGCGTCGCCCGCGATGAAAATGCGCCCCTGCTGGTAGCGTTCGGCCACCGAGACGCGCAGATCCCAGAAGCCGACATGATCCATTTCGCAGGCGAACTTGAATCCCGCGGACTGATACACCACCGAAAGGAAATCGAAGTTCTTGTCGCCGATTGCGGCGGCGGGCACAGGCGCGTGGAAAAACCAGCCTTCGCCAACGTCGATTCTGCCGAAGAATTGCCAGTATCCGTTCAACTCCGGGCGCATGACGCGATAGGTCGAGCGCTGGGGAAAGCGCTCGAGGGCGTCATGCAGTTCGCGCGAGCGGAAGACGGCCAGCATCATCACCTGGTCGAAATCGGTGCCGCCGCGCTGGATGCCCGCCTGGTCGCGCACCATCGAATTGCCGCCGTCGCAGCCGACGACGTAATCGGCGCGCAACGTGAGTTGCTCCGACGTCCCGTCCTGCTCGATGACGACTTCCGCGCCGGTCTCGTCCTGCGTCACCGACCGCGCCATCCAGCCGAAGTAATCGTCCACGCCCGGGAGGCTCGCCATCTTCCGGCGCAGCACTTCTTCGGTGCGGTACTGGGGCAGGCGGTCATTGTCCTGGTAATAATAGGGGCGCACCACTTCGCGGCCGGCCGACGCGAACCAGTACTCGCTCATGAGATCGCCGTAAGCGGTGACTTCCCCGATGGGATAGCCCGGCGGCATGGTTCGCGCCGCGCGCAATTCGTCGGCGATGCCCCAGAAATGGAAGTGCTCCAGCGTGCGCTGGGTAAGATTTTGCCCCTTGGGAATGTTCTGCAGCGTGCGCCGGCGCTCGATGAGCGCACAAGAAATGCCGCGCATTCCCAGTCCCACCGCGAGCGCGGCGCCGACGGGGCCGCCGCCCACAATAACTACCTGGTAATTCTTTTTCATGCCCTCCCTCATTTTTTTAATCCCGCAACGGCGCCTGAATCGCCCCTCAACGCTCAAGGCTTGCAGGGCGGAAAGGCTTGTAGCGCCAGAATGCTCGGGATGCAAAGCGGCGGCGGGCGCGCCGTCCGGGAACATTCATCATCGTACTACGAGCAAATGAAACGGAGGTTGAAATTGAGCGTTGACTATTATAAATAGCCTTCTCGAAGGAGCTGAGCATGAATCTTACTAATCAACAAATTCGCAAACTTGAGTCTATCATTGCCGCCGCGCAGGCCGTTCTCTCGGAAGCCAAGGGCGCCGCGAATGGCAAAAGCGTGAAGGCGAAGCGCGTTCGCCGCAGCGGCAAGGATCTTGTCGCGTTCCGAAAAATGCTCGTTTCAGAGCGGAAAAAGGGCGTTCCTGTGGCTGAGCTTGCCCGCAAGCACAACATTTCGAGCGCCTATATTTATCAGCTCTGATCATTGCTGGCTCCGCGCCGGTCCATGATGTTTGAAAGGCCGCCAGGACTCGTCCTGGCGGCCTTTTCATTTCCAGAGCCTGTAAACAGCTCGCCGGCCGGCGCCCAAATTGCGAGTGTCATCTAAAAATTACTTTGTAAATTGATGGACTACAAAACTTCAAGCATGGCCTTGGGCTTTGCCTTAAGGCGCAGTTGGTGGAGCTATTCACTCGCGCCAGTGCGAAAGTCATTCGCGGACTGAAGCTGCAACTTGATCGCGCACCGTTCGTTGTCGCCTTGGGTTAAGGGGCAGGAGCGTGCGTCATGAAAACAATCCTTAGGATCAGTGGCCTTTGTGTCCTGTTGACCCCGATGTCGGCATTCGCTGCGGACTTTGGCTATCTCGAAGGCGGCTATGCGGCCCCATTGCCGCAGGGCGCCGTCATTCAGCGAAGAGCCTATCCGTCTGCTTATCCCGCAGCCGGCGTGATCGTTAATCGAAGGGAGGTCGTCATCCCTGCGCAACGGCCCACGCGCGTGATCGAGCAGAGGATCGTCGAAGGTCCGGGCGGCGTCACGAGAACGACGCGGATTTACGAGCATTCCGGCACGATCGGTTATGGTCCTCGTCCGCCTCGCGATATTCCACTTGCTTCATACCCGTATGGAACCCACGCGCCGCGTGTCGTGGTGCGCCCGCTTGCTGCGCCCGGAGCGGGCGCTCTCGTCGGCGCCGGCGTCATCGCAAGCGAGATCGATGATGGAGAATTCGACTAGTCTGAAGACCGAAGCTGGTCGTTTTTCATGAACAATCATGGAAGCCGCGGCGGAACGTCGCGGCTTCTTTGGTTTTTCGCGCGGTTTCAAAGCTACGTTTGTCGCAATATAGAAACCCCTGATTTTACATGGGTAAATAGGCTACCGCCTACCTGAGATAGAAATTCCGCGTGGAACTTTTTCGCGCGTCACATTCTCGCCACTTGCTTTCGTAGTTTGCGCCCGCCCGCAACAGCGAGAGGAAGAGTCATTGTTTCCAGCATCACGTGCATTCATGCTTGCATCCATCATTTCAGTCGCCGGCGCCGCTCATGCGGACGCATCCTCCCTCCGGAAGCCAATGAAGCCAGTCGCAAGTGGCTCCGCACAATCGGGAAAGGCCTCCTGGTATGGCCCGGGCTTTCATGGCCGGCGGACCGCCAGCGGCGAAGTGTTCAACACCAATTCCATGACGGCCGCCCACAAGACGCTTCCCTTCGGAACGCGGGTGAAGGTGACCAGCCGCCATACCGGCCGTTCGGTGGTCGTGCGCATCAATGATCGCGGCCCCTTCGTTCGCGGGCGCGTGATCGATCTGTCCAAGGCGTCCGCCCGCGCGATCGGCATGGCCGGCCTTTCGGACGTGACCCTTTCCGTTCTCTGAGCGGTCCAGCCTGCGCCGGCGAAATGGCTTGGCTGGCGCAGGCAACTCATTAGCGCTTTCGACGTTGATGGTCAGATTCCAGACGGAGACCATTCATGCCGAAAGCTCGCGCTCTCTGGCGCGCGCCGTGTTCGCGCGCCTTCGCCATCACGGCCGGACTCATCGTCGCGCCGGTTCTCGCCGGTTCAGGCTCGGCTTCCGCACAGGGGCTTTTCGAAGCGCTCTTTGGACGGAGCGCGTTTCAGCCAGCGCCACAGATCTACGCTCCCGCCCCGCTTCCGGGGTATGGCGCGCCGCCCCGCCTGGCGCCGCGCTACACGCCCAAGCGCATCACCCGCGAACAACGGGCGTCTCGGGAAGCCAGCGCGAAGCCGGCGCCCTATGTCGCTCCTCCCGTCATGCCGGGCCCCCTGGGGAAATTCCTGCGAGACCCGACGCTGCGGCGCGGCGATGTCGTGGCCACGGCCGACGGGCTGATGATCTTCCGCGGTTCGTCCGCCTCTCGCCATTCGCCCAAGGATTTCGTGGCCGTGTCCCAGGCCGGCGGGCTCGTCGCCAGCCATTCGCGTACGGAGCTGGCCAAGCTGGACCGCGCCGTTCGGTCGGGTGACCGCAGCGGGCAAACCATCGTCGCGGAAGTCGCGGACAAGGAAGCGCCCATCGTCGCCCAGGACGAGGGACGCCGCATTCGCTGAGCTTGCAGGCGCGCAAGAGTATCCTTGCCCATCCAGATTGCGGCGGTCGCACCCTCGACCGCCGCTCTTTATTGAACCAGATTATGCGCGAAACCTGGAGTGCTGCGCATGCTGGAAATGGTCATCGACCCTGTTCGGAAAGATCTTGGCGGCTTTGAAGTCGCCCGCATTCTTCCTTTCGCCAAGCGGCGCGCCGTCGGCCCGTTCGTGTTCTTCGATCACATGGGCCCTGCCGAGTTCGAGCATGGCGCCCCGCGAAGCGCCGATGTGCGGCCTCATCCACACATAGGCCTGTCGACCCTGACGTACCTGTTCGAGGGCGAAATCACCCATCGGGACAGCACCGGCGTCCAGCAGGGCATTCGTCCCGGCGAGGTCAACTGGATGGTGGCAGGGTCGGGCATCAGTCATTCCGAAAGATTCGAGGGTCCGCTGCGTGAGCCCGGCGCGCGCATCGAGGGCATCCAGGCGTGGCTGGCCCTTCCGGTGAAGGATGAAGAGACGGCGCCCGGATTCGTGCATGTGAGCGCCGCGGACATACCCACCATCAGGGATGGCGGTTTGCAGGCCAGCGTCGTCGCGGGCTCGGCGTTCGGCGCGCCCGAACCATTCAAGACCTTCTCGCCGATGTTCTATGTGCATGCGACGCTTGCGCCCGGCGCTTCGTGCCCGATGCCGTCCGGCTATGCGGAGCGCGCCGCCTACGTCGTCAGCGGCTCGATCGAGCATGAGGGACGGCGCTACGGCAAGGGGCAGATGCTGGTGTTCGGGCCGCAGGGCGAACCGACGCTGAAGGCAATCGACCATAGCGTCGTCATGCTGCTCGGGGGCGAGCCGCTGGGCGAGCGGCATATCTGGTGGAACTTCGTCTCGTCGAGCAAGGACCGCATCGAGCAGGCGAAGGCCGACTGGAAAGCAGGGCGGTTCAAGTTGCCAGACGGCGATTCCGACGAGTTCATCCCGCTGCCCGACGAGCCGCGGCCGCCGCAGCCCATGTCCTAGCCTCACGCCTCGACGTTCCGCTGAACCGGCGGCCGTTCCTTGCATTGACCTTAATCCTTGGATCTTGCGAGCGAACGTGGAGGCCTTGATGAATGTGCCCAAGCCGCCGGCCTCCCCGCCGGGCAATCCCGTGGAGACGCCGTCGCATCCGCCGCAGCCGCTTCCCGAGCGCGGGCCGCCGTCCGAGCCCATGATTTCGCCGACGACGCCCGTCGAGGAGCCCGACGAACAGGTTCCCATCGGCGTGCCGCCGATAACGCCGCCGCCGGCGACGCCACCCCCGCCGGACGGGCCCGACATTCCGCGCTCCTGAAATCGCGCGCAGCCGGCGCCCCAAGGCCGCCCGCCGGCGCGATTACATGAAAGTCAGCGTCTCGCGACAGAGCTGCGCGCGGCAGGTTCACGTCGCCGCGCAGGTTTGACTTGGCGCGGCTCTTCGGTCCATCCTTGCACAAAGACAAGCGCCGCCAGCGCGCGATCTGGGGGAAACACCGGCGAGGAAAGCTCATCTTCCATGCCGATGCGTGAACTCCGGCGTCGCGCGCGCGGCAGGGAGGACATCGATGGCTCGCAAACGATCCGGAATCGCTCTCGCGATGGCCCTCGGGGCGAGCCTCTCCACGCTGATCGTCGCGTCGGCGACCGCTGATCCGATCGCGGATTTCTACAAGGGCCGGCAGGTCACCATCATCGTCGGCTCCACGGCCGGCGGCGGCTATGATCTCTACGCCCGCCTCGTCGGGCGCCATCTCGGCCGCTTCCTGCCCGGCAATCCCAACGTCATCGTCACGAACATGCCGGGGGCGGGCGGCAACACGTCGGCCGCCTATGTCGCCAATGTCGCCGCCAAGGACGGCACGGTCATCGGCGCGGTGCAGACCGGCACATTGCTCGACCAGCTCATCAGCGCCAATGCCGCGCAGATCAAGCATGACGCGCGCACGCTCAACTACATCGGCAGCGCCAACTCGGAAGTGTTCACATGTCTCGTGGACGCCTCGCTTCCGATCAAGAGCTTCGCGGACCTGTTCGAGCGCGAGATCATCTTTGGATCCAGCGGCGGCACGACGCGCGACATGCCGGTGGCGCTGAAGAACATTCTGGGCGCGCGCATCAAGCTCGTGCCCGGATACGGCGGCACGCGCGAGATCGGCATGGCCATCGAGCGCAAGGAAGTGAACGGCCTGTGCGGCATGGGCTGGACATCGATCCAGTCGCAGCGGCCGGACTGGTTCGAGAAAAAGATCGTTCGCGTGCTGGTGCAGGAATCGGCCATCGGCGATCCCGCGCTGAACCAGCAGGGCGTCCCGCTGTCCGTCGCCTTCGCCAAAGATCCCGAACAGCGGCAGATGCTGGAATTGCTTTACTCGCAGGGCGTGTTCACGCGCCCCTTCGTCATGGCGCCGGAAGCGCCGAAGGAACGGGTGGCGGCCATCCGCGAGGCTTTCGTCAAGGCGCTCTCCGATTCGCAGGCGCAGGCCGAAGCCGAGAAACAGAAGCTGGTGATCACGATCATCAACGGGCAGGACCTGCAGGAGATGGTGCGCAAGATCTACGAAACGCCCCCTGCGACGATCGAAAAGCTCAAGCGCGCGCTGGCGAGCGAATGAACACTGGAGGACGCATGACGCTTTTGTTGAGAGCGGGCGCCGGCGCCATGACGCTGGTCGCGGCCGCATGCGGCGTCGCAATGGCGCAGGATGCGGCGTCGCATTTCAAGGCGAGCCGCACCGTCAACCTCTACATCGGCTATGCGCCGGGCGGCAGCTACGACCTCTATGGACGAATGGTCGCTCGCCACCTCGGCCGCCACATTCCCGGCGAGCCGACTGTCGTGCCCAACAACATGCCGGGCGCGGGCTCGCTGCAGGCAGCCAATTTCATTTATTCGGTCGCGCCGAAGGACGGCACGGCGCTGGGCGCGCTGGGCGAGACGCTCGCCATGGAGCAGGCGCTGAGAAATCCTGGCGTCAAGTACGATGCGACGAAGCTGACGTGGATCGGCCGCATCGCGTCGTCCAACAACATCCATCTGGTCTGGCACACGGCCAAGGCGCAATCGGTCGAAGACGCGCTGGTGCATGAAATGACGGTCGCCGGCACCGGCCCCGCCAATCTCGCGGAAACTGTGCCGCGTCTCCTCAATGCGCTCATTGGAACCAGATTCAAGGTGATCAGCGGCTACGCATCATCCGGGCCGGGCATGCTCGCCATGGAGCGGGGCGAGGTGGACGGCGCGGGCACGTCATGGGCGGCGGTGAAAGCCACCAAGCAGGACTGGCTGCGCGAAAAGAAAGTGAAGATCATCCTGCAGGACCTGCCTGAACGCGATCCCGACCTGCCGGACGTTCCCGCGCTTCTCGAATACGGCAAGACGGATGAGGACAAGCAACTTCTCAATCTCTACGCCTCCGGCGGCGCCATCGGGCGTGCAATCTCCGCGCCGCCGGGACTTGCGCCTCCCATCGCCGCAGCGTTGCGCAAGGCTTTCCAGGACATGGTGAAGGATCCCCAACTCAAGGCCGATCTCGAGCGCGCCAAGCTCGATCTCGAGCCCATGGGACACGAAGCGCTGGAGGCGACGGTGAACAGGACCGTGAACGTCTCCGACAACATTCGCGAGCGCGTGCGCTCGATCTTCGGCACTCCATAAGGCCGGGCGACAAGGAAAAACTACGATGATTGATCCGGTTCAACTCTACGCCTGGCACTTCATGTCCTATCCGCACCTGCCGGCGGATTTCGATGAAAAGTACGATACGGGCTGGGTGACGGTGCCCAACAAGCTCTGGGACAAGGAGCGCTCGCGCGGGCTTTTGAACTCCTACATCGACCAGCTCGCGTATGCGGACGAGCTGGGGTTCGACGGCATGGTGCTCAATGAGCATCACCAGAACATCTACGGATTGATGCCTTCGCCCAACATCATCGCCGCCGCGCTGACGCAGAAGACGAGCCGGGGCAAGATCGTGGTGCTGGGAAACCTGCTGCCGCTCCACGCCAATCCGCTGCGCGTCGCGGAAGAATACGCGATGATCGACAACATGAGCGATGGCCGCCTGATCGCAGGGTTCGCGCCGGGCTCGGGCCCCGAGACATTCAACTACAATGTCGCCTCCGCCCCGTCCCGCGACCAGTTCTGGGAGGCCGTCGATCTCATCCGCCAGGCATGGACGCGCGAAGGCCCGTTCATGTTCGAGGGCGAGCATTACCCCCTGCGCTACGTCAACCCTTGGCCGCAGCCCACGCAGCGCCCGCATCCGCAGATCTGGATTCCCGGCGCGCGCTCGAAGGACACGCTGACGCAGATCGCAAAGCATGGTTACTGCTATTTTCTATCCTCGCGCAGTCACGGGCGCGACACCGCCAAGGCGGTGGATCGCTTCGCCGCGACGCTGACGGCCCATGGCGACCGATACCTGCCGAAGCGCATGGGCATTCTCATGTCGACCTATGTGGGGGAGACCGACGAGATCGCCCAGAAGGAATTGAAGGAAGGCATTTGGTACTTCCTGCGCAATTGCCTGAAGGGTCATCAGCGGCGCGAGGGGCGCCAGCTCACGTTCGGGCCGGGCGTTCCCTACATTCCCGCCGGCGAGTTCCGCGAATACCTGACGCATTCGGATCCGACCACGCCGCTGCTCGGCGATACGCAGGACTGGGGCGATCTGCAGCGCGCGCAATCGATCATCGTCGGATCGCCGGACACGGTGTTCAACCGTTTCATGGACATCCTGCAGCATGCGCCCGTGGGGCATCTGCTGATCCAGTTCCACATGGGCAACATGCCAGACGAATGCGCGCGCAAGAGCATGCGCCTGTTCTGGACCGAAGTTGCGCCGCGCCTGAAAAAGGAGACGGAACGAATGTACAACGAACGCTACGGGCGCGACGCCGCGGCTCTGGAAACGGCGAAGGCCTGAGGAGAAAACATGTCCGCTCGTCTGGTGCAAGTCGCAGGCCGCGCTCTTTCGATCATCGAAGCAGGCTCCGGCGTTCCAACTGTTTATCTGCACGGCTTCGCCGATGTGCATGGCGTCGAGGGCGATCTCATGCCCTTCCACCGTGCATTGGCCGAACGCGTCCGGTTGATCGCGCCGGCTCATCCGGGCTGCAACGGCTCGGACGACATGAGAGGACCGCATTCGATCGAAGACGTGGTGTTTCATTACCTCGAGGTCTTCGATGCGCTCGGACTCGACCGGATCAATCTCGTCGGCCACAGCGTCGGAGGCTGGATCGCTGCGGAACTCGCCGTGCGTCATCCCGAGAAGATCGCAAAGCTGGCGCTGATCGGCGCGACGGGGCTCTTCGTTTCGGGGGAGCCGATCGGCGATGTGTTCATGCATACTCAGCCCGAGCGGGGAGTCGATTACGCGACCCTGCGGCGCATGTACTTCTCATCCGAGAACGCCGAACTCGCGCTGCGCTATTATCCCAACGGGCGCGGCGACATCGACGAGGAAACGCGGCGCTACGAGATGGTGCGCTTCTGCTCCTTCGTCGGGTTCAAGCCGCCCTACCTTTACAATCGCAGCCTGATCGATCGCCTGCACCGCGCGAAAATGCCGGCGCTCGTCGTGTGGGGCGAAAAGGATGGCCTCGTTCCTCTCGCGCACGGACGCGCTTATGCGCAGAACCTTCCCGGCTCCGGAGACCTGAACATCGTGAACGGGGCCGGCCATGCCGCGCACGTGGAGGCGCCCGGCAAGACCGCCGATCTGGTCGCAGCATTCCTGAAGGGTTGAGCTGCGCGCATTCCCGTGCCGCGCGGAGAGTGCGAGGGTGCTTTACATCGGTCCGATGACATGCAGGATTGGAACCGAAAAGGTTGCAGGAGAACGTCATGAACGAGATGATCCGCTCGACGGTGGTTCCAAAGGGAGTGCGCGGACCCGGTGAAGACGCCAACGGCCGTCCCCAGCCTTCGCTCTTCAAGCTCACCGCGCCGCTGCTCGACAAGGGGCGTTCGAACACGCCTCTCGCGCACACGTCGAACATGTGGGCGACGCTGAAGGTCTATGCGTCGGGAGGCGAGAATGGCCTCCACACGCATCCCAACGAGGACCACACGTTCATCATCATGCAGGGCAGGGCGCGCTATTACGGCCCCGAGGGCGTCATCGGCGAGCGCGGACCGCTTGAAGGCATCATGCTTCCAGCCGGCGCGTATTACTGGTTCGAGGCGATTTCGGACGAGCCTCTCGTTATCCTGCGCGTGGGGTGCCGCGCGGGCGCGCAGGACCCGGGCGGCCGGCTCAACATCAAGGGTGAGGCGATGCCCGGAGACTCGCCGGAAAACAAGCAAACCGAAGTGAAGGTGCGCGAGGGCGCCGTCTTCGGCGGCTGATCCCGCGCATCCGCTCACTGCCCCTTGCCGAGCACCATCACGGTGAACGTGCGGAAGATGATGCTGATGTCCGCCGTCAGCCATTTGCCCGGCCCCGTGAGCTGCATCGCGTAGGCATGCCGCCGCCGCCATGTTCAGGCCATTTCTCTGCCGTCAGGAGCAACTCTCGGCCGTGATGATCACGACATCGCAGGGAGCATCGAGCCGTTTGACGCTCTCGAGCACGTCAAGTCCGTTCATACCCGGAGGGTTGACGTCGAGCACGAGCACCGCGGCGGGTTCGCGCTCAAGACTTGGCGCGGCGCCCGCAACCTGGGCCCCATCGGGCCGGCGGGGTTGGGAGGGTCGCGGCTTGTCAGGGGCCTCAAAGTGCTGCAGCCTTCATCCATAAGCGGACAGGGCGGGGCGCGGAGGCGGCAATGACAGGCGAGACGATCGGCGCTACAGGAGGCAAAGGTGCGGCCGGGATCGCCCCGGGGGGCGGGGTCGAGGACGAAACCTTCCTCATGGACCATCCGGACTCGACCGAGGAGATCCCGATCCTCGACATTTCGCCCGCGCTCGCCGGGGCGCCGGGCGGGCTTGAGGCGGTCGCGCGGGAACTGCGCCACATCACCGAGACGGTCGGGTTTTTCTACCTGAAGGGGCACGGCATCCCGCAGGACCTCGTCGACCGAGTGTTCGCGCAGTCCCGCCGCTTCCACGCCCTTCCGGCGGAGGAGAAGGCGAAGGTGGCGCACAGGTTCACCGACAGTTTTCAGAGCGGCTACGTGCCGCCGGCGACGCCGCGGTCGTCCAGCGCCAACGTCGACATCATCGCGAAGGCGAAGCCCAACCTGCTCGCGAAATATCTGGTGACCCGCGAGCTTGCGCCGGGCCATCCCAATTACAAGCCCATCAACGTCTGGCCCGACAACCTGCCCGGGTTCCGCGAGACGGTTTCCGAATACCACGCCGGCATCGAGAAACTGGGACGCTCATTTCTTCCCATCTGGGCGACATCGCTGGGCATGCCGGTCGATTTCTTCGACAGGTTCTTCGAAAATCCACACCTGACGCTGTCGCTTCTCAACTACCCGCCGCAGAAGGTCGTCGGCGACCGGCAGTATGGAATTGCGCCGCACACCGACAACAGCTTCATGACCTTCCTCGCCCAGTCGAACGTGCCGGGCCTTGCGGTGCGCATGCCCTCTGGCCACTGGCGCATCGTGGAGAACATTCCCGGCACGTTCCTCGTGAACACCGGCAACGTGATGACGCGCTGGACGAACGATCTCTATCTCTCGACCAAGCATCGCGTCATCAACACGGCGGATGTCGACCGCTATTCCATTCCCGTGTTCTTCGGCCCGAGCGGAGACGCGCTCATCGAATGTATTCCCACATGCAAATCTGATGAGCGGCCCGCGCGCCATGCGCCGATCACCTACCGGCAGTTGCGGGAATGGTATTACGGATTGCGGGACTAGTCGTTACGGACTGCAGGGGGCGGGCGATGACGGACGACAGGGCAGGTTTTCTGGCGGCAGGCAGGCTGCTGGCGCTTGCCGCCGGCCTGTTCGCCGCGCCCGCCGCGCTCGCGCAGGCTCCTCCCTTCTATCAAGGCAAGACGCTGCAGATCGTCGTCGGCTTCGGCCCCGGCGGGGGATACGACGCGTACGCGCGGCTGATCGCGCGCACCATGGGCGCCCACCTTCCCGGCAACCCGACGATCGTTGTGCAGAACATGCCGGGCGCCGGCAGCAGGGTCGCGGCAAACTGGCTTTACAATGTCGCGCCGCGGGACGGGACGGCGCTGGCCAGCGTGGTGCAGAGCACGCCTGTCGACCAGGTCTTCAACGAACCCGGCATCAAGTTCGACGCGGCGCGCTTTGCCTGGATCGGCAATCCGATCGTGGACAATCTCGTGTCCATCACCTCGCGCCAGTCAGGCCTTGCGACCATGGCCGACGTGAAGGCGAAAGGCGGCCTCATCTGCGGCAGTTCCGGCGCGGGCCCCACGGTGAGCTTCCCCAACACGATCGCGAAACTGTTGCAGACGAACGTCCAGGTCGTCGCTGGCTACCCGGGCGTCAGCGCCATCACGCTGGCGATGGAGCGCGGCGAAGTGAACTGCAACGGCGGCCAGGCGTGGTCGTCGATGAAGGCCACGATGGCGCAGTTGATGAGGGACGGGCAGCTTCACGTGCTCGTGCAATGGGGCGCGGAAAAGGACCCGGACATTTCCGCCACGATGGGACGCGAGGTTCCCAACATCCTCGAATACGCGCGCTCGGACGCAGAGCGGGCGGCGCTGCGGCTTCTGTCCTCCACAGCCGCCCTGAGCCGGCCTTTGCTGGGTCCGCCGGGCATGTCTGCGGAGCGCATCGAAGCGCTGCGCGCGGCGTTCGACGCAACAATGACCGATGCCGGCTTCCTCTCGGAGGCGAAGAAATCCGGCATGGACATCAAGCCCATGCCGGGGGCCGCGATCCAGAAACTCGTCGAGGAGATCGTCGCGTCGGCCCCGGGGGATGTGGCGCTCGCGGCCCAACTCGTGAAGTAGCGCTGCGCCCGCAAAGAGTTGGCATAACCCCCCGGTCTGATCTAACATTGCGAACAGGCTCCCCGTGAGGGGCCGGAAAAGACAGGGAGGATAGCCGCATGGCGTCCACGGAATGGTTTTGCGCCCCCGGCGCGCGGGGCACGACGAGCGGAGGCGCACGGTGAGCGCATCCACGATCGTTTCGTTCGATCTTTTTCCCTGCATCATGCCGAAAGAGGATCCGAAGTGGCGGTTCGCGCTGGGCGCGAGCCCGACGACGGAGGGCTGGACGCTGCGCCTGCGCACGCAGGACGGCGCCGAAGGCTTCGGTTACGCATCGGCCACGCCGCACATGGGCGCCATCTATTCGGCGCTGAAGGGCCAGCTCGATTACTTCGCGCCGTCGGTGGTCGGCAGGGAGTGTTCGGAGATCGAGAGCATCCTGCAAAAGCTCGACGCCGCGATGCGCGGCGCGCCCCAGGCGAAGGCTGCGATCGACTGCGCGCTGTTCGATCTCAATGCGCGACGCCTCGGGACGCCGCTGTGCAATCTCTTCGGCGGGGCCGTTCGCACGAGCACGCCGATCCTGCGCATCCTCGCCATCAAGACGCCGGACGAGATGGCCGCGCAGGCGCAGAAGCTGGTTGACCGCGGCTATCGTTATCTGAAGATCAAGGTGCACGGGGAAGTCGCCGACGATATCGCGCGGGTCGCCGCCATCCGCAAACAGGTGGGCGACGACGTTCATCTGACGATCGACGCCAACCAGTCCTACACGGTGAAGGACGCGATCACGGCCCTCAGCCGCATGGCCGATTACAACATCGACCTCGCCGAGCAGCCGGTCCACATCGACGACATGGAAGGCCTGGCGCTGGTCACGCGCATGTCGCCGATCACCATCGAGGCGGACGAATCGGCCGGTTCGCTGCGCAACATCTACGATCTCGTGTCACGTCGCATCGTCGATGCGGTGAGCCTGAAGATTCCCAAGCTGGGCGGCCTGCGCAACACGGTCGCCGCGGCCCGCGTCTGCGAAGCGGGCGGGGTGCGCTACAGGCTTGGCGCGGCCGTCGGAAGCCGGTTGTTGTCGGCGGCGGCGATCCATCTCGCCTGCGCGTTGCCGGGCGTCGATTACGCCTGCGAACTGGGTGAATTCGAGCGCCTGCTCGACGATCCGTTCGAGGGAATCGAGATCGTGGACGGCGTTCTCACGTTGCCGCAGGGCGCGGGCTCCGGCGTCTCGATGCGCAAGGAGGCCGCCGCCAAGGCTGGCCTTTGACGCGCGGGCGAAAGCTCCGAGCGACGAATGAACTTCAAAAAGCGAGCCGCCGGCCCTTGAAGGCCGGCGCAAGTACGGGAGAGGGAAAAGCGCCATGCAGGCAGGACATTCGCGAAGGATCGCACTGGCGGTCGCAGGCTCGCTGGCGTTTGCGGCGACGCTCGCTCCCTTGCAGGCCGCCGCGCAGGCGGGTGACCAGATATTGCTCTACGAAGGGCCCGATCGCGAGAAGCGCCTGCTCGAGGGCGCGCGCAAGGAAGGCCAGGTCATCATCTATTCCGCGATGATCGTGAACCAGGCGCTGCGGCCGCTGGTCGACTCGTTCAACCGGAAATACCCGGGCGTTCGCGCGTCGTACTGGCGCGGCGATTCCGAGGACATCGCCGCCAAGCTCGCAGCGGAATCGCGCGCCAGGAACCTTTCAGTGGACGTGGTTGAGGGCACCGGCGTCGGCGAACTCGTGATCGAGGCCGATCTCGTGCAGCCGTTCTTCACGCCCGAAATCAGCAACGTGCCGGAGAACCTGCGCGACCCGCGCAAGCTGTGGGCGCCGACGCGCGTCAGTTATTTTTCCGTCGCCTACAACACGCGGCTCGTGCCGCCCGACAAGGCGCCCAAGACTTTCGACGATCTCCTCGACCCGCAGTGGAAGGGGAAGATGTCGTGGCGCATCGGAAGCTCCAGCGGAACGCCGCTCTTCATCACCAACCTGCGCATGGCGTGGGGCGAGGAGAAGGCGATGGCCTATTTCCGCAAGCTCGCGGACCAGAAAATCGTCAACTTCGGATCGGGCAGCGCGCGCACGCTCGTCGATCGCGTCATCGCCGGAGAATACCCGATCGCGTTGAACATTTTCGCCCATCACCCGCTCATCAGCGCAGCGAAGGGCGCGCCCGTCGCCTCGCAGCTCATGGATCCGGTGGCGACCACGACAGCGACGGCGGCGATCCCGAAGGGCGTGCGCCGTCCGCATGCGGCGCTGCTCCTCGTCGACTTCATCGTGTCGAAGGAAGGCCAGGAGATCCTCTCCCGCGCCGATTACTTCCCCGTGCGTCCCGACGTGGAGCCGAAGGCGGAACTCGCGTCTGTCGTACCCGCCAAGGCGGGCGTGCCGCAGAACCTCGTGCTGCCCGAATCGCTGGGCAAGTACGGCGACAGTTCCGAGAAGATATTCCAGGATATCTTCCGCTGACCTGCGCACGGACGATCAAGGAAAACGCTGGAGGATATCGCGCATGAGTGTGCAGGCGCCGGGCGCCGATGTGTTCGACGTGCAGGCTGCGCCAGCCATGGGCGGGCGCTTTCGCATGTCGTGGAGCGTTGTCATCCTTGCGCTGATCCTGGCGATCCTCATCGTCCCGCCCGCATGGTTCCTCTTCAACGTCAGCGTGCACGTCAGCAACCCCGACGGCACGCTCGGCCAATTCACGCTGCAGTATTATGCGTCACTGTTCACCGAACGCTTCTTCCTTCCATCGCTCATCAACACGATCGTCTACTCGCTCGGCACCGCGTGGTGGCGCTCGTCTTCGGTGTCGTCCAGGCGTTGATCGTCGAACGCACCAATGCGCCCGGTCGCAGGTGGGTGTTCCTCGGGGCGATCATTGCGCTGGGCATTCCCAACGTCCTGCATGTCGTTTCATGGCTGCTGCTGCTGGGACGCGCGGGGCCCGTCAACAACTCGATCGCGGCGACGCTCGGCCCGCAGTTCACCGTGGACGTCTACTCGATGTGGGGCATGATCCTCATCGAAGGCATGAACTTCGTGCCGCTCGTTTTCCTGCTCATGTCGGCCGTGCTGAAATCCCAGGATGCCTCGTTCGAGGAAGCCTCCATGATGAGCGGCGGAAGGCCTCTGCGCACGTTCTGGTCCATCAGCATGCGGATGGGCATGCCGGGCATTCTGGCGCTGCTGCTGCTCGTCTTCATCCGCGCGTTCGAGTTGTTCGAGGTTCCCGCGCTGGTCGGGCTTGCCGGCAACATCAATGTGCTCACCACGAACATCTACCAGAGCTCGCGGGGACAGGGGTTTCCAAACTATGGCGAAGCGGGCGCCTATTCGATCTGCCTCCTGCTGATCGTGATGGGTCTCATCTATCTCTACAATCGACTGTCGCGGAACGCCCACAAGTATCAATCGATCACGGGGAAGGGCTATCGGCCGCGCGTCATCGATCTCGGCCCGTTGCGCTGGGTTGGAACGGGCATGCTGATCCTCACCTTCCTGCTGGTGACGGGCCTGCCGATCCTCATTCTCATCTTTGCTTCGCTCCAGCCTTTCTACGATGGCATGCGGCCTGAATCCTTCGCCCGGTTCACCACTGAAAACTACCGCTTGCTGCTGGACGCCCGCTCATTCCACGACGCGATCGGCAACACTCTCGTGATGGGCTCCGTCACGGCCACTGCCGTCGTGCCGCTCACCGCGATCTGCGCCTGGCTTGCAGCCCGACGCGTGCCGGGCGCGTGGATACTGGATCAGCTCGCAACTGCGCCGCTCGTCTTTCCCGCCATCGTCATGAGCGTGGCGTTCCTCTACGTCTTCGTCAGCCTGCCGGTGGCGCTCTATGGCACGCTGCTGTCGGTGATCATCGCCTCGACGTCGCGCTATCTGCCCTATGGCATGCGCTACGCATATGCGGGCGTGCTACAGATCCACAAGGAGCTGGAGGATGCGTCCGCCTCGTCGGGCGCGCGGCAGTTGACCACGTTCGTGAGGATCGTTGTGCCGCTGCTGGCGCCCGCGCTCATCGGCGGATGGCTGTTCGTGTTCCTTCTGTCCGTGCAGGCTGTCTCCCTGCCGCTTCTGCTTGTGGGGCCGGGGTCGGAGATCGTCGCCGTGACGCTGTTCGACCTGTGGCAGAACGGGCAGGTCACAGAGCTCGCGGCCATGGGCGTCGTATGGATCGCGCTGATGACCGTCGTCAGCAGCATCTTCTACTACGTCACCAGACGTTTCCAGATTTCATAGAGAACCACGCATGCTTTCGGTCAAGAACCTTGTGAAGGAATACGAGACGCGCTCGGGCGAGCCGGCGGGCGGGGCTTTCGACGTGTCCTTCGATGTGGCGAGCGGTGAGCTGTTCACGCTTCTTGGGCCTTCGGGATGCGGCAAGACGACGACGCTCCGCTCGATCGCGGGGCTCGAAACGCCGGACAGCGGACTGATATCGCTCGACGGCGCAGCGCTCTTCGACGGAGCCGCGAGGCGCTCTGTGCCCATGTACGACAGGGACATCGGTATGGTGTTCCAGTCCTACGCGATCTGGCCGCACATGAGCGTGTTCGAGAACGCGGCCTATCCCCTGCGCGTGCAGAAGCGAAATCGGGTCTCGCGCGACGAGATCGAGAAGCGCATCGTGCGCGTGCTCGAAATGGTTGGGCTTTCCAAGTATCGCAACCGCTCGGCGACGCAATTGAGTGGCGGGCAGCAGCAGCGGCTGGCGCTGGCGCGCGCTCTCGCCCGCGAACCGCAAGCTGCTCTTGCTCGACGAGCCCCTGTCCAACCTCGACGCGCAATTGCGCGAGCAGATGCGCGCGGAACTCAAGCGCATCCAGAGCGAGTGGGGCGTCACCACCGTCTACGTGACCCACGACCAGGCAGAGGCGATGGCGATCTCGGACCGGATCGCCGTGCTCAACCAGGGCAGGCTGATGCAGATCGGCCCGGCCGAGGAAATCTACGAGCAGCCGACGTCCGAATTCGTCGCTAATTTCATCGGCCGGACGAATCTGTTTACGGGCCGCCTGCGCGCGGCCGTCGCGCCGGGTGGATTTGGCGTTGTCGAGTCGGATGTGGGCCCGGTGCGCTGCAGCTTCAGGGTCGCCGCCAGGGAAGGCGCAAGCGTGAAGTTCGTCACCCGTCCCGAGAACATGGAATGCGCGAAGGGCGTCGCTGACGGCAGCGAAAACGCCTTCACCGGTCATGTGCTCGCCCGCGTCTATCTCGGTGAGGTCGCCGAGTACACGATCGGGGTTGGAGATATGCGGCTTCTGGTGCGCGCGCATCCATCAGTGGCGCTGGCTCCCGGCGAGAGCGTGCGTGTGCGCCTGCCCGCGGAGCGCACCATCGCCATCTGCGAGTAGTGCGAGTCCTTACAGGTTCATCTTGTCCCGCAGTCCTATCCGCTCCATGCGCGGCAGCAGTTCGCGTATGTGCGGAAAGTCGTTCACGTAGTTGATCATCCCCATCGCGGCGCCGTCGAGGCCCACCTCGCTCAGCTGCCGGATGGTTTCGACCGCATCGTCGTAGCTGCCGACGATCGGAAAGCCCGCGCCGCTGATCAGCCGCGCCTTCAGCTTTTCCTGATCCTTGAGCCAGGTGTTGATGCGCGAGCCGCGCAGGTTGGCGGAATATTCCGCCGCCTCCCAGTCGCCCTGTTCGTAGACGATGTAATGATGGAACTCCTCCGCCTCCTTGCGGGTCGGGCGCACCATCAGGTGGGCGCTGGAGAAGACGTTGCGCATCTGTCCTTCGGGGCGAGCGCGCGAAACAAGGCGATCTTTTCGGGCATGTCCTCGTGCTTGGGGAATGGTGGTGAACAGGCAATCCGCATTCTCCGCCGCGAATTTGCGGCCGGTCGGCGAATTGCCCGCGCTCACCAGAATGGGACGCGAGCCCCACCAGGGTTTCGGCTTCGCCAGCACGGCCTTCAGCTTGTAGTAACGGCCGTCGTAATCGAACGGCTCGCGCTCGGACCAGATGCGCTTCACGATATCGAGCCATTCCTGCGAATAGTCGTAGCGATCGTCGTGATCGTTCAGCGCGACGCCCATCATGTCGAACTCGCCCGGGTTCCACCCCGACACGACGTTGAGTCCGAAGCGGCCCTTTCCGATGTGATCGGCGGTCACCATCTGCTTGGCGGCGAAGACCGGATTGACGAACGCGACATGCAGCGTGCCGAACGTCGTGATGTGTTGCGTCGACGCGAGCAGCCCGCACGCCCACGTCAGCGTCTCGAAGGTCGAGCCCTGCGTGTCGGTCTCGCCCTTGTATCCGTGCCAGCGCCCGATCGGCAGCAGGAACTCGAGGCCGGCCTCGTCGGCGAGCTTTGCCGCCTTGACGTTGTTGTCCCAGCTGGCGTCCCAGCGTTCGGGCGCTTTGGTCAGGCTGAGGCCGCCCGAACAATTCATGCCGAACAGGCCGAGCTTGAACTTGTTGCTGTTGTAGATGCGCGTGCCGTCTCTGCCCGAAGCCATCAATTTCCTCCCACACGCCATTTGCCGGTCGCGTTCATCACGGATCGAAGCGCGCGCCGCGGCATCGCGCCGGCTCTTGTGGCGGAACTTAAACTATGCCCACAATATATGTCCAGATGCGGCGCGGGTCGAAACCGCACTGGCGCAGCGAGAAGTTCGCAACAGCGGACGTTCGCCGGCGCCCAACGCGCATGAATGGGAGGCAGTTGATGTGGACGAGCAGAAACCAGACGCGCATCTACAATGCAAACAGGTTCAAGCTCGGACTCTTCGGCATGAATTGCTCCGGCGGGCTCAGCCTCGACGAAGGCGCCCGAACGCTGGGACGCCAGCTGGGAGAACAACGTGAAGGCGGCAAGGCTTGCTGACGAATTGGGACTCGAGTTTCTGCTCCCCATCGGACGCTGGCACGGATACCAGGGCGAAACCGACACGCAGGGAACGACATTCGAGACGTTGACGTGGGCGTGCGGACTGCTGGCGTCGACGCAGCACATCACAACCTTCGGCACGCTGCACGTCGCGTTCGTCAATCCGGTCTTCGCCGCCAAGCAGATGGTGACGGCCGATCACATCGGGCAGGGACGTTTCGGGCTCAACATCGTATCGGGCTGGAATCCGATCGAGTTTGGAATGTTCGGCGTCGATCTCAACGATCACGACAGGCGCTACGCCTATAGCGAGGAATGGATCGAGATCGTCAAGAGGATCTGGTCGGAGAAGGAGCCGTTCGATCACGAGGGGCAATTCTTCCACCTGAAGGGCGTGCTCGCGAAGCCGAAGCCATGGTGGGGCTCGCGGCCGATCCTCGTGAGCGCGGGCAATTCCGAAACGGGCAAGACGTTCGCCGCCTCCAATGCCGATTGCCTGTTCACGACGATCCCGAATGTGGAAACGCTGGGCGTCAAGATCGAAGGGTTCCGCGCCGCGGCCCCGCCGGGCCAGTTGCGCAATATTTTCGCGAGCTGTCATCTCATGGTGCGGCCGACGCGCAAGGAGGCCGAGGATTACCATCACTACATCGTGCACGAGCAGGGCGACCTGGAGGCTGCGGAGTACGCGATGAACCTGCGCGGGGATCGGCTTGCGCCCCATCTTGCCGCAGACCGCGAGACGTTGCGCGCGAGGCTCATCAGCGGCGCCGGCTATCCGGTCATCGGCAGCTATGACGACGCGGTGGATACGTTCCGCAAGCTCAGCGAGGCCGGACTGAATGGCCTCGCCTGCGGGATGATCAACTACATCGACGATTTTCCGCACATTCGCGACGGCCTGCTGCCGCGCATGGAGCGGGCCGGGCTTCGCGAACCGGCGGCGCGCGCCTGATGAAGGCCCCAAGCGCTCGATTGTTTCGCTTCAGCTTGCGCATCGGACGATAGCTGCGAATGTTCCTGCTGCGCCCGCGAACCCATGCTGACGTGAACTGATAGGGCGTCCGGTCGTTTGGTGATGAGCACGGAGGAACACGTCATGGCCACGCCTGTCGCCGCCCAATACATCCCGTTCGAAGTCGTCGTCGAGGAGGGAAAGACCTACATGTGGTGCGCGTGCGGGCTGTCGAAAACGCAGCCCTTTTGCGACCGGTCCCATCGCGGCACCGACATCCGGCCGATCCCCTACACCGCCCACAAGACGCAGAAGGTCTATTTCTGCGGCTGCAAGCAATCTGTGAACAGGCCGATCTGCGACGGCACCCACGGCAAGCTTCCGCGGGAAACGGCGGACGTGAAGGTCTGAGCCGCGGCGGGCTTGCGAAAGCGGCCGACATCCCCGATCATTGAACGCGATTTTTTCCGGGCGAGGGCGCCCGGCGTATGGTTCGAGCCGCTGGCGACATGATCGACGAGGATGAGAGTGTCGTTCTGGTGGACGAACAGGGACGCGACATCGGGCTCGCCCCGAAGCTTCAGGCGCACATCGACGGGCTGAAGCACCGCGCCATCTCGGTGCTGATCGTCAACAGCCGGCATGAGATACTCCTGCAGCGCCGATACAGCGGCAAGTATCATTCCGGCGGCCTGTGGACGAACGCCTGCTGCAGCCATCCGCGCGCGAAGGAAGAGCCCATCGACGCCGCCAGGCGGCGCCTCCACGACGAGATGGGATTCTTCGCGGCGTTGAAGCCGCTTTTCATCGTTGAATATCGCGCGCAGGTCGGGCCGCTCATCGAGGACGAGTATGTCCATGTGTTCGGCGGCCATCACGATGGTCCCGTCACGCCCGATCCGCTGGAGGTGGAGGACTATCGCTGGATAGGGCTCGGCGACCTCGCCAGCGACATGGAGGCGCACCCCGATCGCTACACCGTGTGGTTTGCGCGATACATGCAGCAACGCCGGGACGAGATCGCAGCGTTCGTCTCGCAGGCCGCCTAGCCGCGCCTGTTTCTGTCCTTGCTCAGCCGCCAGCGCACAACACGCGCTTCCATGCGCTCGCCCGTGACGGCGCTGGTCCATGCGCCGTCTGTCCAGATGCACGGGTAAGGCGCTTCGTACGTCCCCACGTGATCCTCGCACAAGACATCGCATTTCACGCCGGGCGGCGGCGCGCCCGCTTCGCCGAAGCCGTCAAGCCTTCTCTGGCGGGCCGCCGCCTGGCGTGGGCTGGAGCCCTTATAATCATCGGCATCGGACGTCATCAACAGGGCTCCGGTGCGCGCTCATGTCGCGCCAACAGGGGAAGTGCGAAGCGGGAAAAGTCCGCGGGCGATCGAAGGTCGTATGACCGAGATCTATAATTATACGCCCCATCGCGCGGGCCTCAAAGCCTCAGGCGTTCGTTTCTGCCTCGAGACGGTCGAGGCATTGGCGGATGTGCGCGGCCTGGCTCGGAGATTGCGCGAGTGCGATGGCGGAGCGGAACGCGTCGCGCGCTTCGTCCACTGCGCCCATCTGCGAGAGGAGCGCGCCGCGCACGCCGTGCAGGTAAAAATAGCTCGCGAGCCTCGAACGCAAAGGTTCGATCAGCGCCAGCGCCGGCGCCGGTCCCTCGACTTTCGAGAGCGCGACGGCGCGATTGAGCGTCACAACGGGCGAGGGTTGCAGCTCTTCAAGCGCCGCATAGAGTTTTTCGATCTGCGCCCAGTCGGTATCGCTGGCGCGCTGAGCCCGGGCGTGCAAAGCGGCGATCGCCGCCTGGATCTGGTAGCCGCCGCGCTGGCGGTGCCGCAGCGCCATTTCGAGCAGCGCCAGCCCTTCGCGCGATCTGGTCTGCAAGCCACAGGCTGCGGTCCTGATCCTCGAGCAGAACGGCGCAGCCCTCTGCGTCGAAGCGGGCCGGCCAGCGCGCATCCTGAAGCAGCATGAGCGCCAGAAGACCCAGCAGTTCAGGTTCGCCCGGAAACAGGCGCACGAGCAACCGGCCAAGGCGAACGGCCTCGCCGCAGAGCGGCGCGCGCACGTGCGCCTGCTCGCGGTCGGACGAATACCCCTCGTTGAAGATGAGATAAACCATCGCCGCGACGATCCCGATGCGTCGCGCGCGCTCGGCGGGTCCGGGCGTTTCGAATGCGATGCCGGCCTGCGCGATGCTTCTCTTTGCGCGCGTGATGCGCTGCTCCATCGCCGCATCGCTGACGAGGAACGCGCGGGCGATCTGCGACACGCTCAGGCCCGCGACGATGCGCAACGCGAGCGCGATCTGCTGTGTGGCGGGAATGTCCTCGCAGCAGCACACAAACAAAAGCCTGAGCACATCGTCGCTGACGCTGGCGTTGTCGATGGATTGCGCCATGGCGCTTTCGCCATCCTCGAGATTCGAAATCGCGGCTTCATCCTCCGGCAGTGATTGAAGCCGCGTGGTCTTGCGCAGATGATCGATGGCGACATTGCGGCCGACGAAGATGAGCCATGCGGCCGGATCGCGTGGCGGGCCGTTCTTCGGCCACAGGGTGAGGGCGCGCAGGCACGCCTCCTGAAAGGCTTCTTCGGCGAGATCGAGATCGCGAAAGTGGCGCAGCAGGGCGCCGATGGCGGGCGGGCGCGCTGCGGCGAATGTCGCGTCGAGCCAGCGCAGATCGTTCATGCAGACTCCCCTCCGGGCAGGAACAGCCGCACGGGTCTGATCTCATACGCGCCGCCGGGATTGGCCGCCGCAAGTTCGCGCGCGATTTCGTGCGCCTGCTCCAGCGTGTCGCAGTCGAGGACATAGAAGCCCAGGAGAGCCTCCTTCGTCTCGGCGTACGGACCGTCGAGGATGACGCCGTCTTCTTTCACCAGCGTGGTTGCGGTCGTCGTCGGCATCAGCCGCAGGGCAGGGCCCATCCGGCCCTGCGCCCTGATCTTCCTGTGCACGACATCAAGTCGCGCCATCACTTCATCGTCCTGTTCCTTTGTCCACGAACAGACCGTCGCCTCGTCGTTGTAGCAGAGGAAAGCATAGAGCATCGCAGCCTCGCGTCAGCCGCCGCTGATGGCGGTGAGAATGAAGACGTCGGTTCCCGGCGCAAGCTTCGTGTCGAGAGACGCGCGTTTGCCGTCGACAAAGATGTTGATGTGCCGTCGCACGGCAGGGCTCGTGTCCCGAAGGCAATCGCCCATGCCGGGCCAGCGCTCGTCGAGCGCGTCGATGAGGGCAGAAACATCCTGCGCGTGCAAGCTGAGCCTGCGCGGAGCATCGGGGAAAAGATGCGCCAGCAAGTGCGGCAGCCGCACGTCCACCGGCGCCTCGCTTGCGCTCATGCGGCGACGCTCTGCGCGGGTTCGTCGAGCACGAGCGTCTCGACGGACGAGATGAGGGGAAGGTGCTGGGCGATGCAGGACCATGTGTCTCCTTCATCGGCGCTCGCAAAGACGCTTCCGGTGTTCGTGCCGAAATAGACTCCGGCCTTCTCGAGCGTATCGGTTGCCAGCGCCTGCCGCAGCACGGCGAAATAGGCGCTCTGCTGCGGCAGGCCCTCGCGCAGTGGAGCCCACGTCGCGCCGCCGTCGCGCGTGCGCCATACTGCCGCTTGCGCATCCGGCATGAAGCGTCCCTTGATGTCGCCGTTGAGCGGAAGCAGGTAGAGCGTGTCGGGATCGCGCGGGTGAACGGCGGCGGGAAATCCGAAGGAGGACGGCAGCCCCGCCTCGATGCTGCGCCATGAGCGTCCGCCGTCGTCGCTGCGATACATGCCGCAATGGTTCTGCTGGTAGAGGCGATCGCCCGTGGGCGCCTTCACCACGCAATGCACGCACTGGCCGAACTCGGGATAGTTCTGCCCCTCGGGCATGAAGTCTGCGCGCGTGCCGCGATTGCGCGGCTCCCATTGCGCGCCGCCATCGCCTGAATGAAAGACGCCCGCTGCTGAAATGCCGACCCAGATGTTCCGGTCGTCGTCGCCATCGACTATGAGGGAATGCAGGATCAATCCCGCTCCGCCGGGGCTCCACTCGCTTCGCGTCGGATGTTTCTGCAATCCGTCGAGGTGGCGAAACGTCTGCCCGCCGTCGTCGCTGCGGAACAGTCCCGCCGGTTCAACGCCCGCATACAGCGCGCCATTGTGCGCCGCCAGACTCCAGGCGTTCTTCACGGGCGTCGCCCCTTCCTCGTAGGCGAGGCCTTCGCGCGAATGGGTCCACGTGGCGCCGAGGTCCGTCGACTTCCACACGGCCGGGCCGAACCATTCGCTGCCGCCGGCGGCGTAGATCGCGCCGCTCGCCGCATCGCCGATCGCGTGCTGGATCGGCCATGTCTCGCAATAGGGACCGCGCAATTTCCAGTCGCGCCGCGCCTCGTCGCTTTCCAGAATGAACACGCCCTTGCGCGTGCCCAGCAGGACATACACCCGCTTCGCCATGACGCTCTCCTCAAATCCGGTTCAGCAGCGATTGCATCTGGTCTGTCGCCAGTCCCCAGCCTGTATGGAAGCCCATCTCTTCGTGACTCTGCCGGTCGGCCGCGCTCCAATGGCGCGCGTGCGCGGTGTAGCGCGTGCCGGCGCCCTCCGGCTCGAAAGTCAGAACCAGCGTCATGAAGGGCTTTTCGGAGGGCGTCCACGCGCTCGTATAGGCGTCGGTTACGACCAGCCGGCGGCCGGGAACCACTTCGAGATAGACGCCCCGGTGCGGCGTCTCGGCGCCATCGGGATCGCGCATCACCACGAGGTTCGAGCCGCCCGGACGCACGTCCAGTTCGGCGTGTGGCGTCGTGTAGGGCCGCGGCGTGAACCATTGCACAAGAAGCTCTGGCTCGGTCCATGCGCGGTACACCTTTTCAGGCGGCGCATCGATGAAGCGCGTGAAGGTCAACTGGCGTTCGTTGCTGACATCGTCGGCCATCGTCATCCTCCCGTCCCGTCTTGCGCCGCCGCGCGCTCGATCTCGTCGATGTCGATCTTCACCATGCTCATCATGGCCTGCACGGCCCGTCGCGCCCGTCCTTCGTCGGAATCGTTGAGCAGCGCCAGCAATCGTGCGGGCACAATCTGCCACGTCACGCCGAACCTGTCCGTCACCCAGCCGCACTGGAGCGGCTGTCCGCCTTCACCGAGCTTCTCCCACAACCTGTCGACTTCGGCCTGGGTGTCGCACGAGACCAGGAGCGACACCGCGATCGACGCAGTGGCGGCAGGTCCATTCAACACGATGAGCCTGTTGCCGGCGAGCTCGAGCGTCGCGGCGATCAACCCGCCCTGTGGTCCGGGCCAGCCCTCGCGCGCCCTCGTGATGTCCTTCACACGTGCGTCGGGAAAAGTTGCGAGATAGAAGTTCATCGCGGCTTCGGCGTCGCCGTTGAACAGGATACATGGCGCAATCTGCATGTGTCGTCCTCCGGCGCCCCTGCGTGGGCGCGTTACCCCAAGGACGGACGACTTCGAAGGCTCCCGACATCCGCGCGATTTTTTTCTGCGCCCTCACCTGCGACGAACGGAATGTCTTTCCTCGTCCTCCCCGCCCAGATGTGACCGCACAAGCCCACATCCCCGCCACATGGGCCGCATCGGATGGCCACATGCGCGCGGCAGAGTGCGCCCCGTCAGATCAGGGACCGGTCACTTGGGGGCTGGTCACAGGGGAGAACTGCGATGAGCACGCTCGAGATCAGTATCGCTCGCGACCAGAGCGGAGCCGACGTCGTCATCATCAAGGATCGCGAGATGCGGGAAGTGGCCCGCGTGGAAGCCCTGTCGGCCACCCACGCGAGGAACATGGCGAAGGATTGCGCACTGATGATCGTCCGCACGTCCCGGACGGCGGTCGTGCTGCTCTAGGCGTCGGAGGCGCCTGGCCGATCGGAGCGCTAGCGGTCTTCCTCGGGCTTTACGACCTCGAGGTCCGCCTTGTCGGGCGCATCCTCGTCGGCTTCGTCGAGGAGCAGGACGTCGTCGGCGTCCTCGACGGTTTCAGCCTCTTCTGATTCCTCGCTCTTTTCCACCTCCAGCGGCGCGGGGCGCGGCTTGGCCGCGCTCATGTTGCGCGGCATGCGTCCCTGACGCGGCGGGGGCGGCTCGGGAGGAACAAAGATGGCCTGACACTTGGGGCAATGGATGGGCGCATGGCCCAGATCATAAAAGCGGGCGCTGCAGGCAGCGCACAGCCGTTTTACCCCTCGTTCGGCGCTATACATGTTCTTTTTGTCTTTCTGAAACGAGCGGCAATGTTTAGAGATGGGCCACAGCCGGGCTAAATACAAGGCTGATGGTCAGCGCCTCACCATGATTGGGTCGCAATAGCTGGGTAGAGATACCCGTTCCTCCCGCCCTGGCGCTGGCTGCGCCGGTTTTTGGATATTCTCCTTTGTCAACAGAGACTTCGACTGGACTGCCGGCCTCCATGCACGCCTGGAGCCGGGCGCTAGAATCCTACCGCCGTCACGACAACGTGCGAGCCGCATTCGAGGCTCTCGTCACAACCGTTCCCTTCTTCGCGCTCTGGGGCGCGTCATGGTGGGCCTATTCGTCCGGGCTCCTGTGGCTTTCGGCGCTGATCTCGATTCCTGCGGCGGCTTTCCTGGTGCGGCTCTTCATGATCCAGCACGATTGCGGCCATGGTTCGTTTTTCTCGAGCCGGCGCGCCAGCGACTGGGTCGGGCGCACAATCGGCGTGCTCACGCTGACGCCCTACGGCGTGTGGAAGCGGACGCACGCGCTGCACCACGCCACCTGCGGCAATCTCGAGAGGCGCGGAATCGGCGACATCAATACGCTGACCGTGAGGGAATACGCGAATCTCTCCCGCATGGGCCGGCTCGGGTACCGCATCTATCGTCATCCGCTCGTGCTCTTCGGCATCGGGCCCGCATACCTGTTTTTCCTGCAGCATCGCGTCCCGGTGGGCCTGATGCGCAGCGGCTGGGGCCCGTGGCTCAGCAGCCAGGGCACGAACGTGTCGATCGCCGCAGCCGTCGGCGGTCTCATCTGGCTGATCGGGCCGTCGGCCTTCGCCTTTGTCTACCTGCCGATCATGGTGCTGGCCGCTTCGGCCGGGGTGTGGCTGTTCTATGTGCAGCACCAGTTCGAGCATACGTGCTGGGAGGACGGCGAGCGCTGGCAATATGTCGACGCCGCGCTGCATGGATCATCCTTTTACGATCTGCCTCCGGTCCTGCGCTGGTTGACGGCGAACATCGGCGTCCACCACGTGCATCATCTGTGCAGCCGGGTGCCCTATCATCGCCTCATGTCGGTCGTAGAAGAATATCCTCAATTGCGCAGCACCGGCCGCATCACGCTCGGCGAGAGCTTCAAGGCCGTGCGGCTGACGCTCTGGGACGAGAACAGCCGGAAGCTGGTTTCGTTTGCGCAGGCGCGGGCGGCGCTCGGATCGCCGGCAAGGCGGGGCTCGGCGACGCAGAGCAGCGCCGTTTCAAGCGCCCCACACGGGTAGCGCTCCACTGGAGGCAATAGAATTGAACCGGAAACGTCCGAAGGATTCGGCAGGCGCGTTCGTGCTGTTCGACATCGTCTATGAAGACGGCTCGCGTTCGTCGAACCGGCGAGTGGATCGCGCCATCGTGGAAAGCTTCGATGGCGCTCCCGCCGTCAAGGCCGCGATCGAGGCGCAGGATCGCATCATCGCCGATCGCGCGCAGCGGCCGCAGCTCTCCATCAAGTCGATACAGCCGTCAGGAAAAATCCGTCGCGCCTGATCCGCAGGCCGCACAAGCGTCAAGGAGTAACAAGGCCATGGAACATCGTTACAAGATGCACGACAAGGTCGAATTGAACCGTATCGCGTCGTCGGAGCGCCTCACCGGCTTCAACGTGTACGAGATCATTCGACTCATGCCGGCCGATGTCTCCGGCGAGTTCTCCTACCGCGTCAAGGCGGGTTCGATCGAGCGCGCGGTCAGGGAGAGCGAGATCAGGCGTCTCTCGAACGAAGACGAAATGGATGGCGCTGCAGGCGCCGCGCGCAATCATTAGGCTGCAGGCGCCGCCCGCAAGCATTAGCAAGATCCTTGCGCCGGCGGCTCCGGCGCGACGATTTCACCGCATCAAAGAAAAAGGCCGGGCTGAGCCCGGCCTTTCCTGTTCGCATCAATGGCAAGCGCCAGTACATCCGTGGTCGAACGCCAGATGCGATATTCTTCAAGCGGCCTTGAGGTTCTCGGCTGCGCTCTTGCCCGAGCGCTGATCCTGCACGACGTCGAAGGTCAGCTTCTGGCCTTCCACGATCGTGGTCATGCCAGCGCGCTCGACGGCGGAGATGTGCACGAAGACGTCAGCGCCGCCGGTGTCCGGCTGAATGAAGCCAAAGCCCTTGGTGGAGTTGAAAAACTTTACTGTTCCAGTGTTCATGGCGAGTTCCTTCGAATCGACATTGGAGACCGCGTCCCGGCAACATGCCAGGTCGCGCATTGACATCGATTTTGAGAGGGAAGATCGCGGGGCGCGTTGCGCCAAACAAAGGTCGTCAAGCAAGATCGATATTGATGATATACTGCATCACAGCGAAGAAAACAAGGCCACACCGGCATTTGGCGTCGCGGCGCCTCGCATGTCATCAGTCCGCCGCGTGCGGCGTCACTCGAAAACAATCCGGCGAGCAGTCATGATTCCGTGGGAAAAACTGGACACCGCGCGTATTCCCGGCAGCACCAGCGAGCTGCGCCTCATGCGGCGCGGCAGGGAATATTCGATCATGCACGGCTCGATCGAACTGATGAGCAGCAGGCTCACCGGCTCGGAGGAATCGCTCGCCACGCTCGCATGCGAGCGATTGTCCCATATCGAACGTCCGGCGATGCTCATTGGCGGATTGGGAATGGGTTTCACATTGCGCGCTGCGCTGGGCGCGCTCGGCGGATCGGCGCGCGTCGTCGTGGCGGAACTGGCTCCGGCCGTGATCGCATGGGCGAAAGGGCCGATGGCCGATCTGTTCGGCGATTGCCTCGCGGATCCGAGAGTGTCGATCCATGAAGGCGACGTCGGCGCGCTGATGTCGAAGGAGCGCGCGCGTTACGATGCGATCCTCCTCGACGTCGACAATGGTCCGGAGGGGCTCGTGCGGGAGTCGAACGACTGGCTCTATTCGATGGAGGGGCTCAGGGTCGCGGGTTCGGCGCTGAAGCCCGGCGGCGTACTCGCCGTGTGGTCGTCGAGCCCCGACCGCACGTTCAAGAAACGCTTGGGGAACGCAGGCTTTCAGGTTGAAGAGGTCCGGGCGCGCGCGTCCACGTCAGGCAAAGGCGCGCGCCACGTGATCTGGTTTGCGACGCGGATGGAGCGGGCGCGCAGGCCGGGCGCGTGAACGCCAACGCGCCTGCACGCGCGCGTTACACCCGCCGCGCCGCGATGTCTGCGCCTTCGCGCAGCGCGCGCAGCTTCTTCCACGTGACGGCCGGATCGATCTTGCCGTAGCCCGCGAAGGTGCCGAACCCGCAATCGGTGCCGGCGATGACGCGGTCCGCGCCCACGATGGCTGCGAAGCGCTCGATGCGCTGGGCGACGAGTTCGGGATGCTCCACGTAATTGGAGCAGCTGTCGATCACGCCCGGGACGAGCACCTTGTCCTGCCCAAGCGCGGCGTCGCGCCAGACGATCCATTCGTGTTCGTGACGGGGATTGGCCGCTTCGAACAGAAGCCGCGTGGGACGCGCCTTCAGGATGACGCCGATCACCTTTTCGAGCGGAATGTCGAAGTCGTGCGGACCTTCGTAATTGCCCCAGCAGATGTGCATGCGAAGACGATCCGCGGGAATGTTCGCCGTGGCGGCGTTGAGCGCCTCCACGTTCTGCGCGGCCCGCTTGAGGAACTCGGCCTCGCTCAGGTTCTGGAAGCCGGTGTGCGCCGCCATCGCGAGATCGGGCGCATCGAGCTGAAGGTCGAACCCCGCCGCAACGATGGCCTCGTATTCCGGGCGCATGGCGTCGACGAGATCGGCGAGATAAGCCTCGTGGCTCGGGTAATACTGGTTGGGCTGGAAGGCCGTCACGAGGCCCGGAGAGGCCGCGTTCATGAAGCCGCGCACCGACTGGCCTTCCTTGCGCATCGCGGCGCCGAAGCGGCGGATGTCGTCTTCCACGGGCTGTGAGTTCGACCAGCTTCACCGGGCCGATACAGGCGGCGCGAACGAAGCTCTGGCTGCCCATGATCGCCGCCAGCTTCGCGCGCAGGTCCGGCAGGTCAGCAAGATCCTTCGCCGGCATGCGGTCGACATGGCCGCCGAACCCCGACAGGCGCCGCGTGATGTAGGTCGAGTAGCCGACCTTGCCGAACTCGCCGTCGCTGACGATCGTCACGCCAGCCTCGACCTGCGCGCGCACGATGCGCTCGATCTCGGAAGAGACGAGCGCATCGAACTCGGCTTCGTTCACGTCTTCGGCGTGGTCGCGTTTCAGAAGCATCGCCGTCAGTTCCGCGGAGCGGGGCAGGCTGCCGACGTGCGTGGTGTGAATGAACGTCATCAAAATGAAACCTTGAGATCGAGAAACCCGACGCGCTCGGCAAAGCGCCAGCCGTCGCCTGTCTTTATCAGCTTGTCGCGAAAGCCGCCGATCAGGGCGGGACCGACGGCCGCCGCTTCGCCCGCCGGCGCCGTGTAGAGCAGCAGGGTGCACCGCGCGTCCGCGGACTCGGGGGACGCCACATCGACGACGATGTTGGTGATCAGGTGGCATGACTTGCGCGGAGGGCGGCTTTCGAAGGAGGCGCGGATCGCCTCCCGGCCAACGACCGGGTCTCCCCCCGCAGGGCGGACGAAACGTCCGTCAGCCGTGAACATGTCGGCCACGGCTGCCCAGTCGCCGGCATCGTTGAGCAAAGCAAAGCGTGTGATCAGGCGGGCGATTTCATGCTCCGCGAGGAGGCGATCGAGCGGTATCATGGGCGGGCGCTTCCTTCTGTGACGAGGCGGACTTCGGATTCTCCCCGCAACGTCCTTTTCACCGGGCCGCCTGTCAAGCGTGCTGCCAGGTGTTGCGCCCGCAACGTGACTTCGCGGGCCATGGTCACGAAAGCGCCTGCCCTTGCGACGCAGTCGCCCGGCGGGTATGTTTTCATGGAAAAGCCGCCATCGAGCGGCGACCGGGGAGGTCACAATGTGCGCGATTTTACGTGCGGCATGGTCCATTTCTTCGTCGCTTGTTATCGGCGCCTCGCTTGCGGCCTTCTGCATGACCGGCGCCCCCAGGGCCGACGTCAGCGAGTTCTACAAGGGCAAGAGCGTGACGCTCGTCGTGGGGTTTCCGCCGGGAGGCGGATATGACCTCTACGCGCGCGCGCTCGCCCGCCACATGGGCCAGCACATCCCCGGCCGTCCGAATGTGATCGTCCAGAACATGCCGGGCGCGGCCAGCATGACGGCGACAAATCACCTGTTCAACGTCGCCGCGCGCGACGGAACGGTGTTCGGCATGTTCGATCGTTACATGCCGCTTATCGCAATCCTCGGCGGCAATTCAAACGTCCGGTTCAAGCCGGAGCAGTTCACGTGGATCGGTTCGCTGTCGAACACCAGCGACGACGCGTTCGTCCTGTGGGGGCGAAAGAATGCCGCTGTCTCGTCGGTGCAGCAGCTTCGCAGCGAGACGGGACCCGTCCTGACTGTGGGGACCACCGCCGCTGGCGCAACCGACAACGACATCGGCGTTCTGCTGCGTGACGCGCTCAACCTGCGTATCAAGATCGTCTCCGGCTATCCGGGCACAGGCGCTATCGCGCTCGCGGTGGAGCGCGGCGAACTGGACGGGCAATTGATGGGGTTCGTCAGCACCAAAGTCGTAAAGCCGGAATGGACATCGCCAAACAGCGACATGCATGTGCTGCTGCAGTTTGCGCGAACGACCCGTCTCCCGGAGGCAGCCAACGCGCCCACCGTTCGGGAGCTTGCAAGAAACGAGTTCGAGTTGCGCCTCATCGAGGCGGCGGAACTTCCCTACAGGCTTGCGCGGCCGTTTGCTGCGCCGCCCGGTGTTCCCGCCGATCAGGCAAACGCGCTTCAGCAGGCCTTCAAGGCGACGACGGAGGATCAGGGATTTGTGGCCGAGGCGCAGAAGCTGAAGCTGGAAATCAGCCCCGTCTTCGCCGAAGAGGCGCTGCAGTTGATTCGGAAGCTCGCCGAAACTCCGCCAGATGTGCTCGCGCGCCTGCGCGATCTGCGTTGAACACATGAAACATGCTCGCGCGTTCAGCGCGCAAGACAGGGGAACAGGATGACCAAGCGGACACTGCTTGCGCTGATGGCCGGGGCCATGGGCATCGCGGGCCTGGGCTCCATTGGCGCGCACGCTGATGTGGCGGACTTCTATCGCGGCAAGAGCATCAACATCATCGTCGGCTATGGGCCGGGAGGAGGATACGACCTCTTTGCGCGCATGCTCGCGCGTCACATGGGCTCGCATGTGCCCGGCAATCCGGCCGTAACCGTCCAGAACATGCCCGGCGCCGCCAGCTTGCGCGCGACCAACCATCTGGCGACCGCGGCGCCCAAGGACGGGACGGTCATTGCGGCGTTCGATCGCAACATGCCGCTGATCGCGTTCGTGGAGGGAAGCCCGAACGTCCAGTTCGATCCCCTCAAGCTGACGTGGCTGGGCACCCTTTCGGATTCGAGCAAGGACGCGTTCGTTGTCTGGACGCGAAAGAGGCCGGACATCCAGAGCGTCGACGATCTGCTGCGCCCGGGAGGCGCGACGCTCACCGTCGGAGTGGCTGGTGTCGGAGCAACCGATAACGACGTCGCCGTTCTCCTGAGAGACGTACTGGGCCTGCGCCTCAAGATCGTTCCCGGCTATCAGGATTCAAACAAGATCGCGCTCGCAGTCGACAATGGCGAAGTGGACGGACAACTCGTCAACTACATCACGCGCAAGATAACGCATCCGGCCTGGGCTGACCCCGGCGGCAAGATGCAGGTGCTGTTGCAATTCGCGCGCAGTACGCGGCTGCCCGAACTCGCGCAGGCGCCCACGGCGCAGGAACTGGCGAAAGACGACGCGTCGCTCCAGCTCATCAGGATGGCCGAATTGCCCTACGTCGTGAGCCGTCCGTTCGCCGCGCCTCCCGGCATTCCGGCCGACCGCGCCGAAGCGCTGCAGAGCGCGTTCATCAACGCCGCTCGCGACCCCGCCATGGTGGGCGAAGCCAACAAGCTGCAACTCGATCTGACGCCGCTCGACGCCAGGCAGACGCTGGCCGCCGTCGAGGAACTGGGACGTTCGAGCCCCGAATTGCGCAAGCGGATTCGCGAGATTTTGTATGTTGCGCCGAAGTGAAAAGAACCTTCAGTCCGATAGATCAAGAGACCCCTGGAGCATGAGATGAGGCTTGGAGTTTGGACGCCTGCTCCGCAGTCGATACGGCCGGACCCCGCCGTGAAGCCGATGCATGAAGCATTGACGCGCCATGGCGGGGGCGTCGATCAGAGCTATCTTTACGCCGTCGAGTTTCTGCAGCGCGCCGAGGAACTGGGCTTCGACATCACCCTCATCGCGCAACGCTACCTCGGACCCGATCTCGACTCCTGGATTTTCGCGACTGCGCTGGCGGCTCAGACGAAGCGCATGGAAATCATGGCGGCGCTGCACCCGGGAATCGCCGATCCCCGCATGGCGGCGAAGATGGGCGCGTCCATCGACAGGATCAGCGGCGGCCGCTTCTGCATCAACATCGTGAATGGATTGCGCAAGGACGAGTTCGACATTTTCGGCGACTGGCTGGACCAGACGGGGCCGCGGTATCGCCGCATGCACGAGTTCATAAAGGTGATGAAAGGCCTGTGGACCAGCGACGACTTCACCTACAAGGGCGAGTACTATCAGGTCGAACACGGAACGGTCCCCACCAAGTCCGTGAGGGAGCCTTATCCCCCCTTCTATGCGGCCAGCCGCGTAGACGAGGGGATGGATGTCGTATCGCAGGAATGCTCGACCTGGTTCGTCGAACTACGACAAGGATCGCCGGAATTACAGCGCCAGCCTGAAGCGCATCGAGAGCGAGCGCGCGATGATGGAAGAGCGCGTCCGCGCGCTCGGCAAGACCATGGTCTACGGCATCAACGCGCTCGTCCTCATCGGCGAGACCGACGCGCAGGCGGAGGCGATGGCCCAAGAGCATCTCGAGACCATCCGCAACGATCCCAGCATGACCGTCGGCACATCGGGCGTGGGGGCCAACCTGATTGGCTCACCGAAAACGATCGTTGAAAGGATCAGGCGCTATCAGGATCTCGGCGTCGACCTGTTCATGCTGCATTTCTACCCCATGCGGCAGGGCCTCGAGGAGTTCGCCGAAAAGATCATGTGCGACCTCGACGTGCGTCCGCCTGCGAGTGGACAGGGCGAATGCCCCGCCGGTGCGGCGAGCGGGCGCAACTGAAGTCGATCATCCCGGCCGGGCGGCGCGATCACGCAAGCGCCGCAGCGGCCTCGTGCGCCGCCTGCTCGACGTCGTAATCGTAAAGGTTTTTTCTGAGGCCCGCGATGTTGCGGATTTCCTCGTCGCGCTTCTCGAGGCTGTCGTAAAGGGAATCATAGCGCATGCCGTTGCGGCGGGCCTCCGACTGAACCATGTCGGTTCTGGCGACGCCGCAGATTTTCGTATGCGCGCAGGACCGCGGGAACGTCTGCGGGGCTGCGTCCCGACAGCAGCACGCCGAGCGCGACGCCGTCCTCGATCGCCTGATTGGCGCCCTGTCCCAGATGCGGAAGCATCGGATGGGCCGCGTCGCCCAGCAGCGTGAGACGTCCGTTGCACCAGGTCCGCAATGGCCTGCGGTCGAAAAGTCCCCACCAGAAGCAGGTTTCGACCTTGTCGAGCAACTTCCCGATCTGCGGATCCCAGCCTTCGAACGAGGCTGCAAGCTGGTCGCGGTCGCCGATCGCGGACCAGGATTCGACGGTCTCGATGTCGAGCGGCACGAAGCCGACGTAATTGAGAAGCGTCCCGCTTCGCACCGGGAAACACCATGAAGTGCTTGCCGTGGCCCATCCAGACCTGATGCGTCTGATCGGGCCAGGACTCGAGCTTGCTGCGCTCGACGAGGCCGCGATAGGCGCGGAAGCCGGAATATTCCGGCGGCGAGGGCTCGACGACGAACGGCTGCAGGACCGACCTGATGCCGTCGGCCGCGATCACGACATCGGCCTCCACCGCAGCGCCGTTGGCGAACGTCACGGTCGCGCAATCGGCCGTCTGCGAAAAGCCCACGCAGCGATGGTCCGTGTGGACGACGCCCGCGGGCAGGGCGGCGGCGAGCGCGTTGAGGATGTCGGCGCGGTGCATGCCGTACATGCCGTTCCAGCCGCTGGAATCGGTGGTCAGGATCGGGCCGACGACGGTGCCGTCCATGCGGCGGTATTGCGAGCCCGGCCCGACCTTCGCGCCGACGTTGGCGAGCGCCTCGCGAAAGCCCATGCGCTCGAGTTGGCGCAGGCTGTTGGGGTAAACGAAAATGCCGGCGCCGACTTCGCCGAGGACGGGCGCCTGTTCATAGACGTCGACCTTGAGGCCGCGCTGCAGCAGGGCGTTCGCCGCCGCAAGTCCGCCGATGCCGCCGCCGATGATGGCCGCCCGCAACGGGCGCGCTTCCGCTCTCACGCTGTTCACCCCAGTCCCTCCGAGTTTCCTGCCCGTGCGATGGCCGCTGGGCCCTCCGTCGCGTCATGGATTAGCACGCAAGGCGCCGGGACGGCAGTGGGATTTTCGACGTTCCTGCGCACGGACCCGAGACGGCCGCCGGCCATGGTTCAAATGACCTGCATCAAGTGATTTGGATCAAGCGCGGCGGCCCGCTAAGGCGCCAGAACAGCAATCACGCCCCTCCCAGGGCGGAGACTGACCTCATGAGCACATCCCACAGTCCGGCGCCTGCCAGACGTTCTCGTTCTGATCGACATCCAGAACGATTTCTGTCCGCAGGCGCGCTCGCCGTGCCCGATGGCGATCTCATCATCCCCCACGTGAACCGGCTCATCGCGCGCTTTCCCCATGTTGTCCTGACGCAGGACTGGCATCCGCCCGGACACTTGTCTTTCGCGTCGAGCCATCCGGGCAGGAAGCCGCTCGACATCGATCGCGGCGTCCTACGGCGCGCAGCTCATGTGGCCGGACCATTGCGTGCAGGGCACGCATGGCGCGCAGTTTCATGAGAAGCTCGAAACCGCGCGCGCCGAGCTGATTCTTCGGAAAGGCTTTCACCCGGACGATCAATTCCTATTCGGCGTTCTTCGAAAACGACCGCAAGACGCCGACGGGCCTAACCGGCTACTTGCGCGACCGCGGCTTCGCAAGCGTCGCGATCGCCGGCCTCGCCTTCGACTTCTGCGTTCGCTACTCGTGCGAGGACGCCCACGCCATGGGCTTTGTCGTAACGGCCGTCGAGGACGCGTGCCGAAGCATCGGGTTGGGCAATTCGATCAACGAGGCCCACCGCGCGCTCGCCGCGCGAGGGATCGAGCGGGTGCGGACGGACGATGTCGTAGGCGCGTCGGCCTGACGGACGGCGTGCAGCTTCGATAGAAAGATGGGCCGACCGGTCGCTTCCAGGCAGACCGCGAAGAGTGGGAGATCAGGGCAATGCCTGGCTGACGACGCAGTCTACGGCGAACTGGTCTCGGCTGGAATTTGCCTGTTTACAGGGAATTTACAGGGAGTTTCGCGCATATTGGGCTCGCCGAAGGCGTTTTTTGGCTGAGAAAGCCCAGACACAACAGCAACTTGCGGCGATTTTCCCAGCACTCAGAACAGGGAATTTGAGAGAGCAGATCAGCGATTGAGCAGTTCGGCTACAGGGAATCCGACCTAGATTTCAGGCCCGCGCTCCGGCGCTGCGCCCGCCTTGGACGGCTTCTGCAAGCGGCGTCCGGCGGAATCATGTTCTCCGGGGCCATTCAGGGTGATGGTCCGGCGATGTTCGAGCAAGCCTGCTGCATGGGACTGGAGGGCATTGTCTCCAAACGACTCGGCAACCGCTATCGATCGGGAAAATGCGACGATTGGCGCAAAATCAAAAATAGCATTATCGGCGCTCGTGACCTTGGCTCAACTCAACGCCTTATAAAAGATAGCCATCTTCAGAACGCGTCCCACAGGCGAAGCCAAGTGCAAAGTCGCCTTGCATATTCTCCTGAGTTGTTTCAGCGGGCCCGGTCCAGCGAAGTTTAGGCGCCTTGGCTCGAAACGCCGGCTTCCAACATCGATACCTGCGCGCCTTCGCCGCTTTCCGGGTCCCGCAAAGCCGGAAACCGCCAACCGGCAGCGTCAAAGAGCCTTCCTAGGATTTCGGCCTTTCTTCGCGGCAACCCAAATCGGCTGGTGTAAACATCGATGGAGACTTTCATCAGCGGCGTCACGCTGCGCACCTGAAGCTTGCCCAATTCTGTCTCGGCGTCCGCCGAGCCGGCTGGAACCAGGGCAAGCCCAGCGCCCGATTGAACCATCACCTTGATCGTCTCTATGTTGTCCGCCGTTGCGCGGATCGATGGCCGCAATCCCAGGTCCGTGAAAGCGTTCATCACGAGTTCGCCGTAGCCGACCGACAACTCGTTCAGAATGAATGGCTCTTCTGCCAGAAGCGAAATGTCGATCGGCCCGCTGTTCTCGCAGAGAGGATGCGCATTGGGCAGGATGAGAATCATTTCGAGTTCATCCAGTGGGCTTGCGATAATCCCCGCTGGAATGCGGTCCGGACGGACCTCGGTGGAAATGCCCAAATCGATCCGACCCGCCGCAAGTTCGTCAAAAATAACGCGCGTCGGCGCTGTTTTCACATCCAGGCGAACGCTGGCCGGTATTCCCTGCTTGAGAAGGTGGGAAAAGACGAGCGGCGCAAGACCGGAGCCGTGGCCGAGCGAGACCGTCTCGACGCCAAGACCGGCGAGCCGCGAGGCGACGTCCTGCAGTGCCAGAAGATCACTCGCCACACGCTCTGCTTCGGCGAGAAACATCCTCCCCCGGTCGGTGGGCTCGATACCGCGCCCGGTCCTCCGGAACAGGTCAAATCCGATCCGCGCCTCCAGCAGCTTGACTTGCTCCGACACAGCCGATTGGGAAACGTTTACGCGCGCCGCCGCCCGGGTGAAGCTTCGCTCTTTGGCGACGGCGAGCGCGTAGCGTATCGCTCTGAATTCCAAAGCGTCGTCCCCCTGGCGAGGCGGGGGCGCGAGCCCCCAAGGCGGCAGCCTTACCGCGAAGCGATATCGGTTCCGCCGATAACTCGATCATAATTCTCTGTTGGACCTTTCGCCAGCGCGAATCGACCCTGTCTGCAGGCACAGCGAGGCGTTTGGCTAATATGAGCATGATCCAGGAGAAGGCGGACCGCGCATTGCGCATCGGCGTCGACACGGGCGGGACGTTCACGGACATCGTTTGCGTCGACGCCGCAACGGGCGAAATGTATGTGACCAAAGTTCCAAGCACGCCGGAAAATCCGGCGTTGGGACTGGTCAACGGCGTCCGTACGATCCTTGAACACGTAGGGACAGGCCCTCAATCACTTATCGGGCTGGCGCACGGAACTACGGTCGCAACCAACGCCCTTCTGCAAGGCTCCATCGATTCGCTGGGGCTGATCGTCACCGAGGGCTTCAGGCACATTCTCGAGATCGCGCGGCAATCGGTCCCCGACGGTTACGGGAATTCCTATTTTTGGGTGAAGCCCGACCGGCCCACACCTCTGGAATATGTGCGGGAGGTCGGCGGTCGCCTCGACTTCCGCGGGCGCGAACTGCGGCCGCTCGACGAAGAGAGCGTCCGGGAAGCTGGCCGCTTCTTCAGATCCCAGGGCGTCCGGGCCATTGGCGTCTGCCTCATTCATGCCTACGCCAACCCCGGCCAGGAGAGGCGCGTGCGCGCGATCCTCGAAGAGGAGCATCCGGGCTGCGCCATCTCCATTTCCTCGGACGTCCTGCCTGAATACCGAGAATATGAGCGCACGATTGTGACCCTGGTGGACGCTTTCGTGAAGCCGCACATGGAGCGCTATTTGAAGCGCGTGAAGCAGGCGCTGGGCGAAGACCTCGGACGCGCGCCCTTCCTCGTCATGCAGTCGAACGGGGGCGTGATGAGCGGCGATCAAGTCGTTCGCAAGCCCATCACTACGGCGCTCTCCGGCCCTGCGGCCGGCGTGCTCGGGAGCGTGGTCATCGCTAAGTTGGCCGGTTTCGATAACGTGGTGACGCTCGATGCGGGCGGCACATCCACGGATCTGAGCGTAATAGAAGGCGGGCGGGCTCGCGTCACGAATGGCGGCTCCGTCGGGCCGTTTCCGGTCCGCATCCCCATGATCGACATCGAAACGATCGGAACGGGGGGAGGCTCCATAGCGTGGATCTCGCGAGATGGCGCCCTGCGCGTCGGGCCCAAGAGCGCCGGAGCAGATCCGGGCCCGATCTGTTATCCGAACGGCGGCGACAAGCCCACCATTACAGACGCGAACCTGGTTCTCGGCCGCTTGCCAGCTGCGCTAATCGGCGGTGGCATCAGGCTTGACGTCGCACGCTCGCGGGAGGGCATGCGCCGGCTCGCGGGAGAACTCGGCCGGGATATGACTCCTGAGGAAGTAGCCGCCGGCATCATCGAGATTGCCAACTGGAGCCAGGCGAACCGCATTCGGCAGATGACCATCCAACGAGGCATCGATCCGCGCGAATTTGCGCTTTTGTCATTCGGAGGCGCCGGCCCGGTGCAGTCGGCCGCAGTCGCCGAGCTTGCAGGGCTGAATGCGTGCATCGTGCCGCCAAACCCGGGCAATCTCGCAGCCTTCGGCTTGCTCGCGGTCGACTGGCGCTGCGATCAGATGGCGACGCGCGTCTTTCAGCAGGACGAGGCGGAGACCGGGGCGTTGCGCGACATCTACGCGAGCCTGGAGGCGCGGGTCACGGAACAACTCGAGGAGGACGGCGTGCAACGGGATCATATCAGGGTCCTGCGCGAAGCGGACCTTAGATATGTCGGTCAATCGATGGAAGTGCGCGTAACCGCGCCTGCGGGCGAGATAGGTGACGACTTCGCCGGACGGCTCATCGAGGCTTTTCACGCCGCGCACCGGCGCAACTTCGGCTATGATTATGCAGGACAACAACAGGTCGAGTTCGTCAACTTCTGCGCCTCGGGGTTCGGAATGATCGAGCGTCCGGCCCTGCCGCGCCTGCCGCGCGGCGCGGGCGTGTCCACAGCGCGCGAGACCCGGCCGGTCTGGTTCGAGGGCGGTTTCGTCGGAACACCTGTTTATGATCGCGCCTCCCTGGGCGCTGGCGCACAGATATCAGGCCCCGCGATCGTGGAAGAGTTCGGCTCAACAAGTGTCGTATTTCCCGGCCAGTTCCTGACGGTCGACGATCACGGCGTCATCGTAATCCGCGGCGCGCGCTGAGGAGATGGATATGAACATTCAAAACAGCGCCCTCCCCTCGGCTCACCCATGGCCAACCGCCCCGCGAAACGCGCCCGTGTCCGACATCGATCCCGTGGTGCTTCAGATTGTCGAGGGCACGCTGAATTCGATCGAGGCCGAAATCGAATATGCGATCGAACGGACGGCGCGCTCGCCGATGATTCGAGAGGCGCACGACTATCGTGTGGGTCTTTTCGACCGCTTTTCACGCAAGCTGACGGGCCGCTCCTATTCGGCCATGCCGCAGGCGGTGCTCCGCGATTATCCGCCGGAAAGCATGCGGCCCGGCGATGTCTTTCTCATGAACGACACCTATCTCACCGAGGGTTGTATCGGCCACCTCCCCGACCTCTGCAGCACGGTTCCAGTGTTTCACGAAGGTGAAGTCGTCGCGTATATTCAGGCCTTCGGGCACCATGACGACATCGGCGGCCGCGTGCCGGGGTCAATGCCCGGAACGGCGGAATCAGTATTCGAGGAAGGGCTCGCCGTCCCGCCCATTCGCATCTACAGCGAGGGACGGCGCAACGACGAGGCATTCAAAATCATCCGGCGCAACACCCGCCTTCCGGATGTCCTCTCAGCCGATCTCGACAGCGAGATCCAGGCTTGCATCATGGGCGCGAAACGCCTGGAGGAATTGTTCCAAAGGTTCGGCCGGCAGACAGTGGAAGCGTGTTTCCAGGCGATCATCGTCCGGTGCAGGGACGTCTTCCGCAATGAACTTCTGCCCAAGATCGCGGACGGCGAATATTCTTGGCACGATTACGTCGAGCGGGAGGTTGATGGCGAAATCAAGTTTCACAAGATAGCGCTGAAGATGGAGAAGCGGGACGGCTCGATCACGCTCGATTTCAGCGGCACGGATCAACAGTCCGACGGGCCCTTGAACTGGCCGGCCGACTACGCGGATGGCGCCTTCCTCATCAAATGGATTGCGCCCATCCTTCGCAACCTGGCCGACACGCCGGAACGAGCGGCCGAAATCAATGTCAACGAAGGCGTCTGCGACGTCTTCAATGTGATCTTCCCCGAGAAGGGCACGCTCATTACGCCGATCTGGCCCGCACCGACCAATGCGCGCTCGTTTGTGCTGTTGCGATGCCTCTCGCTCTTGGCCGGGGTGGTGGCGCTAGCGGTGGATGGCCGTATTCCGGCCGACCAGGAAACGATCCGGTACACCGGATTCTACGGTGTCGATTCCGACGGCAAGCCGTTTCTGTCCCGCGAAGTGCTGGGCGGCGGTTCGGGAGGTCGCTATTACGCCGATGGCAATGACGCTATTCACATCGTTCCTGATTCGCGAAACCAGCCTGCGGAATTCACCGAGACGAAGTTCCCGCTCATCGTCGAGAAACTGGCGCTGCGCACAGATTCGGGCGGGGCGGGCAAACGGCGGGGCGGCCTTGGTTATCGCAAGGAATACAGGCCGCTCGTCGACTGCCGCACCATCGTCACAGCGGACAGGGTCAAGCTGGGCTGTTATGGTATTGGCGGCGAGGCGGGGCTGCCCTTCCTGGTGACGATAGATCCTGATGGGCCGAACGAACGCAGGCTGGGCGGGCTGGTCGATGGCGCGCATGTGCGGGCCGGCGAGATCGTCCGGGTCGAAACAACAGGCGGCGGCGGTTGGGGAGACCCGCTCGAGCGTGAACCCGAAAGGGTTGTGCGTGATGCCGTGGAGCAGCGAATATCGATCTCGAGCGCGCGGGACCGCTACGGTGTCGTTCTGATCAACCGGGACGGCCAGCTTGCGTGGGATCCCCAGGCGACCAGTGACCTGAGACGCTCGATCCTGGCGACGCGCGGGCCAAGGCCGATCCTGGATCGTGGTCCCGGCGCGCCCGACTGAGTGACGCTTGCGCTGATGAACGGAAGAATTGTTGGCCCGGGGCCTCTCCGGGCGCTTAATGCGCTGAATGCCCCGGGAGGGCGCCTAGCACGTGGGCGCCTGCACAAGAACCTCATTATGCGCTGCACAATATCGGACCTGCCGATAGGCGCATCACTAAAGACTGTTGGACTGGGGCGCTCGCGGGCCAGAACATCCAGGCCGGCTGATACGTGGCCTGAATCTGAAGGCGAGCGCAAACGCGATGGCAATAGACGTCGTCAAAATAGAAATCAAAAGCGTGCAGGACGCCTCAGGCCTTGAGGAATGCATCGTCTCCGGCCGCTTTGCGGCGGATGACGTGATTGCCGTTATCGGGAAAACAGAAGGAAACGGCGGCGTAAACGACTTCACGCGCATCCTATCAGACCTGGCGTTCCGATCGGTTCTCATGAAGCGCGGCCGACGCTCCGAGGACGACGTGCGCCGGATACCGATGGTCTGGTCCGGCGGATGCGACGGGGTCATCACCCCCCACGCGACGGTCTTCTCTCGCGATGATCGGACGGGCCCGGCTGAGAACGAGCGGCTCGTGATTGGAACAGCGCTGAGCCCGCAGATCCTGCCTGAGGACATAGGCCGCCTCCCCATGGTGGAGAAAGTGGCTGAAGGCGTGAGACGCGCCATGAAGGACGCCGGAATCGAAGACCCTGCCGACGTGCATTACGTGCAGACCAAGACTCCGCTGCTGACAATCGATACTATGAGAGAGGCGAAGTCTCGCGGCCACAGCGTCGCTTGCGAGGTGCATGAGTCGATGGGCGTGTCCAACGGGACAACTGCGCTGGGAATTGCGGTGGCGCTTGGCGAGATCGACATGCCGGGCGAGGACGACATTTGTCATAACCTCGATCTCTACTCCTCCGTCGCGTCCTGCTCTTCGGGGGTGGAACTCGATTGTGCGCAGATCGTGCTGCTCGGCAACCGTAAAGGCGCTGGCGGCCGTTACCGGATCGGGCATAGCGTCATGAGAGACGCACTCGACATGGACGGCATCTACGACGCAATTCGGAATGCGGGTCTGGACTTGCCGGATCGCCCCCGCCCGGCCGACCTGGGCTCGCGTGTCGTGAATTGCTTCCTGAAGTGCGAGGCCGACCGGACGGCACGGCTACGGGGACGCAGGCAGATCATGCTCGATGATTCCGACGTGCATCATCACAGACACTCGAAAGCTGCGGTAGGCGGCGTTGCAGCGGCGGCCATCGGGGATCCCGCCGTTTTCGTCTCTGTCGATGCTATGCACCAGGGACCGCAGGGTGGAGGACCCGTCATCGCAATTGTCGACGTCGGCGAGTAAGGCAGCGCGCAGACGCACCAGACTTAGACAGCGGCGACGCCGCACGGCAGTGAAGGAGATGGTAGCATGAGCCTGAATCTGACGCGTCGCCAGTTTGCGGCCATACCTCTCTGCGTTGCGGCGGCGCCACGTGCGGCCTTCGGACAATCACTGGATCGCGTCCGCGTGGGCGTATTTCCGGTTTCATCGTCACTCCCGCTTTTCGTAGGGATCGACAAGGGGTTCTTCGCCGAGGAGAAGATCGAGATCGTGCAGACGCGGCTAATTGGCGGACCGCCGAATGTCGCAGCGCTCATCCAGAACCAGATTGATGCGTCTTCGGTGCTCGTCACCATCGAAGGAATGAACGCAAACCTAAAGAAGCCTGGCGTGGCGATGTACATCTCGCTCAACAGCCAGAACCGCAAATATCCCATGGAACAATTTGTCGTCCGGAAGGGGTTCGAGGCGAAGTCGCTCACCGATCTGAAGGGCAAGAAAATCATGTCGGCGCCCGGGCCCGCGAACGTATCGATGGCCCGCGCCGCGCTCGCCGCAGTCGGGCTTAACGAAGGCGACTATCAGCTCGATCAACTCGACATGGGACAGCACATCAACGCTATGACGGCGGGAACGTTCGATGCAGCCTTTACGCTCGAACCTAACGCGTCGACAATGCGCAACATGGGCGTCGCGCAAACCCTTGAGACTGGCATTATCGCGAAATACGTGCTGGGCGATCCGGACGCGAACGCCTGGGTCGGAGGATGCGCGCTTTCAAGCGATTTTATCAAGGACAAGCCGGATGTCGCCCGCCGCTATGCCCGGGCGTGGGGCAAGGCCATCAATTTCATTGTCGATGATACGAAGGGCGCACGCGCGATCATGGCGAAAAATACTCTGACGCCTCCCGACGTAGCCGAGACAGTGCCGATGCTTCGCTTCGCAATGGTAAGCGACCTTTCGGACAAGGACATCGCTGACCTCCAGCGGTTTATCGACTTCTCCGTCAAGAACAAGATTTCTCGCGGCGCCTGTAGACGTCTCAAAGTTCGTTCAGCGAATTCTGATCGGAGCGCGGCCGGATGCTGAAGATGTCGACACCAGACAATCTGCATTCCTTTCAGAAAGCCGGTGCGCGCGCCGGGATAGTCACAGACGCCCACATCACGGTAAGAGGGTTGAGCAAGAAGTTCGGCGAGATCGTCGTGTATGACAATTTCGACGTCGATTTTTCGCGCGGGGAGTTCGTCTCCATCTTTGGCCCGAACGGCTGCGGAAAATCAACGCTGATCAATATGATCGCGGGGCTTATTCCGGTGGACGCCGGCCAAATCAGGTTCGACGGGAAGACGCTGCGCGAGACAAAAATCGGCTACGTATTCCAGAACTATCGCGAAGCGCTTTTTCCGTGGCTCACGTGCTACGACAACATCGGCTATCCGCTCAAGCACATGGGAGTAAGAAAAAAGGAGCGGAACGAGCGCGTCGCAGCGATCGTCGCCCAGATGGGCGTGAAGATCGATCTTTCACGCTATCCGTACCAGTTGTCCGGAGGCCAGCAGCAGCTGGTTTCAATTATGCGCGCCCTGATCGTCAAGCCGGAAGTCCTGTTCCTCGATGAACCATTCTCCGCGCTTGATTACGAGATGACCCTCTTCATGCGCGAAAAGCTTCAGTCCATTTTCATGGAAACCAAGACCACGATGGTCTTGGTGTCGCACGATCTGGAGGAGGCGGTGTTCCTGGCCGACCGCGTCTTGCTTCTTTCCCGACATCCCGCGCGCGTCGCAGATTATCCGTTCGTGCCCATCCAACGACCACGCGATGACCGAACCCTCTCCGAGGGAGATTTCGTGGCGCTGAAAGCGCATTGCCTTGATGTATTTCAGAAGGAGGTCAGGCGATGATGACGGAGGCGCGGCGTGACGCTCTGCTGCCCTTCGTCGGCGTCCTGGCCATGATCCTGCTGTGGTCGGTCCTCGCACGCTCGGGCATTGTCGATCGGGTCTTGTTGCCCACGCCGGAATCTGCGTTTGGAGCTCTTTGGAACGGAATGGCTGGCGGGCAACTCCTCTTTGACTTCGTCCGAACCGTGGAGCGGACGCTCTACGCCACGCTCATCGCTTCGGTCATTGCGATTCCCGTTGGAATTGCGCTTGGATCCAACGAGAAAATCTATCGGTCCGTCGAATTCGTCATCGATTTCTTCCGCTCGACGCCGGCCTCGGCCCTCTTCCCCCTCTTTCTGGTCATCTTCGGCGTCGGTGACGCTACCAAGATCTACATCGCATCCTTCGGCGCAGCGCTCGTCATCGTTTTCAATGTCGCCTATGGCGTGATGAATGCGCGAAAGACGCGAATCCTTGCAGCCAGGGTCATGGGCGCCTCGAGGCTCAGGATCCTGAGCGACGTCATGTTGCTCGAGTCTTTACCGCAGACTTTTATCGGGCTGCGCAACGGCGTATCGCTGGCTCTGGTCATTGTGGTCGTGGCGGAAATGTTCATTGGCTCGCGGGACGGGCTCGGACACAGGGTGTTCGAGGCTCAACAATTGTTCGATATGCCGGACATGTATGCGGCAATATTCGCAGCAGGCGTTCTGGGCTACGGGCTCAATTTACTTTTCCTCCTGTGTGAGAAGCGTTTCGTACATTGGTCGGGCAAATGAAAGAGACTCTTGCAGGCCGTGGCGCCATCGAGCTTTCAGGTCTCATGGCGCGGCGCGAAACGAGCGCAGTCGAGGTTCTTGAGGATCATCTCGCCGCAATCGAGCGCATCAACCCATCAATCAACGCGATTGTCACGCTGGCTGCGGAGAGCGCGCTTGCCGAGGCTCGCAGGCTGGACGGGGAGAGGTCTCGGGGCGAAGTTCGCGGCCCGCTGCATGGCCTTCCGGTCGTCATCAAGGATGTCACGCCCACAAAAGGGATGCGCACGACCTACGGCTCCATGGCGTACGCCGATCATATCCCGGATCAGGACGCGGAAGTCGTTCGTCGCCTTCGCCTCGCAGGCGCTATCATATTGGGCAAGACGAACACTCCGGAGTTCGCGGCAGGCGCCAACACGGTGAATGAGGTTTTTGGAGCCACGTGCAATCCCTGGCGCACGGACCTCAGTCCGGCGGGATCGTCGGGTGGATCTGCTGCGAGCGTTGCGGCAGGCCTCGTCCCGCTAGCGCAGGGCACGGATTTCGGTTGCTCGATCAGAATTCCCGCGTCGTTCTGCGGTATCGTGGGGGTGAGGACGACGCCCGGGCTTGTTCCTAACGGGCCTATGCGGCTGCCATGGGACCCTGGGCAGGTGCACGGACCCCTCGCTCGAAGCTCGGAAGATGCGGCGCTGATGATCGACGCCATGATCGGCCTCGATCCGTATTGGCCTATTTCCGCCGCCCCTCCCTGGGGATCAGCGCTGGACATTGTGCGCGCCTCCCGATCATGCGCCGGCTTACGAGTGGCTTTCGCACGGGACATTGCGGGCTTTGGATTGGACGAAGAGGTCGAGAAGATTTGCCGCTCCGCCGCTTTCGCGCTGAAGGAAGCGGGGGCCGAGGTCGAGGAGATCGACCTTGATGCTTCAGATGGGTTCGAAGCCTACAAGACACTCCGCGGCGAGTGGATGGTCGGCCAGCAGTTCGAACGCCTCGGAATGCTGGATCAGTTCGGGGTCAACCTGAAGGGAAATGTGCTCGCGGGGCTCAAACTGACTACGCTTCAAACTGCAGAGGCGGAGCAGGTGCGTGAGAAAGTTTGGGCTCGGTTCAAGCGTCATCTTGAAGTCTACGATTACATTCTCACGCCTGCATCGCCTGTGCTGCCATACTCGCTGACCAAGGCCTTCCCAGACGAAATCGGCGGAAAACAACTCGATAATTACATTGACTGGATCGCACCTTGTTTTCTAGTGACATTCACGGGCTTTCCAGCTGCTTCGATACCGGCTGGCCTCACCGCAAGCGGGTTACCGGTCGGCATTCAGATTGTTGGTCGCCGCTTCGACGAGCCTGGAATTTTGTCGGTCGGCAAGTCGATGGAGGCGCTCAGGCCCATCGGCAGGCCAGCGATGTTCGCCTGTTGATTTCCGGCCACGACATTGGCGCTGTCTAAGCTTCTAGAGTTTGGCGTGACGTGCTGAAAAGCCGGCTGTGGCCCGCGATCCGGCGGATGCCGCCCCGACGAGGACCTTCAGCCGTCCTCATCGTCTTCTTCGCAGAAGAGGAAGGTGATGCAATGGCCGTCGCGCTGATGCAGAGCCTGCACGACCAGTCGATGATGTCCGGGGCGGCTGAGCCAGTCGCGCGGATCGGCGTCCTCGTGCGCGGAAAGCCCTGAAGAATCCGCAGCGGGCGGAACGCTGGAAAGCAGGGCTCCCGATCCACACGCGAGAAATGGAAAATCGTTCCTGCGGTCAACGTAGCGAACCCGCCCTGCGCTGCTGACAACAACCGCCGCGGGCACATCGAGCGCCTCGATGTATCGGCGTGCGGCGGCCTCGCGGCTGATGTCGAATGCGTCACTGATCGCAATTGCCTTTGCCAAGTCGGGGAGGCCGCGAGCGAACGGACGCACCCGTCGGATGGGCGCGAGCAAGCGCCGGGTATAGATCTGTTCTCTGGTCGGCTAGAACTTGTGCCGGTGGCGATTCCGATCAGCGCCCCCGAGGCGCTGACGGCGAATCCGAAATCCGGAATCAAGAATTTCCAGGACATCCTCGGCGTCGCAAAAGCGGTCCCGGCTTCGCCGGCACTCCGGATATAGGTAGCGGATCGCACATTTCGGCGCGCTATTTCTTCAAGGTCCTCGCTAAGACGCCGGTCACGTTCATTTCTTCTCCGGACGGCAACCAATCGATGCAGGCGCTAACGGTGGGGGACATCGTTGCCCAGATCTTAGCGTTGCGTCTCAAATGTTGCGAGAACAAGCTGAGTACCAGATCGAAAGCTACAAGCGTGCAAAGGATTCTCTGAGCCTCAAACAATGATGGCAGGTCACAACTGAGGCGCATACCCAACTAAATACGGATCTCAATCGTTGACCCGTCCAGAAACACTCATGAGTTCACCTTACGACTGCACCATGCAGCTTAGACTCCGATCCTGCAACCAGCTCCGCCGATCGGCCGCTGCTCAACCGGCGCACTTACCCCAATCTCAGCAACTCTCGCGTCAGCTGGATGACAGTCGCGGGCAACAGCAATATGTGCACCCGCCGCGCATCAACGTCAAAGAGGGTAGCCTCTCACCGGCAAATCCATCCGCGCGCCGTGATGACAGGCAAGCGGCCCGACAGAGAAACGCAGGGCTTGTGCCGCTTCCGCACCGCGATTAGGCTGGAAGATACTGGCCTTCAAGAGCCGCCATTGGGAGACAGGTCATGAAGCGCTTTCTATGCGCAACAGCACTCGTATGGGTGGCCGGGCTCTGTTCACATGGCCACGCGCAGACACTTGGCGGGGGCGCGACGATAAACCTTGCGATCGGCACAAGTGTCGGCGGCGGCTACGACCTTTACGGGCGCCTGGCGGCCCGACATCTGGGCCGCGCCCTGAAGGGCGCGCCACTGGTCGTCCCCTCCAACATGCCCGGCGCCGGCCAGTTGATTATGACGAACTGGCTTTACAATGTAGCGCCGAAGAACGGTTCGGCAATCGGCCTCGTGCCCAGCACCACCGCGCTCGAGAACCTCTTCGGCAATCCGCGGGCCAATTTTGACGCGCGCAAATTCAGATGGATCGGCAGCCTCAACGGACATACCGCCGTGGCGATCGCATGGGCTGCATCTCCGATCCGCACGGCTGACGATCTGTTCGCCAACGCGCTCGTTGGCGGAGGCGCGCCCAGTTCCGACGTCACGATCTGGCCGAAACTGCTGAACAACATCGTGGGCACCAATATAAAGCTCGTCGCGGGGTACGTCGGGACATCGCAGATCGCGCTTGCGATGGAGAGCGGGGAGGTCCATGGACAGATCGGAGCCGATTGGGACGGTCTGAAGGCCAGCAGGCCCGACTGGATCAAGAGCCAGCGCATTCGCGTGATCATGCAGTTGGTGCGAGAACGCCATCGGGAATTGGCCGGCGTTCCAACCGTTTTGGAATACGTGAAGAACGACTCGGACCGCCTGCTGCTCGAGTTGTTTATCGATCGTCTCGCATATGGGCGACCGCTTGCCGCGCCACCTGGCACGCCGGACACCGAGCTGGAGAATCTGCGGGTTGGCTTTTCAGGGATGGTTCAGAGCGAGGAGTTCCGCAAGGAAGCGGAGATGCTTGGCGCAACAATCAATGTGGCGAGCGGCGACGAAATAGCCTCCCTGATCCAGCGCGTGTATGCCACGCCGCCCAATATACTTGAACGCGCCGTCCAGGAATTACAGAACGCCAACAAATGAACGGAGGCGTGGCCTCAGATGATGGAACGCACATGATCATTGATGCACAGGTCCACCTTTGGCCGCCGGAAACGCCGTCTCGTCCATGGCCGTCGGACGGCGCGAGGCGCGCTCACCTGAAGGATCCGATGACCTATCCCGATATGCTGATAACCATGGATCGCGTCGGCGTAGACCGCGTCATCATCGTACCGCCGTCATGGGAGGGGGACCGTAACGATTACGCCCTTGAGGCGGCGCGGCGGCATCCGGACCGTTTCGCAGTAATGGGTCGCATCGCGCTCGATGACCCCGCGAGCGTCGAACTCGTGAATCGCTGGTTCGACGATCGGGGCATGTTGGGCGCGCGCATCAATTTTTCAGACGATAAAGCCAAATGGCTCGAGGATGGGACCGCTGAGTGGTTCTGGCGGGCGGCGGAGGCGGCGAACATTCCGGTGATGATGCATGCCCCAGGTTATCAGGAAAGGTTTGGCGACATCGCCGCCAACTATTCCAAGCTCCGGATCGTCGTCGATCACATGAACCTCTCAACACGTCTCGCGAAAAATGAAATTCCCGCGGCGATCGACGCGACGGCGGCGCTGGCGGTTCATCCCAACATCAGCGTTAAGCTGTCGTCGATCCCCGCTTATTCAGCCGCGCCCTTTCCCTATTCCGACATGGACCAGCATATTCGAAAACTGGTCGCAGCGTTCGGGGCGGAACGATGCTTCTGGGGGAGCGACCTTTCGCATGGCAAGGGCAATATCCCGTACACGCACTACGTGAACCATTTCAAGGAGCATCTCCCGTTCCTGTCGCCGTCACAGCGATCGCTGATTCTGGGCGACGCTATCAATCGCTTCCTCGGATGGCCAAGTTGATCGGACCAATCAACCGGGCTACGCTGGGGTAGGCTCTCGCGTAAAGGGCCGGCATCAAGCCGAACATGCGGGGGAGACAAGGATGAGCGTGTCGTCTGTTCACCTAGCAAGTGCATGTGCGGCTTGTACTTGTATGGATGACGGCGGCGCCCGTCGCCAGCGCAGATTCAGTCAGCGATTTCTACAGCGGCAAGAGGGTCGTCATCTGGGTCGGCTACGGCCCGGGAGGCGGGTACGACTCCACGACCCGACTCGTCGCGGCGCGGCTCGGAGCCTACATCCCCGGGCAACCCACCGTCTCCGTACAAAACGTGCCCGGCGCCGGCAGTCTTCTGTCCGCGAACAATCTCTACAACATTGCGCCGAAGGACGGCACGGTCCTTGGCGTTTTCTCGTCGACAGTGGCGATGCTCCCGCTCTATCGCGATCCAAACGCAAGCTTCGACACCACGAAGTTCAACTGGATCGGCAACATGCATCGCGACATGCAATCGTGCGCTGTATGGAAGGGGGCTGGGCAAGGAATAAACACCTTGCCAGACCTGATTGCCGCCAAGCGGACCGTCATCTTCGGCTCCGACGGCGCCGACGCGCCGCTGACCCGCTGGCCGCTGTTCATGAAGAATGTCCTGGGGGCCAACCTCCGCGTAGTTCCGGGATACAAGGGGACGAAGGAGATCAACCTGGCCATGCAGTCGGGCGAATTGCACGCGACGTGCGGCATGTTCGAGACGAGCCTGCGCAGCTCTTACTGGAGCGACTTCCAGTCCGGCAATCTCAACATCGTCGTGCAGACGAGCTACGGTCGTAACCTCGAACTGTTCGGCCAGGCGACGAACCTCTACTCGCTCCTGAAGACCGAGGAAGACATCCAGATGGCTAAGCTGGTGTTTGGTCCAGCCGAGATCACGCGGCCGCTCGCGGCCCCGCCCGGCGTTCCGCCCGAGCGCGTGGCGGCGTTGCGCAAGGCGCTCATGGAAACGATGAAGGACCCCGCTCTTCTGGCCGATGGAGCAAAGATCGGCCTCGTCTTCATGCCGATGTCAGGAGAAGAGGTCGAAGCCGAATTGCAGGAGCTCTTCAAGACGCCAAGAGCGGTGGTCGACAAGGCGAGCATCGCTACAAGCAAACCGTGAAAGCGACCGAAAAGTCGGCGCCTGAAAAAGCAACCGGGAGGATAGATGAACACGCGATTGCTTCTCGCATCGGCGTTTTGCTCCATGTCCGCTTCCGCCGTCATGGCGCAGGCGCCTGCAGCTGATTTCGCCGGCAAGACGATCTCGCTCTACATCGGCAACAGCGTCGGCGGCGGATACGACCTCTATGCCCGCGCCGTTGCGCGGCACATGGCAAAGCACCTGCCCGGGGCGCCGGCGATCATTCCGAAGAACATGGAAGGCGGCGGCAGCATGCGCGCCGCCAATTTCATGGCGGAACTGGCGCCTCGCGACGGAACGGCCATCGCCACGATCGGCCGGGGCACTATCTTCGCCCCGCTCATGGGCCAACCCGGCGCAACTTTCGATGCCACGACGCTTTCGTGGATCGGGAGCGCCAATGACGAGGTCAGCGCGTGCGCCGCCTGGCACACGTCCGGTGTGACGTCCTTCGACGATCTCAGGAAGAAGGATCTCATCATCGCGACCACCGTCGCGACGGACGACGCCACGCAGCTGCCGAAGCTGCTCAATGGCCTTTTCGGCACGCGCTTCAAGGTTGTTCTCGGCTATCCTGGCGGCACGCAGATGAACAAGGCGATGGAGAGCGGAGAGGTGCAGGGGCGATGTGGATTGTCCTGGGGCAGCTTCAGGGCGACCCAACCTCACTGGGTCGAAAGGAAGCTCGTCACGCCGCTGTTTCAGGTCGCGCTCGCGAAGCATGCGGACCTCCCCCACGTGCCGCTGCTATCCGACTTCGCAGCCACGGAAGAGCAAAGGCAGATGATCGCCACCTTCGTCGCACGGCAGGTGATGGGCCGGCCCTTCTTCGCGCCGCAGCAGGTTCCCGCGGCGACCGTCACCGCGCTGCGTGAAGCGTTCGATGCGACGATGTCCGATCCGGAGTACCGCACCGAGGCGGGAAAGATGGGCCTTGAAGTCAATCCTGTCTCCGGAGCGCGTGTGCAAGACATGGTGGCCGAGATTTATCGCACGCCGCGCAGCGTCATCCAGAAGATGATGGATCTTTCAAAGTGACAGGGCCTACGGAGCCGATGGATGTTTTACCAGCCTGAACTCGATGACCACGGACTGCCCTACAACCCGTTCAAGTCCATCATCGTCCCGCGCCCTATCGGCTGGATCACGACTCTGGACCTGCAGGGGCGCATGAACCTTGCGCCCTACAGCCAGTTCCAGAACATCGGATACGATCCCCCGTACATTCTCTTCTCGTCATCATCGGATCGCCACAAGCACACTGCAGCAAACTGCATGGATACGGGCGAGTTCGTGACCAACATGGCGACCTACGATCTCCGGGAGGCGATCAACATCACCGCGCAGCCGGTAGAGGCAGGCGTTGACGAAGCACAATTGGCGGGGCTCGAGCTAGTCCCCTCGAAGCTCGTCAAGCCCCCTCGTGTGGCCGCATCGCCGGTTCACCTCGAATGCAAATACTACACGTCCCTTACCTTGCCCGGCCGCCATCCGGGGACGTGCGACACGGTCGTGGTGGGGCGCGTCGTCGGTGTCCACATCAAGGACGAGTACATCACGCCCGAGGGACGCATCGATATACTCAAAATTCGTCCGCTCGCCCGCATGGGATACATGGACTACACGTCGGTTACCGATCTCTTTCCGATCGAACCCGTAGGCGTCGGCCAGGACCGGCGACGGAAAGGATTACAAGGATTGCCGCGCAAGCGGTGGTGACCTTCGTCGAAAGCAAGAACAGGACGAAAGGGAGGAACCATGAAAGCAAGGCAGCATCTCCGAACTGCAGCAATCCTCTGCGCACTCGCACTCTCCCCCTCGTCGCGCGCCGATTCCGTCGAAGAGTTCTATCGCGGAAAGGTGGCGACGGTGCTCGTTGGGGTTAGCGTCGGCGGCGAGTACGACCTCCATGCACGGCTGATGGCGCGCCATCTCGGAAGGCACGTACCGGGAGCTCCGACGTTCATCGCGCAGAACATGACTGGCGCGGGAGGCATCATCATGGCGACCTTCCTGTACACGGTCGCGCCCCAGGATGGCACGCACCTTGGCGTCATTCAGAACGGCTTCCCCGCCATGCAGGCGATCGGCAAGCGCAAGGTCCAGTTCAGTTCAGAAGGCTTTCACTGGATCGGGGCCATAACGCCGACGGTCGAAACGATGGCCTTGTGGCGAACCGCCGGCGCCACGAACGTTGCGGAGGCGCGGCTGAAGGAAATCCCGATCGGCTCCGTCGGCAACGCCAACATCACCTTCAGCTTTCCCATGATGATGAACGCTTTCGCGGGTACAAAATTTCGCATGGTGATCGGCTATCGCGGTGGAAACGACATCAATCTCGCGATGGAGCGTGGGGAGGTCGGTGGCCGGAACAACACGTGGTCGAGCTGGAAATCGACCCGCATCGATTGGCTCAACAACAAGGATATACATGTCATCGCCTACGGCGGTCCGCGCCCGGCAGACATTGGCGACGTGCCGAGCATCGAGAGCCTCGCGAGCCACCGATGAAGACAAGCTTGTCATGCGTCTTGTGCTCTCGGGCGCGCATTTCGGACGTCCTCTGGTGGCGCCTCCCGGCGTTCCTGCCGATCGCGTGGCGGCATTGCGGAAAGCGTTCATGGACATGACGCAGGATGCTGCCTTCCTGAAGGAAGCAGATACGATGAAAATCGAGGTCGAACCGGTGCGCGGGGATGACATGCAAAATTTCGTTCGCGAGATCATGGCGTTTCCGGAGAATGTCAAAAAGCGCGCGGCGGAGTTCGTCGAGTAGGTGTGTCGCGCCGAGCGATGCGGCGAAGTAAAGCCGCAGGCTTTAATGCTGAGACTTCCCGGTGAGATGTGGGACAGAGAATTGCCTTCGGTAACGACCAGGCGTCACTCCGGCCAGACGCCGGAAGATGCGTCGGAACGCGGACGGATCTTCATAGCCAACCTGCCAGGCTATATCCTCGACCGGGTCGCACGTTCATTCGAGCCGCCGCTTCGCTTGCTCCACGCAATTTCTGAGAAGGGCTCCCATGTATTGGGCGCCCATGCTGGCGAAGCAGGTCTCGGGCGCCTGTGCAAAGAAGCAGGCTTCAAGAGCATTCGCGTTGCCGTGCGAACATCCTTCAATCTCGTTCTTGAAGCACGCGCCTGACCCCCGAAACGCGCGATTTTGCTTGGATTGTGGTATCGTGAGTCATGCGCACGGCGATCCTATTCCTGTTGTCTTTGGCAACTTCCGCTGCGCTGGGCGTTGCGGTCGCCGAGTACCTCTATGCTTGAGGCGGAGCGATACAGATGAAGCGGGGTGGCAGCTTCGTGCATCAGAGCGCAGCCGCATCGTCGTCATCCCAAATGGTCTTATGGCGCGAACTTCCTCGTGAAGAGCAAGCAAATCAGCACTGATCGGTGGAAAGGCCGCAAACCGGCGCAGACTGAATGGAAAGCAATCATGTCGAAAGGCACGGTGCGTGCGCAATTCCGCATGGTGGTGGAAACGACGTCGACCCTCAGTGAAGCGTGGACGGAACTATTTCCCCGCATTATCGTTGCGTTTTAGTAACCGAGGGATACCCATGGATCGCCGCAGTTTACTATTAAGTTTACTTGGACTAAGCGTCGCCGGTGGCGCGGCTATGATAAACCAGCCCGCGAACGCTCTGTCGGCGCCACAACCCGTGGATGTGGACGCCACCGCCGCCGATGTGCCAGCGATCAACGCCAATGACGCGCAATGGCAAGGTCGAGGCCGCAAGGTTGGCCACGCACATGCGCCCGGACTGCGCCGTAAATCTAAATGGAAGGTCAAGCGCGGCTCGCATCATAAACGTTACTGGTAAGCTTCCGCCGTTCAGGTCCGATAGCATGTGTGGCGTTGGATTCTGGACGCCAGACAAAGCGACAAGCTGCTCTTCAGCGGCTACGCTGCCCGCAGATGTGGGCCATCCGTTTGGCGATGGCGTTCGTGCATGATGCGCGTCTACCCAGGACGGAGGCCCTTATGAGAACACTCTTGTTCCTCGGCTGCGTCGCCGCGACGCTGACGTGCGGCGCTCTGCCTTCGCAGGCCAGTGAATTCTGCCTGATCAGGAAGACGGCGGATGGTTTCGGGGCCTTGCGCGCGGCGCCGAGCCTCGACGCGAAACGTCTCGCGCGAATGAAAACGGGCGAGGAGGTGCAGCTCCTGCAGGGCCGCAAGGGCCACTGGCGAGAAGTCATTTACTGGCGCGGCGATGATCGGCTTGCCAAGGGCTACGACGCCCACTCAGCGAAAGGCTGGGTCGACGGGCGTCTGCTGACTGATTGTGGCTGAATAACTGTGCACGCGCACGCAGGGACCTTCAACTCCTGTTCTTGATTTGGCGCTCACGACCCGGAGGAGCGTATGCAGACCACCTTTGATCAACTCGCTTGCCTCGGCCTCGTCGTGGGCGCGATCTGCGGTCTCGCGGGGACGTTGATAACCGCCCCGGTCCCGCGAGCAATTTTCTGGACCGTCGATGGGACCGCCCTCGTCATGGCGTCCGCCATGCTCACGGTCCGATATTTCAGACTGCGCCGTGATCTCGTCGCCGCAGGTTTTCTCATCTTCGCCTTCGGGCAGGCCATCGTACTCTCGACAGCCGGGCAACTTGTTCTCCCTGCCGCCACGGTCTTCGCCGCTGGCGCGGCCTGCTGGGCCGTCGGGCTCGTCTTGATCAGTGTGGATGAGGAATTCCCCCTCTGGGTCCGGATCGTTGGGTTCGTCTCGTCTGTCCTCTTCGCCATCACGGCGTTGATGATCCAAGGCGGAATGGGCCTGACGGCTGTTTCGATCCCGCTACCGTTCTTAGCCTATCCAGTCCTCGTGCTCACCTTCGTAGGGTGGATCGTGACGATCATGCGTTGGCCGAAGACCATCACACGCGACGTGAAGGATGCGGGCTGATCGTCCTTCTGCCTTACCCATTCACGTGCTGTCTCAACACGAAGATGCGGTGATTTGCAGCGGCGTTCGCCCACGCGCGCTGATTGATCGGCGGCCTTGCCGAGAGTTCGCTCGCGTGTGCTTCGACGTCCTTTACAAGTGGCGCTCGCCTGAACTTCGCTACGCCGCCTCAGGACCGCGGCTCGCCCCAGATGACTTTCAGCCGCGCATCGCGGCCGCAGGCAAAGCGGTAGTAGGAATACCTTACCGGGTTTTTCTTATAGTAATCCTGGTGATAGGCCTCGGCGGCGTAGAAGGGGCTTGCGGGCTTGATCTCCACGCGGATTGACTGGCTGAAGCGCCCGCCCAGCGCCTGCTTTGACTCAGCCGCCAGCCGGGCCTGCTCCTCATCGTGCGTGTAAATTCCCGGACGGTACTGATCGCCCCGGTCGCAGAATTGGCCCGCGGCGTCAAAGGGGTCAACGTTGCGCCAGAACGTCTCGAGGAGAGTGGCGTAAGTTACCCTCGCAGGGTCATAGATGACTTGCACAGCCTCCGTGTGCCCCGTCTCTCCTGCTGACACCTGCTGGTAGGTGGGATTTTTGGTTCGCCCATCCGTGTACCCTGACGTCGTGGAGACGACGCCTTGCAGCTTGTCGAAGGGCGGCTCCACGCACCAGAAGCAGCCGGCCGCAAAGGTGGCCACCTTTAGGCCGCCGGGTGCGGGCGGCGCGTGACCCTCCGCGGCGCAAGCGCCCCCCATAAATCCGAGGAGCGCCAGCGTCGTTGCAAACGAAGCTATGCTGCTGATCATCATGATGCACCCTCAACCGGCACGGGCCGGCTTGAACGTCATAGCTACGCCGTTAATGCAGTAGCGCAGGCCGGTTGGTTTTGGCCCATCGGGGAAGACGTGACCAAGATGACCGCCGCAGTGGGCGCAATGGACCTCGGTCCGTCTCGCAAGGAGCGTGTTGTCATCGCGCGTGCCCACGGAGCCGGCAAGAGGCGCGTAGAAGCTCGGCCAACCCGTTCGGGAATCGAACTTCGTCTGAGAGTCAAAGACCGCCCGCGCACACCCGGCGCAGTGAAACATGCCGGTGCGCCCCTCCCTGTCCAAGGAGCTGCTGAATGCCCGCTCGGTGCCGTGCTTGCGCAGGACCCGAAACTGCTCCGGGGTGAGCCTCGCCCGCCACTCGGCATCGGTCAGTGAGAGCGGAAAAAGCATCTGCGCTGTCTCTGCGTCAGCGTTGGTCCCCAAGAGCCGTGTCACCCCAACAGCAGCCGCTCCGCCTAAGCCAACAGCTAACGTGCGTCGCGTGATCATCGGGACCTCCGTTGCAGCTCACATTACATCTGGGATCGAGGCGCCGACGCCGCAACGCCCTGGGCGTTCACAATCACGTGGCGCGGGCTGCAAGCGGTGATCGGCACGCGATGTGCTACATACTAGCGGCCGAGCCTCGCAACCTTCAGTTCCGGAGGGATGTGGCTCAACAAAAATCTCGCCCGAAGCCGCGTCCGAGGTTTGAAGACACCAATGCGGAATTGCCGGTCCGCATGGTCTTTTCATTCATGTCGGATGGCCATCCGAGCTGATGCGAAAGTCTCGAAATGACCCGAAGCTGACCTCGCCCATAGCCAGCACGAAGGCGATTCTCTCGTCAGATGACTAGCGCCCAAGGGACAGGAACTGTGTCTCGCCCGAAGTTCCTTGAACGCCATCATTGTCGGTGACGGCGTACATATGACCATCACGATCAATCGTGAAGCTCTCGAGCTTCTCGAGCACGACGCCGCGCGAGCGGGCGAGATCGGGCACGACATCGCGGAACAGGGTCTTCTTCACGACTGGAATGTTCGCGGAGCCGGGAGCCGCCGCAGTCAGTCCGGCGACCGAGAAACGGTAGAGGCGCTTGATCGCCAGGTCACCCCACTGGTTATTGCGCTCGATGACGATGAACTCATCGGGACCGGTGGCGGTGATTTCCGAAAGCCCCATCCAGCCGGCGGGCGTTTCGCCGAGGGGGTAGTGGTACACGCCCCATTCCTTCGTCGAGGGGCGGAAGCGGATGACCTTCGTCAAGCCCTTCGGATCGTCCTTCCATTCGCGCTGAACCGCCATCCACACGACTTCGTCAGCGCCTGCGCCCGTCGCCGTGACGCCTTCGAGGCCGAACCGGACGGCATGTTTCGCGATGGCCTCCGGCAGCAGGTATTCCGCTTCGATGACGCCCTTTGCCGAGACGGCCAGCAAGCGGTCCGGAAGCGCGCCTTCCTTCCGCTCGGGATTGCCTTCGGAGGCGAGCCAGAAGCCGCCTCCCGAGCGCATTGCTACTCCTTCGATGTCGAGACCGGCCACCGGCTTGCCGTCACGAGTGACAGTCATGGCGGAGTTGATGCGCGCAGGCGTCTGTGACGCGTCGATCGTCAGAATCTGCGCTTCGCTGAAGAAGGAATCCGTGACCGCATAGAGACGACCGGCAACCTGAAGGTCCGCGGCAAGGCCAGAGAGAGCCCCCCAGGGAAGAGGCGCACCGTCGGGACCATTCTCCGAACGAATGGTCGGGTAGGACGCCCGCTCCGGGCTTCGGCGATAAATCGTCAGGGTCGAGCGCAGCCCGGTTTCAGGGTTATCGGCTTCCGAGGCTGCGACGAACAGGCCGCGCGAAGGAATTGCGAACAGTCCCTCGGGGGCAGGCCCCGCGGGCAGCGCCTGCAGGAAAGTGGGCGCGCGGCCCGCACCCTCGTCCCGCCAGACCGTGACCAGGGAGGAGCGCTCCGACCCGATGAAGATGAGACGTTCGCCGTCGAACGTTGCAACCTCGACGCCCTCGGGCTCGTTGCCGCGATTGCCGGAACGCAATTCAGGATAATGGCCGAGCGACATTGCAAGGTGTTCGAGCACGTTTCCCGAGTCCCACTCGACGGAGCCATCGCGGCGGAAGATCGTGAACCCGCGCGATCCGTTGCGGTAGTCGCCCTCGTTCGCCGTCACGAACCGGTCGTCGTCGAGCCACTTCACGGCGTCGGGTTCACGCACCACGTTCTCGAGGCGCTGGGTCGGACGAATGACGCCGTCGCGCGTTGCATCCACTTTGTCGAGCGTGACCGTTCCAGCCGGAAAGTGCGCAGTGACCCTCGCTGCCGCAACGTCGACGATCACGATGTGATTGTTCTCCTGCAGCGTGACAACGGCTTCGCCGCGAGAATTGATGTCCACAAATTCAGGCTCCGGATCCTCGGAAGCCACGAGTGCAAGCCCCGTCAGGTCGACACGCCGCAGTCCGGCGCAATCGAGACCATCGCCGGAGAGCGGCACGATCGTCAGGTTTCCCGGGGGAAGCTGGGGGATTTCACCGCGATTCAGGCGCTCGTCACGCTCGTTCTCGATCACGACGACCAGGAAGCGTCCGTCCCGGCTCACTGTTGTGGAATCTGGCTGTCCGCCGAGTTCGCAGCGCATGACCTCACGGCGCGAGGCAATATCCACGACAGCGGCGTAGCCCGTCGGCTCGCGTTTGTTAGGCGAGGTGTCGGAAACAGCGTACGCGCGCGAACCTCGGACCGTGACCGAGGTCAACTCCCCCTTCAGCGGCAGGAAGCCAGCAGGGCGCGGCGTGGCGGGGTCTGCAATATCGACGAACCCCAGCCCGTTCTGCTCGCCATCCACATAGATCAGGATATTCCCGTCGTCGCTCGCGGTAACGATCTCGGCGATGGAGCGCTTCGCCTTGTCACGATCTGGTGGCAGCATTCGAACCGCTTCGATCGTCGAGATGCGGTTGAACGTCCGAACTTCCTGCGCATGCGCCGCGAACGGCAGCAAACAGACGGCGGCGAAGAGGGGCTTGAAGCGCATGGCCTGTCTAAACTCCGATCGTTCCATGGACCGTTTTGCCAAAGGGCACGACTCTTTCAGTCATTACGACACTGGCACCGACCCATGGGTTCAACGGCGCCGACCAACTGGGTTCATGCGTACGCCTCGTACGACAATCATACGACGAACCTGTGACAGCGCCGCCCGCACGCCGCGCGGGCGGCAGTGCGTTCCCGGCGATCAGGCGCCGATGACCCCCTTGTCGTCCCGCGTGATCACGACAGTCGCCGAACGCGGCAACTTTCCGGAACCGTCCGGCCAGTTGCTCGTGAACTTGCCTGCGGCAAAGTCTTCAGCGGCTTGTCGTCGCGCCCGGATGCTGGACATTGATGAACATCGTCCGTCCGTCGGGCGTCGCGGCGACGCCGGTGATTTCCTGCCCCACAGGGCCAACAAGAAAGCGCCGGATCTCGCCTGTGACCGGGTCGGCGGCCAGCATCTGATTGCTGCCGAAGGACTGCAGGCGTCCATGATACATTTCCCTTTCACCCATGTCGGTCTGGATCCAGAGGCGGCCTGCGGCGTCGAACCAGAGCCCATCGGGACATGCATGCGCCCCAGCGGCGTCCAGCGGCTTTCCGGCCGCATCGCGGCTGTCCGTCGGATCGCCAGCGAGAAGGAACATGTTCCAGTTGAATTGCGTCGAGGCGTGATCGCCGTTTCCTTCGGTCCAGCGGATGATGTGCCCGAACGCGTTCGTGGCGCGGGGATTGGCCGCGTTGCGGTCCTTTTCCGTGCGGCGCACATTGTTGGTGAGCGTGAAATAGACGTCGCCGGTGCGCGGATCGACGGCGCCCCATTCAGGCCGGTCCATCTTCGTCGCGCCAACGCGATCGGCGGCAAGGCGCGTATTGACAAGCACGTCCGCCTGACTCCGGAAGCCATTCTCGGCGTTGAGCAGCCCCTGTCCGAATATGAGCGGAAGCCACTCGCCGGTCCCGTCATCATTGAACCTGGCGGCGTAGAGAACGCCATCGTCGAGAAGCGAGCCATTGGCTGTCGCCGCCTGATAGGGGCGCGCAGAAACGAACTTGTAGATGTACTCGAATTGCGCGTCGTCGCCCGAATAGCAAACGACGGGCCGCCCTTCGATCGCCGGCGCGAACACGACGCCCTCATGCGCAAAGCGGCCAAGGCCCGTCCGCTTCACCGGCAAGGCTGACGGGTTGAACGGATCGATCTCGACCATCCAGCCGAACGCGTTCGGCTCGTTGCGATAGTCCTGTGTTGCATCGGCTCCGCTGGGCGTGGCGTCAAAGCGCACGAACTCGTCCTCCCGGCTGGCCGCAAGCTCCCATGCGTATCGCGAGCGGTCCGGGCGCACCCCGTAGCGCGCCTGCTCTCGCGGCAGGGCTGGCTTACCGTCCACGCGCGCGCCATTGCGGAAATAGGACGCCCAGTTTTCCTCGGCGGTCATGTAGGTGTTCCACGGCGTCACGCCGTTGGCGCAATTGTTCAGCGTGCCGCGCACGCGCACGCCATCTGGACTGTACTTCGTCCTGACGAGGTCCGCCCCCCGCACGGGTCCGGATATTTCCATCGGCGTGCGCCCCGTAACTCGCCGGGCGCGGACGTCGTCGCGTATCGCCCAGATGCCGTCGTCGCCGCGAGTCACGCGCAGGATGGATACGCCATGGGCGTTGATTTCCTTGAGCACGTGGTCCGTATCGCGAACGCCATTCTCGACGATGATGTCATCCGCCTTGACCTGCTTGCCCGCGTAAGACGCATGCATCAACCTCGGTTCGACGTACTCGTGATTGATCACGAGCAAACCGTCGGACGAACTGCCTCCGATTGGGAAGAAGTGCATGCCGTCGTGGTGCATGCCAACTTGCTTCTCCTGGTCGAGCCCTGACGATGACGGCGAGAATGCAGGCGCTGTACCGGAAATCGGCTCACCCCAGGCGGCAATGACCTGTGTGCGATAGCCCTTTGGAACGCGGACGCCATCCTCGACGCCTGGCGCAACCGGTTCGAAGCCGAGCAGCTTAGAGGGCGTCTTCACCTCCGCGGCCGCGGCCTCATTCGCCCTTGCGCCTGCCGCGAACGCCGACGCAAGGGCGAACGCGCCAGCGCCAGCCAGCAAGCCGCGGCGGGAGAGAAAGGCCTTCGCTACGTCGTCGAACGTCCGGTTGGCGGAGGTGTTGCACATCGGCTCGTCGCCAGCCTCGGTCATGTAACGCTTGTCGGAATCAAACATCTGCCTTCTCCCGGATAGAGATGATGATCCTGGCGATAGCGAACCAATGCAAAGGACTCATGACAAATCCGCGGAGTGGCCGCGGAAGGTCCGCCGCTTATACGACGAACGCCCAGCTTACGCGCGCGATCAGCCAGCCGATGAAAGCTCCCACCAGAACGTCCGATGGGTAGTGCAGGCCCAGAATAACGCGAGACGAGGCGACGAGAAGCGCGAACGGAATGAGCAAGGCAGCAAGAATAGGCGCGTAGGCGATTGCAATGCTCGTGAACAGAACAGCGTGCAATGTATGGCCCGAGGGAAAACTGTAGCGGTCGAGCGGCGGCATTGCGCACTCGATCGCATCAAAGGAGATGAAAGGGCGTTCTCGCACGAGTTTCCTCTTGAGCAGCTTGTATGCGACGAGACCCACGGCGCCCGCGGCAAGCATATGGGCAGACGCGACGAGGCCGTCCCGAAGCCTGTTCAGGCCCATGATGAAGGGAAGCAGCGCGATGAGCGTGTACCAGAAGACCCCATCACCAAGCCGGCTGACGACCCGGAAGAGGCCACGAACGTTGGGACGCCGGCAGATGCGGTTTGCACGCCGGCAAAGACGTTGCTCTGCGCTGTCTGCTCGGGCGAACAGCGCGCGCGCCGTCATGCGGCCTCCCGTCCGGCCGACGCCGCACTGACGTTACTATAAAGATCGACAAGGCGCCTGGTCAGACGATGTGACGACCAAGTCTGGGCATCTGCTACAGCGAGGCGCCCCAGCATCGCACGGCGATCAGGGTCCCTGAGGATCTCCTGCGTGAGGCGCGCGAACTCATCTTCGCGTTCAGGAGAGATGGTTGCGCCCTGCAGTCCGGCCAATACATCCGCCGTCCCCATGACTGCGGTCGATACGACGGGAGCGCCTTGCGCCATCGCTTCCAGAAGCACCAATCCTTGCGTCTCCGTTCGGGACGCAAAGACGAAAACGTCAGCCGCCTGGTAGCAATCGCGCAATGTCCGGCCCCGGTCCATGTTGCCCAACAGCCGGACGTTCATTCCAAGATCGAGCGACGCGATCAGAGCCTTGATGTGCCCTTCAGCCGGACCTTCGCCCGCGATCAGCATAAGGACCTCCGGGACGCTCTTGCGCAACTCAATCAGCATGCGCAGAAGGAAATCGATGTTCTTTTCGTGCGCAACCCGGCCGACGAAAAGCGCGACGGGTCTCTCCTCGGGAATACCATGACGGGCGCGGAAGCGGCCGCGGTCGCCCTTTAGAAATGCGCTCGCCGGAAGGCCGGTCGGGAGGATTGTGATGGGCGACGTCACGCCATAAGCGCGCAGCGCATCCGCCGTCTGCGGCGATGGGGAGATGACGTGATCGGCGGCATGGCATTGCGACACCGTGAGCCGCCGGGCGAAACTCCTTGTCAACGACGCGGGCAGGGCAGGCAGGTAATGGTGCAAATAATGCTCGAAGTACGTGTGGTAGGTTTCCACCACCGGAGCCCCGATCCGCTCGGAGAGCCGTAGAGCGACATAATGAGCTGTGAAAGGCGTCTGCACATGTATGACGTCGAAATCGCCGGGAGCGATAGACCGGGCCCAGCGTGTCAGACGCGGCCATACAAGAAGTCGATCTTCGGGATCGAAAGGCGCCCGCCACGACGGCAACCGGACGACATCCGCATCGTCGGGCGCTTCCGGTGCGGCTGGATACTCGGGCGCCACCAGAACACACCGGTGGCCCAGCGCCATGAGATCGTCACGGAATGTCTTGATGGACGTCGATACCCCGTTCACTCGCGGGAAGTATACATCTGAAAGCATCAGGATTCGCATGCCTGCAGAGTAACGCAGCTTCACGACAGATTTACGTCGCAGGGGCGGAGGCGGGATGCGCAAGCCATGCGAGCCACGCTGTCACGATGGCGCAATGATCCTGGAGTACGTTCATCTTTACAATGAGATGATCGCATCCCGTCACAAGGCATTGGGAGCTCGATGCGACAAACGTAATAATGATCGTGTAGTCGCGGCAAATACCCTCACCCGCCGGACTTGCCAGGCAGCCTCACTGCGAGGCACGTCATGTCGTCGGCTTGCTCTGCCGCGCCAGCGAAGCAATCGGCGGCCGTGACGAGGCCTTGGACGAGGTTTGCTGCGCTGTCCCCCGCCAGACGCACGACAGCCTCTGCAAGCCGCTCGTCGCCAAATTCTTCGCCCTCGACATTCAGCGCCTCGGTTATTCCATCGCTGTAGAGAATGAGTAAGTCGCCCGACGCCAGGTTCGTTTCCGATATTGAGGCGACGCGATCATCCAGCATGGCAAGCGGAAGGCCGGTCGCCGGCAAGTGACGCATGCTGTTTCCTGAAACGATGATTGGCGCGTTATGGCCACAATTGCAGTATTCAAGCCGCCCCGAACCAACATCGAGGACGCCGATAAACATCGTGGCGAACAATGAAGCGGCATTGTCACGACAAAGAATTGCGTTCGCACGCGCCATGGCGCGGTCCAGACTTGCTTCGTCGCGCAGCGTTGTTCGCAGGACGGTGACGGCGATAGCTGCAAAGAGGCTTGCCGGCAGGCCCTTTCCACAGACGTCCCCGACCGCGACGACAAGGCGTCGATCATCAAGCAGGAAAAAATCGTAGAAGTCGCCGCCCACCTCCCTGGCTGGTCGGATTGTCGCTTGCAGTTCGATATTGTGCGCAAGGGGAGAGAGGCGCGCGATATCCGGCAGAAGCGACCGCTGGATAGCCGCCGCGCTCGCCATCTCCGCCTCTTGCCGCCTCTTGCTGACAATCTGATCCGCAAAGCGGCGAAACGCTTCCGTAAAGGCTGCTGTCTGTGGGGGTGGATTGGTAAGGTCGTCAAGAATGCGCGGATCGAACTCGCTGCGCTCGAGAGCGCTCAGAGCATTTGCGTAGAGGCTGATTGTCCGGTTGAAGCCGTCGAGCTGGCGCCCAAGTTCGGCAACGATAGATAGAAGAAGCTCCGGCTCTTGCCGCCCGAGAGCCACCAGGTCCTCTCGGTCTATTCGATAGACAGTCACCTCCGTCAGCGCGCGGATGCTTGCCGTCCGGGGCAAGCCGGCCAGCGCGCCGACTTCGCCAATCAGGCGAGGCGAAGACAAGGCCGCGAGTCGCACGGAGCCGTAGGCGGTCTCGGAAAGCACCTCCACGTCGCCACTGGCGATGAAGAAGGCCGCTTTCCCTTGGCGCCCCTGGACGATGATGAGCTCTCCCGGCGGGACTTTCCGCACGGTCGCGGACGCGAGCGTTCGACGAAACCCTTCGCTCTCGAAGACCTGACTTGTCACAGGCCCAGCGCCACCTGAAGAGGGAACTGCTTGCCGCCCGATCATGCTTGCGCAGCGATTGATTGGCCTGCGCGATCGACATCGATGGTGACCTTCAGATGATTTCCGGCAGGGCCCCGGCTGTAATCCAGGTCGCTGGCGAACTGATGGATCAGTTGCACGCCCAGTCCACCGGGCTCGACGCTCAGGATATCGCCGGACACCTTGCGTGGCGTTGCTCGGGTCAGGTCGTACGGTTCGCCATCGTCGTCGACGGTCAACTCCACTTTCTGTGGCGTGACCGATACGCCTACTTCGATGCTCGGACCGGCGCTGCCGCTATGCCGCACGATGTTCGTGAGTATCTCTTCCGCGCAAATGTGCAGCGCAAAGACGGCCTCTCCAGGCAGGTCGTTACGGACTGCAATTTCGTCGAGCCAGCGGGCTGTCGCGATGATCTCGCTCATGGCCCCCGTGAAGGCTCTTCGTTCGGCGGGCGGCATAATTGGACCTGTGCGCTTAGCTGAAGTGGCTTGCGGCAGCATCCCTGCTCGCAACTATCGGAATGATGGAGTTCGAGCCCTGCAGTTCGCAAGGCCTTTTCAACGCTTGGCTGCGGGCTCAAGATAACCATCTTGCCGCCCTTGCTGGCCACTGCCTTCGCCGTCACTACGAGAGTCCGCATACCGAGCGAGGCAAGAAATTCAACTCCGGAGAAATCAATAATGACCTTCCTGCAGGAGGCCGCAACCACATTGAACCCCTGCTCCGCCTCCCCGACGCCGGCGATGTCCATGCGTCCGACGACAATCACGCTCGAGATGCCGTCCACCCCGTCTAGAATTTCTACTTTCATCAGCGTTCCCGTGACTTGGCCAGCGTCGTGGAAACGTCAGTATATGCGCCAGATTACAGATTCATGACATTGAAGGATTCCGTCACAACATCTCTGTCACGTGAGTGTCGCGACAACCGTGTAGGCTAAGTGGTGTGCCGGGTGACCACTCCTGCACGCGGTCGCAACAACCTCCGCCCGTGCGACTGTCATGCGGAAGTCGTCGCTTCGTCGAATCCCTGTCGCATGAATCAGGTCAGACCCTGCGAGGTGTTCGCTGCAGGAGATGAAGATGCGCAAATGCGGATCAGTCACGCGCAGAGGTCTTCTTGCATCCGGCGCCAGTATGCTGGCCGTTTCTCAAACCAGCTTCTGGACCGCTACGGCAGCGGCTCCGGAAACCGCGCGCGGACATGTTGTCGAATTGGTTCGCGGAGATCGAAGAGGCATCGCCGGCGTTCTCGTGTCGAACGGGATCGACGTCACGCGAACAGATCGTAACGGCGCCTACAGCCTGCCGGCGCGCGACGGCGTCTTCGTCATCAAGCCCGCAAACTGGACCACGCCGCTCGATCTCACGACCGGCCTACCCACATTCTCATACAATCACCATCCGTCCGGTTCGCCGGCGGGCATGCGTTTCGGCGGCTCGACAGCGACCGGTCCCCTGCCGACGTCGATCGACTTCATCCTGCAGCGCAGCCCTGAACCGAAATCGTTCACCGCCGTCCTTCTCGCCGATCCCCAACCCGCGAACGCCAGGGAGCTTTCCTTTCTGCAAGCTGCAATGGGAAAGATGTGCGCACGGCGCGGTCTCGCCTTCGCCCTCGCCCTGGGGGATATTGCAGGCGATAATCTCGACATCTACGGAGATTATCTCAAGCAGGCGGCGCGCCTCGGGGCGCCCGTATGGCATCTGCCCGGCAATCACGATCATGATTGCGACGCGCCGCATCCTTGCAATCGCCTGGACACTTGGCGCGCGACGTTCGGCCCACCGACCTATGCCTTCGAATACGCAGGCGCGATATTCATTATGGTCGACAACGTCCAGCCTCTTCCGGGCAGCGCCTATGAGGGCCGGATCGGCCTGTCCGGCCTGGCGTTCATTCGAAACCTGCTCGCGTTCACGCCGGAAGACAAGCTGGTTGTCGTTTGCACGCACATCCCGCTCACATCGAGCCTCGGCGATGATCCGTCGTGCGCCACCGCCGATGGGGCTGAATTGCTGACCCTCCTGCGAGGACGAAAGTCTGTCAGCTTCTCGGGCCACATGCACACGAGTGAGCATCACTATCTACCATTTGGCGATACAACGCATCATCATCAGATTATCGCAGCGCTCTCTGGCTCCTGGTGGAGCGGCCCGCTCGATGCGCAGGGCCATCCATTCGCCATCGCCAGCGATGGAACGCCCCATGGCTGGCACCTCCTGTCGATTGACGGAACGGATTTCCAGACAGAATTCGTATCGGCGCGAGATGACGCAATTGGCCGCGCAATTTTCGGAGACGCTGTCGCCGGGGTAACCGCCGACATGCCGCTTCAGACTGTCGCCGGCGCACCAGCCCCGTTCGGCCTGATGGTGAACGTCTTCGACGGAGGGCCGCGCACGCGTGTGTTCGTCGAGCACGAAGGCGTCCATGTTCAACTCCGCCATGTCCTCGAGACAGATCCCTATACGAGGGGTGTGTACGAGGCGGCAGGCGCAACCCTCAAGCATTGGGTGAGTGCAGGTCCAAGCAGCCACGTTTGGGCCCTCGACGCTGCGGCTTTCTCTGCCCTAGATCCCAGACGAGCGCGACTCACAATCGTTGACGAGTTCGACAGATGTCGCCTCGACGGGGCCAAGCTCTGCGCCGCCTGACGAAGGCTGGCATTTGATCCCTGAACGTTACGATGACGGCGCCTTCTCAGGCTCGTCGCTCGACCGTCGGGCCCTGCGGACCCTCATGGAGGCGCTCAGCGCACCACGGATCGATATCGTCGTCGTCTGCAAGGTCGACCGGCTGACCCGGTCCCTGGCTGACTTCGCCAAGCTGGTGGAGCTGTTCGACGCCCATGAAGGGTCTTCGTCTCTGTTACACAGTCGTTCAACACCACCTCCAGCATGGGCCGGCTGACGCTCAACGTATTGCTGTCGTTCGCCCAGTTCGAGCGCGCGGTGATCGGCGAACGGGTGCGCGACAAGATCGCCTCCTCCAAGCGCAAGGGCGTCTGGGTCGGAGGTCCGGTCTGCACGGCAAAGATCAACGAGTCAGCGGAATGCCTGGCTGGGGCGGGAGGATTCGAACCTCCGTATGGCGGAATCAAAATCCGCTGCCTTACCGCTTGGCGACGCCCCAAGGCGCGCGGACCATAATCGGCGGGGGGCTTTGCCGCAACCGGCGCGGTCTTGTCGGGCATAGGGAAATTCGCTTGTCGAGGCGCGGACGCCTCGCTATAAGGCAGGCCTTCCCGCAACGCGGCCGGCGTTTCCACGCTGTTCGCGCTCGCCGGCGGATCGGAGTGTAGCGCAGCCTGGTAGCGCACCTGCTTCGGGAGCAGGGGGTCGGAGGTTCGAATCCTCTCACTCCGACCATTTTTCCCAAATCGAGCATTCTCCCCGGCGTCAGCGGCTCAGCCGCCCGCCAGCGCGTTCCAGATGAGCCGCAGGGCGAGGATCGTCAGGCCGATCTGGAGTATGATGCGAAAGCGCTGCTCGCTCGTGCGCGCCAGCGCCACTTCCCCGAGCCAGTTTCCCACGGCGCCCGTCGACACCATCGCGACGATCAGCGGCACATAGTCCCAAACTGAAAAGCCCAGCGCCGCGAATGCGCCGAGCTTGAGGATGTGGACGCTCATCATGAGCGCGCCGAGGGTGGCCGCATGGTTGCGCCGGTCAGGGGAGGCGCTCGCCACGAAGGGCGCGACGAGCGTGCCCGTGGCGCTGACGAACACGCCCAGGAAGGTCGCGGCGAAGCCGACGACGGCGAAGCGCCCCCGCTCGGCGCCCAGCCGGCCCAGTTTCGGCAGCCAGGTCACGATCAGGATGAAGACGCCCAGAATGCCCATCAGCATCGAGGGCGGCAGCGCCACGAACGTCTTGGCGCCCAGCGCCGCGCCCACCACGGCCCCGGCCAGGAAGGGCAGGATCGTGCCGCGCATCACCCAGCGCCACATGAGGATCGTGCGGGTGAAGCCGGAGCCGAGCTGGACGAGGGTATGCACGGGCACGACCGAGGCCGCCGGCATCACCACGGCCATGAGAGCCAGGAGAATCAGCCCGCCGGCGGTGCCCGTGAAGAGTCCGATGAAGGCTGTGAAGAACGAGGCGCAGGCAAGTCCAATGAACAGGGCCAGACTCATGTCGGCCGGCAACAGGAATTCCATCTCCACCCCGCAGGCGCCGTTCCGCGCTCGTTGTCCGGACGGCGGCGCCGCCTCGCGCGTCCTCGCGCATTCGGTCGCGGGAGCCGCGACATCCTTAGCCCACGCGACGCGGTCTTGCGAGCCGAAGCGCGGCATTGCCTGGGGGCGCAGATCAGCCATGCGTCGCGCGGTCAGCTTGACGCCGCCCGCCGGGCGTGAGTAGTCGGCCCCATGACGCAAGCGCGGCGCGAATTCCTGCCGGGATGGCGGTCGGGACTTCTGGTCCTTGGCCTGTATGCGATGCTGTTGCAGGCGTTCTTCGCAGGGCTCGCAGGGCCGCTGCATGCCGCCCCGGGCTTCGACGCGGGGGTCACATGCAGCGAGGCCGCAGAAGGGGCGTCTTCGGCGCAGGGCCCCGCCAGGCAGCACCAGGCGCACGATTGCGTGTGCCCGGCGCTCTGCCATGCGGGCGGGCTGCTGACGGGCGCCGACGTCAACCGGATCGCGTTCGACGTTCACTCCTTTGCAGTTGGCGTCACGGCCATCTGGGCGCACATTGCAAGTTCTTCCTTGCGGTTGGCGCCGCCAGCGCGCGCGCCTCCTCACGCGGATTTCGTCCTTCAGTCCTGACGAATTCCATGGCGCGCCTTGCGCCCTTCAACGTGAGATCACCATGCACAAGTTCATTCTCGCGGCCGCGTCCGCAACCTTCATGTCGGCCGCGGTATTCGCCCCGACCCAGTTCATGTCGACGGCCGTCGCGCAGACGGCTCCTGAACAGACGTACAAGCTCGGCCCCCTGACGATCACCGCGCCGTGGACGCGCGCGACCCCGAGGGGCGCACAGGTCGCGGGCGGCTATGTTCGCATCACCAACACGGGAACGCAGGCGGACCGGCTCACGGGCGGAACGTTCGATCTGTCCGCGAAAGTCGAAGTGCACGAGATGGCGATGGACGGGTCGATCATGCGCATGCGCCAGTTGAGCGGCGGGCTCGAGATCAAGCCCGGCGAAACTGTCGAACTGAAACCGGGCGGCCTGCACCTGATGTTCATGGACCTGAAATCGCCGGTCGCGACGGGCAAGCCCGTGAAGGGGCGGCTCACCTTCGAGAAGGCGGGCTCCATCGACGTAGAATTCGCGGTGGCGCCGATCGGCGCCGCCTCGCCGGGCGCCAGCGCGGGGCATGGCGCGGCATGGCCACTAGAGGGCAGGGGCGCTCCCGAGAGCGCCCCCGCAGCTCTTATCCGCAGACCGGCTATCCAAGCGTCGACGTCACCCATGCGGCGCGGGCGAACAGGTCCGCGTCGGCGTGCTCGAAGCCGACCATCTGAACGCCGAGCGGCAGGCCGGATTCCTTCAGCAGCGGAAGATTGAGGGCGGGGACGCCAAGCAGCGAGCCCGGCACGACGAAGGCCGGATCGCCCGTCGATGCGAGGCCCAGCGGCGCGGCGCCTGTCGCCGACAGCGTGATGCAGGCGGGCGCGAGCGCCGCCAGCTTCGCGAAGCCGGCGCGGATGGCCGCGCGCTCGGCGAGCATGCCGCGATAATCCTCCACGCTCATGCCGTTCGTTTCCTCGAAGCGCTCGCGCATCGAGGCGCTGAGCTTGCTGGCGTCCCGCTCCATGTAGGTGTTGAGCGGCCAGCGCGATTCCCACGCGTTGATGTCGCGCGTCAGCGGCAGCGCGCGCTGGATGAGCTGTTCGACGTCCTCGATCTCGGGCCGGTCACGGCGGGTGAGTATCGCGACGCCCGCCTTTTTCAGCGTCTCGATCGCGGCGAGCAAAGCGCCGCGCGCGGCATCGCTCGCCTTGGCCCAGCCGGGCGTCTCGAGCGCGATCAGGGTCGCCGGCGCGGCGGCGACCGGCGGGGCTGCGCCGCCGATCAGTCCCGGATGGCCGGGATCGCCGCCGACGCGCGAGACGATCGCGTAGGCGCTGAGCCACGCGTCCGCCAGGCTGGCGGCCAGCACGCCCTGCGCCGACTGGCTCATGTAATCGTGGCTGCCGCCGCGATTGAGGCCGCCGAATGTGGGCTTGAAGCCGACCACGCCGCAGAAGCTGGCGGGCCTGACGATGGAGCCCACCACCTGCGTGCCGAGCCCCATGGGAAAGAAGCCCGCGCCGACGCCCGCCGCCGAACCGCTGCTCGATCCGCCGGGCGTGCGCGCCAGGTCATGGGGATTGCGGGTCGGGCCCGGGTGGGAGGCCGCAAACTCGGTCGTGACGGTCTTTCCCAGCACGATGGCGCCGGCTTCCCGCAGCGCTTTCACGCTCGCCGAATCCTTGTCGCCGCGCCAGTTCGCGTAGAGCGGCGAGCCCATCTGCGTGGGCAGGTCGATGGTCTCGATCACGTCCTTGACGCCGAAGGGCATGCCGTCGACCGGGGAGAGCTGCTTGCCGCCTTTCCAGCGGGCGGAGGCGGCGTCCGCAAGTCTGCGCGCGCCCTCCACATCTGATCTTGCTGTAAAGGCGAGAATTTCGCTTTCCCTCGCATCGATGGCGGCGAGCCGCCGTTCGAGGAACGCCCGGGGCGAGTCTTTGCCCGATGCGAAGGCGGATGCGGCTGCTGCGTAGCTTTCTGACATTTTTTCTGCCCAGTTTGCGCCCAAGATGGCGTCAGGATCGTTCATGGAGAAGCGGGCTGGCAAGCTCCGGGCCACGACTTGTCTCAAGACGTCCCCCTGTCTATGTCGCAGCGCCCGTCCATGCTAGAAGCCCGCCGCTGGCTACGGGATTTCGGAGGTTGTGTTTTGGCTGACATCGATGTGCGCGCATCCGGCTCCCGCGATTCCGACCCCTCTCAGGCGAACGCACCCGCCCAGGCAGCGGCCCAGTCGCCCGCCAACGCAGTTCCCGCCGCGGCTTCGCCCGACGCGCTGGGCTTCGATCCCGCCGTGCGCGGCCTTGCGGAACTCGCCGCGCATCGTTCGGCCGGCAGCCCGCTGACGCTCGGCCTGCTCGGTCCCGCAGGGTCCGGCAAGAGTTTTGCGCTCTCACGCATGCTGGAACTGGTGAACGCCTTCACGCGCTCGGCGTCGGACGGCTCCTCCCCGTATTTGCAAAATGTCGTCGTCGCTCGCGTCGAGGCAGGCGCTGCGCGCGAGCCCGCCACTGCGCTCGCAGGCAGCGTGTTTTCCGCGCTGCAGGCGAGCGGCGGACAGGCCGCGCAACTTGCCGACGACGCAGCCGCCGCCGGCGCCGACCCTGCCGACGCGGCGCGCAGCGCCAGCGAACGCCTCATCGACCTGCGCCGTCGCCTCGACACCGAACGCCAGACGCTGCGCGAGCTTTCGGGCCGGCGCGCGCGCCTGTCCGAGACGGTGCTCTACCAGTCGGGCGGTTCGCGCATCGATTCCTGGGCGCGCGCCAACAGGTCGCGCATCGAGGGGCGTCTCCGAGCCTTCGGCTTTGAATCCGGCGATCCCGTCGCGACCTACAAGGATCTCGTTCGCGACGTCTCCGAACGGCGCGGCGTCATGGGCCGCGTCAGCGCTTTCGCGCACGCCATGTGGGCGTTCCGCGGACAGGCGCGGCTGATCGTTCTCGCCATCGTCTTCTTCCTGTGCGCGTGGGCGCTGGGAATTGCGCAGGACTTCAAGCCCGCGCTGACGGGCTGGCTGTCGGGGCAGGGCGAGTGGGCCGGCGCCGTCGCGCGCTGGATCGAGGCGAACGGATCATCGATCATCGGGCTCGCGCGGACGGGGCTGTTCTGGGCGGCGATCGCCTGCCTGGCGCTCAACGTGTTCCGCGCGTCGCGCTTCGTGACGCCGTTGTTCCGGGGCGTGTCGCTGCTCCAGAGCGACATGGAGTTGAGCCAGCGCGATCTCGACGTGCTCATCGGCAACCAGACGCGTCTCGTCGACGATCTCTCCGGCCAGGCGGATGCGCAGGCCCGCCGGGCCGAGGAGGCGGAGCGCCGCGCCGCCGCCCATTCCTCGCGCCGGGACGAAATCGGCGCCAGTCCGTTCATGGGCGAGGAAGCCGATTTAGGGCGCCGGCAGGCGCGCCAGTTCTTCCGCGCGCTGGCCCGCGAATCCGCGGCCGGCGCCGGTCCGCAACGGATCATTGTCGCCGTCGACGATCTCGACTCCCTTGCGCCCAACGACGCGGCCGCATTCGTGGACGAAGCCGCGACGCTGCTCGGGCAGTCTCCCTTCGTGCTCGTCGTGGCGGCCGATCCGCAGCGCCTGGCGCAGGGCTGGGGCGGCGATGCCGGGCGGCTCGGCCGCCGCATCCAGATCGGCGTGCGCGTCGACGCCGCCTCGAGCGGCGATTACGCGCGGCTCGTGCGCAAGCTTCTGGGTTCGGGCGATGAGGCCGTCGCGACGGAGCGCGCGCCGGACCTTCGCACGTCCATCTGGGACCGGCCCGTCTCGAGCGAGGAATCCGCATTGCTCGAAACGCTGGCGCCTCTCGCCGGGCGCAGCCCGCGCAGCGTGGCGCAGTTCATAACCGCCTACCGGCTCGGCCGCGCGCGCACCAGCGATTGGGCGCCCCTCGCGCTGGCGCTCGCCATCGACATCGGCGCCACGCCGCAGGAGCAGGCCGCGGTCTCCAGCGCAATTGCGGCGTCGCTGCCGAACCAGGCGCTCGACAGCGCGGCGCTGCCGGCGCGGATCGGGGAGGCGATAGGCTTTGCGCGCGCGGCGCATCGGGGCGAGATCACCACCGGCGACCTGCGCGGCGCGATGAACATCGCCTCGACCTATTCGCTGAACATCTAGAACCGGCGCATCACGCCCGTCAGCGCGCCGGTCTGTCGTCGCTCCGCGCGCCCGGCGAACGTGTGGAATGCGCCGGCCATCACCGACCAGCGCTCCGAGAAGTCGTGGATGACGCTCGCCTGCGCCTTGTGCGCGCGGGCTCGGCCGCCGAACGGGCTCTGCTCGTTGAAGCGGTTGAAGGTTTGCACGAGCAGCAACCATTTTTCGGCGGGGCGAACCCCGAACGCGAGATCGAGGCGCGCGCCGCGCCCGTCGCCGGTCACGAGCCTGGGGCCGGCGGACACTTCGAGGAAAGCCGGCCTGCCGCCGAGCGAGAACGTCATGGCGGCCGCAAGGCGGGCGTCGAAGGCGGCGCCGGAGGCTCGCGCCGGCATGCCTTCGAGGCCCGCTCCCGCGCTCACCGTCGCCTGCGCGGCGAGGCGCAGCGCGCCCGCCTCGAACAGCAGGCGCCGCGCGCCGATCGCCCGCTTCCCTGTCCCTGGGAGCCTGCCGCATCGTGGAGGTATCCCCCTTCGGCGCGCGCAAAGAGGGTGGTCGTCGAATCCAGCCCGTATTCGGTCAGCGCCGACAGGCTGAACTTGCGGTACTGGGCGACGGGCAGGAGACGGCCATCGCGGGTCCAGTAGCGGTCCGCGGCGTCGAACGTCCCCAACAGGATGATCTTTCCCTCGCCGGGGCGCTCCAGGAACGCGTCCGCGTGAGCGGAGCCGGCGAGCGCCGTCCAAAGCAGGCCGGAAAGGACGGGACCACGCCACATGGAACGACGCCACTCGCAAGACACACATTAACTTGGTCTTGACTATATGGCGCTGGCTGGACGGCGCAAGGCGTGATGAGGGCTCGCGCGGCGATCAGCGGGGCCGGCGCTTGCCGCCATGGCTTGCGATCATGAAGAGCACGGTCGCTACCCCGATCAGCGCCGAGCAGGCGATGATCCCCGCGGCGTTGCCGATGGGCGACCAGTCGCTGACGAGGCCGATGACGACCGGCCCCGCGACATAGCCCACATCGCTGATGGTGCGTTGCAGGCCCATGCCCTGGCCATACTGGTTTCGCGGCAGGACCTCGATCGTATAGGCGCCGACGGCGGGCCCGTTGAAGCCGCCCGCCAGTCCGTAGACGATCATCGACAGCCAGAACCAGAACGGATGCTGGCCGCCGATCAGCAGGAGGATGCCCAGCGCCGAGAAGACGAGCGAGAGGATCACCGACATGCGCGATCCCAGACGCTGGATCATCATCGCCGTGAGCGGCAGGACGAAGAGGATCGCGCCGGCGCTGATGGTGATTCCGACGCCGATGGTCGCCACGCTCAGCTTGAAATCCAGGTCGCCGACGAGCGGCACGAGCTGGAAGAGAAACGCGGTGCGCGTGAAGAAGACCACGCACGAGACGAGCGAGATGCTCATGAACGGCAGCGTGATGAGTCCGCGCTGGGCGCCCATCGCCGCCGACATCGTGCTGACCTTGGCGTGCTGGTCGCGGAAGCTGAAGATACCCAGAAACACCGTGCCGACCGCGATCACCAGCAGTGCCCAGAACGGCGCGGCGAGCCCGAAATGGCTGGCGACGAAGCCGCCGAAGACAGGACCGATGGTCGCGCCGAACTGCAGCGCCGCCTGATAGAGGCTGACGAGCCGGGCGCGATTTTCGGACGTGGACATGTCGGCGAGCGCGGCGCCCGAGACCGTCATGTACATGCCCGAGCCGACGCCCTGCACGAAGCGCCAGAAGACGAGCCACGTGAAATCCGTGGTGAGCGCGGCGCCGACGCAGCCCACGCCGATGATGATCGCGCCCGCGATCAGGAGCGGACGGCGGCCGAGGCGCTGGCTGAGAAATCCCGACGGATAATTGGAGAAGAGGCGGCCGACGCCGAAGATGGTGACGAGCATCCCCACGAGCGTCGAGGTGACGCCGAACGTCGCGGCATAGAGCGACAGCACGGGCACCATCATCCCGCTGCCGATCATGGTGACGCAGATCATGGCGAGAAGGGGCCAGGCCTGACGGTCGCGCGCGAGGGAATCCCGTAGGGAGCTCATGAGGCCCATGGGTCCCTTTCCCGCATATGCCCGGTCCCGTCAACCGGACGCCCCGCGCCTCTGGACAAGAGGGCGCGCCTGCGCGAATAACCTTCCACGATAATCAACAGGAGGAAGCGGATGAACGTTGTCACCCGGCCCGCGAACAGCGAGGCCAGACTGCGCCAGGAGGTGGCGGCCTGCACACTCATCCTCAACGACGAGGGTCTGATGGGCTACAGCGGCCACGTGAGCGCGCGCCTGCCCGGCGAGGACGCCTATCTCGTGCAGCCGATCGACACGAGCCGCGCGGGCCTGAAGCCCGACGACCTGCTGGTCTGCGACTACGACGGCAACGTTCTACGCGGCAACCCGAAGTCGAAGCCGCCGGCGGAAGTGTTCCTGCACGGCGAGATCCTGCGCGCCCGGCCCGACGTCAATTCCGTCGCGCATTTCCATCACGACCTCACCAACGTGTTCACGCTGGTGGATGGCGTCGAGCTCGTGCCGATCAAGAACCACGCGATCCGCTGGCGCGATGGCATCCCGGTGCATGAGGATCCCTTCTCACGTGAGCGATTCAGGTCTTGGCGCAGCGGTGGCGAAGACGCTCGGTCCCCACCACGCGATGCAGATCCGCGCACACGGGCAGGTGATCGTGGCTGAAAGCGTGCAGGCGGTGCTCATCGATTCCGTGCACTTCGTCGAGAACGCTGTGGCGATGTATCACGCCGCGGCGCTTGGGCGCGTGCGCGCGCTGACGCAGGCCGATCTCGACGCGTTCACCGTCGCCTTCAAGCGCCAGCGCCACATCGACAAGCTTTGGGAGTATTACGTCGGCCGCGCCAAGACCAAGGGATTCATCCCGGAAGCCTGGGACATTAACTGAGACGCCGACCAGCGACATGCAAACGCGGGCCTTGAGGTCCGCGTTTTTCATTGGATCGGAGCGCGGCCGATCAGGCGGGCCGCGCGTCGGCGGACTTGATCTGCGGGCCGAGCATCTTGCCTTCGAGTTCGTCCAGCGAAACGACGGTCGCGTATTTCGCGTTCATGTCGAACAGATTCGCGCAATGGGCGAAGTTCGACCGGTCGAAGCAGCAATCGTCCACCACAAACGTGTTGAAGCCGTTCGAAAAGGCGTCGACCACCGAAGCGCGCACGCAGCCCGATGTGGATACGCCGCACACGATCACCGTGTCGATCTGCCGCTGCACCAGATAGGCGGCGAGCGGGGTCTGGAAGAAGGCGCTGGCCTTGGTCTTTTCGAGAATCCATTCGCCCTGCCTCGGTGCGATGGCGTCGGGGAAATCGTTGAACCCTTCGGGAATCGTGTTGGTGACGCGCTTGCTCTTGGTCGCCTTGCCGACGTAGGCGGTGTCGGCGAGATGGCTGCGCGTGTAGATCACGGGACGGCCGAGTTCGCGGAACAGGTTGATGAGGCCCGCGATGCGCGGCATCGTTTCCCATGAGACCGGGCCGCAGGCAGGGCCGAACTCGGAGATTGCCTCCTCGAGCGACTTTCCTTCCGAACCGCAGAAACCCATCGTGACGTCCACGACGACGAGCGCTGTGCGTTCGCCCAGTTCGCCCTGTCCCATGAAGCCGCCCTGCTGGTAGGTCTTCAACTCGTCGGCGGGAATGATCTTCATCCAGTCCTTCATGGAATCCTCCTGTGATGCGTGGCTTTTACTTGCCGTTGTAAATCCGGCGCAGACGTTCGACGATATGTGGCGGCGTCGCGTAGAGCCGGGTGATCTCCGCCTGCAATTGTTCGCCCGAGCGCGGCGAGTCGATGAGCAGTCCTTGCTTGCCGGCCTCGGTGCGGAATTCAGGATCGGCGATCATGTCCATGAACGCCTTGCGCAGCGCGGCGACGCGGTCCGCAGGCACGTCGGGCGGCAGCGTGAAGGGACGCCCCAGCGTGAGCGGGCCATAGGCGGCCCTGAACAGCAACTTGTCTTCCTCGTTGGTGATGAGGTCGTCGCCCGATGGCGTGTCGCCGAGCGCGGGCTCCTTCTCGGGCCCGTATTGCAGCAGGATCCGCACCTTGTTCTCGGCGAGCCAGCCCTTCTTCACGGACGTGAGCGAGGACCACATCGTCAGGCCGTAAGTGTCGATCTCGCCGCGCTCCACCGCGATGTAGGCTTCGTTCTGACCGGGGTATCCGGCGATCACCTTGATCTTCGTGCCGAGCAGTTCGTTCATGATGCGCGAGTAGAAGGCCGGGCCTGAATTCACGCCCGAGGCGCCGGCGGTCATCTCGCGGTGCTTCACATCCTCGAACGTCTTGAACGGCGAGGTGTGCCAGACGAACAGGAGACCGGTTTCCACCGACGGGGTGCCGAGCCAGTTCATCTTCGTGGGATCGTAGTCGGCTTCCTTCGTGCCGAAGAGCGGCTCGAGCGGCGCGTTGTTCTGCAGTCCGCCCATGACCGTGCCGTCGCGCGGCGCGGTTGCGGCGAGATACTTGTTGGCGACGATGCCGCCCGCGCCGGGCATGTTGCGCGGCACGATGTTCGGCTGGCCGGGGATGTGCCGCGCCATGTGGCGCGCGATGGTCCGCGAGAGCGCGTCATAGCCGCCGCCCGCCGACGACGAGATCGCCATCGACAGGTTCTTGCCCTTGTAGAAGTCGGCCACGGGGTCGGCCAGCGCGGCCGGGGCGAACATCGCGCCCGCCGAGATGGTCGCCAGCGCGGCGGCCATTCCCGTCTGCCGTAAGGCTCCGATCCGTGTGCTCGCATGCATGTCGTTCCCTCCGGTGATCTTGCTTGGCCGCCCGCGCGAGCTGTGCGCGAGGGCGGGCGCATGCTGCCCATATCGCCCGGCGGAATCAAGCGGCGGCGGTGTGGGATGCATTACGGCATCTCACCTGCGTAATCCTGCGCCTTGCGTGCGCGCGGCCGGGCCCTTAGAACGCGTCCAGCCATAAAAAAGGCGGCCGCGCCGCCACGCCAGAGGAGACGAACATGCGTCATGCACGCTCAGCCCCCACGCTGTCCGCGACGTCGCTTGCGGCGACCATCGCCTTGGGCTTCGCCAGCGCGGCGCCCGCCGCCGCCCAGACGCCGGAGCAGTTCTATCAGGGCCGCAAGATGGACATGGTGATCGGCTATTCGGCCGGCGGCACCTACGATCTCTATGCGCGCCTCGTCGCGCGCAACCTGTCGAATTACCTCCCCGGCAATCCCACGATCGTGCCGCGCAACATGCCGGGCGGCGGCAGCCGCACGGCGGTGGCCTGGCTCGTCAGCGTCGCGCCCAAGGACGGGTCCGTGCTCATGACGGCCGACCAGTCGCTGGCGATCGCGCAGGCGCTGGGCGACCCGCAGCTGCGCTTCGACGTGACCGAAGCTCAATTACATCGGCAATCCCGCGCGCGAGAACAACACGACCGCCGCATGGCATACGTCGGGCATCAAGACGATCCAGGACGCCATGCAGAAGGAAGTGACCGTCGGCGCGACCGGCGGCTCGACCTCGTCGCAATATCCGAAGGCGATGAACGCGCTGCATCGGCACGAAGTTCAAGATCATCCTCGGCTATCCCGGCGGCAACGACATCAACCTTGCGATGGAGCGCGGCGAAGTGGCGGTGCGCGGCTCCAATTCGTGGGGCGCGTGGAAGTCGACGCGGCCGGACTGGCTGCGCGACAACAAGATCAACATTCTCGTGCAGATCGGGCTCGAGAAGGCGGACGACCTGCCCAACGTGCCGCTGCTGATGGACCTCGCCAAGAACGACGAGGACCGGCAGGTGCTGAAGCTGCTCTCGTCGCCGACTGCGATCGGCCGCCCGATCTTCACCAATCCCGGCGTGCCGGACGATCGCGTGAAGTTCCTGCGCGCAGCCTTCAACACGATGGTCAAGGATCCGAAGTTCCTCGCCGAGGCAAAGAAGGAAAACTTCGAGATCGATCCTGTCAGCGGCGAAGAGATGCAGAAGATCGTGCAGGAAATCGTCAGCGCGCCCGAGGGCGTGCGCAAGAAGCTGGGCGAGATCATCGGCGGCGTCGAGGAAAACACCGGCCCCGCGCGCTGAGCGAAGGAACGCACATGACCGCGTCCAATTCCCACGGACGGCTCAAGCTGGAAGCGGCCGCTGCGACGCGGCTGCTGGTCCACGAGAACATTCTCGATTATTCCGGCCACGTCAGCGTGCGCGTGCCGGGGCGCGACGCCTATTTCATCCAGCGTGGCGTCGACCCGCGCTCGGATGTTCGGCCCGAGCGCATGCTCATGGTGGACTTCGACGGCAACGTGCTGGAGGGCGAGGGCCGCGCGCCCATCGAGACGCCCATTCACGGCGAGATCTACAAGGCCCGTCCCGACGTCAATTCCGTACTCCACTGCCACATGGAGCTGGCGATCGCGTTCACGCTGATGAAGGACGTGACGCTCGCGCCGATGCGCGCGCGCGCCGTGCGCTGGCAGAGCGGCATTCCCACAAGCCCCGATCCCAGCCACATCAAGCTGAAGGAGCAGGGCGAGGCGCTCGCGCGCGATTTGGGCCCGCACCAGGCGGTTCTGATGCGCGCGCACGGGCTGACGCTGGTGGCTGAATCCGTGCCGGCGCTGCTCGTCGACGCGGTTCATTTCGACGAGAACGCGCGCGCGCTGATGCAGGTTCTGCAGGCGGGCAAGACGCCCGTGCCGCTCACCGACGAAGAGATGGTGCAGATCAACAAGCACGAAGTGCGCGACTTCCACGTCGGCAAGCTGTGGGCCTATTACGTCGCGCGCGGGCAGAAGGCGCGCGTGCTGGAAGACGGGTGGGACTTTTCCGACTAGCTCTTGGCCTCGTCCGCCCGTGCAGGTTTGGGCGGCGTCTCCATCATGGCGGCGACGGCCTTGCGGCGCGGGAGCATCAGGACGAGGAACACGAGGCACAGCCCAGCGGCGATGGCAAACGACATGCGCAGGCCGATGACGTTGGCCAGAAAGCCGAGCGCCAGCGCGCCGAGCGCGGGGAAGCCGCGGAAGAGCAGCAGGTAAAGCGCCATCACGCGCCCGCGCATGCGGTCGTCGGTCGCAAGCTGCATCAGCGACTGGATGGACGTCGACATGACGTTGATGCTGAACCCCAGCATCGCGCCGAAGAACACGGCGACCCACAGGTTCTGCGTCGCCACGAATCCGAGCGCCGCCGCCGCCGTGCCGAAGCACCCGAGCATCGCCAGCGTCGTCAGTCCCGCGACGGCGCCGCGCGAGGCGATGTAGACCGCGCCCAGCATGGCGCCGACGCCGACGCTCGACGTGAGCCATGCCAGGCCCGTCGCCCCCGCGTTGAACACGTCGCCCGCAAAGCCGGGCAGCATGTCCTGCAGCGGGCGAACGCAGACGGACGCCACCACGAGCAACGTCAGCATGACCCTCAGCCCCTTGTGATTGGCGGCGTAGCGCATGCCTTCCATCACCGCGGCGAAAATCGCCGTGTTGCGCGCCCTCGAACGGTCGGGCGAGGGCAATCGCAGGATGAAGAACGTGGTCAGGCACACCGCGCTGCCCATCATGTGCGCGATGAAGACGCCCTTGACGCCGAATACGGGAATGACGAAGGCGGCGATCGCGGGACCAAGAAACCTGTTGGAATGGAAGGACGCCGAGTCGAGCGCAATCGCGGCGGGAAAGTCTTCACGGGGCACGGTGAGCGGAATGATCGATTGCCGCGCCGTGGAATGGAACGGGTAGATCACGCCGGAGAAAACCGTCAGCGCGAGCAGGATCTCGATGTTGATGAGGCCCAGCACCGTCGTCGCCGCGAGCAGGGTCGCATGCAGCAGCAGCATGCTTTCGGCGAAGCGGATGAGCCTGAGCGGATTGACGCGGTCTGTCCAGGCGCCGGCGATCGGCGCGAGGAAGAGCATCGGCATCAGGTCGGCGGCGGCGATGATTCCCAGCCACGCGGGAGATTCGGTGAGCTCCCACGCGAGCCAGCCGGCGCCCACGCGCATCATCCAGCCGGTCGTGTAGTGGGGAAAGAGGCCGCCCTGGAACAGTGCAAATTTGGGGTGCGAAAGGCATCGCAGGATCGGCGGCTTCTTCGAGGACATCAGGGCCTTTCGCGGCGGGCGCGGACGCGCGGGGCATGCGCCCGCACGCGTCCCCGCCGGTGAGTGTCAGAGGTCAAGCGTTGCAGGCGCGAACAATTCGTCGACGCCGACGCGGCGCTCGGTCAGTCCCTGTTCGTGCACGTATTGCGAGATCGTCTCGATCACGTTGCGCGTGGCGCGCAGGCCATAGGCCTTGGGATTGGCCGAGAACATCTTCGCCGCCTTCGGCTCGACGAGCCCGCAGGAGACGTAATCGCGCAGGGTCTTTTCGGCTGTGTACTCCACCTCGTCCTTGGCGCGCATGAAGGCGTGATAGATGTTCACGCCAGCCCACGGATGCTTCTCGTGCAGCTCGCGCTTGATCACCATGGCGTGGTTGATCGGATAGATGCCGGTCTTCTGGAAATAGCGCGTGGATTCGGCCACCGGGTCGGGGAACAGCGGACGGCAGACGCCGGAGATGTCGGCGGTGGAGCGGTCGACGAGGTTGGGCTCGTTGAGATAGAGCAGCGCGCCGTCGAGTTCGCCCTTCAGCAGCATTTCGCCGATGTTGGTGGACATGGGGATCTGCGTGATCTTGACGCCCTCGGGCGCCTTGAAGCCGGTCGAGCCGCCGTGGCTCTTCTCGGGATGGCGCTCCATGTGCCAGTCGATGTCGCGCGCATGAACGCCGAACTCGTGCTGCAGCACGCCGCGCGACCAGATCGCCGAGGTCTGCTGGTACTCGGGCACGCCGATGCGCTTGCCCTTGAGGTCTGCAGGCGAATTGATGCCGGAATCGCGCCGCACCATGATGCGCGTGTGGAAGAACATGCGCGCCGTGTAGATCGGCAGCGCGACGAAGCGGTCGTCGCCCTTGGAGACTGCGATCAGCAGCGAGGAGATCGACATTTCCGACACGTCGAATTCAGCGAACTTGAGCTGACGCCAGAACATCTCCGAGGGATGCACCACGGTGGGCATGAACCTGATGCCCTGCGGCTGATGGCGGCCCTCGATGATAGGACGCGTGCGCTCGTTGTTGGAGAGCGCGATGCTGAATTCAAGCGCGTGTGCGGACATGTTTCCTCTCTCGTTGCTTTATTGTCGTTGCGCGGCGTCGCTCACCACTTGGCGACCAGTTCCGGACCGAACACTTCGCGCCAGTCGTCGTCGACCTTCATGAAGCCGTCGTAGGGACGGATGTTGCTCTGCGCGGCCGGCGTCACGCCGCGCGGCGGGCGGCCTTCGGCGACGTCGTTGATGGCTTCGAGCATGATGCGGCGCATGGCGACGATCGCCTTGTCGGACGTGCCCAGATGCTCCTTCGAACGGTCGGTGATCGGGCCCATGCCTTCCTGCAGCGCGAAGTCCTGGGTGTTGATGCCGTTGATGCCGGTGAAGGTCTTCGTCTTCTGCATCTGGCGGTCGATGAAGTAATCGTTCGACCTGTTGCGCCTTCAGGCGGAACGTGCCGGGGATGACGTCGTCGGGCCCGCGGCCGTAGAACGTCTCGCGTTCGATGACGTTCTCTTCGGAGAACTTCGCGTCCTGATCGTAGGCGCACGCCCAGTTGTAGACCTAGGTCGTGGTGTCGTCGATCGGCACCCAGATGTGGCCGTCGAGCTCGGGATATTCGCGCTTCTTGCCGGACGAACATGTGGATGCCGCCGCGGAACTGCTGGGACGGCATGCCGATAGTGATAGATGCGCACATAGTGCGCGGCCATCGCCCAGGTTGCGGTGCGAGACGTAGTAATAGCCGTAGTCGGTGCGCTCGACGTCGAGGCGCGGCGAGCGGTCGCGCTGGCGCATCTCGTTCTTGTCGCCGAGATTGTTGTTGTGCGCGAAGGAGGAATGCGCGGTGTCGAGGCCGCCTTCCAGTCGCCTGCAGGTAATTGCAGTCCTCGAAGGTCTTGGAGACGTGGCGGTGCGTGGCGGGCGCGCGCGTCCACTCGTAGTCCGGCGGCTCGGGCATCTGGTCCTTCGGGCCCATGTAGGTCCAGACGATGCCGCCGCGTCTCGACGTACGGGTAGGCCTTGATCTTCACCCTGCGCCTGCAGCGGCGTGCCGGCGGGCTCGGAGGGCATGTCGACGCAGTCGCCGTGGCGGTCGAACTTCCAGCCGTGATAGACGCAGCGCAGGCCGCATTCCTCGTTGCGGCCGAAGAACATCGGCGCGCGGCGGTGCGGGCAGTAGGCGTCGACGAGGCCGACCTCGCCGTCGGTGTCGCGGAAGGCGATCAGGTCTTCGCCCAGCAGGCGCACGCGCAGCGGCGCGCCATCCTTTTCCGGGCACTTCGGAGGACATGGCGGCGGGAACCCAGTAGCGGCGGAACAATTCGCCGCACGGCGTTCCCGGTCCCACGCGCGTGATCTTTTCATTGTCCTCGGGCTTCAGCATGGCGCTGTCTCCTCTCCGCGTCGTCGTTGTCAATCGGGGAGAGGGCTCCTGCGGCATGCGGGGACGCTCGCCCGCGCCGGCTGTTCGGCCGTCTCCTCCCTTTGAAACCCTTGATAAACGCTCGCGGCGGAGAGCGCCATAGGCTCGGCGGAACCCCTCGCCGCGGGCGGTCCTTTCCTCTAGTCTATGTCCGGTTCGCAGCCGGGAGGAAAAGGCAGACATGCTCAGGTGGTCAATCGCGACCGTTTCGATGGGCGGCACGCTCGAAGTGAAGCTCGCCGCCGCGGCGCGGGCGGGCTTTCGCGCTGTCGAGATTTTCGAGAACGACCTCACCTTTTTCAGCGGCAGCCCGCGCGACGTGCGCGCCAGGGCGCAGGATCTGGGGCTCGAGATCGCCGCCTTTCAGCCGATGCGCGATTTCGAGGGCATGCCCGAGCCGATGCGCGCCCGCAATTTCGAGCGCGCGCAGCGCAAGTTCGACCTGATGGACGAGCTGGGCGCGAAGCTCCTGTGCATCTGCTCCAACGTTCACGAGGATGCGCTGGGCGAGCCCGAGCGCGCCGCCGCCGACCTTGCGGAACTGGCGGAGCTTGCCGGCCGGCGCGGTTATTCCATCGGCTACGAGGCGCTGGCCTGGGGCCGGCACGTCAAGGACTGGATGCAGGCCTGGGACATCGTCAGCCGCGCGGACCGGCCGAATCTGGGCATCGTGCTCGACTCCTTCCACATCTGCGTGCGCAACAATCCGATCGCGCCGATCGCTGACCTGCCCGCCGACCGCATCGCGCTGGTGCAGGTGGCCGATGCGCCGGCCATTCTCATGGATCCGATGTCGCTGTCCCGGCATCATCGCTGCTTCCCCGGGCAGGGCGAGTATCCGATCGATGATTTCATCGCCGCCGCCGTGAAGGCCGGCTATCGCGGTCCGCTGTCGCTCGAAATCTTCAACGACCAGTTCCGCGGCGCGCCCGCCAACGTGGTCGCGCGCGACGGCATGCGCTCCCTGCAGGTGTGCGGCGAAGCGCTGGAGGCGCGACGCGCGGAGCAGGGGCTCCCGGCGACGCCGATCGGGCCGTCGCTGCCGAAGGCGGCTACGATCTCCGGGCTGGAGTTCATCGAATTCGTGACGAGTTCGGCCGAATCGCCCCGCCTGGTGGCGCTGCTCGAAGGGCTCGGGTTCGCGCGCGTGGCGCGCCACCGCTCCAAGGACGTCGATCTCTACCGGCAGAACGAGGTCAACATCGTCGTCAACCGGGAGCAGGAGGGCTTCGCGCACTCCTTCTATCTCGTGCACGGCACGTCCGTGTGCGCGCTGGCGCTGCGCTTCGACGATCCGCAACGCGCGCTCGATCGCGCCAATGCGCTGGGCGCTGCGACCTATCACGGCCGCGTCGGGCCGGGCGAGGCGGTGATCCCCGCGGTGGCGGGGGTCGAGAACAGCCTGATCTATTTCCTCAAGGAGACGCCGGGGGCCGCGGCGCCGAGCCATTGGGACCGGGATTTCGTCTTCGAGGACCCGCGGGACAAGGCCGGCCCGCTCACGACGGTTGACCATCTGTCCAACGTGGTGCGCCGGTCGGAATTCCTGTCGTGGGTGACGTTCTACAAGTCGGTGCTCGGCTTTGTCGACGAGCCCCAGGTGGAGCTGGCCGACCCGTACGGCGCCTTCTACAGCCGCGTGCTGAGCTCGCCCGACAAGAGCGTGCGCATCCCCGTCAACATCGGCGACGGCGGGGCGACGGCTGTGTCGCGCTTCATCGAGGCGTTCGGGGGCGGCGGCGTGCAGCAGATCGCCCTCGCCACCGGCGATCTCTTCGGCTTCGTCGAGAAGGCGAAGGCGGCGGGCGTGGCGTTCCTGTCCATCCCGGACAATTATTACGAAGACCTGTCGGCCCGCTACGATCTCGCGCCCGAGTTGCTGGAGCGAATGCGCGCGCTCGGCGTGCTCTACGATCGCACCAAGGGCGGCGAGTTCTTCCACATCTACACGAAGATGTTCGACGATCGCTTCTTCTTCGAAATCCTCGAGCGCCGGCACTACGACCTGTTCGGGGCGGCCAATACGCCGGTTCGGCTGGCGGCGCAGGCGATCGAGATGGACGAGTCGGTCAAGGCGCGGGCCGCTTTCGGGAGCTGACCGGCTCCGGCGGCCCGGCGCTTCTCATGCGGCGCGCGCCAGAAGGCTTTCCATCGAGACGTCGTCGGGCGGCGCGATGTCGAGGCTGTTCATCACAGCCCGACCGGCCTCGCGCAGCAGGACGCGCGCGCCATTGCGGGCCGGGGGAAGATGAGCTGACAGCAACACCGATGGCGCAATCGCCTCGACGCTCGCCAGCGTGCGCGCCAGGCGTGTCCGGTCGACAGACTGGAGCCAGGGCGCGTCGATCGCCGCCCATTGGGTGACGCCATCCATCAGTTCGCCGCGTGCGACCTCTTCGGCGTTCTCCGCGACGTCCTGCAGGAGCGCGCCGAAGCAATCGGCGACGAAGAGCGCGTTGTCGCGCGGATCGAGGAAGCCGAGCGTTTCGGGCGCATCGAACCAGGGCGGGCGAACGGGCGACAGCCGCCGGTCGCCGATGTCGAGGCTCTCGCCCGGTTGAAGAATGCGCGCCCGGTCGGTCGGCAGGCCGAGGAGCTGCATCTTGGCGTAACCGACGAACGTCGTGACGACCTCCGCCTTCGGGGCGCGCTCGAGAACCTGCCGGAGCGCGCCGGTGTGGTCGGCGTCCGTATGGCTCAGCCAGATCCAGCGCAGGTCGGCAAGGTCCATCTCCCGTTCCAGCGCAGCCATGAAATCGGCCGACAGCATCGGCGCGCCGGTGTCCACCAGCAGCGGCTCGCGGCCGCGCAGCAGAAATGCGTTGACGGGCAGGGCGCCGATGCCGGGCACGGGCAGGACAGAAGACAGGACTGTCCAGTCGCCATGGAGCTTGCGGGCGCCGGTGAAGGCGGGGCTTTCAACTGCCATGATTACCTCCTACTTTGAGTGAACAATTATGTTCACTGGAAAGAGGGATAGTCCGTTCCGGCGGGCTTGTCAATTATTCGATGAACAATTATGTTCACTCAAATGACAAAGCGAACCTACAAGCTGCGTGAACGGGCCCGCGCCCAGGACGAGACCCGCCAGCGGATCGTCGAAGCGGCCGTCAGCCTGCATGAAGAGCTTGGGCCGCGCGCCACGAGCATCAGCGCGATCGCCGCGAAAGCGGGCGTGCAGCGGCTCACCGTCTACCGGCACTTCCCGGACGAGGCGGCGATCTTCGAGGCTTGCACGACGCACTGGACGCAGCTCAATCCGGCGCCGGAGTCTTCGATCTGGATGGGGGAAGCGGAGCCCTTCGCGCGAGCGCGCGGCGCGATCCAGGCGTTCGCGGGCTATTACCGGCGAACCCGCGGCATGTGGAGCGTCGCCTATCGAGACGCTCCGGCGGTCGAGGCGCTGGCGGAGCCGATGCAGCGTTACGGCGAACACATCGACGCCGCTGCGCGCGACCTTGCCGCCGCCTTCCGCGCGGAGGGCGCCGCCGCCGGCCGCATTTTCGAAACGGCCCGCATGATCCTGCAATTCACCACGTGGGATGCGCTCGCCGCCGACGGTCTGGACGATGCGCAAATCAGCGCGCTCTGCCTCGCATGGCTGAAGGGCGCCGCAGCCGGCGAGCCTTCGGGCGGCGATTGCAGCGAGAACGAGGGCGGCAAAGCGCTGGATTTAACGGACGCCCCCGGCTAAAAGGGCGCCAACTTCAATTCACCGGCAATACAGGACGCACACGCCTATGGCGCGGCAATTCATCTACCATATGGAGGGCCTCTCCAAGAAGTGGCCCGGCGGCAAGCAGGTTCTCGACAACGTTCACCTGTCCTTCTACCCCGACGCCAAGATCGGCGTGCTCGGCGTCAACGGCTCGGGCAAGTCCACCCTGCTGAAGATCATGGCCGGGATGGACAAGGAGTATAACGGCGAGGCGTGGGTGGCCGAGGGCGCGCGCGTCGGCTACCTGCCGCAGGAGCCGCAGCTCGACGGCTCGCTCGACGTGCGCGGCAACGTGATGCTCGGCGTCGCCCCCAAGAAGGCGATCCTCGACCGCTACAACGAACTCGCCATGAACTATTCGGACGAGACTGCCGACGAGATGACGCAGTTGCAGGACGAGATCGAGGCGCAGGGCCTGTGGGACCTCGACAGCCAGATCGACCAGGCGATGGAAGCGCTCGGCTGCCCGCCGGACGACTGGGCGGTGGACCGGCTCTCGGGCGGCGAGAAGCGCCGCGTGGCGCTGTGCAAGCTGCTGCTCGAGAAGCCCGAACTGCTGCTGCTCGACGAGCCCACCAACCATCTCGACGCCGAGACGGTGAACTGGCTCGAAGGCCATCTGCGCCAGTATCCGGGCGCGATCCTGATCGTCACCCACGATCGCTACTTCCTCGACAACGTCACGAGCTGGATTCTCGAACTCGATCGCGGCCGCGGCATTCCCTACGAGGGCAACTACACCTCCTGGCTGACGCAGAAGCAGAAGCGCCTTGCGCAGGAAGTCCAGCGAGGACAAGGCGCGCCAGCGCGCGCTGGAAGCGCGAGAGCGAGTGGATCGCATCCTCGCCCAAGGCGCGGCAGGCGAAGTCGAAGGCCCGTATCCGCGCTACGAGGATCTCGTCGCCAAGCAGAACGACAAGGCGCCCACGACCGCGCAGATCATCATCCCCGTGGCCGAGCGGCTGGGCAGAACGTCATCGACTTCGAGCACCTCAACAAGGGCTTCGGCGACAAGCTCCTCATCGAGGACCTGTCCTTCAAGCTGCCGCCCGGCGGCATCGTCGGCGTGATCGGCCCCAACGGCGCGGGCAAGACGACGCTGTTCCGCATGATCACCGGGCAGGAGCAGCCCGACGGCGGCACGATCAGCATCGGCGAGAGCGTGAAGCTGGGCTACGTCGACCAGTCGCGCGACGCGCTCGACGACAAGAAGACCGTCTGGGAGGAAATCTCCGGCGGCAACGACATGATCTATCTCGGCAAGCGCGAGATCAATTCGCGCGCCTATTGCTCGGCGTTCAACTTCAAGGGCGCCGACCAGCAGAAGAAGGTCGGCATGCTGTCGGGCGGCGAGCGCAACCGCGTCCACCTGGCCAAGATGCTCAAGAGCGGCGCCAACGTGCTGCTGCTCGACGAACCGACGAACGACCTCGACGTCGACACGCTGCGCGCGCTCGAAGACGCGCTCGACGATTTCGCCGGCTGCGCCGTCATCATCTCGCCATGATCGCTTCTTCCTCGACCGCATCGCCACGCACATGCTCGCCTTCGAGGGCGACAGCCACGTCGAATGGTTCGAGGGCAACTTCCAGGACTACGAGGAAGACAAGAAGCGCCGCCTGGGCATCGACAGCGTCATCCCGCACCGCCTCAAGTACAAGAAGTTCTCGCGCTGAGGCCGGCTCCCTTCCCCCTGCGGGGAGGGATGGCCGATTGACTCGCACGCGGCCACGCCTACATTCCCTCCCAAGCTTGAGGGAGGGGAACATGAAGCGTATTGCAGCCGTAATCGGCCTGCTATCAGGCATTTGCGCGAGCGCTGCCGCCATCGCCCAGCAGGGCGTGGAGGACTTCTACAAGGGCCGCACGGTCTCCATCGTCATGGGCACCGGCCCGGGCGGCAGCTACGATCTCTACGGCCGCCTCGTCGCCAATCATTTCGGCAGGCACATTCCCGGCAATCCGGGGATGATCGTCGAGCACATGCCCGGCGCGGGCGGCGCCACCGCGGCGAACTTCATGTTCGGTCCGGGCCCGCAGGACGGCAGCAAGATCCTCCTCACGCACGCGCTGCCGCTCATCGAGAAACTGCAGAGCGGCGGCGTGCGTTTCGAGTCGCGCAAGTTCCAGTGGCTGGGCGCCTACGACCAGATCAGCCAGGTGCTGGCGATCTGGCACACCTCCCCGGGCGGGTCCATCGACGAACTCAAGACGAAGGACATCGTGCTCGGCTCCATGGGCCGCGCGCACCTCAGCTATCAATGGGCGGTGCTGCTGAAGGACGCGCTCAACGCGCAGTTCCGCGTGATCTCGGGCTACCCCACAGGCGGCGAACTCAGCCTCGCCATGGAGCGCGGCGAGATCGCGGGATGGACCATTGCGTGGGAAAACATCGCCGGCAATTCGTGGCTCAAGGAGAAGAAGGTCCAAATCCCCGTGCAGTTCACACTGACGCGGATGCACGAATTGCCCGACGTGCCGACGCTGATCGAACTGGCGCAGGGCGAGAGCCGCGAGATCGCCGAATTCCTCGCGGCTGGCACGCCGCATGCACGCGGGCTGGCGGTGGGGCCGGGCGTTCCGGCGGCGCGCGTCGCCGCGCTGCGCACCGCGTTCGACGCGATGATGAAGGATCCCGCATTCCTCGAGGAGGCGCGCAAGCGCAACCTCGCGATCTCGCCGCGCGACTGGAAGGAAGTGACGGCATTGACCGAGAAGATCGTCAGCGCGTCGCCAGAGTTCGTCGCCAAGGTGAAGAAGGCCGTCGGCTCGCCCGACTGATTATCGTTCCACACACAAACAAGCGAAAGCGCATTCATGTCAAAAGTCGAGAAGCCCGCAGACACCAGCCGTCCGGTTCACGATCTCATCCGCAATCGCTGGAGCCCGCGCGCGTTCGCGGACAAGCCGGTGCCCAGGGACGATCTGATCTCGGTGATGGAGGCGGCGCGCTGGGCGGCGTCCTCAAACAACGGCCAGCCATGGCGCTGGATGATCGCGACGAAGGATGATCCTGCCGCCTACGAAGCGGCGCTGTCCTGCTTCAATGCGCGCAACCAGCGCTGGGCGAAGACTGCGCCCGTGCTGATCTTCGGCTGCGCGCGCAAGACGTTCGAGGCGAACGGCAACCCCAACGCGCACGCGTGGTACGATCTGGGCTCCGCCAACGCGCAACTCACCGCGCAGGCGCAGGCGCTGGGGCTCGTGCTCCACCAGGCCGCCGGAATCGAGCGCGACACGGCGCGCGCGACGTTCAACGTGCCGGACGAGTTCGACATCGTCGTCGGCATCGCGCTCGGCTACCAGGGTGATCCCGACTCGCTGCCGGAAGAATTGCCGGGCCGCGAGCGCGAACCGCGCGCGCGCAAGGCGCTTGCAGATATTGTCTTCACCGGCGCGTTCGGCTCGGCGTCGAAAATCGTCAGTTGAGAGAACTCCCGAAGGGGCGGCGCACGGCCGCCCCTTCGGGCTATTTCGCGCTGGCGGCGATCGCCATTGTCCGCTCGAAAACCTCCGGGCTGAGGACCATCCCCGATCGAACCGGGATCGATCAGTCAAAATTGAAGCGCGGCAAAAATAGCTCCCAAGTTGACGCAGCGTAATTAAACGCATCGCAACCGATGCGCGCGAAAGTGCAGCTTTCGCGAGGCGTCAGTGCATGCGTAGTCCAAATGCAGTCGATTTCTGGCGTGGCTTCGCGCTCGTCAACCTCCTCGTCAGCCACATTCCCGACAACGGGTTCTGGCGCTTTACGCTGCGGCAATTCTCGTGGTCCGACGGCGCGGAGGTTCTTGTTTTCTTGTCGGGCTGGGTGCTGGCGGCGCGGCTCGCCAGCCCCGCGCCCGACTCGTTCTCCCACCTTGTCCCGCGCCTCGCAAAAATCTACGTCGCGCATGTGCTCGTCACGTTCGCGGTGATCTTCCTCTATCTGAAGGCGCAGGCGCGCGGGGACCTGCGCATCCTGAGCGACAACGGCGTCAATATCGCCGTGTTCGCCGACAACGAAGTGGTCGGCGGCGTCATCCTGCTGATGCAGCACGTGCGTTTCTTCGACATCCTCCCGCTCTACTTCATCCTCATGCTGCTCGTTCCCGTGATGATCCCGCTGGCGCGCGTTTCTCCGCTGGTGCTGTTTTCATTCTCCGCGGCCTATTACCTTCTTGCGCAATTCGGGCTCGGCGTCAGTCAATGGCCGTCGGGCCGGCCGTTCGCGTTCAATCCGTTCGCGTGGCAGTTTATCTTCGTCCTCGGCATCGTCGCCGGCAATTCCAGGGCGCGCCTTGCACAGGCCATCACGCGCGTCCCGCTCGTCATGCCGGCCGCGATCCTCATCGTGCTGTTCGCGCTGGTGTGCATGAGGCTGGGCGTGCCGCTCCCTCATCCGGAGCATCGCACGGGGCTTGAAAACACGCTCTGGGACAAGAACAACGCGGGCCTGATGCGGATCGTCCAGTTCGCCGCGCTTGCCGTGGTCGCGTATTGCGTCACGCCATCGATCGCCCGGCTGTTTCCGGCCGCATGGCGTCTTGGATCATTGCTGGGCCGCCACAGCCTTGTCGTCTTCTGTGCGACGGGGGTTCTGTCGGCGATTGGACAGGTCGCGCACAGGCAGGGTCATCACGGGATCGTCTTCGACGGCCTGTTCACCGCCGGCGCGATCGCGATGATGCTCACCTGCGCGTGGGCGCGCGAGCAGTTGAAGGCGTATGCGGCTAGGGCTCCGGCGGGCGCCCCGCGACCCGTTGCGCGGTAAGGTCTTCGGGGTGCTCGCGGGCGGGATGGTCGGGGGGCAGTGTGACGATGCGGCTTCGCCTGCGCCGCATGATCGCGTAAGCCATCGCCAGCGCGAGCAGGATGGGCCCGATGATCCAGACCAAGGTAGAGAGTGTAAGGTCGATCACGCCGAGCGGTCCTCGTTTCAGGGAGAATGCCGCATCGCGGGCGTGGTTCCTGAACGGTTTCGCCCCCGGCTGATTGCCTGATAGGTTGCGCGCCGGGAGGACCTTCAATGCAAAAGGTAGAGATTGGCGCAGGCGACGCGCTCAGCATCCTGTCGACGGGCGCCGTCATTCGCGCGCTCACGAACGCTGCCGCCGCCTATCATGACAAGACCGGTTGCGCCTTCGTGATGGCCTTCGACACCGCCGGCGGCGTGGAGAAGCGCGCCGCCGCTGGCGACACGCCGGACCTGTTTGCGTCGACTGCTGAACTCGCTCAACGCCCTTGCAGCGTCCGGCGCGCTGAGCGGCGCGCCGCGTCCGGTGGGTGCCGCCCGTCTCGCGCTTGGCGTGCGCAAGGGAGAGAAGGCGCCCGACACTTCGACGCTCGAGGCGTTCAAGGCGACGCTGCGCAATGCGCACAAGATCGCGCGCGGCGATCCGGCTGGAGGCGGAACGGGTGGCAAGCATCTGATCGATGGGCTGACGCGCATCGGCGTGATGGACATGGTTGCTGCCAAGAGCGTGCTGCGGGTGGGCGGCCACAACATCATGGCGGCCGTCGTCGAGGGCCTGGCTGATTTCGGCATCACGCAATCGACGGAGATTGGGCCGGTCGAGGGCGTCGAGATCGGCGGCTGGCTTCCGCCCGAGGTGCAAACCGCGACGGTTTACGGCGTCGCCGTCGGCGCCCACGCAAGGCAGGGGGAGAAGGCGCGCGCGTTCTTCGAATGGCTGGCGACGCCCGAAGGCGCGGGCCATTTTCCCGCCGCAGGCTTTTTCCCGCCGTGAAGAGATTTGCGCCAGCCGACCTGTAAGCCGGGTTCTGTATGGCCGCGCCGCTTGCGCGACGCGACGTGACGGCCATTCCTCTGGGACGATCGTTACCGATCGCCTCAAGCAACCAACCCGGACGACGATCCGGAGCGGACCCGGAGCCTTGCGGCTCCTCGTCGTCCCTATTCGGTCTTGCTCCCGGTGGGGCTTGCCGTGCCGCTTCCGTTGCCGGACGCGCGGTGCGCTCTTACCGCACCTTTTCACCCTTACCGGCGCGGAGTCTCCCCTCGCCGGCGGTTCGATCTCTGTGGCACTTTCCCTGGGGTCGCCCCCGCCGGACGTTATCCGGCACCGTGTTCTCCGTGGAGCCCGGACTTTCCTCTCCCTTGCGGGAGCGGCCGTCCGGTCGACTGGCGCAGGCTTCAGGTACGCACGGGCGGCGCCCGGGTCAAGGCGAGGGGCGCGCTTTGCGCGCCGGGGGCGGAACTGCGTGCTTGGGCGCAGACGGAACCTTTTCCGCGACCGGGCCGTTTTCGGTCCGCATTCCGCCGCATTTCGCGGCGGATGAATTCGCGCCCCGGGCGCGCATGTGGAGGATCGTCATGAAGTCCGTTCTCTTTGCCGCCGCCCTCGCCGCGGCTCTTCCTCTTGCAGCCTGTAACGATCCGGCCGAACGGGCGGCGGGAGGCGCGCTCGTGGGCGGCGCAACGGGCGCTGCGATCGGCGCGGCGGCGACCGGACGCGGCAGCGGCGCGCTTGCTGGCGCTGCGATCGGCGCGGTGGGCGGAGCGGCGGTGGGCGCAGCGACAGCTCCAAGGTGCGCCCGAGTACGGCTACGATTATTACGGCCGCCCGGTGTGCATGGGCTATTATCGCTGAGAACCCCGCGGCGTGGGCCCGGCGTGGAGCACAAGCTCCGGCCGGGCTGATTGCCGGGTTTATTGTTCCACTCGCCATGCTATCTCTGCGCCATGCTGATCGAGGCGCCGGACTGCCCGCTGGTGAACGAACTGCGTCCCTCGCCCAACAACGGCGAACGGATCGGCTGCACCGCGCCCGACATGATCCTGCTTCACTACACGGGCGCCCCGACAGGGGAGGCGCGCGCGGCATGGCTGCGCGATCCCGGCGGACAGGCGCTCGACTGGCTCGCCGATCCGCAATCGTGCGTGTCCGCGCACTACCTCGTGCATGAGGAGGGGCGCATCGTGCAACTCGTCAGCGAAGCGCGCCGCGCGTGGCACGCCGGCGCGGCGTCGTGGCGGGGCGAAACCGACATCAATTCGCGCTCGGTCGGCATCGAGATCGTGAACCTTGGACACGAGGCCGATCTGCCGGAGTTTCCGCACGCGCAGATCGAGGCGGTGATCGCGCTGTGCCGGAGCATTGCGACACGACATGGCGTGAAGCCCGAACGCGTGCTCGCTCATTCGGATGTCGCCCCCGGGCGCAAGGTCGATCCGGGCGAGCGCTTTCCCTGGGACAGGCTGGCGCAAGCGGGCGTCGGGCTGTGGAGGCCGGAGGCCGAAGGCCCCGCGCACATGCGCTCCTACGCGCAGGGCGATGAAGGCCAGCCTGTGCGCGCGCTTCAGGCGATGCTCGCGCTGTTTGGCTATGGCGTGCAGATGACCGGCGTCTACGACGCGCAGACGAAGGCGGTTGTCGAGGCTTTCCAGCGGCACTGGCGCCGCTCGCGCGTGGACGGGATCGCGGACGCCTCGACGATCGCAACGCTGCGCGATCTCATCGGCGCGTGCGGCGTTTCGCAACCTGCGGCGGTTTGAAGGAGGTCGGCGGCATGAGCGCGTATCTGATCACCGGCGCAAATCGCGGCATCGGCCTCCAGCTCGTGCGGCAGGCGGCGCAGACAGGCGAGACGATCTACGCATGCGCTCGCAAGCCTGCGGAAGCGGAGGGGCTTGCCGAACTCGCGAAGCTCTCGGGCGGGCGCGTCAAGATCATCGAACTCGATGTCGGGGACGAGGCGTCCATAGCCGCGGCGGCGGAACGCCTGAAGGGTGAGCCGATCGGCACGCTCATCAACAATGCCGGCATCATGGGCACGCGGCGCACGGGGCTCCAGCTCGAGGCGGCCGAATTCATGGAGATCATGCGCGTCAACGTGCTCGGCCCCGTGCTGGTGACGCGCGCGTTCCTGCCCAATCTGCGCGTGGCCAAGGGCGCAAAGGTGGCTGTCATCTCCAGTCTCATGGGATCGTTCAGCTACGAGACGACGAGCTACATCGCCTATTCGACCTCGAAGACCGCCGTGAACCGCATGTTCAATTCCCTGGCGCGCGAACTTGCGGGCGATGGCATCCACGTTGCGATCCTCTCGCCCGGCTGGGTGCGCACCGACATGGGCGGACCCAACGCGACGCTCTCGGTGGAGGACAGCGCGCGCGGACTGTTGCGCGAGATCGCGCGCACGGACGCCTCGCTGTCGGGCAAGTTTCGCGATTATGCCGGTGGCAAGATCACCTGGTGATCGGCAAGTAACGCTCCGTCATGGTCGGGCGTTCGCCGACCATGACGCGTGGAGAGTGTGTGCGGCAGTTCCATTACGCCGCGTCCCTCGCAATGTTCGCCGGGTCGTAGTTGAGGATCGGCGACGAGCCAGCGCTCGACCTCGGCGATCGTCATGCCCTTGCGCGCGGCGTAATCCTCGACCTGGTCGCGCTCGACCTTGGCGACGCCGAAGTAATACGCATCGGGATGCGCGAGATAGAGGCCGCGACACCGATGAGCCCGGCCACATGGCGTAGCTCTCGGTCAGCTTCACGCCGATGCGCCGCTCGGCCTCCAGAAGGCGGAACAGCGTCGCCTTCTCGGTATGGTCGGGCTGCGCCGGATAGCCGGGCGCCGGGCGGATGCCGCGATATTCCTCGGCGATCAGATCTGCTCGTTGGTGAGGTTTTCGTCCGGCGCGTAGGCCCAGAACTCCCGGCGCACGCGCATGTGCATGCGCTCGGCGAAGGCCTCGGCGATGCGGTCGGCGAGCGCCTTCACCATGATCGAACCGTAATCGTCGTTGGCGCGCGCGAAGCGCTCGGCGATGCGCTCTTCCTCGATGCCGGCGGTGACGACGAAGCCGCCGACATAATCGGCCTTGCCGGTGCTCGCGGGCGCGACGAAATCGGACAGCGCCACGTTCGGGCGGCCGTCGCGCCGCGCGAGCTGCTGGCGCAGCGTGTGCAGCATCGCACGCGTCTCGCTGCGCGACTCGCCGGTGTAGAGGCGGATGTCGTCGCCGACCGCATTGGCGGGCCAGAAGCCGATCACGGCCTTCGGATCGAACCAGCGCTCCTGCGACGATGCGCGCTGAAGCATCGCCTGCGCGTCCTCGAAGAGCTGGCGCGCCGACGGCGCCCTGCTTTTCGTCCTCGAGGATGGCGGGATAGCGCCCCTTCAGCTCCCAGGTCTGGAAGAACGGCGTCCAGTCGATGAACGGAACGAGCTCGGCGACATCGTAGGTTCGGAAGACGCGCGTGCCCGTGAAGGAGGGCTTTGGCGGATCGTAGCTCGCCCAGTCGATCTTCATCGCGTTGGCGCGCGCCCGCTCGAGGGGCAGGCGCTGCTTGTCGGTTTCGGCGCGCGCATGGGCGTCGGCGACCTTGCGGTATTCGGCGCGCACCGTGTCGACGTACTGCTCGCGTTGGCCCGGCGAGAGCAGCGCCGAGACGACGCCGACGGCGCGGCTCGCGTCGGTCACATAGACCGTCTGGCCGCGATTGTAGTTCGGATGGATCTTGACCGCCGTGTGAACGCGGCTCGTCGTCGCGCCGCCGATCAGCAGCGGCACGTCGAAGCCCTCGCGCTCCATCTCGGCGCCGACGTAAGCACATCTCGTCGAGCGAGGGCGTGATCAGGCCCGACAGGCCGATGATGTCGACCTTCTCCTTGCGCGCCACGTCGAGGATTTTCTGCGCCGGCATCATCACGCCGAGGTCGATGACCTCGTAATTGTTGCACTGGAGCACGACGCCGACGATGTTCTTGCCGATGTCGTGCACGTCGCCCTTCACCGTCGCGATCAGCACCTTGCCGGCCTTCTGGCTCGCGCCGGCCGCGTCCATCTCCATGTAGGGCATGAGGCAGGCGACGGCCTGCTTCATCACGCGCGCGGACTTCACCACCTGCGGCAGGAACATCTTGCCCGAGCCGAAGAGATCGCCGACGACGTTCATGCCCGCCATGAGCGGGCCTTCGATCACGTCGAGCGGCTTCGTGGCGGCGAGGCGGGCCTCTTCCACATCCTGCGTGATGAAGTCGGTGACGCCGTTGACGAGCGCATGTTCGAGGCGCTTGTCGACGGGCTGGCTGCGCCATTCGAGGTCAGGGCCCTTGGCCTCCTGGGCTGTCCCCCTGAAGCGATCCGCAATGGCGAGCAGGCGCTCGGTCGAGTCGGCGCGGCGGTTGAGCACCACGTCCTCGCACGCCTCGCGCAATTCGGAATCGATCTTCTCGTAGATCTGCAACTGGCCGGCGTTGACGATGCCCATGTCCATGCCCGCCGAAATGGCGTGCAGCAGGAACACGGAGTGCATGGCCTCGCGCACATGGTCGTTGCCGCGGAAGGAGAACGACAGATTCGACACGCCGCCCGAGACGTGGGCGTGGGGCAGGCGGCGGCGGATTTCGCGCGTCGCCTCGATGAAGGCCACGCCATAGCCGTCGTGCTCCTCGATGCCGGTGGCGACAGCGAAGATGTTCGGGTCGAAGATGATGTCCTGCGGCGGGAAGCCGGCGGTCTTCACCAGCAGATTGTAGGCGCGCTCGCAGATTGCGACCTTGCGCTCGAAGGAATCGGCCTGTCCCTGTTCGTCGAACGCCATGACGACGACGGCCGCGCCGTAGAGGCGCACGATGCGGGCCTGTTCGAGGAATTTCTCCTCGCCTTCCTTCAGCGAGATCGAGTTGACGACGGCCTTGCCCTGCACGCACTTCAGGCCGGCCTCGATGATCTCGAACTTCGATGAATCGATCATCACGGGAACGCGCGCGATGTCGGGCTCGGAGGCGATGAGGTTGAGGAAGGTGACCATGGCCTTCTGCGAATTGAGCAGGCCTTCGTCCATGTTGACGTCGATGATCTGCGCGCCGTTGGCGACCTGATCGCGCGCCACGTCGAGGGCGGCGGAGAATTCGCCGTTCTTCACCAGCTTGCGGAAGCGCGCGGAGCCGGTGACGTTGGTGCGCTCGCCCACGTTGACGAAGCGAATGTCGTCGGTGAGCGTGAACGGCTCGAGGCCCGACAGGCGCAGGCGCGGCGTGATCTTCGGCAGCGCGCGGGGCTTGACGTTTTTGACGCGCTCGGCCAGCGCGCGAATGTGATCGGGCGTCGTGCCGCAGCAGCCGCCGACGATGTTGACGAGGCCAGAATCGGCGAACTCGCCCATCAGCCCCGCCATGTATTCGGGGCTCTCGTCGTAGAGGCCGAATTCGTTGGGCAGGCCTGCGTTCGGATAGGCGCACACGAGCGTGTCGGCGATGCGCGACAGCTCCGCGACATGGGCGCGCATCTCGCGCGCGCCGAGAGCGCAATTGAGGCCGACGGACGCGGGGTTCACGTGCGCCAGCGAGTTCCAGAACGCCTCCGGCGTCTGGCCCGACAGGGTGCGGCCGGAGAGATCGGTGATCGTGCCCGAGAGCATCACTGGCAGTTCGACGCCTGTCTTCGCGAACGCGTCGCAAGCGCCGGCGTAGGCGGCTTTTGCGTTCAGCGTGTCGAAGATCGTCTCGATGAGCAGGAGGTCGGCGCCGCCTTCGATGAGACCGAGCGTCGCCTCGCAATAGGCCTCGCGCAATTGATCGAACGTGATGGCCCGAAAGCCCGGATCGCTCACGTCGGGCGAGATCGACGCGGTGCGGTTGGTGGGGCCGAGCGCGCCGGCGACGAAGCGGCGGCGTCCGTCCTGCTTCTGCGCCATGTCGCCGGCCTCGCGCGCAAGCCTCGCGCCGTCGCGGTTGAGCGCGTGCACGTAGGCCTCGCAGCCGTAATCGGCCTGCGCGATCGAGGTGGAGGAGAACGTGTTCGTCTCGCAGATATCGGCGCCCGCGAGAAAGTAAGCGAGATGAATATCGCGGATCGCCTCGGGCTGCGTGAGGATGAGGATGTCGTTGTTGCCCTTGAGGTCGTGCCCGTGGTCGGCGAGCACCGATCCGCGGAAGCCCGCTTCATCGAGCTTCAGGTCCTGGATCATGGTGCCCATGGCGCCGTCGAGCACGAGGATGCGCTCTGCGGCGGCGGCGGCAAGGGCCGCGCGGGTGTCTGCTGCGTTGCGGGTCATGTCAGGCGGCCTTTTGCGAGGGCTGCGCGCGCAGGCCGAGAAGGTGGCAGATGGCGAACACGAGGTCGGCCTTGTTCATCGTGTAGAAATGGAACTCGCGCACGCCCCGGTCCACGAGATCGAGCGCCTGCTCGGCGGCGACGGCCGCGGCGACGAGACGGCGCGTGGCGGCGTCATCCTCCAGCCCTTCGAAACGGGCGGCGAGCCAGTCCGGCACGCTGGCGCCCGTCTTCACGGCGAAGGACGCGGTCTGCTTGAAATTCTGCACCGGCACGAGGCCGGGGACGACCGGAATTTCGACGCCGGCGGCGCGCACCTTGTCGAGGTAGCGCATGTAGCTGTCGTTCTCGAAGAAGAATTGCGTGATGGCGCGCGTCGCGCCCGCGTCGATCTTCGCCTTCAGCGCGTCGATGTCCTGCTCGAAGCTTGCGGCCTCGGGATGTTTCTCGGGATACGCGGACACGGTGACTTCGAAGTCGCCGATGCGGCGGATGCCGGCGACCAGATCTGCCGAAGTCTTGTAACCGTCCGGATGAGGCTCGAACTTCGCGCCGACGCCGGCCGGCGGATCGCCGCGCAGCGCAACGATGTGGCGCACGCCCAGGTCCCAATACTCGCGCACGACCTCGTCGACTTCGCCGCGGCTTGCGCCGACGCAGGTGAGATGCGCGGCGGGGCGCATTTGCGTCTCCTGCAGAATGCGCGCGACGGTGGCGTGGGTGCGCTGGCGCGTGGTGCCGCCCGCGCCATAGGTGACGGAGACGAAATGGGGCTGCAGCGGCGCGAGGCGCTGAATCGCCTGCCACAGAGCCTCTTCCATCTCGGACGACTTCGGCGGAAAGAATTCGAAAGACACGTTGACGGGCGCGGAGCCCGACCTGCTCGCGCGGGGCGCAAGGACGTCCATTATGCAAGCTCCATGGAATTGGGAATCAAATCGGTGACGACGCGCGGATCGCGCGCAATCCAAAGGGAAACGGTCAATTTGTCGGCGTCGCGGCGCGAGGCGGCGAGATCGCGCCCCCCCACGATTTCCAGTCCGATCTCGGCGAACATCGTATTGATCTCGTCGCGGGAAAATCCAAGGCGGCGATGCGCGTGCGTCTCGCGCAGAAATTCGTGTTCGTGCGGCGCGAAGTCGACCACGACGAGACGCCCGCCCGGACGCAGCGCGCGCGCCGCCTCGCGCAACGCGCGCTGCGGATCGTCGAGGTAGTGCAGCACCTGATGGACGAGCACGAGGTCATAGCTGTCGCGCTCGACGGGGAGCGCGTAGACGTCGCCCTGGCGCAATTGCACGTTGCGCAGGCCGGCGCGCTCCACTTCCGCTCGGGCGAGGGAGAGCATCGCGGGGCTGAGATCGACGCCGACCACGCGGTTGGCGTGGGGCGCCAGCAATTGCAGCATTCGGCCGGTGCCGGTGCCCAGATCGAGGACGGCCTGCATCGCGCCGTCGCCGACGAGATCGAGGATGGCGGCCTCCACCTCTTCCTCGGGCACGTGGAGCGAGCGCACGCGATCCCAGTCGGCGGCGATCCCGGCGAAATAGCGCGCCGCCGCGTCGGCCCGGTTGCGGCGGACTTCCGCGAGGCGCTGGCGGTCCGCGACAATCTGCGGATCGGCGGGATCGATGCGGCGCAGGATGTCGCGCGCGAGCCGTGCGGCAGGCCCGCTGTGCGCGAGATTGAAGAAGGCCCAGGCGCCCTCGCGATGGCGCTCGACGAGGCCGGACTCGACCAGCAGCTTCAGGTGCCGCGACACGCGGGGCTGGGACTGGCCGAGGATGTGGACGAGTTCGCTGACCGTGATTTCCGCCTCGGCGAGGAGCGCGAGAAGGCGCAGGCGCGTGACTTCTCCCGCGGCCTCGAGGCTTGCGAGGATCGAGGGGAGCGATGCGTGCGCGTCTCGGGCTGAGCTGGATACGGACATAAGTATATCTTTATACGAAACCGCGCTGGCCGGCAAGGCTGCCGCCCACAATCCAGGGCAATGTGGGCAATTGCCCAAGGATCGCCGATCGCGCTTGGATGGGCCGCGCCAACGGCGGCGCGCACGCGCGGTCGCGCGGCGTGATCGTCAGGGTGATGTGGGCGTGGAGGGAGAGGCCGCCGGGGCGCTCTCAGCTACCCGGCTTGCGGCGGCGCACGAAGATGTTCGCCGTGACGGCCTGGGCCACGTGCTCGGCCATGCATTGGTAGCCGAGGTCGTTCAGGTGGAAGTCGTCCTCGGCCATCATCTGGAGGCTGGCCTTGGTCTTGGAGATGTACTCCATCGCCTGGTAGCGCCGGACGTAGAGGACGTTCTGCTCCGCGGCGACCCGTTTCAGCGCCTCGCGGATGGCGAAGTAATGCTCGTCGCGGGCGTACTTGGGCGTGTACTGCAGGCCGACGAGCACGACGTCGATCTTCTTGCGCTTGAGCACGGCGACGGTCTTGCCGACGATGCGCTCGAACTGCTCGACGGGGATGCGCTGCACGGCGTCGTTGGTGCCCACCTGCCACAGCACGAGGTCGGGCTTGATGAGCGCCGCCTCCATGCGCAGGCGGTCGGCCGTGGTCCCGGCGGTCTCGCCGGACACGCCCCGGTTGACCATCTCGATCGGAACGCCCTTGAGAACCTTCTCGAGCATGCCTTCGAGCTGGGAGGGGTAGTTCTTGCGGTTCGAGGTCGCTCCGACGCCCCACGTCGAGGACGAGCCGATCGCGAGGATGCGCAGCGGCTGGTTGTTCTCGAGCCGTCCCACGAGGTTGGGGAGGGGCGCAGGCGCGGCGATTTCGTTGGAGGGAACCGAGCACTGGGCGCTGAGCGGGTGAGCGGCGATCGGCGCAGCCGAAACCTCCGCCGGCGGCTCGGCCGGCGTCGTCTGTGCGATTGACGCGCCGACCGCACAGGCGGTCGCCACTCCAATCAAGAATATCAGGCCCTTAGGCGTTGTCGCCATTCTGATACCCACGCCGTGATGCTAAGCGCAATCAAGCCAACTATAAGTACTGCCGTGTCAACCCACAAGCTTTCCGGGAAGGCGAAGCGCACGATCTGGCCCCCGAGGCTGAAAAGGGAGCCTATGCAGAAGACGTTGAGCGAGTTCCGCCCAAGCATGGAGCAGAACCGCGCTATTGGCGTCATGTATCTCATAATGAACAGAAATGATCCGCCGAACAGGGCCATGAGGGCGAGCACGTGCAGCAGCCTCAGCGGGGTCTGGAAGGTTTTGTCCACCACGAAGAAGGCCGCGGGCTCGGGGCGCTGAGCCAGTCCGGATACCAGCCGTAGAGGGCCGCGAACAGCCCGTAGAGGGCGAACAGGCCACCGAGAATTCGCAACGGAAGCCGATACTTGCGGACCAAGCGCTGGGGTGGGCCATCGCCGCCCAGCATGTAGCCGATGACGAAGACGAACTGCCAGGCGAACGGGTTGAAGAACCAGCGGCCCTCGACCGGCCAGGTGGGCAGGTTGAATCCTGTGTATAACGTCGCAACGTAAGCCGAGGCGGACAGGGCCAGCAGGAGCCCGGGCGAATACCGGTACAAAATCGCCATGACGGGCGCCATCGACATCAGCACGATGTAGAGGGGCAGAATGTCGAAATAGCCAAGGTGATGGCTCAGGAGGACGACGCCGATGTTCGCCGTCACCGGCTCGTCGAACATCGCCGCCGCGTTGTTCCATTGCAGGACGAGGTTCGTCTCCGTGATCAGCGCCGTGGCCGCGATCATCGCGACCGCCATCACCGTGATGACCTGCTGGGCGATGTAGAGAACCATCGCCCGCCCGCCGATGCGCAGCACGAGGCGCACCGGCTCGAGGTTGGGCGACCGGTCGACCATGGCGCGCAATGACCAGCCCGCCAGCAGCACGAAGAGTTCGGCCGAATTGGAAAAGCCGAAATTGCGGTGCGTGAAGCGCTCGAAGAAAATCCCCGGGACATGATTGATGAAGATCGCGATCAGCGCGAAGCCGCGCCAGAAGTCGATCTCGTTGGGCGGGCGCGTTCCCTTGACCTTCGGGGGGACCGAAGGGGTCGGGGCGATTCGCCTGTTCGCCAGTTCATCCATTCCAAGGTTCATGTGCGGAGTAATCAACCCGTTTAATGAAATGGTCCGCCGCGGTCGAGCGGGGCGCCACACAATTTAGCGTGCGTTGGCGCCGGCTCACCTGCCTGTCTCAAGCTTTCGTTAACGTTAACAGGTCCAAATGAGAGCGCCCGAAAAGCGGCGGCCGTAACCGGCGCTTCAATTGACGTCCCATGTAATCCCATGCTATCCCAAATCATCCCTTCAGCGCGTCGGTTCCGGCGCGTCACGCCGGGTCCCCAGCCTGTTCAGGCCGGGTATCGGACGCAATGCGCCTGCGACAAGGCCGGGGATAGCGCGTCGCGTTCGCCGGACGGCTGTTTCGTCCGGCTCAGTTCGAGTGGCTGCGTTGGACCGGTTCGTCTCCCACTTCACCAACCGGCTGGACGCCAAGGGGCGCGTCTCGATACCGGCGTCGTTCAGGGCGGTGATGGCGAGAGACGGATACGAGGGGCTGTACGTTCATCCGTCGCTGGAAGCGGAGGCGCTGGATTGCGGGCGGCATCGCGCTGCTGGCGGAGATCGACGCGCTGATCGGACGGTTCGCGGCCGTATCTCGGACGAGCACGACGTTTACTCGACGGCGCTGCTACGGCGACGAGCGAGATCCTGAAGGTGGATCCGGAGGGCCGGGTCGCTCTGACCGGATCGTCTCAAGGCGCTATGCGGGCGATCACCTACGAGGTCACGTTCGTGGGGCTGGGGTACAAGTTTCAGATCTGGGAGCCGCCCGTTTTCGCACGCATCTGGAAGAGGCCAGACAACCAGGTGCGCGATTTGCGGAAACGGCTCGGGTCATCGGATCGCGGGTGTAGATCGAGAGCAGCCTCGAGGAGCGCGGGAATGATGACGGGTCGCGGCGATCGGAGCCATCTCCGGCCGCTGGCGGACCGGCCCGGCACATTCCCGTGCTCCTCGAGGAGGTGATCGCGGCGCTCGCGCCTCAAGCCAGGGCGGCGTCTATCTCGACGGCACCTTCGGGGCCGGCGGCTACTACGCGCGCCATCCTCGCGCCACGCCGGACGCGCGCGTGGTCGCGCTCGACCGCGATCCACGGCGATCGCCGCCGGCGCACGCGCTGGTCGAGGAAGTTTCGGCGGCCGCCTGACGCTGCGTCAGCGCGCGCTTCGGCGATCTCGACGCACGCGGCGCGCACGGCGGGCTCGAGCGCGCTCGACGGCATCGTGCTCGACATCGGCGTCTCGTCGATGCAGCTCGACGAGGCCGAGCGCGGCTTCTCCTTCCGCTTCGACGGCCCGCTCGACATGCGCATGGAGATGGCGGGCGAAGCGCGGCCGACATCGTCAACGACGATGGACGAGGAAGAGCTCGCCGACCTCATCTACCACTATCGGCGAGGAGCGCCGCTCGCGCGCCGCGTCGCCCGCGCCATCGTCGCAGGCGCGCAGGATCGAGCCGATCACGACGACGGCGCAGCTCGCCGACATCGTCGACGCCTCGGTCGCGCCGCGCACGGGCGAGATCCATCCGGCGACGCGCACGTTCCAGGCGCTGCGCATCGCCGTCAACGACGAGCTGGGCGAACTCGAGCGCGCGCTCGCTGGCGCCGGAGCGCGTGCTGGCGCCGGGCGGGCGGCTCGCCGTCGTCACCTTCCATTCGCTGGAGGACCGGATCGTGAAGCAGTTCTTCGCCGAGCGCTCGCGGGCGCGGAGCCGGCGCGCTCGCGCCATGCTGCCGGGCGAACCGGCGCAGCGCCGCGTCCACCTTCGACTGTCCGGCGCACAGCCGGTGGGGCCGCTCGGAGAACGAAACTCGCAGAACCCCCGGGCCCGCTCGGCCAAGCTGCGCGTCGTCGACGCACGCAGGCCCCCGCGCTCGGACTCGAGGCGCATGGTCGAAGCTCGCCGCCTTGCCCTCGAGGCAGAGCGCGCCCGCAAGACAGAAGAAGGGCCGCTGATGGTGCGCTTCCTCAACGTCATCGCCGTCCTCGCGCTGATCGGCTCGGCGGTCTACGCCTATCGGATCAAGTACGAGACGATCTATCTCGCCGAGCAGGTCGCCAAGCTGCGCAACCAGATCCAGCGCGAGCGCGATCGCGATCGCCGTGCTGCGGGCCGAATGGCAGCTCTCACCGGCCCGACCGCATCCAGGCGCTGGCCGACAAGCATCTCGACCTCGAGCAATTGACCGATCAACCAGATCGTGCGGTCGGCCGACATTCCCGACCGGCCGCCGCGCCAGGACGCGATCGGCGCGAAGCTCGAAGCGCTCGGTCTTGCGCGAGCCGACGACGACGCCCGTCCGGCACGGCCGGCGACGCGCCGCACCCCCACCAGCCGCAAGCCGTGAGCGACGCCATGACGCGACAGCGACACACGGCACGGACGCCGAGCTCGAGATCGCGCGTGCCGACATGCAACCGACGAGCCTGGCTGAAGAGTCCGCCCGCGCCGCGCGCGGACGCTTGTTGCGCGCGCCATGCGCGCTGCGTGAGTCGACCTGTTCGGCATGCGGCTCGACAAGAGCGGCACGCGGCTGCGCATGGTCGTCGTGGCCTTCCTCGGCATCTACGCCGTCATCGGCGGGCGGCTCGTCTAGCTCGGCTGACGCCCGAATCCGCCGACCGCTATCGCCGTGCCGCGGCGGAGGCGAGTTCGCGCGCGCGGCCCGACATCGTCGACCGCAACGGCGAGATTCTCGCCGACCGACGTCAAGATCGATCTCGGTCTTCGCCGAGCCGCGCCGCATCGTCGACAAGGACGAGGCGGTCGAGCTGCTCACCGCCGTGCTGCCCGATCTCGACGCCCGCGAACTGCGCGAGAAGCTCGGCTCGCAAGCGCGGCTTCGTGTGGGTCAAGCGCGAGAGTCACGCCGCAGGCAGCGGGCACGAGGTGTTCCGGCTCGGCCTGCCGGGCGTCGGCTTCCTGCCCGAGAACAAGCGCGTCTATCCCAACGGGCCCGTCGCGCGCGCACGTGCTCGGCTTCACCAACATCGACAACAGGGCATCGCGGGCATCGAGAAGTACATCGACGGCCAGGGCCTCGCCGACCTCAGCAGCGCCGGCTTCAAGGTCGCATCGCCAGGACACTGAAGCCGATCAAGCTGTCGATCGACCTGCGAGGCGACGCACGCGGTGCGCGACGAACTCGTGAAGGGCATCGAGAAGTTCAAGGCCAAGGCCGCCGCCGCCGCGATCCTGGACGTGAACACCGGCGAGGTCATCGCGCTCGCCTCGCTTCCCGACTACGACCCGAACAACCCGGCCGACGCGCTCGAGCCGAAGCGCATCAACCGCATGAACGTCGGCGTCTATCGAGATGGGCTCGACCTTCAAGGCGCTGACGCATGGCGATGGCGCTCGATTCCGGCAAGGTCAACATCAATTCGAGGCTCGACGCGCGCGGCGCGCTGCGCTTCGGCCGCTTCACGATCCACGACTATCATGCGCAGCACCGCGTGCTCACCGTGCCGGAGGTGTTCACCTATTCCTCCAACATCGGCACGGCGCGCATGGCGCTGGGCGTGGGCGTGGAGGGGCACAAGGCGTTCCTGCGCAAGATGGGCCAGCTCGACCGCATGCGCACGGAACTGCCCGAAAGCGCCGAGCCGATCGTGCCGCGCCGCTGGGGCGAGCTGAACACCATGACCATCGCCTTCGGCCACGGCCTCGCCGTCGCGCCGCTGCAGGCGATGATGGCCGTCGGCGCGCTCGTGAACGGCGGCAATCTGATCACGCCGACCTTCCTGAAGCGCACGATCGAGGAGGCGCAGGCGAATGCGCCGCAGGTGATCAAGCCCGAGACGAGCGAGGCGATGCGCTATCTCATGCGGCTCAACGCCGAAGTGCGGCTCGGCGCGCAAGGTCGACGTCCCCGGCTATTTCGTCGGCGGCAAGACCGGCACCGCCGAAAAGGTCGTCAACGGCCGCTATTCCAAGAACCGCGCTGTTCACGACGTTCATGGCCGATCGCGCCCGTCCGACAAGCCGAAATATCTGTTCCTGACCATCTATCGACGAGCCGCAGGGCCTGCCGGAAACCGGCGGCTACGCCACGGCCGCCTGGAACGCGGGCGCAGTGACGGGCAAGATCATCGAGCGCGTCGGCGCCGATTCTCGGCCTTGCCGCCGCGCTTCGAGCCGCCGCACGGCAGCCCTTCCCGCTGCTGGTCGACGCGGCTATGGCACGGCCTGTCCCGGCACGCGGGGGCAACTGGCGTTGATGCTCGCTCTCGCGAGCTTCTTGCCCGACGCCAGTCCTGGCGCCGCACCTGGCGGCGGGCTCGACGTCGCCGGGCTCGACGGCGGACAGCCGGACGTGCGCGCCGGGCTTCGTGTTCTTCGCCGTTCCCGGGCACGCAGGCGGACGGCCTGGCCTATGCGCCGACGCGCGCTCGCGCAGGCGCCGTGCGCCGTCGTCTGCGCAGCGCGCGCCGCAGGCCGCGCCGACATGTCCGTCTCGATCGACGTTGCCGACGTGCGCCTCGCGCTCGCGCAGGCGGCGGCGCGTCTTCTATCCGCGCCAGCCGGCGACGATCGTCGCCGTGACGGGCACGAGCGGCAAGACGTCGGTCGTCGCCTTCGTGCGCCAGATCTGGCCGCGCTGCGGACGTGAGGCGGCGGCGCTCGGCACCATCGGCATCGTCACTGCCGCGGGCGCGCACTACGGCGCGCTGACGACGCCCGACCCGGTCGACCCTGCATCGAACGCTCGACGAGCTTGCGCGGCGACGGCGTCACGCATCTCGCGATGGAGGCGTCCTCGCACGGGCTCGACCAGCGCCGGCTCGACGGCGTGCGGCTTCGACGCGGCGGGCTTCACCAATCTGTCGCGCGATCATCTCGATTATCATCCCGACATGGACGACTATTTCGCCGCGAAGATGCGCCTGTTCGACACGCTGCTGCACGCCGGGCAGACGGCGGTGATCGATGCCGACGGCGATTATTGCGACGCGCGTCATCGAGGTGTGCCGGCGCGCGGGCTGACCATCTTCACCGTCGGGCGCAATGGCGAAAGCGCTGCGTCTCCTGGAAGCCGAGCCTCGCGCGGCTTGCGACGCGCCTGCTGGTCGCGCATGAAGGCGCAGACGCTGCGAGGTCGTGCTGCCGCTGGCCGGCGATCCTTCCAGGCCTCCAACGCGCTCGTCGCGGCCGGGCTTTGCATTGCGTCCGGCGAGGACGCGGCGTCGGTCTTTGCGGCGCTCGAAACGTTGCAGGGCGCGCCGGGGCGGCTCGAGACTCGTCGGCGAGCGCAACGGCGCGCCGATCTTCGTCGACTACGCGCACAAGCCCGACGCGCTGGAGAAAGTGCTCGCGACGCTGCGCCCGCTGACGACCGGGCGGCTGATCGTCGTCTTCGGCTGCGGCGGCGACCGCGATCGCGGCAAGCGGCCGATGATGGGCGAGATCGCCGCGCAGGGCGCCGATGTCGTGATCGTGACGGACGACAATCCGCGCTGCGAGGATCCCGCCGCGATCCGCGCGGAGATCCTGGCAAGGCCGCGCCGCGGCGCGCATCGCGAGATCGGCGACCGCGCGCGAGGCCATCGCCCACGCCGTCGCGGTGCTTGCAGCCGGGCGACGCGCTCGTCGTCGCCGGCAAGGGCCACGAAACCGGCCAGATCGTCGGCGACCGCGTGCTGCCGTTCTCCGATCACGAGGCGGTCGCGCGCGGCGCTGCAGGCGCTTTCGGAGGCAGGATGATCGACACGCACTTGTGGACCGGATTGGCGCTCGTCGACGCCGCTGCGAGCGCGCGTGCGCGGCGGCGTTGCCGGCGCGACGTCGACGGCGTTTCGATCGACACGCGCACGCTGCGAGCGCGGCGATCTGTTCATCGCCATCAAGGGCGAGACGCGCGACGGTCACGACTTCGTCCGCGCAGCGTTCGAGAAGGGCGCGGCGGCGGCGGTGGTCGACGAAGCGCATGCGTCGGAGCTTGCGGACGCCGGGCCGCTCTTCGTCGTCAAGGACGTGCAGCAGTCGCTGGAGCGGCTGGGCGTGCGCGTCGCGCGACCGGGCGCGCGGCCTGGATCGGCGCCGTCACCGGCTCCGTCGGCAAGACCTCGACGAAGGACAGCGCTGCGCCTGACGCTCTCGCGCTTCGGGCGGACGCATGCCTCGGCCGCCTCCTACAACAATCACTGGGGCGTGCCGCTGACGCTGGCGCGCATGCCAGCGCAGCGCGCTTCGGCGTGTTCGAGATCGGCATGAATCACGCCGGCGAAATCAGGCCGCTCGTCGCGCATGGTGCGCCCGCATGTCGCCGTCGTCACCGCCATCGCGCCGGTGCATCTCGAAAATCTCGGCTCGCTCGAAGCCATCGCCGACGAGAAGGCCGAGATCTATTCCGGCCTTGCGCCTGAGGGCGTCGCGATCATCACCGGCGACGCGCCCCATGTCGAGCGTCTGCATCGCCGCAGCCGATCGCTCGCCGGCGGCGCGGCGGCTGACGTTCGGCGAGGCGCAGGACGCGACATGCGCCTCGTGTCCGTGAACGCCGACGCAGGCGGCTCCGACGTCGAGGTCGCATTCGAGGGCCGCACGTATCGCTATCGCATCGGCGCGCCGGGCGCGCACATCGGCGATGAACTCGCTTGATCGTGCTGCTCGCCGCCCATTGCTTCGGCTGCGGAATCGAGGAGGCGGCGGCGACGCTCGCTGACTTTTCGCGCCGCCGGCCGGGCGCGGCGCGCAGTGGAAGCTGCGCAAGGGCGACGGCGACTTTCCGCTGATCGACGAGAGCTACAACGCCAATCCCGCCTCCATGCGCGCGGCGCTCGCCGTGCTTGGCGCCGCGCCCGTCGCGCCGGGCGGGCGGCGCATCGCGGTGCTCGGCGACATGCTGGAGCTTGGCCAGCAGTCGCGCGCGTTGCACGAGGAGCTTGCCGCGCCGATCGAGGCCAATGGCGTCGATCTGGTCTTCGCGGCGGGGCCGCTGATGAAGGCGCTGTTCGACGCGCTGCCGGCCTCCAAAAGCGGGGCTTTGGGCCCCCGCGTCGGCTGATATAGAAGGCGCGCTCATCGGCGAGATCGGCGCCGGCGACGTCGTCATGGTCAAGGGATCGAACGGCAGCCGCATGGGCCCGGTCGTCGCCGCGCATCCGCAAACATGCCGCCGTCGAACCGGCGGGCGAGGTGTAGACATGCTGTCTTTCCTGGCCGATTTCGCGACCGTCTTCGGCCCGCTCAATGTTTTTCGCTACATCACGTTCCGCGCCGGCGGCGCGACGGTGACGGCGCTTTTATTCGTCTTCCTCTTCGGCCCGGCGATGATCACCGCCCTGCGCCTCAAGCAGGGCAAGGGCCAGCCGATCCGCGACGACGGACCGGAATCCCACCTGCTCACAAAGAAGGGCACGCCGACCATGGGCGGGCTGATGATCCTGTTCGGCACGATTTCATCCGACGCTGCTGTGGGCCAATCTCAAGAGCCCGTTCGTGTGGATCGTGCTGCTCGTCACCGTCGGCTTCGGCGCGATCGGCTTCTACGACGACTACCTGAAGGTGACGAAGCAGACGCACGATGGCTTTTCCGGCCGCGGCGCGCCTCGCTGCTGGAAGTTGTCATCGCGCTGCATCGCCTGCTACGCGATGATGATGTTCGGACCGGCCAACATCACAGGCCTCGCCGTTCCGCTGATCAACGGCTTCGTCTTCGACATGGGATATTTCTTCCTCCTGTTCGGCATCATCGTGATCGTGGGCGCCGGCAACGCCGTCAATCTCACCGACGGTCTCGACGGCCTCGCCATCGTGCCCGTCGATGATCGCGGCCGGCACCTTCGGCGTCATCGCCTAGCTCGTCGGCAACGCGATCTTCTCGACACATCTCGGCCTCAACTTCATGTCCGGGCACCGGCGAACTCGCCGTGGTCTGCGGCGCCGTCATCGGCGCCGGGCTCGGCTTCCTGTGGTTCAACGCGCCGCCGGCCTCAGATCTTCATGGGCGACACCGGCTCGCTCGCGCTCGGCGGGCTTCTGGGCACGGTCGCGGTGGCGGTGAAGCACGAGATCGTGCTCGCCATCGTCGGCGGCCTGTTCGTGCTGGAGGCGCTGTCGGTCATTATCCAGGTCGGCTTCTTCAAGATGACCGGCAAGCGCATCTTCCTGATGGCGCCGATTCCATCACCATCTCGAGAAGATGGGATGGAAGGAGCCGCAGATCGTCATCCGCATCTGGATCCTCTCATTCGTGCTCGCGCTCATCGGTCTTGCGACCCTGAAGGTGCGGTAAGGAAAACGCGATGCTGTCACGCGCAGAACGGTCCTTCTTCTCCGACTGGTGGTGGACGGTCGACCGCTGGCTGCTCGCCGGCCTGTGCGCGCTGATGGTCCTTGGCGTCGTGTTCACGATGGCCGGAAGCCCGCCCGTCGCCGAGCGTCTCGGGCTGCCGACGTTCCACTTCGTGAACCGCCATCTTCTGTATCTGCTGCCGGCCGCGGGGATCATGGCCGCCGTTTCGCTGATGACCCCGCGCGGCGTGCGCCGCACGGCGCTCATCATCTACATCATCGGCATGGTCAGCGTTCTTGCGGCCCTGCAGTTCGGCGTCGAGATCAAGGGCGCGCGGCGCTGGATCTTCGGCCTGCAACCGTCCGAGTTCGTGAAGCCCTGCTTCGTCATCCTCGCGGCCTGGGCTTTCTCGGAAGGCGCGCGGCGCCGCGATGTTCCGGGCACGGCGTTCGCCCTGCTGCTGCTGCCGGCCACCATCATTCCCTTCATGCTGCAGCCCGACTTCGGGCAGACGGTGCTGGTCAGCCTCGTGTGGGGCGGCGCTGTTCTTCCTGGCGGGCCTGCACTGGCTCTGGGTCGCGGGCATCGGCGGCGTTGGCATCACCGGCGCGACGTTCGCCTACAAATTCCTGCCGCACGTGCGCGTGCGCATCGACAAGTTCCTGAACGCGGGCGCCGACGGGCCGGCCACGAACCCGGGCAATTCGTTCCAGAGCGATGTCGCGGTCGACAGCTTCGTGCAGGGCGGCTGGTTCGGCAAGGGTCCGGGCGAGGGCACGCTGAAGCGCATCCTGCCGGACTGCGCACACCGACTTCATTTTCGCGGTGACCGGCGAGGAGTTCGGCGTCGTCGCCGCGCTCGTTCTCATGTGCATCTTCGCCTTCATCGTGATGCGCGGCTTCACGCTCGGCCAGCGCAACGAGGATCCGTTCTGCCGCTTCGCGGCGGCGGGGCTCATCATGCTTTTCGGCCTGCAGAGCGCCATCAACATGGCGCGTCAACCTGCATCTCATGCCGGCGAAAGGCATGACGCTGCCGTTCATTTCCTATGGCGGCTCGTCGCTGATTTCGCTCGCCATCGGCATGGGCTTCCTCATCGCCGTGACGCGCAAGCGTCCGCGTTCGGCGATCATCGAGCGCGTGAAATGACGAGCGGCGATCGCTGCGTGCTTCTGGCCGCCGGCGGCACCGGCGGTCATCTGTTTCCCGGCCGAGGCGCTCGCCAACGAGCTTGCGCGCCGCGGCGTTCCGGTCGAACTCGTCACCGACGAGCGCGCGCTGAAATATGGCGCGCAATTTCCCGCGCGCGCCATGCATTCGGTCGCGTCGGCCACGCCGACCGGCGGCTCCATCCTCTCGAAGGCGACGGCGGTTCTGAAGCTCGCGCTCGGCACGTGGCAGGCGCGCAGCTTGATCAGGCGCATCAATCCGCTCTGCGTCGTCGGCTTTGGCGGCTATCCGACCGTGCCGCCGCTTCTTGCGGCAGTCTCCTGCGCGCGTCCCGACCATCCTGCACGAGCAGAACGCGGTGATGGGCCGCGCCAATCGCTTTCTCGCCGGCCGCGTGACAGCGATCGCCGACAGGTTTTCCGCGTCTCGATGGCGCCGATGCGGCCATGCTCGCCAAGACGCAGTCATCACCGGCAATCCGGTGCGCCCGTCGGTGCTCGCGGCGGCGCAGGCGCCCTATCCCGGGCTTCGCGACGGCTCGCTTCGCGCTGCTCGTCACCGGCGGCTCGCAGGGCGCGCGCGTGATGGCCGACATCGTGCCCGCGGCGATCGCGGCCTTGCCGCCGGATCTGCGCGCGCGCGTCCTCATCGTGCAGCAGGCGCGCGGGGAGGACGAGGCGCGCGTGCGCGAGGCCTATGCGCGCCTTGGCGTCGACGCCGACGTCGCAGCCGTTCTTCACCGATCTGCCGCAGCGCATCGCGAACGCCCATCTCGTCATCGCGCGCGCCGGCGCCTCGACCGTCTCGCGAGCTCGCGGTGATCGGCCGGCCGGCCATTCTCGTGCCCTATCCGTTCGCGCTCGACCACGATCAGGCGGCCAACGCGGCCGAGCTGGCCGAGACGCGGCGCCGTGACTGTCATCCGCCAGCCCGATTTCACGCCGCGATGGCTCGCCGCGAGCATCGAGGGCGCCTTTGCGCGACCCGGAGGGCTTGACGCGGCGCGCCGCGGCGGCGAAGAGCGTCGGTGTGCCGGATGCGGCCGACCGCCTCGCCGATCTGGTGATGGCGACGGCCCAGCCCGGCTGAGGAGCCATTTCAATGAAACTGCCGCGCGAACTCGGGCCCATTCATTTCGTCGGCATCGGCGGCATCGGCATGTCCGGCATCGCCGAGGTGCTGCTGCAATCTGGGTTATTCCGTTCAGGGCTCCGACGCGTCGGAGAACGCCAATGTGGTGCGCCTGCGCGAGCGCGGCGCGACGCGTCTTCGTCGGCCATGAGGCCGAGAACCTCGGCGCGGCCGAAGTCGTCGTCGTCTCGACCGCGATCAAGCGCGACAATCCCGAACTGATCGCCGCGCGCGAGAAGCGCCTGCCGGTGGTGCGCCGCGCCGAAATGCTCGCCGAGCTGATGCGCCTGAAGCGCTGCGATCGCGATCGCCGGCACGCACGGCAAGACGACGACGACCTCGCTCGTCGCGGCGCTGCTCGACGCCGGCGGGCTCGATCCGACCGTCATCAACGGCGGCATCATCAACGCCTATGGCACCAACGCGCGGCTCGGCGCGGGCGACTGGATGGTCGTCGAGGCCGACGAGAGCGACGGCACGTTCCTCAAGCTGCCGGCCGACGTCGCCATCGTCACCAACATCGATCCCGAGCATCTCGATCATTTCGAGCACGTTCGACGCGATCAAGGACGCGTTCCGCGCGCTTCGTCGAAAACCTGCCGTTCTACGGCTTCGCGGTGATGTGTCTCGATCATCCCGACGGTGCAGGAGCTGGTCGGCCGCATCGAGGATCGCCGCGTCATCACCTATGGCGAGAATCCGCAGGCCGACGTGCGGCTGCTCGACGTCGATCTCGCGGGCGGCGATCGCGCTTCAACGTGCTGGTGCGCGATCGCAAGACCGCGCAGGCCACCTACTCGACGATCTGCGCCTGCCGATGCCCGGCCATCACAATGCGCTCAACGCGACGGCGGCCGATCGCGGTCGCGCATGAGCTCGGCGTGTCCATCGCCGAGCATCCGCAAGGCGCTCGCCTCGTTCGGCGGCGTGAAGCGGCGCTTCACCAAGACCGGCGAATGGAAGGGCGTCGCTGATCTTCGACGATTACGGCCATCATCCGGTGGAGATCGCCGCCGTGCTGCGCGCCGCGCGCGCGTCGACCAAGGGCAAGGTCATCGCCATCGTGCAGCCGCATCGCTACACGCGGCTGCAATCGCTGTTCGACGATTTCGCCACCTGCTTCAACGACGCCGACGCGGTGATCGTCGCCGATGTCTACCCCGCCGGCGAGAAGCCGATCGAGGGCGTCGACCGCGAGCATCTGGTCGCCGCGATCAAGGCGCATGGGCATCGCAGCGCGAGCGTGCTCGCCGATCCCGCGCAATTGCCGGCGCAGATCGCGGCCATCGCCGGACCCGGGCGATTACGTCGTCTGCCTCGGCGCCGGCAACATCACGCAATGGGCGTCGGCACTGCCGGCCGATCTCGCCAAGGTTTCGCCGTGAGCTTCGAGGATATTTCGGGTCGCATCCGGGCGCTTGCGCCCGATCTGCGCGGGCGGCTCGCGGCGAACGAGCCGCTGGCGCCGTTCACCTGGTTTCGCGTCGGCGGGCCGGCGCAAATGCTCTTCACGCCTGCGGACGAGGACGATCTCGCCTATTTCCTCGAGCGTCTGCCGCTGGATATTCCGCGTCACGGTCTCGGGCTCGGCTCCAACCTGATCGTGCGCGACGGCGGCGTGCCGGGCGTCGTCATTCGGCTCGCGGGCCGAGCGCTTCGGCGAAATCGAAATTCTCGCGGACAATCGCGTGCGCGCGGGCGCGGCCGTTCCCGACATGAAGGTGGCGCGCGCGGCGGCGGAAGCGGGCGTCGACGGGCTCGCCTTCTATCGCGGCATTCCGGGCGGCATCGGCGGCGCGCTGCGCATGAACGCCGGCGCGCACGGCGGCGAGACGAAGGACGTGCTGATCGAGGCGCGCGGCGTCGACCGCAAGGGCAACATCCGCACGTTCTCGCACGCCGACATGGGCTTCTCCTACCGCCACAGCGAGGCGCCGGACGACGTGATCTTCACGAGGCGCTGTTCCAGGGCAGGCCCGGCAAGGCCGACGACGATCATCGCGGAGATGGACCGCATCACCGCCGCGCGCGAAGCCACGCAGCCGATTCGCGAGAAGACCGGCGGCTCGACGTTCAAGAACCCCAAGCCGCAGAGCGCGTGGAAGGTCATCGACGCGGCCGGCTGCCGCGGCTTGACGCTTGGCGACGCGCAGGTGAGCGAGATGCACTGCAATTTCCTCATCAATCGCGGCGACGCCACGGCCGCCGACATCGAGGCGCTTGGCGAGGAAGTGCGGCGCCGGGTGAAGGAACATTCGGGCGTCGATCTGCAATGGGAGATCAAGCGCATCGGGGCGCCGTGAGCGCGGCGTGATCGCGCGACGAGCAGGAGGCGGACATGAGCGCCAACGAACCACGCTGGAAGCATGATGGCGTGCGGGTCATCCCCGCGGACACGCTCGATCCCAACACGGCGCAGACGCCGGGCATGGACCGCAAGGCGGCGATCGATTTCGCCCGCGCCGGCGCCCAGAAGCTGTGGGCGGGAACGGTCAGCATCCATGCCGGCGCCAAGACCGGCGCGCACCATCACGGGCCGCTGGAGAGCGTCATCTACATCGTGCGCGGCAAGGCGCGGATGCGCTGGGGCGAGAAGCTCGAATTCGTGGCCGAGGCGGGGCCGGGCGATTTCATCTTCGTGCCGCCCTTCGTGCCCCATCAGGAAATCAACGCCAGCGAGGACGAGACGCTCGAATGCGTGCTCGTGCGCAGCGACGGGCAGGCGACGGCGATCAACCTCGACATCGAAGCGGTCGAGAAGCCCGAGCAGGTGAAGTGGATCGACCCGGTGCACCGCGGGTGAACGGCTGGCGGCGCCGAGAGCGGCCGCAAATCGCCCGCGCCTTCACCGTCCGTCAACCAAAAGCGTTAATCATCCAGCAAGGCCGCAGGGCCGGCGGAGCCGTGCGCAAGCGCTGCTTCGCCTGATCGCGTGAAAGGCATTCCCATGAGCAAGCATGTCGCCGTCCTGATGGGCGGCCTGTCCTCCGAGCGCGAGGTCTCGCTCCGGTCCGGCGCCGCCTGCGCCCAGGCTCTCGAGGCGGAGGGGTTCCGCGTCAGCCGCGTCGACGTCGGTCGCGACGTGGCCCAGCAGCTCGCCGCGCTCAACCCCGACGTCGCCTTCAACGCCCTGCACGGGCCCATGGGCGAGGACGGCACGATCCAGGGCGTGCTGGAGCTTCTGGGGATCGCATACACCCATTCGGGCGTGCTGGCCTCCGCGCTCGCCATGAACAAGGCGATGGCCAAGATCGTCCTCAAGGACGCCGGCGTGCCCGTTCCGGAGGGGCGAATCGTTAACAGGCGCGAGGCCGCGCGGTCGCACGTTCTTAACCCTCCTTATGTTCTCAAGCCGGTGGCCGAAGGCTCGTCCTATGGCGTCTTCATCGTCAAGGAGGGCGCGGCCGCGCCTCCGCCCGAGTTGGCGGCCGACGACTGGAAATACGGCGAATCCCTTTTGGCTGAGAGGTTCATCGCTGGCCGGGAATTGACCTGCGCGGTCATCGGCGATCGGGCGCTCGGGGTCATCGACATCCGGGCGGCGGACGGCGGCTGGTACGATTATGAGGCCAAATACACAAAAGGTGGCTCAATCCACATCCTTCCGGCCGAACTTAAACAAAATATTTACCAACAGATTCAACAGTTGGCGTTAACGGCGCACACAGCGCTCGGGTGCCGCGGCGTCAGCCGTAGCGACTTTCGGTACGACGATCGCCCCGGCGGAACGGGCGAGCTCGTGATGCTGGAGGTGAATACCCAGCCGGGTATGACCGAGACGTCGCTTGTGCCGGAGCTTGCTGCCCATGCGGGCATGACGTTCGGTGAGTTGGTTAGATGGATGGTGGAAGACGCCTCCTGCGGTCGCTGAAAGAGGCAATCGCCTCTCCTTTGCCTCAGCGCGCTGCGTTCGCGGGGGCGGCGGACCTGCGCCACGGCTACGACCCCGAGCCGCCGGCTCCGGTGCGTTCGAGGCGCCGGCGCAAGCGGCGAGCTTCCCGGCCGCTTCCTCGCCATGTGCACGCGCAGGGGCGCGGGCGCCGCGATGGTCGCGACGCTCTTTGGAGCTGTTTTCGTTTACGGCGCGCTCAAGGGCGGCGCCTATGAGGATTTTGTGGCCCGCAACGGCGAAATTCACGACGTGATCGCCCGCGGGATGGGCTTCGGCCTCGATGTGATCACCATCAGCGGGCAACGCGAAATCACGCCGCAGGAAGTGCTGGCGGTCGCGGGCGTCGGCGAGCGCAATTCGCTGCCTTTTCTCGACGTGCGCGATGTGCGCGAGCGCATCAAGTCGGCCCCGCTCGTGCGCGAGGCCAGCGTGCGCAAGCTCTATCCCGACCGGCTCGTGATCGACATCGTCGAGCGCGACGCCCACGCGCTTTGGCAGAAGGACGGCGAGATTTTCGTCATTTCCGCCGACGGCACGCCGATCGACACCATTCATGACGAGCGTTTCGTCAACCTTCCCTTCGTCGTGGGCGAGGGCGCGAACGAGCGCGTCGCCGAGTTCCAGAAGATCCTGGAGGCCTCGGGCGACCTGAAGCCGCGCATCCGCGCCGGCGTGCTCGTCACCAACCGCCGCTGGAACGTCAAGCTCACCACGGGCGTGGACGTGAAACTGCCGGAAATCGGCGCGGAAGCGGCCATCGCCGCACTCGCCAGGCTCTCGAAAGAGCAGAAGATCCTCGACAAGGATCTCATCTCGATCGACATGCGCATCCCCGGACGACTCGTCGCGCGCCTCACGGAAGAAGCCGCCGCAGCGCGGGCCGAAGCCAAGAAGACCAGCAGGCCGCAGGGGTCCAGCATGAGCGGCCATTCCATCACGCCACGCATGAAACCGCTGTCGGCGCGCAAGAGCGCGATCCTGTGCGTGCTCGACGTCGGCACGTCCAAGATCGCCTGCCTGATCGCGCGGCTGATGCCGGCCGACCCGTCCGACCTGCTGCGCGGGCGCACGCATCGCCTGCCGCGTGCTCGGCATCGGCCATCAGCGTTCGCGCGGCCTCAAGGCCGGCGTCGTCGTCGACATGGAGGAAGCCGAGAAGGCGATCCGCCTCGCGGTCGACGCCGCCGAGCGCATGGCAGGCGTGCAGGTCGAAAGCGTCATCGTCAATCTCAGCGGCGGACGCCTCGGCGCCGATCAGCTGGGCGCGAAGGTTCGCATCGGCGGCCACGCCGTCACCGGCCACGACGTGCATCGCGTGCTCGAAGCGGCCGCCGCGCGCACCGGCCGGCAGGGCCGCACGACGATGCACGCGCTGCCGCGGTCCTTCTCGCTCGATCATGCGCCCTCGATCCGCGACCCAAGGGGCATGATCGGCGAGGAGCTCGCCGCGACGATGCACTGTCGTGAGCTGCGACACCGCGCCTGCGCGCAACCTCATGCTGGCCATCGAGCGCTGCCATCTCGACATCGAGGCGGTGGTCGCCACGCCTTATGCGGCGGGCCTGGCCGCGCTCGTGGACGACGAGGCCGAAATGGGCGTCGTCGTCGTCGATTTCGGCGGCGGCACGACCACGATGGCCTGCTTCTCCGACAACCGGCTCGCGCATGTCGACGCGGTCGCGGTCGGCGGCGGGCACGTGACGATGGACATCGCGCGCGGCCTGACGCTGCGGCTCTCCGACGCCGAACGGCTCAAGACCTATTACGGCGCGTGCATTTCCTCGCCCTCCGACGAGCGCGAATCCATCGCGGTCACGCAGGTGGGCGACGGCGAGCACACGAACCATCTGCCCAAGTCGCACCTGGTGCGAATCATCAAGCCGCGCGTCGAGGAAATCCTCGAACTCGCGCGCGATCGGCTGGCAGGCGCGGGCTATCCGCCGGGCGCCGGGCTGCGTTTCGTGCTGACGGGCGGCGGCAGCCAGCTCACGGGGCTTGCGGAAGCCGCGCGCCGCATCTTCGGCGCGCAGGTGCGCCTCGGCCGTCCGCTCGGCGTCCAGGGCCTGCCGGAATCGGCGAAGAACCCCGCCTTCGCGGCGTGCATCGGCTTGCTGGTGTATCCGCAAGTGGCGGGCCTCGAACATTTCGAGCCGCGGCGCGGCGCCGGATTTCACATCGACGGGCAGCGATGGCTACGTCGGCAACGTGGTGCGGTGGTTGAAAAGCAATTTCTGAACGAAGCGTGCGCGCGGGCAGCCGCGCGCACGTGCAAGGCGAGACTAGGCGAGACGAGACGTAGCGACCGAGACTTGGCAATACGAGACTTGGAATGGGCGCAGCGCCCTGGGGACAACGAGAGGCCACGACAATGACGATCAATCTGAGGGCGCCGGAACTGAGAGAATTGAAGCCCCGCATCATGGTGTGCGGCGTGGGCGGTGCGCGGCGGCAACGCGGTCAACAACATGATCACGTCCGGCCTTGCGGGCGTCGATTTCATCGTCGCGAATACCGATGCGCAGGCGCTGACCTCGTCGAAGGCGGACCGCATCATCCAGATGGGCCTGCAGGTCACCGAGGGCCTTGGCGCGGGCGCGCAGCCTGAAGTCGGCCGCGCCGCGGCCGAAGAGGCGCTCGAGGAAATCCGCGATCATTTCGCGGGCATCCACATGGTGTTCGTCACCGCCGGCATGGGCGGCGGCACGGGCACGGGCGCAGCGCCCGTCATCGCCCGCACCGCGCGCGACATGGGCATCCTGACCGTCGGCGTCGTCACCAAGCCGTTCCAGTTCGAGGGCATGCGCCGCATGCGCATCGCCGACCAGGGCATCAACGAACTGCAGAAGTCCGTCGATACGCTGATCGTGATCCCCAACCAGAACCTGTTCCGCGTCGCCAACGAGAAGACGACCTTCGCGGACGCCTTCTCGATGGCCGACCAGGTGCTGTATTCGGGCGTCGCCTGCATCACCGACCTGATGGTGAAGGAAGGCCTCATCAATCTCGACTTCGCCGACGTGCGCGCGATCATGCGCGAAATGGGCAAGGCGATGATGGGCACGGGCGAAGCCTCCGGCGAGCGCCGCGCGATCCTCGCCGCGGAAGCGGCCATCGCCAACCCGCTCCTCGACGAGATCTCGATGAAGGGCGCCCGCGGCCTGCTGATCTCGATCACCGGCGGCAACGACCTCACCCTCTATGAAGTGGACGAGGCGGCGAGCCGCATCCGCGAGGAAGTGGACGAAGACGCCAACATCATCCTGGGCGCGACGTTCGACGAGCGTCTCGATGGCATCGTGCGCGTCTCGGTCGTGGCGACCGGCATCGACACGCCCGTGCGCGAGATGATCGCCGCCGAGAGCCGCATCGCCGAAGCGGCCCAGAAGCTGCGCTCGCAGGTAGCGGCCGCCGCGGCCCCCGCCGCCGCGCCCGCTCCCGCCCCGCGCGCCGAGCCGGCAGCCTACGAACAGGCCTACGAGCAGCCCGCGGCTCCCGCCTACGCGGCGCATGAGGAGCAGCAATATTCCGCTCCGCAGCCGACCCGCTACGCGCAGCAGCCCCAGGTCGCCCACGAGGTCATGATCGAGCCGATCCAGCCGAAGGCGCCTCCGAGCCTGCTCGCCCAGGCGCCCCAGCCCCAGCACGAGCCCGCCTACGAGGCCGATCGGCATTTCATGCCGCCGGTCCCCGAGCCCGTCGTGCGCGGCGCGCGCATGCCCACCATCGACGACCTGCCGGCGCCCGGCCGGGCGATCCTCGCGGCCCAGCAGGGCGGCGGCGATCCGACCGAATCGCGCCGCCGGTCGCTGCTCGAGCGCCTCGCGGCCTTCAGCCTGCGCGGGTCCGAAGACACCGCGCAGGCGGCGCCTGTCTCCGCCCCGGCTCCCGCAGCGCCCGCGCCTGCGCCCCGTCCCCGGGCGCCGATGCCTCCGCAGCCCGCGCCGGCCCAGCGTCCGCAGCCCGGCGCCGTGCACGCAGAATACGCCCGCCGCCCCCAGGCGCCCGCCCCGGCGGTCCGCCAGCAGCAGCTCGACTTCCACGGCCGGGCGGCTCCCGCAGCGCAGCGCGCCGAGGACGACCATCTCGAGATTCCGGCCTTCCTGCGGCGGCAATCGAGCTGAAATCGACGCGAGCAGCGTCCCTCCAAAGCCCCGCGCCGGCTTCCGGCGCGGGGCCTTATGTGTCTGAAATATTAACGAAATCTTACCTTATCACCAGGTTGGCCAGAGTGTAACAAGACGTAAGAAACCGTGATTTTGTCATGGCGGAACGCAGGCGTATTTTGGCCACCGTGGTTGAAGATTCGTCACAATCTCAAAAGAGACGGACTCAACCGCATCGGGCGCTTACCGATCCAGGCCTGCGGGCCATCCGGGGGCGCTCCAATAAGGGGCAGCGTCGAACAATGGCCCGCCAGGCGACTGGCGAGACCTCCCGCGTTCGACGCAAAGAGTGAGTTCAGCATGATTTCTGCCAAACAGACGACCTTGCGAGCCCGCGCAACGCTCTCCGGAGCCGGCGTTCACTCCAATGCTCCCGTACAGGTCGTTCTTCATCCGGCTGAGGCCGACAGCGGCGTGGTGTTCCTGCGCACGGGTCTGCCGGACGGACGGGACCGGACCATCCGGGCCAATTGGTCGAAAGTCAGCATGACTGAATTGTGCACCGTGATCGGCGACGCCTCCGACGCCACGGTCGCCACCATCGAACATCTTCTCGCGGCTCTCGCCGGCCTCGGCGTCGACAACGTGCTCGTCGAGATCGACGGCCCCGAAGTGCCGATCATGGACGGCTCCGCGGCCCATTTCGTCGACGCCATCGACCAGGCCGGCGTCGTGCAGCTCTCCAAGCCGCGCCGCTTCATCAAGGTTCTCAAGACCGTCCGCGTCGATCATGGCCGCTCCTTCTCCGAGCTGCGCCCCGCGGACCAGGGTTTCCGCCTCGAAGTCGAGATCGACTTCCCGCAGGGGATCATCGGCCGCCAGAAGGCGGTGATCGACCTCGATCCCAAGACGTTCCGCCGCGAAATCGCCCGCGCCCGCACGTTCGGCTTCGTGCATGACGTGGAGCGCCTGTGGAAGGCCGGCTTCGCGCTCGGCGCGTCGCTGGAAAATTCCGTCGCGCTCGACGAGACGCGCATCCTCAACCCCGAAGGCCTGCGCTATTCCGACGAGTTCGTGCGTCACAAGACGCTGGACGCCGTCGGCGACCTCGCCCTCGCGGGAGCGCCGATCATCGGTTCCTACCGCTCCTATTGCGGCGGACACCGCACGAACGTGTCCGTTCTCCAGGCCCTGTTCAGCGATCCGGACGCGTACTCCATCGTGGAGGCGCCGTCCCGCCGTCTCGGCGGCAGGTCCGAGCTGAGCCTTGCGGCTGCGGCGGCCTACGGCCCCGACCTCAACTGATATCCGCGGCGAAGCTGCCGCGCCGCAGGAAAGGCCTTGCGGCGTGACGGCGTGTGCCGAAGGCAACACATCGCCGGAAAAAGGGCGCCGCTTCGCATCGAGGCCGAGTTACGCCACATTCTCCTGCCCAAAGTACCGTCCCGATTGCATCGTCCGCTGCGGTGGCGCGTGCCTCGTTTTTGCTGTAGAAGCCGTGGGACTCAGCTCATGCTGGCCTGGCCGGTTGAGCGTCCCGACTCCAGACGAGAGACAGAATGATCCGCGTCGCGCCTGACTCTGTATCGAACATCCGGCCGGGGCGTCGTCCCTTCGCTCTCGCGGGCGCCTGCATCGCGGCCGCTTTTCGCCCTGTCGCTGGGCGGCTGCTCGACCATCGAGAACCTGAACCCGTTCGGCGGCGAGAGGTACGAGACGAAGATCCTCCCCGACGAGTCGGCCGAGAGCATCTACGATCAGGGCCTGGTGCGTCTGCAGCGCCGGGACTACGAGGGCGCCGCGCGCCGCTTCGGCGATCTCGAAAAGCAGTTCCCGTTCTCGCAATGGTCCCGCAAGGGCCTGCTGATGGTCGCCTACTCGAACTACGAGGGCCAGAAGTGGGACGACGCGGTCGTCGCGGGCAATCGCTACGTGAGCCTGTATCCCTCGACGCCGGAGACGCCCTACGCGCTCTATCTGATCGGCATGTCGATGTACAACCAGATCCCCGACATCTCGCGCGACCAGGAGCGCGCGGAGCAGGCGGTGAAGGTGTTCAACGACCTCGTCCAGAAGTTTCCGAAGTCGGAATACGCGGAAGAGGCGAAATACAAGCTCATCATCGCGCGCGACCAGCTCGCGGGCAAGGAAATGTCGGTCGGCCGCTTCTATCTGGGACGCAAGAACTACACGGCGGCGATCAACCGCTTCCGCGAAGTGCTCTTCAAGTACCAGACGAGCCGTCACGCCGAGGAAGCGCTCTATCGCCTGACCGAAGCCTATCTCGCGCTCGGCATCACGCACGAGGCGCAGACGGCGGCCGCCGTGCTCGGCCACAACTTCCCCGACAGCCGCTGGTACAAGGACGCCTACGCGCTCCTCGAAAAGGGCGGCGTGCGTCCGCAGGAAAGCCAGGCGTCGTGGATTTCCCGCGTGTTCCGCGGCGTGACCGGGCAGGGCTGATCCCCGGCGGGAGCCTTCTCTTGGCAAGGGTCCCATGCTGGCGCAGCTGTCGATCCGAGACATCGTCCTCATAGACCGGCTCGACATCGAGCCGGGCGGCGGTCTCACCGTGCTCACCGGCGAAACGGGCGCCGGCAAATCCATCCTCCTCGATGCATTCGCCCTGGCGCTCGGCGCCCGCGGCGACGGCGCCCTCGTGCGCGAGGGCCAGCCGCAGGGGCAGGTGACCGCGGTCTTCGACCTGCCGCCGTCCCATCCCGCCGTCCTCGCCGCGCGCGCGGCCGACATCGATAGCGACGGCGAACTGATCCTGAGGCGCGTGCAGATGGCGGACGGGCGCACGCGCGCCTTCGTCAACGACCAGCCGATCAGCGTGCAGGCGCTGCGGAGCATCGGTTCGGCGCTGGTCGAGATTCACGGCCAGCACGACGATCGCGCGCTCGTCGATCCAGCCATGCACCGCGCGCTCATCGACGCGGCGGGCGGCCTCGAATCCGAAGTTGGCGCCGTGCGCGCGGCCTATGCCAGCGCACGCGAGGCGCGCGCGGCGCTCGCGAGCGAGGAAGAGCGCATCGAGAGCGCGCGCAAGGAGGCCGACTGGCTGCGGCACGCGCACGAGGAGCTGACCAGGCTCGCGCCCGAGCCCAACGAGGAGCGCGAACTCGCCGACAAGCGCACCGGCATGATGCAGGCCGAGAAGGTCGCGACCGAATTGCGCGACGCCAACGACATGATGAGCGGCGACCATTCGCCCGGTTCCGCGATGCTGTCGCTGCTGCGCCGTCTCGACCGGCGCGCCGCGCAGGCGCCCGCGTTGCTGGAGCCCTCGGTGAAGGCGCTCGACGCGGCGCTCACCGTCGTCGACGCGGCGGCGCAGACCATCCATGAAGCGCTGCGCGCCTGCGCCTTCGATCCGCGCGAACTCGAGCGCATCGAGGAGCGGCTGTTCGCGCTGCGCGCGGCCGGCCGCAAGTACGCCGTGCCGGTGGACGATCTCGCCGCGCTCGCCGAGAAATACGCAGGCGATCTTGCCGCGCTCGACGCGGGCGAGGCGCGTCTGGTTCAACTGCGCAAGGCGGCGCAGGAAGCGGACGCCAAATTCGCCGCGCTCGCCGCCAGTTTGAGCAAGGCGCGCGTCAAGGCCGCCGCCGTTCTGGACAAGGCCGTGAACGGCGAACTCAAGCCGCTGAAGCTGGAGAACGCGCGCTTCTCGACGCAGATCACGAGCGAGCCCTCCTCGCCGGGGCCGGAGGGAATCGACCGCGTCGAATTCTGGGTGCAGACCAATCCCGGCACGCGGCCCGGACCGTTGATGAAGGTCGCCTCGGGCGGCGAACTCGCGCGCTTCATGCTGGCGCTGAAAGTCGTGCTCGCCGATCGCGGCTCCGCGCCGACGCTCGTCTTCGACGAGATCGACACGGGCGTCGGGCGGCGCGGTCGCGGACGCGATCGGCCAGCGGCTCGCCCGGCTTGCCGCGCGCGTGCAGGTGCTGGCGGTGACGCATGCGCCGCAGGTCGCCGCGCGCGCCGGCGGACATCTGCGCATCGCCAAGGCCTCGGCCGACAAGGGCAAGCGCGTGGCGACGCGCGTGGAGCCGCTGGCCCACGACGCGCGGCAGGAAGAGATCGCGCGCATGCTCGCGGGCGCCACGATCACCGAGGAAGCGCGCGCCGCAGCCCGGCGTCTGATCGAGAGCGCGCGCGGCTAGACGCCTGCGCACCGGTCAGCGCACGAAAGGCCGCCGCATACCTGTCCCGCTCCCTGCGCCAGCGAAGCGCATCCTGCGGCCACGCGCGCGTTCGCGTCGGCGGCCATCGAGGCCGCGCCGAGTTGAAAGGCGCAATAGGCCGGCAGGAAGAAGTCGAGCAGCGCCCCCTCGATCGCCACGCCATTGGCCTGGAGCTCCGGCGATGAGGTCCGCGCGTTCGCGCTCGCTCATGGCGAACTCGACGACGGCGCCCGCGACGTCCCAGGCCGCATCGCGGCATCCGACGAGATCGTGCCCGGCGCAATGATCGACGGCGTCGCACTTGAGGATGTTGCCGCGTTCATCGCACAGCCATTCCCACGCATGCATGCGATTGTCGCTCGCGATGCGCCGCTCCATGGCGGCCAGGCGATCGAGACGGGGCGCGAAACGCGCCAGCGCCGCAGCGGCTTCTGCGCCAAGCCCCTCAGTGATGTTGCAGACCGCCATGGCGTGGAGGTCCTCGACGCTCGCGCCGCCAGTGGGCAGGGCGGGAAGATAGCGTGCCCGAAACGCGATGTAGCGCGCGATGCGTTCGATGATCGCCGCGCGCGGCGCCCGGTCGATGCGCCCTGCGCCGGCTATCCAGCGTTGCGCGAGAAAGCCGTGCGGGGAGTTGCCCGTCCGCGGCGTGAAGCCTGCTTCGCTCAGGGCGTGGGCCATGCGCGTCTTGTGTTCGCCGATCTCGCCCAACCCTGAAAACGTCATGAGCCATCGGCCGTTCGCATCTTCGACCAGGAACTTGCGCCGCTCGTAAGGACGGTTCGAGGGCGCCTCGTGCTGCGCGTGGCCGGCACGCCAGAGGCCGCCGCTCATGTCGCGCAGAACGGAATAAGCGCCGAGCGCATGGGTGATCGCGGGCGTCGAATCGAGCACATGCTTGCGCGCCGCGCTCCAACGCTCGCGATGGGCGGGCGAGGCGGCGGCGCCCGGTTCGCCCGGATGCGAGGGAAAGAAGTCGATCGACGCGCGCGCGACGCCGATGTCCTCGAGCGCGTCTGCGACCGATCCGAAGGAAGAGCCCGACAGGCCGGGCCCTTCGTCGACGACGCAGAACCGCGCGTCGCGATGCGCGCGCAGCAGGTCGCGAAGGCGCGGGGAGAGACGGCAGACGCGCGCGAAGGGATGACCCGCGGGGCGCAGCGTGAGGCACAGATGCGCGTCCAGCGCTTCCGCCAGAAGCGGCGCCAGCGCCATGCCGATGCTGCGCACGCCGATGACGATGCGCTCGCCGGCGTCCTCGACGTTCGCCTGCAAGCAGCTTTCGGGAAACAGCGCATAGAACGCAAAGCCCTCGGCGACGCGGGCGCTGACGCGCGCTTGCGGCGCAAGGGCGATCAAGCTTGCGAGCGCGTCATTGTCGAGGACGCCGCAATCGGCAAACTCGCTGCGCCATGAGCGTGCGATGACGCGCGCCATGGCCCGCAGCGCTGCGATGGCGGTCACATGGAGAGGCGTGAGATCGTCGTGCCCGGCGGCGCCGAATTGCGCATCGACGCAGCCCTGCGCGATCCGGCTCGTCTCGATGTAGACGTTGACCAGCGCGCCATGGCGCGCCGGTCCGGGCGGCTCATCCAATGCCGCGCGGAAGCGCTCTGCGCCGCGCTCGAGTCCGGCGCGCGCAGGCTCGAGCGTTTCGAGGTCGCCGAAGACAAGCATTCATGCGCGCCGCAGATGGCGATAGGCGATCGCGGCGAATTCGTCGAAATCGGGCGTGCGCCATTGCGCCCGCGTGCGGCGCGCGTGGTCGTCGAGCCAGCGCCGCCAGCCCTCGTACTGATGGGGGCTGGGAGAGACCACGCCGCGCCGCGCCTTGGCGCGGGCCAGCGCGTCGAGCGGCGCCATGCCGCGTTCGACCATGACACACAGGGCGAGCAGGGCGGAGCGGCCGATGCCGTGCTGGCAATGGACGAGAACGGTCCCGCCCCTGTCCAGTTCGCTCACGACGAAATCGACGCCCCGGCGCAGCATGGGCTGGCTCACGGCCGCGTGGTCGGGCGTGGGAAGGTGCAGGAAGCCGATGCCCTGGCGCGCCAGCGCAGCCTCGTCGTCGCAGGCCTCCTCGCGCAGGTCGACCACGGCCGAGATCGCGTAGACCGAGGCGATGCACGGAATGGCCTCGCACGGGAAGGCGGCGCCCACGTAGAGCCCGTGGTCGAACGCGTGGAAATCGCAGCGGGTGAGCGTGTCGTGCAAAAGGCGGCTCCTCTGCGCGGTGGGAGACCTGCGGCAGGCTCCGTTCTGTGGCGGAACGCGGCCCGCGCCGCACAGGTTCCGCCTTCACGCGCGCCCTGCGCCGCGCTATCTGTGGCGGGCCATGAAGAAGCCTGCGCCCGCCAGCCATTTGTCGCCCCTCGAAGCCCGCGCCGAACACGCCCGGCTCGCCGAGGAGATCGCGGCGCACGACGTCGCCTACCACCAGAAGGATGCGCCGGTCGTTTCCGACGCCGCGTATGACGCGTTGCGGCGACGCTACGACGAGATCGAGGCGGCGTTTCCCGAACTCGCCGAGAGCGCGGCGTCGCTGTCGCGCAAGGTCGGCGCGGCGCCGGCGGAAAAGTTCGGCAAGGTGCGGCACGCCGTGCCGATGCTGTCGCTGTCGAACATCTTCGACCCGGAGGAGGCCGGCGAATTCGTCGAGCGCGTGCGGCGCTTTCTGGGGCTCGGCGCGGACAAGCCGCTCGCCTTCACCGCGGAGCCCAAGATCGACGGGCTGTCCTGCAACATCCGTTACGTGGACGGCGAACTCGCGCAGGCGGCGACGCGCGGCGATGGCTACGAGGGCGAGGACGTCACCGCCAACGTGCGCACCATCAAGGAAATCCCGCACCGGCTGAAGGGCAGGGGCGTTCCCTCCGTGCTCGACGTGCGCGGCGAGATCTACATGCGCAAGCGCGACTTCGCGGCGATGAACGCGCGGCAGGAGGCGGAGGGCGAGAAGGTGTTCGCCAATCCGCGCAACGCGGCGGCGGGCTCGCTGCGCCAGCTCGATCCGTCCATCACGGCGAAGCGGCCGCTGCATTTCTTCGCCTATGCGTGGGGCGAGGCGAGCGAGCAGCCCGTGAAGACGCAGATGGACATGATCCACGCGTTCAGGTCGTGGGGCCTGCCGGTCAATCCCGACACGCACCTGTGCGCGGACGCGGAAGCGCTGCGTCGCCTTCTACCGCAAGATCGAGGAGACGCGCGCCGCGCTCGACTACGACATCGACGGCGTCGTCTACAAGGTGAACGATCTCGCGCTGCGCGAGCGGCTCGGCTTCGTGTCGCGTTCGCCGCGCTGGGCGATGGCGCACAAGTTCCCCGCCGAGCAGGCGATGACGATCCTGCGCGGCATCGACATCCAGGTCGGGCCGCACGGGCTCGCTCACGCCGGTCGCGCGGCTGGAGCCGGTGACGGTGGGCGGCGTCGTCGTGACGAACGCGACGCTGCACAACGAGGACGAGATCGCGCGCAAGGACGTGCGCGTGGGCGACACCGTGATCGTGCAGCGCGCCGGCGACGTCATTCCGCAGATCGTCGGCGTCGTCGCGGAGAAGCGCCCGAAGAGCGCGCAGCCCTACAAGTTTCCGCACACGTGCCCCGCGTGCGGCTCCGCGGCGGTGCGCGAACTCGACGCCAAGGGCGAGGCGGACGTCGTGCGCCGCTGCACGGGCGGGCTCGTCTGCCCCGCGCAGGCGGTGGAGCGGCTGAAGCATTTCGCCTCGCGCAACGCCCTCGACATCGAAGGGCTGGGCGACAAGCAGATCGAGTTCTTCCACGAGAAGGGCCTGATCCGCTCGCCCGCCGACATCTTCACGCTCGAAGCGCGCGACAGCAGATCCGAAGAACCTGGTGAAGATCCGCAATTTCGAGGGCTATGGCGAAACGTCGGTGCGCAACCTGTTCGCCGCCATCGAGGCGCGGCGCGAAGTGCCGCTGAACCGCTTCATCTTCGCGCTCGGCATCCGGCATGTGGGCGAGACGAACGCGCGCCGGCTGGCGCGGCACTTCGAGACGTTCGAGGCCTTGCGCGCGACGGCGCGCGCGGCGAAGGACGAGGAGTCGGAGGCGCGCGCCGAAATCCGCAACATCGAGGGCATCGGCGACGTCGTGGCGGAAGCCGTGGCTGACTTCTTCGCCGAGGAGCACAACGAGAAGGCGCTCGACGCGCTGCTGAAGGAAGTCACGCCGACGCCGATGGAGCGGGTGGAAAGCAACTCGCCCGGTGGCGGGCAAGACCATCGTCTTCACCGGCGCGCTGGAGCGCATGACGCGCGAGGAGGCCAAGGCGATGGCCGAGCGCCTTGGCGCGAAGGTGGCGGGCTCCGTGTCGAAGAAGACGGACCTCGTGGTGGCCGGCCCGGGCGCGGGCTCCAAGCTCGCGAAGGCCGAAGGCTTCGGCGTCGAAGTCATCACCGAGGACGAGTGGTTCGAGCGCGTCGGCGGATAAGCGGGCCGCTGTTCCAGACGAAAACGCGCGCGGGGTGACCGCGCGCGTTTTGTTTTCTATCGCGGCGATGCGCTATTGCGCCTCGCGTTCACGCTTGCGCTCGGCAGGATCGGGCTTCTGCTGCTGACGCTGCTGCGCGCCGCGATCGCTGTCGCCGCCGCGGCTGGGCGTCGCGCCCGTCGGTTCGCCGCGCCCGCGCGGTTCGCTGGCTCGCTCCTGAGTGCGCTCCTGCCTCTGCTGAGGCTGGGCGCGCTCTTCGCGTTGCGGGGCCGTGCGCGGCTCGGCGGCGCGTTCGTTGCGCGGCTGCGCGCCGCGCTCCTGCTGTCCGCGCTCCTGCTGGCGTCCGGGCGCTGTCCCCGCCTGGCCGGGCGTTTCGCTGGCGCGGCCCGGCGCGGTTCCCGCCTGGCCGGGAGGCTTTGCGCCCGACTGGCCGGGCGTCGCACGGTCCCGTCCTGGCGCCGTGCCGGCCTGACCGGGCGTTTCCTGCGTCCGGCCGGGGGCTGCGCCCGAACGGCCGGGAGCGTTCGCGCCCGGAGCAGTGGTGGTCGTCGTCGAGCGGGTGTCGGTTCCGGTGGTCGTCGACCGCTCGTTGGTCGTGCGATCCGTCGCCGGACGATCGCGTCCGGGCGCCGTGCCGGCCTGACCGGGAGTTGAGCGCTCCTGACCGGGCGCGGTCCCGCCCGTCCGGCGCCGTTCCGGCCTGGCCTGGGGTCTCGCCTGCGCGTCCGGGCGCAGTCCCTGCCTGGCCGGGCGTGTCGCCTGCGCGTCCGGGCGCTGTGCCGGCCTGGCCGGGCGTGTCGCCGGCGCGGCCGGGCGCAGTCCCTGACTGACCGGGCGTCGACCCGGTCTGGCCCGGCGCGAGATCGCGCTGCTGCTGCTGGGTCGTCGTGGACGGCTGCTCGCCCGGCGCCTGACCGGGGCGAACGCCCGGCTGGGCTCCCGGGGCCCGCTGATCGCCGGTCGTGCGATCCTGACGCTGGTCAAGCCCGCCTTCGGCCGCCGCGCGGGGCGGGCGATCGCCAAGGCGGCCCTGTTCGTTGGCGCGCAATTCCTGCGGCGCCGGGATGTCGCGCACCGGCTCGATGCGTGTGCGCGTCTCGCGGATCACCGGACGCTGCTCCTGGAAGCGGCGGCGGTCGCGAAGGTCATCGACGCGCACCTCGATGGCGTTGTTGACGCGCGTCGTGCCCGCGATGACGCGCGGACGCACATCGTAGGTCACGATGGGACGCCCGACGAACGCGGCGACGTAACTCGGCGAGATGCCGGGGTTCACGATCACGCCGCGCTCGCGCACCACGACGGTGCGGTTGACGACGACGGTCTGCTGCAGGATTTCCGGACGGCGCTCGCGAATGATCACCGTGCTGATGCGCGGCGAGACGATGTCGCGAGCGCGCACGAAGGTCCACACGTCCGGATTGTCGCGATATTCGACGATCACGTCTTCCGGAGGAAGGGGCGACCAGCCGATGTAGCGCACGTCGGCGGAAGCGCCGCCGCGACCGGAACCGCGTCCGCCGCGCTGCGACAGCCTGGCCTTCGCCACGGCGCCAGTTCACCCATGCCGGGCCCCATTCCTCGCCCGGCACCCAGACCCAGCCCATCTGGCGGTCATCGACCCAGCGGCCGTAGTGGAAGGCGACCCAGCCCCAGTCGGCTTCGGTCTGATCGGAGTTCCAGTACCAACCCCAGTCATCGGTGTAGACCCAGCGGCCGACCGTGTAGGGGCGCCAGTCGCGGGAGATTCGGTTGGGGCGCCACACTTCGCCGAAGCGTTCGTGACGCTCGAAGCGGCCGTGCGGCTCCAGCGCGACGCGGAATTCCTGACGCACCTCGACGCGCTGTTGCGCATGGGCGGCCGGGGCAAATAACGAAGGCGCGAATGGCGCCATTCCCACGGCGAGGCCGCTCACGAGTAGAGTTGTGCAAAGTAGCTTTGTGCGCGCGCGCGACATCGCATGTCTCCTGTTGGGACCCTTAGACTCGGGCGACAACGGAGCAGGATGGGTATGGTTCCGGACGCGGCTCAGCCCCGGCTGAGCGGCCTGGTCGCAGACACGAGCCATTTGCGCGTAGCCGGCGACACATGCGGCGACAGCTCGCGGCGGACCCGCGCATGATAGGCGTCGAGCCAGCGCAGTTCGTCGCGCGTGAGAAGCTTCGGCTCGACGCAGGCGAGGTCGATCGGCGCGAGCGTCAGCGTTTCGAAGCCGTAGCGTTTCGCGCTCGGCGCCCTTCACGTCGCGCTTCTCGACGAGGACGAGGTTCTCGATGCGGATGCCGTAGGCGCCGGTCTTGTAATAGCCGGGCTCGTTCGAAAGGATCATGCCCGGCTCCAGCGCGCACGACGGCGCGCTTGGAGATGTTCTGCGGTCCTTCGTGCACGGAGAGGAACGCGCCGACGCCGTGGCCGGTGCCGTGGTCGTAGTCGAGCCCGGCGTCCCACAGGGCGCGGCGCGCGAACGCGTCGAGCTGCGAGCCGCTGGCGCCCTTCGGAAACACGGCGCTCGCGATGGCGATGTGGCCCTTGAGCACGCGCGTGAAGCGGTCGCGCATCTCCGCGCTCGGGCTTGCCCACCGCGATGGTGCGCGTGATGTCGGTGGTGCCGTCCTCGTATTGCGCGCCCGAATCGAGCAGGAAGAGGCCCTTGCCGATCCTGCGGTTGGTGCGCTTCGGTGACGCGGTAATGCACGATGGCGCCGTTGGGGCCCGCGCCGGAGATCGTGGGGAACGACACTTCCTTGAGCTTCTTCGTCTGGCGGCGGAAGGTTTCCAGCGCCATCACCGCGTCGATCTCGGTCATGCGGCCCTTGGGCGCTTCTTCCGCGAACCACGCAAGGAAGCTCGACACCGCCGCGCCATCGCGCAGGTGCGCGGCGCGCGAGCCGCGGATTTCGGCGGCGTTCTTGCGCGCCTTCATCAGCGTGATCGGATCGGCGCCGAGATCGGGCTCGCCCCCTGCCTCGCGCAAGGCCTCGACGAGCCGCGAGCGGCGCCGAGCCCGCATCGAAGAGAACGCGCGCGCGCTCGCGCCCCAGCGCGGCGACGTCGTGCAGAAGCTTAGAAGGCTCCTCGACGTCCGCCACCTTGCGAGAGCGCGTCGCGCACCTCGTTCGACAGCTTGCGGCCATCCACATAGAGCCACGGCCGCCCCTTGGCGCGGATCACGGCGAACGCCAGCGGCAGCGGCGTATGCGGCACGTCGCGCGCCGCGGATGTTGAACGCCCACGCCACATTGTGCGCGTTGGTGACGACGAGCGGCGTCGGCGCCCGCGAGCCTGCCGGCTATGTCGCCGAGCTTCCTGCCCGCGTCGACGCCGGCGAACTTCTTCGGATGCAGGCGCACGGGCGCCAGGCGGCGCGCGGGGCGATCGGTCCAGAGCGCGTCGACGGGATTGTCGGCGACGGCCTGCAGCGACGCGTTCGCCTTGCGCGCGGCCTTCTCGTAGCGCTCCACGGTCGCGGGCGTCGTCAGCCAAGGATCGTAGCCGAGCACGCCGTCGGGCCGCAGGTTCTTCTCCAGCCATTCGGCCGGCGAGACGTTTCGCCGCTGTCGATGGGCTCGAACACCTTCGTGTCGACCTGATCGCGCACCTGCAGCGTGTAGCGGCCGTCGACGAAGATGGCGGCGCGGTCGGCGAGCACGATGGCGAGGCCCGCCGAGCCCGTGAAGCCGGTGAGCCATGCGAGGCGCTCGGCGTTCGCGGGCACGTATTCGTTCTGGTGTTCGTCCGCGCGAGGGATGACGAAGCCGTCGATGCCGCGCCGCTCCATCTCCTCGCGCAGCGCGTGCGGCGCGGGCCTTGCCGTGGGTGGGATCGGCGGTTTCCGTGAACGACTGAAACACCGCTTCGAACATGGTCACATCCAGTAGGTTGGCCGCGCGGCGGCGCCGCCGTTGCGCACGAGCAGCGTCGCCCATCCCTCGATGTCGATGCGCCTGGCGAGGCTGAAGCCCTGCGCCGCATAGGCCGTCAGCACGCCGGGCACGTCGCGGGCGAGAAGCCCCGAGAGCACCACGTCGGCTTCGTCGGACGCGGCGATGCGGATGGAGGGCGCGAGCGCGCGCAGCGGGCGGGCGAGAATGTTTGCGAAGATGAGATCGTAGGGGCCGTTGTTGCGCAGGGCCGGATGTTCGAGGCCGGGCGCGGTGACGGGAAACACCCACGGCGCGACGCCGTTCAGCACCGCGTTGGCGCGCGCGGCCTCGACCGCGATGACGTCGATGTCGCCGGCGGCGATCTTCTGGCGCAGGGCCTTCGCGGCGGCGATGGCGAGGACGCCCGTGCCCGTGCCCACGTCGAGGATGGCCTGCGGACGGCGGCGCTTGAGGATGTAGTCCAGCATCGTCAGGCATCCGCGCGTGGTGCCGTGGTGGCCGGTGCCGAAGGCGAGCGCGGCCTCGATCTCGATGCCGATGTCGTTGGCGCGCACCGCGCCGCGATCGTGCGAGCCATGCACGAGGAAGCGCCCTGCGCGCACGGGCGCCAGCCCTTCGAGCGAGGCGGCGATCCAGTCCTTGCTCTCGATGGAGGAGAAGACCACGGCCTTCGCCGCGTCCTCGCCGGCGACCGAGGCGACGAGCGAGCGCACGTAGTCCTGGTCGGGCTCGACCCCGAAATAGGCCTCGACCAGCCATTCGCCGCTGTTCCAGTCCTTCGTGTTCGGCTCGCGCTCGAACGCGGAAGCCGCGGCCTCGGCGGGGTCGAACATTTCGACGATGAGATCGGCGATGGCGCGCGCCTGCTCTTCCGGGCAGGGCAGGGTCATCATGTGGGCGGCGTTGTTGGGGGGCAGACCTTCAAGCATGGCGGGGTCGTAGCATGTTTTGGCGGGTTCTGCTTCGGCCTCTCCTTCGTCATGGTCGGCCTTCGCCGACCATGACGGCGGGGGTGCGAGGTCAGATCACACAATCTTCCCCGGGTTCATGATGCCCTCCGGATCGAGCGCCGCCTTCAGCGCGCGCATGGCGGTCAGCGCGGCGGGGTCGTGCTCCAGCCCCATGTACTTCATCTTCGCCTGGCCGATGCCGTGCTCGCCGGTGCAGGTGCCGTCCATGGCGAGGCCGCGCGCGACGAGGCGCTCCAGAAAGCTGTCCACGCGCGCGGCCTCGTCCGCGTCGTCCATGTCGAACAGCAGGTTCACGTGGAAATTGCCGTCGCCCACATGGCCGATGATCGGGCCGATCAGGTTGGACTCGCGCATGTCGTCCTGCGTCTGCGTCACGCATTCGGCGAGGCGCGAGATCGGCACGCACACGTCCGTCGCCAGCCCCTTGGCGCCGGGGCGCAGCGTGAAGCCCGCCCAGTAGGCGTCGTGGCGCGCCTGCCAGAGCTTCGTGCGCTCCTCGGGCTTGCTGGCGAAGGTGAACGGGCCGCCGCCCAGCTCCGACGCGATGTCGCCGAAGCGCTCGGCCTGCTCGCGCGCGCCCGCCTCCGTGCCGTGAAATTCGACGAGCAGCATCGGCGTCTCGGGCAGCCCGAGCTTCGAGTGAATGTTGACGGAGCGCACGGCGAGTTCGTCGAGCAGTTCGATGCGCGCGACGGGAATGCCCGACTGGATGGTGAGGATCGTCGCGTCGCACGCCGCCTTCACGCTGGGGAACGGGCAGATGCCGCCGACGATGGATTCGGGCAGGCCATGCAGCCGCAGCGTGATTTCCGTGATGATCCCGAGCGTGCCCTCCGCGCCGACGAAGAGCCGCGTGAGATCGTAGCCGGCGGCCGACTTCTTGGCGCGCGAGCCCGTGCGCATGATCTCGCCGGAGGCGGTCACGACGGTGAGCGCCAACACGTTCTCCTTCATCGTGCCGTAGCGCACCGCGTTGGTGCCCGACGCGCGCGTCGAGGCCATGCCGCCGATGGATGCATCGGCGCCCGGATCGATGGGGAAGAAAAGGCCGCTGTGGCGCAGGGCGTCGTTCAATTCCTTGCGCGTCACGCCCGCTTCGACCACGCAATCGAGGTCTTCGGCGTGAATGGCGATGATGCGCTTCATCATGGATGTATCGACGCTGACGCCGCCGAGCGGCGCGTTGACGTGGCCCTCCAGCGACGTGCCGGTTCCAAACGCGATCACGGGCACGCGATGGGCGGCGCAGATCTTCACGATCTCCGCCACCTCCTGCGTGGTCTGCGGAAAGACCACGGCGTCGGGCGGCTCATTGGCGGTCCACGTCAGCGTGTGCCCGTGTTGCTGCCGGATCGTTTCGTTCGCCGTGTAGCGATTGCCGAAGCGCTGTTCGAGTTCTTCGAGCGCTGCGGAAAGATCGCGCGAGCGCGGCGCGGGCGGCGGCGGCGACGGTTCGGTTTCGTCGGCCCACGCGCCAAGGCCGGGCAGCGGATCGGAGGGCGTGGGCATCTATGCTCCTGATGTTCGGTTGCGAACCAAAGCGCGCTGGCGATAGCGCGAACAGCGCGGCGATCAATGACGGACCATGCTTGTTCAGCAAATGAAATTGAGAAGCCCCCCCCGCAAAGTTCAGGGGAAGATTTACCTAGTTATCTCTCCCCGCGAGTACCGTCTGGATACCTCTATTCCAAGGCCACGTCCGATAGGTCACATTACGACATGAATGCGGGGGGCGACACGCCGGTTTCAGCGTCGGTGCATGTTCCTTACGGAAAAACAGAACGTTGGAGCACGCGATGCCGATCACCACCATGGCCGTTCACGTCGAAGCCGCCGAGATGGCAACGCTGGAGGCCCGGTTGGCGTTGCCGCTCGCGCTCGCGAGAACGCATGAGGCTCATGTTCGCGCGCTGGTGTTCAGGACGAACGTGCTCGGGGGAACCGCCGGGCGAACCGGAAGGCGCCGAGGAGGCCGCCTTCGCGGGCCGGGTTCAGGACCTCCTCGACGGAGCCGGGGTTCGCGGTGACGTTCGGGGACGAAGCAGCTTTGCTTACGGCGTAGGCGAGGTGTTCGCCGACCAGATGCGAGTGAGCGACATTGGCCTGATGGCCTTCCCGGCCGGCGCGGCGGCCGGCGCGCAGTTCGTCGCAGCAGGCGGCATCTTTTCTTCCGGGCGCCCGCTCATTCTCTACCCCGACCGGACGCAGACCCGCTGTGCACGGATCACGATCGCTTGGGACGCCTCGCCTGCCTCAGTGCGGTCGATTCACGGCGCGATGCCGCTCATCTGCAAAGCAGACTCCGTGGCAGTGGTCTGCGTCACGGACGATAAGGAATTCCGCCGCGGGCAGTCGGGCGCCGAATTGACCCATCTGCTGGCCCGCCATGGCGCGAAGGCGGAGTTTCATCCATTGCAGCGTGGCGGCGCGGGCGTCATGGGCGCCGTTGCCGACTTCGTGCAGTCAGCGCGTTCGGACCTTCTTGTGATGGGCGCAGTGCGTCACTCACTGGTGCACAAAATTGCGTATGGCAGCGCGACACAAGATCTTCTTGACCGCGGACCGACGCTGCCGACGCTGATTGCGGCGTAGCGCTATCGGGCGGACGGCGCGGCCGTTCAGCCGGCGAAGCCGCCGCCGTCGAGAAACGCCTGCTCCTGCGCGCTCGTGATGCGGCCCAGAACCGGGTTGCGATGGGGAAAACGTCCGAAGCGCTCGATAATTTCCAGATGGGCGCGCGCGAACTTCAGGTTGTTCCTCGAAGCCCGCGCCCAGTTGTTCGAAAGCTTCGACGCAGCGTTGCTGCGCGCGCACATCCTCGGCGTGCATCAGCGGCAGATAGAAGAACTGGCGCAGCGGACCGTCCATCGTCGCATCGAAGCCGCGCGCGATGGCGCGGTCGGCGACGCCAGGGCCGGGGCGTCCGTGGCGAAGGCGTGGGCGGAGCCGCGGAAGAGATTGCGCGGAAACTGGTCGAGCAGAAGCAGCAGGGCCAGCGCGCCATCGGGCGTGTCCTCCCAGCCCCATAACTCACCGCGTGCCGCGGCCTCGTGGGCGGGCAGAAACGGCCACGGATCGCGGCGTCGAAGGCGTCGTCGCGGACGTACCATTTGTCCGGCCCGGCCTCGCTCCAGAAGGCGATGACGTCGGCGGGAGCGGGAAGGGGCGGAGTGATTGTCGCTGTGCTGGTCATTGGGAAAGGATGGGGCGCGCGGCGCGCGGGGCAACGGGCCGGGCGCAGGGGCGGGGCGCGTCGGTCCAAACCCAAGGCGGCGGTTCAGCTTGGCCAGGTTCGACAATCGCTGCCCCACGGCCCCACATTGGGCGCATTGATTCGCTTTTCGTTCCCATCCGTGCTTTCAGGAAAATCGTGTCCAGCCCCTTCGATTTCGACGAGCCTGACCTGAGCCGTCCGCCCGCTCCGCGGCCCGGCGGGCTGGCTGCGCGCGCGCAGGCGGCGATGGCCGGGGCCCCGCGATATCTCGAGGCGCTCAACCCCGAGCAGCGCGAAGCCGTGGAGGCGATGGACGGCCCGGTGCTGGTGCTGGCCGGCGCGGGCACGGGCAAGACGCGGGTGCTGACGACGCGCATCGCGCACACGATCGCCACGGGGCGGGCGCGGGCGCATGAAATTCTCGCCGTCACCTTCACCAACAAGGCGGCGCGCGAAATGAAGGAGCGCATCGGCGCGCTCGCGGGCCCGGTGGCCGAAGGCATGCCCTGGCTCGGCACGTTCCACTCCATCGGCACGAAGATCCTGCGCCGCCACGCCGAGCTCGTCGGGCTGAAGTCGACCTTCACCATCCTCGACACCGACGACCAGATCCGCCTCATCAAGCAGGTGCTGCAGGCCGAGAACGTCGACGACAAGCGCTGGCCCGCGCGCCAGTTCGCGATCATGATGGACGGGTGGAAGAACCGCGGGCTGGAGCCCGCGCGCGTGCCGGCCGGCGAGGCGGAAGCCTTCGCCAACGGCAAGGGCCGGCGCATCTACGAATTCTATCAGGAGCGGCTGAAGATCCTGAACGCCGCGGACTTCGGCGACCTGCTGCTCGAAGGCCTGCGGCTGCTGCGCGACCATCCGGACGTGCTCGCCGAATATCAACGGCGCTTCCGCTACATTCTCGTGGACGAGTACCAGGACACGAACACCGTCCAGTACCTGTGGCTGCGGTTGCTGGCGCAGGCGACTCCCGACCGTCCGCAGCGCAACATCTGCTGCGTGGGCGACGACGACCAGGCGATCTACGGCTGGCGCGGCGCGGACGTCGACAACATCCTGCGGTTCGAGAAGGATTTTCCCGGCGCCAAGGTGGTGCGGCTGGAGCGCAATTACCGCTCGACGGGGCACATCCTCGCCGCCGCCGCGCACCTCATCGCGCACAACGAAGGCCGGCTCGGCAAGACGCTGTTCACCGACGGCGAGGACGGCGAGAAGCCCTGCGTGCAGGGCGTGTGGGATTCGGAGGAAGAGGCGCGCGTCATCGGCGAGGACATCGAGCAATTGCAGCGCCGCGGCGACAATCTCGATTCCATCGCCATTCTCGTGCGCGCGTCGTTCCAGATGCGCGAGTTCGAAGAGCGCTTCATCACGCTGGGCCTGCCCTATCGCGTCATCGGCGGCCCGCGCTTCTACGAGCGCGCGGAAATCCGCGATGCGCTGGCGTATCTGCGCTGCGTCGCGCAGCCCTCCGACGATCTCGCCTTCGAGCGCATCTTCAACACGCCCAAGAGAGGTCTTGGCGACGCCGCGCTGCAATTGATGCACGACCACGCGCGCCGCGAGAAAATCCCGCTGATGGAATCGGCGCGCAGGCTCGTGGAGACCGAGGAGCTGAAGCCCAAGCAGCGGCAGGCGGTGCGCTCGCTCATGAGCGATTTCGCGCGCTGGTCCTCGCTGATGGACGACGACGGCGCACAACGAACTCGCCGAACTCATTCTGGAGGAGTCCGGCTACACCGAGATGTGGCAGAAGGATCGTTCCGCGGACGCCGCCGGCAGGCTTGAAAACCTGAAGGAGCTGGTGCGCTCGATGGAGGAATATCCCGACCTCGGGGCCTTCCTCGAACACATCTCGCTCGTGATGGACGCCGACAAGAAGGACGGCGAGGAGCGCGTGAGCGTGATGACGCTCCACGCCGCGAAGGGCCTCGAGTTCGACACCGTCTATCTGCCCGGGTGGGAGGAGGGGCTTTTCCCGCACCAGCGCGCGCTGGACGAGCAGGGACGCTCCGGCCTCGAGGAGGAGCGCCGCCTCGCCTATGTGGGCGTGACGCGCGCGCGCCGCCGCGCGAAGATTTTCTTCGCCACGAACCGGCGCATCCGCGGCCTGTGGCAGACGACGATTCCCTCGCGCTTTCTCGACGAGCTGCCTGCGGCGCATGTCGACGTGGTCGAGCAGCAGAGCGCGAGCTACGGCGGCTATGCCGCTTCGCGCTTCAACTCGATGGACACGTTCGGTTCGTCCTACAACACGCCGGGCTGGCAGCGTGCGCAGAAGCGCAATCAGGCCAGCCGCGACTCGGATGGCGGGAGCGGCGGCTCCGGCGGATTTGCCGATCGCGGCTCATCGTTCCGCGCGGAGCGCAGGGGCGGCCCGCAGACGATCGAAGGCGAACTCGTCGCGAAATCGTCGGTCTCGTCGGCCTTCGCGCGCGGCGCGCGCGTCTTCCACATCAAGTTCGGCAACGGAACCATCGCCAGCGTCGACGGCAACAAGCTGACCGTGGATTTCGACAAGGCGGGGCGGAAGCTGGTTCTGGAAAGTTTCGTCCAGAAAGCCGGCTAAGCTCGCAGGCTTGAGCGTTCCCGTGTCCATTGTCCCGTCCGCGCCTGTGGATGAAACACCCATAGTTCGCCGTCGAGGTGGCCTAGCTGGCTCGCAGGGGCTATAGCAACCCTTCGCCCCGCGCCGACTCCGCCCAGGCCGAGGGGAACGTTCCGTAGCCGATGGCGTTGCGGGCCAGAATCACACATACGACGCGGCGGCGATGGAGAGATGCAATGGCGACGGGCGAAACCAAACCCAAGGGCAAAGGTGGCTCGGCTCTTCAGAAGCCGGTCACGCCCTCAAAGGAGCTTGCCGCCATCGTTGGCGCAACCCCGCTTCCGCGCACGGAAGTGACGAAGAAGGTGTGGGATTACATCAAGGCCAACAACCTTCAGAACGAGAAGGATCGCCGCTCCATCGACGCGGACGAGAAGCTCGAGAAGATCTTCGGCAAGAAGCAGGTCACCATGTTCGAGATGACCAAGCTCGTGAACCAGCACCTGAGCTGATCACGACCGCTGAACGCGGGGCGGCTTGCCCGCTCCGCGTTGCTTCCCATTCCTGATTTGCCTTTCCCGATTTGGCGAATCGATCCGCGTGCGACGTCTGGCCGCTTGATTCGATTTATCTTCGTGCTAGAACATTTCGTGAACACACGGAATGTGCGGATGAGCCTGGCGCGCGAAGACTTCAAGTCCCGGTTGGCGATTCTGGCGGACGCGGCCAAGTACGACGCCTCCTGCGCCTCGTCCGGCTCGGCCAAGCGCGATTCGCGCTCGGGCGGCATCGGCTCCACCGAGGGCATGGGCATCTGCCATTCCTATGCGCCGGACGGGCGCTGCATCTCGCTGCTGAAGATCCTGCTGACGAACCTCTGCGTCTACGACTGCCTGTATTGCGTGAACCGCGTGTCGAGCGACACGCCGCGCGCGCGCTTCACGCCCGAGGAGGTCGCCGACCTCACGCTCGCGTTCTACAAGCGCAACTACATCGAGGGCCTGTTTCTCTCGTCGGGCATCGTCCGAAGTCGCCCGACCACACGATGGAGCAGATCATCCGCGTGGCGCGGCTCCTGCGCGAGACGCACAACTTCCGCGGCTACATCCATCTCAAGACCATCCCCGAATGCGATCCCGCGCTCATCGCGCAGGCGGGCCTTTGGGCCGACCGGCTGTCGATCAACGTCGAGCTGCCGCGCGAGCAGAGCCTCGCGCAATACGCGCCGGAGAAGAACGCGGCGCTCCATTCGCGGCGCCATGGCGGGACTGCGCCTGCGCATCGACGAGGCGAAGGAGGAGAAGACCCGCAGCCGCCGCGCGCCGCAGTTCGCGCCGGCGGGCCAGAGCACGCAGATGATCGTCGGCGCGGACGCATCGAGCGACGTCGACATCCTGCGCACGTCGCTCGACGCTCTACGGCAGCTACAATCTCAAGCGCGTCTACTATTCCGCGTTCAGTCCCATCCCGGGCGCAGGCGCGAAACTGCCGCCGGTGAAGCCGCCGCTGATGCGCGAGCACCGGCTCTATCAGGCCGACTGGCTGTATGCGCTTCTACGGCTTTTCCGTCGACGAGATCGCGCAAGGCGCGCGCGCCGCCGACGGTATGCTGCCGCTCGACATGGACCCCAAGCTCGCGTGGGCGCTCGTCAATCGCGCGCTGTTTCCCGTCGACGTGAATACGGCCTCGCGCGAAGAGCTTCTGCGCGTGCCGGGGCTCGGCGTGAAGAGCGTCAACGAGATCTTGCGCCTGCGCCGCCTGCAGCGTCTGAGGCTGGCGGACGTGTCGCGCCTTGCGCGGGCGCGCGACAGCTTCCGGCCCTTCATCGTCGCGACCGACTGGCGGCCCGGCGCGCGCGCTCGACAGCGCGGGGCTTGCGGCGCGGCTGGCGCCCGCGCCCCGGCAGTTGAGCCTCTTCTGATGCGCGTCGTCGAGCTCGCGAGCCCGGCGGATTTCACAGGCTGGCGCGAAGCCGCCCGCGCGCTTCTGGCGCAGGACGTCGCGCCGCAGGACATCGTCTGGCGCGTGAAAGGCGGGCGCCGATCTGTTCGATGCCGCGGCGGCGCCGGTCACGCCGCGCGACGGTTCGCTCGACGGGCGAGGCTCCGCCCATGCGCGTGCCGCGCGATTTCATCGAGCTTGCCGAACTTGTCGCCTGCCATGGAGACCCCGGGCGCTTCGCGCTCCTCTACAGGCTGCTCTGGCGCCTGCGCGACGATCACGACCTCCTGTCGCGAACGCACCGACGACGACGTGTTCCGCGCGCGCTGCCATGGCGAAGACCATCCGACGCGAGCGCCACAAGATGGAGGCGTTCGTGCGCTTCCGCGAAATCGCCGACGAGGAGGGGCCGCTGTTCGTCGCCTGGTTCGAGCCCGAGCATCACATCGTCGAGCTGACCGCGCCGTTCTTCGCGCGCCGCTTCGCCTCCATGCGCTGGTCGATCCTGACGCCGCTCGCAAGCGCCCACTGGAACACGCGCGAGTTGCGCTTCGGCCCCGGCGCCTCGAAGGCCGACGCGCCCGGCGGAGACGCGGTCGAGGATCATTGGCGCACGTATTACGCCAGCATCTTCAATCCCGCCCGGCTCAAGGTGAGCGCGATGAAGAGCGAGATGCCGGTGCGCTACTGGAAGAACCTGCCCGAGAGCGCGCTCATCGCTCCGCTCGTGCGCGAGGCCGCGCAACGCGAGATGCAGATGATCGCCGCCGAGCCAACGCCGGAACCGCGCCGGGCGCAGATCATTCTGGACAGGATGAAGAAGGCGACAGCAGGCAAGACCGCCCAGCGCGCCGGCGCGGGCCACAACGCGCTCGCCGCCGTGCGTGCGGACGCGTCGGGCTGCAGGCGCTGCCCCTTGTGGGAGAACGCCACGCAGACCGTGTTCGGCGAAGGACCGGCAAACGCCGATTTCATGTTCGTTGGCGAACAACCCGGCGATCAGGAAGACCTTGTGGGACAGGCTTTCATCGGTCCGGCCGGCAAGCTGCTCGACCAGGCGCTGGAGGAGGCCGGCATCGACCGGACGCGCGCCTACGTCACGAACGCGGTGAAGCACTTCAAGTTCGAGCCGCGCGGCAAGAGGCGGCTGCACAAGGCGCCCAACGCGGGCGAAATTTCCGCCTGCCGCTGGTGGCTGGAGAAGGAAATCCCTCTCGTGCAGCCCAAACTCGTCGTGGCGCTGGGGGCGACGGCGCTCTTCAGCCTCACGGGCGTGCGCACCGGACTCCTCAAGTTGCGGGGTACGATGGTCGCCTCGCCGCTTGCGGGCAAGGTGTTCGCCACCGTTCACCCGTCCTCGATCCTGCGCGCGCGTGACGATCGCGAGGCCGCCTACAGCGCCTTTGTGAAAGACCTGCGCAAGGCCGTCCGGGCCGCAGCCTAGCGCCGCGGTCCGCGCCGTCAGCCCAGATGCTTCTTCAGGTATTGCAACATCCGTCCCCAGGCGATTTCCGCCTGCGCGTGCGAGTGGGGATTGCGCTGCTCGTTCACGAAGCCATGCTCGGCGTCATAGCGATAGAGTTCGAAATCCTTGCCCGCCGCCTTCAGGTCAGCCTCCAGCGCGTTCACCGCGTCGGGCGCGCACCAGTCGTCGGTGTTGGCGAAATGACATTGCATCGGAATCTTCACGTCAGAGGGCTTTGCGACCGCAGCGGGCGGAATGCCATAAAACGGCACGGCGCACGCGAATTCGCTCAGGCGGCAGGCCGCGATGATGCTCACCGCACCGCCCATGCAGAACCCCGTGATCGCGACCTTCACGCCCGCGGAGCCCAGAAACTGCGCCGCGCCGCGCACGCTCTCGTCAACGGCGTCGAGGAAATTGAGAGAGCCCATCTGCTTTCCCGCCGCATCGCGGTCGTGATAGGGCACGACAACTCCGGAATAGAGGTCGGGCGCGATGGCGTTGTAGCCGGCGAGCGCGAGCCGGTCGGCGATGCCGCGGATCTGGTCCTGCAGGCCCCACCATTCCTGAATGACGACGACGCCGGGCGCGTGGGCCGCGCCAGCGGGAGCGAAATAGCCGGACGCGGTCTTGCCGTCAGGGCGCTTGTAGTTGATCGAGGTTCCCATCCCTGTCTCCTTCTCCCAACTGCCGCAATGAATTGGCTGGTTAACGTTTTCTACCATCGCAGCGCGGCGCGCGTCGAGGGGCGGATTGGTTAAGCACGCCCGAAGCCTTGTGCGGCGGGCCCGCGCGAAAATGAGTATGGTGCGCCCATTCGTCATTTCCTTTTCGAGGTCCGCCGTGGCCACATCCATTTTCAAGTCGTTCGACAAGCAGGCCCAGGCGCTCTGGGGCCATGCGCCCCTGCGCCTCCAGCATAATCTTCACGAACGCGAACTGTTCACCGACGAAGGTCTGGCGAAGATCATCGACGCCCTGCCCGACGACCTGATCTCGATCGTCACGATGGGGATCGACCAGGCCAATCCGCGCGACTGGTCCTATTGCAGGCGCAACGGCCTGTCGGGCGCCGCGCTGATCGAAGGGGTGAAGCAGGGGCGCCTGTGGATCAACATCATCCGCATCGAACGCGCGCTGCCGGAGTTTCGCGCGCTGCTCGAAGAGATCTACGAGGACATCGAGCGCCGTGCGCCGGGCCTCGGGGTCTATTCCAAGTCCGTCGGCCTGCTCATCTCCTCGCCCAACGCGAAGGTGCATTATCACGCCGACGTGCCGGGCCAGTCGCTGTGGCAATTGCGCGGCGAGAAACGCGTGTTCGTTTATCCCGACAGGGCGCCCTTCCTGCGCGACGGCGACATCGAGAATGTCGTGCGCGGCGTCACCGAGGAAGAGATTCACTACGAGCCCTGGTATGACGCGCACGCGCACGTCATCGACCTCAAGCCGGGCGAAATGCTGCACTGGCCGCTCAACGCGCCCCATCGCGTCGACAACCTCGATTGCATGAACGTGTCGATCACGACCGAGCACTGGACGCCGGCGATCCGACGCAACTTCGCCATGCGCTACGGCAACGGCGTCCTGCGCCAGTACGGCTGGACGCCAAGATCGACGGACCTGTACGGCCCCAATCTCTGGGCCAAGGTCGCCCTCACCGCCGCATGGCGGCTGTCGGGGCAGCAGAAGCGCCACTCGTTCCGCCGCACGATGCGCTTCGATCTCGATCCGCAGGCGCCGGGCCTGCTGCGGCCCATCCCCGCGGCCGGCTGAGGCCGCTTTTAGCGGCGGGGCGGGGCGCTCCGGGCGGTTTTGGTTTCGAGCGGCGCGAGCCGTACTATATCCTGTGCGCGACGGTCTTCGTCACGAACGGGTCCATTCTTGTCGTTCTTTCGCGAAACGATCACCATCCTCGCCATTCTGCTGGTGCTGGCGCTCACGGCCGCGCTGGCCGCGCCGCTGTTCGTCGACTGGAACGCGCATCGCGGCTGGGTGGAGGAGCGGCTCTCCGCGGCGCTGGGCGGGCGCGTGGAGGTTGGCGGCGACATCGACCTTCGCCTGCTGCCGGCCCCGCGGATGGCGCTGGACAAGGTCGGCTGGCGCGGCCTTGGCGAAGGCGCCCCGCGCATCGACGTCGATCGCGCGCAACTGGAAATCGCAGTGGCGCCGCTTCTCCAGGGCATGGTCCGTTTCGTCGAGGCCCGGCTCGAGCGGCCGCGCGTTTCCGCCTCGCTGGGCGCGGACGGCGCCATCGCCCTGCCGCAGCCGGGAGCGGCCGGAGGGGTCGTCGCCTTCGAGCGCATCGAGATTCGCGGCGGCGAAATTTCTCTCGCCCGCGCGGGCGCCGAACCGCTCACCCTCGCGGGGCTCGACGTCGACGCCGACGCGTCCTCGCTGCGCGGGCCGTTTCGCGGCTCGGGCAGCTACGCGGCGGGCGAGGGGCGCGGCAGCTTCCGGTTCGGCGCGGGCGTTGCGGAAGACGACCGGCTGCGCGTGAAGGTCACGGTGGAGCCGGGGCCGGGCGCGCCGCAGATCGATCTGGACGGCAACCTGATCGCCGAACCTCTCGGCGCGGCGACGCGGCTTCGTTTCGAGGGGTTGGCCGGGCTCACGGGCGTTGCGAACGCCGCGGGCGTCGACATTCCCTGGCGGGCTTCGGGCACGCTGGCGGCAGGCGCCACGCAGGCGCGGCTTGAGCCGATGGAGTTCCGCTTCGGACCGCCGGAACGGCAGACGACCGCCACGGGGCTCGCGACGTTCGACGCCGGCGCGCCGGCCGTGTCGGTGCGGCTGGCTGCGCCGCAGGTCGACGTCGATCGATTGCTCGAGAGCAAGGATGCGGCGGGCGAGGCGATGGCTCGCGTCATGCGCGTCATCGCGCAGGCGCTCGAGCATCCCTCGCGCGGGCGTGCGCTCGCGCTCATCTTCGAGGGCTCGACTCCCGCGCTGACGATGGGCGGCGACACGATCACGGAAGCGAACCTGATGATCGAGCTGCCCCGTCGCGGCGAGGACAGGGTGGCGCTTTCCGCCAATCTTCCCGGCCGCGCGCAGATTGCGATTCATGGCGTCGTGGAAGGCGGCGCGGCGGCGCGCTTTGCGGGCAAGGCGCAGGCCGGCGCGCGCGATCTTCCGCGCCTCGCCGAATGGATCGAGCGCGCCGACGCAGACCTTGCCGACCGGCTGCGCGGACTGCCGTTTCGCGTTCTCGAGGCGACCGGGCAGATCGAAGTCTCGCGCCGGGCCCTGGCGGCGCGCGATCTTGAAATCCGCGCCGATCGTTCGACGCTCGCGGGCGCCATCGCCTTCACAGCGCCCGTGGGCGGTGAGCCGGCGCGCCTCTTCGCCGACCTCACCTCGCCCGCGCTCGATCTCGACGGGCTGCCGAGCCTGCGCGGACCCGCGCGCGCGTTGCAGGACGCCGATCTCAATCTCGCCATCGACGCGCGCGCCGTGCGGCTTGCGGGCGTTGGCGGCGCGGTCGTCGATTCAGGGCGCATCCGGGGCAAGCTCACGCGTCTTGCCGGGCGGCTCGACCTCGAACGGCTGTCGGTTGAAAACCTCGGCGGCGCAACGCTGACGGCGAGCGGTCGCCTCGATTCCGCCGAGGCGAAACTCGATGCGCGGCTGGAGGCGCAGCGGCTCGTGGAACTCGCCGCCCTCGTGCGCCGTGTGGCGCCCGGCCCGCTTGCCGATCTGCTGAACGAGCGCGCGGTGTCATTGTCGCCGGCGCGCATCGACGTGAGCGCGGACGCCGCGATGCGCGACGGCGCCGTGGACCTGCGGCATCTGCGGGTCGAGGGCAGCGCGCGCGGCACGCGCATTACCGGCGCCGTGCGTCCATCGGGAGACGAGGTGGAGGCCGAAGGCGAACTCGCCTCCAACGATACGCCGATGCTGCTGCGGCAACTGGGCGTCGAGGCGCTGCCGCTGAGCGGCGCGCCGCGCAGCCGGATCACGCTGCGCGCCAAGGGCGCGGCCGCCACGGGCTACGAGGCCGAGGGCAACGGCGAGGTCGCAGGCGCGGGCCTTTCATTCAAGGGCCGCATCGGCGAACGGGCCGGACGCATGCGCGCGGACGGGCGCGCGCGCATCGCCGCAAAGGACGCGACGCAATTGATGCAGGTTCTCGCGCTGGCGTGGCCCGACGCGCAGATTTCGATTCCGCTCGACGTGTCGGGCGACCTCGCATTGAGCGGAGAGGCGATCGAGGTGCGCGCGATGTCTGGCGCGGTGGCCGGCGCGCGAATTTTCGGCGACCTGCGTCTTGCGGCGGACGAAGGCGCATCGCGGCGCGGACTGACCGGCGCGCTGACGGTCGACCGCATGGCCTTCGACGCCATCGCGGGCCTTGCGCTCGGGCCGTTGTCGCGGCCGGTTGCGGCGCCCGGGCGAGCGGCGCCTGTGTGGTCGGACAGGCCGTTCGCGCCAGGCCTTGCGGATCCGCCGCCCTCGCGGATCGACCTGCGCATCGGCGAGATGAGCCTTCGCGGCCTCGACGCGCGCGATTTCGCAGGACGGCTGGTGCTCGCGCAGGGCGTCGTCGCGATCGAGGAAATGGCGGCGCGCGTCGGCGCGGCGGAGATCGCGGGACGATTGGCGCTGCGGCGCGACAAGGGCGAGGCTTCGCTCTCGGCGAGCCTCGATGTGAACGCGCCGATCGACCTGCGCGACCAGATCGCGGCGACCGCAAGCGCCCGCATCGAACTTGCCGCGACGGGACGCAGCGAGCGCGCGCTCGCCGGCACGCTTGCGGGCTCGGGCCGCGCGCGGCTCACGAACATCGTCATTCCGCGAGCGGCGGCCGAGGCGCTCGATTCCGTCGTCGCGCTCGTGGAGAAAGACGCCATCGCGCCCGACGAGCGCGCCATCGGCGCGGCGTTGCAGCGCGCGCTCGACCGCGCTCCCCTGCGCGCGAAGTTGGCCGAGTTCGATCTTCTGGCGGCGGGCGGCGTTCTTCGCCTGCAGCCCGTGAAGCTCGACGCCCTTGTGGCGGACGCCGTGCTCGCCGCGGCGTTCGATGTGCGCGCCATGACCACCGAGCAAACGCTGGAGATCGTCTCGCGCAACGCGCCGCCGAACTGGACGGGGCCGAACCCGCGCGTGCGGCTCGTGTGGAGCGGCGCGCCGGACAAGGCCGCGCATGTCCTCGACGCGGCGCCGCTCGTCAACGCGCTCTCGGCGCGCGCCATCCTGCGCGAGAGCGCGCGCATCGACGCGCTGGAGGCCGACATTCGCGAGCGCGCCATGTTCCTGCGGCGCCTGCGCGCCGACGAATGGCGCCGCCAGCGCGAGGTTGAAATTCGCGCGTTCCTCATCGAGCAGGAAAAGCAGGAGCAATTGCGTCTGGAAGCCGAACGGCGCGCGCAGGAGCAGCAGCGCCTCCTGGAGGAGTCGAACCGGCCCCTTCCGCTTCCGCCGCTGCAATTGCCGCAGGCGAGATCGCCCACTCCGTCCGCGCCGTTGCAATTGCCTGGCGCGGCGCCGCGCTAAACCTGCGTCGCGGCTGCGGCCTTGCGAGCGTGCGCGCGGGCCGTCTCCAGCACGAAAACGCGGATGGCGGAGGAGAGATTGACGCCCTCCCGGCCCGCGTCGACCTGCGCGACGAGGCCGGCGAGCGAAAGCCCGCGCGCGGCCGCGATCTCGCGAAGCGCGTCCCAGAATGCGTCTTCAAGGGAAATGGATGTGCGGTGTCCCGCGATTTCGAGCGAGCGCTTGCGCATGCGTGTCGGCGTTCGCGCGGGCGCTGCCTCGGGCTCGGGCGCGTCAGTCCTGCTCATCGCCCGCGCGGTCCCGGCGATGGCCTTCGATGCGGCGCTCGGCGATCTCGCGCTCGGCCTGCGTCAGCGACTTCTCGGATTTCGTGCGGCCGAAGGCGATGCGATTGGACTGCGCCTTGCTGTCAGCGTCCGCCCGGGCGCGATCCTTGCGCGCGCGACGAAGGTTGACGATCTCGCCCATCGATCAGGTCTTCTTGCGGAAGGCGTCGATGGAGACGACCTTCGCCGGCTCGCCCTCGGCGGGAGCGGCTTCGGGCTGCTTCTCGGACGCCTGCTCCTGCGCCGTCGCTTCGCTCTTCGCCGCATCGGCGGCGGGGCGTTTCGCGGTCGCGGGCTTGATCGAATCCGGCTTGGCGGCGGGACGGGGCAGGGCGGGCGTCGGCTCCGTCGACTGCTCTTCGGCCGCAGCGGCTTCCTTTGGCTCGAATTTGAGCATGAAGGGCACGGACGGATCGTGGAATCCGCTCAGCGCGGAGAAGGGCACCACCAGTCGTTCGGGAATGTTGGAGAAAGACAGGCCCACCTCGAACTGGCGCTCGCTGACGTTCAGGTCCCAGAACTGGTGCTGGAGGACGATGGTGATCTCGTCGGGATAGCGCGCCTTCATGCGCGCGGACAATTGCACGCCGGGCGCGTGGGTCTTGAAGGTGATGAAGAAGTGGTGGTCGCCGGGAAGACCCTCGCGCGCGACCTTTGCGAGCAATTCCCGCACCATGCCGCGAAGGGCGTCCTGCACCAGAAGATCGTAGCGGATGGCTTGCGACTGCATGTAGGGCCCACACGAGAAAGTGGAGGCTTCTGTTGCCAGGCGCCTCCGAGCCCCGCCTGCAAGTGCTACCCTGCAGGGCTTAATTCCCAGTACTGGAGCAGCTTACGCTGCGACAGCCACCGGAGCATAGTTGTCATTGGCAACTACAGTTTTGACCCGATAACGGCGGTATCATGCCGGGCGAAAGAGCACCTTTTACACCCCCGTCGATCCTATTTCGCCCCCGCCGCAACCCACGACTGGCGTGGGCTGGGGTGGAGGCGCCGGGTACCGCCCCCGGGTCCGGATGGCTTATTACGATGTCAGTTTATCGCCGTAGTCCCCTTGCGGGGACGAGGTGAATATAGGGGCTCGGACGCCCGGGCGGAAGGGCGGCGGGGAACTTCGCTCAAAAAAGGAAGCGAGGCCTCAGGGCGTGACGCGCTTCAGGCGGACGGCGAGCCGCACGATCGAGGCGATCGAGTCCATCTGGAGCTTTTCCATGATCTGCGCGCGATAGCTTTCGACCGTCCGCCCGGAAATGCCGAGCCTGGCGGCGATCGCCTGGCTGGTCATGCCCTGCGCGACCAGATCGAAGACCTCCATCTCGCGCGGCGTCAGGCGCTCGAAGCGCTGCTCCGCCTCACGCGCGGCCTGCGTGGCGGCCTGCCGCTCGAACTTGGCGGAGATGGCGCGGTTGATCGCCGCCACGAGGCGGACGTCGTCCACGGGCTTCTCGATGAAGTCCTGCGCGCCGGCCTTGAGGGCGGAGACCGCCATCGGGACGTCGGCATGGCCGGAGATGAGCACGACCGGCACGTCGAGCTTGCGCTTCTGGATCTCGCGCACGAGCTCGATCCCGTCCATGACCGGCATGCGCACGTCGGCGATGACGCAGCCGACCTCGCCGCCGGCGCCTGCGTTCAGGAACGCTTCCGCGCTATCGAAAAGGTCCACGGCATAGCCGTACACGCCGAGCATGTCGCCGAGCGCCGTGCGCACCGTCTCCTGGTCGTCGACGACCGCGATTTTAGGGCTGCCCACTTTCCCCGTCCTCCACTTCATCCGCCGCGCCCGCCGAAGCGACGGGCAACCAGAACCGGAACTCAGTCGTACCCGGCTTTGCGCTTTCCAGCCAGATGCGCCCGCCGTGCGCCGCCACGATATCCGAGCTGATGGCCAGGCCAAGCCCCAGGCCCGACGGCTTGGTCGTCGCCAGCGGCTCGAAAACCTTCGCCACGAACTCGGGGCCGACGCCGGGCCCGTTATCTCTCACCGAAAATTCAACCCTGTTTTCAGGCGCTTGCCGAATGGAGATCGCGACCAGGCCATCGTCGCGGCCTTCCCCGGCGATGGCGTCGATCGCGTTCTTGATCAGGTTTACGAGGACCTGCTGGATCTGGACGCGATCGCAGCGGATTTCTTCGGTGACCTCGGTTTCGCTCGCCAGCCGGATGCGATTCTGGGCCGCCAGCGGGCGCACGAGCAGCAGCGCGTCGGCGAGGATTTCGGCCGGCCGGACGATGCTGTAGCCCGCGTCGCCGCGGCGGATGAACTCGCGCATTCCCTTCAGGATTTCGGCGGCTCCGTCGATCTGCACGACGGTGCGGCCGATGTAGTCGCGCATGCGGGCGAGGTCCGGAGGCTCCTGCTCGGAGAGCACCTGCGCCGTGCGGGCGAAGGCGCGGGCCGCCGTCATCGGCTGGTTGATCTCGTGGGCGAGCGCGGACGCAAGGCCCGTGACGGACTGGAAGCGGTCGGCGCGGGCGGCCTCCGATTCCTTCTCCTTCAGCAGTTCGCGCGCCGCGCGCGCGTCGCGGCTGGCGGCGTTGCGCTCGCTCGAGACGGCGCCCGCAAGCAGGCCGGTGGCGGTCAGCACGCCCATGAGCGTCTGGTATTGCGCATAGGCTTCCGAGCCGTAGCCGAAGTGATCGAGCCCGGCGACGAGGGTGACCTGCGTGACGGCGAGCGTCAGGCAGACGCCGTCGAGGCCGTTGCGCAGCGCCACGAACACGATCGGCAGGAAGAGCACGTAGAACAGGTCTGTCGAGTATTGCAGAGGATCGAGCAGCAGCAGCCAGATCAGCACGCCTGCGACGAGCGACGACGCCGCCACGCCCACAGCGAACGAGGGATTGAGCATCTGCGCGCGCGCCTGTGGACGCGCTGCGCGCAGCACGAGCGGCGTGATCACCGCGACGCCGATCATGTCGCCGACGAGCAGCGGCATGGTCACGCGCGCCTCTTGCCCAGTCGGGAGAAAGCCTACGCCGGTCAGCACCATCGTGATGAACACGCCGGCGAGCAGCGCGCCGCCGAGCGCCGCGCTCAACAGGAGCGCGACGTCCGGCACGCGCTCCATGCGCTGGTCGAGACCCATGGCGCGCGCCAGCCAGGCGACGAATGCGTAGACGGAGGCGATGAAGGCGGCGACGAGCAGCGTCGTCGTCCAGTCCATTGGCGCTTCGCTGAGCCATGTCTCGGTGAGGAAGGCGCCGACGAACAGCGCAAAGGGGGCGGCCGGGTCGCCGCGCGCCATGGCGGCGAACAGCACGCCGAGGCCCGGGCTCCACGCCGTGATCGGCATGCCGCCGGGCGCGCGCAGGTCGCTCAGCCATTCGAGCGTGATGTAGACCGCGACGTAGCCGAGGAAGCGCGCCGCCGCGCCCGCGGCGCGCCGGGGCATGGATTTCGCATTCACGGGGCGCTCTGCCGAGGCTTGCATGGGCGCGGTCGGGGCGTCGCCCGGCGCCGCGTCAGTTGGCGGCCTTCACGCCGCTCGCCTTCACCACCTCGCCCCACTTCTTCACCTCGGACTGCATGAAGCTGTCGGCCTCCGCCAGAGAGCCGCCGAGGGGAAGATAACCGGCGCGCACGAGTTCGTCGCGCACTTTGGCGTCCTTGAGCGCCGCGGACATGTCGGCGTTGATCTTCGCCAGGATCGCCGCGGGCGTCTTGGCCGGCGCATAGGCGGCGACCCAGGTCGCGTCGTCGATGTCGCCGAGGCCGCTTTCCTTGACGGTCGGCACGTCGGGAAGGTCGGGGAAGCGCTGGAGGCTCGTCACGGCGAGGCCTTTCACGAGGCCGCCCTTCACCTGCTCGATGGCGCCCGAAAGCGCGACGCTGGCGAGCGGCACATGGCCCGAGACCGTTGCGGCGACGGCGGGGGCGGCGCCGGTGAACGGCACGTGGCGGATATCGACCTTGCCCATCAGGCGGAAGATGCGCTCCGCCGACAGGTGCGGCGTCGTGCCGGGCCCGGCCGTGCCGTAGGACAGGTTCTCCGTCTTCGAGAGCTCGATGACCTCCTTCAGCGTGTTCGCCTTCAGGTCCTTCGCGCCGACGATGATGTTGGGCTGGGTGGCGAGCAGCGCCACGGTCTTCAGGTCCGCGGTCGAATAGCCCGGATTGTCGTAATAGGTGAGGTTCGCCGCGATCGCGCTGGTCGTCACGAGGATCGTGTAGCCGTCGGGATCGGAACGCGCGACGGCCTGCGCGCCGATGTTGCCGCCGCCGCCGCCGCGATTTTCGATGACGACGGTCCGGCCCCAGCGTTCGCCGACATTCTGCCCCACGAGCCGGGCCACCACGTCGGCAGCGCCGCCCGCGGCGAAGGCGACGACGAAGCGCACGTTCTTCTCAGGCCATTGTCCCGCGCCTTGCGCGAAGGAGGGGAGTGAAAGCGCCATGGACGCCGCCAGCGCCGCGGCGCAGGCGAGCGAAAGACGTCGCGCGCAGGTGTGTGCCCTCATGGTTTTCCCCCTCAGGTTGCGATCAGGCGATCGCGCCGGCTCTTGCCTGGTCCAGCGCATAGTGCGCGATTTCGCGCCGGGTGGCGATCCACACGTCGCTGCGCTCGAGCGCGATCTTCATCATCATGTCGTAGGCCCAGGCGTTGGCCGGCCGGCCATAGACATGCGCGTGCGCGGTGACGTCGAGCATGAAGGGCGCTGCGTCCGCTTCGGCCGCGTTCTCGAGAATTTCCTCGAACTGGTCGACCAGCGCGCCGGGCGCGTTGCCGTAGCGGATCGAATGGGGCAGGTCGTTGACGTCCATGGTGAGCGGAATGGCGACGATGCGCTTGCCGCCGTCGAATTCCCAGATCGCGGGAAGGTCGTCGTCGTTGCAGTCGCCGTGCCACAGATAGCCCGCTTCCGCGAGCATCCTGGGATGGCCGGGCGCGCCGGTGCCGCGCGGCGACAGCCAGCCCACCGGGGTTTCTCCGGTGACTTCGCGCAGGACCTGCGTATTGCGCTCGATGTTGGCGCGCGCCGCCGCGTCGTCCAGATAGACAGGGATAACGTCCATGCCCCACGAATGCGCATAGACGTCGTGCCCGGCCTCGTGCAGCGCGCGCACGGTGTCGGGCGCGCGTTCGCACAGCACGCCGTTGATCATCACGCTGGCGCGGATCTCGTTGGCCTCGGCGATGCGCTGCAGGCGCTGGATTCCGCGCGTGGGGCCGTATTTCGCCCATGAGTCCGCGTTGGCGTCGAAATAGCCGGGCTTGAGCACGTTGCCCATGGGGCCGATGCCGGGCGCCTCGCCGTCGGACCAGCCCTCGTAGGCGATGTTGAACACGATGCAGATGCGCTTGCCGCCCGGCCAGGTGAAATCCGGCCCGGCGCGCAGGATGCGGGTCGGCTGATGGATCGCGTTCGTCATCATGTCTCCCCGCGTGTGGTTCTCGTCACGCCAGCGGCGGCTGCGTGTCGCCGATGGTGACGCGCTTCATCAGGCGCCGTTCGGTCGTCGGGAAATCGGTGCGCGCGTGGCTCGTGCAGCGGTTGTCCCAGATGAGAATGTCGCCGACGCGCCATTCGTGGCTGTAGACGTTGGACGGGTCCTCGATGCGGTCGCACAGCTCCTCGATCAGCGCGCGGCTCTCGTCCTCGGGCACGCCTTCGATGCGGTCGGTCATCAGGCGGCACACGGCGAGCGCGCGCTTGTCGTTCTCCGGAATGCGGCGCACCAGCGGGTGCGTGTAGTGCGGGCGCTCCGCGTCCTGCACGCGGTTTTCCTTCAGCGTCTCGCCGTACTGAAACGAATGGGTCGCCTTGAGGCCCTGAAGCCGCGCCTTCATCGCGACGGGCAGGTTCTCGTAGGCGCGCACGTTGTTGGAGAACATCGTGTCGCCGCCCGCCTTCGGGATTTCGACCGCGTGCAGGGCCGCGCCCTTGCAGGGGTTGGGCTTGTAGATCTGGTCGATGTGGAAGGCCATCTCGCCGTCGGGCAATTGGCCGACCGGCTTGCCGTCCGCGCGGATGTTGGAAATCACCATGATGTCGTCGCGGCCGGTGAGCGGCGAGACGAGGCGCGCCTTGACGATGGGACCGAAGGCCTTGCCCAGTTCGACGAGGTCGGCGTCGGCGGTGGGCTGGTTGCGGATCACGAGCAGGTGGTGATCGAGCAGCGCCTGATGCAATTTCCCGGCGTCGTCCGCGTTGATGCTGCGAACGTCGAGGCCGACGATCTCCGCCCCGAGCGGCGCATCGAGCGGCTTAACGGACAAGCTCATTTCTCTCCCCTTGCGTGCTGGCTTCCGATTTGCGCGGCACCCTACAGAGAGACGGCGGGCCCGCCAAGAGGCGGCCAGGAGGCGGCCAAGAGGCGGCGGAAGGCCAGAGAGCGCTCCCGGGGCGGCCCAAGGTTGCCATGGGAGCCGCGATGGGGCATAGGCGCCTTCAAACAGGCGTAGATGGCAAGGGAGGGACGAATGACACTGCGACAGGCGGGAATCCTGGTGGCGGCGAGCCTGGCGGGCGCAAGCGCGGCCAGCGCGCAGGACGTCGCCTCCTTCTACAAGGGCCGGCAGGTCTCGATCATCGTCGGCTCATCGGCCGGCGGCGGCTACGATCTCTATGGCCGGCTCATCGCCCGCCACATGGGCAAGCATCTGCCCGGCAACCCGGTGATGGTGGTCAGCAACATGCCGGGCGCGGGCGGCAACGTCGCGGCGGCGCACATCGCCAATGTCGCGCCCAAGGACGGCACGGCGCTGGGCGCGATCTTCATGGGCACGGTGGTCGAGCCGCTGTTCACGACAACGAAGCGCGCGACCCACCACCCGACGAAGTTCCATTACATCGGCAGCGCCAACACGGATTATTACGTGTGCCTGGTGCGCGGCGACGCGCCGGTGAAGACGTTCGAGGACTTGTTCGACAAGGAGCTGGTCGTGGGCGCGAGCGCGGGCGGCGCCTCTACGCGCGACTTTCCGCTGATGCTGCGCAACGTGCTCGGCGCGAAGTTCAAGATCGTCGCCGGCTATCCGGGCACGCGCGAGATCAACCTCGCCATCGAGCGCAACGAGGTGCAGGGCGGCTGCGGCCAGACGTGGTCGAGCGTGACGAGCCTCTACAAGCAGGCGTTCGCCGAGGGGCGCATCAAGGCCATCGTCCAGGAAGACGCGGCGGGCTCGCCCGAACTCAACAAGATGGGCGTGCCGCTGGCGCGATCGTTCGCCAAGAGCGAAGAGCAGCGCCAGATCCTCGATCTCTACTACAGCCAGACAGCGTTCAGCCGGCCGTACGTGGTGGCGCTGGAAGTGCCGGCGGATCGCGTCGCGGCGCTGCGGACCGCGTTCATGGCGACGATGAAGGACCGCGATCTCGTCGCCGAGGCCGAGAAGATGCAGGTCGACGCCGATCCCGTGTCCGGCGAGGAGCTGCAGAAGAAGGTCGAGCAGATCTACGCGACGCCCGCCGACATCGTCGAGAAGACGCGCAAGGCGGTTTCGGACTGACGCGGGATGTTCCCGCGCCAGTGCATATTCGCAGCGCGCTACCAGCCGATCGCGTCAGGCAGCCAGGTCGCGATCTTCGGGTAGTAGAACACGATGGCCGTGGCCGCGACCTGCAGCAGGATGAAGGGCACGACGCCCTTGTAGATGTCGACCGTCGTGACCTCGGGCGGCGCCACGCCGCGCAGGTAGAACAGCGCCCATCCGAATGGCGGGGTCAGGAACGAGGTCTGCAGCACCACCGCGATGAGCGTCGCCGTCCACACGGGATCGACGTTCGCGGCGTTCAGCAGCGGGATGAACAGCGGCACGACGATGTAGCTGATCTCGATCCACTCGATGAAGAAGCCGAGCACGAAGATCAGCAGCAGCATGGAAATGACGAGGCCGTCCGTGCCGCCGGGGACCATCGAGAATAGATCGTGCACGATCTTCTCGCCGTTGAGGCCGCGGAAGGCGAGGGCGAACACCTGCGCGCAGACAAGCACGAACATCATCGCGGCGGTGATGCGCCCCGTCGCGTACACAGTGTCGACCAGCGTGCGCCACGTCAGGCGGCCGAGCGAGGCGGCCACGAGAATGCTGCCGAGCGCGCCCATGGACGCGGCTTCCGTCGGCGCGGCGATGCCGCCGATGATCGAGCCGAGCACGGCCAGCACGAGGGCGATGGGCGGGAAGCCGACCTTCAGGAACTTGATGAACGTGTCGCGTCCGGACTGGAGCATGCGCTCCTCGAGCGGCACGGGCGGCGCCATCTCCGGCTTCACCATGCCCACGACGAGCAGATAGATGCAGAAGATCGCCGACAGCATAAGGCCGGGGAACACGGCCGCGGCGAACAGCGTGCCGACCGACTGGCCCATGATGTCGGCGAGCAGAATGAGAATCGTGCTGGGCGGGATGAGCTGGCCGAGCGTGCCCGATGCGCAGATCGTGCCGCAGGCGAGGCTCTTGTCGTAGCCGCGGCGCAGGAGCGTGGGCAGCGTCAGCAGTCCGAGCGTCACGATGGTGGCGCCGACGATGCCGGTCGTCGCGCCCATGAGGACGCCGACGAGCACGATGCCGATGCCCATGCCGCCGCGCAGGCCGCCGGACACGTGGCCGATGACGTCCATCAGTTCATTGGCGATCTTCGATTTCTCGAGCATCACGCCCATGAAGACGAAGAGCGGAATCGCGATGAGCGTGTAATTGGCGGTGACGCCGAAGATGCGCGCGGGCAGGAGGCTGAAGAGCAGCGAGCCGAAACCCAGATAGCCGAACACGAATCCGCTGATGGCGAGCGTGAGGGCGACGGGTATTCCCAGCGCGAGAAGAAGAAAGAACGAGACGATGCTGAGGATCGCCAGAACTTCTGTGTACGGCATTATGCTGCTTCCGAGGCCGGCGTGCGCGCAGGCTTGTCGAGGAACGGGATGATCGCGCGGAAGACCGATGCGAGGCTCTGCAGGCCGAGGAAGAAGAAGCCCAGCGGGATCATCGATTTCACGATCCACCGATAGGGCAGGCCGCCGGGGTTGGGCGAGCCCTCTGCAATCAGATACGATTGCATGACGTAGGGAATGGAGAGGTGCACGATGATGATGCACAGCAGAAGCGCGCAAATGCAGGAAATCAGCTCCACGACCTGCTGCGCGCGTTCGCTCATGCGCGCGTAGAAGATGTCGACGCGAATGTGCCCTTCATGCTTGATCGCGAAGGCGATGCAGAGCAGCGACACGGGCGCCATGAGGTGCCATTCCAGTTCCTGCATCGCCACCGATCCGGTGTGGAAGAGGTAGCGCATCAGCACGTTGCCGGCCATCACCACCAGCAGCGCGAAGCCGCACCATCCGCCCACGCGGCCTGCAATTTCGACAATGACGTCGAGGCCGCGGGCCAGCCTTTCGAGCTGGCCCGCCTTCGTATTCTCGGCTTTCATTTATGTTATGCCTCAGACGCTGCCGCGAAGCTGGGCGTGATAGACCGCTTCCGACACGCCAGCCCACTTGTCGTGGTTGGCCTTGAAGGCGACGAAGCTGTCGTGCACCTTCTTCACCTGCGGGTCCTTGGCGGTGAATTCGGCCAGAAGGCGGTTCGTGGTTTCACGCAGCGTGATGACGATGGCCGGGTTGAGCGGCGCGGCGATCACGCCGTGATTCTTGACGAGGTCGTCGAGCGCTTCGGCGTTCGTCGCCTCGCACCACGCCTGGCTGATGGTGTTGCACGCGGCGGCGGCGACCTTGACGATCTCCTTCAGGTCCGGCGGCAGCGAGTCCCACGCCTTCTTGTTGATGATCAGCTCGGTCGCGGTCGACGTCTCGTGCCAGCCGGTGGTGTAGTAGTATTTCGCCGCCTTGTGCAGGCCGAGGCGACGGTCCTGGAAGGGCCCCACGAACTCGGCCGCATCGATGACGCCGCGCTCGAGAGCGGGGAAGATTTCGCCGCCCGGCAGCAGGCGCACGTCGACGCCGTGCTGCGCGAGCACGCGGCCGGCGAGGCCCGGGATGCGCATCTTCAGGCCCTTGAAGTCCTCGATCTTGTCGATGGGCTTGCGGAACCAGCCGCTCATCTGCACGCCCGTGTTGCCCATGAGCATGGGCACGAGATTGAACGGCGCATAGACTTCTTCCCAGAGCTGCTGACCGCCGCCGTGATAGATCCACGCGTTCATGCCCTGGAAGTTGAGGCCGAACGGGACGGCGGTGAAGTATTGCGCCGCGAACGTCTTGCCGGACCAGAAATAGGCGTTGGCCGCGTTCATCTCGACGATGCCCTTCGACACGGCGTCGAAGCCTTCGAGAGCGGGGATGAGTTCGCCGGCCGCGAAATGCTGGATCGTCAGGCGTCCGTTCGACATGGTCTTCACCATGTTGCAGAAGTCCGTCGGGCTGCCGGGGCCCTGCACGTAGAACGGCGAACCGGGTCCATAGGCGTTGGTCATCTTCCAGGAGAACGTTCTCTGCTGGGCCGAAACGATGGAGGGCGCTGCGAGCGCGCCGCCTGCTGCGCCGAGTATTCCGGCCTTGATGAACGAACGACGCTTCATTGTATGCACCTCGACATGAGCCCCCTTCGGGCGTGTGCGCAAAGAACGCAAGGCGCGTGCCAGCACTCGTGCGAAAGTCGCACGGGCTCGCGTTTCGCAAGACGGGCCAGCATGTTGGAGGTCAGTGCGAGGGCGCCGCCGCTCGTTTTGTGTGCACTGTGCGCCAGAATGCTGCGCATCGGCTCGATTGACTGACGCGGCGCCCCAAGGCATGCCGATTGCTTGAACAGAACATCGGCGTAATGCCCATCAGGAGCCCGGAATGCTGAATACTCCACGCGCCCGTCGCGGCATGGCGACGTCGCCCCATCATCTTGCGACTGAAGCGGGGCTGCGCGTGCTGCGCGAAGGGGGCGACGCGATCGAGGCGACAATCGCGATGGGCGCTTGCCTTGCCGTCGTCTATCCGCACATGACGGCGATCGGCGGCGACGGTTTCTGGCTGGTGTCGCGCGGCGGCGCCGATCCCGTCGCGATCGACGCTTGCGGCGCAGCGGCGGGCAATGCGTCGATCGAGCTGTACAAGAGCAAGGGCCTCGCGGCGATTCCCTCGCGCGGGCCGCTCGCGGCGAACACGGTGGCCGGCGCCGTGTCGGGGTGGGGCGAGGCGTTCGCGCTCAGCCGCGAATATGGCGGCAGGCTGCCGCTGTCGCGCATTCTCGAAGACGCGGTGTGGTCGGGCGAGAACGGCTTTCACGTCACCGCGAGCCAGCACGAGCTGACCGCGTCCAAGCGCGCCGAACTCATCGACGCGCCGGGTTTCGCCTCGACCTTCCTTGTCGATCGCGCGGCGCCAGCCGAAGCGTCCATGATGAAGCTGCCGGCGCTGGCGCGCACGCTGCGACGCATCGGCGCGGAGGGGACGGAGAGTTTCTATCGCGGCGAACTGGCGCGGCAGATCGCGGCTGACCTTGCGCGCATCGGCGCGCCCGTCTCGGCCTCCGACCTTGCCGCTCACAAGGCCACGCGGCGCGCTGCGCTGTCGGTGGGCGTGCGCGGCGCGAAGCTGTTCAACTTTCCCCCGCCCACGCAAGGGCTCGCGTCGCTGATGATCCTCGCCCTGTTCGACAGGCTCGGCGTGCGGGAGGCCGAAGGCTTCGATCATATCCACGGACTGATCGAGGCCACCAAGCAGGCGTTTCTCGTGCGCGACCGCCATGTGGGCGATCCCGGCAGCATGCGCGTCGATCCGCGCGCGTTCCTCGAGGATGCGGCGCTCGATGCGCTCGCCGCAAAGATCGACATGAAGCGTGCGCTGCCCTGGCCGCAGCCCGCCAATCCAGGCGACACCGTGTGGCTCGGCGCCATCGACGGCAACGGCATGGCGGTGAGCTATATCCAGAGCATCTTTTTCGAATACGGCTCGGGCTGCGTGCTCGAGGACTCCGGCTTCGTCTGGCAGAACCGCGGCGCGAGTTTCGCGCTGGAGGGCGAAGGCCCGCGCGTTCTGGCGCCCGGACGCAAGCCGTTCCACACGCTCAATCCGGCCATGGCGCGCTTCGATGACGGACGCCTGATGGCGTACGGCACGATGGGCGGGGAAGGTCAGCCCCAGACGCAATCGGCGCTCTTCTCGCGCTACGGCATGTTCGGGCAGGGCCTGCAGCAGGCGATCACCGCGCCGCGCTGGCTGCTCGGCAAGACCTGGGGCGAGAACAGCGTCACGCTGAAACTGGAATCGCGCTTCGATCCGGGCCTCGTCGCGGCCATGCGCGCGGCGGGGCACGACGTGGAGATGCTGCCCGACTTCACGAGCACGATGGGCCACGCCGGCGCCGTGGTGCGCCATTCCAACGGACTGCTCGAAGGCGCGACCGACCCGCGCAGCGACGGCGCGGCGATGGGGTTCTGAGGGGGGCCCGGCGCCTCCCTTCCCTTCGCATCCGCACATTGATTCAGCGCAAGGCCCGCTCTCCCGGATTGTCGCATTTTCTTCTGAGCGGAACAACGTTCCGCATAGAGGAACGCGACCGGCACGCCGGGGAGAGCTTGAGGAGCCAGCGCCATGTTGACCAAGGAACAGAACGACCTCGTGACACAAACGGGGCCCGGCACGATGATGGGCGACCTGTTTCGCTGCTACTGGCTGCCGATCCTTCTGAGCGAGGAGTTGCCCGAGCCCGATTGCGCGCCTGTGCGCGTGAAAATCCTCTCCGAGCGCCTGATCGCCTTCCGCGACACCGACGGCACGCTCGGCCTCATCGACGAATTCTGCCCCCACCGCGGCGCCTCGCTGTGGTTCGGCCGCAATGAAGAGTGCGGCCTGCGCTGCCCCTATCACGGCTGGAAGTTCGACGTGAACGGCCAGTGCGTCGAGGTGCCTTCCGAACCGGCCGAGTCCGGCTACGCCAACAAGATCAAGGTCACCGCCTATCCCGTCATCGAGAAGGGCGGCGTGATCTGGACGTACATGGGCAAGCCCGAGAACAAGCCGGAAGAACCCAATTACGAATTCTGCGTCGTGCCCACCAAGCAGAGCTTCACCTCGAAGCGCCTGCAGGAGTGCAACTGGCTGCAGGCGCTCGAAGGCGGCATCGATTCCTCGCACGTTTCCTTCCTGCATCGCGGCGACGTGAAGGCCGATCCGCTGTTCAAGGACGCGGGCGGCAACAAGTACAACCTCAACGATCTGTCGCCCGTGTTCGAGGTCATCGAAAGCGAGGGCGGCCTCTACATCGGCGCCCGCCGCATGGCCGAGGACAACCAGTATTACTGGCGCATCACGCCCTGGCTGATGCCCTGCTACACGGCGGTTCCCCCGCGCGGCGACTATCCGATGCACGGGCATTTCTGGGTGCCGATCGACGACCACAATTGCTGGGCGTGGAGCTTCGACTACCATCCCGTGCGCGAGCTGACGCGCGACGAGGTCGGGCACATGAAGGCGGGCAAGGGCGTGCACTGCAAGTACGTGCCGGGCACCTACCGTCCGCTGGCCAACAAGGACAATGACTACCTCATGGACCGCGAGGCCCAGCGCATCGGCACCACCTACAGCGGCATCGAGGGCATCGCGATCCAGGATTCCTCGCTGCAGGAGAGCATGGGACCGATCATCGACCGCACGAAGGAGAACCTCGTCGGCTGCGACAACGGCATCATCATGATGCGCCACAAGATCATGCGCGCCGCCAAGGCGCTGCGCGAGAAGGGGCAGTTGCCGCCGGCCCGCACGTCCGAGCAGCAGGCGGTGCGCTCCACCGCCCTCCTCCTCAAGCGCGACGTCCACTTCAAGGACGGCGCCAAGGAAGCGCTCAAGGCGAAGAAGGGCGTGCCGCAGACCACGGTCTGATCGTCACCTGGTTTCCTCCCGCAAACTCCGGCCGCCGCAGCAATGCGGCGGCCTTTTTATGCGCGCACGCGTTCAGCCTTTGCGCCCCGGCCCGCGCTGTGCGACCCATAGGGTTCCCGGAGCCCATTCAGGCAGGACCCGCCAGCCTTGGAAGATCAGCACACCTTGCCGCAGACCACGCCCAGGCCGCCCGGCTTGCTGCGTCTGCTGGCCAGCCTCGTCTTCATCGGCGTCGCCGCGCTGGCGTGGTTCGCCATCTTTTCGGGCGTCATCTTCGCGCTGAGCTGGTTGAAGGACGGCGCGGGCGGCTTCGAGGCGCTCGTCGGGCGCTTCGAGTCCTTCGATGCGCGGCTCCTTGCGGTCGATGCGGGCGCGCAGCGTCTCCTGTTCGCCGGCGGCTGCCTGATGTACCTCTCCGCGCTCGCGGGCCTGCTCACCGGCGCCCATTACTTTGGCGGACGCGACGCGGGAGAGCTGCTCGGATGGCGCGGCTCCTGGCCGCCCATGACGCGCACGGCATGGAAGCTGGTCGCGCTCGCGCCGCTCTATCACATCGTGGCGGGCGTCACGCTGCGGTATTACTTCCCCGATTTCGCCGCGTGGCTGATCGCGCCGCGCGATCCCATCGCGCTGGCGATGTCGTTCCTGATGATTGTCGTGCTGGCGCCGCTGGTGGAGGAATTGTTCTTCCGCGGCTGGCTGTTCGGCGCCTTGCGCGCGCGGCTGGCCGCCGGGGCGACCATCCTCATCACCACGTTCCTGTTCGCCATCGTCCACTGGGACGAGACCGGGCTCTATCCGATCGCCGTGCTCGTGCCCGGCTTCGTGCTCTCGGTCATTCGCGAACGCACAGGCTCCGTCAAGGCGGCCGTCCTCGGACATGGCGTCTATAATTTCATGGGATGGCTGCTGCTGATTTTGGCCGGCTTCCTCTTTTTGAAGTGACCTGAGCCATGAAAGCGCCGCCTTGCCCAAGTGTTCTTGGCTGCAACGTTCTAGAACGATACACCGGACGCCGCCCGTGAAGAGACCGCTCGCACTCGCCTTCCTGCTCGCGCTCGCCCCCGGAGCGGCCGCTGTCGCGCAAACGGCGCCGGCGCCCATCCCCGGCGTCGATCGCGACGCCTGGCTCGTGCCGTTCCCCACGGCGCCCGCAGACACGTTCGTGCGCAAGGGCGTCCACAGCGGATCGCTCGTCACCCGCGCCCAGTGCGAAGCGGCGGGCGAGAGCGTGCGCGGTCGCTTCGTCTATGTCGAAGCGATGGGGCGGGGCGCCTGCATCCGCTATTACCTCTCCGCCGATGCTTTCCCCGACAAGGTCGCCGCCATCTATCTGCCCGGCGACAAGGGCGCCTTCCGCATCGTCTGGCGGGAGGGTCGGTACGAGATGATCCCGGAGGAATTGCTGCCCCAGGCGGGCGAGCCCGCAAAGGCGCCGCCCGCGGCCGACATGACCCGCGCGCTCGGCGATCCAGACCGCATCCAGAACAGCGCCCGGGCCCTCGCGAGCCGCCTGCGCACGCCCGCCATCGTCATCGCCCGGCAAGGGACCGACGGCTCGTCGGGATGGGCGGCGTTGCGGCGCACCCGCTGGGAGGCGGAGATCACGAGCCTGGCGCTCGACGCGATCAAGGCCCGTCACGGCATCGAGAAGCTGCACGTCGTCGGACAGTCGGGCGGCGGACACATCGTCGGGGCGCTCGTCGCCACGCGGGCCGACATCGTGTGCGCGGTGGCGGGATCGGCGCCGCTGTCGATCAATCCCGCCAGCTTCTATCTCTCCGACAAGCTCCCCGAGTCCCAGCGCTTCTACAATCCCGTCGCGCACGCCGCCGCGATCGCGAAGAAGCCGGGGCTGCGGCTGATGCTGGTGACGGACGGTCGCGACAATCGCGTGTTCGTCGAGGCGCAGGCGCAATTCGTGCGCGCGATGGCCAAACACGGCGCGCGCATTCCCCAGCACTTCGTGAGCGCGGGCGATACGCTCAGCCACGGCGTCACCGCCTACTCCGTCCTCGCCCTGCGTTCCTGCATCGCGGGCAAGTCGGACGACGAGATCGGCCTCGACCTGGCGCGCATGAACGCGCAGGCGCTGGAGCGCCGGCTGCAAAGCGCCAAGGAAAGGGCCGCGAAGGAGCAGGCGGGCAAGGAGCCGCCGGGCGGCAAGCCCGCGGAGGCCGCCGAATAGACCGGCCCGGCTAAGTCAGCTCGTGCCCCGCGCATTGCCCGTGAGCAGCCGCTCGATCTCGTGCACCGGCATCGTCACGAAATCCTTGGCGATCTCCTCGCCGAGGACTCCCTTCAGCGCCGGGCCGTATTCCTGCCGAAGGATGCCCAGAGACTTGGGGGAGGCGACAATGTGGAGCTTCTTCACCTTGCCCGATTGGGCGGCGCGCTCGAGGTCGTGGGCGAGGCGGGTGAGGAACTCGACTTCGGCGTGCTGCTTGGGCGTTTCCCGCTCGACGGCGCTGCGGGCGGACCCGACCGACTGGTAGACGCGGCCCGGTCCCTCGCCATGGGCCTCGTGGACGCTCTCATGGGGCTCTTCGCGGGCCTCGATGGTGCGCAGGTTCGGGAACATCTCGTCCCCCGCGTTTTCGAGGAAAATCGCGCGGGCCCCGTCGCAGACCACGATCCAGTCGCCCTGGCCGAATTTGAGCTTAAGCATTGAAACTCCTCCACGTCGCGCCTGTGCAGCATGTCCATGCGCCAATTGGCTGGGGAATGCGTTGAGCCAAAGCAAAAAGGGAGACGAACGGTTCGGCCCGCCGCGCTATAAAATGGCAGCGAATCTGAGGCGAATACCCATGCGCCAGTACCACGACCTGCTCCAGCGCATCCTCGACGAGGGGGTGAAGAAGGCCGACCGCACCGGAACGGGCACGCTTTCGGTGTTCGGCCACCAGATGCGGTTCGACCTGTCGCAGGGCTTCCCGCTCGTCACGACGAAGAAACTGCACCTCAAGTCGATCGTCCACGAGTTGCTGTGGTTCATCGCCGGCGACACCAACGTCGCCTACCTCAAGGACAACGGCGTCTCCATCTGGGACGAATGGGCGAACGCGCAAGGCGAGCTGGGCCCCGTCTATGGAAAGCAATGGCGTTCGTGGGAAGGCGCCGACGGGCGCACGCACGACCAGTTGAAGACGCTTCTGGACGAGATCGCGCGCAATCCCGACTTCGCGCCGTCTCGTGCTGTCGGCGTGGAACGTCGGCGATCTCGACAGGATGGCGCTGGCGCCGTGCCATTGCCTGTTCCAGTTCTGGGTGGCGGACGGCAAGCTGTCCTGCCAGCTCTACCAGCGCTCAGCCGATTGTTTTCTGGGCGTGCCGTTCAACATCGCAAGCTACGCGCTGCTGACGCATCTTGTCGCGCATGTGAGCGGATTGCAGCCGGGCGATTTCGTGCACACGTTCGGCGACGCGCATCTCTATCTCAATCATCTCGAGCAGACGCGGCTGCAATTGTCGCGCGAGCCGCGCGCGCTGCCCACGCTGCGTCTCAACCCGGACGTGCGCTCGCTGTTCGACTTCACCTACGATGACATCGTGTTCGAGAACTACGATCCCCACCCGCTCATCAAGGCGCCGGTGGCGGTATGAGCGAAAGCGCGCCGCACGCGCCGCTCGCACTCGTCGTGGCCGTGGGCCGCAACGGCGTCATCGGCGGCGAGGGGCAATTGCCGTGGCGGCTGCCGAGCGACCTCAAGCGCTTCAAAGCGGTGACCATGGGAAAGCCCATGCTCATGGGCCGCAAGACGTATGCCGCCATCGGCCGGCCGCTGCCCGGACGCGAAACGATCGTGCTGACGCGCGACCCCGTATTTACCGCGCCGGGAATACACGTAGTTCATAGTCTCGACGAAGGCTTGCGCGTCGCCTCCGGTTTCGCGCGCGAAATGGGCGCCGCGGAGATCATCGTTGCGGGAGGCGGCGAACTTTATCGCCAGACCCTGCCGATCGCCGCGCGTCTGGATGTCACTGAGGTCGATCTTTCGCCTGCCGGAGACGCCACATTTCCCCCGGTCGACCCGGCGCTTTGGCGTGAAATCTCGCGTACGCCGTTCGCAAAAAGCGATAAGGATGATGCGGCGTTCACCGTTGTGGTCTACGAGCGCCGCTAAAAGGCGCAGCCAAGTTGAAAAGCTGGGCCCGGTTGCTTAAGTCCGTAGGGCTCCGAGCGCCATGCTGCGCCGGGGCGTGCGACCGGAGGGGAAGAGGGGAATTCATGGCCTGGAGCAATCAGAGCGGCGGCGGCGGCCCATGGCGGCCGAACAATCCCGGCCCGTGGGGTTCGGGTCCGTCGGGCGGCGGCGGAGGCGGCGGCGGGCAAACGCCCCCCGACCTCGAGGAATTGCTGCGCCGTAGCCAGGACCGGCTGAAGCGCGTCATGCCGGGCGGCGGATTTGGCGGCGGCGGCATTGCGGCCATCGTCGGCCTCGTCGCGCTGGGATGGTTTGCGACCGGCATCTACACGGTGCAGCCCAACGAGGCGGGCATCGAGACGGTGTTCGGCAAGTTCACCGAGCGCACCGCGCCCGGTCTCAATTACAACTGGCCCTATCCGGTCGGCAGCGTGCTGAAACTGCGCGTCACGGATCGCAACTCGATCGACATCGGTTTCCGCACGCGCGAGGACCCTCGCCGTCCGTCCGCGCAGACGCAGATCGACGTGAACGAGGAAAGCCTGATGCTCACGGGCGATGAAAACATCGCCGACGTGAAGTTCCGCGTCATCTGGCAGATCGATCCGACCAGGCCGGAAGACTACGCGTTCAACGTGCGCGATCCGCGCGAGACGGTGAAAGCCGTATCCGAAAGCGTGATGCGCGAGATCGTCGGACGCACGCAGATCCAGCGCATCCTGACTGCCGAACGCAAGCTCATCGAGCCCGCGGCGCAGGAAGCCACGCAGCGCGTGCTCACCGAGTACAAGGCCGGCGTGATCATTCTGGCCGTGCAATTGCTGTCGGTCGATCCGCCCGAGCAGGTCATCGCCGCGTTCCGCGACGTGACGGCGGCGCAGCAGGACATGGAGCGCGCGCGCAACGAGGCGGAGACCTACGCCAATCGCGTCGTTCCCGAAGCGCGCGGCGCCGCCGCACGCATCCTGCAGGAGGCGGAAGCCTATCGCGAGCAGACGGTCGCCGAAGCGCGCGGCCAGGCCTCGCGCTTCACGCAGATCTACGAGCAATATCGCAACGCGCCGGAAGTCACGCGCGAGCGCATGTATCTTGAAACCATGGAGCGGGTGCTGGGCGGCGTGAACAAGATCATCGTCGACCAGAACGGATCGCAGGGCGTCGTGCCCTTCCTGCCGCTGGGCGGGATGGATGCGGGCCAGCCGCAGCAACAGCAGCAGCGGCCCGCGCCGCTTCCCCAGCTCCAGCCCCAGCCGCAGCAGGGAGTCCGCCGATGAACAAGTCATTCCTTGGCGTCGGCGCCCTCGCCGTATTGATCGGCATTCTGATCGTCGGCGGGGCCTCGCTCTTCACCGTGCACCAGACGCAGCAGGCGCTCGTCCTGCGGTTCGGCCAGCCGGTCGGCTCGCGCGCCGTGGTCACGCAACCCGGCCTGCACTTCAAGGCGCCGTTCATCGAGAACGTCGTCTACTTCGACAACCGCATCCTCGATCTCGAACAGCCCCGCCAGGAAGTTCTGGCGGCCGACAACAGCCGCATCGAGGTCGACTCGTTCCTGCGCTACCGGATCGTCGATCCGCTGCGCTTCTACCAGTCGGTGCGCTCGATCGAGGGCGGCAACAACCAGTTGGGCTCCGTGCTCAACTCGGCGGTTCGCCGCGTGCTCGGCGAAGCAAGCATGATGCAGATCGTCCGCGAGGACCGCGCCAGCCTCATGCAGCGCATCAGCGATCAGGTGAACACCGAAGCGATCAAGCTCGGCGCCAACGTGATCGACGTGCGCATCCGCCGCGCCGACCTGCCGCGCCAGATCTCCGAACAGGTGTTCCTGCGCATGCAGACCGAGCGGCAACGCGAGGCCTCCGAGTTCCGCGCCCAGGGCGCCGAGCAGAAGCAGCGCATCGAATCGCGCGCCGATCGCGACGTGACGGTGCTGCGCGCCGAAGCCCAGCGCCAGGCCGACCAGACGCGAGGCGAGGGCGACGCGCTGCGCAACAAGATCTTCGCCGAAGCCTTCGGCAAGGATCCCAACTTCTTCTCGTTCTGGCGTTCGATGCAGGCGTATGAGGCGGGCCTGAAGTCTCAGGACACCCGCTTCGTGATCAGCCCGACGTCGGAGTTCTTCCGGTTCTTCAACCGGTCGAGCGGCGTGATGCCGGGCGAGCCGGGCGTTCCTGCGGCTGCTCCGGCTCCCGGGCCGGCGGCAAGGCCGTCGGGACCCAGCGGCGCGCTCGCGCCCGTTCCCACGGCGCCGGCGACACAAACGCGGGCGGAAAACTGACGCACGAGATTGTGACGGGCGCTCAGGCGCCCGTCGCCTTTCGATGCACTAGATTAGACACGGCTCCGCACGAGGCTTGGAGCCGGCCCAGACCAGGAAAGCCGCGGCCTCCGGGTCGCGAGCAGGAGACGCGAAAGACATGCGCAACGCGGTTGGCACACTGAACATCAACCCGAAGTCCGGCGCGGCGCGCCGCCGCGGCATCGCCGCCGTGATGGCGCTGGCGCTGGCGGCCGGTTTCGCAGCTCCCGCGCCCTTCGCGCCCGCGCAGGCGCAGGGCCGTCCCGACACGTTCGCGGACCTTGCCGCGGGCGTCAGCGACGCCGTGGTGAACATTTCCGTCGCGCAGGCCGCGCCCGAGCGGCGCAGCGGCGGCGGCGGCGGTGGCGCGGCCCCCAACCTGCCGCGCGGCACGCCGTTCGACGATCTCTTCGAGGAATTCTTCAAGCGCCGCCAGCAGCAACAGCAGCAGGGCGAAGCCGAGCGTCCGCAGCGCCGCTCCAATTCGCTGGGCTCGGGCTTCGTCATCGACGCGGCCGGCGTCGTCATCACCAACAATCACGTGATCGAAGGCGCGAGCGAGGTCACGGTCATCTTCAACGACGGCCAGCGCCTCAAGGCGGAGATCGTCGGCAAGGACGCCAAGATCGACATCGCCGTGCTGCGCGTGAAGCCGGAAAAGCCGCTCAAGGCGGTGAAGTTCGGCGACAGCGACAAGGTGCGCGTGGGCGACTGGGTGATGGCGGTGGGCAATCCGTTCGGCCTTGGCGGAACGGTCACCGTCGGCATCCTCTCGGCGCGCAATCGCAACATCAACAGCGGCCCCTATGACGATTACCTGCAGACCGACGCCTCGATCAATCGCGGCAACTCGGGCGGGCCGCTCTTCAACATGTCCGGCGAAGTCGTCGGCGTGAACACCGCGATCCTGTCGCCGACCGGCGGCTCGGTGGGCATCGGCTTCGCCTCGCCCTCTTCGATCGTGCAGCCGGTCATCGACCAGTTGCTGCGCTACGGCGAGACGCGCCGCGGCTGGCTCGGCGTGCGCATCCAGGCGGTCGACGACCAGATCGCCGAGAGCCTCGGTCTCGGCCGCGCGCGCGGCGCGCTGGTTGCGGGCATCGACGACAAGGGTCCCGCGAAGCCCGCGGGCATCCGCGCTGGCGACGTCATCGTGCGCTTCGACGGACAGGACGTGCGCAGCTCGACGGACCTTCCGCGCATCGTGGCGGCGACGCCGGTCGGCAAGGAAGTGGCTGTCACGGTCATGCGCAGCGGCAAGGAGGAAAACCTCAAGGTCGTCCTCGGTCGCCTCGAGGATGGCGAGCGGCAGGCTTCGCTGGGCGCAGGATCGGCGCCGGGCGGCGATGTGAAGCCGCCGGCGACCGCCGTGCAGAAGGCGCTCGGCATGGAGTTCGCCGGCATGTCGGCGGCGCTGCGCAAGCAGTACAACATCAAGGACAGCGTCAACGGCGTCGTGGTGACGAAGATCGACGCGAGTTCGCCCGGCGGCCGAAAAGCGCGTGCAGGCTGGCGACGTGATCGTCGAGATCAACCAGCAGGCGGTGAAGGACCCCGGCGATATCGTCTCGCGCATGGCCGACGCCAAGAAGCAGGGCCGCAAGTCGGCGCTGTTCCTGGTGGCCAACGCGCAGGGCGAGGTGCGCTTCGTGGCGCTGCCGGTGGAGTGAGTTCACTCACCTGCGACACAATCAAACGGCCGGGTTTGTCCCGGCCGTTTTTTTTGCGTCAGTCCCTGATCGGGACGCTTCAGTCCGTGACCCACGCCGCCTTTGCATAGCCCTGCGCGTACAGCAGCGCGGAGAGATCGCCGAAGTCGATGCGCGCGTGCGCGGCCGCCGCGACGGCGGGCTTGGCGTGGAAGGCGACGCCGAGGCCCGCTTCTCCCAGCATCGCGAGATCGTTCGCGCCGTCGCCCACCGCCATCGTCTCCTCGGGCGTCAGGCCGTTGGCCTCGCGCAGCTCGACGAGCGTGGCGAGTTTCGCCTCGCGGCCGAGGATCGGCTCGGAGACGATGCCGGCGAACTTGCCGTCCTCCACGACCAGCGTGTTGGCGCGGTTTTCGTGGAAGCCGATGGCCTGCGCGATCTGCGACGGTGAAGAGGGTGAAGCCGCCCGAGACGAGCGCGGTGTGCGCGCCGTTGGCCCGCATCGTCTTCACCAGCGCGCGCCCGCCCGGGGTGAGCGTGATGCGTTCCTCGATCACCTTCGCGACGACTTCCGCATCGAGCCCCTTGAGCAGCGCGACGCGCTCGCGCAGCGCGGGCTCGAACGCGATCTCGCCCCGCATGGCGCGCTCGGTGATCGCGCGCGACATGCTCCTTCATGCCGACGAGATCGGCGAGTTCGTCGATGCACTCCTGCCCGATCATGGTGGAATCCATGTCGGCGAGGAACAGCTTCTTGCGCCGGCCGGCCTCGGGCTGGCACACGACGTCGACGCGCAGGCCGCCGAACGCGTTGCGCACTTCCAGCGCGAGCAGGGCGAGCGCCTCCTTGTCGATCGTGGCCGAGGCGAAGGGAACGTCGCAGGCGATGCCCGGCGCAAGCCAGCGCGGCGCGCCCGCGCGGGGCAGGAAGGCGGCGGCGGCTCCGATGACGTTGGAATCGATGCTCGGGCCGCTTTCGGGCGCGATGAGAGTTGCTATGCAGGAAATCACGTGCGATCCGCGTCTGTCGCGCCGGCGTTCGCCCGGCGTGGGGAAGGAATTGAGGCGTGGCGCCGCGCCATTCTCATTGCAGGACCGACCGCCAGCGGCAAGTCCGCTCTCGCCATCGCCATCGCGAAGGCTCTGGGCGGCGTGGTCGTCAACGCCAATTCCATGCAGGTCTACCGGGACCTGCGGATCATCACCGCCCGGCCGACGCCGGAAGAGGAGGCCAGCGTCGAGCACCGCCTGTTCGGCCATGTGGACGCGGCGGTGAACTATTCGGTCGGGCTGTGGCTCGCCGACGCCCGCGCCGCCATCGCCGACATCCGGGCGTCCGGGCGCACGCCCGTGCTGGTCGGGCGGAACCGGCATGTATTTCAAGGCGCTGACGCAGGGGCTCTCGGACATTCCCGAAGGTGCCCGGAGGAGGTGCGGCCGACGTGTGCGGGCAACAGGCCGAAGGGCTCTCCGCCAGGTCCTGCACGAGCGATTGGCGGCGCGCGATCCGCTCACGGCGGCGCGGCTGCGCCCCACCGACCCGCAGCGCATCCTGCGCGCGCTGGAGGTGCTCGAGGCGAGCGGGCAGCCGCTGGCCAGCTTCCAGGGGATGCGGGAGGCGCCCATGCTCGCGCCGGGGGAATGGCGTGCGGTGTTCCTCGCGCCCGACCGCGAGGAGCTCTACCGGCGCATCGACGCCCGCTTCGACGCGATGATGGAGGCGGGCGCGCTGTCGAGGAGGTGCGGGCGCTGGCCGCCCGCGGGCTCGATCCGGCGCTTCCGGCCATGCGCGCCCACGGCGTGCCGGGCCTGATCGCCTGGCTGCGGGGCGAGGCGAGCCGCGAGGAGGCGGTGGCGCGCGGCAAGCTCGACACCCGCCATTACTCCAAGCGCCAGTTCACCTTCGCCCGCCATCAACTGCCGGCCTTTCCCTGGGTGGGCTCGGCCGCGCAGGCGGAGGCGATGCTGATGGGGGCGAGGCCGGATTGATCCAGATCAATGCGGCGGCGAAATCATCCCGGGCCGGGGCCTCATGCGCTCTTGTCGCCGGGCCGCTTCGCGAGGATATATGTGTCCAGCGCTGAACGCAGCAGGAGGAACTCGCATGGAACGGCCCCCGAAGGAATACGAGGATATTCCCGGAACCACGGTCTTCGACGCGGACCAGTGCCGCAAGGGCTACGGGATCAACATGTTCTGCATGTCGCTCCTCAAGAAGGAGAACCGCGAGGCGTTCAAGGCCGACGAGGCCGGATACCTCAAGCCGTTCAACCTGACGCCCGCGCAGACCGAGGCTGTCCTGAAGCGCGACTGGAACGGCATGCTCCGGGAAGGCGGCAACATCTATTTCACCGCGAAGCTCGCCGCGACCGACGGGCTCTCCTTCCAGCAGGTGGCGGCCATGATGACCGGCTCCACCCAGCAGGAATACGCCGACATGATGCTCGCGGGCGGCCGCAATCCGCAGGGCAATCGCAGCAAGTCAGAATGGGCGAACAAGAATGGCTAAGATCGTAGCAGGCGTCTGGACGTCACACGTGCCGGCGATCGGCGCGGCCCTCGACCTCGGCAAGACGGGCGAGCCCTATTGGCAGCGCGTCTTCGGCGGTTACGAGAAATCGAAGGAATGGATCGCGAAGGTGAAGCCCGACGTGTGCATCGTCGTCTTCAACGATCACGCGACGGCCTTCTCGGTCGACATCGTGCCGACCTTCGCGCTCGGTTGCGCGGCGGAATTCGAACCCGCCGACGAGGGCTGGGGCCCGCGTCCCGTGCCGGTGGTGAAGGGGCATCCCGAACTCGCCGCGCACATCGCGCAATCGGTCATCCAGGACGATTTCGACCTGACGGTCGTCAACAAGATGGAAGTGGACCACGGCCTCACCGTGCCGCTGAGCCTCATGTTCGGCCAGCCGAAGGAATGGCCGTGCAAGATCATTCCGCTGGCCGTGAACGTGGTGCTGTTCCCGCCGCCGAGCGGCAAGCGCTGCTTCAATCTCGGACACGCGATCCGCAAGGCCGTGGAATCCTATCCGGAAGATCTGCGCGTCGTGATCTTCGGCACGGGCGGCATGTCGCACCAGATTTCCGGTCCGCGCGCGGGCCTGATCAACAGCGACTTCGACCGGGCGTTCCTCGAGAGCCTGGCGACCGACCCTTCGAAGGCGACGAACATCCGCCACATCGAGTACATGCGCGAGGCGGGCGCCGAGGGCATCGAGATGGTGATGTGGCTGGTGGCGCGCGGCGCGCTCAGCGACAACGTCGAGGAGGTGCACCGCTTCTACACGGTGCCGGCGTCGAACACCGCGGTGGGGCATCTCATTCTCGAAGACAGGGCTTCCGCGCCAAGCGCGCTCGCGGCGGAGTAATCCGCACCGGTGATTTCGAACACGAAGGCCGGGCAGGAGCCCGGCCTTTTTTGTTGGCTGATTGGACGAGCGCACTCTCCAGGCGCGTCATGGTCGGCCTTCGCCGACCATGACGCCTGCGGCGGCGCGTGCATGAAAAAGGCCGGGCATGGGCCCGGCCTTCTGCATTCAATCCGTTTCGAAAACTCAGACCTGCTTGGTGATGACTTCCACGTTCACCGAGCCGGGCTCCAGCTTGATCGGGGCAGCGTCCACGCGCTCGAGCTTCACGTTGGTGTCGAAGCCGGCCATCTGCAGGATTTCGAGCGGCTCGTCGCCGGAAGCCTCGAACCAGTATTCGGCGCCGGCGGGGATGAGGATGCCCTCATGCTTGCCGAACTCGGCGATCAGCACGTCGCCGGGGCCGTAGAACTTCACCTTGCCCGACAGGACCATCCAGAAGCCGTCCATGCCCTTGTGCGAATGGAGGTTGTTCTCGCCGCCCTCGCCGATGATCTGGACGCGGCCGCGGATGAGCTTGCTCTTGGCGAGTTCGACGATGCCCTTGCCGCGGCGCAGGTTCTCGGGCTTCTTGTAGCTGAAGGTTTGGTAGGCCTGCTTTGTGGCGGCGGCGTCGTCCATTGATTTCCTCCAAATGTCGGGCCGGCGTGTCCGGCGCTGGGCGCCACAATCGTGCGAATTCGACTTTAGGTCAACCGCGCGAGGCCGTGTCCGGGGGGCTGAAACCCCAATCCTTCCTTGACCGCGCCGCTCCCATCGGTTACTTTTCGCGACGATTTTTTGAAATTTGGAGCTGGCCGTGAAGACGGCGCTTATCGTAACCACCGCGCCAGGACCGGGACGGCAGTAGCCGATTTCCCGAGAATGGCGCACGACCAGGCCCCCAGAGGGCCTTTTTTGTTGCCGAATTTTCCCGTCAGGGATGCAGAAAATCGAGACGACAGAGCTTGAGACGGAGTTGGTGAGATGTCGAAGCAGATGACAGGCGCCGAAATGGTGGTCGAAGCCCTGAAGGATCAGGGCGTGGATACGATTTTCGGCTACCCGGGCGGCGCCGTGCTGCCGATCTACGACGCGCTGTTTCAGCAGAACTTCGTCAAGCACGTGCTCGTGCGCCACGAGCAGGGCGCCGCCCACGCCGCCGAGGGCTTCGCGCGCTCCACCGGCAGGGTCGGCGTGCTGCTCGTCACCTCAGGGCCCGGCGCGACGAACGCCATCACCGGCCTCACCGACGCGCTGATGGATTCCATTCCGCTCGTGTGCATCACGGGGCAGGTGCCCACGCACCTGATCGGCTCGGACGCGTTCCAGGAATGCGACACGGTCGGCATCACGCGCCATTGCACGAAGCACAATTATCTCGTGCGCTCGATCGAGGACCTGCCGCGCATCCTGCACGAGGCGTTCTACATTGCGCGCAGCGGGCGCCCCGGTCCGGTCGTGATCGACCTGCCCAAGGACATCCAGTTCTCCAGGGGGCGTCTACTCGTTCCAGAAGAACATCCAGCACCGCACCTACCAGCCGCGCCTGAAGCCCGAGATGGATCTGGTGCGGCAGGCTGTCGAGATGATGGCGAAGGCGAAGAAGCCCGTGTTCTACACCGGCGGCGGCGTCATCAATTCAGGGCCGGCCGCGTGCGAACTGCTGCGCGAACTCGTGGGGCTGACGAACTTCCCCATCACCTCGACGCTGATGGGGCTCGGCGCCTATCCCGCATCGGGCAAGAACTGGCTCGGCATGCTCGGCATGCACGGCACGTATGAAGCCAACCACACGATGCACGATTGCGACCTGATGATCGCCGTCGGCTCGCGTTTCGACGACCGCATCACGGGCCGTCTCGACGCGTTCGCTCCGTACTCGAAGAAGATCCACATCGACATCGATCCCTCGTCGATCAACAAGAACGTGAAGGTCGATCTGGGCATCGTCGGCGATTGCGGCCATGTGCTCGAAGACATGATCCGCCTGTGGCGCAGCGGCGGCAAGAAGGCCGACGAGGTTGCGCTGGGCGAGTGGTGGACGCAGATCGACGAATGGCGCGCGCGCAAGTCGCTCTCGTTCCGCAACTCGAAGCAGGTCATCAAGCCGCAATACGCGGTGCAGCGCCTGTACGAGCTCACCAAGGATCGCGACAGCTACATCACCACGGAAGTGGGCCAGCACCAGATGTGGGCTGCGCAGTTCTATCACTTCGAGGAGCCGAACCGCTGGATGACGTCCGGAGGCCTCGGCACGATGGGCTATGGCCTGCCGGCCGCCATCGGCGTGCAGATGGCGCACCCGGAGGCGCTCGTGATCGACATCGCGGGCGAAGCCTCGATCCTCATGAACATCCAGGAGATGTCGACCGCCAAGCAGTACCGGCTGCCGGTGAAGATATTCATCCTGAACAACGAGTACATGGGCATGGTGCGCCAGTGGCAGGAATTGCTGCACGGCGGGCGCTATTCGGAAAGCTATTCGGAAGCGCTGCCCGATTTCGTCAAGCTCGCCGAAGCCTACGGCGCCAAGGGCATCCGCTGCGACGATCCCGCAAAGCTCGATGCGGCGATCATGGAGATGATCGACCATCCCGGCCCGGTCATCTTCGATTGCTGCGTGGCGAAGGAAGAGAATTGCTTCCCGATGATTCCGTCGGGCAAGGCGCACAACGAGATGATCCTGCTCGACCTGTCCGACGACGCCGGGCTCGAGATCGGCTCGATCATCGACGAGAAGGGCAAGATGCTGGTGTGACGGTTCGCTCTGGACCCCGGATCGCTTCGCGTCCGGGGATGTGGAGAGTGAGTTGAAAGCCGATCCCATTCCGACGAACGCATTCGAAGTGAACGGACACGACCCATGAACGCCATCGCAGCCCTTTCGCCCTATTCCTCCTCGGCCGGCAAATCCAACACCGAGCGTCACACGCTCTCCGTGCTGGTCGACAACGAGCCGGGCGTCCTCGCCCGCGTCGTCGGCCTGTTTTCGGGGCGCGGCTACAACATCGAGAGCCTCACGGTCGCCGAAGTCGCGCACGTCGAGCGCTGGTCGCGCATCACCATCGTGACGACGGGCTCGCCCGAAGCCATCGAGCAGATCAGCCATCAGCTCGAACGCATCGTGCCCATCCACAAGGTGACGGACCTCACCGTGCGCGGCCGCGCCATCGAGCGCGAGCTGGCGATGATCAAGGTGCGCGGCAAGGGCGAGAACCGGGTCGAGGCGCTGCGGCTTGCCGAGGCCTTCAAGGCGAAGGTGATCGACGCGACGCTGGAGAGCTTCATCTTCGAGCTGACCGGCGCGCCCGAGAAGATCGACGATTTCGTCGAGATCATGCGCCCGCTGGGCCTTGTGGAGCTGTCGCGCACGGGCGTGGCGGCCATCGCGCGGGGCGCGGAAGCCGCCTGAGGGCTCAATGACGCTCGATCTTCTCCTCAGCGCGGCGGCGTTCTGCCTCGTGGGGAGCATGACGCCCGGCCCCAACAACGTGATGCTGCTGGCCAGCGGCGTGAACTACGGGTTCGCGCGCACGCTGCCCCATGTGGCGGGCGTGGTGGGGGGCTACGGCTTCCTGCTGCTGGTGCTGGGCGCGGGGCTCGGCAACCTCTTCTCGGCCTTCCCCATGGCCCATACCGGCCTCAAGGTCGCCGGCGGGCTCTATCTCCTCTGGCTGGCCTGGAAGATCGCCACCGCCGGTCCGGCGCAGGCTACGGGAGGCGGCGGCCGGCCGCTGACGTTCCTGCAGGCCGCGCTGTTCCAATGGGTCAACGTGAAGGGCGTGCTGCTCGCCATCAGCGCCGTGGCGGCCTTCACGCGCCCGGAGGCGTTCGCGGGCACGCTGTCCATGCTGGTGGGCGTTGCAATGCTCGCCTGCGGGGTTTCGGCGGTCACGTGGGCGCTGTTCGGTTCGGGCCTGAGCCGCTGGCTCGCCCGCCCGCGCGTGCTGCGGCCGTTCAACATCGTCATGGCGCTGCTGCTTGTGGCCTCGCTCTGGCCGATGCTGGCGGGCAGGTAGGGCGTTTTCGGGCGCACGCAGGCCAGACTCCCTTTGACGGGAGGCGCTTGTCACCCTAGAAGGCTCCCGCACAGTTTTGCGGGGCTCGCGCCCCACGCGGGGCGGCTGGCCGCTCCCCAATTCAGGGAAATCGCCGAAATGCGCGTTTATTACGATCAGGACGCCGACCTCAATCTGATCAAGGGCAAGAAGGTCGCCATCGTCGGCTATGGCAGCCAGGGTCGCGCCCATGCGCTGAACCTCAAGGATTCCGGCGCCAAGGAGCTGCGCATCGCGCTGAAGCCCGGTTCGCCCACCGCCAAGAAGGTCGAGGCCGACGGCCTCAAGGTCCTGACGCGTCGCCGAAGCGGCCGCGTGGGCCGACCTCATCATGATGGCCGACGCCCGACGAGCTGCAGGCCGACATCTACAACGCAACGAGATCGCCGCCAACATCCGCGACGGCGCCGCGATCGCCTTCGCGCACGGCCTCAACGTTCACTTCGGCCTGATCGAGCCGAAGAAGACGCTCGACGTCGTCATGATCGCGCCCAAGGGCCCCGGCCACACGGTGCGCGGCGAATACCAGAAGGGCGGCGGCGTGCCGTGCCTCATCGCCATCCATCAGGACGCCTCGGGCAACGCGCACGACCTCGCGCTCTCCTACGCCTGCGGCGTCGGCGGCGGCCGTTCGGGCGTCATCGAGACGAACTTCCGCGAGGAATGCGAGACCGATCTGTTCGGCGAGCAGGTCGTGCTCTGCGGCGGCCTGGTCGAGCTGATCCGCGCCGGCTTCGAGACGCTGGTCGAAGCGGGCTACGCGCCCGAGATGGCCTATTTCGAGTGCCTGCACGAAGTGAAGCTGATCGTCGACCTCATCTACGAGGGCGGCATCGCCAACATGAACTACTCGATCTCGAACACCGCCGAGTGGGGCGAATACGTCACCGGCCCGCGCATCATCACCGACGAGACCAAGGCCGAGATGAAGCGCGTCCTCAAGGACATCCAGACCGGCAAGTTCACGTCCGACTGGATGCAGGAGTACCGCGCCGGCGCCGCCCGCTTCAAGGGCATCCGCCGCCTCAACGACAGCCACCAGATCGAAGAAGTCGGCGAGCAGCCTGCGCGGCATGATGCCGTGGATCGGCAAGAACAAGCTCGTCGACAAGGCGCGCAACTGAGCGTTGTCCTGGTGCATTCAACAAACGGCCGGGCCTGCGCCCGGCCGTTTTTGTTTGCGCCGTCATGGTCGGCGAAGGCCGACCATCCACGCCTTTCGGCAGTGCGCCGCAATCACCGGCCTTGGTCCTCGCGGCTTTTCGTGGATGGTCGGCCTTCGCCGACCATGACGCGCGGTTGGGACCTCTCAGCGCTTGCCTCGGCTCGTGCGCCCGGTCCAAAGTGCGCGCGGAGACTCACCATGCGCAAGCAATTCTACACGCTCGACGTGTTCACGCAGGCGCGGTTCAGCGGCAATCCGCTGGCGGTGGTGGGCGACGCCGACGACCTCGACGAGGCGCAGATGCAGGCCATCGCGCGCGAGTTCAACCTGTCGGAGACCGTGTTCCTGCAAAGCCCGCGCGACAACGTCAACACGGCGCGCGCGCGCATCTTCACGCCCACGCGCGAGTTGCCGTTCGCGGGCCATCCCACGATCGGCACGGCGGTGCTCATCGGCCTGCTGCAGGCGCCCGACATGATCCGCGCGCGCGACCTCGACATCGTGCTCGAAGAAACAATTGGCCCCGTGCGCTGCACCGTGCGCACGCGAGGCGGCGCGACGCGCGCGCAGTTCGATATTCCGCGCCTGCCAGAACGCGCGGGCGAGCCGGCCGACGACGCGATCATCGCGCGCGCGCTGTCGCTCTCGCCGTCCGACATCGGCTTCCGCGATCATCGCCCGGGACTCTGGTCGGCGGGCGTCGGGTTCACGTTCATCCCGCTCGCCTCGCGCGATGCGGTGACGCGCGCGCGGCCCGACATGAGCGTATGGAACGAGGCGATCGGGCCTGCCGATCATCCCGCCGCGTTCGTCTATTGCAACGAGACCGAGGGCGAAGGGCGCCACGTGCATGCGCGCATGTTCGCGCCGTCGCTGGGCATCGCGGAGGACCCCGCGACGGGCGCCGCCGTCGCCGCGTTCGCGGGCGTGTGCATGGAGCATGAGACGCCCGGGGACGGCGAGCATCAGATCATCGTGGAGCAGGGGTTTGCGATGGGGCGTCCCAGCCTCATCACGCTCGGGCTCAACGTGGAGGGCGGCAAGCTCGTGTCCGCGTCCATCGGCGGCGCCGCCGTGATGGTGAGCGAAGGCTTCATCGAGATATGAGCGAGCCGGCGGTTTCCTTCGCCTTCGTCGACGAGATCGAGAGCGCGTTCCACCAGCGCGAGTGGGATTTCGCGCGCGATCGCGCCGACGAGATCGATGCGCATTGGCTGGCGTTGTGCGCGCAGCGTCCCGGCGTGTTCGACGGCCGCGTGCTCGTCGTGGATCGCTGGGAGATCGTGGAGCGCGAGGGCGCGCGCATTCTGCAGACGCGCCACTTCGCGACCAACTTCCGCAATTTCATCGCCATGCGCGACTGGGGGTTTCCCGACCCACAGGTTCGCAATTGCTTCGCCGCCGCCGCGCTCGTCTCGCGCGAGGGCCATTGGGTGCTGGGCGAGATGGGCGGCCATACCGCGAATGCGGGCCGCGTCTATTTTCCCTGCGGCACGCCGGACATGGACGACGTCGTCGGCGATCGCGTCGATCTGGCGGGGAGCGTGCTGCGCGAACTGGAGGAAGAAACCGGCATCGCGGCCCACGAGGTCAGCGTCGATCCGGGCTGGACCATCGTGTTCGAAAGCGGGCGCATCGCCTGCATGAAGATCGTGCGCTCACCGCTTTCAACGAACGAACTCGCAGATCGCGTGCGCGCGTTTCTCGCGGCGGAAAAGAACCCGGAGCTGTCAGGCGTTCACGTCGTGCGCTCGCGCGCGGACCTGAGGCCCGGCGCGATGCCGCCGTTCATCGTGGCTTTTCTGGAGCGTCAGCCCGGATAGCCGTTGCGCACCCGGCTCGCGCGCACCATCGCGCTCGCTTCGCTGTCGCGGCCCGCCTGACAGGCGGCGCTCGCCTGCGCGATGTCGTTCTGGATGCGGTCGTAGACGGATTTCGACACGTGCCCGGTGGCGAGGTCGTTGTCCTGGATCGCCTTCCAGCGCGCCACGTCGCCCGCGCAGCCCGATCCTTCGGGCAGGCGGAACGAGGAGGGCGTCACGCCGGCGGGCGCGCTGGAGGGCGCCTGGCGCGGACGCCTGCGGGGCGGGCGCGTTTGAATTGCAGGCCGCGAGCAGAAGCGCCGCGGCGGCGGCGCACACAAGCGGCATTGGACGAACGCGGCGGCTCATGGCGATCTCCGGCGGTGGAATCAGAGCCGCAAGATTAAGCCATGCTCTCGTTCGGCTCAATCGGGACACGCGTGGCGCACGCGGCTGGCGCCGGTGCGGCTTGGCCCGGCGCAGGATACGCTCTAGAATCCGCCGTCAAGAAAGCCGGATGCGCCAATAAACCAAGGGGAACGCCGCATGAAGACAATCGCCGCGCTTGCGCTCGCCGCCGTCACGCTCGCCTCGGGGGTTGCGCCCGTCGCGGCGCAGTCCTCGCCCGCGCAGAACTGGCCGGACCGGCCGATCAAGATCATCGTTCCGCAGCCTCCGGGCGGCGGCTTCGACACGGTGGCGCGCATTCTCGCCGATCGGCTCGGCCCGCAACTGGGGCAGGGCGTGGTGGTGGAAAACCGCACGGGCGCGGGCACGCTCGTGGGCACGGAAGCGGCGGCCAAGGCGCCGGCGGACGGCTACACGCTGCTGCTGGGCGCGCTGTCCAACATCGCGCTCAATCCGGGGCTCTATGCGAAGCTGCCCTACGATCCGCTGAAGGACTTCACGCCCATCGGCCTCGCCGTGACGTGGTCCTACACGCTCGTGGCGCGCAAGGACCTTCCCTACAAGGACCTCAAGGAGCTGATCGCGTTCGCCAAGGCGAACCCCGAGAAGATCACCTACGCGTCGGCGGGCAAGGGCTCGGGCCAGCACATCGCGATGGCCGTCACCGAGAAGCTGGCGGGCGTGAAGCTGACGCACGTGCCCTATCGCGGCGCGCAGCCAGCCTACCAGGATATTCTGGGCGGACGCGTCGATCTGTTCTTCGACATTTCATCGACGGCCCGCGCGCAGGTGGAGGGCGGCACGGTGCGCGCGCTCGCCGTCTCCTCGAAGGACCGCCAGTCGTTCCACCCCGACGTGCCCAGCGTCTACGAGACCGGCGTCGCGCCGCTCGACATGGAAAGCTGGTTCGGCCTGTTCGCGCCGGCGCAGACGCCCGCGCCGATCCTCGCGCGCCTGCGCAAGGAACTCGACACGGTGCTTGCGCGGCCCGACGTGTCGGAGCTGTTCGCCAAGACCGGCGGGCGCGTGCTGAAACTCTCGCCGGAAGAAACCGAAAAGCTCGTGCGCTCCGATGTCGAGCGCTGGACGAAGCTCATCAAGGAAGCGGGCGTCACCGCCGACTAGGCGTCCACCGTCGACGAGGCCTCGCGGGCGTGCGAACCGTCGAGCGAGGCCTCGATCACCGCCACCAGACCGTCGGGCTCGAAGCGCAGTTCGACGCGCCCCTTCAGCTGTTCGCCGATGACGCTTTCGAGCAGGCGCGAGCCGAACCCCTTGCGCTGGGGACGCACCACAGGCGGTCCCTCGCTCTCGCGCCACACGATGCGAAGCCTGCGGCGCTCGGCTTCGCCCTCGCACTCGGTGAGCACCTCCCAGCGCACGTCCAGCCGTCCGCGCTCGCACGAGAGCGAACCATACTTGCCCGCGTTGGTGGCGAGTTCGTGCATCGCCATGCCGAGCGCGAGGGCGGCTTCGGGAGGCAGGTCCACATCGGGGCCTTCGATCGCGATCCGGTCACGGTCGCCCTGCGCATAGGGCTCCAGTTCGTCCAGCAGCAGCGTGCGCAGGAACGCGGAGCGGAACGAGTTCTCGTTGAGCAGCGAGTGCGAACGCGCCATGCTCTGTATGCGCGCGCGCAGCTTGGTCTTGTAGTCCTCGACGGAGACGGCGTCGCGCCCGGACAGGTTCGCGAGCGCCAGAACGGTCGCCAGATTGTTCTTCACCCGGTGATGAAGCTCGCGCACCAGAAGAGACTGGCGAATCTCCGCCTCCTTGCGGGAGGTGATGTCGCGCGTGAAGCCCGTGACGCGCAGGCGGCCGTCCAGCGACGAGGGCTCGCCGACGCCGCTCGTCTGCAGCCAGATGACTTCGCCGTCGGGCCGGATGTAGCGGAACTCGATCGAGTATTCCGGCGATTGGGGCGTGAGCGCCTCGATGGTCTGCGCGAACCGCGCCCGGTCGAGCGGGTGAACGTGGTCGCGCAATTGCGAGCGCCGTCCGTGCTTCATGTCGGGCGCGACCTCGCCGAGGACGACGGACGCGCTGGCGCTGCGGGTGATGCTTTCGTCGCGCTGATCCCATTCGAAGGAGTACATCCTTGCTGCGACGAGCGCCCGTTCGAGACGAGCCTCATTCTCCTCGAGGCTTCTTTCGGCGTCCCGCAGCGCCCTGCCAACCTCGTTCACCTCGGCGAGGGGCGTGCGGACGAGGGGAACGGGCGTGCGTTCGCCAAGCGCGTCGCTCGCCTCCGTCAGCGCGCGCAGCGAACGGGAGATTCGCGCGCCGACGCCCCACGCCAGCGCCAGTCCGAGCAGGATGACGGACGCCGCGACAATGGCGATCGAGTTGAGCGCGCGCCGTCGCGGCGCGTCGATCACCTTGTGGCGCACGCTCGCCATGGCGCGCCACCCGCTGATGTCCGACGTCGCCCAACCGATCAGCGAACGCTGGCCGTCGACATCGGCGGCCCGCAACGCGCCCTCGCGCGCTTGTGGAGCGCTTACGCCCGGCAAGCCTGCAAATCGCCCGGCGTCCCGGGTGCGGGAGACCACGACTCCGTTCGAATCCATGATCAGGCCGATGTGTTCGGCGGGCATGCGGACGTCGCTCAGGAGACCTTCGAAATAGGAAAGGTCCTGCGACAGGTTGAGAAGGTAGATGATCTTTCCGTCACGCAGGACAGGAATGACGAGGGAGACGATCTTCTCCTTGTCGAGCGGGCTTTCGAACACGTCCGACACCTGCGGACGACCCGTCGCGAGCACTGCGATGTCAGCCTGCCGAAGCGTCCGCGGCAACGCCTGGCCCTGGGACGCGCGCGGATTGACGATCTGCTGTCCGTTCAGATCCCGCAGGACAATGTTGCGGCCCAGAATGCCTTTCGCGCGGGCGGCGCGCGCGTGGAACTCCTCCAGCCCCTGCCTGTCCAGGTCCTGGGTGAGGGCCAGCACCTGAACCGCTTCGATCATGCTGGCGAAGCGCCGGTCGAGCGCGCTGGCGATGGCGCGGGCTTCGTCGCGCACCTCTTCCTCGAGGCGCGCGCGCTCGGCCTCCGCGTAGCGCATGAGGAGATATCCGGTGACAAGGATGGAGGGAGCCGCGACGGCCAGAACGAGGGCGACCAGATAGAAGCGCGCAGGAAAGCTCGCCGTTTTTCGTCCCTTTTTCCTTGTGTGCGCCGCTGCTGATCACGCCTGAGCCTCCGTACCCGAAACTGCGCCAACGTGACCGGAAAGAAAAGCGGAGGCGAGGCCATATGTTGCATGAAAACAAAGGTTTGCGACAAAAGGCGCCGCCATGGCCGCGGCGCCACGAAAAATCCTCTTTTGGGCGGCCTCGGCCTCGCGAGGCTTGCGTCGGCGGGGGTTTGTCGCTTATTTACACACAAGGCCGGCATCCATCGTCGCCGGCCGGAGCGAGGATTTTCGTGGGCGCAGTCGCCGCCAGACTCGAAACCGCCATGCCGCGCGTCGCGCGGATCGCGGACGCTCGCCTACTTCCCGGTCTGCTTCTTAGACGCCCCTGAGCGTCGCCCGGGCGTTTCGCCCTGGCGCTCAGGGGTCGACTTGAGAGCGCCCTTTGCGGCGTGTGGCCCGCAGGCCCGCCGCCCCCGAGCAGGACAGAGCAATGACCGAGAACCAGCACGCCAGCCCCAATTTCCCCGCGGCCATCACACCAACAAGGACCGCGTCATCATCTTCGACACCACGCTGCGCGACGGCGAGCAGTCGCCCGGCGCCTCGATGACCCTCGAGGAGAAGCTCGAGGTCGCCGACCTGCTCGACGAGATGGGCGTCGACATCATCGAGGCCGGGCTTTCCGATCGCCTCCGACGGCGATTTCGAAGCGTGTCGGCGATCGCCAAGCGCGTGAAGAACGCCACCGTCGCCGGCCTCGCCCGCGCCGGCGCAGCAAGGACATCGACCGCTGCGCCGAGGCGCGTGCGGCACGCGCGGCGCCCGCGCATCCACACCTTCATCTCCACCTCGCCGCTGCACATGAAGTACAAGCTGCAGATGGAGCCCGAGGGTGCTGGAGATGGTCGACCGCGTCCGGTGACGCGCGCGCGCAATCTCGTCGAGGACGTCGAATGGTCGGCCGAGGACGGCACGCGCACCGAGCATCGACTTCCTGTGCCGCTGCGTCGAGGCCGCGATCAAGGCCGGCGCGACGACGATCAACATTCCCGACACGGTCGGCTACGCGATGCCGGAGGAATACGAGGCGCATGTTCCGCACGCGTGCGCGAGCGCGTGCCGAACGCCGACAAGGCGATCTTCTCGGTGCATTGCCACAACGATCTCGGCCTGGCCGTCGCCAACTCGCTGGCCGGGCGTCGCGCGGCGGCGCGCGGCAGATCGAATGCACGATCAACGGCATCGGCGAGCGCGCCGGCAACGCCGCGCTCGAAGAGGTCGTCATGGCGATGCGCACGCGCGCCGACGTGCTGCCCTACCACACCGACATCGACGACGACGATGCTGACGCGCGCCTCCAAGCTCGTCTCGGCGCGTCACCTCCTTCCCGGTGCAGTACAACAAGGCGATCGTCGGCCGGAACGCCTTCGCGCACGAGAGCGGCATCCACCAGGACGGCATGCTGAAGAACGCGCAGACCTACGAGATCATGACGCCGGAGAGCGTCGGCGTGTCGAAGACCTCGCTGGTCATGGGCAAGCATTCGGGCCGCCACGCCTTCCGCGAGAAGCTGAAGGAGCTGGGCTACGACGCTCGGCGAGAACGCGCTCGAGGACGCCTTCAAGCGCTTCAAGGATCTCGCCGACCGCAAGAAGATCGTCTACGACGAGGACATCGAGGCGCTGGTCGACGACGAGATCGGCCACCGCGCGACGACCGCATCAAGCGTCGAGGCGCTGACGGTGATCGCCGGCACGATGGGCCCGCAGACGGCGACGCTGACGCTCGACATCGACGGCACAGCACCTGACGCATGCAGGCGACCGGCAACGGCCCGGTCGACGCGATCTTCAACGCCATCAAGGCGCTCGTCGCCGCACGAGGCGACGCTCGAGCTCTATCAGGTGCACGCCGTCACCGAGGGCACCGACGCGCAGGCGGAAGTCTCCGTGCGGCTGTCCGAGAACGGCCGCTCGGTCACCGGGCGCGGCGCCGATCCCGACACGCTGGTCGCCTCCGCCCGCGCCTATGTGGCGGCGCTGGACAAGCTCATCGCCAAGCGGCTCAAGGGCAAGCCGGAGCCCATGGTGGCGGACGTCACGCCCTGAGCGCGCCTTGCCCGAAGTCTCAGCGAAAGGCCGCCCCAGGGCGGCCTTTTTCGTTCCAACCCACCGGGCTCATGACTTGAGCTTGACTAATGATTGATTAACCGGGAGCCTCCGGGCTGGCGCGCTGAAGCGCCGAACGGAGTGTTGCGTGTATCGTCCTGTCCTGATCTCTCTCGCGGGCCTTGCGCTCGCCGGTTGCGCGACCGTGACGCGGGGAACCAGCAGCCAGATCCAGATCGTCTCCGAGCCGTCGGGCGCCACCGCGCGCACGTCCCTGGGCCATCAATGCGTGACGCCATGCACGCTTCAGGTGGGCCGAAAGGACGAGTTCGCCGTGGTGTTCACGCTCCCCGGTCACGAAGACCAGACGGTGAATGTCAGGACGCAGCTTGCGGGCGCGGGCGCCGCCGGGTTCGCGGGCAACGTGGTCCTGGGCGGCGTCGTCGGCATGGGCGTCGACGCAGCCACGGGCGCGACGCTGGAGCATCTGCCCAATCCCGTGTCCGTCGTGCTGCGGCCCATTCCCAAGCCCGCCCCGGCGCGCAGCGCGCCGCGCCCGCGCGGATCCCGCCCGGTTGCCGGGGCGGTTGCAGACCTGCCGGCGCGGTCATGATCGTTCCAGCACGCGGACGGGGCGCGTTTTTTCCACCAAAAGCCGTCAGCCCAGAGCATGCCGTGCTGGACATGCCCCCTCCGGTTTGCTACATCGCCCTTGCTCGCCCGGACCCAAGTCCGGGCGTCGCATTTTCGATGGGCGCATAGCTCAGTTGGTAGAGCAGCTGACTCTTAATCAGCGGGTCCCAGGTTCGAGCCCTGGTGCGCCCACCATCG
>CAVPAB010000005.1:0-121226 GCA_963701405.1 uncultured Alphaproteobacteria bacterium | reverse complement strand
CGCTCGTTTCCTGTCAGGACCTGTCGCTCGCGGGCGCCAAGGCGGGCCTGTCGGGCCAGCGTTCGGGCGCGTTCTGGGCGTTTCGCGATCTCATGGGCGCGCTCGCCACCGAGGGCAGGGCGCCGGCGGCTCCCTCGCGCTCGAAAACGTCGTCGGCGCGCTCACCTCGCACGGGGGCGCGGATTTCGCCGCGCTCTGTTCCTGCGCTGCACGCGCTGGGCTATCGCGTGGGCGCGATGGTCATCGAGCGCGGCGGATCTCACGCCGCAATCGCGGCCCCAGACTTTTCGTCGTCGCGGTACGCCGGGGATCTGCCCCGCGCTCACAAGGCTGGTTGCCCAACAGCCCGTGCCGCGGCTGACGCCGGCGGCGCTGCTGCGCGCGCGTGCGCTGCTGCCCGCCGACGTGGCGCGCGACTGGGTGTGGTGGTCGCCGCCTGCGCCGCCCGCGCGCAACAGCGCCCTCGTGGAGATCGATCGAGCAGTCGAGGCCTGCCGGTGACGTCGCCTGGGCTGTACGCGCGAGACAGCCGGACAGCGCTTTCTCGGTCTCGTGTCGGAAGCCGATCTCGCGAAGGTCCGCGAGGCGCAGGAGAAGGGATCGCTGCAGGTGGGCGCGATTTACCGGCGAACGCGCGGCGACCGCGCCGGCGGCAAGGCGCAGCGCGCCAGAAGTGCGCTTCGACGGGCTCGCCGGTTGCCTGCGCACGCCAGGCGGCGGATCGAGCCGACAGTTCCTGATCATGTCGTGGAAGGGCAGCGCATCCGCACGCGGCTCGTGTCCGGCCGCGAGGCTGCGCGCCTCGTGGGATTGCGCCGACCAGGTGCGCGCTTCCGGCGCGCTATCCAGACGCCTGCTGTCGTTCCTGCTCGGTGGCGGCGTCGCTCCGCCAGTCGTGCGCCGTCGCGGCTGGCGACCCTGTTCGACCCGCTGCTTTCAGGGCGCGGCCCGCCGGGGCGCTGCGGCGTGACGCGCCCCGAGGACCCGGCCGTCCGCTCCGCCGCCATGCCGCGCCGGTGAAGTCGCAAGACACCACGCCCGAGCGCAAGGTGCGCGCGCTGCTTCGCCCGCTTGCGCCGGGTTACCGCCTGCATCGCAAGGACGTCCCCGGCAAGCCCGAACATTGTCGTGGATCAGCGCGCACGCGGTGCGCGCTGTTCGATCCCCCGCCGGTTGCTGTTTCTGGCACGGGCACGATTGCGCGCGTGGGGCGCGCATGCCGAAGGCGAACGCACAGTATTCGGCGCGCCGCAAGATCGCCCGCAACCCGGCGCGGGACGAGGCGAACATGAAAACGCTCGCGCAGCAGGGCTGGCGAGCGCTCGTCGTCTGGGAATGCGAACTGAAGGACGAGGCGGCGCTTGTCGAAAAGCGCGCCTGCCTTCGTGCGCGCTCAAGGGATCTTGATGTCGAACGAGTAGGCGATGATGCCGCCGAACGTCCACTGGTTGGCCGAGCCCGTCTGCGTCACGATGGGGCTGTCGGCAGCGTCGCCGATCAGGCGGTCCCAGCGCACATAGCCCGTCAGGGCCCATTGCGGGTTGAACTGGAAGGTGGCCGAGCCGGCCAGGCTGAGAGAATTCGGACGCTGGTCAGCCGAATAGGTCGGAAGAAGGCTGGGCGAGAGCGCAGGCACGCTGAAATAAGCTTCCTGGTAATTGCTGCTCGCGATCTTCATGCGCGGGCCGGCGGAGAACGTCCACTGGGCGAAGCGCATGAAGCCGTCGGCGGCGAAATCGGCGACGACGCCCTCATGGCCGTGGAAGCCGTAACGCACATCGACGCGGCCGCGCAGGAATTCGGTCGGCCAGTATTCGACGAACGCGCCCGCTTCCAGCGTCCACGGCACCTTGGCGAGGCCCGTGAGTTCGACGTCGTCGGAGGGCGAGCGCGAGCCGATGTAGCGGAACGACGGCGCACGCGCAGGCCGCCGGAGCGGATCAGCGCCATGGAGGCCGGATCGTCGGGCGCGCCGAACGTGTCGGGCGTGCCGGCTCGGCGCGCCTTGAAGCTGGGCAAACTGACCCACGAGAATTCGTCGGAGCCCGGAAAGAACCCCCGGGAGAGGCGACCACGTTGCCGCGCGCCGTTACGGTCCATTCGCCCGACAGGAAGGAAAACGGGTTCTCCCATTGCGCCGCCGCTACCGACGGCATGGCCAAGGCGAGCCCGCCGGCGAGTGCACTCGAAACTTTACGCGACAGCATGCAAATGTCTCCGATTCCGGCAGAATCTAACGGATGAATGTAACTGTGGAGTTACCCGGTGTCGAACCTGCGCGGTTTGTTTTACGGGTTCTGGCGCAAGGTGGTTCTGACGCGTTGCTCTTTTGCCGCACTGCGCGCCGCGCGCGATCGTCGTCCGGCTTTCATCGCCGCCGCGCGATTCGTCTACCGTCCGCCCATGCTCATCGAAACCCGGCCCGCTCCCTTTCTGGGAGTGGAAGCGTCCATCCTCGGCCGTCCGTGGCGCGACCGCCTGGACCTGAAGTCGCGCGCCCTGGCGGAGGCGATTGTCCAGCAGCATGGTCTCAGCGACATGCTCGCGCGGGTTCTCGCGGGGCGGGGGGTGCGGGTGGAGGACGCGGCGCGTCACCTCGAGCCGAGGCTGCGGGACCTCATGCCCGATCCGAGCGTGCTGGCCGACATGGATCGCGCGGCCGAGCGCCTCGCCGACGCCGTCCAGGCGGGGAGACTGTCGCGATCTTCGGCGATTACGACGTGGACGGAGCCTGCACGGCCGCGTTGCTCGCGCAGTTTCTGCGCGCCTGCGGCGTCCCCAACCTCATCCACATTCCCGACCGGATCATCGAGGGCTACGGGCCGAACGTCGAGGCGATCGGGTCCCTGCGGGCGCAGGGCGCCCGGCTGCTCGTGACGGTCGATTGCGGCGTCGCGAGCCACGAGCCCGCTCGCCGAGGCCGCCGGCTCGGCCTCGACCGTGATCGTCCTCGACCATCATCAGGCGCCCGAGAGCTGCCGGCGGCGCTTGCCCTCGTCAACCCGAACCGGCAGGACGACCTCTCCGGCCTCGGGCATCCTCTGCGCCGCGGGCGTCGTGTTCCTGACGCTCGTCGCCGCCAACCGCCTGCGCGCGAGCGCGGGTTCTGGACCGCGTCCGCCCGGCGCCCGATCTCCTCGCCGGCTCGATCTCGTGGCGCTCGCGACCGTCGCCGACGTGGTGCCGCTCGACGGGCTCAACCGCGCCTTCGTGCGGCAGGGGCCTCGCCGTCATGCGCTCACGCGGACGGCCCGGGCCTCGCGGCCCTGTTCGACGTCGCCGGGCTGAAGCGGCCCGCCGGAATGCTGGCATCTCGGCTATCCTCATCGGCCCGCGCATCAATGCCGGCGGACGGATCGGCGACGCCGCGCTCGGCGCGCGGCTGCTGCTGACACGGGACGCCGTGGAGGCGGGCCGCATCGCGGGCGAGCTCGACCGGCTCAACCGCGAGCGGCAGGCGATCGAGCGCGCCGCCGTCGAGGAGGCGCGAGGCGCAGGCGCTGCGGGGCTCGGGCGCGGCGACGAGGCGGCCCGTCATCGTCGCCGGCTCGCCCGAGGGCTGGCATCCGGGCATCGTCGGCCTTGTCGCGGCGCGCCTGAAGGAGAGCTTCCGGCGCCCGGCCTTCGCCATCGCCTTCAATGCCGACGGGACCGCGGCACGGGCTCCGGCCGCTCCATTCCCGGCGCGTCGATCTCGGCCGCGCCGTGCGGGCCGCCGTCGAGGCCGGCCTCGCGCTGAAGGGCGGCGGCCATGCGATGGCGGCGGGCGCTGACCGTCGCGCCGGCGGGCTCGCGACCTTCGACGCCTTCCTCGGACCGAGCTCGCCGCTCCGTCGGCGAGGCGAGCGCGCTCGGACCGAAGCTCGGTCGTCGACGCCGCGCTGACCGCCGCCGGCGCCAGCCCCGTCCTCGTCGCCGAGCTCGAGCGGGCAGGGCCGTTCGGCGCCGGGCAGTCCGGAGCCGGTCTTCGCCTTCGCCGCACCATCGCCTGCTCGACGCGCCGCGAGGTCGGCGCCGGCGGGCATGTGCGCGTGCGGCTGCGGGCCGGCGACGGCGCGCGTCCTCGGCGGCATCGCCTTCCGCGCCGCCGGCCAGCCCCTCGGCGGCGCTGCTCGCGGCCGCCGCGGCAAGCCCGTGCACGTCGCCGGACGCTGGCGCTCGACCGCTGGGGCGGCAACGAGAGGGCCGAGGCCTGCGGATCCTCGATGTGGCGCAGCCGGCTTGAGCCGCCCGACTTCCGTCGCGTCGGCTTGCCAGCGCCGCGGACCCCTCTATATGTCCGCGCGCTCGGCGGCCCTGCGTCGCCGCGAGCCCGCGCCCATCGTCTAGCGGTCCAGGACGTCGCCCTTTCACGGCGAAAACAGGGGTTCGATTCCCCTTGGGCGCGCCAGCTTTCATAGCAGGATGAGACAGTCTGCCTTCGCGCAGATATCCGGTCGCTGCTCCGCCTTGAGCCTGCGCCGAACTGTCCTCGCGCCAAGCTCGGGCCACACCTGCGCCGCTCTTGCTGGCGACGTCACCACCTTGCTCTCATGAACTTCGAACCTGCTTCTTCATAGCAAGAAGTCAGCGCGTCCGAGCAGTCCGTTCCTAAACAGGAACTCTCGCGCGCTTGGACGGCAGGGACAAGGTCAGAGTTCATGTCTCACGCCCTTTCGATTGTGTCTTCATCATCCGGGCATCCTCTTCGTCGCAAATTATCAAGGTAAACGCTGTCAAAATGTACTATGATAAACTCCTGAGCCTGGGCGGAGCCCTCGATCACCAGATGATGAGACCCGTCATAAGGTCGACTGCGCGTCAGGCTCAGCACGATGTCAGTGTTAACAGCATCGACTGCGAAAGGCGCCTCAATGAAGAAGGTCTGCGCCCTTGCGCCAGGGGTATTCTTGTTGATGCTGTGGGCGCACCCTGGAGGCGCGCAGACCGGCGTTGATAATGAACGGCGTCTTGGCTCCGGCTTCGATGAGTGGACCGTTGACTGTAGTCAACCGGGCAAGGGCCTGCCGGAAGAGTGCTACGCGTCTCTGCATTACTATCCAGGGCAGGATGATAACGAGGGCTCCGCGAGCCCTGTCAGAGGCCGTTTTCATGTTCAGTGTCGATGCTTCCGGGGTAAGGTTTCACGAGAACAAGTCCACCAACGACCTGTGCGCCAAGAAGCCGGTGAGAAAAATCGTGGATGGTCAGCCGATACACGCGCTTCCGGCTTGATCGGCAAATAGAAGCTGTTCTCAAAGGTCGCGTCTACATGTTCGAGTATGTAGAACTACCTTGCACGTTAGTGATGAAGTTTACGACCGTCTCAGGCGCTTCCCTTGCTTATGATCGAATGATGGCTCGTTGGAAGAACCGCGAATTTTCGAGTGGACGAGAGGTTCTGAACCGTAAGCCATAGAGACGTTCGCTGAGCAGGCGGGGAAATAGCTTGCGACCGCTCGCCGAAAGCGGCAACGAGCACGATCGCGGGATCACTGATCCGGCGGCTGTTCGAGCCGCCGCGTCGGACAGAAGGACGCGACCTCCGACCGATGCGGGGGCGAACATCGCGCCGCACCAGGTAGCGCTCCTTGCTACAATGCTGGCCAGATGACAGGAAAAAAAACTTAATTTGGATGACTCGATGATACTTGCCCGCATCTTGATTGTGGCTGGTAATTTCATGCATTGATGACTGTCCTGAAAAGTTCGGCTATAAGAATCAAACGTGTATTTAGCGCTCGACCGGTTCGCTTCGTAATTTCAACCAACATGGAGTTCGGCATTGTCGACCGCGTTGCACCCTGTAGCACCTCATGACCTGCCGGTCTTCATAACGGCGCCGGGTCAGACGGATGTGCTTTTCGTCGTGACGACAACCATCGTCATCGGCATGATCCTGCTTGTAGGGGTGATGTTCTTCTGGCTGCATTCCTTGCCCGAGCGCGTGGCGCACAAGTCCAAGAAGTTTCAGTTCGAGATTGTCGCGATACTGGGCCTGCTCTCGTTGTTCACGCACCAGCACATCTTCTGGGTTGCCGGTCTTCTGCTCGCCTTTATAGAACTGCCCAATTTCTCACATCCGTTGCGCAGCATGGCGCATTCGCTCGAGAAACTCGCGGGGGAGCCGAAGCCCGACCTGCAGAAGTCCGACCTGCAGAAGCCCGACCTGCAGAAGCCTGACTTACCGCCTGCTGGACTCGGGCGCGCCGAGCCTTCCGCCCCGGTGATCGCCGCCGTCAAGCCGGAGGTGACGCATGCTTGAGCTGCTCCTCTGCTCGATGCTGACGGTCTTCCCCGATTTCCTCTACCGCCGCTTTGTTCAAGGAAAGCGGCTCGGCAAGGAGATCACGATCTTCTCGGTCTGGTATGAACTGCGTTGGGGCATCACGCTGTGCCTGATGCTGACGGTCTCGCTCATCACCGTGGTGTTTTACAACCACCCGTCCACAAGCAACGTCACGGCGTTTTTCCGCGTCATTCCCATACTGCCGGAAGGCAGCGGGCGCGTGGCCGAAATCTACATCGATCCCTACAAGGGCGACGTGAAGAAGGGAGATCCTATCTTCCGTCTCGACGACGAAGCCAGCGTTCGGCGGTCGAGACAGCGCGGCGGCGCATCGCCGAAGCGGACGCCGCATTCATCGTCGCGCAGGCTGACGTGGCGACGGCCGACGGGCGGATTCAGCAGGCGAAGAGCGACTACCAGCAGGCGCTGGAGGAGTTGCAGACCAAGCAGGAATTGTACAAGCGCAATCCCGATGCTGTGCCGCGGCGCGAGATCGAGCGCCTGCATCAATCTCGTCGAGGCGCGGGATGGCGCAGTGGACTTCCGCTCGTCGCGCAGAGGGACGCGTCGGTCGCAAGACTGGAGAAGCTCCTTCCCGCCGAAAAGGCCAGCGCGCAGGCGGCGCTGGAGCAGTCGGAAGTCGAGTTGCACAAGATGACCGTCTACGCGGGCGTTGACGGCCGCATCGAGCAGTTCAGCATCAGGGTCGGTGATATCGTCAATCCGTTCATGCGGCCTGGCGGCGTTCTCATTCCGTCCGGCGCCGGACGCGAGCGGCTCTACGCCGGCTTCGGCCAAGTCGAGGCGCAGATCATGCGTCCGGGAATGGCGGCGGAAGTCGCCTGCCTCTCGAAGCCGTTTTCCGTCATCCCGATGGTCGTCACCTCTGTGCAGGACTACATCGCCGCCGGGCAAGTCCGTAGCGGAGACCAGTTGATCGAGGCGCAACAGGTGACGCGTCCCGGGACGGTTCTTGTCTGGCTGGAGCCGCTCTACGAGGGCGGGCTCGATGACATTCCACCAGGAAGCTCCTGCATTGCGAACGCCTATTCCAGCAATCACGAGTTGCTTCAAGTCGGGAAAGGTGAGCGGGGTGCGCTGGGCATACCTGCATGTCGTGGACACGGTTGCGCTCATCCACGCCATGATCCTGCGCATCCAGGCGCTCGTCATGCCGGTAAAAGCGCTCATCGGCGGCGCGCACTGACGTCTGTGAATTAGCCAGAGAGCGGGTGCGCATTCGGGCGTGTGCGCATGCGCGGTCTGCAGTTACCGCCCTCGTATCTAACTAGCTCGAGGCATCATGATCAAACAATTGATGATCGGCGGCGGGGTCTTTGCTGTCTGCGTCGCGATACATGCCTGGGCGATGATTATTGCAACGAGGTTCCTTGGCCCCGGTCTGCGCCGGCAGGGCGAGTCCTTCAACGTGATCATAGTCATGGTCACCGTTGTCGGCCTCCTGGCGCTTTTCCACTTTGCCGAAGTCTCGCTGTGGGCCTTCGTCATGTCGCTCGTCGGCGCTGTGCCCCGGGAAGACGGTCCCCTGTACTTCGCGTTCACCAGCTATACGACGCTCGGCTACGGTGACGTCATTGCAGAAGACGAATGGAAACTCCTCGGCCCCATGGCCGCGATGAATGGAGTCATGCTGTTTGGATGGTCTACGGCTGTCATCTTCCAGGTGATGAACGAAGCCTTCCGTATTCGCGAGACGCACCAGAACCAAAAAACCTCGGGAGCGATCGTCAACTAGTCTCCCAAGGGCGTTGATCAGGTGGTCGCGTGAAGAGTTCGCCATGCGCGCCCTGGGGGCGCCGCAAGGTACATTCCAGCCGCCCTAGTAGATAGTATAGCTCATGAATATTGCATTGCGAGTGGCGCGATCTATCAATCAATTTTGATGGCTTTCAACTAAACTCCATTTGGAATCAGGCCGATTGCGCCGGCCTGCGGGGCAGGAAGCAAAATGAACATGCGAGGGATCGGACTACGTCCACGGCGCGTTCAGCATAACCTGAAGTGCTCCATCGCGCTTTTGTGCTTGTCTTCAGCCGCCGCATTCGCCGCGGATGCCTTTCCGCCAGGTCAGGCGCTGCCGGATGAGAGCGAGCTCGCCAAGGCGCTCTGGTACGAGAGCGAAATTACGCTCCATCTTCGTAGTTACTATCTTGAGAGGTCGATCTCGCCTCCGCCGACGGGTCCCGCCGGATGGGCGGCGGGCGGCTGGCTCGGATATCGGTCCGGCTGGCTGGCGGACACATTTCGTGTCGGCGTGGTCGGCTATACCTCTCTGCCGCTCTGGGCCCCGGAGGACCGCAATGGATCGCTCCTGTTCCTTCCCAATCGCGACGGCTATGGCGTGATCGGCGAGGCGTATGGCCAGGTGAAAGTCTTCGATCAGATTTTCACCGCTTATCGCCAGCGCCTGAACGAGCCGGAGGTCAACCCGCAAGACAATCGCATGACGCCGAATACGTTCGAGGCCTACGTGCTTCAGGGCAAATTCGGCGATTTTGCTTATACGGCCGGTTACGTCGACCGCATCAAGCCGCGCAACGAGAACCAGTTTTTCAACATGGCCTATCAGGCTGGCGCGCCGCTCGGCGTCAGCGAGGGAATGTGGCTGGGAACGCTCGCCTACACGCCCGTTCAAGGATCTGACAGCGCGCGTATCCAGCTACACGGTCCCCGATATTCTGACGTCCACCTACACCGACTTCGTCTGGCGGACGCCGCTGAACGACGACATCAAGGTCCAGGTCGGCGGCCAGTACATGTATCAGTCGAGCACGGGCGCCGATCTGCTGACCGGCAACTCCTTCAGCGCCTGGGGAGTTGGCGTAAAGGGTGACATCACCTACGGCCCCGTCACCGGAACTCTCGCCTACACCAAGATGGGCGATAACTCCAATTACCGCTCGCCCTACGGCAGTTGGGCCGGCTACACGTCCATGATCGTGAAGGACTTCAATCGCGCCAATGAATCGGCGTTTCTCGTTGGCGCAAGCGTCGACTTCGCACCCATCAATCTTCCCGGGATGAGCTTCACGACAAATCTCGTGTTCGGCAACGATGCGATCGACCCAGCCACCAACACGGCCACATCGAAGAACACCGAGTACGACTTCACGCTGGACTACAGGTTTACCGCTGATTACTGGTCCAGTTATATGAAGCCGCTGTGGATACGCGCGAGATATGCGTATGTCGACGAGAAGTATCCGATTGGATCGTCAAAATATCCGGCCGGTCAGAGCGTGAGAACCGACGACTTTCGAGTCATCGTCAACTACGAATGGGTGTTCAAACAGAAATAACCGCGATCTCCGGCAAGTTGTTGCGCCACATCAAGGCGTAGCCAGGTTCGTGTACTAAACCTGTCGACATATTATGGAGAGAGCAGATGGCCGAGACAAGAATCGACAACTATTTCGTCATGCATTCTGCGCGGCCGGATCGTTGGCGCGATCTTCTGATGTTGACGGAGAAGTGGGCCGCCGCCGGAGCTTCTTCCAGCGACGTTCTTGCAGCTCTTTCCGAGCTCGAGGTGGTGGAATCCTTCCACGCCTATCCCGGCGCTCAACTCATGCGCAAACTGCGTGAACGCGTCATGGCTGATGACGCCAGGGGCGCCGCGGCTCTGGCTCGGCGCATCTCCGAGACAGTTCTGACGGGCGGAATGGGGCATGAGATTGACCATGAGGATGGCGGTCGGGACGATGATTCCCTACCAGAAATTATGCCTTCGGTCCTTGGCGGCCGGGACGTGCACCGGCCCTATTTTGAAGTGTTGTTCGTCAGCAACCAGCCCCCTGTTCGTTGGCCGGCCATCATCGATGAGATCAGGCGCCTGCGTCGCCCTGAGGACGACTTCATCTACGAGCCGGTGATCGTCCGCAGCATCGAGGATGCGTTCTGCGCCGTGGTGGTCAATCCGCGCATCATTGCCTGCATGATCAACGATGGCGCAGCCTTGCGCTCCGTGCATCAGGCGCCTGTGCTTCGCAGTATTCTTGATCCCTTCGCCGACGAACTGGTCGGGGAAGCGTCCGGATTGAAGCTTGCGAAGATTCTGCATTCAATACGGCCCGATCTTGATCTCTATCTGAATACGAACGGGGACGTAGAAAAGCTTGCCTCCGACAAGCTGGCTTCGGCCGTGCGTCGCATCTTCTACGCCGTGGAGGAGCCGCTTGAGTTCCACCTCGCCATCCTGGAGGGCGTGCGCTCGCGCTTCGAGACGCCCTTCTTCGATAATTTGAAGAAATACGCAGCAAAGCCAGTCGGCACGTTCCACGCGCTTCCGATTGCGCGCGGCAAGTCCGTGTTCAAATCCGAGTGGATTCGCGACATGGGCGAGTTCTACGGCATCAACCTGTTCCTAGCTGAAAGCAGCGCGACGACGGGTGGTCTCGACAGCCTTCTGGAGCCCACCGGCAATATCAAGAAGTCACAGGAACTCGCCGCGCGCGCTTTTGGCGCGGATCATGTGTTTTTCGTGACGAACGGCACATCCACCAGCAACAAGATGGTTGTTCAGGCGCTTGTGGCGCCGGGCGACATCGTCGTCGTCGATCGGAACTGCCACAAGTCTCACCATTACGGGTTCGTGCTGGGCGGCGGGCAACCGCTCTATGTAGAGGCGTTTCCGCTGACGCAATATTCCATGTACGGGGCGGTGCCGCTGCGCACGATCAAGGAGGCGCTGCTCAACCTGCGTGACGAGGGCAGGCTTGATCGCTTGCGCATGCTGGACCTCACGAACTGCACGTTCGACGGCCACATGTACAACACGCGCCGTGTCATGGAGGAATGTCTCGCGATCAAGCCAGATCTCATCTTCCTGTGGGACGAGGCGTGGTCCGGGTTTGCGCATTGGTCGCCGTTCCTGCGTCCACGCACCGCGATGGGCGCCGCTGCGGCGCTCGAAGAATGGCTTGCCGATCCTGCGTCCGTCGAAGCCTACGAGCGCCAGCAATCCGAACTCGGCGCCTCGCCGTCATCGGAAACACTCCTCAATACGCGGCTCATACCCGATCCGCGCAAGGTGAAACTGCGCGTCTATCAGACGAACTCGACCCACAAGTCGATGTCGGCAATTCGCCAGGGCTCGATGGTGCTCGTGAAGGATGTCGACTTCCCGAAAGTGGCGAGCCAGTTCCGCGAGGCCGTCTTCACTCACGCGTCAACCAGTCCCAACCAGCAGCTGATCGCGAGCCTTGATGTGGCGCGCCGGCAAATGGAGCTCGAGGGCTACGGACTCGTCATGAACGCGATCTCGATCGCGCTCAAGATTCGCGCCGCCGTGAATCGTCACCCGCTGATCTCGAAGTACTTCCGCATTCTCGGCGCCGACGAGATGATCCCCGCGGAGTTCCGTCAGTCGGGATTCACGGATTTTCTCGCGTCCGGCGCCACTTGGGGCGATGTCGTCAAAGCCATGCGCGAGGACGAGTTCTACCTCGATCCAACCCGCATGACGCTTGTCTGCGGCACCGCCGGTTTTGACGGCACCGAGTTCAAGGGAATTCTGGCGAACAGGTTCAACATCCAGGTCAACAAGACGTCGCGCAATTCCGTGCTGTTCCAGTCGAACATCAACAACACGCGCAGCGACGTCGCCCACCTCATCCGCGTTCTCATCGAGATCTCGCAGGAGATCGAGGACCGCTTCCGTGAAGGCGGCGAGGGCGTAAAGAAGGCTTGGGACAAGCGGGTCAAGAGCCTCATGGAGGATGTGCCCGACCTGCCGAACTTCAGCCGCTTCCACACTGCCTTCCGGGGCGATGCGGGAGATCTGACGAACGAAGGCGACATGCGCACCGCCTTCTTCGGCGCCTACAAGGAGGCCGATTGCGAGTTCGTGCCGCTGAATAGCGACGAGGTGAACGACGAGGCTCAAGAATGGTCCCGAGCTCGTTTCCGCCAATTTCGTGATCCCCTATCCGCCCGGCTTCCCGATCATGGTTCCCGGACAGGTGTTGACGCAGGAAACGATCGACTTCATGCGCAAGCTCGATGTGAAGGAAATCCACGGCTACGACAATGCGCGTGGACTGAAGCTCCTGCGGATAGATGCGCTTGACAAGCGCAATTCATCTGCACGCTAGAACCAGAATCAAGGATCACGCAGATGCAGGGCTTCTTTCAATATCTGGCGGCGAATCCGTACATCCTGCTGTTCGTAACGGTGGGGCTTGCGGTCTGGATCGGGCGGCAGACCATCGCCGGTTATGGTCTTGGCATGGTGGCGGCCGCAATCATCGTTGGTTGCGGTCTTGCGGTGTGGGCATCCTCCTTCGGCGTGAAGTTGCAACTCGATAACTTCACCAAGTCGATGTTCTACTATCTGTTCATGTACGGCGTTGGCCTGCGTGTCGGGCCATCGTTCGTCAACAGCCTTGGCGGTGACGGCTTGCGTTTCACCGCGCTTGCGGTCGTCAGCTGCGTCATCGGTCTCGTGCTCGTTGTCGTCGGCGCAAAGCTCTTTGATCTTCCGCCAGGCGCCGCGGGCGGCATGCTCGCCGGATCGCAGACGATGTCGGCCGCCATCGGCTCCGCGGAAGAGGCCGTTTCGTCGGGGATTCTCAATCTGCCTCCCGGCACGACGCCCGAATCCGTCAGCTCGATGATCGCGCTCTCCTACGGCATTACCTACATCTGGGGCACGGTCGGCATCATCCTCATCACCAAGTATCTGCCGAAGTGGTGGGGCATCGACGCGAAGGCGGAAGCACGCAAGTACGAGGCCGAGCATGGCGTGGCGAGTGGCGACAATCCGACGCTGTCCGGCTGGACCACTGGCGGCCTGCGTGCTTACAGGCTTGAGAACGATGCCTGGGTGGGCAAGAGCGTCGGCGCGCTCCTCAAGGCGAACCCTGAGTACAAGGTCGTAAATGTCGTTCGCGGCGACGCGGTGGTAGGCGTGTCCGATGACATGATATTGCAAAAGGGCGATGTCATCGCGCTTGGTGGACGCCGCGAGACGATGACCGAGAAGATGGGGCTCATCGGTCCGGAAGTGTCGGATCGCAAGGCCCTGGACATCCCGCTCGACTCGGCTGACATCCTCATCACCGACAAGGACATCCTGAAACTTTCTCACCAACAGCTCCGCGAGCTGCCGGATGTCAATCAAATCCAGCTGGTGAAAATAGAACGCGGCGGCGTGCCGATCCCGATCGGGACCGACACGAAGCTGCAGCGGCTGGACATCCTCTCGGTCGTGGGCCTCAAGAGCGCTGTGACCAGCGTCGGCGAGCGCTTCGGCCGCGTGGTGCGTCCCAGCACGGCGACGGACCTGCTCACGCTTTCAATCGGCATGATCCTGGGCTTCGTCCTGGGGGCGATACAGTTCCCGGCCTTCGGTGCGAAGGTAGGTCTGGGCAACGCGGGCGGCCTGCTTGTGTCCGGCGTGATCGTGTCGTCGCTCGTCTCGCGTGTCCGGTTCTTCGGCAACACGCCCAACGCCGCCAGAAACATTCTCGAAGACCTTGGGCTTGTCGTCTTCGTGGCGATCGTGGGCATCAACGCCGGCAACTCGCTGCTGGCGCAACTGACAGGCATGCTGGCGTTGAAGATATTCCTCGTCGGTTTTGTCGCGTGCTCCATCCCGCCGGTGATCGTGTGGATGATTGGACTGTACGTGTTCAAGCTGAACCCCGCGATCCTGATGGGCGGCGTCGCCGGCGCGCGGAGTCACTCAGGACCATGCCGCGAGGCCGCGGTCGAAATCCAGAGCAACGTTCCGTGGATCGGGTTCCCGGTCGCCTATGCCGTCTCGGGAGTGTTGCTCACGATCTTCGGCTACTTTGCGATGGTTCTCGCGCAATAGGTGGGATCATGTCCTCTGTGGGCGCCCTGCGCGGCGCCCACAGACCAGATTGGCGATCGGCTGAGGGGGGCCTGCGAAATGGAGTTCGTAACGTCGGCCCTTCGGGAGAATCCCGAACTCGCAATCTTCCTGACGGTTGCTGTTGGGTTTATCATTGGCCAACTGAAATTCGGCAGTTTCGCACTTGGAACCGTCGTGGGCTGCCTGCTTGCAGGCGTGCTCATCGGGCAGCTCGACATCAAGGTGTCGCCCACGGTCAAGGCCGTTTTCTTCGACCTGTTCCTCTTCACCACTGGCTACAAGGTAGGGCCGCAATTCTTCAGGGGACTGAAGCGGGACGCTCTCCCACAGGTCTTTCTGACGATCGTACTTTGCGTGTCCTGCCTTTTGACCGCCATCGGCATGTCGAAGCTTCTCGGTTACGACATCGGCACGGCGGCGGGGCTTCTCGCCGGCGCCTTTTCGGAATCAACCGTCATCGGTACGGCAGGGGAGGCGATCAAACGCCTTTCTCTCGACGACGACGCCAAGACCGTTCTCATCAATAATATTCCCGTCGCCTATGCGGTCACCTATCTGGTCGGCACGGCGGCGCTCGTCTGGTACATCCCCACGATAGGGCCAAAGCTCATGGGCGTGGACCTGCGCGAGGAAGCGAAGCGCGCGGCGGAAGCCAGTGGCGTCGCGCACAAGTATGAAGGCGGTGTGGTGTCGGCTGCGCGCCCGTTCGACGTTCGCGCGTATCGCGTCGCAAATCCGAAGCTGTTTGGCAAGACGATTGCTGAGCTTGACATGATGCCGAAGGAATTTCGCGCGTTCATCGTGCGGGTCCGTCAGGGCGGCGCAATCAGCGACGTTCGCCCGCAGCTCGTGATCGGGGAAGGCGACGTCATCGCCGTCATTGCGCGCCAGGAGGCGCACGTCGATCGCGGCGATCTGATAGGTCCCGAGGTCACCGACCAGCAACTCCTCGACATGCCTGTCGAGGCGCTCGATGTCGTGGTCACGAAAAAGAGCGTCGATGGCAAGTCGCTCAGCGAACTGGCGCAAATGGATGTTTCGCGCGGCGTGTTCGCGCTTCGACTGACACGCTCGGGCATTGAAATTCCCTTGCGGCCCGACACGGTTCTTGATCGTGGTGACGTAATTCGTCTCGTTGGCACGCTCGCCGAAGTCGAGCGCGCGGCGGCTCTGCTCGGCTACGCGGATCGCCCAACCAACGCGACGGACATGGTCTTCGTGGGCTTCGGCATATTCCTCGGCGGCCTCGTTGGCCTGCTGTCGGTCGTTGCCTGGAATATTCCGCTCACCCTGACGGCGAGTGGCGGCGCGCTGGTCATGGGCCTTGTGTTTGGCTGGCTTCGTTCGGTGTATCCGTTCTTCGGCCGCATTCCCGAGGCGGCTGTCTGGATTTTCGACACGCTTGGACTGTGCGTGTTCATCGGCGTGGTTGGCATCAGCGCGGGTCCCAGCTTCGTTGCGGGACTGCAGAAGACCGGCCTCAGCCTCGTCGCCGTCGGGCTGCTGTCTGCGCTGCTTCCGCATACGATCGCGATCCTTTTCGGTCGGTATGTCCTCAAGATGAATCCATTGATAGTGCTTGGCGCGTGCGCCGGCGCCGGCACCATCACCGCCGCCTTGCGGGCGGTTCAGGACAAGTCGCAGAGCAACATTCCCGCTCTCGGGTACACAGTTCCATATGCTATTGGAAACATCCTGCTTACAGCCTGGGGACCCGTACTCGTGGCGCTCATGTCGATCTAATGATCAAGCGGGAGATCGCATGCTGGATGCCTGGATCGACTATGGCCGGGATTTTCTCTTCGGATTTGCGACGCTGTTTGCGATCATCAATCCCTACGGTCTCTCGTTCATCTTCCTGCGCCGGACCATGGCGCTCTCACATGCCGATCAAAAGCGGGTGGCCCGGAAGATAGCGGTCTATGCATTCTTCGTCCTCGTCATATCGTTGTTCGGCGGCGCGTTGATCCTTGGTTTCTTCGGCATATCGATTTCCGCGCTTCGCATAGCAGGCGGCATCGTCGTGGCAAGCTCCGGGTGGGCGATGCTGAACGAACGGCCTAACAGCGAGGAGGACGCGCCGCGCTCCACCGCAAGTTACGCGTCCGTCAGCGCCATGGCCTTCTTTCCGCTGACCGTTCCTTTGACGACCGGCCCCGGCACCGTAGCCACCGCGATCGCGATTGGCGCCAGCAGGCCGGAAACGCTGGAGGACTGGGCGCCGGCGGCCATCATATCGCTTCTAATGGCGGCTGGCGCATCGCTCGTTATTTATCATGCCTACAGTCATGCGACACGACTGGCGCAAATGCTCGGGCGCGAAGGCACGTCGGTTGTCACAAGCATCTCCGCGTTCCTCCTCATGTGCGTCGGCGTCGAGATCGTGATTACAGGGGTCTCCGGGGCAGTGGCGGACTTTCTCACGCGGCGTGGGGCAGCGGCATGACCTCGCGCGATGCGAACCCATGACGCTGAAAGAGCGCATACCGGATCTGCAACTCGCAGTGCGCGCATCCGGCGCGGCTGCGATCGCCATGATGATCGCCGAGCTACTGAGATTTCCAACCCCGCTGTTTGCCTTCCTGGCGGCTGTCATCGTGACGGACCTCTCGCCGCGGACTTCGCAGCGTCTCGGGGTCCGTCGGATCGTTTCGACGGTCGTCGGAGCTTTGACGGGCGTAATGCTGGCGCCATTGCTTGATGGTGGGGCGATTGCAGTGGGAACGGGCATCCTGGTCGCGATGCTAATATGTCAATTTATAGGGGCAAGTGACGGCGCGCGCGTGGCGGGCTACACGTGCGGGATCATCGTCATGAATAACGCGTCAAACGCATGGCCCTATGCTATCGATAAATTCCTCGAGACAATTCTGGGTGTTCTAGTAGCGTTGGCCGTAAGTTACATCCCCAAACTGGTAGAGTTAAGTGAAGACGACAGGCAATAAGCCCAACCCTTGAGAAGGAAACTAGATATGCATCATCGCAGATCATTCATACTCGGGATTCTGGCCATGTTGGCGTTCGCCGTGGCTGGCTTCTCGACTTCGTCCCAGGCGCAAACCGGCAATGTGGAAATCACGATCGCGAAGGCCGGATGGTTCATAGGCGCCCAGGCTGGCAGCGGCACTCTCACGTTTCGTGGGCGGGCCTACAGGCTGGGCGTTGGGGGCCTCAGCGCCGGTCTTACGTTTGGGGGCTCCGTGACGGACCTCGTCGGTACGGCGCGGAACCTGCGCCGCGTGAGCGACATCGAGGGCGTTTATACCGCCGTGGGCGCAGGCGCCGCCATCGCCGGTGGAGCACGCGTCATTCAACTGCAGAATTCGCGGGGCGTTGTGCTCCTGCTTCGCGGACGTCAGGTCGGTCTATCGTTCGACCTTGATTTGAGCGGCATCAGCATCTCGCTTCGCTGACATCTTCAGCGCTTTGTATCCTTGCTTTAGAGGCTGAGCGCCGCGGGCTCGTACAGAAGGTCCGCGGCTGCTTTCCTGGCGCTACCCGCGCAGGCGGCGGCGCAGTGAACGAGGTAAAGTCATGCGTTTCGTTCTATTCTTTCTCGCTTTCGCGTTGGCTCACGCGAGTCCGGTCTTGGCGCAGGGCCGCAGCGTCGATGCGCGGATTGATCAACGCGCAGCCGAAATGGCGCTGAAGTCCGCTCGTTTCCTTGCTGCGCAGCCGACGATGTCGTTTTCGTGGTTCATCAGTTTTGACGACGTCGTTGAGGGCCGTCAAAAACTTACATACGTGCGCAGCGGCACGACCGTGATTGACCGGAAGCAGGGGTTCATGGCGCGCACGGAGCGGGAAGGGGCGCTTCGGGATTATTTTTACGACGGCGCCGTGTTCACAGTCGCTTCGCCAAGCCAGAAGTTTTACGCGAGCATGCCATTCTCCGGCGGGTTCGATGCGCTGGTGAAGGAATTGCGCGAGCGCACCGGCGCCATTCTGCCGCTCTGGTCGATCATGAGCGAAAATCTTCCTAATGGGCTGCTCGACGACGTGCTGACTGCCGACTATCTCGGCGTCACGTTGATTGCTGGCCGGGAAGCTCATCACCTCGCGTTCACGGAGAAGGATGAGGATTGGCAGGTCTGGGTTTCAACAGACGAGAACGCGCCGCTGCCTCTTATGCTTGTGGGAACCGAGAAGACGAAGTTTGGGTGGCCACAATATCGCGCTTACCTGAGCGACTGGGATCTGGCGCCGGTTATCGAGGCGGGGCAGTTCAAGTTCTCGCCTGGCGCCGAGCATGTCCGCGTTTCTCTGCCCGGTCTTTCCGAGCCGGCGCGCGCCAACGGTGGAGCGCGCAAATGAAGCGGCTACTTTCAGCGACGACATTCTGCGTCGCGCTTTTGTGCGCCTCGCCCGAGAAACTAATTTCAATCGTTGCGGAAGGCGACAGCGCCCATGCGCGCGGTGGATTTGGCGGCGGCGGTGGCGGACGCGGCGGCGGAATTCAGCGGCGGCGGCGGCGGAGGTTTCGGCGGCGGTGGCGGTGGCGGCGGCTTCGGCGGTGGTGGCGGCGGCGGGTTCGGTCCGTCGGGGCCGTCTCGTCCCACGTATGGCGGAATAGGCGGCGGCGCCGGACCCGCGCCACGGCCGTCCTATCCAAGTCAACAGCCTGTGACGCGGCCTTCGGCTCCCCGTCCTCCCGCCGCGCGACCTCCAGCAGCGGGTTCGAGGCCATCGCAGCCGATTGCGCGTCCGCCTGCCGAGCGCCCACCTACCGCGCGTCCGCCTGGCGCACGACCGCCGGATGCGCGACCGCCGGTCGGCGCCCGGCCGACGCCGCCGATCGCTCTTGGGCCGGGTGAACGGCCACCGGGCTGGCGTCCGCCGGCATCGCGTCCGCCGAACTGGCGCCCGCCTAATTATCCGCCGCCCTATCCGCGCCCGCCGCATTGGCATTGGGGTGATTACTGGTGGAATCCGGCATGGGGCTGGTACTTCACGGGCGCCATCGCGGGGGCAACGCTTCTGTTCGCGGAAACCCTGCCGGACGAGGCGCAGTGCCAGAAGATGTCGTACGAGGATGAAACACTCTACCGCTGCGGGGACGTGCTCTACCGTGCGACCTATTATAAAGATGAGCTCGTTTATGAGATCGTTTCATCGGAAGGCGAGAGCGCGCGAGCAAGCGGCGAGCTTCGGCTCGCCTCACCGCCTGTGAGCGGAGGAAACGTAAGGGCGTTGCAGGAAGCCCTCTTGCGCAACGGTCAAGAATTGGGCCGCGCGGATGGGGTTTTCGGCCCCGCGACGGATCGGGCCGTCCGCGAATTCCAGCGCGGCAGAAGTCTGCCGGTTACAGGCGTAGTTGACGACGTCACCGCGAAGGCGCTCGGTCTGTGACGCATGAAAGGCCGCCCACGCTGATCAGCGCCGCGCTTGCTTAGTACGACAGAGACGGGACTCCAATGAGTCAGCTGTACAAAGAGATACGTTCCACTCCGATCCTCTGGCTGCTTGTGTTTGCGCCTGTCGTTCTGGTTGCGGCTCACGCTCTGTCGTTGCCCAGCACGACTTTGTTCGTTCTGTCGATCCTCGCTATCGTGCCGCTCGCTGCGCTCCTGAGCCGCGCGACGGAGGCGGTCGCGTCGCGAACCGGGGATTCGGTGGGAGGGCTGCTGAATGCGACGCTCGGCAACCTGACCGAACTCGTCATCGCGTTCACCGCCCTGAAGGCTGGCGACTATGTGCTCGTGAAGGCGTCGATCGCAGGCGCCATCGTCACGAACTCGCTCTTCATGCTTGGCGGGTCGCTATTGCTGGGAGGCCTCAAGTATCACATTCAGGAATTCAACCGAGCCAATGCGCGGCTCCAGGCGACGCTCCTGATTCTGGCGACCGTCGCATTGCTGGTTCCTTCATTTGTCCGCGACAGCAGCGCGGCGGGGCAGGCGTATGTTCAGGAACTCAGCCTCGGCCTCGCCGTCCTGCTGATCATCTCGTATGCGCTGGCGCTTTTGTTTTCCTTGCATACACACAAGGACGTCTTTTCGGCGGCCGGGCATGGCGAGGAAGAAGGGTCCGAATGGTCTATCGGCCTGTCGCTCGCCGTGCTTTTGGGCGTTACGATCCTGGTTGCCCTGGTGAGCGAGGTGTTTGTCGAATCCGTGCAAGCGGCCGCAGACGCATTCGGCATGACGCAGGCGTTCGTCGGGTTCATTGTCGTGGCGATGGTGGGCGCGGCGGCCGAGATGACGTCGGCCTTCTCGGGAGCCCGGAAAAATCGTCTCGATCTCAGCGTTGGAATTGCACTGGGCAGCGCGACGCAGATCGCGCTTTTCGTCGCGCCAGTCCTTGTGATCCTCAGCTATTTCATCGGACCGCAGCCTATGGACTTGCAGTTCTGGCCAAGCGTCGTTGTGATGATGATGATCGCTGCTATGATCGCGTGGCTTGTGACAAGTGCGGGACGCTCCGCTTGGTTTATCGGCGTTCTGCTGTTGATGCTCTACGCCGTGTTCGCGATGGCGCTTTACCTGCTTCCGCCCAAGGGAGGCTGATGACGCCTTCACGCGCAGGCGTAGACGCAACAGGTGCAACGTGAAAATTATTCGGACTGTCGGAATCATTCTCCTTATCTCCGGGGCGGCGGTGCTCGCCTATCAGTATTCGCTCACGTGGGGGATGCTTCGGGCCGCGGTTCCGCCACTGGGATCCACTGGACAGCGCATGCTGCAGGATCTCGCGCGGGAAGGCATGAAGGAGAGCACATGGCTCTCGATGCGCCGCGTCCCGGTGGATGACGCGGCTGCGGCCGCTGCGGCCATCGACAAGGGCGAGGCTGATATCGCGCTTGTGCGATCCGATGTGGCGATGCCGCGGAACGGACGATCGATCGCTGTTTTCCAGACGCTTCATGCGTTCCTCATGGTTCCGCCCCGCTCGCCGGTCGAGGACTTCAAGGGATTGAAGGATCGCGTCGTCGCGATCGTTCCTGGCGACGCCGCCAACGAGAAGCTCTTTGACCTCGTGCTTGGTCATTATGGCGTCCCGCGCGAAGCCGTGCGGCGCCAGTTGATGGCGGCGGACGAGGTCGGCGCAGCCATGCAGCAGCGCAAGATCGCAGCGGCGTTCGTGATCGGGTCGGTGGGCGGCGTCTCCGCGCAGACGTTCCAGTCGATCCAGAAAGCGATGAAAGGATCGCCCAAGGTCTTCGGCGTCGAGGATGCGCCGGCGGTTCGCAGGCTCGCTACCGGCGTCGAGGCGACGGAGGTCTCGAAGGGCGTTTTTGGCGGTTCGCCGGCGCAGCCCGACGATGACCTGACCACGATCGGAGTCTCGATCCGCGTCGTCGTTCCGGCAAAAATGTCGTCGATGATTGCGAGCGAACTGACCCGCGTCCTGTTCGAGGGCAAGGCGAAGGCTCTTGCCGGCAATCCGCAGATGCGTGAGATGCAGCAGCCGGACGCCGACGAAAAGGACTATCCGATCCATCCTGCGGCGCAGGCCTATTTCGACGGCGAGACGCCCACGTTCATGGATCGCTTCGAGAGCTTTTTCTGGCTCGGGTGGGCGCTTGTCGGTCTTCTCGGTTCTCTGCTCGGCTGGATCATTTCAAGGTTCCGCAGGAAGTCGCAAAGTCCGGTGGCGACGCACTTCAACAACCTGATCGGCTTCCTCGACGAGGTGCGGAACGCCAATCTGGCGCAGCTCGATGAGTTGCAGGCGCGGGTCGACAAGGCGGTTGCGTTGCTCTTCGACGAACGCGAGAGCGAGAACATGAGCACCGACGCCATCGCGATCTACTCGGTCGCCATCGAATACGCCCGCAGCATGCTCGCGGAACGTCGCGCCTATCTCCTGCAGAACCCGGCGGCTGCCTGAGGTTATCCGATTGCTGGACAAAATCACCTGTGCGCCGCAGTATAATACTAATTTTATCGCAGAGGCGGGGCCACAGTGGCATCGCAAATTCCGCTTCGCTTGCGCATAAATTACCAGGCATTCTACTGAGAGGCGCTTGGTGCGGGAGTAAAAGAGATTGCGAACGATGGCCGAAGCTTCGTCAGTCAAATCCAAGCACGTTCGCGTCGCCGCAGGTATCCATCTTGTCCGGCTGCTCGCAGAACGTGGCGTCGATCCTGACTTGTTTTTCGCCGAACAGGGGCTTGATCCCGCATTGTTCCGGGATCCAAACAACACGTTTTCCTTCGTCGCGAACGCAAGGCTCTACAAGGCGGCTGCGGAGGCGACGGGATGTGAAGGCTTGCCCGTACTGGTCGGACTTGCAAGCGGTCTGGATGAGCTCGGTCCGCTCGGCAAGCAGATGCGCAACGCGCCGAATGTGTATGCAGCCTTGAAAGCCGCCGAGAGCGCTCTCCTCATGCAGGTCAGCGGCGCGAAGCTGTCGGTGGCAATTGCGAATGATCTGGTCGAGGTTCGCTATACCATCATCGACAGCGAGGTCGAATCGGGCGGCCACATCTCGGTTGGCGGGCTTGCCTACGTGGCTTCAGTCATGATCGAGATGTGCGGACCAAGGTGCCGCCCTGTATCTGCGGACTTGCCTCTCAGGGAGCCAGCTGAAAAGGAGATCTTCGTAAAAGGCTTTGGCAAGAAGCTGAAGTTCGACTGTCCTGAGGCTATCATAAGGTTCGACGAGATATGGATGCGGAAGGCGCCCCTGTGCTGGAAGGGCGATGCGAATCCGGCCGACGCCGCTCTCTTGCACGACGAGCTGCTGGAAATCATACAGACTGCGTGCGTGCGACAATCGCTGCAAGGCGTCGTGCCGTCTATCACAGACATCGCAAGCCAGATGGGATGGTCCAAACGAACCCTGTCGCGCCGCCTCAAGGAGCGAGGCACGAGTTTCGACGAAATTCGGCAGAAGAGTATTTTCGGAGCCGCAATAAGATTGCTGAATGATACGGACATGTCTGTCACGGCCATCGCAACGTCGCTTGGATATGCCGAGATCGCTTCGTTTACGCGCGCATTCCATTCCTGGGCCGGTTATCCGCCGACGCAGGTTCGGCAAAAAAGGACTGCCCGTGATGAATTGTAGTCAGGCGGCGGGCGCATTTGCGCGCTTGGGTCTGATGCGGCTGAACAGGATGCCGGCGAGGCTCCCTTACGGTAGCGCTCAAGAATACCGCCCGCTTCGCCGTGCGTCACGTAATGCAGATTCACTGACCTGCAACCGCAACTGGACAACGTTGTCTTGCGGTGATCCTATTCACGTACGTGGAATGGAGGAAACTATGCGGACAGGGTCCTTGTACTTTGCGGCGGTCTTGTCAGTCGTCAGTTCCTGCGCGATGGCGCAGGGCGCGCAGAAGATCGCGTTTTCCGGCGACATGGTGCTGGGCAACACACCGCGACTGGGACCGCCGCCTCCATGCGTTTTGACGAACCGCTTCGTGCGCGGCGATCAGGTGGTCTTCCGCATGAGATTGACCGACTCCGGGACAGGCCAGCAACTCGACGCGTCCGGCGTCACCAGCGTTCGGGTGGAGGTGTCCAACGGACAGAGCCTTCCGATGAAGTTTGGTCCCCATCCGCCGCGCAATTCAACGGACAATTTCTGGACAGCGGGCTGGATCGTACCGAAGGATCATCCGACCGGCAGTCTGAGCTACAAGGTCATCGCGGTGGCGAAGGATGGCTCGACCATGGCATGGGAGCCCTTCAAGGTCGCAGCATCGCAGCTGACCATCGTGGCCGAATAGGCCCGCCGCTCGCATGAAACTCGTTGCGCTGATCGTCATGTGCATGACGCTCGGGCTGGTCGTCACGCCCTCGCGGGCGGCCGGTCCAGCTCTTCTGGGACCGCAGATCGTCATCGGGCAGGTTTCAGGCGGCTTCGTCGGGCGCATGGACCTGTCACCCGACCGGGGGCCGGCGGGAACCCTTGTCAGCGTCGCAGCGTCCGGCCTGCCGCCGGGCGAGGAGTTCGATCTCGTCTGGGGCACAGTAACCGGCGAGTGGAAGGTCGCCGACGGCTATTACAATGGTCGCGAATACAAGCCCGCGGCCTATCTGATCGCACGCTTGCGCAGCGATCGATCCGGCGCGATCCGCACGCAGTTCACCGCCCCGGACGACTTCGGTTTCGGCCACGATGTGGTTCTGCAGCAAGGCTCGCGCCTCTTCACGCAATCTAACTTCACGATCGAGATGAGCATGGACGTGTCGCCCGCCAGCGGGCCCGCAGGAACGCCCATCAGCGTCGTCGTGAAAGGCATCGGGTGGCGCGAACTGGAGAACAGCTGGACGCTCGTCTACGACAATTCCTTCACCGGCTGGTTGTCGTCCGTGACGACGCAAGGCGTGGCGCAATTCACCATTCCCGCGACGGGGCATGAAGGGCTTCATGTCCTCTCGCTCATTCACGGCGAATTCACGTTTCCCTATCTCAATCCCGAACAGAATCCCCGGCCAGACAGGCCGCGATTCACGCGCACGTTCACTCTCACGGCGGGCCCGGCAGTGTTGCCGCCGCCTGTCTCCGAGCAGGCGCAAAGCGACGTAAAGAGGCTGCCTGCCGCGGGCGACCTCGTTGTCGCGCCGCAGGCGGGCCCGGTGGGTACGCGCGTTCAGGTCCGTGGCGTCGGCCTGCCGCCTTCGCGCGAATACGTCGTCGTGTGGACGACGATGGTCGGCAATCGTGTCGCGGGCGGCGGTTTTGGCGAGGATGAGCGTGAGATCGGCCGCGCCAGGGCCGACGCGAAGGGCAACGTGTCATTTGCGTTCGATGCGCCCGATGATCTCGGCGGCGCTCACACCATAATCGTTAAATCGACTGACGCACAATTGCGTGGCGTCTTCACCGTCACGCCGAGCGCGCTGCCGCTGGACGTTGCCGAAGGCCCTGCGGGAACCGAGTTCCGCATCCGCCTGCGCGGCGTCGGGTGGACGGAGACGGCGAACATCTACACGCTCGTCTACGACAATTCATATTCGGGCTATGCCTGCGGGTTCAACTCGCAGGGGCACGTCGACATTATCATGCGCGCGACGGGCGCTGAGGGTTATCATTTCATCGACCTGTATCCTGCGATTTACAAGGGCGCCGAAGCGCGTCCGAACAATTTTCGCATCCCGCAACTGACGTATGCCGAAGACCACCCGGGCGAAGACCTGCCGCGGTTTCGATACGTGTTCAAGGTCACGGCGCCCTGATCGGCCAAATGTGAGGTCGTGCGCCTCGCACGCGGCGGCCTCCCTCACTCTACCCGCGAAATGCCTGGTTCTCGGCGGTCGATTGCACATATCGTGCCGAAGATGCGGGAACTGTGATATGTTCGCTCAGCTTTCTGACTTGAGGCGCATCCAGCGCGCCCGCGATCATCGAGCGATCAACGGAGGCGGAAATGGCCAAGGGTCAGCTCAAAGGCAACAAGGAAGCAAAGAAGCCCAAGGCCGACAAGAAGGCCAAGGGTCCGGGCTCGAGCTACAAGCAATCGCAGGGCAAGTCCGGCAGTTCCGCGGTCGATTCATCCGGCCGTAAGACCTGATCAAGCTGCGCCGTCCGGGCGCCCGCTTTCTTCATTGCACACCAGACGTGCAGCGCGCCCGATCGCGGTTCGGACGAACGCGCCAAGAGCGCGCGCGGATCATCGCTCCGCCTACAAGGACATTGGACAATGGACGACGAAGGAAACCATTCCGAAAAGCGCAAGCTCAGAAGCTTTACCCACGCGAGCCGCTTCGTGCTCAGCGTCGACGGGCAGAGAAAGTCCTCCTACGAAGTGCAGGATGACGCCATGTCCGCCGGTAGGAAGATAGCGCAGGACTATCCGCGCGTGAGCGTGTCTGTGCACGATCAGCAGGAAGGCACGCGGACGGATGTCTCCCTCCAGGTCGAGGGGCACGGCCGAGATGGCGAAGCGTGAGCGCCCGCGCCGCATGGCGCAGGGAGGTGATGCATGAGCCGGGCATTCAACTATCTCGTGCTGATCATAGCGCTCGGGATGGCGCTCTCCTTTGGCATTGCATGGACGCAATGGGTCCAGTCGCCGGATGGGGGATACGAGACTGGAAACGGCAATTGGTCGCCCTATTGAGTGATCGGGGCGCCTGAGGGGCGAGCGTGCTATGCTTCGGTCATGAAGCGGCCCGTTCTGCCACTGACGCAATCCTTTATCATGAGACACGCCGCGCTGCGTCTGGCTCTCGCCGCTGGGCTGCTTGCCCTTTGCGCCGGCGGGGCCGTGGCGCAGCAGGCGCGCGTGGCGATCGAGGCTATACCCGATCAGGTCTGGCGCAACATGCAGGGCAAGTCCTGGCGCGCTGACCTGCCGTGTCCGGGGCGGGCGGACCTTGCGCTGCTCACAATTCCATATCGTGACTTCCTAGGGGAACAGAGATCGGGATCGCTGATCGTTGCGCGCTCGGTTGCGCGCGATGTGGCGTCGGCGTTTCAGGAGATTTTTGACAGCGGCCGGTTCCGCATCGCGAAGATGCGCCTCATCGACGAATATGGCGGCAGCGACGACGCCTCGATCGACGACAACAACACGAGCGCCTTCAACTGCCGCACGGTCGTCGGTTCGCGCCGGCTCTCAAAGCACGCGCTCGGATTGGCGGTCGACATCAATCCCGTGCAGAACCCCTACATCGACGCGAGCGGCACGGCGCCGCGCGCGGGACGCGCGTATGACGAGGCGCATGAGCGCAAGGCCGGAATCACGGGGCTCATCACGAGGGGCGACGTGGTCACACGCGCGTTCGCGCGCATCGGCTGGTCGTGGGGCGGCAATTTCAGGAACACGAAGGATTACCAGCACTTCGCGCGCTAGGCTGCGCAACGCCAAACAGGCGGCGGAGGGGAGGGGCCCGCCCGGTTTGCGTCGGCTCGGCAGGTCAGGCTAGGCTGCAGGCCTTCAAGTATCGGCCGGCGCCCGGCAGCGGCGCCCGCAGGCGAGGAACACGAGTATGAAGCGCTATTTGAACCTGATGGCCGCCGCCCTTGTCGCCGCCTTTGCGCGGCGCCTGCCGCCGCGCAGGATTGGCCGGCCAAGCAGCCGATCCGGGTCATCGTGACACTTTCGGCCGGCAGCGCGACGGACGTGCTCGCGCGCATCGCCTTCGAGCAGGTCTCCAAGCAGATCGGGCAATCGATCATCATCGACAATCGTCCCGGCGCGGGCCAGCGGATCGGCGCGCAGGCCGCCGCGCGTGCGGAGCCGGACGGTTACACGCTGCTCGTCAATTCATCGACGCACACGCTGTTTCCCGCGATGTTCGCCAATCTGCAGTTCGATGTCGCCGGCGATTTCGCGGGCCTCGCGCCGCTCGCGAGCATTCCGACCGTCATGGTGACGCCGCCCTCGAAGGGCTGGCAGACCATTGCGGACTTCGTTGCGGCCGCAAAGGCAAAGCCCGGCTCGATCAATTACGGTTCGGGCGGCATCGGCAATTCGACGCATCTCGCGGCAGAGCGGTTTCGCATGGCGGCGGGATTCGAGGCGGTGCACGTGCCGTTCCCCGGCGCGCCCGAAGCGATCCGCGAGGTCGTCGCCGGGCGCGTCGATTTTTACTTTTCGCCTGTGCCGCCGGCGCTCTCGCTGATCCGCGACGGCCAGCTCAAGGCGCTCGCCGTGGCGAGTTCGCGGCGTTCGTCCGTGTTGCCGGATGTGCCCACGACGGTCGAGGCGGGCTTCCCGGATTCGGGCTACGAGTTCTGGGTCGGCGCGTTCGCGCCCGCGAAGACGCCGCGTCCGATCATCGATCGGCTTGCGGGCGAATTGAGCAAGGCGCTGCAAACTCCTTCCGTGCGCGAGAAGTTCGCGGGCCTCGGCGCGGATCCCATGCCGATGTCGCCGCAGGAATTCGACGCCCACATCCGCAAGGAGATCGAACTCAACGCCTCGATCGTCAAGGCTGCGGGCATCAAGCAGCAATAGGGCGACGCGACAGGGCTGGCCGTCGCCGCCCTAGGCCCTGCGATAGACGTCCCACATGGCGGCGAGCGCGCTGGCTGCGGCGAGCAGGAAGAGCACCGACAGAAGTCCCTCCTGCACGTTCACCTGCGCCAGGCGCGCGGCGTCGTAGAAGACGTAGACAGCAAAGGTGAAGGCGAAGCCGTAAAGCCAGGGCCGGCCCTTGATTGCCGACATGAGCGCGAGCAGCGCGACAAGGGCTTCGATTGCGATCGCGGCGACGAGCATGTGCATCCCTCCAGTTCGTGAAGGGTGCTCGCCGGCAAGCTTCCATGCATTGTGATGCATCAATCGTGTTCCGCTGGCGCGGGGCTGTGGCCAGCCGCCGCGCCAGCGATCAGGGCGCCTCACGCACGCGAGGGGAACGGGCGCATCTCGCGCGCGCCGTCGCCGGAGCGCAGCCGGGAGTCGAGGCTTATCGAACCGGGGCCCGCGAACACGAAGTATAGAAATCCGAAGCAGAACAGGATTGCCGCATCGCCGCCGTTGAGGGCGGGGAAGAAATTCTGCGGCGCGTGAACCATGAAATAGGCGACCGCCATCATGCCCGACATCACGAACGCCGTGGTCCGCGTGAACAGGCCGAGGATCAGCAGCGCGCCGCCGACGATTTCGAGCACTCCGGCGGTCCAGAACAGGGAGAAGGCCGGCGGGTTCATGTTGCTCGCAGGGAAGCCGAGAACTTTTTGCGTGCCGTGCGCAATGAAGGTGACGGCGAACACGATGCGCATGACGCTGAGAGCGACGGGCGCGAAACGATCGAGTGTCTTTTCCATGGTGCGAAGTCCCGTGTTGATATGCACGGGATATGGCGCCGATCCGCGCGGGAGGGAATTGCGCGCGGGCAGGATCGAGCTTGCCCGCGCGCAAGTTCACGGATGCGTGAGCGTCACGCCGGCGCTCAGATCAGGCGTTCAACTCCACCTTGCGCGTGTCTGACAATTCCGTGGGCGGCTCGCCGGTGAGCGAGGCTTTCACGTACCCGTAGAGATGCACGACCGCGCTCGAGGGCGAATCCCAGTATTCACCCGATTGCGGATGCACCCGAACCAGCGCGATCTGCGGATCGTCCTTTCCTTCGGGGAACCAGGTGCGCATCGGCTCGGCCCATTTTTCCTCGATGCGCTGCCGGTCGCGGATGATCTCGGCGCGGCCGGACACGGAGACGTAATGTTGCTTGCCCGGGTGCGAGAAGGCGAGGTTGACCTCGCCATCGAGGCCCAGCTCGCTCACCTTCGGCGACTCGATGCGCGTGAAGAACCACAGGTCCCCGGCCTCGTCGGGTTTCAGCGCGTACATCGGCCGGCTGAACATGCGACCTTCCTTGCCGGTCGTCGTCATCATGCAGATGCGGATGTCCTCGATGAGTTCGTAGAGCTTCCCGGCGCCGGGGTGCTGGCGGTGATCGTGTGCTGGCCGATCGGATGCGCCGCGCATGTGTGGACGGGCGCCGCCGTTCTGGCGCGTCGCGAACCGGGGTTCGTCGTCGCGCTGCCGCCGATGGCCGCGTCCGGGCTCCTGCTGGCGCATGCGTTGCGTGACCAGCGCGCCGGCTGCGAGCCCGAGGGCGAGGGCGCCATAACCGAGCGCGATCGAGCGCACGGACAGCACTTCCTCCCAGCCGGGCGTGAAGCGCTTGGGCGCCACGCCATAGTCCACGGCCGCCGCGATCGCGGACATTCCGGCGGCCTCCATCAGCATCTGCGCGGGCGTGCGCGGCGGGCGCGTCTGCAGCCAGCGCTCGAACGGAAACGCCCAGAAGATCGCCGAGGCGTGATGCGTCGCGTAGCCCGTCAGCGTGTGCGCTCCATCGGCGCGCCGCACGTGACCAGCGTCTTCGCCGTGCAGCCAATGGCTCGTCGCGTTGGTGGGCTGCCACATGCCCTTGCCTTCGGCGCGCGCAAGCGCGGCGAGGGTTGCGGCAGTGACGACGCTTGCGATGCTGCCGGACAGACTTGCCGAAAGGCCGGCTTTGGCCCAGTCGCTCATTCTTCTCTCCATTGTCAGAAAAACAACGAACCGCTCGTGTCGCAGCGAGTTCCGCTTCAGGAGATCCGATGGCGCTCGCGCGCGCCGTGAGCGCGGCTGATCGGACAAAGTCGCAAAGCTTGAAGAGAGAACGCCATGGCCAGCCATGTTGCCGAGGCCCGAAAGGAGCTGAAGGACAGATACCTCAGCAAGACGTGTCCGCAATGCGGCGCGCAGAACCACATCCTCGTGACCTATGACGTTCCCCGCACCCATAGCCACGAGACGGGCGAGTGCTGGCGCTGCCGCGCTCCGGTTCACGCGGAAGATTGCTTCATGATCTGGACGGGCGAAAGCCAGGCCGTCGTCGAGCGTCACGCCGGTCACGCCGCGCGCCTTCGCCGGGCGTTGTAGGCGCCAAGGTTTCGCAGCCGGAACCTTCCCCACCGAGCAACGTTGAACAACGTCCTCAGCGAGGCCAGAAACGCATGCACGGTATCATTTACCTGATCGGTCTCATCGTCGTCATCCTGGCGATCCTGTCGTTCTTCGGTCTTCGATAGGAGGCTTCAATGGATGGTATTCAGCGCGCACGCATCGCGTGGGGAGCAGTCATCGCGGGCGCTCTTGCGGCGGCGGCTCTGTTCCTCGTTCTCTTCGGCTTTGGCGCATCGCTCGGCCTGGCTGTGGGTTCGACTGCGCCGACGTGGCGCGACGCCTCGTTCGCGCTGTGGCTCTTGTCCGGCCTCTATCTTGTTGCTCGCCGTTCTCGCGAGCTTCGCGCTTGGCGGTTACGTCGCTGGACGCATGCGGCCGGAAGCGGCGTTCGACGAGGAAGGAGACGTTGAACTCAACGCCGGCATGCACGGCCTTCTCGTCTGGGCGCTCGCCGTCCTCCTCGGCGCGCTGCTCGTGGCTGCGGGCGCACGTGCGCTTTCGCCCGTGGTGAGCCCGCCTGGCGGCCAGAGCGGACAGATGAGTTCGCTCGGCGGCGAAAACCTGCTGGCGTTCGAACTCGACAAGCTCTTCCGGTCCGACCGTCGGCCCGCCGGCGACGACCTCACCTATTCGCGCTCGGAGGCCGGGCGCATCCTGCTCACAAGTTCGGGCCATAGCGGCGTCGCCCCCGACGATCGCGCATATCTCGTGCGGCTCGTCAGCGCGCGCACGGGCCTTGCGGGCGCCGACGCGGAGCAAAGGGTGAACGCCATAATCGGGCAGTCCCGGACGTCGCTGTCACGTGCGCGCAAGGCCGGCGTGCTGATGGGCTTTGTGACCGCCGCTTCGCTTCTGCTCGGCGCCGCTGTGTCATGGTTCGCCGCCCAGCGTGGCGAGCGCGACGCGTTCGGCTCGGAGATTTCTTCCTACGACACGCTGTTCCGGGCAGGCCGCGTTCGCGCCTGGTTCGAGCCCGCGCGTCCGCGCACGAGGATGACCGGCACGGATACGCGCGTCCCACCTGTGTAAGACGCGCGCCCGTGGATCACGGGGGCTGCTGAATGGGGGGCAGGGGGCGCGAGCGGAAAGCGCCTCGCGCCGAGGCGCTTCCTGCGCCAGCCTCCACCGGAGCGAAGTCGCCGGGCGCATGGGTGGACGCGTCGCCGCCGCGAAATTCCTTCAGGCCATCGCGCGTGACGACGATATCGCCCCTGCGCAGCGACAAATCGGTCAGGAACGGCCCCAGTGGTCCCCCGGCATCCTCCGGCGCGACCGGCGCATTGGGACGGGCCGGCAAGCGGGCGGGACAAAGCCTCCAGCGATGGTATTCGCATCGGCGCCCCATCGATGCGCCAGTCCTGCGCGCTTGCGTCGAACGCAGCGCAACCCAGCAGCACGCAAACGCTGAACGTGAGGAAAGCGGCGCAGCTCCGGCGTGTCACGGGCGCAGGGATGGATTGCTGACGCGCTTGTCGAGCGCCGCGCGCACGTATTCGAACTCGGCGTCCATGCGACCCAGGTGGACCCGCATGACGTCGATCGCCAGAAGATAGCGGCCGATCGCTTCGACAGGTTCCTCCGCTGCTTTCGCTTGTGCGATGTAGCGCTCGGCGAGTTCGATCCCCGCGCCCGAATTTGCAGCCAGCCAGTCCTGGTCTTTCATGGGACTCTCCGCACATCTTTCCGACGCACCACGACGCATCGTGCGTGGTCGATTCAAAGCCCCTTGATGCAAGTAAGCACGCGTCGTCGAAATTTGGCAAGCATGTGGCGCGCGTTTCGAGCCTCTGCGTGCAGCGCGCGCATGCAAAAAGGCCGGAGCGGCGGGCGCTCCGGCCTCGTGGCGTTCGCGTTAGCTGTCAGCCCCAGTACGGCGTCGCTTTCCAGTAATCGTGGAGCTCGCGCTCGTGGGAGCGGTTCGACCAGTCGTAGTTGCTGGCGCGATAGAAGTTCGGCGCCTTCTTGAGTTGGTCCTCGGTCACGTCCGTCCGGAAGCCGCCGAGGGACGTGTCATAGGTGAGCTTGCTCCAGGGAAGGGAGTGTTCTTCTTCACCCATCCCCAGGAAGCCGCCGAAGGACAACGTGACGTACGCCACCTTGCCGCTCAGCTTGTCGATCATCATCCGCTTTACCGAGCCGATGCTCTCGCCGTTGGGGTCGTAGACAGACGTGCCGTCGACGCGATCGCTCTCGATGAGCGGCTTTCCGGTCACCTGACCGGGCGTATGGGAAGCCATGGCGCTCTCCTGTTCGTGTGACGTCATGCCAATACAACCCCATCGGCCCCGGGGCGGTTCGCGTTCGTTTGCTCCTAATGCTTGCCGGGGACGCCGAAGAGGATGCCAGCCAGCGCGAAGATCGCCACCAGGACGAGAAGCCCGTTCACAATGACGAGCAGCACCGGGGGAATGCGCGGTGTATCGGGCTTGGGCGGCCTCGCTCCCGGCTGCATTTGCCGCCATACGGCGGCGGCAAAGCAGAAGGCGCTGAACAGGACGAGCACCGATCCCGCCGTCAGCACAAGGAGGCTCGGCACCACGCCGGTCAGCAGCGCCTTGGCTCCGATACCGCTCGCCAGCGCGGCAAGGCCCGTGCGCACCCACGCGGCATAGGTGCGCTCGGCGGCGAGCGCGGTGCGGTCCGCGGCCAGCACCGTCCGCCGGTCGGCCGAAGTCCTCGATCCTGTCGGTGGAGGCCTCCATTGCGCCGGCCGCGGACTTGATTTCGTCGGCTGCGCCTTTGACGGCGCCGGCGGTGACCGCGACCTTCTGCGCGCTTTGCCTGAGGTGTTCGTCCGCCATGGGGAGGTCCGTTCGTGTCTGCTCCAACGGTCTGGACGCGGCGTGGTTCGCGGCGCCAGCCAAGCATGGAACCGCGCGCCTTTGCGCCGCGTCATCCCATGCGCCGCCCCGCTTCGTCCTGGAGGAGCGCAGGCGGCGCTGTTCAAAGGTGACGCCAGATGACAGACGATATGAATGAAGACGTCGAGTATTATGCTGACTTCCAGGACATCGTGGCCCAACGCACGATTGCATTCTGCCGCCTCGCTCAGGTCACGGGCGCGGCAAAGGACGAGCGCGTGCGGGAGATATGCCTCACGATGATGCGCAAGGTCTGCTCGTCCATCCGCACGCCGGCGACCGGCGAAGTTCGCCTGATCACCGACACCGAAAGCGACACGGGAATGGCGCGCTAGCGGCGCGGCGCTTCAGCGCGCGTCGAACCCGCCGTCCTTGTTCAGCTTGATGGCGCCGTTCATGGGCGCCTGCGCCCACCGGACGGTGTCTTCGACGCCGCCGAAGGCGAACAGGTGTGGCCGCACGGTGTCGATGCGTCCGCTCGCGGCGGCCTGCGCAAGGGTGCGGATCAGCGGATCGGGCGCCATGGCGCGGAACGCCTGCTTCACGAGTCCGCTGCGCGAGGCGAGCGCTTCCGCAGACGCCTTCACGCCGCAGCGGCGGGCATATCCCAGCCACTTGAGGAGGCTCGTGGGGCCGGCGAGACCGATGCGGACGGGCACATGCACGCCGCGTCCGCGCAGCGCGTCGAGCCACTTGATGATGGGCGCGGCCTCGAAGCAGAATTGCGAGACGATTTCGCTTTCGACGCCGCGCTGCTGGAGCGCCGCGAGCTTGGTCACGAGGCTCGTCTCGAGCTGATCGGCGTCCACGTGCGGATGGCCATCGGGAAAGCCGGGCAGGTGAACGCGCGCGATGGCGTGCTTCTCCAGCAGGCCGCTCTCGATGACGGCGAGCGCGTCCGGCACTTCGCCGACGGGCTTGGCCATGTCGCCGCCCACGAGCATGATCTGGTCGGCGCCCGCGGATGCGCGCAGGCTCGCAAGATGCGCGTCGATGGCCTCGAAGGTGGCGAAATGGCGCGCCGAGAGATGGGGGATCGGCGCAAGGCCCGCCTCGCGCGCCAGCATCGCGGCGCGCTCCAGTTCTGCCGGGGCGCGGTTGGGCAGTGCGGTGAGAAACAGCGGCGAGCCCTTGGGGATCAAGCCGCCGAGCGCATGGATCTCCGCGGGCGAGGGGCGCGTCGCCTCGAAGGAGCATTCCGCCATGAAGGCGGCTATGGCGCCGACGACGTCGGCCTCGGTCGCGAGGGTCTGCTCGTTTGCGGATGAAGGATTGACCATGCGCTTCAGTCCCATCTGCGCGAGATGACGAAGGATTCGTCGAGAAACCACAGGCCGCCGTGCTTGCGCAGCACGTCCTGCGTGGCGTCGAGATAATCCTTGTTGGCGACGACGGGCGCGAGCCGGTCGTCCTCGACCTGCGCCACGTAGATCGCGGCGTTCCACGCGGCGAAGAGCGTCGAGGTGCCGATGGACGTCGCCACTTCGCTCGGCAGCGTGTGCATGTTGTAACGAAACAGCGACTTTGCGTCGGAGCCGGCGTTGAAATTGTAATCGCGCGCGGCCGAGCCCAGTTCCTGCTTCACGGCCTTGAGAAGGTCGTGCCGGTTGTTGGTGACGAACGGGTTGTCCTGCGGCCAGACCTTGCGGATGATCTCCATGCCCGGATCGTTGCCGAACGAGTGGATGCCGATCATGCGACCGCCGGGCCCGAGCGCCCTGACGAGCGGCGCAAGAATGCGGCTGGCCTTGAAGTCGATGCTGGCGCGGGCGCGGTAGGGCTGGGACGCGATGACGAGATCGTAATTGGCCGGCGTCTGCCCCTGGCGCGGCACGATGGGCTCCAGCAGGAACTTGTGGTCGTCGCGATAGATCACGAGAACGACCGGGCGCTCGTAGGTCGAGTGGCCGCCGGGTGAAACGCGCGCCGTCCAGTTTTGTCCGAGAAAGGGCTCGAGCGCGCTGATCTGGCGTTCGAAGGAATGGCCGGTGTTACCCTGCAGGCGCACCTCGTGCCACAGCAGGCTGGAGGCCGCGCTCAGCGACTTCACGGTGAGCCACGGCGCGCTGGCGTATTGAAGGTTGGTGAGGACGAGGCACGTCGCGGGGTGCTCGACGAAGCGGTCGACCATCTTCTGCAGCGCGAGGCGCACGTCCTCGAGGCTGATCTCCTTGCCGACGACGTAGAAGGGCATGGTCGGGTGCCGGTCGTGCATGGCGCGCATGACGCGCGCGAGCACGCTGCCGTCGCCCACGCCCGCGTCGAACAGCCGGAAAGCCGGGCGGACGCGGATGCGCGCTGCCGACTTCCTGCGCGACGCGGTTTGCGACCTCCCATTTCTCGCTGCAGGTGTTGACGAACAGCAGGTACTTCTGCCGGTTGTCGTAGAAGCGGAAGGCGGTTTCCACGCTGTGCGGCGGCGATTTCGCGAGCGCCTGCGTGGGCGCCGGTGCGGGAGCTGCGCCGAGGGGCGCGGGCGCGGGCGAGTTCGCGGCGGGCGAGTTCGCGGAAGGCGTGCGCAGTCCGTTGCGCGCGCCGAACTCGTCCATGAAGGCTCGGATCCTGTCGAGCGTGTCGGTGGTAATGCGCCCGCCGTTGCGCAGCCGCGAGACCAGCTTGCCGTCGTTGATGGCGGCGCGCCCGAAGGTTGATTCCGCCATGCCCGCGGCGCGGCAGAACTCGCTTATTTCCGTCAGTACCTGCTCGGCCTTCATGGCTCTGTGCGCCCTCTCGTTTCCTCCAAGAGTCACAAACGAATAGGCGCGGCGGGAGCGCATGGCAAGCATGAACATGCCCACAATTTTTGTGGGCAGGGAATGGGCAATTGCCCATAACTTCGCTGCCGGGAGGCGGCGTCCGCATTGACGCCGCGGCCGGGGCGCCTGATCCTCGCCCCGCAGCGCTTCGGGGCGCGGGCCGCGCAGCGGCGCGGGTTTTCATCACACCATCACAATGTCGGGGAGCGATGACGCGATTTTCAATCAGCCAGCCGGTTCGCCAGGTCGAGGCTCCGAGGCTCCTGCAGGGCAGGGGCCGCTACACCGACGACGTGACCCTCGACAATCAAGCCTATGCCGTCTTCCTGCGCTCGCCCCACGCCCATGCCGAAATCCGCAGCATCGACACGAGCGCCGCTTTGCAAATGCCGGGCGTGCTCGCGATCCTGACGGGCGAGGATTACGCCGCCGACGGGCTTGGCGACGTGCGCGGCCTATCGCCGGCCAAGCGCCGCGACGGATCGCCGATGTTCCGCCCGCCGCGGCCCGGCCTGACGCGCGACCGCGTTCGCCACGTGGGCCAGCCCGTGGCGGTGGTGATCGCCGAACTCGGTCATCGAGGCGAAGGACGCGGCCGAGAGGATCGAGATCGATTACGAGCCGTTGCCGATCATCTTGTCCACGGCGCAGGCGAACGAGCCCGGCGCGCCGGCGATCTGGGCGCAATGTCCCAACAACGAACCGGTCTATGGCTCGAAGGGCAACAAGGACGCGGCGGAGAAGGTCTTCGCGTCCGCGCCGCATGTGGTGCGCGACCGTTTCGTGGTGAACCGCGTCGCGGCGATGACCATGGAGACGCGCGCCGTCAACGCCGAGTACGATGCGGGGCGCGACCATTACACGATCTACGCCTGCCTGCAGCGCCCCTACGTGTGGCGCACGATGATGGCGAAGTTCGTCTTCAACGACATGGCCGAGCATCACATGACGCTCATCGCAGGCGATGTGGGCGGCAGCTACGGCATGAAGGGCGGGCTTTATCCGGAAGTGCCGGTCGTCGCGTGGGCGTCGCAGAAGGTCGGCCGGCCGGTGAAGTGGACGTGCGAGCGCAGCGAGGCGCTGATCGCGGACGATCAGGGCCGCGACATGGTGATCGACGCGGGGCTCGCGTTCGACAACGACGGCAAGTTCCTCGGAGTGACCTTCTCCTCGCGCAACAATGTCGGCGCCTACCTGTCGATGCTGGGCTTTCTTTCGACGCTCAACATCATCAACGACGTGTGCGGCGCGTACACGATTCCGGCGGTCTTCGCGGAAGGCGCGGCGGTGATGACCAACACGCTGCCCGTCTCCAACTATCGTGCGCCCGGCGGCGCGCCGAGCGCCTACGTGATCGAGCGCCTCGTCGACATGGCCGCGCGCGAGCTCGGCATGGACCCGGCCGAGATCAGGCGTCGCAACCTCGTGCCGCGCGAGGCGATGCCCTACAAGACGGCGACTGGCCACGTGTACGATTGCGGCGACTTCCCCGCAGTGCTGGAGAAGTGCCTCGCCAAGGCCGACTATGCGGGCGTGAAGGCGCGCAAGGCGACGTCGAAGCGCGCGTGGCCTGCTGCGCGGCGTCGGCATTTCCTGCAGCGTCGATCCATCCGCCGGCCCCTCGCCCGAGGCGGCCGAACTGCGCTTCGATCCCAGCGGCGGCGTCACGATCCTCGTGGGCTCGACGGCGGGCGGCCAGAGCCACGAGACGATCTACACGCAGATCGTCTCCGACCGGCTGGGCATCGACGCCGAGAACATCCGCGTCATCGAGGGCAATACGGAGAAGCTGTCGTGGGGCACGGGCACGGGCGCTGCGCGCACGGCCACCATCGGCGGCTCCGTTGTCTTCAAGGCCGTGGACAAGATCATCGAGAAGGCCAGGCGCATCGCCGCCCATGCGCTTGAGGCCAGCGTCGACGATCTGGCGTTCGAGGACGGCGTGTTCCGCATCGCAGGCACAGATCGCTCGATCACACTGAAGCAGGTCGTCCAGTCCGCGTTCAACCCCGCGAGCCTGCCGCCCGACATCGAGATCGGTCTCTACGAGACGGCGACGTGGTCGCCCGATGTCGGCAACCTGCCGAACTCCTCGCACGTGTGCGAGGTGGAGATCGATCCCGAAACGGGAGTCGTGACCATCGACCGCTACACGGCCGTTCACGACGTCGGGCGTCGAGCTGAACCCGATGCTGGTCGATGGCCAGGTGCACGGCGGCATCGTGCAGGGCGCCTCGCAGGCGCTGATGGAGAACATCGTCTACGAGGACGGCAGCGGCCAGGTGCTGACCGGCTCGTTCATGGATTACGCGATGCCGCGCGCGGACGATTTCTGCTCCTTCGAGATCGACAGGCACCCGGTGCCCGCGGCCTCGAATCCGCTCGGCGTGAAGGGCGCGGGCGAATGCGGCACCGTCGGCGCGCTGCCGGCCGTGATGAACGCCATCAACGACGCGCTTGCGCCGCTGGGCGTGCGCAACATCGCCATGCCCTGCACGCCGGACCGGGTATGGCGCGCGATCAGGGACGCGAGCGCGCAGAAGGCGGGTTGATCTCGTCCTCGCGCGCGTTCGCGCCGATTCCCATGATGGGCCGTCCGAGCGCGAGCGCGGCGTCCATCAGCGTCTTCACGACGGCGAGGACAAGAACCCCCGCGTGCGGCCAGCCCAGCCACATCAGAAGCATGCCGCCGGCAAGGATGGTGACGTGCAGCGCCACGATGCGCGGATAGGGCGTCGCCATGAGCGTCATGGCGTCGGACTCGTCTGCGCGCATGATGTGCAGGATCAGCAACGCCGATTGCCATATGACGATGGCGATCACGCCGACGGCCACGGTGCGGCTCGTCTCCCACAGATCGGCCGGTTGCCCGGAGAACTCGCCTCCGAAGAGCGTGATCACGAACACGCCGTGGACGGCGCAGAAGATGCCGTAGTGAAAGGTGAAGAACAGGGCGGTGGGCGCTGCGGCCGCATAGCCGTGGAAGCGTCCGCTGAGCGCGATCATCGCCAGAGTGCGCACGCCGATGACGACGTTCTCGAGCCAGTAGAGAAAGATCAGCGCGAAGGGGCTCCAGCCCCAGAACGCGACGCCCGCCAGCGGGATCGCGTTGAAGAGGAGGGCCATAACGAAGCGCGCCCAGTCGGGCCTGCGCGCCTCGTCGCCTGTCCTCGCCGCCGGAAGATCCATTCTCATGCGCTCCGCGCAGGCCGCGATCGGCTGCGCTCACGTTCATGCCACGAGTGGACGCCGGACGCTATCGCGTGTGCGGCAAATTCAGCACGTCCGCGAGCGCGTTCGACATGTTGCCCCAGGTGAACGGGCGAAATGTGAACACGACCTTGCGCGCGCCGGCAGGGACTTCCACGCCGCGAAAGAGGAGATCGACCGCGATCACCGGCTTGTGCACGCCGTCGACCTCGACGTCCCAGCCGCGGATAATAGGGCGCATTGAGCTTGAGGATCGCGGGAGCGCTCGTTTCGATGTCGACTTCGACGCGGTCCACCCGCCAGTCGGAGATGCGCGCGCGCGATTTTCCGGGCGGTTTCGATGCGTAAACCTGCGAGAGATGCTCGTCGCTGTCGACCAGCACCTGACCGCTCTCGGTCACAAGGTCCAGCGCCTTTTCGAAATCATCGATGGCGGCGACGCGCACCTGCGTCCTGATCGACACGCGCGGGGTCTCCTCCTCGTTGCGGTAGACCCATGCGCGGGGGCCTTCGAGAAGCGGCGTGAACTTGCGCGCGTCGTGCTTGGAGGGCAGCTTCGAAAGCGGCTTGTCGAGCACGAGGTAGCGCAGGTTGAGGCCGCGGCTCATCTTGCAATTGTAGCTGGGAAACGTGATCGGGAAGGCGCGGCGATCCACGTCGTACGGGCTCTCGCCGGGCTCCACGAGATCGTCGTAATCGCCGATGCGCAACGGATTGTAGCCGTTGATCGCTTCGAAGCCGATGATCATCGACGCATTCTGCCACGGGCCGTCCAGTCCCAGGACCTCGATGCGCGGGCGATAGGGGCCGCCCGAGGTCTTCGCCATGTCGGCCTCGATGGCCTCGACGACGCGCCCATCCTCTCCGCTGGGCGATTCCAGCAGCGCATACTCCGCGGCGGGCCGCGCGTTGAGAACGTTCCCCGCGTTGCGCCATACGAGTTCAGCGCAGGTGACGAGCGCCAGCGCGCTCATGAGGATCGTGCGAGCGCGCACGGTCCGCGTCCATTGAAGCGCAGCCCCTGTGACGGCAAGCGCGATCGCGGCCCCGGCGATCTGCAGGGCTGTGTCCACGCCATTGTGCGAGGCCGCGGCGAACGCGATTGCGCCGGCGCCGAGCGCAATCAGTCCGGCGGCCAACACGGCCGCAGGCGTGATGCGCAAACGCGGCGCGCCGGCGCGGATGTAGTCCGCGGCCAGATAGCCGGACAGGTATGCGACGCAGAGCACGACGATGAAGGCCGCGTCATTGGGGCGGCGGAACAGCGATACGCCGGGCGCGTGGGCGAACAGCCATTCGTACACCGGCGTGTAGCGGCCCAATGTGTATGCGAGAGCGATGGCGAGGACGATCGCCATCATGCGCCGTCCGCGCGCCGCGATACGGCCTCCGGCGAGGCCATGCCAGAAGAGGAGAAGGGCGGTCACCGTGCCGCAGAACATGTAGTTGAAGGCGCTGTCGGTGACGTCGAATCCCTTGAGGGTCTGCCCGCTGGGGCCCCATCCGTCGGACCCGGCGCGCAGCGACCCGAACACGTCGGCCGGACAGGAATGTCGCCAGATTGAGCGGATGCATGGATGACAGGAGCGCCGTCTCCACGGGCGTCGCGGGCCGGTTCGAGAGGCTGATGAATTGCAGCGTGAGGAGCAGGGGCGGGAGCGTGAGGATCAGCGCGCCCCCTCCCATGCAGGCGATCACGAGCGCGCGGCTCCTGATTGTTTGCAGCGTTGCGCCGTTGGCCGCGAGTTGCGCCACCAGCGCCACCATGAGCAGGAAGCACAGAAGCAGCGGAACCTGGCTGCGCCCCAGCGCAATCTGCGAGGCGACAAGCGCAAAGCCCAGCGCGGCAGAGAACGAATTTCGCTCGATCGCAGCGCGCATGAAGAGCAGGGCGAGCGGAAACAGGCCATAGGCGCAGATGATGCCCACGTGGTTCATGCGGCCGGAGACGACGCCTCCGAGCATGAAGACGCTTGCCGCCAGCACCGAGGCCGCGAGCGGCCAGTTCTCGCGACGGCCGTGAAAGACGATGGCCCACGCGCCGACGAGAAGATGCGCGAGGACGAACGCGTCGAAGGCGAAGAGCGAGGGCGCCGGGTTGATGAAGGCCCAAAGGAGGAATGGCAGCGCGAAGATCAGCGATTGCGGGTCGGCGGCGCTCGGGTGCCCGGCGTAGTGATAGGGGTTCCAGAACGGCGTCGAGCCTGACTGGATGGCGGACGCCATGAAGCGGTAGAATGCATAGAACTGGTTCTTGGAATCCCACGGCACGACCTGGTCGTGCAGTGTCCACTGAAGCAGGGCGGCAAACCAGACAAGCGTGACGATTCCCAATGCAACCGATGTCGCCTGGCCGCCAGCGTCGCTGCGAAGCGCGCGCATTTCTGATCCCCTCCCCCGGGCGCTCGCCTCCTTTACGCCGGGCGAGCTGGTGAAAGTGTGGGGCAAAGCGAGGCCGCGCGCAAGAAGCTTCGACGCGGACGTGGGTGTAAGGCCATGTTTCTGCTTGGGTTAAGGTCTCGGCGTCTGACGCCCGCTCAGTTCATCGCGCCCGCGATGGCGCCCAGGAGACACGTCGTCAGCGTGCCCGCCACGAGGGACTTTCCGCCAAGCGAAATGATGTCCGCGCGCCGCTCCGGCGCCATCGCCGACAGGCCGGTGATCATGATCCCAAGGCTGGCGAAATTGGCGAAGCCGCACAGCGCGTACGTCATGATGAGGCGCGTGCGGTCGGACAAGGCCTCGCGCGGCGTGGCGGCGAGTTCGAGATAGGCGAGCATTTCGTTGAGCACGGTCTTCACGCCCATGAGCTGGCCCGCCGTCGTCGCCTCCGCCCACGGCACGCCCATGAGCCATGTGACGGGCGCCATGATCCAGCCGAGGATGCGCTGCAGCGACAGCGCGCCGCCCGCAACGTCGGGCAGCGCCCCCAGCATCGCGTTGCAAAGCCACACGAGCGCCACGAGCACGATGATCGAGGCGATGATGGAGAGGAACAGCTCGAGGCCTGCCTGCGTGCCGCGCACGATGGCGTCCATGGAGCTGTCCGCGACCGGCTCGATCTCGATGTCGCGCGCGTCCTTCGCGGTCGCTGTCTCGCGGCACCATGATGCGCGCCATGAGCAGCGCGGCCGGCGCGCCGATGACGGACGCGATGAGCAGGTGCGCGCTCGCATCCGGCAGGGCGGGGCGCAGCAATGCTGCGTACAGCACGAAGACCGTGCCGGCGATGCCGGCCATGCCGCCGGTCATCACCATGAAGAGTTCGGATCGCGTCAGGCTCTTGAGATAGGGCTTGATGAACAGGGGGGCCTCGACCATCCCGAGGAATATGTTCGCCGCCGTCGACAGGCCGACCGCGCCGCTGACGCCCATCGTGCGCTTGAGCAGGAACGAGAAGCCACGGATGAGCGGCTGCAACACGCCCCAGTAGAACAGCAGCGTGGTGAGCGCGCTGACGACGAGCACCACGGGAAGCGCCTGGAACGCGAACAGGAATTGCGCGCCGGGATTGGTCACCTCGTAGGGCGTGGGCCCGCCGCCGAGAAAGCCGAAGACGAAGGACGTGCCAGCCCGTGTCGCGGCGCTGATCGAGTCCACGCCCGTGTTGAGCCACGAGACGCCGCGCGCCATCCAGGGCGAGAACATGAAGGCGATGGCCAGCGCGAGGGTGACGGCGAGCCCGATGGCGGCGGCGCGCACGTCCACGGCGCGGCGGTTCTCGCTCATCAACCAGGCAAGGCCAAGCAGGGCGAAGATGCCGAAGACAGATTGCAATTGCAGCACGTGTGCGCTCCCGACGCGAAATCAGCCCATCAGCGTCGCGATCCGCCCGATGGGTCAAGTCTAGCCATGCTTTCCGCCCAGCTCAATCGCGCCGCGCGCCCATGTTGCCGGAGCGCCGGTTCTGTAGTCTGCTGGCGGCAAGCCGCTGGAACAGCGGCGCGGGGAGGAGCGTGGCATGGACAAGGCGCGCGTTTCGTTGGCGGCAGGGCTCCTCGCAGGGCTGGCCGCAGGTGGCCTCGGCGGCGCACGCGCCCGCCGCGGCGCAGACGCCAGAGGCGTTCTACAAGGGCCGGCAGCTCAGCATGATCGTCGGCAACGCCGCGGGCGGCGGGTATGACGTGTATGCGCGCCATGTGGCGCGCCACATCGTGCGTTTCCTGCCCGGCGAGCCCACGTTCATCGTCCAGAACATGCCGGGCGCAGGCGGCTTCCAGGCCACCAATTACCTCTACAACGTCGCGCCCAGGGACGGGTCCGTCACCGGATTGCTGCAGCGTGGCGTGCCGCTGGCGCCGCTGCTCGAAACGCGCTCGGTCAACATGAATTTCGACGCGCGCAAGTTCAACTGGATCGGGAGCGTCAACGCGGACACGGGCCTCATCATCGTCTGGCACACCGCGCGCCACAGGACGATGGAGGATCTCTTCAACCATGAGCTGGTCATCGGCTCGTCGTCGCCGACCATCGAGTTGATCCCGCTGTTCCTCAACAACCTGATGGGCGCGAAGCTGCGCATCGTGCAGGGCTACAAGAGCGGCAACGAGGTTCTGCACGCCATGGAGCGCGGGGAGGTCGAGGGCCGGGTCACGGGCGGGTGGACGGGCGCGCGGATGATCGTCGACCGCTGGCGCAAGGAGAACAAGGTGCGCTTCCTCGCCGTGCTGTCGCCGAAGGAGAACCCCGAGTTCCCCGATGTGCCGCTGCTGCGGACCTTCGCGAAAAACCAGACGCAGGAGCAGATCATCGACCTGCTGCTCGCCGCGCAATTGTGGGGGCGGCCCTTCGCCATGCCGCCGGGCGCGCCGGCCGAGCGCGTCGGCGCGATGCGCAAGGCGTTCGACGCCATGACGAAGGACGACGCGTTCCTGAAGGAGGCGGCGAAGATGGATCTGGACATCGACGTGCTGAGCGGCCTCGACATGCACCAGATGCTGGACAAGCTCTACGCCTTGCCGCCCGACGTGGTGGAGACCGCGCGCAAGTCGATCACGCCGTAAAATGAAGAACCCGGCCGCAAGGCCGGGCTCATCGCCGTTGGGGCTCGTCGCGGGCGCTCAGAGCGCGGGCGAAAGGGTGACGGTCGTGACGCCGGCGGCGATGTTGACGCCGACTTGTCCTTCGATGGAGACCGGCTGCAGCGAGAAGGCGCGGCCGGTGCCGCCGACAAGCACGTTCGCGCCAACGCCGACGCCTGCCGTCGCCTGCGCGCCGACGCCTGCATACGTGCCGGCCAGCGCGCCTGCGGGCAGGCCCTGCGTCGCGGCGAGCACGCCCCACACGAGATGACCCGCCTGCACGCCGCCGAGCGCAACGCCGTATTCGGCGATCTGCCCGACGTAGCGCTCGACCACGCCGTTGTTCTGGCGGAACGTGCAGTTCATCGTCTGCTTCTGCACGAGGATCATGCCGATGCCTCCCGACACGTCGCACGAGAGAACGCCGACCTGCGAATTGGACTGTGCGAGCGCAACGCTGCTGCAGGCGGCGAGCGCTGCGACGATGGCGGTCTTTGCGAACGTGTTCATGAGATCGTTTCTCCACTTAAACGGACAACGGGCCGCGCCGAGACTCTTCGTCGTTGCAGCCAATTCAGGCCTGCTAGCATTACATATTAACCTTGGCTTTGATATGCCTCAGCTTCGCGGGCGTGCTTGCGGAGCGGCGGGGCGGCGTCCTAAAGTCAGGCGGAGCCGAAACGCGCCAAGAAACAACAGTCTGGAGGAAACGATGCCGGCCCGGCGGAAAACCGCGTTCATAGCCGCGCTCGCGTTGGGCGCCTCTTGCGCCCTCGCGCCAGACGTCGTCCGCGCCCAGGCGCCGGAGGCGTTCTACCGGGGCCGAACCATCGATCTTCTGGTCGGCTATGCGCCGGGCGGCCTCAATGACACGCTCTCGCGGGTCGTCGCGCGCCATATCGGCAAGAAGATTCCCGGACAGCCCAATGTCGTGGTGCGAAACATGTCGTCGGCGGGGCCGATCGGCATCGCGAACCACATGTACACAGCGGCCGAGAAGGACGGCTCCGTCATCGCCTCGCTCGACCGCACCGGCGCGCAACTCGCAATTCGCGGGGAGCTTTCCGCGCGTTTCGATCCGCTGAATTTCAATTGGCTGGGGAGTGTCGCCTCCTTCGAGCGCGACGCCTATCTCCTGCTCGTCAACGCCAATCATCCGGCGATGAGCGCCAAGGACCTGCAAAGGGGCGCGATGAAAGCGATAATCGGTTCGGTCGGGGCGGGCTCGACGAACCAGGTGTTCGCGATGCTGGCGAAGGACGCCCTCAAACTGAATATTGAAACAATCAAGGGGTATCGCGGAACCGGGCCCATCTTTCTCGCCATGCAGACGGGCGAGGTGGACGGCGTCGTCACGGGCGTGAGCACGCTCACGACGACGCAGGCCGACCTGTGGAACAACCGCAAGATTCGCGCGCTGGTGCAGTTCGGCCGCGCGACGCGCCATCCCTTGTTGCCCGACACGCCTACCGGCCGGGAACTTGCGCCAGACGAGGAGACGTTGGCTCTCATCAAGTTCGCCGAACTGCCGTTCTCCATGTCGCGTCCCTTCATCGCGCCGCCCAACATTCCGGCGGAGCGCGCGAAGGCGCTGAAGGACGCCTTCATGGCCACGATGACGGACGTTGATTTCGTGGCCGAACTCGACAAGATCAAGTTCGACGATCTGAGCCCCATTGACGGGGAGGCCGTGCTTGCGCTCGTTCGCGAGGCGATGCGCACGCCGAAGGCCACGATCGACAAGTACAACGCAATCGAGAAGGCTGGCGGCTGACGCCGCCCAACACACTGGAAAGGTGAATGACCCTCATCATCAACAACGACGATGTCGCCAAGGTCCTCACGATGGAGGACACGATCGCGGCGCTCGAGCAATCCTATCGCAACCTCGCGCTGGGCGAGGCGACCTGCCGGCCGCGCATCGACATTCGCATTCCCACCAGCGATCCGACGCGCAATTATCAGTTCGGGTCCATGGAAGGCGGCTCCACGGGCGGCTATTTCGCCGTGCGCATGAAGTCGGACATCATCTACGAGCAGCGCAACGGCGACGTGGTCACGCAGGAAAAATACTGCACGCAGCCGGGCCTGTTCTGCGGCCTGATCTTTCTCACCTCCATCGAGAACGGCGAGCCGCTCGCCTTCATCAACGACGGCGTGCTGCAGCACATGCGCGTGGCCGGCGACGGCGGCATCGGCGTGAAATACATGGCGCGCAAGGACGCGAAGGTCGTCGGCATGCTGGGTTCGGGCGGCATGGCGCGCGAGCACATGGCCTCGTTCATGGCCGTGCGCAACATCGAGAAGCTGCAGGTCTACAGCCCCACGAAGGCGAACCGCGAGGCGTTCGGGCGCGAGATGGCCGCCAAATACAACATCGAGGTGAAGGTCTGCGACAGGCCCGAGGATGTATATGAAGGCGCGCATATCGTCGCCGGGCTCACCGATTCCGCGGTGCCGGTGCTCAACGGCGCGCTGATCGAGAAGGGCGCGCACGTCGTCAACATCGGCGGCAGCGGCGTGCCCGACGCCGAGACCATGCGGCGGGTGGACGTGTATCTGCGCTTCGGCGATACGCCCGCGCCGGTGGGGCGGCCGGAGCTCGCGCTCGACGATGAATTCATCGCGTGGGAGGCGCGGCCCGCGACGCGCAAGTTCGGCGACGGCCGCTGGGGCAAGAAGGCGCATGGCGTGATGCTGCCGGAAAAGCGGATCACGCTCGCCGACATCTGGAGCGGCAAGGCGCCGGGGCGCACCTCGCCGGACCAGATCACGTGGTCCGAACGCGGCAATCTGCAGGGTGCGCAATTCTACGCCGTCGCAGGACGCGTTTACGAACTGGCGAAGGCGCAGGGCCTCGGCTACGAAATTCCGACGGCGCTGTTCCTGCAGAACATCAGGAACTAGGCGCCGCGGGATCTGCCCAGAAGACCTCGCATGGTTCGAGCGGCGCGCCGCCAACGCGCCGTTCCTCCTGCGGCAGCACGTCGAGGCTCGGCCAGCGGCCGGTCGTGAGCGCGCGCGCATAGCCTTCGGGCAAGCCAGCGGCGCGCATCTTCGCGGCGGCGCGCCCATGATCGTAATCGAGCGCGTGATGGGCGATGCGCAGGCCTTCGGCGCCTGGCGTCAGCACGCTGAACCACACGCGCGGCGCGCCATCGTTGGCGGGCATGCCGATGGCGCCGGCATTGTGCCAGAGCCTGCCGTCGAGAACCTGCGTGAACGGCAGCCCGCAATGGCCGCCGATGATTCCATCGGCCCCGGTGAGCGCGATCTGCCGCAACTTCTCTGACGCGGGCGTCGAGGCGAACACGTATTGCGCGATGGCCTCCACGCCGCCGTGGATCACCGCGAGGCGGCGCCCGCCGATGGCCAGGTCGATGCGTCGGGGCAGGGCGGCCATCCATGCGCGTTGGTCCTCGCGCACGTTGCGCGACGCATGGGCGTACCACTGCACGCTCAGGAGATCGCAAGCGCTGCCCGGGTTGAAGCCGCATCCGCAGTCGGCCTCGCCCGCCGCAAGCTGCTCCTCGCAATTGCCCATGACGACGTGGACGCCCGATTGCATGAGGAGATCGAGCGTCGCCTGCGCGTCCGCGCAATAGGCGACGACGTCGCCGGTGCAGATCATGTTGGAGGCAGCGATACCGCGGCGCGCAGCTTCCCCCAGCAACGCCTGCGTCGCTTCGAGATTGCTGTAGGGGCCGCCGAAGACGAGGGCGGGGCCGTCGATGGAAACGAAGCGAGTCATTCCCGTGGCTTGCGCTCCAGACCGATCGCGAAGAGCGCGCATCCGGCGACAAGAACGCCGGCGCTCACGATCAGCAGCTTCGTGTAGTCGTGTATGTCCCCGAAGGTCATCGCCAGAAGCCGGAGATGGCCGGCGTTGTCGAGGAAGTAGACGATCGCGGCGCTGATCGACAGCGAGAAGGTGGTCACATATGCCCACCGCTTCACGCGCGCGCCGCCCCAGATGCAGAAGAAGATGACGGGCGCGAGGAACATCGACGCCGTGCCGCTGACCGCCACGGCGCTGAACAGGTCCTTGCTGCCGACGAACAGGAGGCCGATGCCGGCCACGAGGAACGCGCACATCGCGATGCGTCCGTTGCGGACCGTTGCGGGCGCGAGGCGCATGTCCACGATCGCGAGCTTCGATGCGCTGGCGAGCGCGGAGTTGAGCGTCGACACCGCCGAAATGACGAGCGCGAGGTTGACGAGCACAAGTGCAGGCGCTCCCAGAAGCCGCATCAGCGAGTCCATCAGCGCTTCGCCCGGCAGCTTGTTGAGACCCGCGAAGACGCCGACGAGGCCGAAGCTCACGATGCACGCGAAGCTGATCCAGAACGCGTGGTAGAAACTGCGCCGCGTGATTGCGCGGTCAGCCAGGAAGCCGCGATCCATCATCACGGGATCGTGCAGGGGATAGCTCCACACCTGGAGGAGGGCGACAGCGAGCAGAATCCACCCCGGCGAGGCGATGTCAGGACTGCTGGCGACGATCGCGCCCATGTCGAACGCGGGATGGACGACGACGATGGCGAGCACGACGACGAGCAGGACGAGGAAGATGATCATTTGCAGGACGTCGGTGTGCAGCGACGCGCGCAGGCCGCCGATGAGCGAATAGGCGAGCGTCACCAGCGCCACCGCGATGATCGCTCCCGAATAGGCGAACGTGCCCGTCGCGCCGAAGATGATGCCGACGACGAGCAGATTGGCGAACACCTCGCTGACGAGGCGCAGCGCCACGACGAAATTGTAGGTCCATTCGCCCGTGCGCCCGAAGGTTTGCGCCAGATAGGCCTGGACGCTTTCGTGGCCGTGCCGGAAGCGAAGCGCGTCGACGATGTGCGCGCCGACGAGGAACGAACCGTAATAGGCCGAATAGGCGAGGGCCCCGGCAACGCCGAAGAGATAGCCCAGGATCGCGGCGTTCAGCAGCGAGCGGGCGAAGATCCACGTGGTGACCTGCGACAGGACGAGCGTCCACAGGCCGGGCGCGCCGCCGTCATCGTCGAACCCGCGAAAGAAGCCGTCCGTGGTGCGCACGCGCGGAGATATGGCGGCGCTGATGACGCCGACGATGACAAGGGATGCGACAAGGTAATAGGTCATTCTCGCCCGGTCTGGTGAGGGGACAGGCGCCGCTATAGCATCGGGCGGTCCCTGCGGGCCAAGCGCGCCCCTGTCCTGACGCAATCGTGATCGGCGGGGCGCGTGCTTCAGGAGGTCAGCGCGGCAATCTTTGAGTTCGCCTGACGCAGGCGGTCCGAGAGGAGCGAGGCGACGTTGCGCAGGATGGTCTCGCAGGCGCCGGGCCAGGATTCGCGCAGCTTGTCGTAGCTCGTCGAGCGGCATGACGAGACAGGTCACGCTGGTGTCGCTGACGACGTCGGCGCTGCGCTTGGCGTTGGGGGCGATCAGCGCGAACTCGCCGAAACACGTGCCGGGCCCCAGCGTCGCCAGCCGCGTGCCGTTGGCCAGCATGATGCTGACCATGCCGCTCTGCAGGAAGTACACGCTGTCGGCGGTCTCTCCGGCGCGGATGATGCGCGCGCCGGGCCGGAACGTTTCGGGCTTCATGAGCGCGCGGACGTCCTCGAGGTCCTTGTGCGAGAGGCCGCTCATCAGGAACTGGTCGGCGAGGTCCACGGTCTGGATCGCGCGGCCGAATCCGCCGTGGATGAAGACGATCTGGTCCTCGGCCCATTCGACGGCCTCGTCCACCGTGTGCAGGCGCCGCGCGGCGGGGACAATCTCCTCGCTCACGCAATCGCGCACGGCCGCGGCGACGGGGCCCGTCTCGGGCACGCCCGCCAGCACGATCCGCGCGCCTCCAGCCGTGAGGCTGGCGAACAGTTCTGCGAACATGCGCACGGCCGCGAACGCAAAGCCTGCGACGCGGCGCAGGTCGAACACGAAGATGCTGCGCTTGCCCGCCGCATCGATCGTGCGGCTGATGAAGTCGGCCGAGGCGAAATTGATCGCGCCCGCGAGTTCGAGCACATAGGCGCTTGCGCCGTGCTCGTCCAGAAGGTCGCGCTCCGACTTGTGGCGGTTGCGGCGCGAGGCCACCTGCCGCAGATCGTAGCTCGCCGCGATGCAGCTCGACACGTCGCCGGCGCGGCGCAGCAGGTGCAGGCCGAAATATTCGGACAGCCGTTCGCACACTTTCAGGCCGCGCGCGCTGTTGCCCTGCGAATCGAGCAGGGGCGAGAATGTGCCAAGGCCGAATTGCGCGGGCAGGGTGGCGACGATGCCGCCGCCGACGCCGCTCTTGGCCGGAAGGCCGACGCGGTAGATCCATTCGCCGGCGAAGTCGTACATGCCGGCGCTCACCATCACAGACATCGTGCGCGCGACGGTCGCGGGGGAGACGACGACCTCGCCCGTGAGGGGGTTCACGCCATTGCCCGCGAGCGTCGCCCCCATGATCGCGACGTCGCGCGCCGTGACCAGCACGGAACACTGGCGGAAATACACGTCGAGGGCGGCGTCCACATCGCCGCGGAGCACGCCGTGGTTGCGCAGCAGCCAGGCGATGGCGCGGTTGCGGTCGCCCGTCTCGCACTCGCTGTTGTAGACGCTTTCGTCGACCGCCAGATCGCGCCCGGCGAAGCGGCTGAGCAGCGTGCGCACGCGCTCGAAGGCGCCGGCGGGATCGAGCTCGTGCACCAGCGCCGAGCAGGCGATGGCGCCGGCGTTCACCATCGGGTTGAAGGGCCGGTTGTCGGCCTTCAGCCGGATGGAGTTGAACGCTTCGCCCGACGGTTCGAAACCGGTGGTGGCGGCCACCCGCTCGGGCCCCGCAAACTCCAGCGCCAGCGCGAAGACGAACGCCTTCGAGACCGACTGGATGGTGAACTCGACGCCGGTGTCGCCGACCTCGTGCACGTGTCCGTCCACGGTCGCGAGCGCAATTCCAAAATGAGCGGGGTTCGCCTTGGCCAGTTCCGGGATGTAGTCGGCGAGCCGCCCGCCGTGGTCCGCTGCGAATTCCCGGTGGCATTCGGCGAGAAAGCGGAAGACGGGAAGATCGGCGGTGGGCTTGCTGTTCAACCTGCCCGCCGCGCCGGTCGTGGCGACACTCGACATCAATGCGTCCTCTTTGCGTAGTCGGCTTGGCGTAGCGTTGTTTTCGTGTTCCCGGCGCCCGTGCGCGGGGTGGCGCGCCTAGCGGCGCAAGCCGAATTAGCAAGCTTTGCGCCACGCCGGCTGCCCGGATTTGCGCAGGACGACAGCACAAGAGCCGCCAACCTCCTGAGACGCTGCCTCTTAGATGGGCTCCATGGCAAAGCTTAAAGCAATCTGCCTCCAGGGCGCCATAGCTTGGCTATGATTTGATCCGCCCGGCCCCAGCGCCCGCCGTGTCGTGTGAGCGCAGCCTTGCCATACGGGCGACCGGCGGCGGATACTGCCGGCAACAAAATTTCGGGAGGAGGATGCCCATGGGTCGCAGTCATGCGGGCGCAGCCGCGCTCGGCGTCTTGCTCTTTGCCGTACAGCCCGCGTTCGCCGACGAGTCGGCGTTCTACAAGGGCCGCGCCATCGACCTCGTCGTGGGATACGGCACGGGCGGGGGATACGACACCTACGCGCGCGCCCTGGCGCCGTACCTCACCAGGCATGTGCCCGGCAACCCGCAAGTCGTCATCCGCAACATGCCCGGCGCGAGCAGCCTCAATGCGCTGCGCCATGTCGCGTCGACCGCTCCGCGCGACGGGAGCGTGATCGGCGTGTTCAACTCGACGCTGATCACCATGGCGGCGCTGGAGCCCGCCAAGGTGAAGATAGACTTCGGCGCCCTCACGTGGATCGGCAACATGTCGTCCGACACGAAGACGTGCATGGTGCGCACCGGCGCAGGGCTCACGAAGCTGGAGGACTTCCGGGACCGTCGCGCCTCCATCGGCGCGACCGCGCAGGGCAGCGGCCAGATCTACGGCGTGATCCTGCGCCATGTGTTCGGCGACAACGTGCAGATCGTCACCGGCTATCCCTCGACCAACGACATCGCGCTGGCCATGGAGCGCGGCGAGGTGGACGGCATGTGCACGGGCTGGGGCACGATCGAGGTGACGAAGCCCGACTGGATCAGGCGCGGCGCCGTGCGCGTGCTGACGCAATTTGCAAGCGTGCGCGACCCGCGGATTGCTGCCGTGCCGCTCATTCACGAAACGGCGCTCGCGCCCGGCATGTCGGAGGCGATCGCCTTCCTGACGCTGCCCGACGCTGTCACGCGCCCCGTTGTCGCGCCGCCCGCGCTGCCCGCAGGGCGCGCGCAGGCCCTGCGCCGCGCCTTCGACGCGGCGATGGCCGACGCCGACTTCCTCGCATTCGCGCGCAAGACGAGTCTCGACATCGATCCGACCACCGGCGAGGACCTCGCGGCCATCGTCGCACGGATACTGGCGACGCCGCCCGATGCGCTCGAATTCGCCCGCAAGCTCTACAATTGAGGCCGGCGCCCTTGAGCATCGGCGCGCCACGGGTTAGTCCGGGGCAGGCAAAAATCACAAACGGGAGGTTATCCGATGCCCCATGATGACGCAGGCGGACACTGGCACGAGCCGACGGCCGGCGAGAACGCCGGTTTCGGCAAATTCAAGCGCGCCGCCATGCCCTATGACCAGTTCATGCAGGACGAGGGCGTGCCCTGCTTCCGCGGCGTCGGCGTGCGCCGGGTGCAGGACCTGCCGATGAAGCCGTGGAAGCGGCTGGGCGGCAGGGGCTCCTACATCCAGCTGTGGGGCACCGAGGGCCTGTGGGGCATGTATGTCGTCGAGGTGCCCGCCGGCGGCGCGCTCAACATCGAGCGCCACGTCTACGAGAAGCAGGTCTTCGTCATCGAGGGACGCGGCTCCACCGAGGTGTGGAACGAGGGACAGGCGAAGAAGCAGACCTTCGAGTGGCAGAAGGGCGCGCTGTTCTCGATCCCGCTCAACGCCTATCACCGCTTCGTCAACGCCACGAACGCGCCGGCGCTGATCCTGTGCGGCACGTCCGCGCCGAACATCATCAACCTCGTCGACAATTTGCGCTTCGTCTTCGACTGCCCGTTCAACTTCACCGAGCGCTATTCGGGCGACAACGACTACTTCATCCAGAAGGACGACATCGAGCCCGATCCGGTGCGCGGCCTCGCCATGAAGCGCACGAACTACATGGCCGACATCATCAACACCGAGCTGCCGCTCGACAACCGCCGCTCGCCCGGCTACCGGCGCATCCAGCCGGAAATGGGCAGCCAGCGCTTCCACCTGTGGATCGGCCAGCACGAGAACGGGCGCTATTCCAAGGCCCACAAGCACACGTCGTCGGCGGTGCTGATCTGCGTGAAGGGCAAGGGCTACACCTACACGTGGCCCGATGCGCTCGGCATGACGCCGTGGAAGGACGGCAAGGGCGACAAGGTGCTGCGGCAGGATTACGAGCCTATCGGACTCGTGTCCGCGGCGCCCATGAGCGGCGACTGGTATCACCAGCACTTCGGCATTTCGAAGGACCCGCTGCGCCTCACCGCCTGGTTCGGGCCCAACAACCACGATGCGATGCGCCCCGGCGTGCCCGGCGAAGCCATGGCCGACGTGTGGGCGATGGACATCGACAAGGGCGGCAAGGCGGTCCCCTACCACCTGGAAGACCCCTACATCCGCAAGGAATACGAAGAGACGCTGGCGAAGGAAGGCGTTCCCTCGCGCATGGAAGACAAGCTCTACCAGCCGAAGTGACGTTGAGAAGCGGTGAAACGGCAAAGGGGCAGGCGAGAGCCTGCCCCTTTCGATTCCGCCTGCGCGGCAGCTATTTCTTCAGCAGCCCGAGCTTGTCGAGGATGGGTCGCCATTGGCCCACTTCCGCGTGCAGCATCTTGTTGAACTGCTCCGTGGGTATGCCGGAGGGCCGGTAGAAGACGTTCATGATGCGCTTCTGCACGTCGGGGTCGTCGATGATCGTCTTCACTTCCTTGTAGATGCGCTCGACGATGGGCTTTGGAACGCCCGCGGGTAGGAACAGGGCGCACCATGCGTCCACCGGCATGTCGGGAATGCCGGCTTCCGCGACGGTCGGCACATTGGGCAGGCTCGGCCAGCGCTGGCTCGACGTGATCGCCAGCGGTATCACCGCGCCGGCGTGGATGTGGGGTTCGACCGTTCCCAGCGCCACGGTGGCGACGTCCACTTCGCCCTGCACCACGGCGTTGAGGGATTCGGGCGTGCTGCGGAAGGGCACGTGGACCATTTTCGAGCCGACCTGGTCGGCCAGCATTTCCATGGACAGATGGCCGATCGTGCCCACGCCCACGGACGAATACGTGTACTTGCCCGGGTTCGCCCTCACGAGTTCGCGCAATTGCGCGACGCTCGTCACGCCCAGCTTCTTGCTCGACACGAGCACGCTGGGGGTCGTCCCCATGATGGTGAGAGGCTGCAATTGCTTGAACGCGTCGTAGCTGACGTTCATCGTCATCGGATTGACGATGATCGGCGCGAAGATCGAGGCCAGCATCACGCTGCCGTCCGCGGGCGACTTCACCACCTGGTCGACGCTGAGATTGCCGCCGGCGCCGGGCTTGTTCTCGACGATGAAGGTCGCCCCGGTGCGCTTCTGCAGGCCTTCGGCGATGATGCGGGCGAGGAGATCGGCGGACGAGCCCGCGCCGAATCCGATCACGATGGTGTTCTGCCGCGCCGGCCACGTGAGCGCCGGCGTCGTCTGGGCCGGCTGCGCCTGCGCTGATCCCGCGCCCAGCAGCGCGGCGGCGCAGGCGGCAAGCGCCAACGCGCGCGCGCCCATGCGGGCGCCTCTCCCCTGGATACCCATTGCGTCCTCCCTGACGAAGCGCGTCGAGCCTCTGGCGGGCGCGCGCCGTTGAAGGTTACCCCGCCGCAGGAAAACTACAAGCCGGGCGCTGGGCAGTGCGCTGGGCGGTGCGCGGGGAACGCAACGGTTTGGCCGCAGTTGGGACAGCTATGAACCAGCGCTCCCAATCCGCCGTCATCCGCACGGACATTCCCGCCCGCCTCGACAGGCTTCCCTGGTCCCGGTTTCACACGCTGGTGATCGTGGCGCTGGGCGTCACCTGGATCCTCGACGGGCTGGAGGTGACCATCGCCGGCTCCATCGCCGCAGCGCTGAAGGAAGACCCGGCGATGGCGTTCACGGAAGCGCAGATCGGGCTCGCCTCGTCCGCCTACCTCCTGGGCGCGGTGGTCGGCGCGCTGTTCTTCGGCTGGCTCACCGACCGGCTCGGCCGCAAGAAGCTCTTCTTCATCACGCTGTTCGTGTACGCGATCGGAACTGGCCTGACGGCGTTCGCGTGGGACATCTGGTCGTTCTGCTTCTTCCGCTTTCTCACGGGCGCGGGCATCGGGGGCGAGTACGCGGCCATCAATTCGACGATCCAGGAACTGATCCCCGCGCGCTATCGCGGCTGGACGGATCTGGGCATCAACGGCAGCTTCTGGGTCGGTGCGGCGCTGGGCGCGGTGGTGTCCATCGTGCTGCTCGACACCAGCCTCCTGTCCGTCGGCATGGGCTGGCGCGCGTCGTTCTTCCTCGGCGCGGCGCTGGCGATCATCATCGTCTTCATGCGCTGGTGGCTTCCCGAGAGTCCGCGATGGCTCGTCACACATGGCCGCGAACGCGAAGGCGCCGAGATCGTGCGCGACATCGAGGACGGCATTCGCGCGCAGGGTCATCACGTGCCGGTCCATGAGGCGGGCCGCGTCGCCTTGCACGCGCGCAGCCACACGCCCCTGCGCGAAGTCTTCCATGTGCTGTTCACGATGCATCGCACGCGGGCCTTCGTGGGCCTGTCGATGATGGCGGCGCAGGCGTTCTTCTACAACGCGATCTTCTTCACCTACGCGCTGGTGCTGACGCGGTTCTACAATGTCGCCGCATCCGATGTCGGCTGGTACATCCTGCCGTTCGCGGCGGGCAATTTCCTTGGACCGCTCCTGCTGGGCCGCCTGTTCGACACGATCGGCCGGCGTCCGATGATCATCTTCACCTACACGATCTCGGGCGTCCTGCTGGCGGGGGCGGGCTGGCTCTTCGTGCGCGACCTCGTCGACGCCACGCAGCTCACGCTTGCATGGACCGTGATCTTCTTCTTCGCCTCGGCAGCCGCGAGCTCGGCCTACCTCACGGTGAGCGAAACCTTTCCGCTGGAGGTGCGCGCGCTCGCCATTGCGGTTTTCTACGCCATCGGCACCGGCGTCGGCGGAGTGGCGGCGCCTTACCTGTTCGGCGCCCTGATCCAGTCCGGCTCGCGTGAAGCGGTCTTCGGAGGCTACCTGTTCGGCGCGGCGCTCATGGTCGCCGCCGCCGTCGTCGTGTACTTCTTCGCCGTCGCGGCGGAGCGCAAGCCGCTGGAAGAGGTCGCGCGGCCACTCTCGGCCGCCGACTGAGAGAGCCTCGTCTTTACTGCATGCTCGATATGGCCGCGCGGCACGCTTTTGCGCAACGTTCGCAGGAACTGGCGCAGATCCGGCAATGCTCGTGCTGGCGCGCATGGCGGTTGCATTCCTCACCGCACAGCTCGCAGGCGAGCGCGCAGACGTGAAGCATCTGGCGGATGACATCTTCGTTGGACCCGGTGCGCCGGGTTCCCGTCGCGCCTGTGGCCAGGCAGACGTCGGCGCAATCAAGGTTCAGCCGGATGCATTGCGTGAGTTCCGCCACCATGGGCTCGCCAAGACAGGCGTCGGCGCAAGATGTACACGCCTGCGCGCAGGCGTAACATTCCTCGACGCACGCGATCAGCGCGTCGTTCGTGCTTCCCTTCACATGGGGGTGCGAGCTTATCATTTCGTGTGCGTGCATGGCACTTCTCCTCGCCCGGCCCGAACCGGCGTCAACCGGTTCAGGGGAGGGCGGTTCCGCCTAATGGGGGGTTGATCAGGCGGCGCTTTGGGTCTCCAATTCCGTCCGGGTGCTGGCGGCAGACGAAAAGGGGCGTCATGACCGAAGAACAGGCGATTCTGGCGGTGAACGGCGCGTATTATCGCGCCTTCGCGAGCGCGGACCCTCAGGCAATCGAACAGCTGTGGGCTCCCGACGGCGTCACGTGCGTTCATCCGGGCTGGCGACCCCTGGTGGGGCGAAGCAGGGTGGTGCAATCCTATCGCGACATTCTCGCAAACGCCCGGCCCGTGCCGATTACATGCAGTGACGAGCGCGTGATCGTGACGGGCGATTTCGCGCGCGTCATTTGCACCGAGCGTGTGGGGCGCGTCCTGCTGGCGGCGACGAATTGTTTCGTGCGCACCACGCGGGGCTGGCTCATGGCGCACCATCAGGCGAGCCAGGTCGCAGAAGCGGAACCCTCCCGTCGCGCGAAAGCCGAGACCGCCCCGCGCACCCTCAATTAGGCGGCGCGCGGCGCCTCCACCGGAAAACCAGCGCTTCGGTTGAACCGCGCGGCGGTTTTGCTATGGTCCAGGCAACGAAATCGGGACGGGCCGGGGGAGGGCCGCCAAACCATGCAGACAATTCTTCGTGAACGCAGGGCCCTGCCGACGATCCGCCGCGCGCTCGCGGGCGCAGCGGCGCTCATGGCGACCTGCGGCGTTGCGCACGCCTCCGACGAAGGTTTCTACAAGGGCAAGACCATCAACATGGTCATCGGCGGCACGGTCGGCGACGGCTACGACATCTACGCCCGCCTGCTCGGCCCGTATCTCACCAAGCACGTGCCGGGCAATCCGCGCATCCTGCCGCAAAACATGCCCGGCGCCGGCACGCTGGTCGCCGCCAACTACATGTACGAAGTCGCGCCGAAGGACGGCACTGCGCTGGGCACGGTGGGCGGCGGCACGGCCACGGGCCAATTGTTCAAGACGCCGAATTTCCGCATCGATCCGCGCCGCTATGCGTGGGTCGGCAGCCTGAACAGCGAAGTGGGACTCGTGCTCGCATGGCACGAGACGCCGTTCAAGAAATACGAGGACCTGCTGGAACGCGAGTTCCTCGTCGGCGGCGGCGGGCCCACTTCAGGCACCGTCATCTTTCCGCTGGTTCTCAATCGCGTCGTCGGGACGAAGTTCAAGATCATCCCGGGTTACAAGGGCACAAGCGACATCGCGCTTGCGATGGAACGCGGCGAAGTGCAGGGCACCGGCAGCTATCATTACTCGAGCATGATCCAGTCGAAGCCCAACTGGATTCGCGACAAGCAGGTGGTTCCGCTCATCCAGTTGTCGCTGATCAAGCATCCGCTGTTCCCCGACGTGCCGAACATTCCCGCGCTCGCCAAGACTCCCGAGCAGGCCGAGATCCTGCAGCTCGTCTTCGCGCGTCAGGCGATGGGCCGGCCGTTCATGCTGCCGCCGGGCGTGTCGCCGGACGCCACGCGCATTCTGCGCACCGCCTTCGACGCGATCCTGAAGGATCCGGATTTCATCCAGGACGCCGAGAAGCGCCGCATCGATCTCACGCTGCCGATGTCGGGCGTCGAGATTCACGCGCTGCTCGACAAGCTTTATGCGGCAAGCCCGGACGTCATCGACAAGGCGATCGCGGCGAGCGACACGGCGGACCTCGGCAAGCGCTGACTAGACTGCTTCATGGGTGTCGGCCCGCCATCCGTCTGGGTGGCGGGCGCCAGCTTAAGTTACAGATTGTTTACACTAAGTCGTATTCCTGTCCGACGCGAAACCATGTAAATAGACGCCGTCTGGAGGGTCCGGGCGGCAGAGACGCTTGTCGCTGCAGCGCTTGGCCGCACAGGTTTCCTGAGCAAACCCATGAGTGAAGCAGCAGCGTCGCCTCCCCCGTTCGAAGCGTCGCGGGACGAGTTGATCGAGTACTACAGGGCGCTTGCGGCCACGCCGCACACGACTCCGGCTTCGGGGAGCTTCGCCGTCAGGGACGCGAAGGCCTGACTTTGCTGTGCGCCTCTCCCGTCGCGGCCGGCTTCTCGCGCCGGCGCAGGTGGCTCGTCTCGACGCATTTCCGCGCCAAGCGCCCGAGCGGACGCATCAAGCGCGCGTGAGGCCGAGGGCTCCTGACCGCAAGAGCGACTTCCCATTATGCGCCGGTCGCCTGCGCTTCGCTGCGCAGCTTCGTCAAGCCAAGGGGCGGGTTGGCTTCATGTGCCCGCCCTTGTACTGGCGGCTCGCTCCGGCCCATTGTTGACACGGACACAGGTGAGTTTGGCGCCGCCCGACGGCGGGCGACGCGAAATGGCGCGTGCGAGGGAACGTCGCGAATGATCGAACTCAGAGACGTCGAAGAGGCCGCCGCGCGCATCGAAGGGCAGGCGGCGCGCACGCCCTTTCTGCATTCGCGCGTGCTGTCGCAACTCACCGGCGCGCAGGTTTTTCTCAAGTTCGAAAACCTGCAGTTCACCGGCTCCTTCAAGGACCGGGGCGCGCTCAACAAGCTGAACGCGATGGGCGCGGCGGCGCTCGCGGGCGGCGTGTGCGCCATGTCGGCGGGCAATCACGCGCAGGGCGTGGCGTGGACGGCGAAACGCCTGGGCGTGCCCGCGGTCATCGTGATGCCGAAGGCGACGCCGCTCACCAAGGTCGAGAACACGCGCGCCCACGGGGCTGAGATCGTCCTGTGCGGCGACACGCTGGAAGAGGCGGCGAGCGAAGCGCGCCGTATCACGCACGAGCGAAAGCTGACCTTCATCCACCCCTACGACGACCCGCTGATCGCCGCGGGGCAGGGAACGGTCGGGCTCGAAATCGCACGCTCCGGCGTCGACCTCGACGCGATCGTGTGCCCGGTGGGCGGGGGCGGGCTGATCTCGGGCGTTGCGACGGCGATCAAGGCGCTGCGCCCGCAAACAGCCGTCTACGGTGTGCAGAGCGCGGCCTGCCCGACGTTCGTGCGCGGGCCTCATCCCGAGCCCGGCGGCGTGACGATCGCCGACGGCATCGCGGTGAAGTCGCCGGGCGCCTTCACCTCGCAGGTCATCGCCGCCCGGGTCGACGATGTGTTCGCCGTCGACGAGCGATGGATCGAGGAGGCGGTGGCGCTGCTCATCAACATCGAGAAGACGGTGGCGGAGGGCGCGGGCGCCGTGCCGCTGGCGCTGCTGTTGTGCGACCGGGGCCGCTTCGCCGGCAAGCGCGTGGGGCTGATCCTCTCGGGCGGCAATATCGACGCGCGGCTGCTCGCCTCGCTGCTGGTGCGTGAACTCGTGCGCGAGAAGCGCATCGTGACGCTGCGCATCGCCGTCGCGGACCAGCCGGGCTTTCTCGCCCGCGCGGCGGCGGTGATCGCGGACACGGGCGCCAACATCATCGAGGTGCATCATTTCCGTTCGCTGCTGTCCGCGCCCGCGCGCGAGGCGGTGATGGAGGTGACGCTGGAGACGCGGGGGCCCGATCACGCCGACCTGATCGTGACGGCGCTGGAGGCCGCCGGGTACCAGGCCCGCCTCGGGGATCAGGGGTTGCCGTAGCCCTTTGCCGGCGCCCGGCCTCCCAGGGGGTTGCGCGCGATGGCGGGCCGGGGCTTAGTCTTCTCCCATGAGGGGCGAGGACGTTCGATGCGGGTGATCGTTTGCGGCGCGGGACAGGTGGGCTCGACCATCGCCCGTCATCTGGCGAGCGAGAAGATCGACGTCACGGTGATCGATTCCGATCCCGCCCAGGCCCAGCGCGTCGACGAGAGCTATGACGTGCGCGGCATAGTCGGCCACGCCTCCCACCCGGAGGTCCTCGAACGCGCCGGCGCCGCGAGCGCCGACATGCTGATCGCAGTCACCCGTTTCGACGAGGTCAACATGGTCGCCTGCGAGGTGGCGTATTCGCTCTTCGGCGTGAAGCGCCGCATCGCGCGCGTTCGTCACGAGGGCTATCTCAGGCCCGCGCTTGCCCAACTCTACGGCAGCGAGCGGCTCGCCATCGACGTCGTGATCTCGCCCGAATACGAGGTGGCCCAGGGCATCGCGCGAAGCCTCAGCGCGCCGGGCGCCTTCGACAGCGCGATGCTCGCGGGCGGCCTCGTGCAGCTTCTGGGCGTTCATTGCAACGTCGCGCGCTCGCCGGCCATCGGCCGCCCGGTCGCCGATCTGGCCGCGCTCGCCACGGGCGCGACGCTTACCCCGGTCGCGATGATCCGGAAGGGCGTCGCCTTCATTCCCGATCCGGGCGACACGATCCAGCTTGGCGACGATCTCTACGCGCTCGTCGATCCCGCGCCACGCGCGCGATCTCATTTCGCTGCTTGGCCATGACGATCAACTGGCGCGGCGCGTGATCATCGTGGGCGCGGGCAACGTCGGCCTCAATCTCGCGCGCCATCTCGCGCTCACCGCGCCCTCGCTGTCGATCCGCATCATCGAGGCGTCGCGTCCGCGCGCCGAATACGTGTCGCGCGAGCTCGGCGACCAGGCCATCGTGCTCCACGGCGACGCGCTCGACCGCGACACGCTTGTCGAGGCGAACGCCAGCGCCGCGGACGCTGTGGTGGCGGTCACCAACGACGACGAGACCAATATCTTCTCGTCCGTCCTCGCCAAGCGCGAAGGGTGCCGGAGGGCCATCACGCTCGTCAACAAGACGACGTACGAATCCCTGCTCGACCCGCTCGGCATCGACGTCGTCGTCAATCCGAACGCGATCACCATCTCGACCCTGCTGCGCCAGCTTCGCCCGAAGTCCGTCGCCGGCGTCTACGCGTTGCGGGAGGGCTTCGGCGAGATCATCGACGTGGTCGCGCAGGCGGGGTCTCCGCTCGTCTCGAGCGCTCTGGGCGAGGTGCAGATGCCGGAGGGAATGCTCATCGGCGCGGTGGTGCGCGAGGGCGCAATGATTTCGCCGGTCAAGGAAACGCAGATCGAGCCGGGCGATCGCGTCATTGCGCTCGTGAAGGCCGACGTCCTGCAAGAGGCGGAGGCTCTGCTCGCGGGCGACGCGCCCGTGTTCGCGGGGAACGGGGCGCCATGACGTCGCTCGACGGCTCGCGCTCCATGCTGCCCGCACGCGGCCTCTTCACGGTTCGTCCGGTCTTCTATCTCACGGGCGGAATGCTGGTCGCGCTCGCGGGCGCGATGCTTATTCCCATGACGGTCGATTTCGTTCGCGGCGAGGAGCACTGGGTTGTATTCGCCGCGTCGAGCGTGGTGACGTTCGCATGCGGAGTTGCCGCGCTTCAGGTCTTCCATTGTCGCCTCACCAGCGGGCTGACGCTGCGGCAGGCGTTCCTGCTCACGCCTTTCGCGTGGACCGCGATGGTGTTCTTCGCGTCGCTGCCGATGTACTTCTCCGGCTATCACGAGCTGGGCGGCAGTTTCACCAACTCCTTCTTCGAAGCCATGTCGGGGCTGACCACGACCGGCGCCACCGTGATCAGCGGGCTGGACAACGCGCCGCCGGGACTTCTTCTCTGGCGTGCGTTGCTGCAATGGCTCGGCGGCATCGGAATCATCGCGACGGCCATCGCGATTCTTCCCGCGCTGGGCGTCGGCGGCATGCAATTGTTCCGCACGGAATCGTCCGACCGGTCCGAGAAGGTGCTGCCGCGCGCCCGCGAAGTCGCGCTGGCGCTGATGGGCGTGTACGTCGCGCTGACGCTGGCGTGCGCGCTCGCCTACTGGCTCGCGGGCATGGCGCCGTTCGACGCTGTCGCGCACGCGCTGACCACCGTTTCGACGGCCGGTTTCTCGACGTCGGACGCCTCGCTCGGCAAGTGGGACAGCGCCGCGATCCACTGGGTCGCCGTCGTCTTCATGCTGTCGGGCGCAATCCCCTACGTTCTCTATGTGCAATTCCTTCAGGGACGCACCGATCCGCTGCGCAACAGCCAGGCGCGCGTCCTGCTCGGGTTCGTGGCCGTCATGGTCGCCATCGTCGCCGCGAGCCTGTGGCTGTCGGGTAAGTACGGCTTTGCGGATTCGCTGCGCTACGGGGCGCTCAACGTCGTTTCCATCGTGACGACGACCGGATTCGCCTCGACCGACTACACGCTGTGGGGCAACGTCGCCACGGGCCTCTTCTTCGGCCTCACGTTCGTTGGCGGTTGCACGGGTTCGACGACCGGCGGCATGAAGATATTCCGCTTCGAGGTGATGGCGCGCATGCTGCGCGGGCATTTCCTGCGGCTGCTCTATCCGCGCGGCGTCTTCATGCGCACCTATGCCGGGCGCGAACTGCCGGACGACGTCGTTGGCTCGGTCGTCGTGTTCTTTTCGTTGTTCTTCCTCTGCTACAGCCTGCTGACGATCGCGCTCATGGCGCTCGACCTCGATTTCCTGACGAGCGCCAGCGCCGCCGCGGCCTCGCTGGCCAATGTCGGTCCTGGCCTGGGACCCGTCATCGGGCCGGCCGGGAACTTCTCGTCGCTGCCCGACACCGCGAAATGGCTGCTGTGCTTCGCCATGCTGCTCGGGCGGCTTGAAATCTTTACCGTGCTGATCCTGTTCATGCCGCACTTCTGGCGCGGCTGAGGTCAGGGCGACTTCTCGACGTTGTCCGCGACGACGGCGCCGCGCTCGCCCAGGGGCTTGGGCGGTCCGGTCGTCGTGTCGCACGCCGTCTGCAATTCGGTTTCCGCGTCGATCTTGGCGCCCAGCAGCGCGACCACGCTCGACAGCCAGAGCCACACCATGAAGGCGATGATGGCGCCGAGCGAGCCGTACATGCGGTTGTAGCCGTCGAAGCTCGCGACGTACCGCGAGAACGCCATCGACACGCAGATCCAGAGCAGGGCGGCGATGACGCTGCCCCAGCTCACCCAGCGCCACTTGGCGCGCGCCCGGCTCGGCCCGTAGCGGTAGAAGATCATCAGCACGAAGACCACGAGCGCGTAAAGGAACGGCCAGCGGCTCATCGAGACGATCTGCTTTTCCGCACTGCCCCAGCCGAAGAACTGCAGCGCCACGGGAAACACGACGACGGCGCCCAGCGCGAGCGCAAGGAACACGATGGCGAACAGCGTGAACAGGAGGCTCGTCGCATAGAAGCGCACGTACGAGCGCTTCTCCTTCTCGCGAAAAATCACGTTGAGCGCGTCGAACAGCGAGGCGACGCCCGCGTTCGCGCTCCAGATCGAGACGATGAAGCTGCCCGCCAGCGTCCAGCCGAGGACCGGCCGTTTCAGCGCCGAAGGGGTCATCTGCTCGGCGAGCAGTTCGGTGGCGCCGGGCGGCAGCACGCCGGCGAGGAGCTCGAGATGGGTCGCGACGGAGCTGGCGTCGGCGAAGAGGCCGTAGAGCGACAGCGAAACCGCCATGGCCGGGAAGATCGCCAGCACCGCGTAGAACGCCACGCCCGCCGCCAGGGCGAAGATGCGGTCTTCGATGGAGCCGTGGAGCGAGCGCAGCGCCACGTCGCGCCAGCCGCGTGGGGGCATTTCGGCGGGGCTTGACGCGAGCCGGCCGCGGTCGGCCTCCGCGACGAGATCCACGCCGTCCACGACGCGGGGCAGGCCGGCCGCGCGACCCGCCCGGGATTTTTCCAAACTCGCCATCTGTCGTCGAAAGGCCTCCGGCGCGGTTTGGTTTCGCTTCGCGCCACCCGCCGTGAACAATAACATGGGCGGCGGGTTTGAACCTCGGGCTTTCGCGCCCGCCCCGCGCCCGGCGCATGGCTCGGATGCGGTCCAAGTCTTGCTTCTTCGGGAAACGCATGACTAAGTGAGAAGGATTCGCGGCGAGGCGCTCGCCGCTGCAGCGCCATCGTGCGCATACAGCTTCCAGGCTCGCCAGAATGAACGCAGGAGCAAAAGTCGATCAGGCAAACGCCGCGCCCGTCGGGGCGCCGTTGGCTGCGTCCGGCGTCCTCGCGGCTCCCGGCGCTCCGGACATGCGCCCGGTCCGCCTCATCCTGTGGACCATGTGCCTCGCGCACTTTCTCAACGATCTTCTCCAGTCTTTGCTCGTCGCGATCTTCCCGATCCTGAAGGAGAGCTACAACCTCGACTTCGCGCAGATCGGCTACATCGTCCTCGCCTTCCAGCTCACCGCCTCGCTGCTGCAACCGGGCGTCGGCTATTTCACCGACAAGCGGCCCATGCCGTACGGACTGGCCGTGGGCATGGCGGCGACGCTGGTCGGCCTCGTGATGCTCGCCTATGCGTCGAACTACGCGGCGCTGCTGTTTGCGGCCGCGATGGTTGGCACGGGCTCGTCGATCTTCCATCCCGAGGGATCGCGCGTCGCGCGCATGGCGTCGGGCGGCCGGCACGGGCTCGCGCAATCGATCTTCCAGGTCGGCGGCAATTTCGGCCAGGCGGCGGGGCCGCTGCTGGCGGCCTTCATCATCGTGCCGCTCGGCCAGCGCGGCGTTGTCTGGTTCGCCTTCGTGGCGCTGTTCGCCATCATCGTGCTGACGCAGGTGGGCCGCTGGTACAAGGCGCACATGCACGAAGCTGCGGCGCGCACGAAGCGCGAGGCGAAGGCGGCCGTGGAGGCGGGCCTCGTGGGCCGCAAGGTCGCGATCGCGATCGTGATCCTGCTGGCGCTGATGTTCTCGAAGGCGTTCTACGGTTCGGCGCTCAGCACGTTCTACACGTTCTACCTGATGGAGACGTTCGGGGTGAGCGTGCGCGACGCGCAGCTCTACCTGTTCCTCTACATGGCCGCAGTCGCGGTGGGCGTGTACGCCGGCGGTCCGCTCGGCGACTGGATGGGCCGCAAGAACATCATCTGGTTCTCGATCCTCGGCGCGTTGCCGTTCACGCTGGCGCTGCCTTACGCGAACCTTCCGGGCGTGGCGGTGCTGACCGTGCTCATCGGCCTCATCATGGCCGCCTCCATGTCGCAGATTCTCGTCTACGGACTCGAACTCGCGCCGCGCAAGGTCGGCACGATGGCGGGGCTGTTCTTCGGCTTCAGTTTCGGCATGGGCGGGCTCGGGCGCGGCGATCCTGGGCCACGTGGCGGACCTGACGAGCCTCAGCTTCGTGTTCAAGCTGTCGGGCTTCCTGCCGGCGATCGGCATCCTGTGCTGGTTCCTGCCGGATCTGGGCAAGCGCCGCGCCTCCGCTTGATCCCGACCTTGGGGGCTCCAGATAGGAGCCCATGACACAGGCAGCACACGAACGTTACGGGACGCCCAAGTCCACATTTCCCCGCTCGCTGCGCATGGCGCTCGTCGCCATCGTCGTGGTGTTCGTCGCCAGCGCGATCGGAGGACTTGCGACAGGACCCAACATTCCGACGTGGTACGCGACCATCGAGAAGCCGTGGTTCACGCCGCCGAACTGGGTGTTCGGCCCGGTGTGGACCGTGCTCTACGCGATGCTCGCCTTCGCATTCTGGCGCATCCTGCGGCTGCCGGCCGATACGCCCGGCCGCAGGGGCGCGCTCATCTGGTTTCTCGCGCAGATCGGCCTGAACGCCGCATGGTCGGTCGCCTTCTTCGGCATGCGTTCGCCGGAACTGGGGATCGCCGTCATCGCGGCGCTCTGGCTGTCCATCGTGGGGAACATGGCGGCCTTCCTGCGGCTCGACCGCCTCGCAGGGTGGATCTTCGTTCCCTATCTTGCGTGGGTGTCGTTTGCGGCCGCCCTCAACATCGCGATAGCCTGGCTGAACTGAGGTCCCTCTGGCCCGGCCCGTGCTGTCAAGGCGGAGCGAATCGGGCTAGGGAAAGGCTTTGGGCCCCTGCGTGTTCAACCTGAACATGCGGGACAATCCGGTCTGAGCCTGACCTTTGGGAGCACAAGATGGCGAGGCCCTGGAAGCGCGTGATCCTCAAGCTTTCGGGCGAGGCCCTGATGGGGTCCCAGACCCACGGGCTGGACCAGGAAACGCTCGACCGCATAGCGGCCGACATCGCCGGCGCAGCCGATGCCGGCTACGAGATCGGCATCGTCGTCGGCGGCGGCAACTTTTTTCGCGGAATCCAGGGCGCGGACAAGGGGATAGACCGGGCGCGGGCCGATTCCATCGGCATGCTGGCGACGGTGATGAACGCGCTGGCGCTCGAACACGCGGTCGAGAAGAAGGGCCACCCGGCCCGGGCGCTGTCGGCGGTGCCGATGCCCTACGTCTGCCAGCCTTATTCCCGCCAGGCTGCGCTGAACCATCTGGCCAAGGGCCGGGTGGTCGTGCTGGCGGGCGGCACGGGCAATCCGTTCTTCACCACCGACACCGGGGCCGTGCTGAGGGCGGCCGAGCTGTCGGCCGACGCCGTGCTCAAGGCTACCCAGGTGGACGGGGTGTACACCGCCGATCCCAAGAAGGACCCGAACGCCAAACGGTACGAGCGCATTACCCATGGGGAGGCGATCGAGCAGAATCTGGCGGTGATGGACACCACGGCTTTCGCTCTTGCCCGCGAAAATGCTATCCCGATAGTTGTGTTCTCCATCGCGGAGCCGCAGGCCATCTCCAACGCGCTCGAGGGCCGGGGCCGCTCGACCATCGTGGAGCCCTGACCGGGCCGGGGAACAGCAACAGGCAGGCGAGCCGGCGTTCCGGCGAGCCCGTCCAGAGACGTGAAACGGGAACGTGAAATGAGTGGACAGTTCGACCTGGCGGATATGCAGCGGCGCATGCAGGGCGCCATCCAGTCCCTGAAGCACGAGTTCGGCGGCTTGCGCACCGGACGCGCCTCCGCATCGCTCCTCGATCCCGTCAATGTCGTCGCCTACGGCTCCTCGATGCCGCTCAACCAGGTCGCGACCGTGAGCGTCCCCGAGGCGCGCATGATCTCCGTGCAGGTCTGGGACAAGGGCATGGTCGGCGCGGTCGACAAGGCGATCCGCGATTCCAACCTCGGACTCAGCCCGACTGTCGAGGGGCAGGTGCTGCGCATCCGCATCCCCGAGCTGAACGAGCAGCGCCGCAAGGAGCTGGTGAAGGTCGCGCACAAATACGCCGAAGAGGCGCGCGTCGCCGTGCGCCATGTGCGCCGTGACGGCCTCGACGCCCTGAAGAAGGCGCTGAAGGACAAGGCCATCAGCGAAGACGACGAAAAGCGGCATGAGGCGGACGTCCAGAAGGCGACCGACAAGGCTGTCGCCGAAATTGATCAGGCGCTCGCCGCCAAGGAAAAAGAGATCATGCAGGTGTAACGCCATCTGGCGCGCCTGCATCAGAACCGGCCACCGGCGGAGCGGACGATGCGAAACGATTTGAGTCTGGCCGGCGGCGCCAAAGCGCAAGAGCCGGCGCCGCTTCGCCATGTTGGAATCATCATGGACGGCAACGGGCGCTGGGCCGCAGCCCGCGGATTTCCGCGCCTCGAAGGTCATCGCCGCGGCGTCGAGGCGCTGCGCCGCACCGTGCGCGCGGCCGGCGAGCTGGGCATCGAATATCTCACCGTCTATTCGTTCTCGTCGGAGAACTGGCGCCGCCCGCCGCAGGAGGTCGCCGACCTGATGATGCTGCTGAAGCGGTTCATCAGGAACGACCTGGCCGAGTTGCATGGAAACGGCGTGCGCGTGCGGATCATCGGATCGCGCGACGATCTGCTTCCGGACATCCGCAACCTGCTCATCGAGGCCGAGGAGCTGACGCGCGACAACACCAGCATGACGCTGATCGTCGCGTTCAATTACGGCTCGCGGCAGGAAATCGCCATGGCGGCGCGCCGCCTGGCCGAGGACGCGGCCGCCGGGCTGCTCGATCCCAAGCTCATCGACGAGAAGCTCGTCGAGTTCCCGTCTTTACACTGCCGGCGCGCCGGACCCCGATCTCATCATCCGCACGTCGGGCGAAGAGCGGCTGTCGAACTTTCTCCTCTGGCAGGCGGCCTACGCGGAATTCGTCTTCCTGCCGCTTCACTGGCCGGAATTCGATCGCCCGGCGCTCGAAGAGGCGATCGCCATCTATCGCGGGCGCCAGCGCCGGTTCGGCGGGACAGTCGCGCGCAGCGCGCCGCCGAGCGCGATGACCGGGTCATGAATTCCGGCGCCCATTCCGCCCCTCCGCCGGAGGAGGCGGCCAAGCCGCCCGGCGCGCCGGCGCGCAACCTTGGCGACCTTGGCGTGCGGATCGCGTCGGCCCTCGTGATGGCTGCGTTCGCTCTTGCCGCCCTGTGGGTCGGCGGCTGGCTGTTCGCGGCGTTCTGGACTGCCGCGGGCATCGTCATCCTCTGGGAATGGCAGCATCTGGTCGGGGGCGAGGGATTGTCGCTGCGCCTTGGGACGGGCGCGGGCGTCGCAGCCTTGACGGCGGGCCTCGCCTCGCTCGGCTATCCGCAGGCGGCGATGGCCATCGTGGCGCTCGGCGCGGCGGTCGTGGCCTTCATATCGGGCCGCGAGCGCGGCCTTTGGGCGGGCGCGGGGGTTCTTTACGCGGGCGCGCTGGTGCTGGCCGTCTGCATCCTGCGCAATTCGCTGTTCTACGGCCTGGCCGCTATCCTGTGGCTGTTCGCGGTCGTATGGACCACGGACGTGATGGCCTATTTCGGCGGGCGGCTGATCGGCGGCCCCAAGCTCTGGCCGCGCGTGTCGCCGGCCAAGACATGGTCGGGCTTTCTTGTCGGGGTCGCGAGCGGCGCCGTCGCCGGATCCCTCGTCGCCCTCTGGTGGACGACGCCCGGCGAGGCGAGCCTGCTGCCGCTGCTGGCGCTGGGCGTGCTGGCGGCGGCGCTCTCGCAGGGCGGCGACCTGTTCGAATCGGCCGTGAAGCGTCGGTTCGGAGCCAAGGATTCCGGCCACATCATCCCCGGCCACGGCGGCATGATGGACCGGCTGGACGGGTTCATCTTCGCCGCGGTGTTCGCCGCCGCGGCCGGGACGCTGCACAAGGGCGTGGTCGCCGCCGCCCACGGCCTGCTTGTGTGGTAGACAGACTGCCATGGACGCTTTCGCCTCGAAGTCCCCCATGAATTCCGCGCCCGACCGGGCGCCGCGGCGCGTCGTCATCCTCGGCGCGACAGGCTCGATCGGCCAGTCGACCGCCGACGTCATCGCCGGCGCGCCGGGCTGGTTCGAGGTGGAGGCGGTCGTCGGCGGCCGCGACGTCGCCGCCCTGGCGAAGATTGCGCGCACGCTCAAGGCAAAGCTGGCGGTCGTCGCCGACCCCGACGCCTACGACGCCCTGCGGGCGGAACTCGCCGGCAGCGGCATCGAAGCAGGGGCGGGGCGAAGCGCGGCCATCGAGGCGGCGCTGCGTCCGGCCGACATCGTCGTGGGCGCGATCGCGGGAGCCGCCGGCGTCGAGCCGACCTATGCGGCCGTGCGCGCCGGACGGACGGTCGCGCTCGCCAACAAGGAATGCCTCGTGTGCGCCGGCCCCGCCTTCATGCGCGCCGCCGTGGCCGCCGGCGCGACGATCCTGCCCATGGACAGCGAGCACAACGCCATTTTCCAGGCGCTGGGCGGGGCCGATCCGCAAACCGTCGAGCGGATGATCCTGACGGCTTCGGGGGGCCCGTTCCGCACGTGGACGCGCGAGGCGATCGACGCCGCGACGCCCGCGCAGGCGCTGGCTCACCCCAACTGGTCGATGGGCCCAAAGATCACCATCGACTCGGCAAGTTTGATGAACAAAGGCCTCGAACTCATTGAGGCGCATTACATTTTTGGCATCGAGGCCGGACGCCTCGACGTCCTCGTCCACCCGCAATCCATCGTTCACGGGCTGGTGACCTTCGCCGACGGCGCGGTGACGGCTGGCCTCGCCCAGCCGGACATGCGCGTGCCGATCGCCCATTGCCTGGGCTTTCCGGACCGTGTCGGAACACGGGCGCGCCGGCTCGACCTCGCCGAGATCGGCACGCTGACGTTCGAGCGGCCGGATTTCGACCGTTTTCCTGCGCTACGGGTGGCGTTGAACGCGCTGGGTCACGGCAACGGACTGCCGACGGTGCTCAACGCGGCCAACGAAGTGGCCGTCGCCGCCTTCCTGGCCGGCGAATGCGGCTTCCGCGACATCGCGCGGTGCGCGGAGGCGGTGTGCGAGGCGTCTGCCCGCGAGGGAGAGGCGCAGGAGCCGGGGAGCGTGTCCGACGCGCTGGAGCTGGACGCGCTCTCCAGAACGCGGGCCGCGAACTTCCTCGCGTGACGGGAGCGGGGCGATCTTAACTGGAATTGGCGGCTGTCCTTGGCTTGCCGGGCCGAGTGTGCAAACTAACTTCTTCATAACCAAGCGGCCGTGCCGCAGGTGGGCGCGACCGGGAGATCCAGATGCAAGTTCTTGAGCACGCGTGGGGACTGCTGGGCTACCTCGCTCCCTTCGTCTTCGTCCTCACCATCGTGGTCTTCTTCCATGAGCTCGGCCACTTTCTCGTGGGCCGCTGGTGCGGGGTGAAGGTCGACGCCTTCTCCATCGGCTTCGGTCCGGAGATCGCCGCCTACACCGATCGCAAGGGGACACGCTGGCGGCTCGCCTGGATCCCGCTCGGCGGTTACGTGAAGTTCCATGGCGATCCCAACGGCGCCAGCGCCGGCGTCGCCGAAGGCGCCGAGAACATGCCCCCCGAGGAGCGCAAGGTCAGCTTCTTCGCCCAGCCGGTCTGGAAGCGCGCGGCGATCGTCTTCGCCGGGCCTGCCGCCAGCTTTCTGCTGGGCATCGTGATCTTCGCCGGGGCCCTCTACATCAGCGGCCGCACGTCGCTGGCCCCGGTGATCGAGAAGGTCCGCGCGGGCGATCCGGCCGAGCAGGCGGGCCTGCGCCAGGGCGACATGATCCTGTCCATCAACGGACGGCCCATCAAGACCTGGAACGAGATGCAGCGCATCGTCCAGGCGTCAGCCGACCAGAATCTCGCCTTCGTGGTCCAGCGGGGCAGCAAGGACGAGAAGATCGAGGTGACGCCCCGCCGCCGCGACCTCAACACCCCCTTCGGCGTGCACCGGGTCGGGCTGATCGGCGTGGAACCGCAGGTGGGTCCGAACGCCTGGGTGCGCGAGACGTTCTCGCTGCCGCAGTCGATCGGCATGGGCTTCAGCGAGACCGGATTCATCGTCGAGCGGACGGTGTCCTACATCGTGGGCATCTTCTCCGGGCGCGAATCGGCGGACCAGATCTCCGGCCCGATCCGGATCGCGGAAATCTCGGGCGAGTTCGCCAAGGTCGGTTTTTCAGCCCTGATTCACCTTGCCGCCGTTTTGTCGGTGTCGATCGGGCTGCTCAACCTGCTGCCGGTCCCGATGCTCGACGGCGGGCACCTGCTTTTCTACGCCATCGAGGCGGTGAAGGGGCGGCCGCTGAGCGAACGCAATCAGGAGCTTGGCTTCAGAGTCGGGCTTGGGCTTGTCATGGCGTTGATGTTGTTCGCAACTTTCAACGATCTACTGCACGTCGGCCCGAAGCTGATGCGGCTCTTCGGTTAACCTCGCGCTTACCTTGAATCGTGTCGCGCCCGCCACGCGGTTCCGAAAAAGCCCATTGCCGGTTAAAACAGCATTTGCAGCATTCGGTAAACCGAGTAGAAGCGAAGACTGGAAATTGAACGTGGGCGGCGCTTTCGCCCTGTTCGCCTAAGATTGAAATCTCGCCGTTTTCTGAGGGCGAGGAGGCGGGGAAAGCCCGCTGGTGTATGGAATACGGGGATCGGTTGCCTATGCAATTCAAAGGTCGTTTACGCAACCGGCTCGCTGCTGCTGTCGTCTTCGGGGCGGCCGGCGCCAGCCTCACGGGTCCTGTCGCAGCGCAGACCATCGTTGTGCAGGGCAGCCAGCGCGTCGACGCTGAGACGATTCGCTCCTACTTTGCGGGCACCGATCAGGCCCGCATCAACCAGGGCGTTCGCGACCTCTATTCCACCGGCCTCTTCTCGGACGTGCGCGTGCGCCGCGACGGAAGCCGGCTCATCGTCCAGGTGACCGAGAACAGCGTCATCAATCGCGTCGCCTTCGAAGGCAACAGCAAGGTCAAGAGCGAGGTCCTCCTCGCCGAGGTGCAGACCAAGGCGCGCGGCGCCTTCAATCCCGCGACCGTTCAGGCCGACGTCGAGCGCATCAAGGACGTTTATCGCCGCGCGGGCCGCGGCGCCGCGAACGTGACGTCGCGCACCGTCGATCTTCCGAATGGCCGCATCGACGTCGTCTTCACCGATCGAACGAAGGCGACAAGACGGGCGTTCAAGCGCCATCGAGTTCGTCGGCAACCAGGCCTATTCGGCCTACCGGCTGCGCGGCATCATGAAGACGACGGAAATGAACTTCCTGTCGTGGCTGAAGAATTCCGACGTCTACGATCCCGACCGCATCGCCGCCGACCTCGAGCTGATCCGCCGCTTCTACCTGAAGAACGGCTACGCCGACTTCCGCGTCGTCGGCTCCGACGTGCGCTTCGACGAAGCCCGTCAGGGCTGGGTCGTCACGATCTCGATCGAGGAGGGCGCTCGCAGTACCGCGTCGGCGCCGTCGCCGTCGATTCGCGCATCCCGGATGTCGATTCCGCGACGCTTCAGTCGGCCGTCCGCCTGAAGGCGGGCGACGTCTACAACGCCGAGGACGTCGAGAAGTCGCGTCGAAGCCATCACCACGCGAGATCGCGCGCAAGGGCTACGCCTTCGCGCAGGTTCGCCCGCGCGGCGACCGCGATCCGGCCACGCAGACGATCGACCTCGTCCTTCGTCGTCGAGGAAGGCCCGCGCGTCTACGTCGAGCGCATCAACATTCGCGGCAACACCCGCACGCGCGACTACGTCATCCGCCGCGAGTTCGACCTGGGCGAAGGCGACGCCTACAATCACGTCCTCATCGACCGGGCCGAACGCCGCCTCAACAACCTCGGCTTCTTCAAGCGCGTTCGCATCACGAACGAGCCGGGCTCCGCGCCCGACCGCGTCGTGATCGTGACGTCGACGTCGAAGATCAGCCCACGGGCCCGTTCGCGCATCTCGGGCGGCTACTCGACGCCGGACGGCTTCATCGGCGAAGTGTCGATCTCCGAATCGAACTTCCTCGGCCGCGGCCAGTTCGTGCGCGTCTCCGCCACGCTGGGCCAGCGCGTCGCACGGCGTCGACTTCTCGTTCACCGAGCCCTATTTCCTCGGCTACCGCATGGCCGGCGGCATCGACCTGTTCTGGCGCGAGAACGACAACACGACGTATTCGCTGTACGACACGGCGAACGTCGGCGCGACCTTCCGCCTCGGCCTGCCGCTGACGGACGAGTTGTCGGTGGGCGCGCGCTACTCGATCTACCAGACCGAGATCAAGATCCCGAACGACAACAAGCGTCCCTACAACGACTGTACGATCGTCATTCCGGGCGTCACGCCGCTAGCATCCCGCAGTCGGCGGTCACCGCAACTTGCATGACCAACGGCGAAGCCTCGCTCGCGGTCAAGGAAGCCGCGGGCACGTCGCTGACTTCGCTGGTCGGCAGCACGATCGCCTACAACACGCTGGACAACGCGCGTAACCCGACGCTCCGGCTTCTTCGCCGAAATCAAGCAGGACGTCGCCGGCCTTGGCGGCGACGCCAACTGGGTCCGCGGCGTCGTCGACATGCGGTACTATTATCCCGTCTGGGAGAACGTGACGCTGATGGCGCGCGCCCAGGGCGGCCAGATCGCGGCCTACGGCGGCAACGACCTGCGCATCGTCGACAACTTCTTCCTCGGCCCGAGCCTCGTGCGCGGCTTCGCGTCCGGCGGCATCGGTCCGCGCGACGTTTCGAGAGGCCAGACGAACAACAACACGTCGTCGCTCGGCGGCACGACCTACTTCGGCGGCACGCTCGAAGTGCAGTTCCCGATCTTCGGCCTGCCGCGCGAGATCGGGCTGCGCGGCGCCATCTTCGCCGACGCCGGCACGCTGTTCGGCTACAAGGGCCGCACGGACTTCGCCGGGTACGTCAACGACTGCCTGGATCCCGCTGCTCAATCCCTGCTTCCCGGGCAGCATCGACAACCCGCAGTCCAGCAGGCTCAGCGTTTGGGATGACAGCGTGATCCGCTCGTCCGTCGGCGCGAGCCTCCTGTGGGCCTCGCCGCTCGGGCCGATCCGCTTCGACTACGCCTTCGCGCTCACGAAGTCCGACGGAATCGTTACGGACTGGAGCAACGGCAGGAAGGTTGGCGGCGACGTCACCCAGGCCTTCCGCTTCTCGGGCGGCACGAGCTTCTGATGCGGGCGGGCCTCGGCCCGCCCCGTTTCCTTCGGGGTTGACGCGTCCGCGTCTTTTGTCCCAAGCCTTTCATGGATGAAGTCTTGCAGCGCGCCTCGCTTCATGCGAAGGCGCGTTTTGCTTGCGGGAGGATGGGGCGCGCGCCGCGTCCTCATGAGGTCAACGGATGAGCGAACCGGTGTTCTTTCGGCGGGAGACGGCGCCCAGCCTGCGCGACATCGTCGAGTGGACCGGGGCGAAGGCGCCCGAGGGCGCGGACCTGTCGCTGACGATCCAGGAGCTGGCGCCGCTCGATCAGGGCGCCCCCGGCGTGCTCGTCTTCCTCGACAACCCGAAGTATTCCGACCAGCTCGCGCACACGCGGGCGACTGCCTGCCTCATGTCGGCGCGCTACGCCGCCAAGGCGCCAGCTTCGCTCGTCCCGCTGATCACGCCCGAGCCCTATCGCGCCTTCGCCATCGTCGCCGGCCGCATGTTTCCGGCTGGCCTGCGCCCGCAATCGGTGTTCGGCTCCACGGGCGTCTCGCCGGGCTCCTTCGTCCATCCGGAAGCGCGGCTCGAGGCGGGCGTCGTGGTCGATCCCGGCGCGGTGATCGGCCCGCGCGCCGAGATCGGCTCCGGCACGCTCATCGGCGCGAACGCGGTCATCGGCGCGGACGTGTGCATCGGCCGCGAATGCACGGTCGGCGCGAATGCCACCGTGATGCACGCGCTGCTGGGCGACCGGGTCTACCTTCATCCGGGCGTGCGCATCGGCCAGGACGGTTTCGGCTTCGCCATGGGGCCCGGCGGCCACCTCAAGGTGCCGCAGCTCGGCCGGGTGATCATCCAGAACGACGTCGAGATCGGCGCGAACACGACGATCGACCGCGGCGCCAACCGCGACACGGTGATCGGCGAGGGGACCAAGATCGACAACCTCGTGCAGATTGGCCATAACGTGAGCGTGGGCCGGCATTGCGTCATCGTTGCCCAGGTGGGCATCTCCGGCTCGACGGAGATCGACGACTTCGTCGCCATCGGCGGGCAGGCCGGTGTTGCGGGTCATCTCAAGGTGGGCTCGGGCGCGCAGATCGCGGCCCAGTCGGGCGTCATGAACGATGTGCCGGCGGGCGAACGATGGGGCGGCACGCCCGCCAAGCCGATGCGCGAATTCATGCGCGAACTCGCGACGCTCACGCGCATCACCAAGGCGAAGGCCGACAAATCAGCTTGAAGCAAGGACGGCCCGCACGGGCCGGGGCAGGGAAGTCGAATGAACGAAAACGCCGAGCAGACGCTGGACAGCGTCGATATCCAGAAGCTGCTGGAATACTTGCCGCATCGCTATCCGTTCCTCCTCGTGGACAAGATCATTGACTGCCGGGGCGACGAGAGCTGCATCGGCATCAAGAACGTGACGGCCAACGAGCCGCAGTTCATGGGCCATTTTCCCGGCCAGCCGATCATGCCCGGCGTGCTGCTCATCGAGGGCATGGCGCAGACGGCGGGCGCGCTCGCGGTGCACGCGTCGCGCTCGCGCCGGCCGAGCGTCGTGTACTTCATGACGATCGACAAGGTGAAATTCCGCAAGCCCGTGGTGCCCGGAGACCGTGTCGAGTTCCACATGACGCGCCTCAACCGGCGCCGCAACATGTGGTGGTATCGCGGCGAGGCGAAGGTGGACGGAAAGCTTGTGTGCGAGGCGGAACTGAGCGCCATGCTTGTCGATGGCAAGGCGTCGGGCGCCGCATCATGACGGACGCTCTCATCCACGCTTCATCCATCGTCGAGGACGGCGCGCGCCTTGCAGCCGGCGTTCGCATCGGCCCGTTCTGCCATGTCGGGCCGGATGTCGTCCTGGGCGAGGGCGCCGAGCTCGTCTCGCACGTCGTCGTCCACGGGCGCACGAGCATCGGCGCGCGCACGCGCATCTTTCCGTTCGCGTCCATCGGCCACCAGCCGCAGGATCTCAAGTACAAGGGCGAGCCGTCGACGCTCGCGATCGGCGCCGATTGCCTCATCCGCGAAGGCGTGACGATGAATCCCGGCACGGAAGGCGGGCGCATGACGACCAGCGTCGGCGACCATTGCACCTTCCTCGCCAATTCGCACATCGGCCACGATTGCAAGGTCGGCAACCACGTCATCCTGTCGAACAACGTGATGCTCGCCGGCCACGTGAGCGTCGGCGATTACGTGATCTTCGGCGGCGGCGCGGCGGTGATCCAGTTCGCGCGCGTCGGCTCGCACGCGTTCGTCGGCGGCCTGAGCGGGCTCGAGAACGATCTCATTCCCTACGGGCTCGCCATGGGCAACCGCGCGCATCTGGCCGGGCTCAACCTCGTGGGCCTGCGCCGGCGCGGCTTCTCGCGCGAGGCGATCCATGACCTGCGCCGCGCCTACCGGCTGCTCTTCGCGCAGGAAGGCACGCTGAAGGAGCGCGTCGAGGACGTCGCCGCCGAGTTCAGCGATCATCCGCAGGTGCACGAAATCCTCGACTTCATCCGCGACGGCGGCGAGCGCGCCATCTGCACGCCCGTGGTGGTGGCGGACTCGCGGGCGTGAGCGAGGGGCCGGAGCGGCTCGACGGCCGCCCGCTCGATGTGTTCGTGGTCGCGGGAGAGGAGTCCGGCGACCAGCTCGGCTACAAGCTGATGCGGGCGCTGCGACAGGCGACCGGCGGCAACGTCGCCTTTCGCGGCGTCGGCGGCAAGGCGATGGAGGCGGAAGGCCTGCAGAGCCTGTTTCCGATGTCCGACGTCGCCGTCATGGGTTTCCTGCCGGTGATCAAGCGCCTGCCGCACTTGCTCGCGCGCATCCGCGAGACCGCGGACGCGATCATCGCCGCGCCGCCCGACGTTCTCGTCATCATCGACTCGCCCGACCTCACCCATCGCATCGCAAAGCGCGTGCGCGCGCGGCTGCCGCATCTGCCGGTGGTCGATTACGTCAGCCCCACGGTGTGGGCGTGGCGGCCCGGGCGCGCGGCGAAGATGCGCGCCTATGTCGATCATCTGCTCGCGCTGCTGCCGTTCGAGCCCGCCGCGCACGAGCGTCTGGGGGGCCCGCCCTGCACCTATGTCGGCCATCCGCTCGTCGAGAGGCTGGCGGACCTGCGCCCCGGCGCCGACGAAGCAGCGGCGCGCGAGCAGGCGCAGGGCGCTACGCTGCTTGTGCTGCCCGGTTCGCGGCGCAGCGAGATCGAGCGGCTGTCGGACGATTTCGGCGGCGCGGTCGCGCGCGTGATCGACCGCTGCGGGCCGCTCGACGTGGTGCTGCCCGCCGTCGCGCATCTCGAGACGCTGATCCGCGAGAAGACGGCGAACTGGCCGCACAAGCCGCGCATCGTGCTGGGCGAGGCGGCGAAGTATGAAGCGTTCAGGCGCGCGCGGGCGGCGCTGGCGGCGTCCGGCACGGTGACTTTGGAACTCGCGCTGGCGCAGGTTCCCATGGTGGTCGCCTACAAGATTTCGCCCATCGAGACGTTGCTGCGCTTTGTCGTCAGCGTGCCCTCGATCGTGTTGCCGAACCTGATCCTGGGCAAGAACGAGATCCCCGAAATCCTGCAGGAGAAATGCGATGCGGATGCGCTCGCCGAGGCGCTCGCGCCGCTCATCGCAGGCGGGCCGGAGCGCGACGCGCAGCTTGCCGCGCTCGTGCGGCTCGACGCGATCATGGCCCCGCCGCAAGGCGAGAGCCCCAGCGCGCGCGCGGCGCGCATCGTGATCGACACGGCCGCGCGCACGGCCTGAAAACAGAAAAGGCCGCCCGAAGGCGGCCTTTCGCGTTTCCATGATCGCTTGATGCGTTACGCGCGCTTGCCGACCGGCACGTATTCGCGCGTCGGCTCGCCCGTGTAGAGCTGGCGCGGACGGCCGATCTTGTAGGACGGATCCTGGATCATTTCCTTCCACTGGGAGATCCAGCCGACGGTGCGCGCAACGGCGAACAGCACGGTGAACATCGACACCGGGAAGCCCATCGCCTTCAGCGTGATGCCCGAATAGAAGTCGACGTTCGGATAGAGCTTGCGCTCGATGAAGTATTCGTCGGACAGCGCGATGCGCTCCAGCTCCATCGCGACTTCCAGCATCGGGTCGTCCTTGACGCCGAGCTCGGAGAGAACCTGATGGCAGGTCTTCTGCATCAGCTTCGCGCGCGGATCGTAGTTCTTGTACACGCGGTGGCCGAAGCCCATCAGGCGCGTGTGGTCCTTCTTGTCCTTCACGCGGCTGATGAAGGAGGGGATGTTCTTCACGTCGCCGATTTCGGCGAGCATGGCGAGCGCCGCCTCGTTGGCGCCGCCGTGCGCGGGGCCCCACAGGCACGCGATGCCGGCGGCGATGCATGCGAACGGGTTCGCGCCCGACGAGCCGGCCAGGCGCACCGTCGAGGTCGACGCGTTCTGCTCGTGGTCGGCGTGCAGGATGAAGATGCGGTCGAGCGCGCGCGAGATGATCGGGTTGACCTTGTAGTCCTCGCACGGCACCGCGTAGCACATGCGCAGGAAGTTCGACGTGTAGTCGAGGTCGTTCTTGGGATACACGAAGGGCTGGCCGATGTTGTACTTGTAGGCCATCGCCGCGAGCGTCGGCATCTTCGCGATCATGCGCATGGAGGCGACCATGCGCTGGTAGGGATCGTTGATGTCGGTCGAGTCGTGATAGAACGCCGCCATGGCGCCGACGCAGCCCACCATGACCGCCATCGGATGCGCGTCGCGGCGGAAGCCCTGGTAGAAGCGGGCCATCTGCTCGTGCACCATCGTGTGGCGCGTGATGCGGTAGTCGAAGTCCGCCTTCTGCGTCGCGTTCGGCAGGTCGCCTTCGAGCAGCAGGTAGCAGGTCTCGAGGAAGTCGCCGTGTTCGGCGAGCTGTTCGATCGGGTAGCCGCGATAGAGAAGAACGCCGGCGTCGCCGTCGATGTAGGTGATGGCCGACTTGCAGCTTGCGGTCGACATGAAGCCCGGATCGTAGGTGAAGGCGCCGGTCTGGCCGTAGAGCTTGCCGATGTCGATGACGTCCGGGCCGATCGTGCCGCTCTTGACGGGTAGATCAATCGTCTTGCCGTCGATCGTGATGTTCGCTGTCTTCGTCATGACATACTTGCCTTCGTTCTTGGCGGGCTTGCCGGGCGGGCTCTCCTGGCCGGTGCGCTTGCGCGTCGAGCCAGGGGCCGGGACGTTCCGGTTTGCTATCTGATCACAAGCGGCGGTTCAAGCCTGCCCCGGCCGCCGCTTTCGCGCCGCCGGCCGGCCGCCGCCCACACTTTCACCAGAGCATGCGCGCCAGCGCGCCGCCCGCAGCGCCGCCGAGGGCGGAAACCGCTGCCGGAAGCCTCTAAAAGCGGCGGTTGGTCAGCCCTTGGTCTGATCGGCGAGCCGGGCCATACTTTCGTCGCGGCCAAGGGTTTCCAGCACGTCGAAGATGCCAGGCGAGGTCGCCCGTCCGGTAAGGGCCGCGCGCAGGGGCTGTGCGACAGCCCCAAGCTTCGCGCCGGAGGTCTCGCAATAGGCGCGCACGGCCGCCTCGGCGGCGGCGGCGGTCCATTCGCCAAGGCCCGCCAGCATCGGCACGAGGGCGACCAGATGCGCGCGTCCCTGCGCGAGGATCTCGACGGCCTTCGGCTCCAGCGGCAGCGGCCGCTGCGCGAACAGGAACCGCGCGCCGTCGAGCAGTTCGACAAGCGTCTTGGCGCGTTCCTTGAGGCCCGGCATGGCCGCGAGCAGCTTGCGCTTCATCTCGTCATCGAGTTTGCCGGCGAGTTCGTCGCCGCCGGGCAGATAGGGCAGGGTCGCGATCAGCGCGTCGAGCAGTTCCGCGTCGGGCGTCGAGCGCATGTAATGGCCGTTGAGGTTCTCGAGCTTCACGAAGTCGAAGCGCGCCGGCGAGCGTCCGATCTGCGGCAGGTCGAAGGCCTCGATCATCTCCTGCGTGGTGAAGAATTCCTTGTCGCCGCTGCTCCATCCCAGGCGCACGAGATAATTGCGCAGCGCGGCGGGCAGGTAGCCGAGCGCCCTGTAGGCGTCGACGCCGAGCGCGCCGTGGCGCTTGGAGAGCTTGGCGCCGTCGGCGCCGTGGATGAGCGGAATGTGCGCCATGACGGGCGCCTTCCAGCCCATGGCCTGGTAGATGTGCGTCTGGCGCGCCGCGTTGGTGAGATGATCGTCGCCGCGCACGACGTGCGTCACGTCCATGTCGTGATCGTCGACCACCACCGCGAGCATGTAGGTGGGCGTGCCGTCGGAGCGCAGCAGCACGATGTCGTCGAGATCCTTGTTGGGGAACACGACGCGGCCCTGCACCTGGTCGTCCACGATGGTCTCGCCGTCCTGCGGCGCCTTGAGGCGCACGACGTACCTGAGGCCGGACGCTTCGGCGGCCGCGACGTCCGCTTCGCTGCGGTCGCGCCAGCGCCCGTCATAGCGCGGCGGGCGCTTTTCGGCGCGGGCCTTCTCGCGCATTTCCTCCAGCTCCTGCTGGGTCGCGAAGCACTTGTAGGCCTTGCCCTCGTCAAGCATCTGCCGGGCGACCTGCGCGTGCCGTCCGGCGCGGGCGAACTGGTAGATCGGCTCGCCGTCCCACTTCAGGCCAAGCCAGTCGAGCCCGTCGATGATGGCGGCGATGGCGGCGTCGGTCGAGCGTTCGCGGTCGGTGTCCTCGATGCGCAGCAGCATCTTGCCGCCGAAGCGGCGCGCATAGAGCCAGTTGAAGAGCGCTGTCCGCGCGCCTCCGATGTGCAGGAAGCCTGTGGGGGACGGGGCGAAGCGCGTGACGACGGCGTCGGACATTGGTTGCTCTCGATCAGTGCGTGCGTGCTGTGGCTGGCGGGTCGCGCTGCGGGCGTCCCGGCGATCCGCCGAAGCTGTCCGCGCCGCCGAGCCCCTGCGAGGGTTTCACCGGGGCGCGGGTCGTGTAGCATCGGGGGCGCGGCTTGGGTAGCGCGGTGCGCGCCCAATCCCGTCATTTGAGCGCGTAATCGTTTCTGGACGAGTTTTCATGAGCCGGTCGAGGGCGGCCATTCCACCATGGGCGCAGCCGCGCCGCGCGGCCTTCGCCGGTCCGGCGGGAGCGTGGCGGGCAGGCGCGCGCGACTTCCTGGCGGGCCAATGGGCGCGCGAAGTCCATGCGCGGCGGCCGTTCCTGTGGCTGCCGGTCTTCTTCGGCGCAGGCGCCATCTTCTACTTTTCGGCGCAGCGGGAGCCGCCGTTGTGGCCGGCGCTTCTTGCCTGCATCGCGCTTTTCGCGCTCGCATGGCGGGCGCGGGCGAACGAGCGGGCGGCCACAATGAGGGCTTCGCTTGCGGGCGCGTTCCTGTTCGCGGGCTTTGCCGCGGGCGCCGTGCGGACGATGAGCGTGGCGGCGCCGGTGCTCGAGCGGCAGACGGTCGCGCGCGTCACGGCCTACGTGGAGACCATCGACCTGCGCGGCGAGGGCGCGCGGCTCCTGCTGCGGGTCGGCTCGATCAACGGCCTCGCCGCCGAGAACGCGCCGGTGCGCGTGCGCGTCAACATGCGCGGCCGGCCGGCCTTCGAACCCGGCGCGAGCATCGCCGCCACCATGCGGCTGACGCCGCCGCCCACCGCGTCCGTGCCCGGCGGCTACGACTTCGCGCGGGACGCCTATTTCCGGCAGATCGGCGCCGTGGGCAATCTCGTCTCGCGGCCGGAGATCGTCGCGCCCGTCATGGTTCCATTCACGGCGCGCGCGGGCGCAGCGATCGACAGGGCGCGCAACACGCTGACGGAGCGCATCGCCGGCGCCATCGGCGGACCGAAGGGCGCCGTCGCCGCCGCTCTCGTCACCGGCAAGCGCGGGCTCATTCCCGAAGAGACGAACGAGGACCTGCGCGCCGCAGGCATCTATCACGTCGTCTCCATATCGGGCCTGCACATGATGCTTGCGGCGGGACTGTTCCTGTGGAGCCTGCGCGCCTTTCTGGCGCTGTTTCCCTCGATCGCGCTGCGGCGGCCCATCAAGAAATGGGCGGCCGCCTTCGCGATCTGCGGCGCCTTCGCCTACAATCTCTTCTCGGGGTCGGAGGTGGCGACCGAGCGCTCGATGATCATGATCGTCGTCATGCTCGGCGCCATTCTCGTCGACAGGCCGGCGATCTCGATGCGCAACCTCGCCATCGCGGCGATGATCGTGCTGGCGCGCGAGCCTTCCGCCGTTCTGGGTCCATCGTTCCAGATGTCGTTCGCGGCGGTGGCGGCGATGATCGCGCTCTACGAACGAAAGCCGGGCGCGCAGGACAAGGCGGACCTGCGCGAACGTCCGCCCGGCCTCTTCGACAAGGGATTTGCGATCGCCTCGGCGATGATCATGACGACGCTCGTCGCGGCGCTCGCGACCGATCCGTTCGGCGCGTTTCATTTCAACCGCATGGCCCTCTACGGGCTCATCGGCAACGCGCTCGTGCTGCCGCTCGTGGAGTTCCTCGTCATGCCCTCGGCGGTGCTGGGCGTGCTCGCCAGCCTGTTCGGTCTCGACGCGCCGGTGTGGTGGATCATGGGGCAGGGCGTCGGCGTCATGCTCGACGTCGCCGCCTGGGTTGCGGACTCTGCCCGGCGCCGTGCGGATGGTTCCCTCCTTCGGCGCCGGCGCGCTGCTGACGATGGCTCTCGGACTTCTGTGGCTGACGCTCTGGCAATCGCGCCTGCGCTGGCTCGGCCTCGTGTTCGCCGTCGCGGGCGTCGGCCTTGCGCTCACGGCGCGCCAGCCCGACCTCGTCGCCGACGCGCGCGGACAGGCGCTCGCGTTCCGCGGCGCCGACGGGCGCCTGCATGCGCTCAACCCGCGCGGCGATTATTTCGCGCTGGCGCAATGGCTGGCGGGGGACGCCGACCCGCGCCATCCGCGCAAGCTCGAAGCGCCGCCGGGCGCCGCGTGCGATGCGTCGGGCTGCATAGGCCACATGGGCGGCGGGCGCATCGTGGCGCTCGTTCTCGACCGGCGCGCGATGCCGGAGGATTGCGCGCGCGCGTTCGTGGTGGTCACGCGCCTGCCCGCGCGCGGCGCATGCGAGGGCCCCGCGCTGGTGCTGGACGGCGCGCACTTCGCGGCCGCCGGGGCAACGCGCGTCACGTTCGACGCGGCTGGTGGAGCGACGGTGTCGAGCGCGCGAGCGGCGAGCAAGGATCGCCCCTGGTCGCGCGCGCCGCGCGCCGCCGCAACGCCGGGCGCGGCCGAATTCGATCCGGGCGAGGAGGAGCGCGACGCGCCGATGGGCGCCGAGCGGATCGACTGACGCGCATGTGGCCCGACCGCCGCCGCACGTTGGGCAGTGGGCGATAAGCAACCATTATGGCCGCTGCGCCTCAGGGCGCGATCGAGGGGGCCTTGCGCTTTCGCGTCGCCTGCTCGAACGCATAGGCGAGCGCGATCATCTTCGCATCGTCGTAGGGGCGGCCGAGGAAGGTGACGCCGGCCGGGAGATCGTCGCGCGTGAAGCCCGCGGGCACGACGATCGAGGGCACGAACACGAGGAACGTGTTGATGGCCGGCGCGCCCCACTGGTCGCGGTAGGGCGGGTTGAGGCCATCGCGGATCAGCGTCGGCTGGTGCTCGACCGCCTTGTGCACGATGGCGTCGAGCTTGTTGTCGGCCATCACCTTGAGGAGGTTGGTCATCAGCGTCTCGCGGGCGCGCAGATACGCGTAATGCTGCTCCGCCGTGTTGCTGATTTTCCAGCGCTCCTTCGCGCCGCGCGAGATCTGCTCGTAGAGCGGCGACTGCATCGCCTCGATCTTGCTGGCGAAAGGCGCGCCGGGGCTGTTGGCGACGTAGGTGCGAAACGATTCAAGATCGTCCTCGTCCGAGCGCGCGCGCGTGGCGAGCAGCGCCTTGAGATCCGGGATTTCGATCGGGTCGACGAGCGTCGCGCCCGCCGCCGCGATATCGGCGATGGCGGCGTCGAAGACCTCCTGCACCTTGGCGAAATCGTCCGTTCCGGGCTCGGACTTGTGGCCGAAGCTCTCGCGCAGGACGCCGATGCGCGCGCCTTTCAGCGCATCGGCCTTGAGGCCGGCGCTGTAGCTCTCCGGCGCCTTGCCGACGCCGAAGGCGGTGACCGGATCGGCGGAATCGTAGGCGACCATGCAGTCGAGCACCTTTGCAAGGTCGGTGACGGTGCGCGACATCGGACCCAGCGAGCCGAAGATCGAGGGCCAGCCGCCGTAGACGCCGGATCGGCTGACGAGGCCTGCCGTGGGCCGCATGCCGACGACGCCGTTCCACGTCGAGGGACGGCGGATCGAGGCGTAGCCCTCCTGGCCGATGGCGACGGCGCACAGGTTCGCCGACACCGCCGCGCCGGAGCCGCCCGACGAGCCGCCCGCCGTGCGTTCGAGATCGTAGACGTTGCGCGTCGAGCCGAAGAGCGAACCGTGGGTGTCGCCCGCGCCCAGTTCGCCAAGGGTGGTCTTGCCGATGAAGATCGCGCCCGCGGCGCGCAGCCGCGCGGCGGCGAAACTGTCGACGCCGGGATCGTGATCCTTGAAGAGCACGGAGCCCATGGTGGTGGGCATGCCCTTCACGTCGCCCTGGTCCTTCATGACCAGCGGCACGCCATGCAGCGGGCCGGTCAGCCCGCCCTTGCGGAAGGCGGCGTCCAGGGCGTCGGCTTCTTCGAGCGCGTGCGGGTTGGTCGAGATGATCGAATTGATCTTCGGGCCCGAGCGGTCGTAGGCCTCGATGCGGGCGAGATAGGTTTCGACCAGTTGCCGGACGGTGAGGGCGCCGGAGAGATAGGCGGCGTGAATGTCGGCGATCGTGGTCTCGACCACGTCGAAAGGAGCTTTGGCGTTCATCTCGCTCTCCATTGGCGCTTATGCCCCGCAGGGCGCGCACGGGAGTTCGCAGGATATGTGCCAGTCGCGCACATGGCGCGTTGAAAGAATTGGGGGGACGGCGGCGCGCCGGTCTGGCGCGGCGCCGGTCAAAACCTCAGTAGCGGCGCAGCAGGCTCACGAGCTTGCCCTGGATGCGCACGCGGTCGGGCCCGAAGATGCGGGTCTCGTAGGCGGGATTGGCGGCTTCCAGCGCGATCGAGGCGCCGCGCTTGCGCAGCCGCTTGAGGGTCGCCTCCTCGTCGTCGATCAGCGCCACGACGATGTCGCCGGTCTCGGCCGTGTCCTGCTTGCGGATGATGACCGTGTCGTCCTCGAATATGCCGGCCTCGATCATCGAGTCGCCGCGCACTTCGAGCGCGAAATGGTCGCCCGCCGCCAGCATGTCCGGGGGCAGGGTGATGGTGTGGCTGCGCGACTGGATCGCGGAGATCGGCGTGCCCGCCGCGATGCGGCCCATGACAGGCACGGCGATGCCGTTCGCGTTGTCGTCGCCGGCGACTGGCGGGCGAACGCGGCCCAGATTGCCCTCGATCACGTGGGAAGCGGCCGCCGCGGGGCGGGGACGAGGGGGTCGAGGATTCGGGCAGGCGCAGCACTTCCAGCGCGCGGGCGCGGTTGGGCAGGCGGCGGATGAAGCCGCGTTCCTCCAGCGCCATGATGAGCCGGTGGATGCCCGACTTCGAGCGCAGGTCGAGCGCGTCCTTCATTTCGTCGAAGGAGGGCGGCACGCCGGTTTCCTTCAGGCGCTCGTTGATGAACCGCAGCAACTCGCTCTGCTTCTTCGTCAGCATGGACGGCTATCCTTCCTGATGCGCCTTCCGCAGACGCGCTTGCGGGCGCCAGCCCGGCCGACGCGCCCCACTCCCGCCGGGCGACGCGCGGCCCCGACAGCTTGATCCTGCACCGAATCGGCTAAACAAACCATGAACGAACTGTATATGTTCCCGCTGCGTTCCGCAACACGCTCTTGGTGTGGGCGGACCTGGGGTGCTCCGATCGAGGGGCGCGGGGGGCCGTCGGCGCTCGCGGGCTCGTCGCCTCGAGCCGCACGGCAGGCCGCACGCGCGGGCGTGCGACCGCGCGTCGGTGCGCGCGGGCTATTTCTCAATGAGGATGCCTGGGACGCCGTCCGGGGCGTCCGGCGCCCGTCAGCTCGCCGCGCGAGCTGCGGCGGCGCCGTCCGTGTTCGCCCGGCGAGCCTCGGCGTCCTTGAGGGCGCGGAAGGCCTGCAGGCTGATGAGGATCATATTCTCTGCCTGCCAATGTAGAGATGCGGGTCAGGCGGCCAGAATAGTGTTTTCAGAGCCCTTCATTGATGTATCTACATCGTTAACACGCACGTTCTGGAGGTGTTGTCCTTATCGCGCAGCAGCCCCGCCAAGCAGAATGCACCTGATGTTTTCACCAGTTCTTTCGCGCGCCGGCGGTTGTCCCTGATTGCCGCCCGTTTGCTTGTGTTGCCCGGGCGCCACAGAGGCCAACCGGAAGCGCGGAGCGCACCCGCCGGGTCAGCATCGCGGCTGGCGCGCCGCGCTGTCCGTCCCCGCGCCCGCGCCCGCGCCGATGCCGCCCCTCGCGTACAAACCCGCTTGCGGGCGCCCGACGCCCTGCTAGAACGGTTCCCCTACAATGGCCCCATGAGGGCGAAGGAGGGGACAGCATGGATCGCAGACAGGTTCTCGGCGGCATCGGCGCAGGCGCCGCGGCTTTGACGCTCACGGGGATTCCGGCAATGGCGCAGGCCGACTGGCCGGCGCGTCCGATGAACATCTTCATCGGCTTTCCGGCCGGCAGCGGCGCCGACATTCTCGGCCGCTACTTCACCAACAAGATCTCCGAAATCTCCGGCACGCCGGTGATCGTCCAGAACCGCCCGGGCGCCAACAGCAACATCGCCGCGAGCCTCGTCAAGAACTCGCGTCCGGACGGCTACAACATCCTGTTCATCGCCTCTTCGAACACGGCGGCCAATCCGTTCCTGTTCAAGGAGCCGGCCTTCGACGCCGTGAAGGATTTCGTCGCCGCGGGCACGTTCGCGCAGATCGTGTTCGTGCTGGTCGTGCGGCCCGAGTCGCCGTTCAAGACCGTGGCCGATCTGGTTGCGAACGTGAAGGGCAAGGCGCAGGTTCGCTACGGCACGACGAACCAGACCGCGATCATGGCGACGGAATTGTTCAAGACGATGACCGGCACGCAGGGCGTGAACGTGGGCTATCGCACGGCCCCCGACGCGATGCCCGACGTCACCAACGGCACGCTCGACTACATGATCATGGACGGCACGTTTGCCGCCGGCCAGATCCGCGCCGGGCGCCTGCGCGCGCTCGCGGTGACGACGGCGCAGCGCAGCCCCTCGTTCCCCGGCGTTCCGACGATGGCGGAAGCGGGCCTCAAGGGCTACGACTTCGCGCCGTGGTGGGGCGTCTATTTCCCCAAGGGCACGCCGGACGTGATCGTGCGGAAGATGGAAGGCTGGCTGCAGCAGATCACGAAGACCGAGGAGACCGCGAAGTTCCTCGAGTTCGGTGGGCGCCATTCCCAATCACGATACCGGCCCGCAGGCCGACAAGCGTTTGCTGGCCGAGATCGAGCGCATGGGCCCGATCATCAAGGCCGCCGGCATCGAGCCGCAATAAGCGCTGCGCCGCAGGCTGCAAACGAAACGGCGGCCCGTGTGGCCGCCGTTTTTTATTGCTTGTGATTTAAGCGCGCCGAAGGATTATTCGGCGGCGAAGCGCGCGGCGCTGGCCTTCATGCCCGGCAGATCCTTGATCTGCGGATACACTTCCTTCGCGAACAGCTTGATGTTGCTCACCGTGCGCTTGTGATCGAGGAAGCCGGCCTGCATCATCATCAGCAGGTGGTCGAACCCGCCGACGCGCTCGTATTCGGTCTTGATCTGCTCGACGACCTGATCGGGCGTGCCGTACATGACGACGCCCAGTTCGCGCTGTTCTTCCAGCGTCACCTGGCGCAGCGCGTCGTTGGTGCGGGAGCGAACGTCGGCGCCGCGCAGGCCCACGACGTTGGCCGCAATCGGCACGTAGCCCGGCGGATTGCGGAACTGCGGTTCGACCTTCGCCTTCAGGTACCAGGTCAGCTCGCGCGCGCCCGCTTCCGCGTCGGCCTCGTTGTCGGCGACGTAGAGCAGCGGCATGAACGCGAGGCCGCCGCCGCCGGGCTGGCCGTTGTCCTTGAAGGCGCCGCGATAGGCGTCGAACAGCATGCGGACCTTGTCATAGGTCTGCAGGAAGGTGGCGAAGACATAGCCCTTCGAGGCGGCCTTCTTCACCGATTCGACGTCGCTCGACCCCGTCACCCACACGGGCGGATGTGGCGTCTGGTAGGGGCGCGGCCAGATGTTGATGGCGCGCTTGTGGGTGAAGCGCCCCTCGAAGTTGAACGGGCCGTCGGTTGTGGTCCACGCCTTGACGCACAGGTCGACGCCTTCCCACAGGCGGTCCAGCGTCTCTGTCGGATTGGCGTTGGAGGCGAAGGTTTCATACGGCACGCCTCGCACGAAGCCTGCGTGCAGGCGGCCGCGCGAGATGCAGTCGATCATCGCCATCTCTTCGGCGATGCGGATGGGGTCCTGCCGGTTGGCGATGGGATTGCCGAGGATGCAGAGCTGCGCGTTCTTCGTCTGGCGCGCGAGGATCGCGAGGGACAGCGGCGCGCAGGTGTCGATGCAGGTGGCGGTCTGATGATGCTCGTTGACCATCAGGTCGAGGCCCGCCTCGTCGGCGATCATGTGCTCGTCGAGATAGCGGTTGTAGAGGTCGGCGCCGATCTTGGGATCGAAGTGCTTGCTGGGCAAATTCACGCGCATGCTGGGAATAGTGTCCAGCGGCGGCAGGTGCGGATAGGGCATTTCCGTAAAATACCAGGCGCGCATGGCCTCGAACCTCCCTCGGTCTCTGATTTGTTAGGCGCCCATCGTGACCGGGCCCGGGCGCAAGATCAAGCCTTGCCGTTGGGCCTGCCGTTTCCGTCTAAAGCGGAATGTAACGGCAGGGCTCGCCGGCCTTCGCGGCTGGGGCATGGGGCGGGCGCACGATCAGCGCGTGAGCCTGCGCGAGGACGCCCAGCATGGACGAATCCTGACGCGTGAAGGCGGTGACGACCGGCTTGCCGTCCTCGAGCCCCGAAAGCGTCGCGCGCAGGTAATCCTGCCGCTGGTCGTTCTCGGGCAAATCCGCGCCGAGGATCGCGGGGCGGGTCGCGTCGGCGCCCGCGTCGCTGTCGCCCGACAGCGCCCGCACGAGCGGCGCGAGGAACAGCACCGCGCAGACGATGGCGGACACGGGATTGCCGGGCAGGCCAAGGATGCGCATGTCGCCGATGCGCCCGTGCATGAACGGCTTGCCCGGCCGCATGGCGATGCGCCAGAAGCCGAGCTCCATGCCTTCGCGGGTGAGGGCGGTCTGCACGAGGTCGTGGTCGCCCACCGACGCGCCGCCGAGCGTCACGAGGACGTCGGCCTTCGCATCGCGTGCGCGGCGAATGGCGGCTTCGAGCGCGGGGAAATCGTCGCCCGCGATGCCGAGGTCGAGAACGTCCGCGCCGGCCTGCCGCGCATAGGCGCCGACGGCGAAATTGTTGGATGCGACGATCTGGTCGGGGCCGGGCTCGGCGCCGGGGGAGACGAGTTCGTCGCCTGTCGCAAGGATGGCGACGCGGGGCCGGCGCGCCACCGGAAGGCTCGCATGGTTCATGGCGGCGGCCAGCGCGAGTTCGGCCGGGCCGATGCGGCGGCCAGCCTTCAGGAGGACGTCGCCGGCCGCGAAATCAAGGCCGGCGCGGCGCACGTAGCGGCCCAGCGGTTCGCTGGCGAGCGCGGTGACATGGCCGTCTTCCGCCTTCGCGTCTTCCTGGATGAGGATCGTGTCGGCGCCCGCGGGCACGGGCGCGCCGGTGAAGATGCGCGCGGCCTGTCCCGGGCCGACGGGCCCCGCAAAGCCGCGCCCCGCGGCGCTGACGCCCGACGACCTGCAGGCGCGCGGGAACATTGGCGATGTCGGCCGCGCGCACTGCGTATCCGTCCATGGCGGAGACGGCGCAGGGCGGCTGGGTGCGCTTGGCCGCAAGGTCCGCCGCGAGCCTGCGTCCCAGCGCGTCGGGCAGGGCGACGGTCTCCGCTCCGAGCGGTTCGCGCGCGGTTTCGAGAATACGCGCCAGCGCGTCCGCCACGGGGAGCAACGGGGCGCGCGGGCTGTCCTGTGCCATCAGTCTTCCCGCTTCCAGTCGCCGGACTTGCCGCCGCGCCTTCTCGACCATGCCGATGCCCTCGATGGTCATGAAGCGATCGACGGCCTTCACCATGTCGTAGATCGTCAGGCACGCGACGGAGACGGCGGTGAGCGCCTCCATCTCGACGCCGGTCTGGCCGGTGACTTTCGCCGTGGCGCGCACGCGCACGCCGGGCAGGGCGTCGTCCGTCTCGAGGTCGACGATCACCTGCGAGAGCGCCAGCGGATGGCACAGCGGAATGAGATCGTGCGTGCGCTTGGCCGCCATGATGCCGGCGATGCGCGCCGTGCCGAGCACATCGCCCTTCTTGGCGTCGCCCGCGATGATGAGCGCCGAGGGTTTCGGGCTTCATCACCACGCGACCTTCCGCGACCGCGATGCGCTGCGTCGCGTCCTTGGCGCGACACGTCGACCATGTGCGCTTCGCCGCTGTCGCCGATGTGCGTGAGCTTGCTCATCGCCTGTCCGTCACTTGCTCTGCACCGGAACGCCGTGCAGCAGGTCGTGCGTGGCGCTCGCGACGTCCTTCTGCCGCATGAGGCTTTCGCCGACGAGGAAGGCGCGCACGCCCGCGCGCGCGAGCCGCACGCAATCCTCATGAGTCGAGATGCCGCTTTCGCCCACTACGACATGCCTGCCGGGTATTTTCGGCGCCAGCCTCTCGCTCACTTCGAGCGAGGTCTCGAACGTGTGGAGGTCGCGGTTGTTGATTCCCACGAGCCTGGTTTCGAGCGAGCAGCGCGCGCTGCAGTTCTTCCTCGTTGTGCACTTCCGCGAGCACGTCCATGCGCAGGTCGTGCGCGGCCTTGTTGAGCAGCTTCGCCGTGTCGTCGTCGACGGCGGCCATGATGATGAGGATGCAATCGGCGCCCCAGGCGCGCGCCTCGTAGACCTGATAGGGGTCGTAGAGGAAGTCCTTGCGCAGGGCGGGCAGGCGCGTGGCGTCGCGCGCGGCGTCGAGGAATTCGGGCGCGCCCTGGAACGAGGGCCCGTCGGTGAGCACCGAGAGCGCGGCGGCGCCGCCCTTCTCGTAGGCCTTGCGCGAGCGCGGGCGGATCGAAGTCGGCGCGGATCAGGCCCTTTGAGGGGCTCGCCTTCTTGATCTCGGCGATCAGCGCGAACGAGCCTTCGTCGAGCTTCGTCTCGATGGCGTGCGCGAAGCCGCGCGGCGGCGCCTGCTTCTCGATGGCGCGCTCCAGCGCGTGAAGCGGCATCCGCACTTTCGCCTCGGCGATCTCGCGCCGCTTGTAGACTTCGATCTTGTGCAGGATGTCGGCCATCTAAGAATGCTCCCTCACGTCCTGCCTGAAACTTCGACCAGCTTTGCCAGTGTGGCCTTCGCCTTGCCCGATGCTATCGCATCCGCGGCCATTTGCGCGCCCTCGCGCAGATTTGCGGCGCGGCCCGCAACGACGAGCGCGGCGGCCGCATTGATCAGCGCGATGTCGCGGTAGGCGCCGGGCTTCGCCGTCGAGCACGTTGCGCAATTCCTGCGCGTTGTGCGCGGGGTCGCCGCCGCGCAGGTCCTCGGGCCGCGCGCGCGCAATTCCGGCGTCCTCCGGCGTCACGTCGAACTCGCTGATGTCGCCGTTCGCGAGCGCCACGACCTTGGTCGGGCCGGTCGTCGTGATCTCGTCGAGCCCGTCGCAGCCGTGGACGACCCAGACGGTCTCCGAGCCCAGGTTGCGCAGGGTCTGAGCCATCGGGCGCTGCAGATGGGGCGAGAACACGCCCACGACCTGCCGCTTCACGGAGGCGGGGTTGGAGAGCGGCCCCAGGATGTTGAAGATCGTGCGGGTGCCCAGCTCGACGCGCACCGGCGCCACGTGGCGGGTGGCGGCGTGGTGGGTCGGCGCCATCATGAAGCCGATGTTGGCCTCGCGGATGCAGGCCTCGATGGCGGGCGGCTGAAGGCCGATGGTCACGCCGAGCGCGGTGAGAATGTCGCTGGCGCCGGATTTCGAGGAGGCGGCGCGGTTGCCGTGCTTGGCGACGGGCGCGCCGCAGGCGGCCACGAGGATGCAGGCGAGCGTCGAGACGTTCCACGAGCCGGCGTTGTCGCCGCCAGTCCCCACGATGTCGACCGCACCGGCGGGCGCGTTGACGCGCAGCATCTTGGCGCGCATGGCCGACACCGCGCCGGTGATCTCGTCCACGGTTTCGCCGCGCACGCGCAGCGCCATCAGGAAGCCGCCCATCTGCGCGGGCGTCACGTCGCCCGACAGCAGCGCGTCGAAGGCGGCTTCCGCCTCCGCCCTGCCCAGGCTTTCGTTGTTGGCCACTTTGGCGATGACCGGCTTGAACGCGTCCATGCAATCCCCGGATAGATGTGCGTCAGTCTTGCGTGGCGAGCGCGCCTGCGCGTTGCGCCGCGTTCCACTCGCGCGCGATGTCGAGAAAGTTCGAGATGATGCGATGGCCGTGCTGCGAGAGGATGCTCTCGGGATGGAATTGCACGCCGTGCGAAGGATAGCGCCGGTGCGGCAAGGCCCATGATCAGCCCGTCTGCTTCCGCCGTCACTTCGACGTCGGCGGGCAGATTGTCCCGGCGCACGACGAGCGAATGATAGCGGGTGGCCTCGAAGGGGCCGTTGACGCCCCGGAACACGCTCGTCCCGCGGTGCTGGATCGTCGCGAGCTTGCCGTGGACCGGCAGCGGCGCGCGGATGACCTCGCCCGCCGAACGCCTCGCCCATGGCCTGGTGGCCGAGGCACACGCCGAACATGGGGATGCGCGGGGCGGCCGCGGCGATCAGGTCGAGGCAAATGCCCGCCTCATGGGGCGTGCAGGGGCCGGGGGAGAGGACGATGGCGTCCGGGCGCGCGTCCATGACGTCGCCGACGGTGACCTCGTCGTTGCGGCGCACGGTGACATCCGCCCCCTGCGAGCCCAGATAATGCACCAGGTTCCAGGTGAACGAGTCGTAATTGTCGATGAGCGTGACCGCGGTCATGCGCCTTCTCCTTGGGCGTCCTTTTCGGCCCCGGGGCGCCTCGCGTCAAGGCGCCGCCACGCGGGCTGTCCAAAGCGCCGCATTGCGCCGCGCTGCGGCCTGAGGCAAGGCTGGACCCATGGAATGGCTCAGCGAACCGGTGATACGCCTGTCGAGCTTCCTCGGCGTGCTCGCCGTCATGGCGGCATGGGAGATCGGCGCGTCCGCGCCGGGCGCTGCGCGCGCCCAAGGGGCTGCGGTGGTTCTCGAACCTGGGGCTGGTCGTCGTCAACACGGCGATGCTGCGGCTGCTGTTTCCGCTCGCGGGCGTCGGCTTCGCGCTCTATGCGGCCCGGCAGGGCTGGGGGCTGGGGCCGCTGCTGGGCGCGGGCGAGGCGTTCCCCGCATGGCTGTGGGCGCTCGTCTGCATCGTGGCGCTGGATGCGGCGATCTGGGCGCAGCACGTGGCGTTCCATCGCGTCCCGGTCCTGTGGCGGCTGCATCGGATGCACCATGCAGACCTCGACATCGACGTAACCACGGGCCTGCGGTTTCATCCCGTCGAAATCTTCCTGTCGATGCTGATCAAGTTCGCCGTCATCGCGATCCTCGGCGCTCCGGCCATCGCGGTGCTGATCTTCGAGGTGCTGCTCAACGCCACCTCGATGTTCAACCATTCGAACGTGAAGATGCCCGGGCGAGTCGACGCAATCGTGCGGCAGGTGATCGTGACGCCGGACATGCATCGCGTGCATCATTCGGTCGATCCGCGCGAGACGCACTCGAACTTCGGCTTCAACCTGTCGATCTGGGACAGGCTGGCGGGCCTTTACAACGCGCAGCCGAAACTGGGCCACGAAGGCATGAGCATCGGCCTGCCGATCTTCCGCGACCCGCATGAATTGCGGCTCGACAGGATGCTGACGCAGCCGTTCCGGGAGGACGATCGCGCGAAGGCCTGAGCGCTATTGCCCGCGCCGCGCGCTGGTGGCGAAGCGCACCGCTTCCTCCGCCGCCTTGAACAGTGCGGCGGCCTTGTTGACGCACTCGCGGCTGCTCGTTCTCGGGCACGGAATCGTAGACGACGCCGGCGCCCGCCTGCGCGTGCATCTGCCCGTCCTTGATGACGGCGGTGCGCAGCACGATGCAGGTGTCCATCTCGCCCGAGGCGCCGAAATAGCCGATGCAGCCGGCGTAGATGCCGCGCTTGTCGACTTCCAGTTCGTCGATGATCTCCATGGCGCGCACCTTCGGCGCGCCGGAGACCGTGCCCGCGGGAAAGCCCGCGCACAGCGCGTCGATCACATCATGTGCGGGATCGAGCCTGCCTTCCACGTTCGACACGATGTGCATCACGTGGCTGTAGCGCTCGACGAAGAATTGTCCGGTGACCTCGACGCTGCCGATCTGCGCGACGCGGCCCACATCGTTGCGGCCGAGATCGAGGAGCATGAGATGTTCGGCGCGCTCCTTGGGATCGGCGAGCAGCTCGTCGGCGAGCGCCTGGTCCTCGGCCGGCGTCTTGCCGCGCCGGCGCGTGCCGGCGATGGGGCGGATCGTCACCTTGCCGTCGCGCACGCGCACGAGGATTTCCGGGCTCGAGCAGACGATCTGGAAGCCGCCGAAATCGAGATAGCACAGGAACGGCGAGGGGTTCACGCGCCGCAGCGCGCGGAACAGCGAGAACGCCGGCAGCTGGAAAGGCGCCGTGAACCGCTGCGACAGCACGACCTGGAAGATGTCGCCGGCGCGGATGTATTCCTTCGCGCGCTCGACCATGTCGAGATAGCGCGCCTGCGGCGTGTTCGAGGTCGGGGGCGTTGCGAGAAGGTGCGGATCGGCGGCCGGCGCGGCGTGCGCCAGCGGGCTTTCCAGCACGGCGACGATGGCGTCGAGCCGCGCCTGCGCGCTCTCCCAGGCGGCGCGAACGTCGGCGCCCTTGTGCGGGCGCACGGGCGTGACGATCGACAATTCATCGCGCACGGAATCGAACACGACCATCAGGGTGGGGCGGATCATCACCGCGTCGGGCACGCCGATGGGATCGGGCTTCGGCGCGGGAAGCCGCTCCATCTGCCGCACCATGTCGTAGCCCAGATAACCGAACACGCCGGCGGCCATGGGCGGCAGTGTCGGCGTCGGCGTCGATGCGCGATTCCGCGATCAGCGCGCGCAGGCCATCGAGCGGCTTCACGCCCATGGGCTCGAACGCGTTCGCGTCGGCGAGCGCATTGCGGTTGATCTCGCACGCGTCGCCCGTGGCGCGCCAGATGATGTCGGGGTCGAGCCCGATCATCGAATAGCGGCCGCGCGCCGCGCCGCCTTCGACGGATTCGAGCAGGAACACGTTGGCGCTGCGGGCGGCGGTGAGCTTCAGGAACGCGGAAACAGGCGTCTCGAGGTCGGCCACGAGCGTCGTCGCAACAAGGCTCGCCTTGCCCGCTTCGAATGCGCGGGCGAAGTCCGCGTACTGCGTCTGACTCATTGCCTCGGGCTCACTGCTTGGCGCGGCGCGTCAGTTTGCGTCGGCGCTGCCGCCCACGGCCAGCCGCACCGCCGCCTCGTTGATGGAGACGCCGAGTTCGTCCTGCACGCGGGCGATGTACTGGGCGAGGATGTCCTCGGTCAGCGCGTTGCGCAATTGCGGCTCCAGCGCCTTGATGGACTGCTCTTCGGGATCGAAGGGCGGCACGATTGCGTCGTTGACCTTGAAGACGATGCGCTCCGAACCGGACGCCACGGACGCCACCGAGCCGACCGGCACGGAGAAGACGCGCGTCACGGCGGGCGCGGGAAGCCTGGAGGCGACGATCCTGCGCACTTCCTGGTCGAACTGCGGCTCAAGCCCGGCGCTCTTGGCGACGGCCTCGAACGTCTCGCCGGCCTGCAGCCGCTTGACCATGTCGGCGGCCTTTTCCTGCAGGATGCGCGCGATCTCGTCGCTGCGCCATGCGCTCACGACCTGCGCGCGCACTTCGTCGAGCGTGCGTTCGCGGGCGGGATCGATGGAGCCGATCTCGAACCAGATGTAGCCGCCGTCGCGCGTGGTGACGACGTCGTTGTCGACGCCGATGTCGGAGGCAAAGACGGCGCGCAGGAGGCTCTCCGCCTCCGCCGTGGCGAGCGCAGGCGCGCCCGAACGGTCGCGGCCCGAGCGGTCGACGTCGGCGGTGACCGGTGACAGGCCGACAGCCTTCGCCGCTTCCGCCAGCGTCTTTCCGGACGTGCGCTGGTCCTCGATCTTGTCGCGCAGGTTGCGCACCTGATCGCCGGCGCGGCGCTGCGCGAGTTCCTTCCTGACCTGCTCGGCGACCTCCTCGAACGGCCGCACGGCCTGCGGCTCGATCTTCGCCACACGCACGAGAGCGAAGCCGAACTGGCCCTTCACGGGCTGGCTGACCTGGCCCTCGGGCGTCGCGAAGGCGGCCTGGGCGATGTTGGGGTCGACGAACTCGGTCCACGCGAGCGTGCCCAGCGAGACGTCCGCGTCCGACAGATTGCGCTCGGCGGCGAGCGCCTCGAACGTCAGCCCCTCTTCGATGCGCTTGCGGGCGGCTGCCGCCTCGTCCTCGGTGGGGAAGACGATCTGCTGGACGTCGCGCTTTTCCGGCGTGCTGTAGCGGGCCTTGCCCGCCTCGTAGGCCTGGCGCGCGTCGGCGTCGGGAACCTGCGAGGGATCGGCGACCGTTCCCGGCGTCACGACGAGATAGGAGATCGTGCGGTATTCGGGCGCGCGGAACGCCTGCCGGCGCTGCTCGTAGAAGGTCTTCAGCGCGTCCTCGGAGGGGTCGGGAACCTCTCCGGCGAAGCTCTCGGGAAGTGTGATGTACTCGACGCTGCGCGTCTCGGCGCCGTAGCGGTGCGCGGCCTCAAGCAGAACGCGCGGGATCGGCGGATCGCCGCCAACCGACAGCGCCAGTTCGCGGCGCAGGTAGCTCATGCGCTGTTCGAGCAGAAAGCGCTGCTCGTTCGCGTAGCCGGCCTCGCGCAGCGCGTCGTTGAAGCGCTGGCGGTCGAACTGCCCCGTGGGCCCAAGGAACGAGGGGTCGTTGACGATGGCCTGCGCGATGTCGCGATCGGCCATGGCGAGGCCGAGATCCTTGGCGCGCTGGTCGAGCGCGGCCTCGGAGATCAACCGCTGCAGCACCATCCGGTCGAGGCCGGCGGCGCGGGCCTCGTCGTTGGTGATCGCGCGGCGGGCCTCGCGCTGCCAGTTCTGAAGCTGCGTCTGGTAGGCCTGCCGGAACGATTCCGTCGTGATCTCGGTGTCGCCGACCTTGGCGACCGTGCCGACGCCGAATCCACGGAAAATGTCGCCGATGCCCCAGATCGCGAAGCTGAGGATCAGAAACGAAAACAGGATTCCAACAAGGATCTTGCCGAGCCAGTTTTTCGAGGCCCGGCGCATGCCTTCCAGCATTTTTAACTCGCCCGTCTGCTTTGCGGAGCCTGGCCCCGCCTGATTCCGCCTCCAATACCCGGCTGCCGGTCGCTTTGCATAGCGCGGCGGCTCTGGTAACGGGGCGCGGACCCTGAGGAGGATGCATGACCAGCCGACCCCGCCCGCTCGTCGCCGGCAACTGGAAGATGAACGGCCTGAAGGCGCGCTCGCCGAGATCGAGGCGATGGCCGTGGCCTATGACGACGCCCTGCGGGGCAGGATCGACCTGCTCGTCTGCCCGCCGGCCACGCTCGTCGCGCCGGTGCGGTGAGCGTCGCCAGGGCACGCGCTCGCCATCGGCGGGCAGGATTGCCACGCCAAGGCCAGCGGCGCCCACACCGGCGACGTCTCCGCCGAAATGCTGGCGGATGCCGGGGCTGCCTATGTCATCGTCGGCCATTCCGAGCGCCGCGCCGACCACGGCGAGAGCGACGCCGTCGTGCAGGCCAAGGCCGAGGCGGCGCTGCGCGCGGGGCTCATCGCCATCGTCTGCGTCGGCGAGACCGAGGCCGAGCGCGAGGCCGGCCGCACGCTCGACGTGGTGGGCGGGCAGCTCGCGCGGCTCGCTGCCGCAGGGCGCCAGCGCGGCGAACCTGGTCATCGCCTATGAGCCGGTCTGGGCCATCGGCACCGGCCTGACGCCGACGCCTGCCGACGTGGCCGCAGGTGCATGCGCTTCATCCGCGCAGGCGCTGAACAAGCGGCTGGGGCAGGAGGCGGGCGGGCGTGCGCATCCTCTACGGCGGCTCGGTGAAGCCCTCCAACGCCGCCGAACTGATGGCCGTCCCCGACGTCGACGGCGCGCTCGTCGGCGGCGCGAGCCTGACCGCGGAGGATTTCCTGGGGATCGCCGCGGCCTATCGCTGAGGCGGAGCCTGCGCGGCTTCGCGCCGCCCTTTGCTTTCGGGCCTGCATCGTGTATCACGCGCCGCCGATCCGGCCGCCTCGCGTGCGCGGCGCTTTCTGGCGAATTCCCATGGAAACCGTTCTCATCGTCATCCACCTGATCGATCGTGCTCGCGCTCGTGGCGGTCGTGATCTGCTGCAGCGCTCCGAGGGCGGCGCGCTCGGCAGCTGCGGCGGCGGCGGCGCGGCTTCATGACCGGGCGCGGGCAGGCGAACGCGCTGACGCGCGCGACGGCGATCCTCGGCGGCGCTGTTCTTCCTCACCAGCATCGTGCTGACGGTGCTCGCCGACATGCAGCGCGCGCCGAGGTCCGATCTTCGACCGGTGCAGCCGCAGACCCAGCCAGGGCGCGCCGGGCGCAGGCCCGCCGCGCCGGCGGCTCGCTGCTCGACCAGCTGCAGCGGCAGGAGCAGGGCGCCCCGACGGCTCCGGCGCCCGGCGCGCCCGCCGCAGCCGCGCTGAGCCGGGCAAGGCTCAACGCTTCAAGGGGCCGGTTCGCCGGCCCTTTTCGTTTGCGGGCGGTTCCGTTGCGACGCGCCTGTGAACAGATGGGCGGGACGGCTCTTTTTCGTTCCCGAATCGACTCGAAAGGCGTTAGGCGTAGGTTCCCATGGCGCGGTACGTCTTCATCACCGGCGGCGTGGTTTCCTCGCTCGGCAAGGGTCTGGCGTCGGCGGCCCTCGGCGCGCTCCTGCAGGCGCGCGGCTACACGGTCCGGCTGCGCAAGCTCGACCCCTATCTCAACGTCGATCCGGGCACGATGAGCCCGTATCAGCACGGCGAGGTCTTCGTCACCGACGACGGCGCGGAGACCGATCTCGACCTCGGCCACTACGAGCGCTTCACCGGCCGTCCGGCGCGCAAGGCCGACAACATCACCACCGGCCGCATCTACCAGGACATCATCGCCAAGGAGCGGCGCGGCGACTATCTCGGCGCGCACCGTGCAGGTGATCCCGCACGTCACCAACGCCATCAAGGAGTTCGTCCTCGACGGCAACGAGGACGTCGATTTCGTGCTGGTCGAGATCGGCGGCACGGTCGGCGACATCGAGGGCCTGCCGTTCTTCGAGGCGATCCGCCAGCTCGGCAACGATCTGCCGCGCGGACACTGCATCTACGTCCACCTGACGCTGCTGCCCTACATCCCGAGCGCCGGCGAGCTGAAGACCAAGCCGACGCAGCATTCGGTGAAGGAGCTGCGCTCCATCGGCATCCAGCCCGACATTCTGCTCTGCCGCACCGACCGCGCAGATCCCGCGCGAGGAGCGCCGCAAGCTCGGCCTGTTCTGCAACGTGCGCGAGAGCGCCGTGATCGAGGCGCGCGACGTCGCGCTCGATCTACGACGTGCCGCGCGCCTATCACGAGGCGGGGCTCGACCGCGAGGTGCTCGCCGCCTTCGGCATCGAGCCGGCGCCCAAGCCCGACCTGAGCCGCTGGAACGCGGTGACGCGAGCGCATCGCACAACCCCGAGGGCGAGGTCACCATCGCCGTCGTCGGCAAGTACACGGAGCATGAAGGACGCCTACAAGTCGCTCATCGAGGCGCTGACGCATGGCGGCATCGCCAACCGCGTGAAGGTCAATCTCGACTGGATCGAATCCGAGATCTTCGAGAGCGAGGATCCCGCGCCCGTATCTCGAGCACGTCCACGGCATTCTCGTGCCCGGCGGCTTCGGCCAGCGCGGCGCGGAGGGCAAGATCCTGGCGGCGCGCTTCGCGCGCGAGCGCAAGGTGCCGTATTTCGGCATCTGCTTCGGCATGCAGATGGCGGTGATCGAGGCGGCGCGCTCGCTCGCCGGCATCGAGAAGGCCAACTCCACCGAATTCGGCCCGTGCGACGAGCCGGTCGTCGGCCTGATGACCGAATGGATGCGGGCAACGAACTGGAGAGCGCGCGCGCCGGCGGCGATCTCGGCGGCACCATGCGGCTCGGCGCCTATCACGGCGCACCTGAAGCCGAAGGCTCGCGCATCGCGCGGCATCTACGGCGCGACCGAGATCTCCGAGCGCCACCGCCACCGCTACGAGGTGAACATCGCCTATCGCGAGCGGCTGGAGGACAAGGGCATGGTCTTCGCCGGCATGTCGCCGGACGGGCTGCTGCCGGAGACGGTCGAGATCCCCGACCACCCCTGGTTCATCGGCGTGCAGTATCACCCCGAGCTGAAGTCGCGGCCGTTCGAGCCGCATCCGCTGTTCGCGAGCTTCATCGCGGCGGCGAAGGCGCAGAGCCGGTTGGTGTGAGGAAGAAGACGGCGGGCATGTTCATCCGCTTCACTCCGCCGCCTCTCTGTTCACCGGTTCGATTCTCGCGATTTCCTTGCGCGCTGCCTTCGAGGCCACGCGCAGGTCGTAGTCGGCCTGAAGGTTCAGCCAAAACTGCGGGCTCGTGCCGAAGAGCCGCGCGAGGCGTAGCGCCGTATCCGCGCTGATCGCGGTTTCCTCCCGCGCGACGCGTTCGATGCGCGTGCGCGGCACGCCGCAGGCCTTGCGCGACGGCGATGGCCGACAATCCGAGCGGCTCCATGAAATCGAGGCGCAGAACGGCGCCGGGATGAACGGGCTTGAGCTTGCCGTCGATCTCGAACGGCGCCGATACGTCCTCGTCACCGGTGATAGTCAACGATCTCCACGTCTTCGGCATGTCAATGATATTTGGCGCATCGCGACCAGATCGCTTGATGCGAATGGAAAACTATCGGACGTGTCACACCTGAAGTCGATCCAGCCATGTTGCCAGATGGGTGAGTAGATCTTCGACCGCCGACAGCAGCGTGCAGATTGCGCGCGTTCCGCTAACTGCCGCCGCTTGCGAGTCCGAAGGATAGACGCCTCGGTTTGCGCAGACAAGGGATCGGCATGCCGTTCGGCGCTCGCGAAATGACTGTGTCAAACGACCAATGTATCATCGGATGATACATTTGCAAGCCCGTCAGAGCGCGGCTGGCCCGTGCGGAGCCTATCGCTCTCTCCGCGCGCGGTCGAGCACTGCGCCGACCATGCACGCGAGCCAACGTTGCTCGAACAAAAAAGCCCGGCGTTTCCGCCGGGCGTCTTGATTAACGGATCTGCGCAGCCCCTCATCCGACCCTCGCTGCGCGAGGGCCACCTTCTCCCGCAAGCGGGAGAAGGGAAGAGCGATGCCCCTTACTTCGGATGCCCGTCCGCCGCGATCAGCTGGTCCTCCAGCTTGCCGAGCAGCTTCATCGTCGAGAGCGCGTCGGCCACCGAGCAGTTCGGCGCGCGCTTTTCGGTGATGGCGGCGATGAACTCGCGGTCCTGGTTCTCGAAGCCGTTCATCGACGGGGCGACGCCCGCGAGGTCGATCTTCTTGCCGAAGCCGTCCGTCAGGTCGTCGTAGAACGAGACCCACGTGCCCTTGTCGCACATGTAGCGGTAGGGCGAGCCGATCGGGCCTTCGTCGTTGAAGGAGAGCGAGAGCACGCACACCGCGCCCGACGGCGTCTTCATCACGATGCCCATGTCCATCGCGATCTTCAGTTCGGGATGGTAGGGGCCCTGCACGGCGAAGGCTTCCGACACCTGCTCGCCCGTCTGGTAGGCGAACAGGTCGACCGTGTGGCACGCGTGGTGCCACAGGAGATGGTCCACCCACGAGCGCGGCTGGCCGAGCGCGTTCATGTTGGTGCGGCGGAAGAAGTGCGTGTGCGCCTGCATCTGCTGCAGCGTCACGCCTTCCTTGCGCAGCTTGTTGTTCATGTACTGGTGCGAGGGGTTGAAGCGGCGCACGTGGCCGGCCATCGCCGTCACGCCGGTTTCCTTCTGCACGCGCACGATGCGCTCGGCGTCGGCGACGCTGTCGCACATGGGGATCTCGATGAGCACGTGCTTGCCCGCGCGCATGGCGGCTTCGGCCTGGTCGGCGTGGATCTGCGTCGGGCCGGTGATGATCACGGCGTCGACGTCGTCGCGGGTGACGGCGGCGTTGTAATCGGTGAGCGCGGTCTTGATGCCGTAGGTTTCGGCGAACTTGGCGGCGCCTTCCTGCGTGCGCGACTGGATCACGGTGATGTCCGCGCCGGGAATGGCCTTCAGGGCCTTGGCGTGCGCGTTGCCCATGGCGCCGTTGCCGCTGATGCAAAATCTCATCGAGGTTTTCCTCTCCTGTTGGCGTTCTGTCTGCGGGGCTGGCCGCGAAGGACCGCCCCAAAGGTCTGGCCGAAGGCGCTTTTGGCCGCCGGCAAATCCACGCGCGGCGAATTACCACGGATGCGGCGCCCCGTGAATGGCCCCCCGGTCCGATCCGCCAGCCCGCGGGGGACGTAGGCAAGGCACAGGATCCGGAGGTCTGGAATGGCGGTTGCGGTGGTGAGCGGGGCAAGCGGGGGCGTCGGGGCGGCGCTGGTGCGGGCGCTTGAGGCGCAGGGCGATTTCGAGGAGGTTGTCGGGCTGGCGCGGACCGGCGCCCCGGCCTTCGACATCACGGACGAGGCGAGCGTCGCCGCGGCGGCGCAGGCGCTCGCCGGGCGCGACGTGCGGCTGGTGGTGGACGCGACCGGTTTCCTGCACGACGCGCGCTTCCAGCCCGAGAAAAGCCTGCGGCAGCTCGATCCGGCGCACATGCTGCACTCGTTCGCGGTGAATGCGATGGGCCCGGCGCTGATGATGAAGCACTTCCTGCCGCTGTGTCCGCGCGAGGGGCGGTTCGTGTTCGCCACGCTCTCGGCGCGCGTCGGCAGCATCGCCGACAATCATCTGGGCGGCTGGCACAGCTATCGCGCCTCCAAGGCGGCGCTCAACCAGTTCATGCGCACGGCGGCGGTGGAGCTGAAGCGCACGCGGCCGGAGGCGATCTGCGTCTGCCTGCATCCGGGCACGGTGGACACGCGCATGTCGGCGGCGTTCTCCAAATCGGGGCTCGACGTGCGCCCGCCCGAGGTTGCCGCGGCCGATTTGCTGCGCGTGATCGATGGGCTGGGCCCGCAGCAAACGGGCTCGTTCTTCGACTTCAAGGGCGAGGCCGTGCCGTGGTGATGGCCAGGCGGCGCGTTGCGCCCGCCGCGTCATGCTGGCGAAGGCCAGCATCCGCGAAGGCGGCATATGCCGCGCTTTCGCGTTGCCGGGGTGCGGCTGCAAGTGTGCGCTTGTGGCCTGTCGTGGATGGTCTGCCTTCGCAGACCATGACGGCGCGGAGGCCGGCGCTCTGAGACGACGAGGCGCGGCGGCGCTCGGCTATTCGGCCGCGAGCGCCTTCGGGCGGGGCTTGTTCTCCATCAGCATCACGGCGCCGCCGGTGTTGGAAATCGGCACGTGATAGGTGCTGTGGAGCTTCGACACGCGGCCCTGCAGCGCGCCGCGCATGGCGATCCAGCACATCAGCTCGACGCCCTGCGATCCGGCAAGCTCGATGATCTCCTTGTTGGAGTATTTCGTCAGCGCGACGGGATCGTCGACGATCTTCTCGAGGCAGAGAAGGTCGAAATCCTTGTTGATGAAGCCGGCCCGCTGGCCGTCCAGCTGGTGCGAGAGGCCGCCTGTGCCCAGCACCACGATTTTCTCCGCGCCGGGCCAGCTCTCCAGCGCGCGGCCGATGGCCTGACCCAGCTTCCAGCAGCGCAGCGCCGAGGGCAGGGGATGCTGCACGGAATTGATGGTGATCGGCACGGTCCGCACGGGCCACTTGCTGTCGGGATACATCAGCTTCATCGGCAGCGAGAACGCGTGGTCGACGAGATGCTCCTGGCACATGGTGATGTCGAACTCGTCGTTCACCAGGCTCTCGATGATGTGCCACGAGAGGGCCGCATGGCCTCGGAAACGGCGGCAGGACAGGGATGCCCCAGCCCTCGTCGGCGTTCCTGTATTCCTCGGCGGCGCCCACTGCGAACGTCGGCATCTTGTCGAGGAAGTGCGACAGGCCGTGGTCGTTGTAGATCACCACGGCGACGTCGGGCTTTTCGCGGTCCAGCCATTCGTGCACGGGCTCGAAGGCGTCGAAGAAGGGCTTCCAGTATTCGCTCTGCTGCTGCCCCTTGGCGATCGCGCCGCCGATGGAGGGAACGTGGGACGTTGCGAGTCCGCCGATGACGTTGGCCATTGTCGTGTCTCCCTTCAGGCCTGCGCCGCGAGGTGCGCCTTGAAATCCTCCAGCGACATGCCCGTCTGCTGGGCGCCGATGTCCTGCACGCTGAGACCGAAAATCCCGGCGAACTTGGCCAGGTAATAGACGTTGCCGCCCGCCGCGATCAGCTGCAGCACGTTGCGCGAGCGGATGGCGGCCTTCTGCTCGTCGGTGAGGCCGTACTTTTCCATGTAGCCTTCCTCGTCGCCCTTGAAGGCGTCGCGGTTGGCCTTGTCGTTGAAGGAGAAGCACATCTTGTTGAGGGCGTAGCCCTTGCGCGCTTCCTGTCCGCCGAAGACCGGCGTGCCGGGGATGTTCCAGTTGTAGGTCATTGGGCGCCCTCCGCTGGCGATGAGAATGAAGGGCAGAATGACGTGCGGGGAGCATTCGCGCCTTGACGCCAATCAACCGCACGACGCTGTGCGGCCCGCAAAACGGCCGCGGCTTGACCCGCGTCAAAGCCCCGCGGAGCGGCGGGTCGCCGGGGCAGGGCGCGCCGCGAAGCTTGTGCTCAAGACAAAGGCTGGGGAGGACGTGAAATCGGGGGACCAAGCCTGTTGCTTCCCCCGCCGCGCTGTTTAAGCTCGGTGGCATAGGGATTGCCTCGCCAATCCCGTCAGGCGGACGGCCCGGAGCCGAACCGCCAAGCCGAGGGGATGACTTATGGGCAACCGGACAATGAAGCTCGCTTTTGCGGCAGGCGCCATTTTTATGGGCGCTAACTTTGCGGCATCTGCGCAAACTGCAGTCAAATTTGCGCTCGACTGGAAGTTCGAAGGGCCCTCAGCGCCGTACTTCGTCGCCATCGACAAGGGCTATTACAAGGCCGAAGGCCTCGACGTGACGATCGACAGCGGCCCGGGTTCGGTGGCCGGCATCGCCCGCGTGGCGGCGGGCACCTATCCGCTCGGCTTCTTCGACATCAACTCCCTCGTGCGCTTCAAGGACCAGAACCCCGCGCAGGACGTGAAGGCCGTGATGATGGTCTATGACCGTCCGCCCTTCGCCATCGTCAGCCTGAAGAAGTCCGGCATCAATTCGCCCAAGGACCTCGAGGGCAAGACGCTCGGCGCCCCCGCGCCCGACGGCGCCTTCGCCCAGTGGCGCGCCTTCACCAAGGTCAACGGCTTCGACGGCTCGAAGGTGAAGATCGAGAACGTCGGCTTCCCGGTGCGCGAGCCGATGCTGGCGCAGGGCAAGGTGGACGCGATCACCGGCTTCTCGTTCTCCTCGTTCTTCAACCTCGTGCAGAACAAGATTCCCCCCGCCGACATTTCCGTGATGCTGATGAGCGACCACGGCATCGTCATGTACGGCAACGCCATCATGGTGAACCCGGACTTCGCCAAGGCGAACCCGAAGGTCGTCGCAGGCTTCGTGCGCGCCACCGTAAAGGGCTTCATCGACACGGCGAAGAACCCCGAGGAAGCCATCAAGTCCGTCATGAAGCGCAATGACACGGGCGACCTCGCGGTCGAGCTGGAGCGTCTCAAGATGGCGCTGCGCGACAACATGGTCACTCCCTGGGTGAAGGCGAACGGCGTCGGCGACGTGGACATGGCGCGTCTCGCCAAGTCGATCGACCAGATCGCGGACACCTACGAGTTCAAGAACCGCCCGAAGGCCGAGGACATCTTCACGAGCCAGTTCCTGCCGCCCGCCGACCAGCGCAAGCTCTGATCGGGGATCGGCGTGATCGAACTCAACGACGTTTCGCTCGCCTATGCCGGGCGAACAGGTCCGGTGCTGGCGCTGGAAGGCGCCAGCATCAACGTCCGCAAGGGCGAATTCGCCGCCGTGGTCGGCCCGTCGGGCTGCGGCAAGTCCACGCTGATGAAGCTCGTCACCGGCCTCGTGAAGCCCACCAAGGGCGTCGTGAAGGTCAACGGAGATGAGGTTAAAGGGCCCGTGAAGATCGCGGGCATGGCGTTCCAGAACGCCAACCTGCTGCCATGGCGCACGGTGCTCGACAATCTCATGCTGCCGCTGGAGATCGTCGAGCCTTACCGCTCGAACTTCCGCTCCAAGAAGGAGGAATACCGCGCGCGCGGCGAGAAGCTGCTCGACACGGTCGGCCTCACGGGCTTTGGCGACAGGTTCCCGTGGGAATTGTCGGGCGGGATGCAGCAGCGCGCCTCGCTGTGCCGCTCGCTCATCCATGAGCCCGCGCTGCTGATGCTCGACGAGCCGTTCGCCGCTCTGGACGCCTTCACGCGCGAGGAATTGTGGTGCGTGATGCGCGACGTCTGGCAGCGGCTCGGCTTCACCGTCGTGCTCGTCACCCACGACCTGCGCGAGGCGGCGTTCCTCGCCGACACGATCCATGTGATGAGCGCCCGGCCGGGCAAGATCATCGAGACGCGGTCCGTCGAATTCGAGCGGCCGCGCAGCCTCGAGGTGTGCTATTCGCCGCCGTTCACGGACCTCGTGCACGTACTCCGCAACAAGATCGCCGAGGTGCGCCAGGCATGAACCGCAACATCGAAACCCTCGCGCCCTGGCTGTTCACCATCGGCCTCTTCGTGTTCTGGGAGCTGGTGTGCCGGCTCTTCAACGTGTCGAGCATCATCCTCCCGGCGCCCAGCGAGATATTCCAGGCCACCGTGCGCTTCTGGGGCCCGCTGATGCGCAATTCGTGGGTCACGCTGTGGACGACGCTGGTGGGCTTCCTGATGGCCATCGGCTTCGGTCTGCTGCTCGGCCTGTTCGTGGGCTGGTCGCGGACGATCTATCGCGGCCTCTATCCGGTGATGATCGGCTTCAACTCGATCCCCAAGGTCGCCGTCGTGCCGATCCTCGTCATGTGGTTCGGCATCGGCGAGATCCCGGCGATCCTCACCGCGTTCCTGATCTCGTTCTTCCCCATCGTGGTGAACGTAGCGACGGGCCTCGCCACCATCGAGCCGGAGCTGGAGGACGTGCTGCGCGCGCTCGGCGCCTCCAAGCTCGACGTGATGCGCAAGGTCGGCATCCCGCGTGCGATGCCGTACTTCTTCGGCTCGCTGAAGGTCGCCATCACGCTCGCCTTCGTCGGCGCCGTCGTGTCGGAGACGATCGCCGCGAACGCGGGCCTGGGCCATCTGATGACGCAGGCGGGATCGAACTTCCAGATGCCGCTGGTCTTCGCGGGCCTGCTGGCGCTCGCCGTGCTCGGCATCGGCATGTACGCGATCACCGCATGGATCGAGACCCGCATGACCGGATGGGCGTTCCGCTCGCAGCAGAGCGCCGCCGGCTGAAATCTGGCGCGGCGGGGCGGCCGGATCGGCCATCCCGCCACTCCCCGCCAGCGTTCGCGGCGGCTCACCACCCTTGGAAAGAAACACTTTCTTTCCCCTGTTCCTCAACCGAACCTTGATCCGTCGCGTCTAGCCTTCCTCCGGTAAGTTGGAGGACGGGCATGTTCGGCAACGAGGCGGTCCAGCATTTCTGGACCTGGTTCGGCGGTGTGGAGCCCCTGCTCAATGGGGTCATGCGAGCGTCGGCGGAGCCGGGCTCCCGGATCGATCCGTCCATGCTTGGCGCCACGGGCGCAGCGCTCGCGGAACGGCTGGCGGATGTAGCCCGCGGCATCGAGCCCGAATATTCGATCGGCAGGGACGGGGCCTGCGTCATCACCTTCACGGCGCACGGCCGCGAGGACGCCTTCGAGGACATCTTCGCGCTCGTCGACGCTTCGCCGCTGCTTGCGGGCTGGGAGTTCCAGGCGCTGCGGCCGCGCCGCGCCCCGGCGCGGTTCGAGCACTCCGGGATCGTCCGCGACCTGGCGGACCTGCGGTTCTATTACCGGCTGGCGAACGACAGCGTCGTGATCGCTATCCTTGCGGACGATGCGCCCGAATGCGGCTACCGGGAGCGCCGGGCGTTCGCCGGGGCGCTGGTGGCCGAGCTCCTGGGCGAGGAGGATTTCGGCCGCTATGTCGCGGACGTGCTCATGCTGGAGTACGACACCTGGCTGGCGGCGACGCCCGGCGGGCGCTCGGCTCCTCTGGCGGTGCTGGGACCGACCTTCGACCGCATCTTTCGCCGCCCGCGCACCCTGCGCCGTCCCGCCGCAAACCACGGGCGCCTGCGGCTGGTGAGCTGAAGCGGCCGTTCCGGACGGGAGATCAACTCTTTTTCGCGCGTTTGCCATTGTGACGGCAGGGAGTTTTCCATGCCGATCTCACGCGCTCACGTTTCCACGGCCTCCGGCGCCCGGTACATGGTCCAGCTGTGCAAGCACTGGTCCCACAAGCTCGATGTCGACTACAACGAGACGACGGGGCGCATTGCGTTCGATCCCGAACGCTCGTGCATTCTCCACGCGCTCGCCGACGGCCTCGAACTTGAGGTGACGGCGGGCGACGAGGAGCAGCTTGCGCGCACGCAGGAGACCGTCGTCAACCACCTCAAGCGTTTCGCCTTCCGCGAGGAGCTTGGCGAGGTGAGCTGGCGGCGGCTGGAATAGGGCCACAAGCATGAGCCGGCATTTCGACCATATCGTTCTGGCCTCGCGCGATCTCGACGCGCAGGCGGAGGCGTTCCGCCACATGGGCTTTCGCGTCGGCGCCCGCAACATGCATCCGTGGGGCACGCAAAATCACATCGTGCAGTTCGCGAACAGCTTCCTCGAACTGATTTGCGCGCCCGAGCCCTATCATGCGCCCGTCGATCCCGATCCGCGCGCGTTTTCCATGGCCGCCTTCATTCACGACTTCACGCAGACGCGCGAGGGCGGCGCGATGATCGCGCTCGCGGGCGCCGATCCCGAAGCGGACGCGCGCGCCTTCCACGAACTGGAGATGGGCGATTACCAGCCCTTCCATTTCGAGCGCCGTGGCAAGCGCGGCGATGGCTCGCCGACGCATGTAGCCTTCACGCTCGCGTTCGCGCACGCGCGCACCATGCCGCACGTCGGCTTCTTCACGTGCCGGCACGAGAAGCCGGAGAACTTCTGGGACAAGGGCATGCAGGACCACGCCAATGGCGCCATCGGCGTGAGCAAGGTCACCATCGTCGCCGAGAACCCCGCCGATCATGCGGAGTTTCTGTCGCACTTCACGCAGGTGCGCGCGTTCCACTCGTCATCTATGGGCGTGGAGTTCCTGCTGGGGGAAGGGCAGAAGATCGAGGTGCTGACGCCTCTCGCCTTCGAGTTTCATCATGGTCCGCGCGACTGGAGCGCGGACGATGCGCCCCACATCGCCGCCGTCGAGTTGCGCACGTCCTCGATCGCGGCGGCGACTGAAGCGCTGAGCCACGGCCGCGTTGCGCACGAGGAGCGCAACGGCCGCATTCTCGTTGCGCCCTCCGCCGCGTCCGGCGTGACGATCGCGTTCGCGCCCTGATCACTCCACCGAGATGTCGACTTCGCGCAGGCGCCGCTCCGCGTCGGGATCGTGCGTGGGCAGGTAGATCATCGGCCGGTCGAGGGCGATGCTGCGGATGGCGGTGAGCGTGGAGATCTGCAGGCGCGGATGCACGGCGAACCCGTCGGGCGCCGCCTCGCACATTGTCGCGTGCAGGTACGACGCGTCGCCGGCGAAGAAGTACATGAGGTCGCCGTCCTCCACGACGGCCGAGATATGGCCGAGCGTGTGGCCGGGCGTGCGCACAAGGTAGATCGCGCCGTCGCCCGTGAGGGGCTGCGATTTGGCGAGCGCGCCCAGTGTTCCAGCATTGAAGGTGACGACGCGCGGCGCGAGCCAGGCCGGCCATTGCGCGTTGGAATATCCCGCGAGGCGTCCGACGCCGCCCATGCACGCGGCCCATTCCTGTCCGCTCATGATGATGCGCGCGCGCTTGAAATAGCCGAGCCCGCCGGAATGGCCCGCGTGCATGTGCGTCATGATCACGGAGTTGACGTCGTCGGGGCTGAAGCCGAGGCGTCCGAGCTGCGGGCCGACCTCTTCGTCCGGCGTCACGCGGTAGCGGATCGCGCGGCGATGGAACAGGTTCCATGCCGGGAAGAAGTCAGGCTTCATGGCGCGCGCGGATTCGCCGGTGTCGACCATGAACAGGCCTTCGGGATGTTCGATGAGATAGCAATAAATCGGCAGCTCGCGCGTCCATTCGCGGTCCATGAGGATGCGCCAGTAGCGGGGCAGGCCCGTGCCCCGCGCCCGGATCTGGGCGGGGCGCATCTGCACCGTGCCGGTCTTGATCGGGTGGATGCGGATCGTACCGCTGCGCTTGGACTTCTGGTTGGCTGGGCTTGGCCGGGACATGGCGGCTCCGTCTCTCTGGGAGTCGATGTCAACGGTCCAAAGGCCCAAGCGTTTCCTCGGCAGGAACGACAAGCGGCCACGGCGTCAAAAAAATGCGTCTCGCCGCTATGCTCCCGCACAGGTTCGCGCCATAACCCGAGCCGAACCGGAACCCGATCATGACCAGGAAGCCCGCAAAATCGTCCACGCAAGGCTCGACCCTGCTGGGTCAGCATGTCGCCCTTCCCGCCTCGCCGGAGGACGCGGTGCTGGAGCGCGTGCCCAACCCGCATACCGACACCGATTACGTCGCGAGGTTCACCGCGCCGGAGTTCACCTCGCTGTGCCCGGTGACGGGTCAGCCCGATTTCGCGCATCTGGTCATCGACTACGCTCCGGGCGGCTGGCTCGTGGAATCCAAGTCGCTGAAGCTCTATCTTGGCGCATTCCGCAACCACGGCGCGTTCCATGAGGATTGCACGGTGCGGATCGGCAAGGATCTGGTGAAGCTGCTGAAGCCGAAATGGCTGCGCATCGGCGGCTATTGGTATCCGCGCGGCGGCATCCCCATCGACGTGTTCTGGCAGTCGGGAACGCTGCCCAAGGGCGTCTGGGCGCCCGATCAGGGGGTCGCGCCCTATCGCGGCAGGGGTTGAGCGCGCGCGGCGAGCCCGTCGACCTGCGCACGTAACGCCGCAAGGAGCGCGGCGCGGTCGAGATGGGCGAACGCCTCGAACGGCGCGACGTCGCCGACGGCGACCGGGAAGGGCGTTCCGATCCGCCTGCGCACTTCATGGAAGAAGAGGCCGAGCCGAAGGTTCGGATGGATGTGGCTCGCGATCTGGAACAGGCGCGAGTTCTGTCCCGGGAAGAACACCGGCAACACGCTGGCCCTGCCGCGGCGCACCAGACGCGCCGCGAACGGCGACCAGGGGCCGTCCACCGCTGGCGTCGACCCGAAGCGGTCGGGCGAGGTGGAGACCGCGCCAGCCGGAAAGATCACCATGCAGCCGCCATTCGCCACGTGATCGAGCGCACGCGCGCGGCTCTCGACGTTGAGGCGGCGGGCTTGCCGCGTATCGGAGAAATCCACCGGCAGCATGCGCTCGCGCATTTCCGGCGCGCGCATCAGGACGGAATTCGTCAGCACGCGAAAATCAGGGCGCACGCGCTCCATGAGCGCGCACATGACGATGCCGTCGAGCACGCCGAAGGGATGGTTCGCGACCACGACGAGCGGGCCATCGCGCGGCGTGCGCGCGAGCTGCGCCTCGTCGTAGTCGAGGGTCGAGGGAGAGCGCGGCAATGGCGTTCGCGAAAAAGCTCTGCACGTCGCCATCGCGCCAGCCCTGCGCCTGCCGCGCGCGGTAGAGAGCCTCGATCCGCCGCGCGCCCGTGACGCGTTCGACGGCGCCGATGGCGAGGCGCTTCCACAGCGGATCGCTGGCGTCCGCATAGGAGAAGGAACTTTCGGCGCCTGTGTCGATCATGGGCTTTGGTTGTGGCGAAGCCTCATGAAGCGCCTGCGACGGTCAGAGGCCCTTGGCGAGGCGGTCGAAGGCGAGCAATTGCTTCAGCAGGCCTTCGAACTCGTTGAGCGGCACCTGGTTGGGGCCGTCGGAGAAGGCGTTCGCCGGATCGTCGTGCGTCTCGATGAAGACGCCCGCGACGCCCACCGCCACTGCGGCGCGCGCCAGCACCGGCACGAACTCGCGCTGGCCGCCTGAGGACGTGCCCTGACCGCCGGGCTGCTGCACGGAATGGGTGGCGTCGAAGATCACCGGCGCGCCGGTCTGCTGCGCCATGATCGGCAGCGAGCGCATGTCGGAGACGAGCGTGTTGTAGCCAAAGCTCGCGCCGCGCTCGGTGACGAGCACGTTTAGATTGCCGGCGCCCGTCAGCTTGTCGACCACGTTCTTCATGTCCCACGGCGCGAGGAACTGGCCCTTCTTGACGTTGACCGGCTTGCCCGTCGCGGCGGCCGCCAGCAGCAGGTCCGTCTGGCGGCAGAGAAAGGCGGGGATCTGAAGCACGTCGACGACGCCCGCGACCTTCGCGCACTGCTCGTTCTCGTGCACGTCGGTGAGGATGGGGAAGCCGAACTTCTCCTTCACCTGCGCGAACACGTCGAGCGACTGCTCGAGGCCCATGCCGCGCTTGCCGCCCAGCGAGGTGCGGTTGGCCTTGTCGAAGGACGACTTGTAGACGATGCCGACGCCGAGCCTGTCGGCGATGTCGCGCAGGGCGCCCGCCATCTTCATGGCGTGGGCAGGGCTCTCGAGCGCGCACGGGCCCGCGATGATGGCGAGCTGCCGGGAATTGCCGAAGGTGACGGCGCCGGGGCCCTGGCCGATGGTGACTTGCGCGTTCGGTTGCATCCGGTGTCCTGACTGACTTTTGCTTGGGGTAGCGGAGCCCGCCCGCGCGCGCAAGGCGGAAGGCCCGGGGGCCGGCGCTAACGGCTTTTGAAGCTTGCCGCGCGATCGGCGTTTGCGGCGCCGATTGCCCCTTTCTCTCCGGCGTCTCCTCAACTAGACAGGCTCGCATTCGATTTTCCGGCCGGAGGAACTCCCATGACCGCCATTCATCGACATCATCGCCCGCGAAATCCTCGACAGCCGCGGCAACCCGACGGTCGAGGTCGACGTCGTGCTCGAGGACGGCTCGTTCGGCCGCGCCGCCGTGCCCTCGGGCGCCTCGACCGGCGCCCACGAGGCGGTCGAACTGCGCGACGGCGACAAGTCCCGCTACGGCGGCAAGGGCGTGCTCAAGGCCGTCGACAGCGTCAACAGCGAGATCTCCGACGCGCTGGCCGGCCTGGACGCCGAGGACCAGGTGGCCATCGACGAGGCGCATGATCGAACTCGACGGCACGCCACAACAAGGCCCGGCTCGGCGCCAACGCCATCCTCGGCGTCTCGCTGGCGGTGGCCAAGGCCGCCGCCGATGCGCGCGGCCTGCCGCTCTACCGCTATGTCGGCGGCACGCACGGCCCGCGTCCTGCCGGTGCCGATGATGAACATCATCAACGGCGGCGCGCACGCCGACAACCCGATCGACTTCCAGGAATTCATGATCATGCCGGTCGGCGCGCCGACCTTCGCCGAGGCCGTGCGCTGGGGCGCCGAGGTCTTCCACGCGCTCAAGAGGGGCCTCAAGAAGGCCGGCCACAACACCAACGTCGGCGACGAGGGCGGCTTCGCGCCCGAACCTGCCGAGCGCGCGAGGCGGCGCTCGACTTCATCATGAAGGCGATCGAGAGGCGGGCTTCAAGCCCGGCGAGGACGTCTTCCTCGCCCTCGACTGCGCCGCGACCGAGTTCTTCAAGGACGGCAAGTACGTCATTACGAGGGCGAGGGCAAGACGCGCTCCGTCGACGAGAAGGTCGACTATCTCGCCGAGCTCGTCGGCGCCTATCCGATCATCTCGATCGAGGACGGCATGGCCGAGGACGACTGGGACGGCTGGAAGGCGCTGACCGACGCGCATCGGCGACAAGGTGCCAGCTCGTCGGCGACGACCTGTTCGTGACCAACGTCGAAGCGCCTGTCGCAGGGCATCGAGAAGGGCGTCGGCCAACTCGATCCTCGTCAAGGTCAACCAGATCGGCTCGCTGACCGAGACGCTCGACGCCGTCGAGATGGCGCACCGCGCCGGCTACACCGCCGTCATGTCGCACCGCTCGGGCGAGACCGAGGACGCGACCATCGCCGACCTCGCCGTGGCCACCAACTGCGGGCAGATCAAGACCGGCTCGCTCGCCCGCTCGGACCGGCTGGCCAAGTACAACCAGCTCATCCGCATCGAGGAGGAGCTCGGCTCGCAGGCCCGCTACGCCGGCCGGTCGGCGCTGAAGGCGCTCGGCAAGGCCTGAGCGCGCCGGGGCTTTGCCAATCCCGAACGATGAAGCCGCCGCCCGCCGGGCCGGCGGCTTTTTCATTCGGGCGCGGGACGCCTTAACTCCGCAGCAAACTGTACTATATTGCGTTCGCACATCATTGCGGGGATCCTTCCATGAGAATCGCCAGCAGCAGCGCAATCAAGATGATCGGCCTCGGTTGCATCAGCCTCGTCTGGGCAATCGCGCCCGCCGCAGCCCAGCGCGCCTCCACCACGGACATGACCTGCGCGCAGGCGCAGGCCACCGTGCAACGGGCGGGAGCCATCGTGCTCGCGACCGGTGTGGCGACGTTCGACCGCTTCGTGCGTGACCAGAGCTTCTGCACGCCGGACGAGATGACCGTGCCGACCTGGGCCCGCACGCGGGACAATCCGGTCTGCATGGTCGCCGATCGGTGCGAGTCCCGCGCGGGCAGGGCGCCGACTCCGCGCTGAGCGGCGGTCCGGCGGCCGGGGCGAACATTTCGCCTCCGTTGCGCGTTACGCACCCCAGCACCGGCCGCGCCGCGCGCCCGCGATCGCGCGCGAGGCGGAAACAGCAGAAGGACGAACGCCATGAGCGCCTGTCGAGCCATTGTCGCCACTTCCTTCCTCGCGGCGTGCGCCGTGGCGGGGGTCGCCTTCGAGGCGTCCGCGCAGGGGCGCCCGTCGACGCTCGGCATGTCCTGCGCGCAGGCGCAGTCGATCGTGCGCGCGCGCGGCGCCGTCGTGTTCACGACCGGGCAGTTCACGTATGACCGGTTCGTGGCCGACCAGCGCTTCTGCAGTTTCGACGAGGAGACGATTCCGACCTGGGCGCCGACGCGCGACGCCCGGCAATGCATGGTCGGCTACCGGTGCGAGCAGCGCCGCTCGTTCCCCTTCGATCGCTGAAACCGCCGCCTGCGCTCTGGCCGAACGGGCCATGATGGTTTAGGCCGTCCCGCTTGATCGAAGCGGGAGCGGTTGTGCAGGTCATCGGCATATTGTTCGACGTCGTCGGCCCCGTCTTCCTCATCGTGGCGGTCGGCTACGCGTGGGCGCGGGCGAGCAAGCCCTACGACGCGAACGTCATCACGCTCCTCGTCAACACGATCTCGACGCCGTGCCTCGTCATCGACATGCTGACGCGCCCGGGGCTCACCATCCCCGCGCTCGGGCAGATGGGGCTGGCGTCGGCCATGTGCCTGGCGCTCTCGGGCCTTGCGGGCTGGGGCATGGCGCGGGCCATGGGCCTGCCGGCGCGCACCTACGTGCCGCCGCTCGTCTGGTCGAACGGGGGCAACATGGGCCTGCCGCTCTGCCTGTTCGCGTTCGGCGAACTGGGGCTGGGGCTCGCCATCGCGTGGTTCGCGGTGTCGAGCGTGTCGAACTACACGATCGGGCAGGCGATCGCGGCGGGCGGCATCACGTTCCGCGAGGTGGTGCGCATGCCGATGACGTGGGCGATCCTTGCCGCGGTGCTGATGATCGCCACCGGCCTGCGGCTGCCCACGGTGGCGCAGCGCGCGGTCGGCCTTCTGGGCGCGCTGACCGTGCCGCTGATGCTGCTGTCGCTGGGCTACGCGCTCGCCTCGCTGCGCATCGCGTCCTACCATCGCAGCGTCGCGTTCTCGGTCGCGCGGCTGGTGGGCGGCTTCGCCATCGGCTGGATCGTCGCGCTGGTGCTGGGGCTCGAGGGCGCCGCGCGCGGCGTCGTCGTCATTCAGAGCGGCATGCCCGCGGCGGTGCTGAACTACCTGTTCGCCGTGCGCTACGGCAACGATCCGCAGGAGGCCGCGAGCATCGTCGTGATCTCGACCTTGTTCTCCATCGTGGCGCTGCCGCTGTTCCTGCTCAGCGTGATGTGAGGGCGCGCGCGTGCGCTCGCGCGCGCCGTGACGCTCAGTCGATCAGGTCTGCTCCTTGGGGACCATGACCGTGCCGGCGCCCGGGCCTGCGCCCAGATCCGCGCCGGTGAGCGGGTTGGAGTCCGGGTTCGACATGGTGCGCTCCATCATGGCGGTCTGCGCCTTGCGCTCGCGCGCGCCCAGCGTCACGCTCGGCATGCCGTCGCCGCCATCGACCGCCATGGACTCCTGCTCGTCCTCGATGCGCTCCCACGCCGGGCCGGAATTCCACGGGCCTTCCATTTCGCCCGCGCCCTGCGACAGCTTGTAATACTTGTCGGTGAAGTCGGGATGGCCGGGCAGCTTGCCGGGCGGGAAGTTCGGCTCCATCGCGTACAGCGCCCGCTCGAACGATTTCTGGTGCGCGATCTCGCGCGTCATCAGGAACGTCAGCGCGTCCTTGATGCCCGGATCGTCGGTGACGTTGATCAGCCGCTCGTAGATGATCTTGGCGCGCGATTCCGCGGCGATGTTCGAGCGCAGGTCGCAGGCGGGATCGGTGATCGAGTCGATGTAGGCGGCCGTCCACGGCACGCCCGCCGAATTGGTGAGCGGCGCGCCGCCGCCGTAGAGCAGGGCGGTGGTGTGGGACGAATTGCCCTGGCCCAGCTCCATGTAGAGTTCGGCCTCGGCCATCGCGCCTTCCGACAGCTTCGCCTTCACGCCCTTGTTCAGCATGGCGACGATGGAGCCGATGATTTCGAGGTGGCTCAGCTCTTCGGTGGAAATGTCGAAGAGCATGTCCTTGCGGCCGGCGTCCTCGTCGGCGAGCGCCTGCGTGAAATAGCGCATGGCGGCGGCCAGCTCGCCCTGCGGCCCGCCGAACTGCTCGAGCATGAGGTTGGCGAGCGCCGGGTTCGGCTCGCTGACGCGCACCGTGTACTGAAGCTTCTTGTTGTGCATGAACATGGGAGAGACCCTCGCGGATTGGCTGCTGCGCCAACGGGGGAGGGTGCGGAGGGGTTCCGGGGGGAGGGGGGCGAAGAGCATAACCTTTCAGGCTACGGGAGAAGTTTGCGCTGAGAAGCGCAACAAGCGGTAGCTAATCGGGGTAGCAAACCGGGAACCGGGGGACCGCGACTTCTAATTCGTTGCCTCCAAGGCCTCTGATACTTCTCTCGTCATTGTCGCAAATGCAGAAAGTATCTTTGCGCATTCCGATATGTTTCGCTGTGCCCAGATATTCGCAAATGCCGCGCGAACTGTTGCCTCCGCAATAAGCCCCAACTGCTCACCTACCTGGCTGAAGAGTAAGTGTGGATCATTGTTAGACCGCCTTACGGTCTGACAGACGTCAAGAACCTTGCTTGCATCCTCAAATTTTTGAAGCAATGCAACGGATAGCTTACCACCGAGTTCCGTCCATTGCTCGACGACCGTATCAAAACGTAGGACTCCGGCACTTCCCCTGGAAGGCGATAAACACGATCCGATTCACTTTCCTGTTGCTGTGAGTCACCGTCAATGATGCATAGGGAGGGTATTTTATTGGCGGGGTTTCTGTTGTGATACTTATTCATCGAAACTGCAGCCCCGTCTCCCGACATGGCATGCACTTCAACCTGATCGAGCGGGTGCTCGGATTGTCTTAGAATTGCTTCCGTCCAGACCTTCGCGAATTCGTCTTCGACAAAATCACTCCCGTTTTCTGTACTTGGCCGGTCAACGCGCGGAGCGATTTAACATCGAGCTTTCCTTGGAAGATTTGATCTTGCGTTGCCGGCGCGACCCACACAGCTTTGTTGGGAAGAGGCAGTAAGGCATCGTTTGAATGCGTCGTAAAAACAACTTGTATGTTCTTCCGTTTTGCAACATTGACCAGATACTCGACTAGTCTAATGGTTGCCACAGGGGTGAAGACCATTCTCAATTTCTTCGATTAGAATCAACGATTGATCGTCTGCGGACTCAATTTTAGATAGCATCCTTATGATGCTGGATTCACCCGCGCCAAAATGAAATTCTGAATACGTCCGACCATCCTTTGTTGCGCCCGTCAAGAGAGTTACTCTCCCATCTTCTTCAACAAGTAGTTCTCTGAAGCCACTGACATCTTTGCCAAGAATGCGAGCGACCGCCTGTTGCAATGTGTCAGAAAATGTTTGAACCGCTCCTTCTGGAACGGAAGATGTACCTGAAGAGCATTTCGCGATTTCATTTCGCTCATTTGCGGGAACCGTCCTCGATACTCCAAAGACCAATACTTGCCGGTCGATTGCGTCACGGTTCCAGCGAGCATTCCGAAAGCTCGCTGTTCGTCGTATTGAATCTTTTGTGTTTAATGTCCGGTCGATGAGTTCGTACTCGATAGACCACTCCTGCATCGTTTCGTCGTAAGTGCCGCTCTTGCTGAAGAATCGCCGAGGCGATATTGTCTTGTAAGCGCAAGCTGCGGCCCCGAGGACCGTAGTTTTTCCTCCGCCGTTCGGGCCGATAATCGCTGTGACTGGAAAGTCGAAGGCCGACCTCGTTCTCGAATCCTCGAACTTTTTTTAATGTAAGCTTTGGTAGATAGGTCTTGTAATTGCGTCCTGATGCTTTTTCGAGAAGCGCGTTTATCTCGCTAGATCTTATTTCGCTGCGAAAAGTCATCTTTACCTCAGTACTATTAAAAAGAGCGGCCTAGAGGGCCGCTCTTCCGTTTGATGGACATGAGCTCGCGAACCCCTCACGAACACCCAGTCGTGCTGCCGCACGTGTCGCACTTCAAACACGTCCCGTTCCGCACCAGCGTGAAGTTCTCGCACTCGGGGCAGCCTCTCCGACGTAGCCCTTCATGCGCGCTTCCGCGCGCTTGTCGGCCATGGCGTCGCGCGCGCCGGTCGCAACCGAACCAGCCGCCTGCCAGTTCAGCGCCTCGACGCTCGCCGCGCCGTCGTCGCGGAACGAGGTCGTCTCGATGCTGCCCGGTCTGCGCGTAGGACGTCACGTCACCGACCGCCGGCCCGTGCGTGCCCGTGCCCTGGACGAGCATCAGCTTGTCGTGCTTGCCGCGCACGAAGCCCGACGAGACGAAGCCGGACGCGGCCTCGGGCGCGCGGCCCTGTTCCTCGCCCTTGCCGATGACCGTGCCGCCGATCTCCGAGGGATCGACATGGGCGAGGTCGTTGCGGCCGAGATAGGAGATGGCCAGCTCGCGGAAGATGTAGTCGAGGACCGACGTCGCCATCTTGATCGTGTCGTTGCCCTGCACGAAGCCCGCCGGCTCGAAGCGCGTGAACGTGAAGGCCTCGACGAACTCCTCGAGCGGCACGCCGTATTGCAGGCCCATCGAGATCGCGATGGCGAAATTGTTCATCAGCGAGCGGAAGGCGGCGCCTTCCTTGTGCATGTCGATGAAGATCTCGCCGATGCGTGCCGTCCTCGTACTCGCCGGTGCGCAGGTAGACCTTGTGGCCGCCGACGATCGCCTTCTGGGTGTAGCCCTTGCGGCGGTCGGGCAGGCGCTCGCGATCGCGGTTGCGCTCGACGCGCTCGACGATGCGCTCGACGATCTTCTCGGCCACAGCCGCGGTGCGCGCGGCGTTGGGCATGGCGACGAGCGCCTCGACCGCGTCCTCGGCCTCCTCGTCCTCGTCGGCGATGAGCTGCGAGTTGAGCAGC
>CAVPAB010000004.1:0-335574 GCA_963701405.1 uncultured Alphaproteobacteria bacterium | reverse complement strand
TGCGCAGAAAGGTAGGCGCATGCTTCGAATTCGCGCAATTGCTATAAAAATACTTTGCGCGAGCGTGCTTGCCGGCTGCGCGAGCGCCCCCCGCGTTTCCTTTACCGAAGCCGATCAAATGGCCGCGGTTCAGGTTGGGGGACACAGCTTGCGCTTCTGGGCTGATTCCCCGACACAGGTTTTTGAGGATGCGGCGCGTCGCGCAACTGTCGCGAAGGGAAGGCCGCTGACGTATCTTGCGCTTTCGGGAGGAGGCGGTGGCGGGGCCTACGGCGCTGGAGTGCTCAACGGTTGGACCCAGTCTGGAACACGGCCAGAATTTACCATCGTCTCGGGAGTCTCGGTCGGTGCACTGATTGCTCCATTCGCCTTCCTTGGTTCAGAATATGACGATGCATTGCGACGGATGTATACTGACGGGGAAGCGTCCCGCACGATCCAGAGTCCGAACCCGCTGAACGGGATCTTCGGTGGCGGGTTTTTTGGCGAAGCACAGTTGCAGCTTCTGGTAGCGCGGTATGTCGATGATAAAATGATTGAGGCAATCGCGCGTGAAGATCGGAAGGGTCGCCAACTCCTCGCCGTGACCACTAATCTAGACGCCCAGCGCGCCGTCATCTGGGACATGGGCGCCATTGCCGCTTCCGGGGGCGACCGGGGTCTCAAACTTTTCCGGGAGGTCCTTGCCGCCTCTGCCAGCGTGCCTGTCGTGTTCGCGCCGCAGTTGATAGACGTCGAGGTCAACAGTCGCCGTTTTCAGGAAATGCACGTCGACGGCACTGTCAGCGCTCCGGTGTTTACGCTCCCGGACTCTTTCCTGTTCGGCGGCAAGGCAATCTCGCCGCGCGGCTCCCGGCCGCAGCTCTACATCATTATCAATGCGCCGATAGAGCCATCGTTTGAAGTCGTGCCCAACAACCTTGAGGGGATCGCCTCCAGGTCTTTTGCCGTCATGAACCGGGTGGGCGCCCAAGCTGTGCTCGTACAGACATCCAAGGCTGCTGCCCGTGAAGGCATGAAGTTCCATCTGACTTACATCGACAAGAATGTGCCGGAAAAAGGCACGACGGGATTTGAAACCGAGACGATGCGCCGTCTGTACGAATACGGTTATCAGAAAGCGCTACGTGGGTCGTTCTGGGAGACGCGCGTGCCGCAGATCGAGGTCGCCAGGGATGCGGCGGAAAATCCAGTGCGCCGGTGACGCTCCGGTGTGGACCTGGAAACTCTGAAAACGTGAAAGTCATATGCAGCAGCGCCGTTCATCTATCCGCTGAAGGCGCGAGCGATATCCTATGGAGCAGGGAGGTGGAAATCAGGTCGTGGGTGACAGAAGCCATGCTTGTCGCTTTGCCGGTGGTGTTACCTCAGTCAACCATCGAAAGAGATGCAGCTTCTGACATGCCTGCTTTGATCGTCACTTGATGGCGGGCTCCATCCAGTGGAAGACGAATCGTACTATCGTGCATGGGCATTAGCTTCTGATCGAGCGTGAACGAGCCCGCTTCGCTCCTGTCATGAGAGGCTTCTATGCTAATTGAATAGAACGTCTCACCAAGTGTCACCGTCACCTCGAACCTGTCCCATTTTGCTGGCAAACTGACCGCAACAACGAGCATCTCCCCCTCGCGCTGCAGGCCCAGGATGCCTTCTATGCCGGCGCGGTACATCCAACCTGCCGCGCCCGTGTACCATGTCCACCCTCCGCGTCCGGCGTGGGGGGGCACCGAATAGACATCGGCCGCGACGACGTAAGGCTCCACCTTGTAACGTTTGACAGCCTCTGCATCGAGAGCATGCGAAATGGGATTGACCATGTCGAACAGCTTCAGCGCCTTATCTGCGTGACCGAGTCGTGCGTGCGCCATTACGGCCCACATGGCGGCGTGGCTGTACTGGCCGCCGTTTTCGCGCAAACCCGGCGGATATCCCATGATGTAACCTGGATCGTGCGTCGTCTTGTCGAACGGCGGGGTGAACAGCAAGGCAAGGCCTTCGTCACTCCGAATCAGATGACGGTCGAGCGAAGCCATCGCCTTTGCAGCGCGTTCGGGATCGGCTTGGCCGGAAAGCACTGCCCACGACTGCGCGATTGAATCGATCCGGCATTCCTCGCTCGCCTGCGATCCAAGCCATGTGCCGTCGTCGTAAGTCGCGCGGCGATACCACTCGCCGTCCCACGCCGCTTTTTCGACTGCCTCGCGCACGCTCTCCGCGTGCGCCAGCCAGCGAGCTGCGCGCGGATCGTTTCGCGCCGAGGCGAGCGGGGCAAAGAGCGCGATAGCGCGTATCAGGAGCCATGCCAGCCAGACGCTTTCGCCGCGCCCGCACTCGCCGACGCGGTTCATTCCGTCGTTCCAGTCGCCGCCGCCGATGAGCGGGAGGCCTTGGCTCCCAGTAAGCTCGATGCTTTGATCAAGCCCGCGCGCACAATGCTCGAACAGCGATGCCGCCTCGTCGGCGATCATCGTCGGGTAGAAGAGATTCATGTTCGCGCGGACGCAGCAACGGTCCTTCGAGAAACGTGACGGATTCGTCGAGGACCGATTGGTCTGCGGATGCGGCGACATAGGTAGCGGCGGCGAACGCAAGCCAAACCCTGTCGTCCGAAATTCTGGAGCGCACGCCCTGTCCGGTGTGGGGAAGCCACCAATGCTGCACGTCGCCCTCGACGAATTGCCGCGCGGCGGCGCGCAGAAGATGGCGGCGCGTCTCGTCGGGCGCCGCGAAGCTGAGCGCCATGCCGTCCTGCAATTGATCGCGAAACCCATAGGCGCCGCTCGCCTGATAGAAGGCGGTGCGCGACATGACCCGGCACGCCAGCGTCTGGTAGAGCAGCCAGCCGTTGAGCATGATGTCCATCGCGCGGTCAGGCGTCCGCACCTGCACCGCGCCGAGCAATCGGCCCCAATGTTCGGTGACGCTCGTCATCACCTCGTCGAGATTCGTCCTGCGATAGCGTTCGACAAGTCGGCTCGCCTCCTCCTGCGATCCGCATTGGCCGAGCAGCCACGTGACCTCGACTGTCTCCCCCGCGTCGATGTCCACATGCTGCTGCAAGGCCGCGCATGGGTCGAAGCCGGCGCCCACCGCGCCCGACAAAGGACCGGAGCGCAACAGCGCTGCCGGCGAGGCGTGACTTCCGTTTCGCCCGATGAACTCGGTGCGATCAGCCGTCCATGACGATTGCCGTCCCGCCAGATCGGAAAACGCCACGCGCCTGCCGAACGGGATACTCCATGGGTTTCGCGCCATCAGAGCGCCGGTGTCCGCGTCGATCTGCGTGATGGTGAAGGGCGCCGATGCGCCACGAGAGGATCCAAGAACCCATTCCGCATAGGCAGTAACAGACAGGCGACGCGGCCTGCCTGTCAGGTTGCGCAATGTCAGTCGCGAGATCTTCACCGGATCGCCAACCGGAACAAACTGGATCAGGTCGTGTGAAATCCCGTTGGCTTCATGTTCGAAGCGGCTGTATCCAAATCCGTGGCGGGTCACATATCGGCCGCCGTCACGATTGGGCTGCGCGGTTGCGCAACTGATCACCCCATTGTCGAGGTCGCGCACATAAAGCGTCTCGCCCGTCGGGTCGCGGACAGGATCGTTGGACCAGGGCGTCAGCTGATTTTCGCGGCTGTTCTCGCTCCACGTGAAGCCGCTGCCGTCGGCGGAGACCTGAAAACCGAACGTCGGGTTTGAGATGACGTTGATCCAGGGCGCGGGCGTCGTGTGCGCACCATCCTGGATGATAACGTATTCCTGACCGTCCTTGTCGAATCCGCCCGTCCCATTGAAGAACTCGAGTCCGCTTGTCGCCGGCGGCGGAAGGGGCGCGGGAGGCTGCACTCTCCTGATCTGGCGCGCCGCCTCCGGCGCTGCAGGGGAATGTGTCGATGCAGCGATCTGGTCGGAGAAGGGCCCGCGGCGGGCGACGAGCACGACCCGCGCCACCGCATGGAGGAGGGCGCGCGCTTCCGGACTGATGAGATCGGCGCGCAGCGTGAAGACTGAGCCCTGACTTGCCTCGTCGCCGAGCCGCGGTCGCGTCTGACTGCTGCGCACGGCGGTTTCGATCGCGACCTGGAGATCCTGCGTATACGACGACGCGCGCTCGTTGATGATCACGAGATCGACGCCGAGCCGTTTGATCCGCCAGTATTCGTGGGCCTGCAGAAGTTGCCGCAACTGGCCCAGATCCTCGAGATCGTCGATGCGCAGCAGAACGATCGGAAGATCGCCGGATATCGAATACTGCCACAGGCTCGACTGGCTTGCGGCGCCGCGCGCGATCTGTTCCGAGGGCGGCCTGTAGCGGCGGTCGGTGTACAGAATGGGGCTTGCGAGCCGCTGGAATTCCGCGGCTTCCGCGGGCTCGAGGTCCAAGTGCCGGAGCTGGACTTGTGCCTGCGTCCACGCAAGCGTCTTCGCACGATCGAAGGCGCTGCGATCATGATGCTTGTCGATGAGGTCGAGGAGGTCGGCCCGCGTCGCCGCGACAATGGTCCAGAACGACACGCGTACGACCTTGCCGGCGGGCACGATCACGCGCCGACGGATGGAGAAGATCGGATCGAGCACGGTGCCGACTGTATTGGAAAGCGAGGCGCCATCGGTGACGACGCTGGATGTGGCTGGCGTCCCGCTACGTCCGATAAACTTCGCGCGGTCGAACTCATACTCGGTCTTGGCGGAAAGATCCCCCTCGACGACAGCAAAGTGAGCCGCCCAGACCCGCGGCTCATCGTGCGAACGCGGACGGCGCGTAGCCAGCAGCGCATCGAACTCGGCGACGTGCTCCGTCTGGACGAAGAGCTTGGAGAAGGCCTGATGCGCAAGATCGGCGGAGGCGCTCGACAGGACGATTTCCGCATAAGACGTGAGTTCGATTTCGCAGGCGCGGCGGCCGCTGTTGGTCAGCGAGACGCGCCTCACCTCGCCGTCATCTTCTCCTGAGACGACCACATCCGTGACGGTCGAGAGCGATCCCCCGCGATGAAAGAACTCGGCATGGTCTTCGCCGAAGACGACCGTATCCTGTGCGGACGCCTGGTTTCGCAACTGCGAGCCTGCGGACCAGACTGCACCGGTTTTAACGTCCCTGAGAAAGATGAACGAGCCCCAGTCATCGCAGGTGGCGTCCTCACGCCAGCGGGTGACGGCGATCTCCCGCCAGCGGCTGTATCCGGCGCCGGTTGTCGTCAGCATGACGGCGTAACGTCCGTTGGAAAGCAATTGCGTGACCGGCGGCGCGTCGACATTGACCGTGAGCCGGCGAACGGTTGTGACGCCGGCGCGCGCGCCGGACGCGGAGGCCTTGACCTCTTCAGCGCGCGGGTGAGCGGTCGCCACGTCGCGCGGCACACGTTCCTGCAGCAGGAGTTCGCTCGCCTGGATGATCGGCTCGCGGTGGAACCGTGCACGCATCAGGCCGTCGTTCAGCGCGTTGGCGATGCTGACGATGGTCATGCCCTGATGATGGGCCATGTAGGCTTTCACGATGGCGAAGCTTGCGCCCTCTGGCAGTCTTGCGCGCGAAAAATCGAGCGCCTCGTAGAACCCGTACTGTCCACGTCCGCCCTTGGCCTGGAGATCCGAGAAATTGCCGAGCGCGGCGCGATGATCGACCATGGCGGCAAGCGCCGTCGCGTAGGGAGCGATCACGATGTTGTCGGCCAGACCGCGCTTTAGGCCGAGGCCGGGCACGCCGAAGTTGGAGTATTGGTAGGTGAATTCCATATCGCGCGCGTTGTAGGCGGATTCCGAAACGCCCCACGGAATCGACAATGACTGGCCGTAGCCGATCTGACGCTCCACCACGAGCCGGTTGGTCTGCTCGAGGAGACTGCCAGCCGGCGCACGCATGACCAGCGACGGCATCAGATACTCGAACATCGAGCCCGACCACGAGATCAACGCCGACGAGTCGCCCATGGGAGTGGCCGCTCGTCCGAGCCTGAACCAGTGGCGTGTCGGCACGTCGCGCTTTGCGATGGCGAACAGGCTCGCCAGCCGCGCTTCCGAAGCCAGCAGGTCGTAGCAGTTCGGATCGAGCCCGTTGTCGGCGATCGAGTACCCGATCGAGAGAAGCTTCCTGTCCGGATCGACCAGGAACGAAAAGTCCATCGCGAACGCCATCTCCCGGGACTGCGCGGCAAGCGCATGCAAGCGCTGCCTGAGGGCTGGAGGCTCAACGCCAATCAGGGCGTGATCGCGTTCGTGCTCGGCGGCGCGCTTTTCCAGCGCCTCGATCCAGTAGACGAAGTCCGTTGCTGGATCGTCGCGATCGGCGAATGAGACATTGCCCGCCGTCGCGAGCGCCTTTGCGGCCAGGCGCCGCACAGCACGGCATAAATTGATCGCGGGTTGCGGTCCCGCCAGAAGGGACTCGATCTCCATGAAGACGGAGGAAATGCGGCGAAGGCGCTCAAGGCCATTCAGCGAGCCATCGTCCAGAACCTGCCGGGCGAGCGCTAGGCAATCGAGCATGCCGGGGCGCGGGTCGGGTTCGGCGATATCCTGCGCCCATTCCTCGCATGCGTTGGCGAGCGCGATCAGATGGCCGGCAAGGTTTCCGCTGTCGACGGACGAGACGTAGGGCGGATCGAGGGCCTGGAGATCGAGCGTGCCATACCAGTTGAAAAAATGCCCCCTGAACTTCGGCATCCTGTGCAGGACGGCGAATGTGGATTCGAGCCGCTCCAGGGTTTCGATCTTCCCCGCCCAGGCAAAGTCATGCGCCGCTACCGTGGAAAGCAGGTAAAGCCCGATGTTCGTCGGCGACGTCCTATGCGCGATGATGGGTTGCGGGTCCTCCTGGAAGTTGTCTGGCGGCAGCATGTTGTCGAGCGGCGTCACGAAAGTTTCGAAAAAGCGCCACGTGCGTCGCGCAATGAGGCGCAGCGATGTTGCGTCCTCGTTCGAGACCGCATCGTCAGAGAGCTTAGGAGGCCGGCTTACGTAGAGCGCAAGGGCAGGCGCTGCGAGCCACAGAAACGCGATTGGCGCCACCAGAAGCCATACTGACGGCATATGGATGAGGGCGGCGGTCGCGAGCCCAGCCGAAAGGACGAGTCCGCCCGTCATCTGCTTCGCGAAACCCTGCATTTCGAGTCGCGGACTCGCGCTGGATTGCGCCGACGTGGTCCATTCGAGAAGATGGCGGCGCGTGCGATACAGGCGGTTGAGCGTCCTGCCAATGCCGTCTAGCGCGCGCCATGCCTGATCCGCCATGAAGGCGATGGCGAAGAACGTCCGGCGCACCGCTATCGCGAGATCGTGCAGAAGGGTGCGCAGGTGATTTTGCAGCCTGACGTCGGTGCGATGTGGCCACACGCCGAACATGACCGGCAGGAACATCGGCAGCGCGACGGCGCCCACAACGAACACGAGGGCAAGCGCGCCGGCGGTCCCGCCCATGAGCCAGCTTGCGCCGATGCTGGCGACGACAAAGGGCGCGATGAGCGAGCGCCTGAGGTTGTCGATCATCTTCCAGCGCCCGAGCGCGGGAGCGCCGGACGAACCGAAGGCCCATGGCAGCAATTGCCAGTCGCCGCGCGTCCAGCGATGCTGCCGGCGCGACGCGACATCGTAGCGGGAGGGAAATTCTTCGACGACCTCGATGTCGGAGGCCAGCCCGGCGCGGGCGAAGATCCCCTCGAAAAGATCGTGGCTCAGCATCGCGCTTTCCGGCGCGCGCCCGCACAGCGACGCCTCGAAGGCGTCGAGATCGTAGATCCCCTTTCCTGTAAACGAACCTTCGCCAAAGAGGTCCTGATAAACGTCGGACACGGCGGACTCATAGGGATCGATCCCGCCGGGCGCCGAGAAGATGCGCTGATACAGCGATCCCCCGCGACCAGTTGGCAGCGAGGGCGTGACGCGCGGTTGCAGGATGCCGTAGCCCTCGACGACCCTTCGTCCAGCAGCGTCGAGCCTCGGCCTGTTCAACGGATGGGCCATCTTACCGACAAGCCGGATCGCGGCGTCGCGCGGCAGCCGCGTGTCGGCGTCGAGCGTGATCACGTAGCGAACACCGGACGGCAGGGCGGCGTCACGTTCGCTGCGGACAAAGGTCGTATCGTTGGCGCCGCGCAGAAGCTGGTTGAACTCGTGCAGCTTGCCGCGCTTGCGCTCCCACCCCATCCACTTGCCTTCGCCCTCGTTGAAAACGCGGCGTCGATGCAGATGGAAAAAGCGGTCCCCTGCCGGACCATTATGGCGCTCGTTCAGATCCCTGACCGCGTCGTGCGCAAGCGCCAGAAGTTCGGCGTCGCCTTCGACGGTTTCCGTATCGGCGTCGAGGCCATCGGTGAGAAGCACGAAGGTGAGATCGCCGCCCGCGCCGGAGAGGTGGTGAACCTCGAGCTGTTCGATCTGCTCTAGCAAGTCGGTTCTGCCTGTCAGCAAGGCGGGAACCGCAATCACCGTCTTGAGGCGCGGCGGCACGCCGCCTGCAAGTTCGAGTCCCGGCAGGATCGTTGGGCCCGTGCTCCGGGAGACTGCACTGATCATGATCGCGGTCGCGGCTTCGCTTGCGGGTAGGAAGGCCACAATCGCGAACAGCGTCAGCCAGCCCGCAGATACGCCGAGGCCTGCGAGCGCCCAGCACGCAAGCCCCAGCAACCCCAGCGTGACGAGCAGAATGGCGCCGACATATCCAGGCAGGCCGAGACGCTTGCTGAAGCGGCCGATCCTCAGACGAGGCGCCGGTCGAAACCCGATAGCGGACTCCAAAGCCGCACGCCCATCCGCGATCAGATGAAAGCCCGGCTCCCCGACGCGCTCTTCCTCAACGGAATCGGCGGCGCTTTGCGCGCCCGTGCGGGCGGCGGCAAGGGCGAGGGTGGCTATCTCAAGTTCGGAAAAGGAGGATCCACGGGCCAATTCCTCGATGGCGCCGCGGTAGAGGTTGCGCGTCGTGAAATCCATGTCAGCGAAATCGCTCGACGCCCTCAGGCGCGCATCGACGAGGCTGACGTCTTCGAAGAGCTCTGCCCAGTCGATGTCGGAGATGAGCCGCAGGCTCGTGATGATGTTGCGAACGGTGAGGTTTGACGCCCCTTGCCGCTGCTGCGCGCGTTGCACCGCGTCCTCGATCGAAAAGTCCTGACGCTGGAGGCGCTCACTCAGCCAGTTGAGGGCCGGCGTCGTGTGGGGATCCTGATCGCGCAGCCGCTTTGCCAGTTGTGCGGCGAAAGGCTCCGACAGCGGTTCGTCGCGGCTGGATATCATGTGCGTCTGCAGCATGCGATCGGCGCTGCCTGCCTGGAGAACAGCCTCGCTCAGCGCATCGGCCTGCTCGCGATCGCGTCGTCCGACAGTCATCTGATCGGCAAGACGCCGCAGGTTTTCGATGAGGACAATGCGCAATGTGATGGCGACCGCCCACAACTCGCCGATGGTGAGCGGCTGGATGCGCTGGTACGCGTCGATGAAGCGCCGAAGCGATGCCGGATCGAAATGGCTATCCGTGTGGGCCACGAACGCCCAGGCGATGCCAAAGACCCGCGGATAACCCGCGAAGGGGCCTCCCGACAGTTTGGGAAGCTGCCGGTAATATCCGGGTGGCAGATCGTCCCGGATCTCGCGAATCTGCGCTTCGACGAGGTGATAATTGTCGAGCAGCCATTCGGCGGCGGGTACGACGCCGCGCCCGCTTTCGAGTTCTGCGGCACTGGCGCGATAGGCCTTGAGCAATACGGCCGCGTTGTCGTCGAGCCTGCTCTGGAGGGAAATGACGCCCGCCGGACGCGGGGTCACGATCTGCGCGGCGGCAAGGCTTTCGGCGTGAAGTTCAAGCCGCTCGACGCTGAACAGGTCTTCCCTGACCGGCTCCGGATCGTTCCACAGCGCCTGTGGCGTCCGGCGGCTGAAGATCATTCTGTAGAGAGACAAAGTTGAACGCCTGTCCGGCCCGCCGTGTTCGATTCAAGTCGCACGGCAAACACGTTTTCAGGCAGGTCGCGGGCCGCTGTCTGCCGAAGACGTCTGCCGTCAGGCGGGTCGTGTCGGATGAAAACCAGCGAGAATGCGATGCTGGGTAGGCCGGCGTTCGCTTTGAGCCAGTCGAATGCGGGGCAGCGGTAGCGCTTTGGCTTGCAACCTAGATGTTGCTTCGGTCGCGGCGGTCAGCTTCAAGCGCAGCTTCGAGATCAGCCGCGTCGATGGCGTACACCTGTCTTTGGGCGCCTGTTACGGATATCGCAGGCGCGTGCAGCATGGTCGCTACACGGCGATACGCAAGGAACGACAGACCGAGGATTTCCTCTTCGTCGATGACGATCTTGTAGGCGCCTGCCGGCTGAATTGCCTCGAACGCATCGAGCTTGAAGGGATGGCGGAACGAAATGTTCTGTTCGGTCGTGCGCACAGCCATGACAACCACCCTGAGAGGAAATAGCCAAGGCCATCAGCGATGTGCCATAAAGAATTGAAACTGGCCGACAAGATCCTTTCTCTACTTAGGTATTTATAGCCCGATTACAAGGCGAGCCTGGCGCAACATGCCACCCGTCGCGTCCGTTGCATGGTCGCAGCCCCACCGGGAGCGCGCACAATGAACACGCATGAAATCCACGTGTTGATTTCCACTGAGAACTGCCGCAGCCTACACGCCCGACATGTATCGCGAGAAATGCGCTGCGGTTTTCGAGCACATTTACGAATCTCATCGGGAGAGAGATGCCGGAATTTACGTTTGAGAGTTCTTTGACATTGCCTACGGACGTCGGGAGCAGATCACCACAATTCCAGACTTCAATCGTCGTTCGAGCAGGCCGATGGTGCATCCACTCGGCGCCGCGCGAAGTGCTGTTCCGTCGATGGGGCGGACGGCAGGGTTCGCCGGCACTTTCGTTTATCGCGCGACCGGCGAGGCGAAGCTCAGGCTGTTTCTGATCGTTGCTTCGCCTACACCCGCCGCTCGCCGCCTGTCAGACGCCGCTTGTGATCTTGCGGTATTCGGCCTCGGAGAACGCCTTCATCGTCTTTGTCCTGACGCTCCCGGACATGGCTAGGGCGAGGCCGAACTTCGCCATGGCCTCGTCATCCGGCGCTTCCACGATGGCGACCATGTCCGCCTCGCCCATCACCATGTAGAAGTCTTTGAAGTCACAGCCGTACTTCTTCGCCAGAGCGCGCGCCGCGTCGAGGCGGGCGGGCAAATCCTTGATGGCCTTGATTCCCTGCTCGGTCCAGCTGCTCAGTGAAATATATGTCGGCATGTCGTCCTCCCGTTGGTTTCGCACCCGCCGGGCCGCTCGCCCGGTCGTTCGGCGACGGGAACGAGCACACCACGAAGTGGGGTCGACGTCTATCGTCGTTCTATTATGGGGCGGACAGGAGCGGGATGTTTGGCATTGCGCCACGCTCCTCCACCTGGCGGCGAATTGCGTTCGCGTCGGCTCGCGGTCTTTAACGCGGCGCCGGGCGGCGCGTTGCCGCCGCGCGGGTGAGTCGCTTCTCGATCAACGCTGCATGGATGCGCGACGCGCGCTTCGTGTCGAGTTCGGCGTAATAGTTCATCGTGGTCCTGGTGCGCACGGCCTCCTCGAAGCGCCCGAAGGCCTCTTCATCGATAGCGGCCGGCTCAAGCCCTTCCTGCGCCGCCCATGTTGCCAGACGCGACAACCCGTAGCGGACCTGCGGCGCACGCTTCGCAAGCAACTCATCCCACGCCCTGCTCCTCGCCGCCGCCTTCGCCGCCAGCCGCGAGGCGACGCCCGAAGCCTCCAGGGCGGCCAGGAAGTTGGCGCGCAGGTTTGCCCGGGTTTTCGTCGCAACCCCGATCTCGGTGGCGTTGACCTGCGCGAGGCGGACCCGCAGCGCCGAGACATCGGCAGCGAGATGGGACGGCTTGTCGCCGAGGATTTCGGCGATGCGGCGGACGGCGGAGATGAGGTCGCGCTGGCGCGAAGCGGGCAGTCGCTTGGCCTCCAGCCGGTCGATAACATCGGCGAGGGTCGGGGAGGGGCGATCGAAGGGCGTCGGGGTTTCCTTTCGGGAAACGGGGAGGGATTCGGGATAACAGGGGCGGACAGGGGCGGACATTCGGGAAGACTATCACGCAGAAGATGGAACGATTTCAGACGGATAGTCTTCCCGAAGGCGAGCTAAGGCACTCAAAATGCGGACGATTGGCATAATCGTTTGAGCCGCTGTGCGGCTGCTACAGATCAGCGGAAAAGGGGGACGTTGCGGGTCCGTCGGCGAGGTCATCATCGTCGTCGAACAAGGGGTCGTCCGCCTTGTGCACGCGCTCCCACGCCTCCAGTTTCGCGAGGTCCCAATAGCGGAGGCGGTTGATGTAGACGGGCTGAGGGAAGCGCATCTTCTTGCGCTGTAGCCAGCATACCAGCGAGTTGATCGCACTCGCTCCAAATATCGGCGACCGCCGGCGACGGGAGCCGAACGCGTTCGGCCGACGGTTTGCCGAAACTGGGCCGCGCATGTTTGCCCCGGCCTGCAAGGGCGTTAAGTTCGTCCCACGTTGTTCAAGCGGGGCGCACTCATGACCGATTACCTCCTCGTCAGCTTCGAGACGTGCCCGTGGGTGCAACGCGCCGCGATCGTGTTGCGCGAGAAGAACACGCCGTTCACGTTCAAGCATATCGAACGCGATAATCGGCCGGACTGGTTTCTGGCGATATCCCCGCACCGGAAGGTGCCGGTGCTGCGGATCGATGACAGGATTTCGCTCTTTGAATCGAACGCGATCGCCGAATACCTCGACGAGACGATCTCGCCTCGCTTGCATCCGGAAGATCCGGTCATGCGCGCCTGGAACCGCGCCTGGACGGATTACCTGCCGACGTTTGCCGCGGACGTAACGGGCGTCGCGTACGCCGGCACGCAATCAGACTACGAGATCGCCAAAGGACGAATTGAAGGACCGCTCGCCAAGCTCGAGGACGCGCTCGGCCGACGCGAGGCGGGCGACTATTTCAATGGCGCCGATTACTCGCTCGTCGATGCGGCTTATGCGCCATTTCTGCAGCGTTTCACGTTTCTGGAACGAATTTTGTCGCTGGGTATTCTCACGCGCTATCCCAAGGTTTCCGCGTGGACGACCGCCCTCCTGGAGCGTCCGTCGACCCACAGCTTTCCACCCGAGAGTTTCTGAACGCATGTACCGCGACGTCGTCCGCGCTCGCGGCGTCTGGATCTCTCAATTCTGCTGAACGTATCCAGGCGTTTGCCTGCTGCATGGTCGGGCGGGGGCATCCCGCTCGACAACTCGAAGGGAGTGTGGCTCCGGGCTTGCCTTGCGCGCGAGGCCCCGCGATGATCGCTCACTGAAATGAGACTTCAAGAACAAGAAGAGGATACGCCATGGCCGCCACGCCGAAACAGCTCAAACTTGGCCTGTTCATCCGCCCTTGTGGCCATCACATCGCCTCATGGCGCCATCCCGAGGCGCAGGCGGATGCGGGCGTGAACTTTCCGCATTTCATCGAAATGGCGAAGACCGCCGAGCGCGGCAAATTCGACATGCTGTTCTCTGCCGATTCCAACACGGCCTTCACCGGCGCGGAAGACGCCCTCGAACTCGTCCATTACGTCGCCTGGATGGAGCCGTATTCACTGCTCACCGCGCTGTCGCAGCACACGAAGAACATCGGCCTCGTCTGCACGGCGAGCACCAGTTTCGACCAGCCGTTCCACATCGCTCGGCGCTTTGCGACGCTCGACCTGATCTCGGGCGGGCGAGCGGGCTGGAACGTCGTCACCTCGGGCAATCCGAAAGAGGCGCAGAATTTCACCAAGGTTCCGCATCTGCCGAAGGTCGAGCGCTATCGCAGGGCGGACGAATTCGTGCAGGTGGTGAAGGGCCTCTGGGATTCATGGGACGAGGACGCCTTCCTGCGCGACAAGACGAGCGGCGTATTCTTCGACCGGGCGAAAATGCATGAGCTCGATCATCACGGCGAGTTCTATGATGTGCGTGGTCCGCTCAACGTGGCGCGTTCGCCCCAGGGTCATCCCGTCATCGTCGAGGCCGGCCTCTCGGAAGACGGACGCCGGCTTGCGGCGCAGACTGCCGAGGTCGTCTTCTGCGCCCATGACACCATCGAGAGCGCGCAGGCCTTCTATGCCGACATGAAAGCGCGCACGCTGGCCTGCGGGCGCGAGGCGGACGACATCAAGATCATGCCCGGCCTTTCGGTGATCGTTGCTGAGACGCGCGAAGCGGCGCAGGCGAAACTGCAGCAACTGCAGGAGCTGCTGCATCCGCGCCTCGGTCTTGCGCTCCTCTCCGCGCGCATTGGCCACGACCTCATGGGCTACGAACTCGACAAGCCGTTGCCGCCGCTGCCTGAGAACGTGGTGATTTCGTCCCGCTCCGACATGATCAAGTCATGGTCGAAGGCGCCGGGCGCCTCCGGCGGCGAGCCGACGCTGCGCGAATTGTGCCAGCGTTTCGCGGCTTCGCGCGGACATTATTCGATCATCGGCACGCCGGAGGATGTGGCCGACGAGATGCAGCGCTGGCTCGACAACGGCGCCTGTGACGGGTTCAATTTCGTGCCCTCCGTCTTTCCGACCGGCCTCGACGATTTCGTCAACATGGTCATCCCGGAGCTGCAGAACCGCGGCATCTTCCGCACGGAGTACGAAGGCCCGACATTGCGCGATGTTCTCGGCCTGCGCCGCCCCGTCAGCCGGTATGCGAAGGGCGCGAAGGCGGCCGAGTGAGCGCGCGGGTCGGGACGAACCCCTCTCCGGACGCAGCACGTCGTCGCCGTAAGATGGGTTGTCGTCTCGACCTCGAGCGCGTTCGCTATTTAGCTGCCTGCATCAAATCAATGGTTCGGCTCCATGCCTCCACCTGCTGTTCCACCAGGCGTCTGGTTTGAGCCAGGTCCGGCGCCTGGTTGGGGACGATGAGTTCGAGGGCTTCGAGGCTCTTGAGGAGAGCGGGTTCCTTCTGGGCCGAGCCGACAGCCTGGTTGAGCCGCTGCAATATCGGGTCCGGCGTGCCCGGAGGAGCCATCAGGAAAACAGGCAGCACCTGATCGCCAAATTCGTCCAGACCGATTTCACGCGCGGTGGGAACATTGGGGAAGGTCTTCAGCCGCGCGTCGTTGACGACGAACACCGGGACGGTGTTGCCCGATTCGACGACCGGCCTCGCGACGAGCGGCGTGTCGATCGACCAGGCGAGGATGCCGGACGCAAGATCGGTTTGCACCAGCGACGCGCCCCGGTAGGGCACATGGGAAACCTGCAGCTTGTATCGATTTGCCAGCGCTGCGCTCATCACGTGCGCCGGCGTCGCCGGTCCCGGGGTGCCGTAGCTGTGTTTTCCCGGCTCCGCCGCGATGCGTTTCATCAGGTCGTGGAAGTTGCCGACGCCCAACTTGGCGGGGATGGTCATTATCAGCGGCGATGACGCAAGCAGCGCGGGGAAGCTGAACGCCTTTCGCACGTCGACGTCGGTCTCGTCCGTCGCCAGCACCTTCGCAAGCACGGCGCGCGTCGCGAAGTTCACGAGGAGTGTGTGACCGTCGGGAGCGGCCCGGCTGACATAGTCCTCGGCGATCTTGCCTCCTGCGCCGAGCCGGTTCTCGACGACGAACGGTTGCCCGAGCGATGCCGTGAGCTGGTTGGCGAACTGCCTTGCAATCGTGTCCACGACGCCGCCCGCTCCGAACGGGACCACCACACGAACCGCTTGTGTGGGATATTGCGCGCTGGCGTTCGGTGCGCCCTGAGCCCAGATGATGGCGGCGGTCGCGATGACGCCCAAAGCCTTGCCCCAATCCATTGCTTCCTCCCGGCTGGCCCGCGCAGTCGTCCATCAGGGCGGACGCACTCCACGCAGTCGAGTCTGTTTAGCATTGGGCTCAACTATGGAGAATCGGGGCTACACTTTCCAGCTTGCGATTCACGCGGGGCGTTCGCTGGAAGCTGACGTCCTCGTGAACAGCAGAATCAGCGCGCCATCATTTAATGAGCGATGCCGTGAGCGCGCAGGCGCCGGCGTTGGCCAAGCTGAGCGAGCCGCTCAGCGGGGCCGCGCCAAGCGAGACCTGTCGTTGAGCCGTCACATATATCGGTCATGATCGATATATGGATTCGACCTACGCCATCGGCTGCCTCGCCGCCCTCGCACAGGCCACGCGCCTCGAGACCTTCCGCCTGCTGGTGAAGCATGAGCCCGAGGGACTGCCTGCCGGCGCGATCGGCCGTCTGCTGGGCGTCGCCCAGAACACCATGTCCACGCATCTGGCGGTGCTTGCGAGCGTCGGCCTGATCGAGGGCGAGCGGCGCAGTCGTTCGATCATCTACCGGGCCGACATGGCGCGCGCCCGCGCGCTCGTCCTCTTCCTGCTTGAGGACTGCTGCGGAGGGGCGCCGGAGGTGTGCGAGTCGATCCTCGCCGCATTGATGCCCTGCTGTCCTCCCAAGGAGTCGATTCGTGAGTGAGAAAGTCTTCAACGTCCTGTTCCTCTGCACCGGCAACACGGCCCGCTCCATCATGGCCGAGGGCATCCTGCGCAAGGATGGCGCTGGACGCTTTCGCTCCTTCTCGGCAGGCAGCCAGCCGAAGGGAATCGTCAATCCGTTCGCGCTGAAAGTCCTCGGGTCTTTCGGCTACCCGACGGATGGCTATCGCTCGAAGAGCTGGGAGGAGTTCGCCGCGCCGGGTGCGCCCGTCATGGATTTCGTGTTCACCGTTTGCGACAGCGCCGCGGGCGAAGCATGCCCCGTGTGGCCCGGTCAGCCCATGACCGCGCATTGGGGCATCGAGGATCCGGCGGCAGTGGAGGGAAGCGACGTGCAGAAGGAAGCGGCCTTCAACCACGCGTTCCGCTTCCTGCGGAACCGCATCTCGGCGTTCGTCAATCTTCCGGTCGCCAGCATCGACAGGATGTCTCTCGCCTCCAAGCTGCGCGACATCGGCAGCATGGACGGAGCCTCGGGCGGCTCGACGAAGTCGGGCTGATGGAGACGTTCGATCTGCGGCGCAAGCTCGTCGCCGAGGCGCTCGGGACAGCGCTACTCGTCGCCACGGTCGTCGGCTCCGGCGCCATGGCCGAAACGCTATCGAAGGACGTCGGCGTTCAGCTTCTCGGAAACACGCTGCCCACGGGCGCCATCCTCGTTGTCCTCATCACGATACTCGGCCCGATCTCGGGCGCTCATTTCAATCCGGCGGTCAGCCTCGTGTTCGCGTGGTCGGGCGCGATGCCGCGCGCGCATCTCGCGCCCTACGTCGCCGCGCAGATAGCGGGCGGGATTTGCGGAACGGTGATCGCGCATCTCATGTTCAATCTCGATATTGTCGATTTCACGAGCAAGGCGCGCGCGGGCGGCGCGCTATTGTTTGCCGAAGTCGTCGCAACGTTCGGTTTGCTGGTGACCATCCTTGCCGGCGTGCGCTTCAACAGGGCGGGCGTGCCTTGGCTCGTCGGGCTCTACATCACGGCGGCGTACTGGTTCACGGCGTCGACGTCGTTCGCAAACCCAGCGGTCACCATCGCGCGCGCGCTGACGCCGACGTTCTCCGGCATCAGGCCACTGGACGCTCCGGGTTTCATTTTCGCCCAGCTCGCCGGCGCTTTCTGTGCAGCCTTTCTGTGCAAATGGCTTCTCAGGCCCGAAGCCATCGACCAGGAGAAAAATGCGCAGCCATGATCCATGCGATTAGGCCCGTTGGCGCCGGCCGGAACGCCACCGGGCGCCGCAAGACATTTGCTTTCATCGCCTGCTATCATGCCAGACAGGCGCCAGCCCTGGCGCGAACCCGCGGCACTCCAGGGGCATGATGACAAGTCCACAGACCATAACGGCCCGTGGCCTCGACGGGGCCGAACTCGCGCTGCAGTTCCATGGGGCGCCGGGCCGTCCGCGGCTGATCCTGTCGCATGGCAACGGCTTTGCGATGGATGGCTATCGCAGCTTCTGGTCGGCTCTGTTGCAGGATTTCGAGCTCGTGCTGTTCGATCTGCGCAACCACGGACGCAGCGGCGCGACGGCGATCGGGGCCCACACGATCGCGGCGATGGCCGACGATCACATCTGCGTCGCCGCGGCGTGCCGCGACGCGTTCGGCCCGCGCGCGACGTTCGGCGTCTTCCATTCCGTCTCAGCCATCGCGGCCACGTTGGCCGGCGCCCGGAGCGCCCTGTGGGACGGCGTCGTGCTGGTCGATCCGCCGCTTGTCAGCCATGCGGCCGGAAACGGACTGGTGAGGAGCGCGGACGAGAAGCTTGCGCAATATGCGCGCAATCGTACGGCATGTTTCGAAAGCGTCGAAGCGCTTGCGCAATCGCTCGCGTCGGGCCCCGGCCGATACTGGGCGCAGGGCGCTGCGCTGGACATGGCGCGCGCCATCACGCGTCCAGGCGCGGCGGGAGGCTTCGAACTCGTCTGTCCGGGCGAGTACGAGGCGCGCATCTACGAGCAGAACGCGCAGCTGGATTCCTACGCCGCACTGGGCGCCATGAGGGGCCGCGTGGCGATCCTGGGGGCCGATCCGCACGCGCCCCGCGCCCTCCACCCGGCCCTCGTCTCGAAGGCCGCGGCGACCCATTACGCGCTGGCCTACGCCCACGTCGAAGGCGCCAGCCACATGCTGCAGATCGAGAAGCCGCAGGCCGCGGTCGCCGCCCTGCGAAGCCTGCTCAGCGGGCTTGGCGCCGCCTGATCGTCGCCGCGCCCCACGCTGGCGCTGCCCGGACCCATTCGCTAGTATCCGCCCCCAATCGATCGGCAGGGCAGGCGTCACGCGCCTGAACCTGACAGGGGACACCATGGGCGGGACGCTTTTCGACAGGATATGGGATTCGCATGTGGTCGGCCGCAGGCTGGATGGCCGTGAACTGGTCTACATCGACAGGCACGTGCTCCATGAGCTTCATGCCCCGCACGCGTTCAAGAAGCTGAAGGCGTCCGGTCGCAAGGTGCGCCGGCCCGACCTCACGTTTTCCGCTCTCGATCATACGCCCGCCTCGAGCCCCGGCCGCGACGAGTTCACCAACCCCGACGGCAAGGCCTTCATCGACGCGATGCGCGCGGGCAGTCGCGAGAACGGCGTGCGCGTGTTCGATCTGGGAGACGAAGAGCACGGCATCTCGCACGTTGTCGCGCCCGAGCTTGGCATGGTGCTGCCCGGCGCCACCCACGCCGTGCCCGACAGCCACGCCTGTACCGTGGGCGGGCTGGGCGCGCTGGCGTTCGGCTGCGGCACGACCGAACTCGAACACATCCTCGCCACGCAGGTCATCGCGCTCGTGAAGCCCAGGCGCATGCGCGTGAACCTCGTCGGCAGGCCCGGCCCGCATGTGAGCGCCAAGGACATCGCGCTCAAGATACTGTCGCAGATCGGCGTCTCGGGCGGCCGCGGCCACGCGATCGAGTTCGCGGGCGAGGTCGTGCGCGCCATGCCGATCGAGGGCCGCCTCACGCTGTGCAACCTGACCATCGAGATGGGCTCGCGCAGCGGCCTTGTGGCGCCCGACGATGCGACGTTCAACTGGATTGCCGGCCGCCCATGGGCGCCGAAGGGCGCCATGTGGGATCGCGCTCTCGCCTATTGGCGCACGCTCTCTTCGGACGATGACGCCGTCTTCGATCGCGACGTGACGGTCGATTGCAGCGGCCTTGCGCCGCAGATCACCTGGGGCACCGATCCCGGGCAGGTGGTTGCCGTGGACGGGCGCACGCCCGATCCCTCCACCCTGCCAGCCGAAAGCCGCGCCCCCGTGGAGCGCGCGCTCGCTTACATGGGGCTGAAGCCGGGCGAGCAGATCGAGGGCCTGCCGGTGCACCGCGTGTTCATCGGATCGTGCACCAACGCGCGCTTGCCAGACCTTCGTGAGGCCGCGGACATCGTGCGCGGGCGCAAGGTCGCCGAAGGAGTCGTGGCGCTCGTCTCGCCGGGCTCCGGCAAGGTGAAGCGCGACGCCGAGGCCATCGGCCTCGACCGTGTCTTCCGTGACGCTGGTTTCATCTGGGGCGAGTCCGCGTGTTCGATGTGCGCCGGCGCGAATGGCGACGGCGGCAAGTCCGGCGAGCGAATTCTCTCCACGACGAACCGCAATTTCGAGAACAGGCAGGGCAGGGGCGTGCGCACGCACCTTGTAGGACCCGCGCTCGCCGCCGCGGCGGCGGTGACCGGCCGCATCGTCGATGTGCGCAAGCTTACGGGCAGCCAGCAATGAAAGCATTTACCAGCGTCACGGGCGTCGCGATTCCCTTCCTCGAGAACGACGTCAACACCGACCAGATCGCGCCCGTCGGCGGCGGCGTGAAACTCCACGAGGATTACGCGCAGACCCTGTTCAAGAACAGGCGCCGCCGCGAGGACGGAACGGAGGACGCGGACTTCGTCTTCAATCGTCCGCAATTTCGCAGCGGCGCGATCCTCGTGTCCGGGCACAATTTCGGCTGCGGCAGCTCGCGCGAATCCGCCGTGTGGGTCTTTCAGGCCATCGGAATCTCCTGCATCGTCGCGCGCAGCTTCGCCGACATTTACCGCGAGAACTGCCTGCAGAACGGCGTTCTTCCCATCGTCCTGCCGGAGGCGGACGCAGCTCGGCTGGAGCAGAGCGTCGTCGCGGCCAACGGCGCGAGCGCCTTCACCGCCGATCTCGTGAGCAAGACGATCAGCGGCCCTGACGGGCTGACGATCGCCTTCGAGATTTCCGACGCCGAGCGCACGCGCCTGCTCGAAGGCCTCGACGACATAGGGCTGACGCTGAAGCACGCCGCCGAAATCGAGGCGTGGGAGAAGCGCATGGCGCAATCCATGCCGTGGTCTCAGCGCGCGAACGCCGCGTCCTTGTAGGAGTCGTTCGCATGAGCAAGCGCAGGCGCTTTCGCGAGTTGATCGCCGCGCCCGGCATGGTGCTGGCGCCCGGCGCCTATGATGCGCTGTCCGCCCGCATCATCGAGGCGCAGGGCTTCGATGTGGTCGTGGCGGGCGGCTATGCCGCCGCGGGCGTTCTGCTGGGCCAGCCGGACACCGGCCAGTCGAACATGCGCGACTACGCCGACCATTACGGCCGCATCTGCGCCGCCGTCGAAGCGCCCGTGTATGTCGACGGCGACACGGGCTTTGGCGGCGTCAACAACGTGCGCCAGATGGTCCGCGCATTCGAAGACGCGGGCGTAGCGGGCCTGTTTATCGGCGACCAGGTGTTTCCCAACCGCTGCGGCTACATGGAAGGCAAGCAGCTCGTTCCGGTCGAAGAGATGCTCGCCAAATTGAAAGCCGCGCTCGACGCGCGCCGCGATCCCGATCTCTTCATCGTCGCGCGCACCGACGCGCTGGGCGTCGAAGGCCTCGACGCCGCCATCGAGCGCGCCTGCCTCTACAAGGACATCGGCGTCGACATGGCGAAAGTCATCGGCGCCGACCAGATCGACGATTTCAAGCGCGTGCTGCGCGATGTGCCCGGTCGCCAGATGGCGAACATGTCGAACGCCAACCCGAAGGGCATGCCGACGCCCGACGAGTTCGAGGCTGCCGGCGCGGCGATGATGACGTTTCCCTCCGCCGCGCTCTTCGCCGCCGTCGGCTCCGTCACCCGCGCCATGGCGTCCCTGAAGCGGGACCGCAATCTCGATGCCGCGCGCCCCTCGTTCTGCACGCTGCAGGAGTATTACGATCTCGTCGGCCTCGAGCGGCAGACGCAGGCCGAACACGATTACCTCGCAGCCGCCCGCGCCATCATCGCGAGTCGCGCGCGCTAGGGTCGAACAAACAGGGAGGGCCGACATGCAGTCTTTGCTTCGTTCCATGCGGCTGGGCGCTGCGGCCTTGGCGCTCGCAGCGGCCCCCGCATCGGCGCAGACGGGCGAGTACTACAAGGGCAAGACGCTGACCGTTCTCGTCGGCCTCAACGCTGGCGGCACGGTCGATCTCTTTGCGCGCCTGTTCTCGCAATACATCCAGAAGCACCTGCCCGGTCAGCCCGGCGTCATCGTGCAGAACATGCCCGGAGCGGGCGGATTGCTCGCCACGAACTATCTGGCTGAACGCGCCAAGCCGGATGGCCAGACCATCCTGTGGGGCCCGTGGGATCCTCTCGCGCAGGCGCTGAAGTTGCCGAACATGCGCGCGCGCTATGAAGCGTTCGAATTTCTCGGCGGCACCGGCGACACGCGCGTGCTCTATGCGCGCACCGACAGCGTGCCCGGCGGACTTGAAGAAGCCCGCCGATATCGCGAAGGCGGACCTGCTGACGGTCGGCGCGCTCAACGCCACCGATCCCTCCGGCCTGCTCGCCCATCTCGCGCTCGGAGTCCTTGGCGTGAAGGACAGGATGATCGTCGGCTACCGCGGCGGGAACGACGTTTTCCTCGCCATGCAGCGTGGCGAAATCCACTTCCATTCAACCAGCATCACGACCTTCCGCAGCCGCAACGCCGACTTCATCAAGTCCGGGCAGGGCATGGGCATCGCCTACCTCGCCCCTGTGGATGGCGCCGGCAAGGTGCAGCCCAATCCCTTCATTACCGAGATGCCTGCGTTCCCCGACCTCTATCGCGAGATCCACGGACGCGCGCCTTCGGGCCCGCTCTGGGACGCGACGAACTGGCTCATCAACCAGATCGGCGAAATGACATTCGTAGGGCTCGCGCCGCGCGGTTCGCCTCCCGAAGCGCTTGCAGAACTGCGGGCCGCGTATGCGGCGGCGGCCAATGACGCCGAATTCAACAAGCAGTCTGTTTCGATGAACGGACTGCCCTATACTTTCGTGACGGTCGCGCGCGGGCAGGAGATATTCGCATCGCTTGCTGGCGTCAGTCCCGAAGTTCTCGCGACGCTGACCAAAGTGGTCGATGTAAAGTAAGCGCCGGCGGGCTGGAGCGAATGCATGGCTGAAGTATCGTTCAAGCGGGAAATTCAGAGCCTGAAACTGGGCGACGGCGAGACCTTTCATGGCGAGGGCATCATCGCCGTCACCAAGGCGCTGCTGCAATCGGGCGTCTCCTACGTGGGTGGATATCAGGGCGCGCCGGTCGGCCATCTGCTCGACGTGCTCGTCGAAGCCAAAGAAGAAATGGAGAGGCTCGGCGTTCACGTCGAGCCATGCACGAACGAGGCTGCGGCCGCCGCGATGCTGGGCGCGTCCATCAATTATCCGCTGCGCGGCGCGGTCACGTGGAAGTCGATCGTCGGAACGAACGTCGCCGCCGACGCGCTGTCGAACCTTGCCTCGCCGGGCGTGAAAGGCGGCGCGCTTATCATCGTCGGCGAGGACTACGGCGAAGGGGCGAGCGTCATTCAGGAGCGCACCCACGCCTTCGCGCTGAAATCATCCATCTGGCTCATGGACCCGCGCCCCGATCTCCCCACCATCGTGCGCATGGTCGAGAAGAGCTTCGAACTTTCGGAGGCGTCCAACACGCCGGTGATGATGGAATTGCGCATCCGCGCCTGCCATCTCTTCGGCTCCTTCCCGGCGAAGACCAACGCGCCGGCGCCCACTCGACGCAGAAGAAGTTCGAAGCGCCCGCGCCGTTCGAATACATCCGGCTCGCGCACCCGCCGGTCACGTTCATTCAGGAGACCGACAAGTTCCGGCGGCGCCTTCCCGCCGCGCAGGAATTCATCCTCGACAACGGGCTCAACGAGATCATGGGCCCCGCCGATGGCGACATCGGAATCATCGTTCAGGGCGGCCTCTTCAACGTGCTCAACGGCCGCCTCGAAACGGCGGGCCTGTCGAACGTCTATGGCGAGCCCTCGATCGCAACGCTCGTGCTCAACGTGACGCATCCCCTCGTCGCCCAAGCAGATCGAGGTCTTCTGCGCCGGCAAGAAGGCCGTGCTGATCGTCGAGGAAGGCCAGCCCGATTTCCTCGAGCAGGCGATCGGCCAGATCCTGCGCAAGGCCGATCTGCAGACGAAGCTCTACGGCAAGGACGTGCTGCCGATGGGCGGCGAATACACGCCGCGCATCATCGGCAAGGGGCTTGCGGCGTTCCTGCGCGCCAGCGGACAGGCCTCGCAGCGCTCGACGACTGGATCGCCGCCGTCGGCCGCCAACGCGGCGAAGGTGCGACAAGGCCTTCGAGGCGCCGCTGCCGTTGCGCCCGCCGACCTTCTGCACGGGCTGTCCCGAGCGGCCCGTGTTCTCGGCCATGAAGCTGCTGCGCCAGGAGATGGGGCCGGTGCACGTCGCCGCCGACATCGGCTGCCACTCGTTTGCGACCTTCGCGCCGTTCAACCAGGGCAATTCGATCCTTGGCTACGGCATGTCGCTCGCCTCCGCCGCGGCCGTCGTCGGGCACGCAGGAGCGCAAGCCCATCAGCGTCATGGGCGATGGCGGCTTCTGGCACAACGGCCTCATCACCGGCGTCGCCGGCGCCGTGTTCAACAAGGACGACTGGCGTGCTGGTCATCATGAACAACGGCTATTCCAGCGCCACCGGCCAGCAGGACATCCTCTCCTCCAAGGAGGACCGACGACGGCCGCGGCAAGGGCCTCGACATCGAGGCAGACGCTGCAGAGCATGGGCGTGCCGTGGATCGAGCGCGTGCGCACCTACGGTGTGGCCGGCGTCGTCGAAGACCTTGCGCGAGGCGCTTTGCCGAGCCACGAAGGGCCTCAAGGTCATCATCGCCGACGGCGAATGCCAGCTCGCGCGCCAGCGCCGCATCCGGCCGGAGAACGCGAAGGCGATCGCGGCCGGCAAGCGCGTGGTGCGCACCCGCTTCTGGGTCGACCCGGAGGTGTGCACGGGCGACCATTCCTGCATCCGCCTCTCGGGCTGCCCGTCGCTCACCATCAAGCCCAACGAGGACCCGCTGCGCACCGACCCCATCGCGCACGTCAACAACGACTGCGTGGGCTGCGGCCTGTGCGGCGAGGTCTCGCACGCGGCGCAATTGTGTCCGTCGTTCGCGCAGATCGACATCGTCCAAAATCCCGGCTGGCTCGATCGCATGCGGCGCAAGGTGAGTTCGGCGGCGATACGTCTGCTTGGCGGCGAGGCGCGGTCATGAGCGCGCCGGTGCGCGTTCTCATTGCGGCGCTGGGCGGCGAGGGCGGCGGCGTGCTCGCAAGCTGGATTGCGGACGCCGCGATCGCCGACGGATACGTCGCGCAGCGCACGTCCGTCCCCGGCGTCGCGCAGCGCACCGGCGGCACCACCTATTACATCGAGTTCGCGCGAACGGACGGGCGCCGATCCGTTCTCGCGCTCTCGCCCGCGCCCGGCCTCGTCGACGTGTTCATCGCCTCGGAACTGCTCGAGGCCGCGCGGCAGGTGCAGGCGGGCTACGTGACGCGCGACCGAACGTTCGTCATCAGCCCTTTGCATCGCGTCTACACTATCGGCGAGAAGATCGCGATGGGAGACGGCCGCGCCGATTCCGAGAAGCTCGCGCAATCGATCACGCAATTTGCGCGCAACGCCTCGATCGGCGACTTCGCGGCCCTCGCGCAGAAGGCCGGATGTCAGCTCAACGCCGTTCTGCTTGGTCTTGCCGCACGCCATCTCCCCATCGCCCAGGAGGCGTATCGCAACGCAATCCGCGCCGACGGGCGCGCTGTCGAGGCGAACCTGCGCGGCTTCGAAGCCGGCCTTGCGTATGACGGCGCGGCTTCGCAGCCGGTCGCGCAAGGCGATGCGCCGAACGAAGCACTGGCGACTGCGCCCGCGGCGTTTGCCGGCGACATCGCCCGCCTGCCGGAAGCGGCCCGGGCGTTCGCAAGTGAAGGCGCATCGCGCCTCGTAGATTTTCAGGATGAGGCCTATGCGCGGCTCTATCTCGATCGGCTGACGCGCTTTGCCGCGCTGCCCGGCGGGAGCGGCGAACTCGTCAGGGAGCTTGCGCGGCATCTGGCGGTGCGCATGTCCAGCGAGGACGTTGTTCGCGTCGCGCAGCTGAAACTGCGCGAGTCCCGCCTTGCGCGCGTGCGGGCCGAAGCGCGCGCGAGGCCGGGCGATATTGTTCAGATCACGGAATTCCTAAAGCCGGGTCCTGCCGAAATCCTGTCGATGTTGCCAGCCGGCATCGCCCGCACTCTCATGGGCGTGGTGGAGCGGCGCGGCTGGCGCAATGTTGCGCTGCCGATGAAAGTGCGCACCACCGCGCTCGGCGGCTTCCTGCGCCTGAAGCTGCTCGCGTCCTTGCGCTTCATGCGTCCGCGCTCGCTGCGTGCGGTCGAGGAGCGCGAATGGATAGAGCGCTGGCTCTCGCTGGTGGAACGCGCCATCGCGATTGATCCAAACGCGGCGCTCGAGATCGTGCAGACCGCACAACTCGTGCGCGGCTATGGCGATACGTGGGAGCGCGGCCACGCAAACTGGCGCCGCATCGCCGACGAGGTGATCGAACCCCTGCTGCGGGCGCCATCGAGGCCTGCGCATTTCGCAGACGCCGTCCTGCAGGCGCGCCTTGCCGCCAGCGCCGATCCTGAAGGCGCGCGGCTCACGTCCGTGCTCGAAAGCCTTGCCGCAATGGACAAGGCGCCCGCCCACGCGGGCTGACAGCGCAACTTAACCGCACCGACCGTTTCTCCTCGGGCCCGCATGGAACCCGGGCGGGGGCGCGACTGTTGTTAAAGCATATGGCGCTCTAGTGCAGGGCCGATGCAATGAAGGCGTTTCTGTTCGCAGTTGTTGGCGCACTGGCCGTCGCGCTGATAGGCGGTTGGCTGCTTTCGATCGCGCAGACCGATTCCGCGGCGAGGTTCACGACAGAGAGCGTCAGGCTCGGCGATCCGGGCCACAATCTTCTGGTGAACGCAAACCGGGACTCGCAGGATCATAGCGAGAAGCGCGCAGCCCGTGACTGAAGTCACACACGAGATCGGCATCGTTCTCGCGCGCCGGGAAAGCGGAAACCCATGGGCGCCCGTCACGTGGCGGCCCGTGACAGCGCTTGCGGCAGCGCCCCCGCTGGCGCCGCGCGCATTCATCTCTCAGGCGGAAGGCGAGACGCTGCACTACGCAGGCGCATTCACGCTTGTCTTTCACTCGAGTGAAACTTCGCATTATCGCGACAACCTGCACTCGGGCCGGCCTTCCATCTGGGTGGCGATGAGCGTTGATTCCGATTTTCCGGCCGTGCGCTTGGTCACCGTCGATCCCTACGAAGGCGAGGCGCTGGCCGAAATTTATGGCGAAGGTCTCGATGCGGTGCCGATGCCTCCGGCCGTGCAGGAAGCCCTGTCGCGCTTCGTCAGCGAACACCATGTCGAACGCGTATTCACGAAGAGAAAGCGGACCTAGGAACAAAAACGGTTTTGCCGCGTTTGGGCCTATTGGCGCTTGAGCGAAAGCTCGGACGCGCCACAAGGAAGGGAGGCGAGGATGGAGCGCGATCGCGCCGGGTTTAACAGACGAAATCTTCTGCGCGGCGTTGCCGGCGCGTCCTTGGCCACGGGCGTTGCGTCCCTAGCGACGAGCGATCAGGCGCAGGCCTACGCTCCGCCCGGCGATGAGGCCCGTGCGCGATATCGTGAGAGCGATCACGTCAAGGCGTTCTATCGCACCAACGCATACGAAACCAAGAAGAAGAGCTAGGCGGGGAACACCATGCTCATCAAGCGAGGGTCTAGCAGAGTTCGCTCCAGGGAGGGCCTGCTCGCGTCGCGCGCGCTGCAGATCGATGGCCATTCACGCGGGCTTGATCGCCGCGATTTCCTTCTCAAATCAGGACTGGGCGGCGCCGTTGCGCTGACCTCGTTGGGTTCGGTGAAGCCCGCCAGCGCCGCGGGAACATCCGTCACCAATTCAAACGTCGTCATTCGAAAGAATATCTGCACTCATTGCTCCGTGGGATGCAGCGTCAACGCCGAAGTCGTGAACGGCGTCTGGCTTGGCCAGGAGCCGGAATGGCGTAGCCCCATCAATCGCGGAACGCATTGCGCCAAGGGCGCCTCGATCCGTGAACTCGTTGGCGGCGAACGCCGGTTGAAATATCCGCTGAAGCTGGAAGACGGCCAGTGGAAGCGCATCAGCTGGGATCAGGCCATCGATGAAATCGGCGCCAAGCTGATGGACATCCGCAAGAAGACCGGCGCGGATTCGGTTTACTGGCTGGGCTCGGCGAAGTTCACCAACGAAGCATCCTATCTTCTGCGCAAGATGGCCGCGTTCTGGGGGACGAACAACGTCGATCACCAGGCGCGCATCTGCCATTCGACGACGGTCGCGGGCGTCGCCAATACCTGGGGATACGGCGCGCAGACCAATTCCTACAACGATATTCGCAATTCGAAGACGATGATCATCATGGGCGGCAATCCGGCCGAGGCCCATCCTGTCGCCATGCAGCACGTGCTCGCTGGCAAGGAGCTGAATCGCGCGAACATGTTCGTCATCGATCCGCGATTCACGCGCACGGCGGCGCATGCCAGCGAATACGTTCGCATCCGCCCCGGCACGGATATCCCCGTGATCTGGGGCATGTTGTGGCACATTTTCCAGAACAACTGGGAAGACAAGGAATTCATCCAGCAGCGCGTCTACGGAATGGATGCGGTGCGCAAGGAAGTCGAGAAGTGGACGCCCGAAGAAACCGAGCGCGTCACCGGCGTTCCAGGCGAACAGCTCAAGCGCGTCGCGCAGACGTTCGCGCAGCAAAAGCCTTCGACGCTCATCTGGTGCATGGGCGCCACTCAGCACACCGTTGGAACGGCCAACGTGCGCGCGTTCTGCATTCTCTGCCTTGCGACAGGAAACGTCGGCAAGCCGGGAACCGGCGCGAACATCTTCCGCGGCCACACGAACGTTCAGGGCGCGACGGATCTCGGTCTCGACGTCACGACCCTGCCGCTCTACTACGGCCTTGTCGAAGGCGCGTGGCGCCATTGGGCCCGGGTATGGGACGTGGAATACGAGTGGCTGCAATCGCAATTCGACGAGGTTCCATCGATCGGCGGGCGCAAGCCGCGCAACCGCAAGGAGAACATGGAGACGCCCGGCGTCACGTCGACGCGCTGGTTCGACACGCTCAATCTTCCCGCCGACGACGTAGACCAAAAATCGCCGCTGCGCGCGATGGTGGTCATGGGACACGGCGGGAACACGGTCACCCGCATTCCGGAAGCCGTGAAGGGCATGAACAAGCTCGAACTGCTTGTCGTTGCCGATCCTCACCCCACCACTTTCGCCGCGCTGAACGCGCGGCAGGACAACACGTATCTGCTGCCCATCGCCACCTCCATGGAGATGGATGGTTCGCGCACGGCTTCCAACCGTTCGCTGCAATGGGGCGAGAAAATCGTCGAGCCGATCTTCGAGGCGAAGACTGATTACGAAGTCATGTACCGCCTGTCGCAGAAGCTGGGCTTCGGCGATGCGATGTTCAAGAACATCAAGGTGGAGAATGGCGTGCCGCTGGCGGAAGACCTCCTGCGGGAGATCAACCGGGGCGGGTGGTCGACGGGCTATTGCGGCCAGAGTCCCGAACGCCTCAAGGCGCACATGCGCAATCAGGAGAAGTTCGATCTCGTCACGCTGCGCGCGCCCAAGGACGATCCCGAAGTCGGCGGCGATTATTACGGATTGCCCTGGCCGTGCTGGGGGAAGCCCGAGATCCGGCATCCTGGAAGCGCGATACTCTACAACACCGACCTGCATGTGATGGACGGTGGCGGCACCTTCCGCGCGCGTTTCGGGATCGAGCGCAACGGCGAGACGCTGCTCGCGGACGGCTCGTTCTCGCGCGGCTCCGACCTCACCGACGGCTATCCGGAAATGACGATGGCCGTGTTCAAGAAACTCGGTTGGGACGCCGATCTCACGGCCGAGGAAATGGCGATCATCGAGAAGATCGGCGGCAAGAACATCGACGCCGTGAGCTGGGCCAACGACCTGTCGGGCGGCATCCAGCGCGTGTCGCTGCAGCACGGCGTCATGCACTACGGCAACGGCAAGGCCCGCGCCAACGCTTGGAATCTGCCTGATCCGGTGCCGGTTCACCGCGAGCCCATCTACACAGGGCGTCCCGAACTGGTCGAGCGCTATCCCACGCGTCCGGACGAGCGCCAGTTCCGCCTGCCCAACATTGGCTTCACGGTCCAGCGGTCGGCAATCGAGCGCAACATCGCGCGTGAATTCCCGATCGTTCTCTCGTCCGGACGTCTTGTTGAATACGAAGGCGGCGGCGAGGAGACGCGCTCCAACCGCTGGCTTGCCGAACTTCAGCAATCCATGTTCGTGGAGATCAATCCCGCCGACGCGTCGGAGCGCGGCATCAGGGAAGGCTCGTGGGTCTGGGTTTATGGCGCGGAGAACAACGCACGCGCCAAGGTGCGCGCGCTCGTGACGGAGCGCGTGGGGCGGGGCGTCGCGTGGATGCCGTTCCACTTCTCGGGTTGGTACCAGGGCGAGGACATGCGCCGCTTCTATCCTGAAGGGACCGACCCATACGTGCTCGGCGAGAGCGTGAACACCGTCACCACATATGGCTACGACCCCGTGACTGGCATGCAGGAGCCGAAGGCGACCCTGTGCCAGATTCGTCCGGCTTGACGGAGGAACAGATGGCCCGGATGAAATTTCTTTGCGACGCCGACCGCTGCATCGAGTGCAACGCGTGCGTGACCGCGTGCAAGAACGAGCATGATGTTCCCTGGGGCATAAACCGTCGTCGCGTCGTCACGCTCAATGACGGGAAGCCCGGCGAGCGTTCGGTTTCCATGGCGTGCATGCATTGCGTCGATCCGCCGTGCGCCGCGGTCTGTCCCGTCGATTGCTTCTATCAGACGGCCGACGCGGTGGTCCTGCATTCAAAGGACATCTGCATCGGTTGCGGCTATTGCTTCTACGCCTGTCCGTTCGGCGCGCCGCAATATCCGCGCGTTGGCAATTTCGGCTCGCGCGGCAAGATGGACAAGTGCACCTATTGCGCCGGTGGGCCGGAGGCCGACCTCACGCAGGCGGAATACGTGAAGTATGGCGCCAACCGGCTCGCCGAAGGCAAGCTGCCGTTGTGCGCGGAGATGTGCTCCACGAAATCCCTGCTCGCGGGCGATGGCGAGATGATCGCGCAGATCTATCGCGAGCGGGTTCTCCAGCGCGGCTACGGCTCGGGCGCGTGGGGATGGCGCACCGCCTATCGCGAGACGGTTACAATATGACGAGGGCTCCATGAAAAAGGTCCGGCTTGGTATTCTCTCGCTCGCCGCGTCGGCGGCGTTCCTGATCCTCCAGCCGGCCAACGCCCAGCAGCAGCCTCCCGCGCAGGAGCAGCAATTCGGGCAGGTGACACAGCAGCAGCCCGCGGCCGCGCCGCCGGCCTTGCCGCCGCGCCAGTCTGTAACCGAGGAGATGCTGTTGCGCGAAAACTCGCGCATCGTCGGCCGTGTCAGCATTCCCGATGGGAAGCTGTCCTATCTGGAGCAACCGCAGGGCCGCACCTGGCGCCAGTTTCATGAGAGGTGGGCGCCATGGATACTGGGCGCCGCCGTCCTCCTCACCCTGCTCGTGCTCGTATTGCTGTACGCGTTGCGCGGCCCGCAGCGGTATGTGCGTGAAGGCGCGCCTGTCCATGTCATTCGCTACAACGCCTTCGAGCGCTTCAACCACTGGATGACGGCGGTCTCGTTCATCGTGCTCGCGCTCACGGGCCTCAACTATGTTTTCGGCAAACGTCTCCTGATGCCGCTCATCGGCCCCGGCGCGTTCGGCGACGTCTCGCAGATCGCCAAGTACGCTCACAATTTCTTCGCCTGGCCCTTCGTGCTCGGCGTGCTTGTGATGATCGTCGTCTGGTCTCGCGATAACCTTCCTCGACGCGAGGATCGTGAATGGCTTCGCGCGGGCGGCGGCATGTTCGGGCAGACGCGGCACATCAGCGCCGGACGCTTCAACGCGGGCCAGAAGATTCTCTACTGGCTCGTCGTGCTCGTCACGCTGGTGATGTTCGGCAGCGGCCTGATGCTGCTGTTGCCGCTCTCCTACACGGATGTGAACGGCATGCAGATTTCCGGCGCCGTCCACACCATCGCGGGCGCGCTGTTCATCGCCATGATACTTGCGCACATTTATGTCGGCACCGCCGGCACCGAGGGCGCGTTCTCGGGCATGGGCACGGGCGAGGTGGATCTCGCCTGGGCGCGCCACCACCACGATCTGTGGGCCCGCGATGCGCGCGTGGCCGACGCCACGGCGCCAGTGCCCGAGTCGGTCGCGCCCGCGCGGCCCTCGCCGACCAGAAGCGTCTAGAGGAGCCCGCGATGCGCCCCATCCATATTGCTCTCGGACTCCTCGCCTCGTGCGCGCTGCCGACCCTTGCGCAGGCTGCGAACGCGCCTGCCGACGTGTGCGTCGAACTCGTCGGGTGGCTCGATCAGCGCGAAGCGCAGGCGGCAGGGGCGCAGAAGCCCGGCGGGGCGGCCCAGGCGTCCGCGCAGCCAGCGGGCCAGCCGCCAGCCGCGAACCAGCCGCCGGGCCAGCAGCAGGCGGGCGTGGGGCAGGACGCCGCTCCCCGCCGGGATCTGAACACCGCGGTGGAACAGGCAAAACCCGCAGACCCGCAGAAGCCGGGCGGGCAGGACGAGCCGCAGAGGACGTCCGGCATGACCGGCCCGGTGACCTCGGCCGGCCCGGGAGCCGCCGGCCCGCAGGGCGCCGCGCAGGAGACCGCGCAATCAGGCGCTCCGAACCCGAAGGCCGACGGCGCCAACCAGCCCGGGCAAGCCCCGCAACCGCAGAAGCCCGGCGATCAGCCAAAGCCCGCTGCGCAAGCCAAGCCGCCCGAGCCGCAGGCTCCTGCGCCCAATCCGCAAGCCATCGAGCAGGCCCGCAGGTCCGCGCAGGCGCAGGACCATCAGGGCTGTCGTGCGATTGTGCGGGACATGCGGCTGGCTGGCGTGGCGCTTCCCAGTCCGCTGATCGCGCTGGCGGCGCTTCGCGCCGATTATGCCGCTGCCGGCCAAACTCCGCAGGCCCAGGGCGCCACGGGCTCCACGCAGCAGCAGGGCCCGGCGCCCGGCGTGCCGCCCATTCCGCCCTCAGGCATTCCTCCCGGCCCGCCGCAGGGCGGAGAGCCGCGCTAGGCGAATGTCGTTCAAGGCATGAAAAACGGGGCCGAATGGCCCCGTTTTTGCGTCGTTGTTGCTGTTAGTTGACGCGGCGGCAGACGCGCGTGCCAGCCGAATTGTACCAGCAGCGATACTTCGGCCGGGTAACGTCCGCGATCACCGCGCCGCCCACGCCGCCGATGGCTGCGCCCGCAAGCGCGCCGCGACCCCCGCCAGCCAGTCCGCCGATCACAGCGCCCGTCGCCGCGCCGACGCCGGCGCCCGCCGCCACGCGCTCTTCGCGTGGGGTGCAGCCTGCCAGCGACGCGGCAAGGGCGGCGACGCCGACCGTGAGCAGAACCTTCTTCATGGCCGTCTCCTTCCAATGATGGAAGAAAACTTAACCACAAACCTGAGCATGTGTACAATAGAGTTCAAGGTTGCCCGGCGGGCGCCTCATGCGCAGCGAAGAATGGTGGCGAATGGTTCGCAGGTGGTCCGGGAGATTGCTGTTCGCCGTTTTGGCCCTCGCCATTCTCCTGCTGGGTCTGTGGGGATCGCTGGCGCTCTGGTTCCGGGCCCCTTTCCCCGAAACCGGACGCCTCGTCGCGGCCGGCGTCTTCGCCCTCGCGATGCTGGCGGTGCTCGTGCTGGCGGCGCGGGGGCGATGGCGCGCCGCGCTCGTCCCGTTTGCGCTCGTCCCCGCGCTTTTCATCTGGTGGCATTCGCTCACGCCGTCCAATTATCGCGACTGGGCGCCGGACGTTGCGCGCCCCGCCACCGGCGAGATCAGCGGCGACATGCTGACCATGCGGAACGTCCGCAATTTCGAATGGCGCAGCGAAACCGATTTCACGCCGCGCTGGGAGGAGCGCACCTACGATCTGCGCAAGCTCGGCGAGGTCGATCTCGTCGCCAGCTACTGGGCGGGCGAAGCCATCGCGCATATCCTCGTGAGCTTCGGTTTCTCCGACGGCCAGCGGCTCGTCTGGTCCATCGAACTGCGCCGCACGAAGACGCAGGCGTATTCGGCGCTCGCCAGCTTCTTCAGGCAATCCGAGCTGATCTTCCTCGCCGCAGACGAGCGCGACATCATCCGCCTGCGCACCACCGTTCGCGGCGAGAACGTCCGCATGTTTCCCTTGAAGCTCCGGCCCGGCGCGGCGCGCCGACTGCTGGACGAGTATGTCGAGATCGCGAACGGCTACGCAGCGGAGCCTCGCTGGTACAACACGATCACGGCGAATTGCACGACGATGGTGTTCCGCATCGCCCGCGCGCTTCATCCGTACGCGCCGTTCAACTGGCGCATCCTGCTGTCGGGATATTTTCCCGAGCTCATCTATTCCCATGGCGGGATCGACAATTCGATCCCCTGGGCGCAATGGGTCACGAAATCGCAGATCGACGCCGCTGCGCGCGCCGCGGACGGGCTGGACTCCGTGGACTTCTCGGACGCAATCCGCGTGCAGCTCGCAACGCGGTGAACGCGCCAGCCACGATCAGGGAAGCAGGCGCCGGCGCAGGCCCACGCCCTGCCGGTAGCCGTAGATCCAGTCGACGCGGCGCAGCATGCCGTCTGGGCTGATGCGGCGCATGAAGGCGTCACGCGCCAGCGCCATCGGCCCGCTCATGTGGTAGATCGCGCCCTGCCGGCGCGAGGCCAGCGCGATGTCGCTGGCGCGCGGAATGCGCTCGTTCTCGTACATGCGGATAGCTGCCGGGACATCGCCGCCATGTGCGGCGAACGCCCGCCCCAAGGCCGCCGCGTCCTCGATCGCAAGCGCCGCGCCCTGCGCCAGAAACGGCATCACGGGATGGGCGGCGTCGCCCATCATCACCACGTTGTCGACGCTCCAGCGCGGCGCGAAACGGCGCTCGAACAGCGGCCAGCGCCGCCATTGCGGCGCGGCGTCGAGAATGTCGCGCGCCTCGCGCGCCCAGCCGCCGAAGGAACGCTTGAGATATTTCGGATCGGCGTCCCTGGGATCGCGCCAGATGTCGGTGGAGTCCTCGCCTCGCCACGGGTCCTCGATGACGGCGACCACGTTGACGAGGTCGCCGGCGCGCAGCGGATAATGGACGAGATGCGCGCGGGCGCCGAGCCAGAGGTTGGTTTCCACGCGCAGCGCGTCGGGCGGCGCCTGCGCGCCCGGGATCAGCGCCCGCCACGCGGTGCGCCCCGAATACACGGGGCTGTCGGCGAGGCCGAAGCCGAGCCGCTCGCGCAGCGTCGAGCGCAATCCGTCGGCGGCCACCAGCACGTCTCCGTCCACGCGCGCATGCTGTCCGGCGTCGAGCACGCCGACCTGCACCGCCGCGCGCCTTCCGTCCGTCACGGAGGCGAAACCCAGCACCTCGACGTCCGTCTTCAGGGTGATCAGGCGCGAGCCGGCGCACGCCTCGATGAGCACGCGCTGCAGGTCGGCCCGGTGCGCGACCAGATGCGGCGCCCCCCACCGCGCGTCGGCGAGCGGGCCCAATTGCATGCGCATCAGATCGGCGCCGTCCCGCGCGCGCCGCACGCGCAGCGCCTCGGGCGCCAGCGACCATGGCGCGAGCCTGTCCAGCACGCCGAGATCCTGCAGGATGTTCGATGCGTTGGGGGAAAGCTGCAGCCCGGCGCCGACCGCCTCCATGACGGGCGCGCGCTCGAGCAGCGTCACCCGCGCGCCGGCCTTGGCGAGCGCCAGGGCGGCGCAGAGCCCGCCGATGCCGGCGCCGGCGATGATGACGTGGAGGGGTTCGGTCACGGCGGGCGCGCTCCCCGCGCGGATCAGGCGGCGTGGGCCGTCAGCTCACACTCCGCGGGCGAGGCGTGCGGGCCAAGACCGGCGGCATAGACATAGCGCGTCGAGCAATAGGGGCACACCGTTTCGGTGTCGGCGCCCATGTCGATGAAGATGTGCGGATGGTCGAACGGCGGCAGCGCGCCGATGCACATGAATTCCTTGACGCCTACGCGCACGACGGGAGCGCCGGGCTGGTTGTGGAAATGGGGCGTGGCGTGGTCGGCCATGGTCGCAGGATCCTCAAGTCGCTTCGCGGCGCAACATAGGCGAGACGAGGCGACTTGGGTAGGGCGAATAAGGGAGGACACCGGCCGCGTCGTGGAGGGACTACGACGCGGCCGGGCCAGGGCCCGCCGGCGGGCCGGCGCCGGCGGGATCAGGTGCGGCGAATGGCGAAGCTCGAGACGTAATCGTCCGGCTTGGCCGGATCGAACGTCTTGCCCATCACCGCGAAAGTCTTGGTCGTGCTGGCGGGCGGCGTGAGGCCCGCGTCCTTCATCGCCTTGGCGGCGTCGGTCGCGAGGAACACCTCGCGCGCGATCTTCTGGTAATCGACGTCGCCCTTGATCTGCCCCCAGCGCTTCATCTGGGTGAGAATCCAGACCGCGAAACTCTCGTAGGGGAAGGGGTCGAACGTCACGCGGTCGGGATCGCGCTTGATGCCGCCGAGCCCGTCCGCATAGACGCCGGTGAGCACCTGCTCCAGCACCACCAGCGGCGCGTTGAGATAATTCGCCGGCGCGATGGCCGCGGCGATCTCCTTGCGGTTCTCAGGCTTCGAGGCGTAGGCGGTCGCCTGCACGATGGCGCGCAGGAGCGCGGCGTAGGAATTCGGGGTCTCCGTGACGAACGAGCGCGGCGCGGCGAATGCGCAGCACGGATGGCCGTCCCAGATTTCCTTCGACAGCAGGTGGATGAACCCGACGCCGTCGAACACCGCGCGCTGCACGACGTTGTCGGGCGCGAGGAAGCCGTCGATGTTGTCGGCGCGCAGGTTGGCGACCATTTCCGGCGGCGGCACGGTGCGCAGCTGCACGTCGCGATCGGGATCGAGGCCGTTCTCGGCGAGCAGATAGCGCAACAGGTAGGCGTGGATCGAGTACTCGAACGGAATGGCGAACTTCATGCCCTTCCAGTTCTTCACATCGCGATTGTCCTTGTGCTTCATCGCAAGGCAGATCGCCTGGCCGTTGACGTTCTCGATGGCGGGCACGGTGAAGGGCATTGCGGTGGAGCCGAGCCCGAGGCTGATGGCGATCGGCATCGGCGCCAGCATGTGCGAGGCGTCGAACTCCTTGTTGATCGTCTTGTCGCGCACGATCGCCCAGCCGGCGCTCTTGACGACTTCGACGTCGAGGCCCTCGCGCTTGTAGAAGCCCATCGGGTCGGCCATGATGATCGGCGTCGCGCACGTGATGGGAATGAAGCCGACCTTCAGGCTTTTCTTCTCTGGCGCGCCGCCCTGCGCGAACGCGTCGGCCGCCGTGGCGATGGGGAACAGCGCGGAGATGGCGGCGGACACAGTGCCGACGCCCACTGCCTGCAGAAAGGCGCGGCGTTGCATCGCGTTCGGCGCGATTGCGCGCAACACGGCCTGCTCGACGAGGCGTCCGTAGAGCTTGTCCTCGTCGGCCGCGTTGTCGGAGATGGCCGTGCAGGCGCGATCATGTTCGCTTTGGGACGCATGATCGCCGCATACGCAGCCAGCGCCCGAGCCCTTGCCTGAATGCCTGTCCATTCTCGCCATGTCCATCTCCGTGGGAGAAAACGCCGCGGCGTCGCCGCAGCAATACTCGACGCAAGACTCAGGCCGCCATCGCGTCCGCCAGCGCCTCTTCGACAAAATCCAGCCGGTCCTGTCCAAAGAACATGTCGCCGGCCACAAGGTAGGTGGGCGAGCCAACGACGCCGAGCGCGATCGCCTCGTCCGTGTTGGCGTTGAATTCCGCCATCGCCTCCGGCGCCTGCGCGAGCGCGAGCAGCCGCTCGTCGTCGAGACCGCACTCGCGCGCCAGCGCAGCGATCACCTCGGGGCGGGAAATGTCGAGATCGCGCGCCCAGACCGCCGAAAGAATGGCCTGCGCCAATGCCGATGCGCCCAGGCCCGACGCCTGCGCTGCGATGATCGCCCTGGACGCCAGACTCGCGTTGATCGGCCAATGGCGCGGCTGCGCATTCACGGGCAGGCCACGCCTGTTCGCCCAGCGGCTCATGTCCGTGCGGCGCCAGTTCATGCGCGCGGGAGACTGCTTTGCGGGCGGGGTGGTGTCGACGGCCGCGAACAGCCGCACGACGTCGATGGGCTTGTGAACGAGCGATGCGCGCCGCCGGTCGGCGATGGCGCACAGCGCGCCAATCCCGAGGTAGGCGTAGCCCGACATGGGCGAGAAGAAGTGGACGACGCGCATCTTCCTGTTCCTCAGGCGGCGGCCTTCAACGGCAGGCCGCTTTCGATCGGAAGCGAAGGATCGCGCGACCATTCGTTCCATGAGCCGAAGTACATGCGAACGTCCTTCACGCCCGCATTCTTGAGCGCGAGATACGTATTCGAGGCGCGCGCGCCCTTGAAGCAGTAGAGATAGACCGGCGTGTCGGGCGTGATGCCGACCGTGGCGCATTCGGCCAGGATCTCGTCCTTCGACTTGAAGCGCGGACCCTCGGCGGTCGGCTTCATCATGCGATACCATTCGAGCCAGCGGGCGCCGGGAATGCGGCCCTTGCGCGGGCAGAAATCCTTGCCGTAGGGAGAGGAGCTGTCGGCGATCCACTCGTCCACGTCGCGCACGTCGAGAATGGCAATATTGGACTTTGAGAGCGCCGCGAGCATCGTCTTCGCGTCGATGAGGATCGATGCCCCGGCGGGGTCGACCGGGAATGTGGCAGCGACAGGCTTTGCGGCTTCGGTGGAGACGGGAAGTCCCGCCGTCGTCCAGGCATCGTATCCGCCGTGCAGCACTTTCGCATTGTCATAGCCGAGGACGCCGAGCAGGTAGTAGCCGCGGCAGGACTGGCCGAACCCGGAATTCATCGACTGCTCATAGACAATGGCCGTTTCCTTGCCGGAGAGGCCAGCCGCGCCGAACGCGTCGGCGAACTTCGACTTCAGTTCCGCAATGCCTTCCGGCGTCGAGGTCGCGAGGTAAGTGAAAATCTCATGCATGTTCACTGCGCCGGGGATGTGGCCGGCGGCGTAGGCGTCGGGATTGCGCGTATCGATCACCACGACAGGCGACGATGCCATCATCGCCGAGACTTCAGCAGCGGAAACGAGAACGTCAGACATGCTTTTCTCCTACGCTCGGTTGGACAGGCTTTTCAGTCGGTCATCTCGGCCAGCATCTTCTGCAATTGCTTGGTCGCTGGCGTGACGATCCCGACGAAATAGGCTTCGCGCATGCGCCGCTGGGCGCGGTTGCTCATCATGTAGCCGCGCGCGCCCGAGTGCAGCATCGCCGCGTGGGCGGCGGCCATCGTCAGCTCGCCCGCGTCGAGGCGCGCCTGCACGACGCGGCGCCAGTACGACGCGCTCGTCTCGTAGGGCATGGCGGCAAGCTCCCGCACTTCCGCGTCGAGGGTCGCCAGCGCCTCGGCGTAATCCTCCGGCTGCTGGGCCTTGAGGAACTTGTTGACGTGGCCGAGCGACGACTTCGACTTCTGCATGATCGCGATGCAGTCGCGCGTCACGCCCACCGCCATGCCCGATTGCAGGAGGATGAAACCGGCGCGGATCTTCTTGACGAAGGGCATCGCCGAATGGGCGAGCACCAGCGAGTCGGGCACGAACACGTTCTTGAAGTGGATGCCGTAGGTGCCCGTGCCGTCCATCGCGAGGAACGGATCGCATGGCATGAGATCGATGTCCGGGCTGGCGCAATCGGCGATGAACATCACCTTCTCGCCATCCTCGCGCTCGAAGATCGTGCCGAAGATGTGATCTTCGCCAAGGTTCGACACCCAGGGCAGGGCGCCGTTGACGAGATAGCCGCCCGTCGACGCGCTTGCCTTTCAGCTTCAGTTTCTCGATGCCGAAGAAGCTCTTCATCGGGTTGGAAAGGCCCGTGCCGCCGAGCTGCGCGCCGCTGGCGCAACGCGCGAGCAGGTTGCTCTTGAGCTCTTCGTTCTCGGTGTTGGCGACGTACCAGACGAGCGTGTCCTGGCACCACGTCATGAAGCCCGTCGCGCCGCATACTTCCGAGACTTCGCTCATCGCGTCGATGGTCGGATTGAGGTCGAGGCCCGCGTCGGCCTTCGTGTGCGCCTCGTAGGCGCCGGCGGCGCCGAGCGCGCGCATGAAATCGGCCGGATAGAGGGCGCCCTTGTCGATCGCGTCGACAAGCGGGGGCAATTCCGCCTGCGTCAGCGCGCGCACCTTGCTGGCGAGCGAGGGTTCGGCGGCAACGTTCCGGTCTGCGAAGGCGAGCGACATGTCCTGCTCCGTCACTGGCTGTGCATGATGGATGAGGGGCGCGCCTTTGCGGCGCGCCCGCCCGATGCTTACAGGCCCACTTCGAGGTTGACCGGACGCGTGAACGTGTTCGCCACCGGCGACCATTGCTTCACGTGCGCGATGAGCGCGTCGATCTGCTCCTTGGAGACGCCGTCGCACTCCATGTCGACCTTCACGCGCACGTCGGTGAAGCCGACCGGCTTCTCGCTGACGTCGCCCGTGCCCCACACGGCGGTGATGTTGAGGTCGCCTTCGAGCTGCAGTTCGAGCTTGCGAACGGTCCAGCCGCGATGCACGGCGTTGGCGTGCAGGCCGACCGCAAGGCACGACCCCAGCGCGGCGAGCGAAGCTTCCGAAGGATTGGGCGCGGTGTCGTCGCCCAGCAGGCCCGGCGGCTCGTCCACGATGTAGGGCGGCAGCGTGCGGATGTAGTTGAGATGGCGGAAACGGCCTTCCGCGACTGTCTTGCACTTGAGAGTCTTGATCACCTGCGGATTGGCCTTGCCCGCCGCGATGAGGGCCTCGAGCCCGTTCTTGTCGATGGGCGCGAGGCATCCGGTCGGAGCCGTCGCAGGCTCGGGCGCGAGGCACCCGGTCAGCACGGTTGCTGTGGTCGTCGTCATGCTAGTCCCTCCTTGAACACGCCGAAGCGAAACGGCCTCCGCGTCGGCGAGAGTGACAAAGCATGCTATGTGCCAGCCCGGCTGCGACCTTTTGCGCGCACGGTTCCCCCGTGGCGTGCGCGATGGCGGTCATTAACTGAAATTTATTATCATCGCGGGCGCCGAAAAATACGGCGCAACGCTGTCCAATTCATCGGCGCTCGCGCTTGCGTCGCGTCATCGCCCGCTTAATGTGCGCCGCCTCATCGGGAACCTGTCATGCATTTCTTCTCATCGGACGGCGTGCGCATCGCCTACATCGATCTTGCGCCCACGGGCGAAGATCGCGGCGAGCCGATCCTGCTCATCCACGGCTTCGCGTCGAACCACACGGTGAACTGGGTCAACACGCTCTGGACGAAAACGCTGATGCACGATGGCCGGCGCGTGATCGCCATCGACAATCGCGGCCACGGGCAGAGCGAGAAATTGTACGAGCCGGCCAAGTACTCCACCTCGCTCATGGCGCGCGACGCTGTGAATTTGCTCGATCACCTGGGAATCGAGCGCGCAGACGTGATGGGCTATTCCATGGGCGCGCGCATCACGGCCTTCATGGCGCTGGAGCATCCCGCGCGGGTGCGCCGCGCAATCCTCGGCGGTCTTGGCGACCGGCTCGTCAAGGCGGCGGCGCTGCCCAGCAACATCGCCGAGGCGATGGAGGCGCCGTCCCTCGACGATCTCACCGATCCGATGCAGCGCATGTTCCGCGCCTTCGCCGAATCCACAAAGAGCGACCTGCGCGCGCTCGCGGCCTGCATCCGCGGCAACCGGCAGAGCCTCACCGCCAAGGGCGCGGCGGCCATCGCATGCCCCACCCTCGTCGCGGTCGGCACGAAGGACGAGGTCTCCGGCGACGGCCCGGCTCTCGCCAGGCTCCTGCCGCATGGCCGCGCGCTGGATATTCCGGGGCGCGATCATAACCTTGCGGTAGGAGACAAGGTGTACAAGCAGGGGGTCCTCGCCTTTCTGGCGGAAGCGTGACCGGACCGCCGCTTCGGGTTTCCCGCACTTGATGCGCCCCGGGGCAGTGGACATATGTGTGAGATTGGCGGACCTGCCGCCGGTGAAGGCCAAGTCAGGGAGATGCGGATGCCTATCGGCCAGTCAGCCAAGGTCGTCGGGTTCGGCGATGTCGACCCGATGCTCGCGCAAATCCGCGTCGAGGCTGAGGAAATCGTGCGCCGCGAGCCCGAGGTCGCCGGCTTCGTGCTCGGCACCGTGCTCAACCAGGATCGTCTCGAGAACGCCGTCGTCCAGCGGCTGGCCGACCGGCTCGACCGGCAGGAAGTGCCCGGCGACCTCATCCGCCAGACCTATCTCGAAGTGCTCGCCCGCAAGCCCGCCATCGTGGAGGCGATCCGCGCCGACCTGATCGCCGTGGCCGATCGCGATCCCGCCTGCACGCGGTTCATCGAGCCGCTGCTTTACTTCAAGGGCTTCCACGCCATCCAGACGCACCGGCTCGCCCATGCGCTGTGGGAGGCGGGCCGCAAGGATTTCGCGCTGTATCTGCAGAGCCGGTCATCCGAAGTGTTCCAGTGCGACATCCATCCGGCCGCGCGCATCGGCCAGGGCATTTTCCTCGACCACGCCACCGGGCTCGTCGTCGGGTCGACGGCGGTGATCGAGGATGACGTGTCGATCCTGCACAACGTCACCCTCGGCGGCACCGGCAAGGAGCGGGGCGACCGCCATCCCAAGATTCGCCGCGGCGTGCTGATCGGCGCCGGCGCGAAGATCATCGGCAACATCGAGGTCGGCCAGTGCGCCCGCGTGGCCGCGGGCTCCGTGGTCCTCTCGTCCGTCGCTGCGCGCAAGACGGTCGCGGGCGTTCCCGCCCGGGTGGTGGGCGAAGCCGGCTGCGCCGAGCCCGCCCGCAGCATGGACCAGATCCTCGCCGAGAAGTTCGACGTCTGACCGGCCGCCTTCGGCAGGACGAGGGCTGCGGCTTGCCCCCGCCGTCCTTTTCTGGCAAGCCTCCGCGCCTTGGTGAAACAGCGCGGAGCTGGGCGTTTGGACAAGACGGAGCTTCGAAAACTGCAGGCGTTCGTGCGCCAGTCGTTCGGCAACGACGACATGCGCGTCAGCCTCGATCCGAAGAACACGGACGCCGCCGCAGTCCAGCTGGGCGAGCGCCAGATCGCGTCGATCACCGTGGACGATGAGGACGGCGATCGCTCCTTCGCGCTCGAGCTGAAGATTCCCGTCGGCCGCGAGACGCTGCAGGAATACCTGCGCGCGCTGTTCGAGAACGAGAACCTCAAGATCGTCGCACGCGCGAAGAAGAACAATTCCGTCGAGCTCAACAACGGCCCCGACTTCCTGGGCGTGATCTCCGCCGACGACGCGCGCGGCTCGTCCTACACGCTGCAGATGGCGATCCTCGACTTCGATCTCGAAGACTTCTGACCTCTGCTTTCGTCGGGTTGCCGGCGGCGTCGCCTGTGCCATATTGCCCCCGGAACAAGAAACCGGGAAACGCGCAATGAACGTCACAAGCCGCCAATCCGTCGCCTCGCGCCTGTCGCGCTCACTCTCCCTGCTGATCGCGGGCCTGGCGTCCAGCCTCGCGCTTGCAGGCGCCGCGCACGCGCAGGAGACGGTGAAGATCGGCCTCATCTCGTCGCAGACCGGCCCGTTCGCGTCCGTGGGGCGGCAGCTTGAAGCGGGCGTGCGGCTCTACATGCAGCAGAACGGCGACACGGTCGCCGGCAAGAAGATCGAGCTCGTCGTGCGCGACGACGCCGGCGTCGCCGACACCACGCGCCGCGTGGCGCAGGAGCTCGTCACCAACGAGCGCGTGAACTTTCTGGCCGGCTTCACGCTGACGCCGGGAGCGCTCGCGACCGCGCCGGTCGCCACGCAGGCGAAGACGCCGATGATCGTCATGCTCGGCGCAACGTCCATCATCCCCGATCGCTCGCCCTTCATCGTGCGCACGAGCCTCTCGGTGCCGCAGGTGGCCGTGCCCTATGCGGAATGGATCGCCAAGCAGGGCGCGAAGACGATGATCACCCTCGTCTCCGACTACGGCCCCGGCATCGACTACGAGGGTCTCGTCTCGGCGGGCTTCGAGGCGGCGGGCGGCAAGGTGCTGCAGAAGCTGCGCGTGCCGCTGGCGAGCCCCGAGTTCGCGCCGTTCCTCCAGCGCGTCATCGACGCGAAGCCCGACGCGCTGTTCATCTTCGTCCCCTCCGGGGGCACCGGCGTCGCGCTGATGAATCAGTTGCGCGACCGCGGGGTGGCGCAGGCCGGCATCAAGATCTACGCCGAAGGCTCCATGCTCGACGACGACACGCTCAATTCCATGGGCGACGTGTCGCTGGGCACGGTGACCTCGCACACATACTCGGCCGCACACGACAGCGCGGCCAACAAGGCCTTCGTGGCGGCGTTCAGGAAGTCCGCCGGCCGCCGCCCCAACATCATCGCCGCCTATGGCTACGACGGCATGCACCTCATCTACGAGGCGCTGAAGCGCACCAACGGCTCGACCGACGGCGAGAAGCTGGTCGAAGCGATGAAGAACGTCGAATGGGAAAGCCCGCGCGGGCCCGTGAAGGTCGATCCCGAGACGCGCGACCTCATCCAGAACGTCTACGTCCGACGCGCCGAGCGCCTGCCGGACGGCGAGATCTACAACGTCGAGTTCGCGACAATTCCCGCCGTGAAGGACCCCACCCGTCCGGCGAAGAAGTAAGGCGAAGAGGCCATGCCGATCTATGCGCTCGCTGATGTCGCCCCCGTCCTGCCAGCGGACGGGCGCTATTGGGTCGCGCCCGACGCCAATCTCATCGGCAAGGTGCGGCTGGAGGAGGACGCGAGCGTGTGGTTCGGCTGCACGCTGCGCGGGGATCGCGAGTGGATTGTCGTGGGCGCGCGCTCGAACGTGCAGGAGCGCACGATCATCCACACCGATCCGGGCTTCCCGCTGGAGATCGGGCCCGATTGCACCATCGGGCACGGCTGCATCCTGCACGGTTGCACGATCGGCGCCGGAATCGCTCATCGGCATGGGCGCGACGATCCTCAACGGCGCGAAGATCGGACGCAATTGCCTCGTCGGCGCCAATGCGCTGGTCACGGAGGGCAAGGTGTTCCCCGACGGCAGCCTCATCATCGGCTCGCCGGCCAAGGCGGTGCGCGAGATGAGCGGCGAGGAAATCGAGAAGATGCAACGCGGCGCGGCGCACTACGTCAACAACGCGCGCGCCTATGCGGCGGGCCTGCGCGCGATCGGCTGACGCGCCCTAGAGCTTGACGCGGTTGTCGAAGCTTTCGATCGGCAGCAGCCGCGCGAATTCGACGGCGAAGCCGCCTTCCGTGCGCCGCACGACGCGCCCGCGGGTCGCGCCCAGCGTGACGAGTTCATCCTGCTGCGGCTGGACCGCGCATTTGACGAACGCCCCCGACAGCGACACGTCGATGAGCATGCCCGGATGCAGCGAGCCGTCGCCGAGCGTCACCTGGATGCGCTTCTGCACCGGCTCGATGCGTTCGTGACGGCGGTCTTCGGGCAGGCCGAGTTCGCTGCGGTTGGCGAGCCACGTGAGCGTATCGGCGATCTTGTCGCGCTTCAGCGGCGACAGGCGCAGCTTGATCGCGAAACCGTCGCGCAGGTGGCGCACGATGTCGCCTTCGAGCCGTCCGAGATGGTCGAGGTAGACGACGACGCGCTGGCCGATGTGGCCGATGACCGGGGCGCTGATGGCGAGGCCGCCCGCTGACGCGTCGATGGTCTGGCAGGGCAATTCCCGCCTGTCCGTCAGCATGTAACGTCCGAAAAGGCTCACCTTTACGCGCGCGTGCCGCCGCCGATCCTCCTGGACCGCGGCAGCTTCCTGCAGCACCGAGCGCCTTGCCGAAATCATCCGATCAACTCCGCTGATTGAACAGGAGGTTACCGGAGCCGGGTTAAAAGCAGCTTAAACTTGGGCGCAGCGTCCGCGTCCGCCTTCGATCACGCGCAGGCGCCCATGCAAATCGGGGGTCTTGGGAAAGCGGGGCGGTTCGCAGCTGCGGTCCAGCAGGTCGACGGTGCGCGCCGAGACGAGTTCGAGACGATGCGGCGCCCCGCGCCGCGACGCGCTCGCCGCCATGCCGCCCAGAACCCGAGGCCGGCCGTCGGGCCCGGTCGCCAGCGGCAGGAGCAGCACTTCCACGGAAAGCGGCTCGCTTCCGTGAGCATGGCTGAGCGCGCCCAGCACGAGGGGTTGCGCATCGTCGTGAACGGCCGGAAGCAAGGCTTCGAGATCGCGCCGGTCGAACCCGTCCCAGCATTCCAGGAAGGACGCCCCGAGCCGTGCGTTCGGCGCGATGTTTTCCAGCCTCGAGCCCAGAACCCGAAGCGGATAGACCCGGCGCCGGTCAGCCTCCATGAGAAACGTTCCAGCGAGCATGGTCCGCAGTCCGGGATGCCTCGCGTCAAGCGGCTGCAGCGCGCCGCGGGCGGAGCGAAGCTCGTCCCAATACGAGAACAGGCTGAGGGTCGCGGTGCGTTTCATTCAGGTTCGCCTCATCTCCATTCTGTGCCGGAATGGCGCAAAATCCGCCTTGGCGCGCAGGGCGGCCAATAGATGAGCGCAAAGCGTGCCAGTTCGCGCGCTTGCTCTCTTGGCCTGATGCATTCATGGAGGAGGGGATCGGCGCGCGTCGCCATGAGGAGTCACCATGGCCGGCGGCCACCGCGAGCCCATCTTCAACCTGCCCGGAGTCGTTCTCGCCGTTCTGGCGGGTCTGCTCGGCACGCATCTCCTGCGGCTTTACGGGCTCTCCGAGTCCGATGACGCTTACCTTCTGCGCGCTCTCGCGTTCGTGCCGGGGCAGTTCACCTTCGCGATCAATCCCGACGCGGTGGCCGCGGAGTTGACGCGCCTGGCCGAATCCGGCGACCGCGAGCGCATCATGATCGGCCAGTTCTTCCTGGGGACCGGCCGGCCCCAGTACTGGACCGTCGTGACGTATTCCCTGCTCCACGCCGACTGGACGCATCTCGCGGTGAACGGTCTCTGGTTGACCGCCTTCGGCGCGCCGGTGGCCCGCCGCATTGGAGCGGCGCGCTTCCTCGCGCTCTTCGCCGTCACGGCGATCGGGGGCGCGCTCGCCCATTACCTCATGCGCCCGGTGGACCTCACGCCCGTCATCGGGGCGTCGGCCTCGGTGTCGGGCCTCACGGCCGCGGCCCTGCGCTTCGTCTTCCAGCCCGGCGCGCCGCTGGGCGCCCAGTCCTGGTACGGCCCGCTGCCGCCGGACGCGGCGGTGCGCCAACCGGCGCTCGGCCTTGCCGCCGCCCTGCGCGACCGCCGTGTGCTGCAGTTTGCGGCCATCTGGTTCGCCATCAACCTTGCGGTGGGCCTCCTGGCCGCGCCGCTCGGCATTTCCGATTTTGGCGTCGCGTGGGAGGCGCACATCGGCGGCTTCCTCACGGGCTTCCTGCTGTTCGCCTTGTTCGATCCCGCGCAGCCAGCCGCCGATGACCTCGACTGGCGCTAGAAAGCGCGTGGGAATGTCTCAGGCTCCGCTTGCGGGAACGCGAGTCGGGGCGCATCATTTCTTCCTCGCCAATGCAGCGGGTGGGTAGCCCGGCGGGAGGCAGGAGGAAGCCTTCATGACTGTCAGGCGCATATTGGCCGGCAAAGGCCGCGACGTCGTCACCGTCTCACCTGATCGCACGCTGTCGGAAGCGGTGCGCCTTCTCTGCGACCGCAGGCTCGGCGCGCTTGTCGTCACCGATCCGGGCGGGGCCGTGATCGGCATCATCTCCGAACGCGACATCGTGCGAAGCATCGCCCTGCGCGGCGCCGGCGCGCTGACCGAGCCCGTCTCGCAAAGCATGACGGAGAACGTCGTGACGACGAGCGAGTCGGCGACTGTCCCGACGGTGATGACCGAAATGACGACCGGGCGCTTCCGGCACATGCCGGTCATCGAAGACGGCAAGCTCGCCGGCATCATCTCCATTGGCGACGTGGTGAAGCACCGGGTGGCGGAGATGGAGGACGAGCAACAGGCGCTGCGCGAATACATCGCGACCGCCTGATCAGCCCTCGATCTTCTCCAGGCGCACGCCATCGTCCCCGGCGACCGCGCGACGGTAGAAGCACGAGCGGCGGCCAGTGTGGCATGCCTTGCCGTCGCCGCCCGCCTCGACCTTCAACTGGATCGCGTCCTGGTCGCAATCGACGAGGACGTCGCGCACGGTCTGCACCTGTCCCGACGTATCGCCCTTGCGCCAGAGCGCGTTGCGCGAGCGTGACCAGTAATGCGCCACGCCCGTTTCGAGGGTGAGCCGCAGAGCTTCCTCGTTCATGTAGGCGACCATGAGGATGTCGCCCGTGTGCGCTTCGGTGGTGACGCAGACGATGAGGCCGTCGCGATCGAATTTCGGCGCGAAGCCGCCGCCTTCCTCGATCTCGCGCTTGTCGCCGCGCTGGGCGAACGGAAAAGAGGTCATGGGTTCGGCTCCCCTGGTGTCAGGACCATCTATCATCCGTCCGCGCCTTCGTCACAGGCCGAAGCGCCCATAGCCGGGGATTTTGATCCCCGGCCGGCGAACGTCGAGCCCGGCGACGAGGCCGAGGAAATTGACCTCCACCCCTTCCACCCAAGCGATCGTCGCGCCGAAATAGCCGCCCAGCGTCATGCGCACGCCCGTGCGCGAGGGCGCGAGGCCGATCCAGTCGCCATTTGCGGGGAAATCCTTGCCGATGGCGGTGGGCGGCAGGGCCGCGCGCGCTTCCGGCACGGCGGCGAGCACGCTCGCCACGAACGTGTTCGAGTTCGGGCCCGGCCATGCGTTGTAATCGCCCCGGTTGCGGAACGAATAGCCCTCCACCGCCTCCCGGATGCGGGGAATCAGCGCCTCGGCGTCGGCGCCGTCGGCGGCGAACACGGGCTCGATGTCGTTGCCGAACCAGCGCCCGTCCGGCGCATAGCCGTTCACCCGGATGGGAGGTCCCCAGCCGACCTTGTCGAAGCGCTGGTAGCTCGCAGCGCCCCGGTCCTTCACGACGATCCAGGAATGGGTCGCGAAAATCCCCCGCCAGCGTCCCACGCGCGAGGAATAGATGCGCACCATCGCCGGCTCGTGCGCCTGCGCGGCGGGCAGGGTTCCCGTGCTCGACCAGTCGGCCCGCGCCCAGTGCGTGTCCTCGCCCCGCGCCCAGTAGAGGGCGGCGCGGACCGCGACCGGCAGGAAGAAGACGAACAGGGACGTGAGGAGGATCAGGCGGAAGATCTTCATTCCAATCAGATGTGGATCAAATCTGGCGAAGGGAGGGCGGCTTGCCCCCATTGTGGGAGCCGGCCATCACTTTCGCATCATCGGCGGCCACCGGCTTGCTCGTGACCCACACGATGTTTTGAGCGGGGCCTGTCGCTCAAGCTTCCGCGCTCCATGTTAGGCTCGTCGCCGCTCACGGAGCACGCCCATGCGCCGCCTCGCCTTCACAGCCTTCGCGTTCGCCGCCCTGTTCGCGGCCGCAGCCCCCGCGCAGGCGCAGACGCCGCTGAAGCCCGAGGGCTGTCCCCGGCTCGTTTCGCAGGATCGCGCGCGCATCGTGCCGGCCTCGTTGCGCGAGGATGAACTCGCCCTGCGTTTCGTCGGCCACGCGACCTTCGTGATCGAGACGCCGGCGGGCCTGCGCGTGGCGACCGATTACAACGATTACGTGAAGCCGCAGCGATTGCCCGACGTCATCACGATGAACCGCGCGCACTCGACTCATTACACGAACAATCCGGACTCGGGGATCAAGCACGTCCTGCGCGGCTGGAAGCCCGAGGGCGGCGCGGCCGAGCACGACGTCACCATCGCCGACATGCGCATCCGCAATGTGTCGACCAACATCCGCGCGTGGGGCGGAACCGATCCTGGCGGTAACTCGATCTTCGTGTTCGAGGCCTCGCAATTGTGCGTCGCGCACCTGGGCCACCTGCATCACGAACTCACCGTCGAACATCTTCGGCAGCTCGGGCGCATAGACATCGCGCTCGTGCCGGTCGACGGCAGCTACACGCTCTCGAAGGAGCAGATGATCGAAGTCGTGCGCTCCATCCAGCCGATGGTCGTCGTGCCGATGCACTTCTTCAGCCAGTCGACGCTGAGCCAGTTCCTCGAACTCGCGCGCGAACGCTTCCCGGTCGAGTTTTCCTCCGACGCCCGAAATCACGCTCTCGCGCGACCGGCTTCCGCGGCGCACGACGGTGATGGTGTTGCCCGGGCGTTGAGAGGATTGCGTCAGTCGCGCTCGTAACCTGCGATCACATCGGGCGTGCGCCATGACAACCGCTGGCCGCCGTCCACGAAAATCGTCTGCCCCGTGACGCTGCGCGCGTTCGCCAGATACGCGACCGCGTCCGCGATCTCCTCGGGCGTCGCCGCCGCGCCCAGCGGCGTCGCAGCCGCCTCTCCTTCGAAGGCCTCGCGGCCGTCGTTGGCGTTCGGCATCACCGGGCCGGGGGCGACGGCGTTCACGCGAATGTGAGGCGCAAAGGACTGCGCCAGCGTCTGCGTCGCGGTCCACAGCGCCGACTTCGACAGCGTGTAGGAGAAGTAATGCGGGTTGAGCCGCGCGATGCGCTGGTCGAGCACGTTGACGATGACGCCGCTTGCATTCGCTGGCAGCGCCGCCGCGAACGCGCTGGCGAGCAGCAGCGGCGCGCGCAGGTTCACGGCCATGTGCCGGTCGAACATGCTTGCATCGAAGCCGGCGGCGCCGTCGCGCTCGAAGAGCGAGGCGTTGTTGACGAGAGCCGCAAGGGGCCCGAGTTGCGCCTGCGCCTCACCGACAAGCGATGCGATGCCCGGCGATGCGAGGTCGGCGACGAGCACGCAGGCGCGTCCGCCGCTGGCCTCGATTTCCGCGCGCACGCTTTCGGCCTCCGGGCGCGACCGATCCGAGGCGTGAAGCGCGAGGGCGTAACCCTCGCGCGCGAGCCGGAGCGATATCGCCTTGCCGATGCGCTTTCCACCGCCGGTGACGAGCGCGGCGCCGCGCGCCTGCGTCATCGCCGCGTCATTTCGAGCGAATGAGGCTCAGGAAGCGCACCTGCTCCGCCGGATCGCGCAGGCGCCCGGTGAAGCGGGTGGTGACCGTCGAGGCGCCGTTCTTCTGCACGCCGCGGATGGACATGCACATGTGCTCGGCCTCGATCATCACGGCCACGCCCATCGGCTCGAGCGCCTGTTCGAGCGCGTCGGCGATCTGCGCGGTCATCGTCTCCTGCGTCTGCAGGCGGCGCGCGTAAATCTCGACGAGCCGCGCGAGCTTCGACAGGCCGACGACGCCGCTCGTTGGGGTAATAGGCGATATGCGCCTTGCCCACGAACGGCACCATGTGGTGCTCGCAATGGGACGCGAACTCGATGTCGCGCACGAGGACCATGTCGTCGTAGCCTTCGACTTCCTCGAACACCGTGCCGAGAATGTCGTCGGGATCCTGATGATAGCCGCCGAAGAATTGTTCGTAGGCCTTCACCACGCGCTTGGGCGTGTCCAGAAGGCCTTCGCGCCCGGGATTGTCGCCGATCCAGCGAAGCAGCGTGCGCACGGCGTCTTCCGCCTCCGCACGGCTGGGACGTTCCACGGGCAGTGACGAGCTGTCCGCCGCAACCAAACCACCATGTCCTGAAGTCAAGGTCTTAACCACGGCATCCATGTGGCGCCTCCTTTCGCTAACTGCTAAACCAAAGCTGTCCATCCTACGCGGACCCGCGCGGAATGGACCACTGCAAATTTTCGGTGCGGCGTTTGCCCCCTTGAGCGGACTGCATCGCTTGACCGGCTGCGGCGCTTGGGCTGTGGCCCGCCTGTCGCCGACCCTATATAGGAAGGGCGCCCGCGCATCGTTAGCGGCGCGCGCCGTGAAGGCCGAAAACCATGCTCAACGACGTCTACAACACCCGCATCCTTGAGCTCGCCGCTGATATTCCGCGGCAGGGCCGGCTTGCGCACCCGCAGGCGAGCGCGACCGCGCACTCGAAACTGTGCGGTTCCACCGTGACGGTCGACCTGAGCCTTGAGGATGGCCGCGTCAGCGATTTCGCCCATGACGTGAAGGCCTGCGCGCTGGGGCAGGCGTCCTCCTCGATCATGGCGCGCAATGTCGTCGGCTCGACGCCGGCCGAGCTTCGCGAAATCCGTGAGACCGTTCGCCGCATGCTCAAGGAGAGCGGCGCGCCGCCCGACGGCAAGTGGCGCGACATCGCCGTGCTCGAGCCCGTGCGCGACTACAAGGCGCGCCACGCCTCCACGCTGCTCACGTTCGACGCCGTGGTGAAGGCGCTCGACGAGATCGAGCAGCGCAAGGTCGACAGCCCCGGGGCGAGCGCAGGCGCCTGAGCGGAGGCCGTCGTGGATTTGCCGGCCCGGTTATCCCTGCCATCGAAGATTGCGCGCGGCGCGGCCCATGGGGCGATCCGCTTTTACCAGCTCACCCTCTCCTCGCTGATGGGGCGGCAATGCCGGTACCTGCCGTCATGCTCTGAGTACACGGACGAGGCCATCCAGCGGCACGGCGTTTGGCCCGGCGGCTGGATGGGCCTCGCCCGCATCTGCCGCTGCCGGCCGGGAGGGTCGTCCGGCTACGATCCCGTGCCCGAGCCCGCCGCGCGGGGCAGGGCGCTCGCGCCATGGCGCTACGGCGACTGGAAGGGCCCGCGGGTGTGCGAGGCGGTGGAGAAGGAGTAGGGGGCTTCAGCCCGCCTTCTTGTGCGCAGGTCTTGCGAGCGCCTCTTCAAGCGCCTTCCGGATGTAGCGCTGATACGGCATGCCTTCCGCAGACGCCCGCGCCTTGACGCCATCGAGCAGCGGCTTGGGCAGCCGCATGTTCACGCGTTCCGTCTTCGCGACGAACTCGAATTGCGCAGGCTTGAACTGGGATAAGTCATACTCCGTGAGATCAGCGGTTTCCACGAACCGCTCGGCTTCTTCATCGGTTCGGAGATCTGGCAATTTCTTTTTCATAATAGGCCACCTCCCGGGCGTGCATGTACCTTGCGGATATCGGACGGGCCAGCTTGGCGCCAGCTACGCGACGCACGGTGAAAGCGCAGAATATCCAGCGCCCGTTTGCCGACTGTCCTATCGCTCGCAGTCGTAACTCGCTTCCTGAATGAGCAACGTCGGGAAAGACGTCGAAGCGCCCAGCGAAAAAGCTCTCGACTCAAGATAAAGCTGCCCGTTTCGCTGCCGTCAGGCAAACGAAAAAGGGCGGCCCCCAGGCCGCCCTTCACACGCTCTATGTGAAAGCCTCACCCCCGCTTCACATCCGGTGCGACCGCCTCGCCCGCCAGCGTCGCGAGCGCCTCGTCGAGGCTCATCGAAGCCTGCCCCTGCGAGCCCAGGCGGCGGATCGACACCGTGCGCTCTTCCGCCTCGCGCTTGCCGACCGCGAACAGCACCGGAACCTTCGCCAGCGAGTGCTCGCGCACCTTGTAGCCGATCTTCTCGTTGCGAAGATCGACCTCGACGCGCAGGCCCTTCTTGCGCGCGGCCGCGGCAAGCTCTCTCGCGTAATCGTCGGCGTCCTGCGTGATCGTGCAGACGACGATCTGCAGCGGCGAAAGCCACAGCGGCAGATGGCCGGCGTAATGCTCGATCAGGATGCCGGTGAACCGCTCCAGCGAGCCGAACATGGCGCGATGGATCATCACCGGCGTCGTCTTCTCGCTGTCGGCGCCGATGTAGAACGCGCCGAAGCGCGCGGGCAGGTTGAAGTCCACCTGCGTCGTGCCGCATTGCCATTCGCGGCCGATGGCGTCGCGCAGCGTGTATTCGAGCTTGGGGCCGTAGAACGCGCCTTCGCCCGGGTTGACGCCCGTGCGCACGCCCTGTTCGCCGACCTTCTCGAGCACGCGCATGAGCGCGGCTTCCGCCTTGTCCCACACCTCGTCCGAGCCGACGCGCTTTTCCGGCCGCGTGGAGAGTTTCACGACGACGTCGGAGAAGCCGAAGTCCTCGTAGACGGACATGATCAGCTCGTTGACCTTCATGGCTTCGTCCATGATCTGGTCTTCGGTGCAGAAGATGTGCGCGTCGTCCTGCGTGAACGCGCGCACGCGCATCACGCCGTGCAGCGCGCCCGAGGGCTCGTAGCGATGCACGATGCCGAACTCGGCGATCTTCAGCGGCAGGTCGCGATAGCTCTTCAGCCCGTTCTTGAAGATCTGCACGTGGCCCGGGCAGTTCATGGGCTTCAGCGCGAACGTGCGCTCGTCCTCGGTCTTGGTGAGGAACATGTTCTCGCGATACGTCTGCCAATGGCCGGACGTCTCCCACAGCGCGCGGTCGAGCACCTGCGGCGTGTTCACCTCGATGTAGCCGGCCTCTTCCTGCCTGCGCCGCATGTAGTTGATGAGCGTCTGGAACAGCGTCCAGCCCTTGGGGTGCCAGAAGACCGTGCCGGGGCCTTCCTCCTGGAAATGGAACAGGTCCATCTCGCGCGCCAGGCGGCGATGGTCGCGGCGCTCGGCTTCTTCAAGCTGCTTGAGATAGGCGTCGAGCTCTTCCTGCTTCGCCCATGCGGTGCCGTAGATGCGGCTGAGCATCGGCCGGTTGGAATCGCCGCGCCAGTAGGCGCCGGCGACCTTCATCAGCTTGAAGGCGGAGCCGACCTTGCCCGTCGACGTCATGTGCGGGCCGCGGCACAGATCGAGCCATTCGCCCTGCTTGTAGATCTTCAGCGTCTGGTCTTCGGGGATCGCGTCGACGAGTTCGATCTTGAACGCCTCGCCCTTCTTCTCGAAGAAGTTCTTGGCCTGGTCCCGCGACCATTCCTCCTTCGTGAACGGCGCATCGCGGCCGATGATCTCGCGCATCTTCTTTTCGATGGCGGCGAAATCCTCCGGCGTGAACGGCGTCTCCTTGTAGAAATCGTAATAGAAGCCGTTGTCGATCACCGGGCCGATGGTGACCTGCGTGCCGGGAAACAAAATCTGCACGGCCTCGGCGAGCACGTGCGCGCAATCGTGCCGGATCAGCTCCAGCGCGCGCGGATCTTCGCGGTTGATGAATTCGATCTTCGCGTTCGTGCGGATCGGGTCCGCAAGGTCGGCGAGCACGCCGTCCACGGCCATGGCCACGGTGCGCTTTGCGAGAGAGGGCGAGATGGATTTGGCGATGTCGAAGCCGGAGACGCCGGGTTCGAACTGGCGCTGCGCGCCGTCGGGAAACGTGACGGAGATCATGTCTGCTCCATGGTGCTCACTCGCCGAAACGAGCCGGCGTAAGCGATTGGGGAGGCCGGGATATAGCGGAGCGGGACGCGCGCTGCAACGAGGGCTGGGCGCGCGCCCCGCGACCATGAAGCGCTCAGGCGGCCTGGGCCGCCCCTGAATCGCCCGCCAGCTGGCAGTTCACCGCCGTGCCGTTCGAAACCACGTCGAACACGGGCGAATACGCCTGCGCCATGGCGATCAGTTCGCGCTTCTGCATCTCCGACAGGTCGCCATCGATCTCGAAGACGACCCGGATGGACTGATAGCCCCTGCGGACGTCCTTCGAGATCCCAAGAAATCCGCGCAGGTCGAGGTCGCCCTCGAAGCGCGTGCGCACCGCCTCGACGGCAATCCCCTTCGCGGCGGCGTGATAGACGAGCGACGTCGTCAGGCAGCCGGCCAGCGCGTGCAGCAGGTTCTCGACCGGGTTAGGTCCCTTGTCGCCCGAGAGGAGCACGGGCGGTTCGTCGTTGACGAGCACGAACGGCGTCTCGCGCGCCCAGTCCTGGCCCGCGCCGTGGTAATCGGAAATGGTCGAGCGGTTGAGGCCGCCGTCGACCCACTGGTTGCGCAAGCGGAACTCGAACTTCGCCAGGCCAGTGTTCGCCTTGACCGCATCGATCGTCGCGAAGAGGGCCGCCGTGTCCACGCCGTTGGTCGTGGGCTGCATGGTGTTCATCTGCATGTTCGTCTCCCTTGTTGGCCGGAGTTCGCCCGGCGCGATGACCATACCAAATGGTCGGTTCGTAATTAAAAACAGACTAAATAGTTTGTCAACGGCGGGCATAATCGCGGTGTGACAAATCACACATCTTGCATTTTCAATGCTAAAGCTTATTATCCAGACTGGTTGGTATGGAGATCGGAATGAGCGTTCAGACCAAGGGAGAAGCCACCCGGGACAGGATCCTGGAAGCTGCGCAGACCCTGATCCTGGAGAAGGGCTATTCCGGCGCGACGCTCGACGACATCCTGCGCGCGACGAAGATGACCAAGGGCGCCTTCTTCCATCACTTCAAGGGAAAGGCCGACCTTGCGCGCGCCGTGGTCGAGCGCTTCGCCAGTCGCGACTTCGCCCTGTTCCGCACATGGTCCGAGCGCGCCGACAAGCTGAGCGACGACCCTCTCGAACGCGTGTTCATCTTCCTGCGCTTCTTCGAAGAATTTCTCGATGAACTCGGCAGGCCGTTTCCCGGCTGTGTCTTCGCGTCCTACACCTACGAGAGCCGCCAGTTCGACGCCGAGATCCTGGCCTTTATCCGCACCAGCCTCGAAGAGTGGACGAGTCTCTACGAGGAGAAACTCGAAGCTCTCGTCAAGGCGCGTCCGCCGCGTGTCGACACGTCAGCGCGCGCGCTCGCGGAGATGATCGTCACGATCATAGAGGGCGGATTCGTGATGGCGAACGCGCTGGACGATGCGCGCTGGGTTCAGCGTCAGTCGGCGCAATACCGCGCCTACCTGCGTTTGCTGTTCGCGCCCGGCTGACGGCGTTCAGGTTCGCGCCAGCACTTCGACGGCCAGCCCGTAGATGCGCATGCGCGTCTCTTCCGGCATTGCGCGCAGGGTCTGCAGATACACGCGTCCGGCGCGGCAGAGCGTTGCGTCGGGCAGGGGCGGATCGGGCGCCTTGCCGTCGAGCAGCGCCTCGATCTCGGTGCGCCCGAGCCCCTGTTCCTGTAGCGCTGTTTCGAGCTGTGCGAAATCGGTGTCGCTGGGCGCGCGCCGGTCGATGCGGCGGACGCGCCCGTCCAGAATGGCCTCGAGGCTCGCCTGCGCCATCTGCGTGACGAGCGGGCGATTGTTCGCCGAGAATTCGTAAAAGCGCTGGCTCGCGTGCCCGTAGAGGAAATCGACGCACATCTGCGGATCGACCTTGGCGAGCGCGTCGAGCATCAGGGTCTGCGTCTCGAAAAGTTTTTCGAGGTGCGGCCCATCGGCCTTCGCGGCCATGACGCCATGGCTCTTGCGCAGCGTCCGCACGGCTTCGGCGAGATACACGTCGAGGGAGTTCGAGCTTCGATCCCTCGATGGCGCGCTGGGCGAACGAATTCACGAGGCGATCGAAATCCTGCGGAAACGCCTGCCGCATCGCGCCGAAGAACGTGCTGGTCTCCTGCGACAATTGCAGCCGCTCCTCCACGGCCTGCCGGGCCACCGGCCGCATGTCGTCGGCCGGCGGGACGATCACCGCCGTGCGCCGGGGCGCGCGTGTCGCCGGATCGATCTCGGGCCGCGTCGCGGCGTCGAAAAATTCCCAGCCGAGCGCGACGCTCGCGACGAACGCGACGATCACCAGCACCACGCGCAGAACATGCATGCGAACTCTCCCGGCTGGATCAGCAGGCGATCCAGCGGCCTTCCTTGTCGCGGCCGACGCGGCCGGCGGCGGCAAGCTCGTCCAGCTTTAGGACGATTTCGCGGCCGTCGCGACTGCCCATCGCCGCCATCAGCTCCTGGAAGAACTTCGGCCCCGCGGCCAGCGCCGCCTCGATGGATGCAAACCGCGGGCCTTCATAGGTCGGCGGGGCGGGGATGACCGGCCCACCCGCGATCGCCTGCGCGAAGGGCAGGGTGCAGTCGAAACCGGCCTTGGCGCCCGTTCGCGAGCCCTGAAGCGAGGGGTCCAGCGGCACCGCGCGGAAGCCGCTCTGCACGACGAGATCGCGGTCGGCCTGGAAGCGGGTCGCCATCGCCCAGTCCATCTGCCCGTCGCTGCGCACGTCGATGTCGGGATCGACGATCCACACATGCTTGGAATTGGCGACCGATCCGAACACGGCGGCGATGGCGTTGCGCGCCTCGCCCGGCGCGCGCTGGCGGATCGCGACGCGCACGTGCAGGCTGCCGCCGGACGCGGTCAGCACGTTGACGTCCACCGGCTCGCGGATGGCGGTTTGCAGCGCGCGCCAGATCGTCACCTCCGCGCGCGTGGCGTTGAGCTGCGATGTGTCCGTGCGCTCCATCGTGCGGCCGCCGATCGTGGACGTCTGGAACAGCGCGTCGGCGCGCTTCGTGATCGCGGTGAGGTGGAACACCGGATTGGTCTTCAGCTCGCCGTAATAGCCGAGGAACTCGCCGTAGGGGCCTTCGGGCTCGACGTGGCCGCGCTCGTCGAAATAGCCTTCGAGGATCATCTCGGCGTCGGCGGGAACCATGAGGTCGTTGGTCACGCACTTGACGAGCGGCAGCGGCCCGTCGCGCAGGCTCGCCATGATGCCGACCTCGTCGATCGGGATGCGCATGACGGCCGCCACGTGATCGACGGGATGGGCGCCGAGCACGAAGGCGACGGGCAGCTTCTCGCCGCGCCGCGCGCTCATCTCGTAGATGACCTTCAGGTCGCTGGGCGCGAGAAGATCGACGCCCGCCGTGCGCCGTCCGCGCAGCATGAGCCGGCGGATGCCGACGTTGGTCATGCCAGTCGCGGGATCGCGCACGATGTCGATGGTGGACGAAATGTAGGGCGCGCCGTCGAACCCGTGCTGGAGATGGACCGGCAGCTTGGTCAGGTCGGCGTCGTCGCCGGTCAGCACGACCTGCTGCACGGGCGCTTCGGCGCGGGTCAGCTCGACGACCTGCGGCCTGTTCTGCAGCCGTCGCATGATTTCGTGGGTGAGCGTCTCGGGCGCGCAGTCGAAGGCCAGCGCGATCCGCTCGCGCGCGCCCATGACGTTGCCGGCAAGCTCCGCGCCCTCAGGCCCGGCCTTGCGAAACAGCGCCGCTTTCGGCGAGCCTTCCAGACGGGCGGCGATGTCGGCGAGGTCGACGGGCTGCTCGATGACATCGACGTGCCCCGCCGCGGCGGCCTCGTCCATGAAGCGGCGCAGGCGATGCCGGTCGAGGTCGATCGAAGCCCCGGCTTTTTGCAGCACGCTCATGTCCCCTCCCGCGGTGCGCGCCCTCGGCGCGTCTGTTCGATTAGCGCAAAAATGCGCGAGCCGCCAACCTCGGCGCCTCTGACGCCATCATTTGGCCATCCCGGACCGGCACTGCGGAGTCAGTCGAAGCATGGATCGCAGATGAACCGGGTTTGCCTCTTCCTCGCCGCCGCCGCTGCATCGCTCGCGCTCTTTCCTGCCGGGAAGGCCGGCGCGAGCGCCGTTTGCGCGGAGCGCGCCTGCGACGAGCAGCAGATCGGCCCCTATGTGGCGCCCGATATCGAGGCGCCGGACCTCGAGAACCGGTTCGACCCCCGCGGCAAGCCCGTTCCGATCCCCGGCCTTCAGGGCGTCGTGCGCCATCGGCCGGGCGCAGGGGTCTGGCTGGGCGAGGTCGCCGGGCGACGCCAATCTGTTCCTCAAGCCCGGCCGCGATCGCCTCACGCTGGACATGAAGCTCGACTTCTAGGCGCCGATTGCCCGCCATCCGCCATTGGCGGGAAACAGGCGAGGTGTTATTGGCCTTCCCGTAACCACAAAGCCGGGAGGGGCAATTGGCCGCCGAAAAGACTGCGCGCGACACCCGCAACGATCTGAGCCGCGAGGAGCCCAAGGGCCCGCTCGCCACCAAGGCAGGCTTCGGCAGCGACGTGGTCGCGGAAACCCTGCGCGACATGGACCTCACCTACATCGCCCTCAATCCGGGCGCGAGCTATCGCGGCCTGCACGATTCCATCGTCAACTACCTCGGCAACAAGAACCCCGAAATGCTCCTGTGCCTGCACGAGGAGCACGCGATTCACATCGCCCAGGGCTACGCCAAGGTCACCGACAAGCCGATGGCTTGCGCGGTCCATTCCAACGTCGGTCTGATGCACGCGACCATGGCGATCTTCAACGCCTGGTGCGACCGCATGCCGATGGTCATCATGGGCGCGGGCGGACCCGCGGACGCCGCCAAGCGCCGCCCGTGGATCGACTGGATCCACACGTCGCGCGACCAGGGCGCGATCATCCGCAATTACGTCAAGTACGACGACATGCCGACCTCGCCCGCCGCCGCCCGCGAGGCGCTCGCCCGCGCCAAGTGGCACGCCGAAACGGCGCCGAAGGGCCCCGTCTATGTGAACCTCGATGTTCACCTGCAGGAAGACGCGCTGAAGGAGGAGCTTCCCGCCTTCGACGTGAACCGCTTCACGCCGACCGTGTCCGTGGGCGCGACGCCCGCGCAGGTCAACGAGATCGCAAAGCTCGCGCGCGGCGCGAAGAACCCGCTCATCGTCTACGGGCGTTTCTCGCGCTCGCAGAAGGGCTGGGCCGAACGCGTGGCGCTCGCTGAAAAGCTCGGCGCCGGCGTCCTGTCCGACCTCAAGGTCGGCGGCAGCTTCCCCACCGACCATCCGCTGCACATCACGTGCCCGGGCATGGGCGCGGTGAAGGAAGTCACCGACGCGCTGCAGAAGGCCGATCTCATCCTCGCCTTCGACGTGGTCGATCTCGCCGGCCTGTTCAAGACGAACCTCAACGGCGGCCTGCCCGCGGGCAAGATCGTGCATGTCTCGATCGACCATCGCATCCACAACGGCTGGAGCATGGACCATCAGGGCCTGCCGCCGGTGGACGTGTTCGTTTCCGCCGAAGCCGACGTCGTCGTCTCGCAGATCGTCGAAGCTCTCGCCGATGTGAAGGCGCCCGCGCCGAAGATGATGCGCGAGCGGCCGAAGTACGAGATCCGCGACGGCAAGGAGCGTCCGCTCGTGCGCGATCTCGCTCTCACTCTGCACAAGGCGCTGGGCGATCGCGACGTGTGCCTCATGTCCACGACCATCGCATGGCACGAGGACTGGTGGCCGATCCGTCATCCGCTCGACTACACGGGCGGCGCGGGCGGCGGCGGCCTTGCGGCCGGCCCCGGCATTTCGGTGGGCGGCGCGCTCGCGCTGCGCAACGACAAGCGCATGGCTGTGGGCATCGTCGGCGACGGCGACTTCCTCATGGGCGCGACGGCGGTGTGGACCGCGGTGCGCTACAAGCTGCCGCTGCTGCTCGTGGTTTCGAACAATTCCTCGTTCTTCAACGACGAACTGCATCAGGAGCGCGTCGCCATCACGCGCAATCGCCCGGTCGAGAACAAGTGGATCGGTCAAAAGATGATCGAGCCCGACGTCGATATCGCCGCCATCGCGCGCGGTCAGGGCGCCATGGGCATCGGCCCGGTCCATTCCATCGCGGAACTGCCGGCGGCCTACGCCAAGGCGATCGCGGAAGTGGAAGCGGGCGGCGTCGCCGTCATCGACGTGCGCGTTGTGCCCGGCTACGCCTGATCGGTTCCCAGTAAACGAAACGAACGGCCGGGCCCTGCGCCCGGCCGTTTTCGTTTGGCCTCAGTCCGCCACCGATCGGATGTAGGCCCACAGCGCGTCGAACTCCTCGTCCGTGAACGTGCCTTCCCATGCGGGCATCTGGCCCTTGCCCTCGCGCACCGACTTGTCGAAGCGCGCGCGCTCGTCCTTTCTCAGCTCCTTGAGATCGAACAGATTGTTCGGGTTGCTGATGCGCTCGCCGTGGCATCCCGCGCAATTGGCCTCGAAAAGCTCCTCGCCTTTCTCCGCCGGGGATTGCGCGCGTGCGACCGTCAGCGGGCCGGACAACGCCAGCGCAACGCACCACAGGCCAAGCGCCATACGCGCCAGAGCGCCCATTCCCATTCCTCCGCAAGCCCTTGTCATGACCGGCACAAGGTGATCGAATGATGATCGTAGCACAAGGCCGTCTGCAACAGGCCCTGGCTCGGGAGGCAAACATGACCAAGAAGGCGCTCGGCGTCGCCGCCGCTATTCTCGCTGCGACCAGCACAATCGCGTTGGCCCAGGTGAAGGACTTCAAGCCGGTCACGGCGGAGACATTGAAGAATCCCGATCCTGCCGACTGGCTGATGATCAACCGCACCTACGACCAGCAGCGCTACAGTCCGCTGACGCAGATCAACAAGTCGAACGTGAAGAACCTCACGCTCGCATGGTCGCGCGGCATGCCCGCCGGCACGCAGGAATCGACGCCGCTCGTCTACAATGGCGTGATCTACGTCGTGCGTCCCGGCGCCGCGATCCAGGCGCTCGACGGCACGAACGGCGACCTGCTGTGGGAATACAACCGCACGTACCCCAAGGAGATGACCGATTCCATCGGCGGGCCGAACACCGCGCGCAGCAAGGCGCTCGCGATCTTCGAGGACATGATCTATTTCGACGCGCCCGACGGATACCTCGTGGCGCTCGACGCCGCGACCGGCAAGGTGCGCTGGGAAACCAAGGTCCACGAGTTCAAGGACAAGACCCAGCACACCGGTGGGCCGATCGTCGCCGACGGGAAGGTTATCACCAATCGCACCTGCGAGACGCGGGCGGGGTGCTTCCTCTCCGCGCACGATGCGCGCACGGGCAAGGAAGTGTGGAAGTTCTACACGACCGCGGCGCCGGGCGAAGCAGGCGGCGACACCTGGGCGAACGTGCCGGAGGAAAAGCGCATCGCCAGTTCATGGGGCCTGCCGGGCTCCTACGATCCCGCGCGCAACGTGATCTATTGGTCCATCGCCAATCCCAAGCCCTACACGCGGCTCTTCCGTCACGGCAATCCGGAGGGGAGCGGCCGGGCGGCGCCGTCCGATCTTTACAGCAATTCGACGGTTGCGCTCGACGCGGCCACCGGCAAGCTCGTCTGGTACTACCAGCATCTTCCCGGCGACGACTGGGACGCCGACCACATCCACGAACGCACGCTCGTGCGCACCAAGATCAATCCCGATCCAAAGCACGTGAAGTGGATCAACCCGAAGGTCGCGAAGGGCGAGGAGCGCGAGATCGTCGTCGCCGTCGGCGAGGCGGGCGGCATCTGGGCGCTCGATCGCGCCAACGGCCAATTCCTCTGGGCCCATCCCTTCCCCTACGACGTGCCCGAGTTCAACATTTCGAACATCGACGTCGAGACGGGCCGCGTCCACATCAACTGGGACAAGATATTCAAGAAGGACGGCGATCGCATCGTCGCCTGCTACCACAACGTGCGCAGCTTCTGGTCGACCGCCTATCATCCCGGCAAGAACGCGCTCTACGTGCCGTTCAACGACAATTGCCTCGACATGACGGCCAACGCGAAGAACCCGCAGGGCTTCGGACCGCGTACGGGCATCCTGCGCCCCGGCGCCAAGCCCGAGGAATACATGGGCATGGCGAAGATCGACCTGACGACCGGCGAGATGAAGCGCATCCACACGCAGGGCGTGCCCGGCAACGGGTCGGCGCTGGTGACGGGCGGCGATCTGCTTTTCTGGGGCGACATGAATCGGCGCTTCCGCGCCTTCGACGCCGACGACGGCAAGATCCTGTGGGAGATGCCGGTTGGAGGCATCGTGCAGACCAGCACGATCAGCTACGCCATCAACGGTCGCCAGTACGTCGCGATCTTCACCGGCGATGCGCAATCGGGCACCGCGGGTCCGTTGCAGGTCGCCCGCAACGTGCGGCCGCCCCGCGCCCACAACGCGATCTACGTGTTCGCGCTGCCGGCGCAATGATCGTGATGCGAGAAATCGCTTAACGGAAGGGAAACGCGGAGGCGCCTAGACTGTGTCAGGAGTAAAATCATGCGGGCGCACCTGACGGCATTCACACTCGACGAGCGTGGCGTGACGGCGATCGAATACGGACTTATCATGTCGTTGATGACGCTTGTCTGCCTTGCCGCGTTCATCGCGCTCGGGACCGGCAGCGACGGCATGTGGGCGAACCTTCAGACGAAGCTCGGCGGCGCTCTGCGCTGAACCAATGCCGCGCAAACAAAAACGGCCCGCTCGCGCGGGCCGTTTCTGCGTGCGGCGATGACCTGGGGTTGTCAGGCCGCTGCTGCGAGGGCGCCGGGGAGGTCGGCGGCCTCGATGGCGACTGCTGCGGACTGGACGATGGCCGCATAGCGCACCGCCGCCTGGATCGCCGCGCTCTCCACGCCATGCTGGCGCAGAACCTGCTCGTGCGCGTCGATGCACATGCCGCAGCCGTTGATGGCGGACACCGCGAGCGACCACAGTTCGAAGTCGCTCTTCGGCACGCCGGGATTGCCGATCACGGTCATCCGCAGCTTCGCCGGCATCGTCCCGTACTCCTTGTTCGAGGCGAGGTGGACGAAGCGGTAATAGACATTGTTCATCGCCATGATGCTGGCCGCCGCGCGCGCCGCGTCACGGGCCTGCGGCTCGAGATGAGCCGAGGCTTCCGCGTCGAACGCCTGCGCCACTTCGCTGTTGCGGGTGGCGATGGCGACGGCGAGCAGGAGGCCCCACTTCGTCTGTCCGGCGAGCGTGTCGTCGTTGACGAGCGAGGAGACGTTGAGCCGCACGTCCTTGGCGAAGTCGGGAATGCGGGCCTTCAGGGCTTCGATGGACATCGTGGTCTCCTTACGCAGCCTTCAGCGTGTCGCCGCCGACTTCGCGGTTGCACGGGCACAACTCGTCCGTCTGCAGGGCGTCGAGGACGCGCAGCGTGTCCTTGGGCGCGCGGCCGACGTTGTGGTTCGTCGCGTAGACGTGCTGGATCGACGTTCTGCGGATCGACGACGAACGTGTAGCGATGCGCGGTCGCCATCCTCGGCGCGCACGCCGAGGCCGTCGACGAGCGAGCCCTTGGTGTCGGCGAACTGCCAGATCGGCAGCTTGGCGAGATCCTTGTGGTCCCGCCGCCAGGCGAGCTTCACGAACTCGTTGTCGGTCGAGCCGCCGAGCACCACCGCGTCGCGGTCGGCGAACTCGCCGGAAAGGCGCGCGAACTCGGCGATCTCGGTCGGGCAGACGAAGGTGAAGTCCTTCGGATAGAAGAAGATGATCTTCCACTTGCCGGGGAAGCTCTCGTCCGTCACCGGCTCGAAGGCGCTGACGCCCTTCTCTTCATGGTGCTGGAAACCGGGCTTCACGCCGGTGACTTCGAATTTGGGCAGTTTCTGGCCGATACCGAGCATGGGTCTGTCTCTCGCGCTTCATTGAAAGGAGTGCGCCGCGGGAGGAGCAGCGCATGAGCCGAGAGATAGGGGCGGGAGAGCTATCGGTCCAATCGATTGTATCGAACGATTCAATCGGGGCGGCCTATGACTTATCTCATCCGCGGGAGGGCGGCTTGTAATCGTCCTTCACAGGGGGAGGGGCGAGCGGGTCGGGGGGCGGAGCAAGCGTGTGCATGTACGCGATCAGGTCCGAGATCTCGTCCCGGGTCAGGTTCATGTCCGGCATGCGGGGATGCGACTGGTGCAGGAACATCGTGATCTCGGGAACCCGTCGGCCAGCGCTGATGGACGCGAACGTCGGCGCGTCCGCCTGCCCGCGGGACTGGTCGGGCGCGACCACGTGGCATTCGGCGCACCAGCGCCGCGCGAGTCTCTCGCCATTTGCCGCGTCCGCCGCGACCGCCGGGTGAGAAGGAAGAGAGGCGGCGCAAGAGACAAGGGCGGCGGCGAACGCGGCGCGCGCGAACAGGGGCATGATGATTCTCCTCATGCACAAGGCTGCCCGTCCCGGGGGCGCAGCGCCTTGCGCTCGGTCAAACGCCGGCGGGCGCTGATCGTTCGCAGGCGAGTCAGAACGCCTTGCAGACCGCCTTGCAGATCTTCAGAACGCCTTGAAAGCGATGATGGTGCGCGTGTCGACGATGCCGGGGATGGTCTGCACCTTCTCGCCGACGAAATGGCCGATGTCGACGCCCGGCGGCACGTAGAACTTGGCCAGGATGTCGTAATTGCCGGCGATGGAGTGGATTTCCGAGGCGATCTCGGCTTCCGCCAGTGCGCTCGCGACGTCGTATGTCTTGCCCAGCGCGCACTTGATCTCGACGAAGAACGTTTGCATCTCATCTCCTCCGGCGCGCCGTCTGCATCCTTGCCCTGCTATATCATCCTTCCGCGAGCTCGGCGCTATTGCCGGGGCGGCTCGCGCGCGAGGATTTCCACTTCCCGGTCGCGGCCGGAGCGAACGGTGAACGTGCCCTGGTAGGTGCGTCCGTCGCGCCGCGCGATGGCGACATACTCGCCCTCGGCCAGCACGAGGGAGGGGAACGCCCCGATCATTTCGCGGATGACGTCGCCGCCGGGCGTCAGCACGGTAAAGGCCGTATTGGCGAGGGCCTCGCCGCCCGGCGCGTTGACCAGCTTGAGCGTCATCTGCGCGGCGCGGTGGCGCAGGTTCGCTTCCGTGATCCGTCCGGCCTGGATACGCACGTCCGCGTCCACGACCGAGTTGGTGGGAGAAGCGGACGCGCCCGCCGTCAGCGTGTCCATGTATGTAGAGATGATGTGATAGGGGCCTTCGGGCAGGCGCACGATCTGGTCGGATCGCACGTCGCGGGCGACGAGCTTGCCCTGCGGATTCTGCCCCTCGGGCACGAAGATCGAGATCGACAGCCGCTCGGGGGGAACCCGAAGCTCGCCCAGAAGCCCGACGACCCGCAGGCCTCCGGCGTTGAGCGCCACGCGCTCGGACTGGCTGCCGGCGCCGATCGTCACCTTCCGCACGCCCCCGGCAAGGCCATAGGACACATGGACGAGGTACTCGCCCAGCGGGAGCGAAAACACCGGCGTCGGATCGGCCGATTGCGCCACGAGCGCATGCTTGCCTTCGCTGTCGGGACGGAACACGCGCCATGACAGCCCGGCCATGATGCGCTGCGTGTCGGCGCCGAAGCTCGCAGACAGGCTGATCAGCCCGGTGGACGGCGCAACATAGGGCGCAGGCGCCGCTTCTGCGGGCGCGGACTCCGCCTGCGGCGGCGCCGAGGGCAGGGTGATCTGCGCCGCCGAATGGCCGGTGAGGCCCGTCAGCAGGAGAAAGAGTGCGAGCAGGACGCCGTGTGAGGACATGGAACAGGGGATCGCGCAATCTCCGGGCGGGGTCAACAGCGGCTGTGCCGGGCAATCTGGGCGCGGCCAAGGCGCCCGCCATCGCGGCCTCCCGCAGGCCGCGCTTCCGCGCCCGCCCGCGCTCCTGTAAGACAGGCCGACCTTTCAGGAGCCTTCGATGCGGGACGACGCCCCAACCTCAAATCCGACGATCGACCTCATGGCCCGCCGCCGCTCGGCGCCGCCGCTGTCCATGAGCGGGCCGGGGCCCGACGCGGCCGAGCTCGAAACGCTGCTCACGCTCGCCTCCCGCACCCCGGACCACGGCAAGCTGGCGCCATGGCGCTTCGTCGTGTTCGAGGGCGAGGCGCGCTTGCGCGCCGGCGAGATCTTCGCCGAAGTCTTCGCATCGAAAAACCCGGGCGCGACCGAGAGCCAGCTTGCTGTCGAGCGCAAGCGCTTCGCGCACGCCCCGCTCGTCGTCGGCGTGATCTCGCGCTCCGCTCCGCATCCGAAGATCCCGGAATGGGAGCAGGCTCTCTCTGCCGGAGCGGTGTGCATGAACCTGACGCTCGCCGCCAACGCGCTGGGCTTCGTCTCCGCCTGGCTCACCCAGTGGGTGGCCTACGATCGCGACGTTCTCGACCGGCTTGGAATTGCCGCCAATGAGAAGGTGGCAGGCTTCGTGCATATCGGACGGGGCTCGGGCGCGGTCGAGGATCGTCCCCGGCCTGTGCTCGCCGATATCGTGACGCGTTTCTGACGCGCTTTTTCTGAAAAGGATGCAGCGGTGATTTTCTTCGAGCCGCACAAGCGCGATCGCGCGATGTTTCCGTGGGACCCGTTCAAGGCGATGATCGCGCCGCGCCCGGTGGGCTGGATTTCATCGCGCGACCGCGACGGGCGCGTGAACCTCGCGCCCTATTCGTTCTTCAATGCATTCTCGGGCGAGCCGCCCATCGTCGGCTTCTGCTCGGAAGGGCTGAAGGACAGCGCGACGTTCGCCTGCGATTCCGGCGAGTTCGTCTGGAACATGGCGACGTGGGACCTGCGCGAGAAGATGAACATGACGTCCGCGCCGCTCGAGCGCGGATCGAGCGAGTTCGTGCATGCGGGCCTCGAGACCGCGCCCTGCGTGCTGGTGAATGCGCCGCGCGTCGCCGCCTCTCCGTGCGCGCTCGAATGCAAGGTCACGCAGCAGGTGCGACTTCTCGACAAGGACGGCAAGCTGACCGACCGCATCCTCGTGCTCGGACAGGTCATCGGCCTGCACGTGGACGAACGCTACGTGAAGGACGGCATGCTCGACATCGTCGCCATCAAGCCCATCGCGCGGTGCGGCTACCAGGACTACACGGCGGTCGATCGCGTCTTTCCGATCAAGCGTCCCGCTGGCGCGGGCAACGCTGCCGCCGGCGGCTGATCTTACGTCAGGCGCGCGAGCACGCGGTGCGCCCACGCAAGATGCGCCGCGTCGATCATCGCGCCATCGAGCGCCAGCGCGCCTGCGCTTGGAGCCGCCGCGAAGGCCTCGACGATCCGCCGCGCGCGCGCCAGTTCATCGTGCGAGGGCGAGAACATCTCGTTGATGATCGCGACCTGATCGGGATGGATCGCGAGCTTGCCGGAAAAGCCGTCACGCCGCGCCTGCGCGCATTCGCGCCGCAGCGATTGCGCGTCGCGGAAATCGGTGAACACGGCGTCGATCGCGGGAACGCCCGCGGCGCTGGCGGCGAACAGCGCAAGGTTGCGCGCCAGCGCGAACGGCGGCGTCCATTCTCCCCCCGGAAGACGGTTCGCAACGGCGCCGAGATCGGCGGTCAGATCTTCCGCGCTCCAGGCGAGGGCGCTCAGGCGCGCGCTTGCGCCTTTGTAGGACGAAAGGCGCAGCACTGCGCCCGCGCTCTCGGTGGCGATCGGCAGGATGCCGATCGACCCGTCCGCAAGCCCCCATTGCGCCTCGCGCACCGCAAGCTTGATCGACAGGTGCTGGACATCCTCGCCGCCGCCCGATTTCGGCAGCATGATCGCGGCGGGCGCCAGCGGCGCCAGCGCGTCGAGATCGGCGTCGGTCTCGCCCGACGCCAGCCCGTTCACGCGCACGATGATGCGCGCGCCTCCGGCCTGGGCGGCTGCGAGCGCCTCCCGCGCGCCGGCGCGCGCATTGGCTTTTTCGCCCGCCGGAATGGAATCTTCGAGATCGAGGATCACCGCGTCGGCGCCGCTTGCGAGCGCCTTCTCGATCTTGCGCGCAGCATTGGCGGGTGTGAACAGGAGCGAGCGCATCATGCCTCCATGACCGCGGCGCCGGGCGCGCGCTTCTTCATGAACGCCTGCCGCCTGCATTCGGCGACGAGCGTTCCATCCTGCTTGAACGCGCGATGATGGAACTCGACGATCCCCGCATCGGGACGCGAACGCGACTCGCGCTTGGCGACGATGTCCGTCGTGCAATGCACAGTGTCGCCCTCGAAGAGCGGATTGGGAAAGCGCGTGTCGGTCATGCCGAGGTTGGCGATGGTCGTGCCGTTGGTGAGGTCGTTCACGGCGATGCCGATCATCAGGCCCAGCGTGAACAGCGAGTTCATCAGCGGCTGGCCCCATTCCGTCTCGGTCGCGCAGAAGTGCGCGTCGACGTGGAGCGGCTGCGGATTCATCGTCATGTTGGAAAACAGGATGTTGTCCATCTGCGTCACGGTGCGGGTCAGCCGGTGCCGGTAGGAGGCGCCGGGGACGAAATCCTCGAACCAGAGCCCGCCGCGCCAGTGCCGCCCGTCATCCGCCGCCACGCCCGTCTGATCGCTCATGGACCCGTCCTCGCCCGCGCGCCAACCAAAGGCTGCGCTTAAGCCGATTGTTTACCATGTTGGGCGATGCTCGTGGCTTGAGCGCCGCCGGGCCCGCCGAACGGCGCGTCCGCGGACCTGGTATCGAGGCTAGTGCTTTCATGATCGTTCGCAAGTTCCTTGCCTGGACAACGACCGCCTCGTCGGCCGAGCGCGCCTCCGCCGCCGCCGGGCTGGCGCGCGCGCTGCTGGCGGGCGACTTGCCGAAGGAGGAGGAGGGGGAGGCCTGCATCGCGCTGGCGGCCCTCGCGGACGACGCCTCGCCGCTGGTGCGCCTCGCGCTGGCGGGCGAACTCGCCGCCCGCGCCGACGCCCCCCGCCACATCATCATTGCGCTGGCCGCCGACCAGTCCGAGATTTCCGCGCCCGTCCTGCGCCTGTCGCCGCTGCTGACCGACGCCGACCTGGTCGACGCCGCCGCCATCGGCGACCCGCTGTCGCAGACCGCCATTGCCCTGCGCGACGCGGTCTCCGCGCCGGTCTGCGCCGCCCTCGTCGAGGTGGGCGTGCGCGATTGTCTCGTCGCGCTCATGGGCAACCCCGGCGCGGCCGTGCCCCGCAACGCGCTGGCCCGCGCCGTGGAGCGTTTCGGCGAGGACGCGGACGTGCGCGAGGCGCTGCTCGCCCGCGCCGATCTCGCCCCCGCGCTGCGCGCCCGCCTCGTGGATGCGGCGGCGCGGGTCCTGCAGGACTTCGTGCTGTCGCGCGGCTGGATGTCGGCCGAGCGCGCCGAACGCGCCACCCGCGAGGCCCGCGAGAAAGGATTCGTCATCGTCGCCTCCGAAGCGCCCGACGACGGCGCGTCGGCCGCCATGGCTCGATGCCTGCGCGAAAGCGCGCGCCTCACGCCGGCGCTTCTCCTGCGTTCGCTGCTCAGCGGCGAGCACAGGCTCCTGGAATCCGCGCTGGCCGAACTCACCGGCATCCCGCACGAGCGCACGGTCGGCTGCGTCGCCAATTTCGGCGGCGCCGCCTTCGGCGCCCTTTACTGCCGTTCGGGGCTCCCCGAGACCTTGCTGCCGGTGTTCCGATTCGCGCTGGCCGCCCTCGCCGAGGCGCCGCCGCCAGACGAATTCGCCGACGGCGGCCTCCAGCGCGCCCTGGTCGAGCGTGTCCTCGCCGATTGCGAGCGAATTGATCTCGGCGCCGCCCAGCCGGTTCTCGGCCTCCTGCGCCGCTTCCAGGCCGAGGCGGCCCGGCAGGAGGCCCGGGAATTCTCCGCCTGGCTGGCGCGAGGGAGGGTCATGGCGGAATTCGAGTCGCCCGGCGCCGCGCCCGAACAGCCGCCGGACATGGTCGCGGACGAGCCGGATTTCGGCGCCCGGCGAGCCGCTTCGCGCCGATCCGGTCCTTCGCGCCGCCGCGTAAGCCGTGGCCCGGGGAGACGCCGGCTTGGCGAGAACAACCATTTGAAACAGTAGGTTGGTCGACATTTGGTCGGCATGCGGCCCAAATGTGTTGTGACTTGGGCGCAACAGTAGCCCTGCAACATTGCTTGAACGCGACTTTGGGCTCGCGAATGGTCTCGTTTTAGTTATCTTGACCAGTGCGAACGGACTCAGAGCCGGGAGCGCTTTCCGGCCGTCGCTGCTTGCGGGGGCCGGATCGATGGAAGGGCGGCAGTGGGTCGGGGGGCAAACCCGGGTGGCTGAAGCGGTTCCGGTCAAGTTATTTTTTGGAGGTATTTCATGACGTTCACCAAGAGCATTCTGCTCGGAGCCGCCGCTGCGATCACCGGCGTGGCTTCAGCCCAGGCGGCCGATCTTCCGTCGCGCAAGTCGGCGCCGGTCGAATACGTCCGCATCTGCGACGCCTACGGCGCCGGCTTCTTCTTCATCCCCGGCACGCAGACCTGCCTGCGCATCGGCGGCCGCGTTCGCGCGGACTACGCTTTCGTTCCCGCGAAGGACTCAGTTCGCCGGCATCAGCGCCGCTGGCGTTCCGGTCGTGAACTCCTTCAAGGGCGCGCAGCACACGTTCGGGTGGGAAGCGCGCGGCCGCATCTCCTTCGACGCGCGCACCCAGACCGCGTGGGGCACGGTGCAGACCACCGCCGCTCTTCGCATGTCCCGCACCACCGGCATCATCGGCGCTGGTCCGGACGTCGGCACGGCGGACGGCACCGGCACCGGCTCGACGCTTGAGTGGGCGTTCGTCCGCTTCGCCGGCTTCACGTTCGGCGCCTCGCGCGACAACTTCGTGTTGATGCCCTCGCTCACCTACGGCGCTGGCCACTGGGGTTCGTTCGCGAATGGCGCGAAGCAGATCGCTTACACGCACGTGTTCGGCGGCGGCTTCTCGGCGACCCTCGCGCTGCAGGATCACCTCGACACCACGAACGGTGGCGTTGACGGCTCCGCGCCGGGTACGCCGCGCTACGTCCACAACTCGATCCCGCAGGTGGTTGGCCGCCTCGAACTCCAGCAGGGCTGGGGCAGCGTCGCTGTCGCCGGCGCCGTGGCCAAGGCGACCTTCAACAACGTCACCGACACGTTTGACGTCGACAAGACGATCTGGGCGGTCAACGCGGGCGCGACGATCAACCTGCCGATGCTCGCTCAGGGCAGCAAGCTGTACCTGACGGCCGCCTACGCGGACGGCATGACCGAGTACACGACCAACTGGACCTCGTTCAAGAACACCGCCTATCGTCGCGACGTCGGCGGGTTCACCATGAACCATCCGTCCTATGTGTTCGAAGGCGCTGGCGCTGCCGGAAACCGCATCGAGACGGTGAAGTCGTGGAACATCGCCGCGCTGCTCGAGCATTACTGGACCCCCCAGTATCGTTCGGTGGCCTGGGGCTCCTATGGCTCGCTCAACGCTCCCGCGACCGCTGCCGCCAATCCCTGGAACGGCACCACCAGCTTCGGCGACGCCAAGGTGTGGAACATCGGCACCAACTTCGCATGGCTGCCGACCCGCGACTTCGAGATCGGCGTGGAAGTCATCTACGCCCGTGTCTCGCAGGACGTCCTGAGCGCTGCTCCGGTCGCGCCGGCCGTCGGGGCTCCCGTGCTCTTCAAGTCGAGCGAAGGCAACGTCACCGGCCGTCTGCGCGTCGAGCGCAACTTCTGATAACACTCCAGCCCGGTTCGCCGGGCTGGGTCATCTACGAGGGCGGTCTTCGGACCGCCCTTTTTTGTTGCCGGTTTTGAGTGTCCACATCGCGCAGTCGCGCGGAGACAGTTTTGGCCTAATAGCCGAACTGCTCGCGCAGGATTCGCTCTTCCAGCGAATGACCGGGATCGTGCAGCAGCACGCAGCCCGTCGCGTGATCCATCTGGATATCGACGCGCGCCACGTTGCGGATCTCGTAATGGTCCGCCACGGCGGAGACGGGCCGCTTGTCGGCCTCCAGAACGTCGATCGTCACCCGCGCCTTGTCGGGCAGCAGCGCGCCGCGCCAGCGCCGGGGCCGGAACGCGGAGATCGGCGTCACCGCCATCAGCGGCGAATTCGAGCGGCAGGATCGGCCCGTTCGCCGACAGGTTGTAGGCCGTCGAGCCAGCCGGCGTGCACACGAGCAGGCCATCGGCGATGAGCTCGCGCATGCGCTCCTGCCCGTCGATGAGGATGCGCAGCTTCGCCGCCTGGTAGGACTGGCGCAGCATGGACACTTCGTTGATCGCCCGCGCCGCGAACGTGTCGCCGTGCACGTCCGTCGCCGTCATCGCCAGCGGATGGATGGTCGAGGCCCACGCGGCGGCGAGCCGCTCGGGCAGGCCTTCCTCCTGGTACTCGTTCATCAGGAAGCCGACCGAGCCGCGGTTCATCCCGTAGATCGGCTTGCGCGCGCCCATGAACGCGTGGAGCGTCTGCAGCATGAGGCCGTCGCCGCCAAGCGCCACGATCACGTTGGCCTCCTCGACCGGGGCGTCGCCGTAGCGCGCCGCCAGACGCGCGCGGGCCTCCCGCGCCTCGGGCGTGCCCGAGTTGAGAAAGGCGATCCGTGCGTCGCCGTCGAAGAGATGCGCGCGTGGGTTCATGGTCGTGTCCGGGGCGCAGGGAAGCCGGCCGCCCTGCGCCAGACATAGACCGCGGGACGCATCGGGGGAAGCGTCGAGGCGCCGTCGCGCCTCAGGTCATGGCTTCCGGGCCCTTGTCGATGCGCATGCAATGCATCACGAAATGCTCGAATCCGTCCGACAGGAGCGAATTGGGCGCCAATTGCCGGTCGCCGATCTCGACCAGCACGCTGTCGGCGCCCACCTGCTCCGCCAGGTCCCGCACCGCCGTTACGATCGTCTCGGCCAGCTGCCGGCCGGGCAGGGCGCCCACGACCATGTCGCACACCCGCAGCGCCTTGCGATAACTGATGGTTCGGGTCACGTGCCAGGAAAAGACGGCGTGGATGTAGCCCCGGGCGTCCTCGATGGCGACCGCGCCGCCGGTCTTGCCCAGGCGCCGGCCGATCGAGATGGCGTAGGAGAGCCATTCCTCCCGCGACACGCCCGGATGGGAGAGCTGGACCAGCGGCCACGCCCGCAGCGCAACCCGTCGATCCACCGGCGTGGTCTTGAACAGGGGAGCGATATGGGCGGACGCAGTATCAAGCATTCCGACAATCTGTCGGAAAATGACGATCCGCCACATTGACCTGCGTCAACACGGGGGCCTACGAAAGACTTGGCGACCTACCAGCGAACCAGTTGCAAGCGCCGCTCTCATATGCGAAGTTTTCTATCAAAGCGGGACAGTAGCGATGGCAATTTCGCTGGGAAAAAGTCGTGGGGAAGACGCCGGCGCGGGAGCTACTCACCCCCCGGTGCTGGCCCTGTGCCCCAACTCCAAGGCCACCGTTGACTGCGCCAAGTGCCGGGTCCGCGCCCTGAGCCTGTGCGACGCCCTCGAACCCTCCGAACTGGCCGACCTCGACCGCATGGCGACGTCCGTGACGGTGGGCGCCAAGGAAACGCTGTTCGAACAGGACCAGCCTTCGGAGGCCGTCTACAACGTGACGGCCGGCTCCGTGCGCCTCTACAAGCTCCTTCCCGACGGGCGCCGCCAGGTGGTGGGCTTCGCCTTGCCCGGCGATTTCCTCGGGTTGTCCATGAGCGACCGCAACGCCTTTTCGGCCGACGCGCTGACGCCGACAACCGCGTGCCGCTTCTCCCGCCAGGAATATTCCACGTTCCTCGACGCCAAGCCGCACCTGCTGCGCCGCCTGCATTCCATGGCCAGCCACGAGCTGTCGCTCGCGCAGGACCAGATGGTGATCCTCGGCCGCCGCACCGCCGAGGAGCGCGTCGCCGCCTTCCTCATCGGCCTGCGCAACCGCTGGATGCGCATCAATGGCAACCAGGTCCACGTGCCGCTGCCGATGACGCGCCAGGACATCGGCGACTTCCTCGGCCTCACGGTCGAGACGGTCAGCCGCCTGATGACGCGCCTCGCCCGCGAAAAGGCGATCGTCATCGTGCCCGACGGCGTCCGACTGCTGGACCTGCCGCGTCTCGAGCGCCTCGCCGAGATCTGATCTCCATCCCCGAGTTCGCCGGTCGTTTCGCCTTGCAGTCGCGCGCGCGCCCGGTTCAAATCAGGGTCCGTCGCGCTCGCCTGCAGCGCACCACCTCCGCACATGATTGAAGAGGCGCCTGTCCCATGAATGTTCGCGTCGACGACGAGAAGCTCGCGACCATGAAGTTCGCCGTCGGCCAGCCCGTGCGCCGCGCCGAGGACCCGCGCCTGCTGCGCGGCGAGGGCCAGTACACCGACGACATCAACCGGCCGGGCCAGGCATGGTGCGCCATGGTGCGCTCGCCCGTGGCGCATGGGGTGATCCGCGGCATCGACGTCAGCGCCGCGCGGGACATGCCCGGCGTGCTCGCCGTCTATACCGCCGCCGACCTTGCCGCCGCCGGCTGCAAGCCGATGGCCTATCGCGTCGCGCTCAAGGGCCGCAACGGCTCCGACATCATCAAGCCCAGGCGGTTCGCCCTCGCCCACGACAAGGTCCGCTTCGTCGGCGATCCCGTCGCATGCGTGATCGCGGAAACCGCCGCGCAGGCGCAGGACGCCGCCGAAGCCGTGGGCCTCGACATCGAGGGCCTGCCCGCCGTCGTCGAGATGGCGGACGCCGTGAAGCCGGGAACTCCGCAGCTCTATGACGAGGCGCCCGGCAACGTGGCGTTCGATTACCATTTCGGCGACAGCGAAAAGGTGGAGGCCGCGTTCAAGGCCGCCGCCCACGTGACGAAGCTGCACATCGTCGACACGCGCATCGTCATCAACGCCATGGAGCCCCGCGCGGCCGTGGCGGAGTTCGATGCGAAGGAGGGACGCTTCACGCTGTGGGCTCCCACGCAGGGTGTCATGGGCTCGCGCGCCAACGCGGCCGAGATGATGAACGTGCCGCCCGAGAAGATGCGCTTCATCGCCACGAACGTGGGCGGCTCGTTCGGCATGAAGGGCGCGATCTTTCCCGAATACGTCTGCGTGATGCACGCGGCGCGCACGCTCGGCCGCCCGGTGAAATGGACCGACAAGCGCTCAGACTCGTTTCTCTCCGATCATCACGGCCGCGCGCAGGAGTTCGATTGCGAGCTCGCGCTCGACAGCGAGGGCAATTTCCTCGCCGTGCGGTGCACGGGCTTCGGCGATCTCGGCGGCTACATGACGCAGATCGGCCCGCTCTTCTCGACCTTCAACATCGTGAAGCACGTCAACTCGTGCTACCGCACGCCGCTCATCGAAGTCAGCACGCGATGCGTGTTCACCAACACCGTGCCGGTGACGGCCTATCGCGGCGCCGGGCGCCCCGAGGGCAATTACTACATGGAGCGCCTGATCGACACGGCGGCCGCGCGAGATGGGCGTGGACCCCGTTGCCCTGCGGCGCAGGAACCACATCCAGCCGGACCAGATTCCCTACAAGGCGCCGTCCGGCTCGGTGTACGATTCCGGCAATTTCCCCGCCATCCTCGACACGGCGCTGGAGGCCGCGGACTGGAACGGGTTTGCGGCGCGCAAGGCCGACAGCGCCCGGCGCGGTCGCCTGCGGGGCCGCGGAATCGGCCAGTTCCTCGAAGTCACCGCTCCGGTGCAGGCCGAATACGGCGGCGTCCATTTCGAGGCGGACGGCTCGGTGACCATTCTCACCGGATCGCACGATCACGGGCAGGGGCACTGGACGACATTCGCGCAGATCGTTGCGACGCAACTCGGCGTTCCCTTCGAGAAGATACGCCTGATGCAGACCGATTCCGACCAGCTCAAGACCGGCACCGGCACGGGCGGCTCGAAATCGCTCATGTGTTCGGGCACGGCGTTCGTCGAGGCGAGCGCCAAGGTGATCGAGAAGGGCAAGGTCCTCGCCTCCCACATGCTGGAGGCAAGCGTCGCCGACATCGCCTTCGAGGACGGCCGGTTCGCCATCGCGGGCACGGATCGCTCGATCTCGATCATGGAAATCGCCGACCGCCTCAACAAGGGCGAAAGGCCTGCGCCCGATGCGCCGGACTCGCTCGATGTCGATCACGTGGGCCAGAACGGCGTCGCCACCTATCCGAACGGATGCCATGTCTGCGAGGTCGAGATCGATCCCGACACCGGCGTCGTCGAGGTGGTGAAGTACACGATGGCCGGCGACTTCGGCGTGGTCGTGAACCCGGTCATCGTCGAGGGCCAGGTGCAGGGCGGGGTGGTGCAGGGCATTGGCCAGTGCCTCATGGAGGCCACGCATTACACGCCCGACGGCCAGCTGGTGACGGGTTCGTTCATGGATTACGCCATGCCGCGCGCGGGCGATGCGCCGAGGATGGCCTACGCGGCGCTCTCCGACCCCGCCACGACCAATCCTCTCGGCGTGAAGGGCTGCGGCGAGGCCGGTTGCGCGGGCTCGATGACCTCGGTCATGAACGCCGTCGTCGATGCGCTCTCGGTCTACGGCGTGCGCCACATCGACATGCCGGCCTCGCCGCGGCGCGTGTGGGAGGCCATTCGCGACGCCAGCAGGCAGGCGGCCGAATAGGCTCAGCAGCCTCAGGCGGCGTCTTCGACCGGCTGGGGCGCGAATACTTCCAGCGCGCTGCGCCGGATCGAGAAGACCGCCGGCGTGCGGGTGACGATCTCCCCGTCGGCGTTGATCTCGCGCGGGCGCCATGTGCGCACGACGAAGCGCTCGCCGACGTTGGCGCGCACGTCCTCCCATGCCCCGTGCGAGCCGGCGCGAAAATGGAACGCCATGAGCGCCAGCTTCCACAAGCTGCGCATTTCGAGGCTGTAGAGATAGAGCCGCCCGTCACCGATGCGGCAATCCTCGCTGACGCTCATACCGCCGCCGTAATAACGCCCGTTGCCGACCGCGATCTGGAAGGTGCGGACCCTGCGGCCTTGCCCGTCCCTTTCGATCGTCGCGCGGAACCGCCGGGCGCGCGCGAGCGCCCTCGCGCCGGCGAGCACGTAGCCGAACGTGCCGAATCGCTGCTTGGTTTCGCGCGTCAGCTCGTGGGCGAGTTCGACGCTCACCCCGAGGCTCGCCACATTGAAGAACGGAACTCCGTTCACGTCGCCCACGTCGATGAGCCGCGTCCGCCCCTCGAGGATCACGCGCGCGGCCTCCATGGGGTCGGCGGGAATGTCGAGCGAACGCGCAAGGTCGTTGGCCGTGCCCAGCGGCAGGAGCCCCATGGGCTTGCGCGCCGCCAGCAGCGCCGGCGCCGCATGGTGAAGCGTGCCGTCGCCGCCCGCCACGAGGACGAGGGCGGCGCCCGAGGCCTGCGCCGCGATCGCGGCCGCGCTCTCGCCCCGCGTCTCCTCGATGCTGAGCCCTCCGGCGCGCAGCACCTCGAGGACCGGCTCGATGTCCTCGCCGCCGCGCCGGCTCTGGGGATTGCGGATCAGCACCGCGCGGCGCGTCATGGCGGGCGGCGCCGTCGAGCTGTGCGGCAGCGTCGTCATCGAGATGCAATCGTCGTCATGAAACACGGCCTTCGCGGCTGATCAGCAGCGACAACGCCCACGCCGCGCAGAAGGTTCATGCGCTCATGCGAAGACTTTCGGCTCCACCGGCGTGACGCGGAACAGGCGTTCGCGCTCCTGCGCCGTCGAGTCGTACATCGGTCTGCGGGCGATGATCGCTTCGTGGTTCTTGCGGAAATCGATCATGACGAGGCACAGCGGCTTCACGAGCGTGGGATAGGGCCTTGGCTCGCAGGCGCGAACGGCGAGATATTCCCGCTCGTAGAACGGAAAATGCTCGGCCCTGCAGCCGCCTGTGATGATGTGCGCATTGAAATGGGCCGCAGCCATGATGCCGAGCCGCAGCGTGACGTAGGGCAATTGAGGAAAGGCGCGTGCTGCGGGAAAGTTTGCGGCGAGCCGGCTCGTGTCGATGAAATGCGCGCCCTGGTCGAGGACCGGACGCATGAGATCGGGATAGGCGTCCAGCGCTGGCGACACGGGATAATCGGGACTCAGCACATGCAGGCGCAGCGCTGCGAGCATGCTTCCATCGACAAAGATGCCGATGTTCATGCAATTGGGCGTTTCGTCGAACCGGTCATGCAATTTGCCGATCGCGCTCGCGGTGATCGTACCCTCGCGCAGGTTCGCTTCGTATCGCAGCCGGTAAATCTGCTCGAGCTCGCCGGCGTCCTTGACGAGTCGATATTCCGTTCGCTTGAGAAGATCGTCGAGGCGTCGTGCAAATGAAGGCTTTTCTTCTGAAGCGTCGTTCATCGAAACCGCCAATATGAAATCAAACGAAATGCAAATGAATGAAACAAAACACACGATGCAAAGAGCCATTATCAGCCGTGTTAATTCAAAATCAACAGGGTTCGCAGAGATTGCACCATTGCCTTCGGGAAGCCACGCATGCCTTCCGCCAAGATTTTTCTCGCGAAATCATTTTGTTGGCTGCGGTCATCACCCCTCTTGTGGCTTGCTGCGGCAGTCCCGTTCGCATTGTGCCTTTATGCCCTCGCGACGATCGACTCGCGCACGGGACGATTGGGCGCCGCGACGACTGTCGCCGTCCTCGCGCTGATCGTGGTGACAAGCATCCTCGCGCTGACGCGGCAGGCGTTGCTTCGCGACCTTGCCCGCCAGCAGCGCCGACTTGAGGTCGCGGAAAAGAAATACGCGCGGATTTTGAAGTTCAACGCGGCCGACTTCATCGACAAGGCGGACCTGCTCGAACTCACCCTCAACCACATGAACCAGGGCGTCGCGGTGATCCGTCCGGACGGGCGCGTCTGGCTCTACAACAAGCGCTCGCTCGAATACAGCGGCGTCGCCGAAGACGAGCTTCCCTTTCCGCCGACCGCGAAGTCGGTCGTGGAAGCCCAGCTCCGAAACCAGGAATTCGGGCCCAACGGCGAACTGCTGCCGCCCGATGTTCGCGCCTTCCTGATGGAAGGAAAGGGCCGCCCGCCGAAGTCCTATCTCCGCACGAGGCCCAATGGCACGGTGCTCGAAATCCGCAGCGATCCCATGCCCGACGGCAGCCTCATCCAGACCTATACGGACATCACCGAACTCGCCCGCGCCAAGGAAGCCGCCGAAGCGGCGGCGCGCGCAAAGGCGAGCTTTCTCGCCACCATGAGCCACGAAATCCGCACGCCCATCAGCGGCGTCATCGGCGCGGCGCGGCTTCTCTCGGCCTCGGGGCTCGACGAGGAGCAATTGCGCTATCTCGAGACGATCTCCGCCTGCAGCGAGTCTCTGCTCGTCGTGATCAACGACATCCTCGACTACTCGCGCTTCGATTCCGCCGGGGTGGCGATCGAGGAGGCGCCCTGCGATCCTGCCGCGGTCCTGCGCTCGGCCTTTCTCGTCGCGCGATCCGAAGCGGCCGCCAAGGGCCTGCGCTTTGAACTCGAGGGGCTGGAAACGCTCCCTCCAGCCATGCTCGCCGACGCCAAGCGCCTGCGGCAGGCGCTCATCAACTACCTTGGCAACGCAGTGAAGTTCACCACGGATGGCGCCGTCACCATGCGCGCGCAGGTTCTGGACGCCGTGGATGGCCGCTTGCTGCGCGTCACCGTCTCCGACACCGGCATAGGCGTGCCCGCCGACGCGCGCGACAGGTTGTTTCTCGAGTTCTCGCAGGTCGATAGTTCGATCACGCGCAAGTACGGCGGCTCGGGATTAGGGCTGGCCATCACGCGCCGCATCGCGCAGGCCATGGGCGGCCGCGTGGGCGTCGACAGCGAAGCGGGTTCGGGCAGTTCGTTCTGGATCGAGATACCGCTGAAGGAAGCGGTTCTTCCCGCTGCCGCCGCGGCGCCGGACGCGCCTGCGCAACCCCGCCGGTCGCTGCGGATTCTGGTCGCCGAGGACGTGCCCACCAATCAGCTGATCATCGGGGCGACGCTGCGCAGTCTCGGCCATCGTCCGCAGATCGTCGCCGACGGACTTGCGGCGCTGGCGCAGATGGAAAGCGCGCAATACGACCTCGTCGTGCTGGACATGCAGATGCCCGGGATGGACGGTCTGGAAGCCGCCCGCCGCATCCGCGCCATGGGCTTCGACGCTGCGCGGCTGCCGATCATGGCCATCACGGCGAACGGTTTTGCATCCGATCGTGAAGCATGTCTCGCCGCGGGCATGGACGGTTTCATCGCCAAGCCCTTCGAGCCGCTCGACATCGAACGCGAGATCGATCGTCTCACGCGCCGCGCGTCTTTTTCGACGGATGCGACGCATTTGCCCGCGCCCGTCAACGCCCTCGAAAGAAACGCCATCGCAGAATACGCAGGTGATTCGCGTGCGGCGTGACGCACGCGCGATGGAACCCCGAGGCGGTGATGATGACGTTTTCCTGCGCGATCCCTGGATGCCAAACGCCCGCGGAGCAATTGCCCGACGGTGGGGCCGGGACGTGCGATGCGCATTTCGCCATGGCCGCGAACATCCATCGCATGCGCTTCCTGACCGTCGTGCGCCGCCTGCGCACGTTGCGCCAGATGTGGACCGACGAGGCGCACTATGATTCGGTGGTGGCGAGCGGGCGCTATCTGAAACTCGCCCATGCGACCTGCTGCGCGGAAGAGGCGCTCGACGCCGCCGCCCACAGGCTCACGCTCTCCATACTCGCGGCCCAGGGCAGCGGCCCCGGAGCGTCGGACACGATCCTGCGCCAGCGCGCGTGAACGGCCGGAAGTCCTGATTCTCCGGCCTCTTGTCTCCCATTGAGCGCGTGCCCGCCTGTGATAAGAAGGCGCCGGCGAAGCGGGAGCGGCAAAGGAGGCTTGAATGACGATCAGGATGGCGGTGCTCGACGATTATCTGGACATGGCGCGCGCCAGCGCCGACTGGGCGAGCCTGGGACCGGATGTCGAACTCACGATCTTCCAGCGGAATCTGGCCACCATCGACGAGGCGGCGAGCGCGCTGAAGGATTTCGACGTGCTCAGCCTGATGCGCGAGCGCATGGCCCTTCCCAAGGCGCTGATCGACCGCCTGCCGAACCTCAAGCTCGTCATCACCACCGGCGGGCGCAATCGCTCCATCGACGTAGAGGCCTGCAAGGCCCGCGGCATCGTCGTGTGCGGCACGCGCAGCGCCGATCCCGCGCCCACCATAGAGATCGCCTGGGGCCTCATCCTGTCCGCCGCCCGCAACCTGTCCCGCGAGGACGCGCACATGCGACGCGGCGGCTGGCAGGAGCGGCTTGGATTCTCGCTGCACGGCAAGACGCTCGGAATCGTGGGCCTCGGGCACCTGGGCAAGCGCATGGCGGAAGTGGGCCAGGCCTTCGGCATGAACGTCATAGCCTGGAGCCAGAATCTCACTGCGGAACGGGCGGCCGAAGCCGGCGTCGTGCGGGTCGAAAAGGATGAGCTGATGTCGCGCTCCGACGTCATCACCATCCATCTCGTGCTCAGCGATCGCACGCGCGGCCTCATCGGCGCGCGGGAATTCGGCCTCATGAAGCCGACGGCCATTATCGCCAACACCTCGCGCGGACCCATCATCGACGAGGCGGCCATGGTCGAGGCGCTGAAGGCGCACCAGATTCTCGCCGCCTGTCTCGACGTTTACAACATCGAGCCGCTGCCCGCCGACCATGTCTTGCGAACCCTTGAGAATGCGGTGCTTTCGCCACATTTGGGCTACGCCACGCAGGGCAATTACCGCACGTATTACGCTGACACCATCGAGGCCGTTCAGGCCTGGCGCGCGGGCTCTCCCGTGCCGCGGGTCATCGAAAACTAGCACGCGACGGGCCTTTCCGGCGGCTCCCGCGGCGCGGTCAGGCGCGGGAGAGGCCGAAAAATCGCGAACAATTGCAACGGGATCAAAAAAATGCCTGTGCAATCGGCGTTTTTTGCACGCGAGGCCTGTTAGCAGGCTTGTCGTTTGCGCTATTATCACGTTGCCGATTCGATTCGAGAGGGGAGTTTCTCCACATGGCAAAGAAGGCAGCAGCAGCGCCCGCTAAGGCGGCAAAGGCTGCACCCAAGGCAGCAGCCAAGGCAGCATCGACCGTAACTTTGAAGCATATCGCCGCGACGCTCGCGGACGAGCATGAGATCTCCAAGAAGCAGGCCGAGGCCATGCTGACGGGCATGGTCGACCAGGTCGTCAAGAACCTCAAGAAGGGCAACCGGATCCGCATCGTCGGCCTCGGCATCCTTCAGGTTCGCAAGCGCGCCGCCCGCATGGGCCGCAACCCGGCGACGGGCGAAGCCATCAAGATCAAGGCCAGCAAGAAGGTTGCCTTCCGCGCTGCCAAGGATCTCAAGGAAGCCGTCTGATCTTTCAGACATCTCTTTCGGAAGCCCCGCGGCCTGCGCCGCGGGGCTTTTCTTTTGGCCGGGCCCCATGCGCCGCGCCGGTCGCCGAGATTGCGCTTGCCGCGCACTCCTGCCAAAAAGGCGGCGAAACCGGCCGCGCGGGCCTGCGCCCGCGGCGCGCCTCACGGCAAGATCATTCGGGAGGATAAGATGCGTCTGTTCCGTTGCGCCTGCGATTGCCTTGGCGCGTCCTTCGCTGCGTATGCGGCGCCGGGCGCAGGCGGGGCCTCGGCGCCTCCGGCAAAGAGCGGCGGCCCCGTGCCCCGCACGGTGCTCGAAGATATCGCCGCCGCCAGCCGCATCCTCGCCGAACAGGGCGTCGTGGACGGCTTCGGCCACGTCAGCCTGCGCCACCCCGATGCGCCCGATCGTTTCCTGATGTCGCGCGCGCTCGCGCCCGCGCTCGTCACGCCCGACGACATCATGGAGTTCACCCTCGACAGCGTCGCCTGCGAGGACAAGGGCCGCAGCGGCTTCCTCGAACGCTTCATCCACGGGCAGATTTTCAAGGCGCGCCCGGACGTGATGGCTGTCGCCCACAGCCATTCGCCTTCCGTCATACCCTTCGGCCTCATCGACACGCCGATGCGGGCGATGTTCCACAACGCCGCCTTCCTCAACGAGGGCGTGCCCGTCTTCGACATCGCGGAAGAATTCGGACCCACAGACATGCTCGTCGGCAACAACGAGAAGGGCGTGGCGCTGGCCAAATGCCTCGGCCAGCATTCCGTGTGCCTGATGCGCGCCCATGGCAGCGTCGCGGTCGGCCCGAGCCTGCCGATGGCGGTGTTCCGCGCCGTCTATACCGAAGTGAACGCCCGCGTGCAGACCGCCGCGACGCTCATGAGCGGGGGCGGGCGCATCGCGGCCCTCAATGCCGAGGAATTGGTGCTGGCCGACGCGGTCAACCGCGGCGCGGGCCTGCGGGCCTGGGAACTCTGGCGCAAGCGCGTCGGCCCGCTCTGAGGGGCGCGCCGCCGCAGGCATTGACGCGCGAACCTGCCGGGATCAGGTTCGCGCTCGGATCTTCAAGGGAGCAGGACCATGGCGCAGGCCGGACTTCGACTCGTCGACGAGGGCGCGGGCGTGGATGAGCTGAAGCAGCAGCTCGCCGATTGCATCCGCATGCTCGAAAAGGCGGACATCATCGACTTCAACGGGCATTGCTCGATCCGCATCGGCGAGGACCGCATCCTCATCAACCAGGGCAATTGCCAGCGCAGCAAGATCACCGCCGCCGACATCGTCACCATCGACATGGAGGGCAGGCTGATCGAGGGCGTCGCCAATCCGCCGCTCGAGTTTCACCTGCACACCGGCATCTACCGCGCCCGCAAGGACGTGAAGGCGGTGGTGCACGCCCATCCGAAATGGTCGACGTACCTGACGATGACCGGGCACGCTTACCTGCCCGTGTTCGCTCAGGGCGTCCTGCCGGGCGAATGCCCGGTGCTGGACACGCCGTCCTCGATCAACACCCGCGAGATGGCCGACCGGCTTTCGGGCGTGCTGGGCGACAGGCCCGCGGCGCTGATGAAGTCGCACGGCGCGGTGGCGGTGGGCGCCAGCATCGTCGAGGCCTTCGTGCTGGCGGTGTATCTCGAGGAGAACGCCCAGCGGCAATACATGGCGCTGCAGATCGGCAAGCCGTACGTCTTCGACGGCGAGGACAGCAAGGCCGCCCGCGAGAAGCTCTGGTCGGCAAGCCTGTTCCAGCGCACCTGGGACCATTACAAGGCGAAGCTCTGAGGCGCGCGCAATAGAAAAGCCCCGATCCGGGGGGCGTGGATCGGGGCTTTATGAGCGTTGCGACGGACGTCGCCGCGCTTACGGACTGACAACGCGGCCCCTCGGGGCCGGTTCCGGGGCGGTTTCAAAAATTTTTCGGGCAAGATTTCCCGGCCCTGGTCGCCGTGTGCGCGGTCGCGCTCAGGCGCCGATCGTCGCCTCGATGCGCGCCCGCAGGGCCGGCGTCACCTTCGGCTCGATCCCGAACCAGGCCTTCCAGGCGGGGCGCGCCTGATGCAGGAGCATCCCGAGCCCGTTGAGGGTGGAATTGCCGCGCAGCCGCGCCGCCCTGAGCAGCGGCGTCTCCAGCGGCGTGTAGATGATGTCCGTGACGAGCGCGCTTTTCGGCAGGCGGTCCAGCGGCAGGTCGAGCGGCGCCATGCCGACCATGCCCTGGCTGGTGGCGTTGGCGACCATGACCACGTCCGCGAGCGCGTCCGCGCGCTCCTCCCATGGGATCGCCCGAACCGGGGCGCCGAACTCCGCCTCGATGCGCTGGGCGCGCGCAAGCGTGCGGTTGACCAGCCGGATTTCCTTGCAGCCGCGCTGGGCGAGCGCCCAGACGACAGCGCGCGCCCCGCCGCCCGCGCCGATCACGGCGATCGGTCCCGCGTCGGCGCGGAAGCCGGGCTGGAATTCCAGCACGTTCTCGATGAAGCCGTAGCAATCGTTGTTGGTGCCGTAGAGCTTGCCGGTCGGCCCCACCACCACGCAGGAGATCGCGCCAATCCGCCGGGCCGTCTCGTCCACGTCGTCGACGATGGCCATCGCTTCCTGCTTGTGGGGAATGGTCAGGTTGCAGCCGGCGAACTTGAGCGCATGGAGACCGCGCAGCGCGGGGCCCAGCCCGCCCGGCTCGATGGCGAGCGGCACGTAGGCGCCGGCGAGACCATGCTCGGCGAACCAGTAATTGTGCAGCATCGGCGAGCGCGAATGCATCACCGGCCAGCCCATCACGGCGGCGAGGAGGAAACGGTCGGGATGGGACATGGGCGCTACAGGGTTCCGGGATCAAAAAGCGCCGCTTTTTGAAGCCTTGCGGCAGGAATGGCAAGGGGAGCGGCGCTTTGCGCCGAACGCCTCTCCGGATATGCGGCATTGACGCCCGCCCGCCCGCGCGGCTTAAAAGAACGCATAAACCGCGTCGCGGCGGCCTGAACACGGAGGAGACCCATGCTCACGAAGGAAGACAACGACCTCGTGACGCGCACCGGACCTGGCGCCCCTGCTGGGGACCTCATGCGCCGCTTCTGGATTCCCGTGCTCATCTCGGAGGAATTGCCCGAGCCCGATTGCCCGCCCGTGCGCGTGAAGCTGCTGGGCGAGCGGCTGCTGGCCTTCCGCGACACGTCGGGCAAGGTCGGCTTCATCGACGAGTTCTGCGCCCATCGCGGCGTGTCGCTCTGGTTCGGCCGCAACGAGGAGAACGGGATTCGCTGCCCCTATCACGGCTGGAAGTTCGACGTGAACGGCCAGTGCGTGGAAGTGCCCTCCGAGCCCGTCGAGAGCGGCTATTGCCAGAAGATCAAGCTCACCTCGTATCCGTGCGTGGAGAAGGCCGGCATCATCTGGACCTACATGGGCCCCAAGGACAAGCAGCCGGAATTTCCGGCCTTCGAATGGCTCGACCTTCCGGACTCGCATCGCCTCGTCGCCAAGCGCTGGCAGGAATGCAACTGGCTGCAGGCGATGGAAGGCGGCATCGATTCCTCGCACGTCTCATGGCTGCACAGCGGCGAGTTGCACACCGATCCGCTGCACAAGGGCACCAAGGGCGCGAAGTTCCAAGGCGACAAGACGCCGAAGTTCGAACTCGTTCAATCGCCCGGCGGCATGATCATCGGTGCGCGCCGCAACGCCGATGCGGGGCAATACTACTGGCGCATCACGCAATGGATCATGCCCTGGTGGACGATGATCCCGCCCTACGGCGACAACGCGCTCAACGGCCATGCGTGGGTGCCCATGGACGACGAAAACTGCATCGCATGGTCGTTCACCTGGCATCCCACGCGCCCGCTGAGCGAAAGCGAATTGCACACGATGCGCCACGGCGGCGGCATCCATGTGGAGACGCTGCCCGGCACGTTCCGGCCGATCATCAACAAGGACAACGATTACATGATCGACCGCGCCGCGCAGAAGGCGGGGCGCACATTCTCCGGCGTGCACGGCATCGCCATGCAGGACGCGTCGTTGCAGGAAAGCATGGGGCCGGTGGTCGATCGCACGCGCGAAAACCTCGTCTCCACCGACAACGCGATCATCATGGCGCGCGCGTTGCTGAAGCGCGCCGCGCGCGCGCTGCAGAAGGGCGTCGAGCCTGCTGGAACGAAGCGCGAGCATCATCTCGTGCGCTCGGCCTCCTTCGTCCTGCCGGTCGATCAGCCCTTCGTGAAAGCGAAGGAAGAAGACCTGAAGGCGCGCGCGGGTGTGCCGCATACCGGCATCTGAGCACGCCAATGGAGAACACGATGATCGATACAGTTCATGCGATGGCGTCCGGCGCCCGGCGGCTTCGCGACAAAGTCTGCATCGTGACCGGCGCGGGCCAGGGCATCGGGCGCGCCACGGCCTATCGCTTCGCCGCGGAAGGCGGTCATGTCGTGGTCGTGGAGCGCAACGCGCAGAGCGGCGCGGAGACGGCGAGCCAAATCGAGGCCCGCGGCGGAGTCGCAACGGCATATGCGGTCGACTTGAGCGTTCGCGCGGACGCTGAAAACCTGATGAGCGAGTGCGCGGACAAGTTTGGCCGCATCGACGTGTTGGCCAACGTTGTCGGCGGCACGATCTGGTGGCAACCCTTCGTCGACTACACGGAAGAGCAGATCCTGCAGGAGCTCACGCGTTCGTTGTACACGACGATCTGGTGCTGCCAGAGCGTCCTGCCGCACATGATCGAGCGGAAGGCCGGATCGATCATCAATTTCGGATCGTCCGTGACGAAAGGCGGGCTCTACAGAGTGCCGTACGCGATCAGCAAAGGGGGCATCGAGGCGATGACCCGTACGCTGGCGGCGGAGAACGGCCGTCATGGCATACGCGTCAACTGCCTGTCTCCGGGCACGACCATCATCTCCGACCGAAGCACGTCGCGCTTGCTGGTGAAGGAGGGCGAACTCGCGCAGCCCATGGAAGGCACCGATGCGCGCGTCGACGAGGCCCGCACCGCACGCAAGCCCGTCCTTGGCCGGCCCGGGCCGGCCGGAGGAGCAGGCCGCGGTGGCGGCTTTCCTTGCAAGCGAGGATTCGTCATTCATCACGGGACACGTGATCCCGGTGGACGGCGGCCTTTTCTGAGATCGGCCGCGCTGATGACCGGATGATCAATCCTTCTTCGCTCGGCCGCATCTCCGACGACGTGTTGACCATCGCGTGCAGGCTGCGCGCGAAGGCGACCGCCTTGCCGATGTCGATGGCGTTCGCGCCGTGCGCATATTCCTTGACGGCGAGAACAGCTGGAAGCGGCAGCTTCCTGAAACGCTCCACCAGCGCGTCAGCCTCGCGATCGCCTTCTCCCGCAGGCACGACTTCGCTCACCGCGCCGATCGACATGGCGTGGCGCGCGTCGATTTCCTTGGCGGTCCACACCATGTACATCAGGGCCTTCAGCGGAACGCGGTCGATGAGCGAGGACATCACCATGGTCGGCATGATGTTGTTGTTCATCTCGTTGATGGCGAAGCGTGCGCTCTCTTCCGCGATGGTGATGTCGCAGACGCTGGCGAGCGCGCAGCCGAACCCGTAGGCGCGGCCCTTCACGACCGAAACCACCGGCGCCTTCGAGTGCCGCACGGCGCCATAGGTGCGAAACACGATGTCGTGCATGCGCCGCAATTGCAGCGCTTCCGGCAGGCCGGTGGGGCGCGGCCCCAGATGCGCGCGGCCCATGCAGAAATCCGCGCCGTTGGCGCGCAGGACGATGAGCCGGGCGCTGGCATGCTCGCGCTCCAGCACGTCGCCGAGGAAGACGATCTGGTCGTCCGTCATGCCGTTGCCGCGCTCGGGTGAATTGAGCGTGATCTCGATGATGTCGTCGGTCTTCTTGACGATGACGCCGTCGCTCATGGGGCTTCCTCTGTTGCGGCGGGGTCGAGCCCCATGCCGTTTGTTTGTGCCGCAAGCTACCGCCGCCCGCTGGGACGCGCAATCGCCCGGCAGGCTCGCGCCAGTGGCCGCCGGCGGCACAACTCGTGTATAGAGGCCGGGAACGTCCGCTCGTTGGCGGGCGCAAACATTCAATGGGAGAGGCGCATGAGCATGGGCGCGGAGAAGACGGGCGGCGAAGTAGGGACGGCGCGGTTCGACGGCAAGGACGAACTGGTGCGCGCGTCCAACGCGGAACTGGGCTGGACGTCCGACGCCATGGCCGAAATGCTGCGCCGCCTCGACGTGCGCTACATCGCGCTGACGCCCGGCGCGAGCTATCGCGGCCTCCACGATTCGATGGTCAACTACCTCGGCAACCGCGATCCGCAGATGATGGTCTGCCTGCACGAGGAGCACGCGGTCGGCATCGCGCAGGGCTACGCCAAGGTGACGGAGCGCCCGATGGCCGTTGCGCTGCACTCCAACGTCGGCCTGCTGCACGCGACCATGGCGATCTTCAACGCCTGGTGCGGCCGCGCGCCGATGCTCATCCTCGGCGCCACCGGCCCCGGCGACGCCGAGGAGCGCCGCCCGTGGATCGACTGGATCCACACCGCCAAGGACCAGGGCGCGCTCATCCGCCATTACACCAAGTGGGACGACGAGCCGCGCTCCGCCGGCGCCGCGCTCGAATCCATGATGCGCGCGCACCAGATCGCGGCGACGCAGCCCTATGGGCCGACCTACGTGTGCCTCGACGTTGGCCTGCAGGAGACGAAGCTCGACAAGCCGCTCAACTTCCCCGACGTCGAGCGCTTCAAGCCCGGCGTGCCGCCCGCGCCCGCGCAGGAGGCGGTCGAGCAGGCCGCCCGCATGCTCGTCGACGCGAAGAAGCCGCTCATCCTCATGGGCCGCGTGTCGCGCAGCGTGGACGACTGGAACGCGCGCATCGAACTCGCCGAAGCGCTCGGCGCCGCCGTGATGACCGACACCAAGCCCGGCGCGGTCTTCCCCACCGAGCATCCGCTGCATCTCATCGAGCCGCGCTTCCGTCCTTCGCCCGCCGCCGGCGAGATCACGAAGGAAGCCGACGTCATCCTCTCGCTCGACTGGATGGACCTGCGCGGATGGTTCGCGCAGACGCTCGGCAAGGACGCGGAGGTGCGCTCGAAGGTCATTCACTGCACCGTCGACGATTACCTGCACAACGGCTGGAGCATGGATTACTTCGGCCTGCCGCCCGCCGACCTGAAGATCCTCGCGACGGCCGACCAGCTCGTGCGCCCGCTCACCGAAGCGGTGCGCCGTCTTCGCGGAACGAAGGACAAGGCGCAGGCGAAATGGCCGGCGCGCAACGTCAAGCCGCTCGGCAAGCCGCGCACGGACGGCATGATGGGCCTGCGCGATCTCGCCCTCGTCGTGCGCGAGTTCGTCGAAAAGCGCGAGGTGACCATCGCCGGCTTTGCGCTCGGCTGGCCGTCCGACACCGTGAACTTCAAGCATCCGCTCGATTACGTCGGCTTCGACGGCGGCGGCGGCGTGGGCTCGGGCCCCTCGAACGCCATCGGCACCGCGCTCGCCGTGAAGGGCACAGGGCGCCTGCCGATGACGATCATCGGCGACGGCGACTTCGCCATGGGCTGCAACGCGATCTGGACCGCGACCCACATGGGCATTCCGCTGCTCATGGTGATCGCGAACAACCGGGTCTATTACAACGACGTCGCCCATCAGGAGCGCATGGCGGTGGTGCGCGGTCGCCCGGTCGAAAACAAGTTCGTCGGCCAGGAAATGGTGAACCCGGCCATCGACCTCATCGCCATCGCCAAGGCGCAGGGCGCGCAGGGCGAGGCGGGGATCGAAAACGCGACCGAACTCGCGGCGGCGCTGGAGCGCGGCGAAAAGGCGGTGCGCGCCGGTGCGGTCTACGTCATCGAGGCGCGCATCGACGTCGGCGCGCCGGGCGAGCGCGGGCAGGGCCACACGTCCGGCCGCAAGGACTGAACGCTGCAGGGGCGCTCCGGCGCCTCAGTGCACAACGCGAAGACGGATCGCGCCGATGAGCTCGGCGCGCTTCGCCTCAGCCTGCCGGATCATCTCACGCTTCTGGTCGAGCGTGCTCGTGTTCGAGCCGTAGAACACGATGCCGCCGATGATCAGCGTGAGGATCGTGACGAGCTGCAGCGCGTCCATCCGCGCCAGCCCGATCAGCGACGCGCCGATCCACACGAAGCCCACAAGAATGGCGACGCGCGAGGCGAGGATGAGCTTGCGGCAGGCGCGCGCCTCTTCGGCCAGCGCTTCGATGCGCTCTTCCAGCTTCTCGATTTCGGCGACGGGAGCGTCTTCGCTCATGAAGCCTCTCAGAGCCTCGGACTGCAATTGCGGAACACGTTATCGCGTTCGAGGAATTGGTCGAAACGCAAATCGTCGAACCGGGTCAGCACGCGCCCGGCGCGGGTGTAGCTCGAATAGAACGTGCGAATCCGCGGCCCGTCCGGCCCCGGCTCGATCACCTCGCCGCAGATGCGCCCGTTCTCGCCACGCCCACCGGGAAAATGCACCTTGATCTGGATCTGCGCCTTGGCGGGCTCCAGAAGCTGCGAGCGAATGCTCTCCTCGAGCGAGGAGGTCACCATGGCGGGCAGGGGATTGCGGGCGACATCGCCCGCCGGCTGCGCGAGCGCGGGCGCGATCGTGGCCCCGAGCGCGAGCAGGCCGGCCAGGAAACCAAGGGACGTCTTCATGCGCGAGGCCGCGGGGGAGCGGGACGCATGGGCGAGCGCGGCGCGATGAAGCACGTGTTCTGGAGGCGGATCATGATGTTCCCGGTTCGCGACGCTGGACCTAGACGTAGGCATTGGCAGGCCCATCGTCAAAGGCGCAGCGCGACGCGGTCGGGGCGCCGCATGATTTTTCTTGCCTGTGATGGAACCCCCCGGCCGGCGGCGCGTTCATCGACTGTCCAACGGTGACCCTCCAGAGGACATCACGGCCCCGATCCACGCCCCCCGGATCGGGGCCGCTCTCTTTTCAGCGACCGCTTCAGTCACGCGTCACGGCAGTCGCAGGAGCGGCTCGACCCAGCCGCTCTCGCGCGCGTCGGCCAGCGCCAGCGCCAGCACCGGCCCGATCAGGAACAGAAGCGATTCGGCCAGCGTGCGCATGACGTTTGCGACGAGGATTTCGACCCGCTCTCGATCGTCGGGCCGTCCCGAGGGCCACCAGCGTGGCGTGCGGCGCGCATACGCCTCGAACGGAGCGCCGAACTCCTCCGCAAGGCGAGCTTCCTCTCGCCGGACCACGAGATCGAAGATGACGAACGCCGCGAGCGTCAGCGCCACGGCCATGGTGACCGAACCGAACGACAGCGCGGCGCCGAACACCGCCGCCAGCGTGCCGACGTAGAGCGGATTGCGCGTGCGCGCATAGGGACCGCCAGTCACCAGCTCCTGTGTCTTCCGGCCGGCCACGTAGATGGCGGCCCACGCCCGCATCATGATCCCGACGGCGATGAAGGCGAGCGCGGCGAAAAAGATCGGGATGCCCGCCGGGCCCTCGCCAAATGACGGCTCGACAAGCGCCAGCGTCGCGGCCGCAAGCCCGGTGAGCGCGGCAAACGCGCGTTTGCGGCGATTCTGCACCCCCCGCAGGGGCGCGCTGCCGTTGTTGGGCGGACGCACATCAGTCGGTGTGGACATGGCTGCCGCTTCTCCTGCCCCCCGGGAGCACAACACGTGGGCCCGGCGCCCGCATTCGGCAACGGGCGCCCGTCGTTGACTTGCGCTCCACGCCGGTTTACGTGATGTTATATTGTTACATAATTGAGGGGTGGGCGAATGGCGTTGTCGAGATTTTGCGGCCTCACGGGATTTCTGGCGGCCTCCATTGCGCTGCCCCTTGCGCCGGCCAAGGCTCAGCACAGGCACGATCACGCCGGGCATTCCCATTCGGCCGAAGCCCATGCAGGTCACGCTCACGGGCGCGCCAAGGCTGCGAAGAAGCCGGTTCGCAAGTCGCAGCCGGCAAGCAAGCGCGGCCCCGCGAAGGCGCCCACTGCGCCCGCCCACGCCCATCGCGACGCGGGCCACGGCCACGCGGGGCACGGCCATTCGGCAGGCGGTCACGACCATGGCGTCGAGACGGAGAACCTTTTCGGCTTCGTGCTTGGGTCGGACGTCGAGCCCAGGGGGACGCGCAGCATCGCGATGGAGACGATCGGCCGGTTCGGAAAACGCGGCGGGACGTACAACGCCGTCGGCGGCAAAGTCGAATTCGCCTACGGGGTGACCGATAGCCTCAGCGTCGCCGGCGCCGTGCTCGGCGCGTATTACAACATCAAGGACGTTCCAGGATTCGACAACATTACCCGCATGCGTTTGAACGGACTGGGCGGTGAAGTGCGCTGGCGGCTCCTCAACCGCGAGACGGACGGCGTCGGACTGACGCTCCATGTGGAGCCGGTATGGGCGACGTCTGACGAATTGACGGGCCTGCCCGCGACCAAGTGGGGCGCCGAGAACAAGATCATCCTCGACACCATGCTCGTGCCGGACACCGTGTATGCTGCGTTCAACGTCATCCACGAAATGGAAGTCGTGAAGGAGAAGGGCTCGCCCGTCACCGAGCGCGCGGCCAAGATAGGCCTGGGAGTCGCGATGGCGACGGCGATCACGAAGACTGTCTTCGTCGGCGCCGAGGCGCGATATCTCTATGCTTACGACGGCCTCGGCTTCAACGCCTACGCGGGGCGGGCGCTCTACATCGGGCCGACGATTCACGCGAAGTTCGACAACGGCCTGTGGGCCTCGCTCGCCTGGAACGCGCAGGTCGCCGGTGATGAAAAGGGCCTCGCCCGCAAATACGATCTCACCAATTTCGAGCGTCAGATGGTGCGGTTCAAGGTCGGGTACGACTTCTGAGTGGTCGACTTGCAGCAGCGGCGGTCTCCTTGCGATCGCCGCCGCATTGCGCTCACTTCTTGCGGCCCGAGAGTTCGCGGACGCGGTCGATGATCGCGGGCGAAGTCGCGTAGACGTTGTCGACCAGCGCCTGGATTTCGGCGCCCGGGATCGGCTCGATGTCGATGCCGAGCTTCTTCGCTTCCGCCTTCGCCTCTTCGTCGGCGAGCATGGCGAGGAACGTCCTGCGCAACAACTCGACGCGATCCTTCGGCGTCTCCGCGGGCGCGACGAGCGGCCACGCCATCGTCTGTCCCGTGAGGATCACCTGCAAGATCTGGCGCTGCTCGTCCGTCTGCGCGAACTCCATGACAAGCGGCACATCCGGCAGTTCGGGCGATTTGCGCAGCGCCATCTGGACGAGGATGCGCAACTCCCCGCGCTGGAGCATCGGCATGCCTTCGGTGCGGAACGAGGCCCACGACCATGAGCCGCGTCCCTCCACCTCGCGCTTTTCGACCGCGACCGCCATTTCCGGCCCGCTGCGGTAGCCGGTGACGATCTTGAATTGCGTGCCCAGCAGATTGTTGAGCGTGTTGGGATAGGTGACGCCATCGGTGCCCGGCGCCGGTCCCGCCACCGCCACTTCGCGTGTGCGCAGGTCCTCGAGCGTGCGCACGCCCGTCTCCGAGCGCACGGCGATGATGGACACCTCCGGGCTCGTGCTGCCGATCCATTGCAGCGTGCGCGGATCAAAGCGCGTCTGCTCGCCCCCCAGCAGGGGCTCGATGCCCATGCCGCGCGCGACCATCCCGAGGGTCGTGCCGTCCTTTGGCGCGCTGTTGGCGATATGGTTGGTCGCGATCACGCCGCCCGCGCCCGTCATGTTGCGCACGATGACCTGCGGGTTGCCCGGCAGCTTGCGGGTGAAATGACGCCCGAGGAACCGGGCGTTGACGTCGTAGAGACTGCCCGCGCCGGACCAGCAGACGATCGTGATCGTCTTGTCGGCGTAGAAAGTGTCGCTCTGGGCGTTCGCGGGCAGGCTGGCCAGCGCCAGCGCTGCGACCGAAATCGCGATCGGGACACGTCCCATAATTCCCCCCCGTCCTCGTGTTTTCCCGATTGCGCTCGATCGGTCGCGCTTTGTCAATACGGCGGGCGTCCGTAGATGGCGTCCAGAACCTGCGCGACCGCGCCGATGTCCTGCGCCGCCGGATCAAACCGGCTGGAGCCCGCAAGCTTGCGCGCCCAGTTGACGGCGGCCGCGCCGCCCCATGGGTCCGGCGGCTCGCACAGGATCTGCGTGCGCGTTCCCGAAAACCGCTCCGCGACGAAATCGTAGAAGGAGCCGTTCACGTTGCGCATGCGCGCGCCGCCGCGCGTTCCATGAAATTGCGCGCTGATCACCGCGTCGCGCCCCGCATGCAGCCGCCACGAGCATGCAATGCGAACCTCGGCGCCATTGCCCAGGCGCAATTGGGCGATCGCATAATCCTCGCAGCAATCGGGCGCGGCGGGCAGGCGCTGGCCTTCCCTGTAGAGCGCGGACGAGACGGCCTCGACGCGTGCGCCCGGCGACATCCACAGCGCCAGGTCGACCAGATGCACGCCAAGATCCATCACGCATCCGCCGCCCGACTGGGCGACGTCGTAGAACCAGGGTTTGTCCGGGCCGTAGGCGTTGTGGAACGTCAGGTCGCAGGCGAACACATCGCCGATTTCGCCTGCTGCGATGATCGCGCGGATGATCTGCGCGGCCTGCGTGAACCGATACGAAAAATCCACATGCAGCAGCCGGTCGGCGCGCCTCGCGGCGGCGATGGCGTCAAAAGTCTCCGCCGCGTTGCGGCCCAGCGGCTTCTGGCAGAAGACCGGCAGGCCGGCGTCGAGCGCCGCGATGGCTTGCCGCGCGTGCTGCGCGCTGGGCGTGGCGATCACAAGTCCGTCGAGATCGAGCGGGAGCAAGTCCTCGAACCGCTCGAGCGCGCGGGCTGACGGCGCGACATCGCGCGCGCGCGCCAGCGCATCCTGCGATGCGTCGGCGATCGCCGCGGCTTCGACGCCGCCCGCATCGAGCATCGCCTGCATGCGGTTGAGACCGATCCAGCCAAGCCCCGCGAAGCCGAGGCGCAAGGGCTTCGATCCCGCGCGCTGCCCCGCCATCAGGGAACCACCACCGCTTTCATGAAGCCGTCCGGACGGTCGCGCGTCGCGTTCAGCGCGTCGGCGAGCCGGTCGAGCGGAAACTGGTGCGTGATGAGCGCTTGCGGCGCGAGACGGCCCTGCGTCACGGCGTCCACAGCTTCGCGCATGCCCTGCATGTAAATGCGCGCATCGCGCTCGTGGGCGTTGATGACGTCGAGCCCGCGCCAGTTCCACATCTGCATGTTCACATGCCGCAATCCGTCCTGATGATAGCCGGCGATGATCAGCCGTCCGCGCTCGCCGGTGATGTCGCCGGCGATGTCGAGCGCCTCCTGCATGCCGACGGCCTCGATCACGCGTTCGCAGAACGCGCCGTTCGTCAGCTCGCGCACGGCGCCCGCGATGGCGTTGCGATCGGCAAGCCCGATGGTCTCCTGCGCGCCCATGCGCCGGGCCATTTGCAGCGCATAGGGGCGGCGCGAGACGGCGATGACGCGCGCGCCCGCCTGCGTGGCGAGCTGCGTGAGCAGCACGCCCAGAAAGCCCGCGCCGACGATCGCGACGGTCTGTCCCGCGGCAATCTCGCTGCGGCGGAAGATGTTCATCGCGCACGCCAGCGGCTCGCCGGGGAAGGGCGAGCCGTCGAGCGCCGCGGGAAGCTTGATGCAGGCGTCCGCCTCCGCCACGTCATACTCGGCATAGCCGCGATAGGAGAGGGCGGCGATGCGATCGCCCGGCCTGAACGTCGTGACGTTCTCCCCGACATGATCGACCACGCCCCAGGCCTCGTGGCCGAGATCGCCGGGTTCTGTGGGAAAGGCCATCCATTCGGGCCCGGACCAGGGCGTGAGATTGGACGCGCAAACGCCGCAGCCTTCGACGCGGAAGCGCACCTGCGAGGGGGATGGGCGCGGGGCGGGCGCCTGCGCGATCTCGACGCGTCCCGGCCCGGCGAGGATCGCCGCCCGCATGCGCGCCGTCGCGCGATCAGGGCGACGGAGTCCGGAGTTTGTCCGGGTTCGTACTGAAGTTCAAGCCTGACTTCAGCCATGTCCGATCCGCCGGCGCCGAGGGCGCCCCGAGCGGCAACGCGGCTGAGGGGATCAGGTTTCGGGCTTCTTCAACTTTCCCGCAGTCTGCGGGCGCGGGCCTGCTCCGCCGCAACGCCCGCGGCGGCGATCTCGACGATATGGCGCCCGCAGCCGACGCAAACCTGCGCGGAATCGAGCCGGCACACGCCCACGCACGGCGACGCTGTAGCGCGCTCGTCCATGGCCGGCTCGTCCGGGATTGTCGTCGAATCCTGCATGTGCGCCCTGTCCGCTGAAGCCGCCAATTGAAATTGGTTCGCCCGGCCAGTCAAGCCGCCGTCGTGACGCCCTCAGTGCTCCTGAACGAAATGACCCGGCGCGACCTCGAGCATGGCCCGGCGCGCGGGCGCGTAGTCGAGCCCTTTCACGGGGCTGGGGATTTCGCTCGTCTGCAGGGGCTTGTGCCGCCGCCGCGCCGGATCGGCCACGGGCACCGAGTCGAGAAGCTTGCGCGTGTAGGGATGGCGCGGGGCGGCGAAGACGCTTTCGCGCGGCCCGATCTCGACGATCTCGCCGAGATACATCACGGCGACGCGATGGCTGATGCGCTCCACCACGGCCATGTCGTGCGAGATGAAGAGGAAGGAGATGCCGAACGTCGTCTGCAATTCCATGAGCAGGTTGATGACCTGCGCCTGGATCGACACGTCGAGCGCCGACACCGCCTCGTCGGCGATGATGATCTGCGGATTGAGCGAAAGCGCGCGCGCGATGCAGATGCGCTGGCGCTGGCCGCCGGAAAACTCGTGCGGATAACGAACGAGGTGATCGCTCGACAGTCCGACGCGCTCCAGAAGCTCCACGACCCTCGCGCGCAAGTCACCCTTCGGGCACGTCTCGTGGATGATCATCGGCTCGGCGACGAGCTGTTCGATGGTCATGCGCGGATTGAGCGAGGCGAAGGGATCCTGGAAGATCATCTGCACCTGCCGGCGCACCGGCGCCATGAGCATCGGCGTGTAATTGGTGATGTTGCGCCCGCCGATGATGATGTCGCCCGACGTCGGCTCCACCAGTTTCAGGATCGTGCGGCCTGTCGTCGACTTGCCGCAGCCCGACTCGCCGACGAGCGCAAGCGTCTCGCGCTCGGCGAGCTTGAAGGAGACGTTCTCCACCGCATGCACGTTCGCCGACGTGCCGCTTGAACATGCCGGCGCGGATGGGGAAGCGCGTCACGAGGTTATGCACCTCCAGCACGGGCCTGCGCTGCTGGTCTTCGGTCGGCGCCGGCGAGGCGGCGAAGGCCGGCATCACCTCGCGCCCGTCGAGGTTCAGGCTCGGAAACGGCTCGGGCGCATGCTTGCCCGCCATGCTGCCGAGCTTTGGCACCGCGGCCAGCAGCGCCTTCGTGTAGGGGTGGCGCGGCGCCGTGAAGATCTCGTTGACCGGGCCTTCCTCGACCTTTCGGCCCTTGTACATGACGAGAACGCGGTCGGCGACTTCGGCCACCACGCCCATGTCGTGCGTAATGAAGAGCACCGCCATGCCGATCTCGCGCTGCAGCTCGCGGATGAGCGCGAGGATCTGCGACTGGATCGTCACGTCGAGCGCGGTGGTCGGCTCGTCGGCGATCAGCAGCTTGGGCCTGCAGGCGAGCGCCATGGCGATCATCACGCGCTGGCGCATGCCGCCGGAGAGCTCGTGCGGATATTGCTTGAGCCGTCGCGCGGCCTCGGGGATGCGCGCCAGTTCGAGCTGCTTGAGCGCAAGGTCCAGGGCCTCCTTCTTCGACTTGCGCTGATGCAGGACGATGGTCTCGGCGATCTGGTCGCCGATGGTCATCACCGGATTGAGCGCGGTCAGAGGCTCCTGGAAGATGACCGAAATGTCGTTGCCGCGAACGCTGCGCAGGCCGTCGGGATCGAGGCTCGCCAGATCGAGCGTGACGCCCTCGCGCCCGCGGAAGATGACGCTGCCGGAGCGGATTTCGGCGCCCTGGTAGTCGGTGAGCCTGAGGATCGAGCGCGCTGTGACCGACTTGCCGGACCCCGATTCCCCCACGACCGCGATGGTTTCCCCCGCGCGGATGGAGAACGACATGTCCGCCACGGCCGTCACATCGCCGTCGATCGTCGGGAACACGGTCGTGAGGTCGAAAATCTCCAGAATAGGCTCGGGAGCCTGAGTGGGCTTGGCGCCGGCGCTTGCGTCCTCGGACAGCACCTCATCTAGGGACATGGCCTGCAGCTCCTCCTGCGCCTCGCGGACGCAGGGGAGTCAAAGCACGTTGCATGCCAGCGAAATGCGGGCGGCGCCGCCGCAAACGCGGGCTGCCGGGAGCGTCCGGAGGACGAGGAGCAGCCTTCATGCCCATGTGGAGGGCATAGCCACATTAGCAAAACTTATCGAACCGGCGCTTCCGCCCGCAGCCCCCGACGCCGGCGCTGGCATGGGCCTTGCAAACCCTCAACGCAGACAAGTGGTGAATGGGAGACGACAATGCAGAATGCCGGGCCTCGCGTTAAGACTGCAACTCTTGGCGGGACGTTCGCCGCAGCGCTGCTTGGCGCGGTCTTCACATTCGCCAGCCCGGCGGACGCACAGCAGCGCACCCGCGTGTCCATCGGCGTCACGGAAACGATCGCCTCGCACAACCCCTATGCCGACAGCGTCTCGCTCATGTACGCGGTGCTGTGCCAGACCTACGGCTGCCTCTTCGACCGCGATTACGCCGCGCAGAAGTTCACCTCGCGCATCGTTGAAAAGTACGAGGTGAAGGACCCGACCACGTGGGTCTTCAACCTCAAGCGCGACGTGAAGCGCAACAACGGCGAGCCCGTCGTCGCGGCCGACATCATCCATTCCGTGAACCGCGCCAAGAACGATCCGCAATCGCGCCAGAAGCACAATGTGCGCTACATCGAATCCGTCGAGGCGCCGGACGATCATACGATCATCATGAAGACGACCGAGCCGCTCGCGACGCTGCTCGACTTCCTGCGCCAGCTCATCATCACGTCCAAAGCGCAATTCGACGCCAAGGGCGAGGCGGCTGATCGCGAGGCGCCCTTCGGTTTTGGCCCGTATCGCATCCGCCAGCTTTCCGTGGACAATTTCGTCGCCATCGAGAAGGTCGCCGGGCATCCGGAAGTCGCGCCGGACAATCCCGACGAGGTGATCTTCCGGATTCAAAAGGAGGCGGAGAGCCGCGTGACGGCGCTGCTGAACGGCGAGACCCAGATCGCGCAATTCATTCCCCCGCAGCTCGTTCCGCGCATCGAGGCGGCGCAGAACGTGCGGCTTCTGTGGGAAGGCTCGACCGAGATCATGTTCCTCGCCATGAGCCCGCAGTTCAAGCCGTGGGACACAAGGAGGCCCGGCAGGCCGTCGCCTACGCCATCGACCGCGACGCGATCATAAAGGCGATCCTGCGCGGCCAGGCCGAGCGGCTCGACGGTCCGATCGGCCCCGGCCAGTACGCCTACGACCCCGATCTGCAGCCCAAATACACCTACAATCCCGCCAAGGCGCGCGAGCTGCTCAAGAAGGCGGGCTATCCCAACGGCGTCGAGATCGACTTCTTCACGCCCGTGTCGCGCTACATCGGCGACAAGCAGATCGCCGAGGCCATCGTTCCGATGCTCGAGGCGGTTGGCTTCAAGGTGAACCTGCGCACGCCCGAGTGGGGCACGCTGTGGTCGAACGTCCAGCGCGGCGGCGTCCCGTTCTACTACATGGGCCGCGGCACCGTGATCGACCCGTCCGCCGCGCTCTCGCAATATTTCGAGACCGGCGCCTCGCCGCGCATCGGCTATTCCAGCAAGGAGGTCGACAGGCTCCTGCAGGCCGAGCGCCAGGAATTCGACGAGCCCAAGCGCATCAAGCTGCTTCGTGAGGCGATGGCGCTCATCACCGAAGAAGCGCCGGCGCACTTCATGCTCCGCCACAAGCTCGCGTGGGGCGTGGCGCGCACCATCGAGTACAAGCCGCTCGCAACGACGGACATCCTCGCGACCGATATCCGCGTGGTGGGACGCCAGCGCGCAACCCGCTGAGGCGGGCGGCGCAGGGAGGCTAATCCATGATCGCCTACTTCGTTCGCAGGCTCGCAGGCACGATCCCGGTGATCCTGATCATCTCGTTCCTCGTGTTCATGCTGTTGCACATGGCGCCGGGAGACCCGGCGGACATGCTGGCGGGCGATCAGGCGACGGACAAGGACGTGCAGGAGGCCCGCGAACGCTGGGGCCTCGACCAGCCGCTGCTCGTGCAGTACTGGCGCTTCCTCTCGAACGCGCTGATGTTCGATTTCGGCCGCAGCTTCCGCTACGACGAGCCCGTCATCGGCCTGATCATGGAGCGCTTCCCCGCCAGCCTCGAACTGGCGATCGTCGCCACGCTGCTCGCCATCGCGATCGGCGTGCCGCTCGGCGTCTGGGCCGGCGCGCGGCCCAATTCCTGGATCGACAATGTCGGCTCCATCGGCGGGTTCTTCGGCATCAGCATGCCGAACTTCTGGCTCGGCATCATGCTCGTGCTGCTGGTCGCGGGCGTTCTGAACCTGCTGCCCTCGAGCGGGCGCCACACGTTCGGCGTGCCGGAGGATCCGATCACCGGCTTTCTCCTGATCAACTCCATCCTCCAGCGCAACTGGGAGTCCTTCAAGGACGCCTGTCTCTACATCCTGATGCCGGCCTTCGTGCTCGGCATCAACATGACCGGCATTCTGATGCGCGTGACGCGGTCCTCCATGCTCGAGACCCTGAGCGAGGATTACATCATGACCGCGCGCGCCAAGGGCCTCGCCGACCGCGCGGTCATCTGGCGGCACGGCTTTCCCAATGCGCTCATTCTGGTGATCACCGTCGTCGGCCTCGAGTTCGGCGCGCTCCTCTCGGGCTCGATCATCGTCGAGACGATCTTCTCGTGGCCGGGCATCGGCAATCTGCTGCTGCAGGGCCTCACGTCGCGCGACTATCCGCTCATTACCGGCGTCGTCATCGTCTACACGACGCTGTTCGTCGTGGTGAACCTCATCGTGGACCTGTGTTATGCCGCATCCGACCCCCGCATCCGCCTTGCCCAGTGACACGCGCGCGCCGGTCGTCGACTGGCGCCAGCTGCGAAAGAAGCTGAAGCCCTGGCTTCAGTTCAAGGTGCTCGCCGGCGGCGGCGTGCTTGTGCTCTTCCTCCTCGCTTCGATCTTCGCCGAGTGGGTCTCGCCGTTCGATCCCAACCGGCAGAACCTCATGAAGGCGATGACGCCGCCCGAATATTTCTTCGGCCCGCACTTCTTTGGCACCGACCATGTGGGCCGCGACATCCTCTCGCGCTGCATCTTCGGCGCCCGCGTGTCGCTGGCGATCGCGCTGGCCGTCGTCGTGATCTCCGGCGCCGTCGGCGTGCTGCTCGGCGTCATTTCCGGCTATTTTGGAAAGTTCATCGACTTCGGCATCCAGAAGATCGTCGAGGTGATGTGGGCTTTCCCGCCGCTTCTGCTCGCGATCGCCGTGCTCGCGTTCCTGGGGCAGGGGCTCTCGATCCTCATCATGGCGCTCACCCTGCAGCGCTGGATTCCCTTCTGCCGCGTCACGCGCGCCAACGCGCTCACCCTCAAGGAGCGCGAATTCGTCACCGCGGCGCGGTCGCTGGGCGCGACGCACACGCGCATCATCTTCAAGCACCTTCTGCCGAACCTCATGCAATCGGCGCTGGTGATCGGCACGTTCGCCATGGCGTCCGCCATCATCGCGGAGGCGGCGCTGTCGTTCCTTGGCCTTGGCGTTCCTCCGGCGATCCCCACATGGGGCGGCATGCTCGCCGACGGGCGCACATACATTTCGACCTCGTGGTGGATGGCGCTGTTCCCGGGCCTCTGCATCTTCGTGACCGTGCTCGCGATCAACATGCTGGGCGACGCCCTGCGCGACAATCTCGATCCCAAACTCAAGCGTTCGGGCGGCCGCGCGTAAGCGCGCGCGAGGCGAAATCGCAGCAAGAGGAGAAGGACGATGGCGTCGGCGAAGGATTTTCAGGACCATTGCTGGAAGGACGTCGTGCCGCAGGCCGACATGAGCCTCGACTTCTACGCCCGCTGCGTGCGCGACACGTTCGTCGGCCCCAATCCCGCGCTGCTGTGCATCGACCTCTACAACAGCGCCTATCGCGGCGGACCGCGCCCGCCGGCGGAGATCGAGGCCGACGCGCCGGGAACCTGCGGGATCTACGCGCACCGCGCCATCGAGCCCACGAAGAGGCTGATCGCCGCCTCGCGCGCCGCGGGCATTCCGATCTTCTATTGCACGTCCGACGTGCGTGCGAACAATCGGCCCACCGGCGCCGTCGCGACGCGCGCCGTCAAGCGCAAGCCGCCGCGTCCCGACGATAACGACATCTACCACGAGTTCGCGCCGCAGGACGGCGACGTGGTGATCTTCAAGCAGCGCGCCAGCGCTTTCTCGGGAACGCCCATCGTTTCGCACCTGTCCCTTCTGGGCGTGCGCAGTCTCATCGTCTGCGGCGAGAGCACGTCGGGATGCGTGCGCGCGAGCGTGGTCGACGCGTACTCGTCGGGCTTTCACATCAGCCTCGTCGAGGAATGCACCTACGATCGCGTCGAGCTGAGCCACAAGGTCAGTCTCTTCGACATGCATCACAAGTACGCGGACGTGATGAAGGTGGACGAGGTCGTCGCGCATCTCGCCGGCCTGTCGCCCGGCAAGATGGCCGCCGAATAGTCCGCGACAGGGCCGGCTTTCCTCCTTTTCAGACCCGCCGCAACCAGCCCCTCCAGACCTGTTGCGGCTATGGCGTTTTATCCGGCGTCCGCATAAGCTGGCGCGCAGGGCAGCCACGTCGAAGGGCGCCCCGAAGGAGGAACGTCATGAGGCTGAGCCAGCGCCTTGCTGTCTTTACGCTTGCGTCCGCCGCCGCGCTCGCCGCCAGCGGCGCATCCGCCGACGATTTCTACAAGGGCAAAAGTATCAGGCTCATCATCGGCAGCGGCGAGGCGAGCGGCGTTGATATCCTCGGGCGCGTGGCCGCCCGCCACCTGCCCAAATACATTCCCGGACGCCCCGTCGTCGTCGCCCAGAACATGCCTGCGCCCGAGTTGATCGCCGCCGCCAATTACGTCTTCAACATCGCCGAGCCCGACGGGCTCACGATGGGGGCGGGCTCCTCGGGCCTCTTCAGCCGCGCCATTTCGCAGCCCAACATCCGCTTCGACCTGACGAAGTTCACGTGGATCGCGAACATCTACAACGCGACCGTGATCTTCTGGATGCGCACGGACTTCCCGTGCCAGACGTTCGAGGCCATGAAGACATGCCCGCAGCCGATCAAGTTCGGCGCGACCGCGCGCGGCTCGACGGGCTACGGCCTCGTGCCCGAATTGCTGAAGGACGCGCTCGGCCTCAACATGGATATCATCTATGGCTATCGCAACGCCGACGTCGATCTTGCGGTGGAGCGCAACGAGGTTCATGCGTCCGGCGGCGACCTCATCGGCTTCATGGGAGCGCGCCCGCGCCAGCTCATGGAAGAGGGCAAGGCGAAGATCCTGCTTCAGGTCTCCGGGCGCAAGAATCCGGAACTCGAGAAGTACAATGTGGCGTGGTCCATGGACGTCGTGCCCGACAGCCACAAGCCGCTCTTCAGGATGCTGAACCCGATTCTCGATCTCGCGCGGCCCTATTTCGCGCCTCCCGGCGTACCCGCGGACCGCACGACAACGTTGCGCGAAGCCTTCCGGCAATTGGTCGAGGACCAGGAGTTCCGAGGCGAGATGAAGAAGGTCGCGGGCATCACGCCCAGCTACGTGGCGGGCAACGAGATGGCGGCCGCGATCAACGAAATGCTCGATCAACCGCCGGAGGTGAAGGACAAGGTCATCCGGCTGCTGCAGGGCAAATAGCGCGCTGCGCCCGGGCGGCGCGCGTTCAGCGCGCGCACGCCTTGCGGCAGGCCTCCACGATCTTTGCAACGCCCGGCGTGACCGCTGCTTCCAGCGGCGGACTGAACGGCACGGGAACCATGGGCCGCGCGACGCGCACGGGCGCGGACTTCAGGGCGCTCCATGCGTGGATGGAGACGGTCGCGATGAGTTCCGACGCGATCCCGCAGATCTCGTAGCTCTCGTCCGCGGCGACAAGCCGCCCGGTCTTGCGCACCGAGGCGACGATCGTGTCCACGTCGAGCGGCGCGATCGTGCGAATGTCCACGACCTCCACGTCGATGCCCTCCTTGTCGAGTTGCCGCGCCGCTTCCAGCGCGTCCACCACGCTGCGCGAACACGCGACGACGCTGACGTCCTTGCCCTGCCGCTTCACGTCGGCCTTGCCGAGCGGGATCATGTAATCCTCGGCAGGCACGTCCTCCGTCAGCCCCAGCAGCAGCGCGTGCTGGATGACGATGGTGGGATTGTCGCTCGCCATGGCGGCGCGGATGAGGCCCTTGCAGTCGCGCGGTCCAGACGGCATCACGATTTCGAGCCCGGGATTGTTGGCGTACATCGCCTGCGGGCTGCCCGAATGCTGCGGGCCTCCGCCGCCGCGAATGCCATGAAACAGATGGAACGTCACCGGCGCCTTGAGCTGGCCGTTCGACATGTAGTGAACGTTCGCCGCCTCGTTGATGAACTGGTTCCACGCCTCGTAGGCGAACACGGCGGTGCCGTAGTGCACGAACGGCCGCATGCCGGTCATCGCCGCGCCGACGCCCAGTTGCGCGACCGCGGCCTCCGAAGTCGGAGGATCGACGATGCGCGCGGCGAACTCCGACTTGAGCTTGTCTTCCGCGTGGTGCTCGGGTCCGTGACCCGCGATGCCGCGGCCGACGATGGTCGCCTTGGGATCCTTGCGCAGGCTCCAGATGAGCCCGTCTATCAATGCTTCCGCGAGATTCATCTGCGGCATTCTGGTGCTCCGGAAATCAGGCGAACGCGCCGGTGAAGGCCGCGGATGGTTCGGGGAAGGGCGAGGCTTCTGCGAAGGCGCTCGCATCCTCCATGATCTTGCACACGCGCGCGTCCAGCGCCGCGAGCTCTTCGCGGCTCGCCGTTCCCTCCGCCACGAACGCGCGCGCGGCGCGCAGGATGGGATCGGAGCGGCTGATCCAGTCCGCATGCTTGCCGGTTATCTTCGAAGGATCGAAGGCGAGCGCGAGATCGGTGACGCCTGTGGGAAACGCCGCGGTCACCTGATGCGAGCCCGGCCAGCGCTCCAGCGTGCATTCGACGAACACCGGCTTGCCCGTGCTGCGCACGCGCTCCGCCGCCTTCGCGAACGTCTCGCGCGTTGCGTCCGCGTCGGCGCCGTCGACGATGGCGTTCTCGATCTGCAGGGCTTGCGGCACGTCGCGCAACTTCGCCGCCGCGAGCATTGAGGAGGGGCGCTGCCCCGCTTTCGAATTGTTCTCGCAGACGAACAGCACCGGCAGTTCGAATATTGAGGCGAGGTTGAGCGCCTCGTAGCACACGCCCTCGTCGAGCGTGCCGTCACCGAAGTGCGCCACCGAGATGGCGCCTTGCCCGGCGAGCTTCAGTCCGTAGGCGGCGCCGGTCGCGAGCGCGATGGAGCCTCCGACCATGGCGGAGGTGGACTGCATCCCCTTCGAGGCGTCGCACAGGTGCCACGAGCCGCCCTTGCCGCCGTTGAGCCCGTCCCTGCGGCCGAGGATTTCGGCGAACGCGCGGCCGGGATCTGCGCCGCAGGCGATGACGTAGCCGTGGTTGCGATGCGTCGTGTGAATCTTGTCGCCCGCCTGCATGGCGAGCGCGACGGCCGAGCCCGTCGCCTCGTGTCCGATGTGCAGGTGCTGGCGGCCGATGTATTCGTGCTTCTGTGCGAGACGGATCACCATCTCCTCGAAGCGGCGCATGCGCAGCATGCGTTCAAACTGCGCGAGCCGGACCTCGCGCGTGGCGCCCGTCATGCGAAACCTCCCGTGCGGCGCGCTCTTGTGGGTCCGCTTGATGCGGGACGCGCCGGCGCGGCTAGATTAGGTCTCGCCTGCGCGTTGTCAACGGCGGCGGAGCTGCGTTGATTCCGCCCGCCGAGTGCGGATAGAGTGCGCCCCGGCCCAATAAAAGGCGACCGCCAACGGGAGGATTTCATGAACGACATGCCACGGATCACGCAGGAGATGATCGATCTCTACGATCATTTCACCCACGTTTCCGCCGACAAGGCGGCCTATCTCGACAAGCTCACGTCCCTCGTCGGCTCGCGCGAAACCGCCGAGCTGATCACATCGCTGATCGCCGCCAACAAGATGTCGGCGCCCATCGCGGCCGCGAACGATCCGCGCCTCACCATCGAGAAGGTCACGTTCGGCGAGAACATGACGGGCTATCTGGCGAAGCCGAAGAACGCTTCGGGCAAGCTGCCCACCGTCATGGTCGTGCATGAGAACCGTGGCCTTGTTCCGCACATCGAGGATGTGGCGCGCCGCGTCGCGCTGGAAGGCTTCATCGCGCTTGCCCCCGACTTCCTGCAGCCGCTCGGCGGCACGCCCGAGGACGAGGATGTCGGCCGCGACATGATCGCCAAGCTCGATCGCGCGCAGACCGTGAAGGGCGCCGTCGATGCGATCGACTATCTGAAGAAGCGCCCGGACGGCAACGGCAAGGTGGGCGCCGTCGGCTTCTGCTGGGGCGGCGGCATCGTCAATGCGGCTGCAGTGGCCGCAGGCGACAGGCTCGACGCGTGCGTCGCCTATTACGGCGCGCAGCCCAAGGCCGAGGACGTGCCGAAGATCAAGGCCAGCATGATGCTGCACTACGCCGGTCAGGACGAGCGCATCAACGCGGGCATCGACGCCTACAAGGCGGCTCTCGCCGCCAACAAGACGCCGCACGAAGTGTTCGTGTACGAAGGCGCGCAGCATGCTTTCAACAACGACGCGGCGCCGGCCCGTTATCACAAGGAAGCCGCCGACCTCGCCTGGTCGCGCACCATTGCAATGTTCAAGAAGACGCTCGCCTGAGCGGACGTTTCGCGATCCAGGGCCGTCAGGACAGCATCGTCCTGACGGCCTTTTCAATGGCCGCCGCGTCCGGCCGCCAGAGCTTTTCGAGCGAGCGGCTCATGGGAACCGGCGTATCCGCCGCGCCCATGCGCATCACCGGCGCGTCGAGCCAGTCGAACGCCTCCTCGCTGATGATCGAGGCGATCTCGCCCGTCACGCCAAAGGATCGAGGCGCGCCATCTACGACGATGGCGCGATGCGTGCGGCGCACGGAGTCAACCAGCGCCTGTGCGTCGAGCGGCGCGAGCGTGCGCGGGTCGATGACCTCCGCCTCGATCCCGTCTTGGGCGAGCCTGTTGGCCGCCTCGAGCGCAAGTTGCGCCATGCGGCCGATGCCGACGATCGTCACGTCGCGTCCCTCGCGCAGCGTGCGCGCCTTGCCGATGGGCACGAGCGGCAGGCCCGCGTCGACCGCGCTTCGTGCGGTGTAGAGCATCCTGTCCTCGAAGAAGAGAACGGGATCGTCGTCACGGATGGCCGCGCGCATGAGGCCGGCTGCGTCCGCGGCGTTCGATGGCGCGACCACCTTCAGGCCCGGCGCGTGCGCCGCCCATGCGTAGAAGCCCTGCGAATGCTGCGGCCCGAGGTTCGCCCCAACGCCCATCGTCGTTCGCAGTACGAGGGGCACGCCGACGCGCCCGTTCGACATGTAGCGCACCTTCGCCGCCTGGTTGACGAGCTGGTCCATGCACAACGTCATGAAGTCGCCGAACATGACCTCGAACACGGGCCGGGCGCCGGCCATCGCGGCGCCGATCGCCATGCCGAACGCGCCGGGTTCGGAAATCGGCGTGTCGATGACGCGCCGGGCGCCGAACTTCGCGAACAGTCCCTCGGTCTGCTTGAACACGCCGCCCGCTGGCCCCACGTCCTCGCCGATCAGCATGACGCGGCTGTCGGCGTCCATTTCCAGGAACAGCGCTTCGAGCACCGCCTCCCGGAAGGTGAGCATGCGCGGATCAGCCATGGACGTGCTCGTGCAAGCGATGCGCCGCAGGCTCGGGCGCCTTGCGAGCCTGTTCGACAATGTCGCGGATGTGCGTGGCCACGCGCGTCTCCATAGCCTTGAGCCTGGCTGGCGTGGCGAGCCCGTCCGCGATCAGTTTGCGCGCCGATTTGAGGATCGGATCGCGCGCGAGCCAGCGCTTCGTCTCCGCGTCCATCTTGTATTCCTGCTTGTCGCCCACGTGGTGTCCGCCGAAGCGCCACGTGTTGCACACGATGAACGACGGCCCTTTTCCAGCACGCGCCAACGCTACGGCGCGCGCGGCGGCGCCGTGCACCGCGCGCACGTCCATGCCGTCGATCATCTTCGAGGGAATGCCGAACACCTCGCCGCGCCCTGTGATGCTCGGGCCGGCCGTCACGTCGTCGATGGCGGTGAACTCGCCATAGCCGTTGTTCTCGCAGACGAAGACCACCGGCAGCTTCCAGATCGCCGCCATGTTCATGCACTCGTGCAGCAGGCCCTGGTTGAGCGCGCCGTCGCCGAAGAAGCAGACGCAGACCTCGTCGCTGCCGCGCGCCCGCGCCGCGAGCGCCGCTCCCGCCGCGAGCGGTATTCCGCCGCCCACGATGCCGTTCGTGCCGAGGTTTCCATGCTCCAGATCGAACACGTGCATGGAGCCGCTGCGCCCGCCGCACAGGCCGCTTTCCTTGCCGAGGATTTCGGCGAGCAGCCCCGCGACGTCCGCGCCCTTGGCGAGGCAATGGCCATGGCCGCGATGGTGGCTTGCGATCATGTCGCGCTTTTCGAGCGCTGCGATCACGCCGACGTTCGTCGCCTCCTGTCCCGCGCACAGGTGAGCCAGCCCCGGCACGGCGCCGGCGGACGCGAGCTGTCGCACCGCTTCCTCGAAATGGCGGATGAGCAGCATCGTGCGATGCATCGCAAGCCAGTCGGGCGCGCGCTTGTCATTGGCGCGCGCCTGCGGTCCGGCGCGTGTTGCCTTGTTCATGAACTCGCCTCTGGCGCAGGGCAGGGAGCCTGCGAGCGTTTCCTCGTCCGGCGGATCGCGGCTTTGCGCGCGCCACCTCGATTGGTTGACACGTCCTGACCGGATCAATACCGTTCCCGGCCAGAATAGCGTCCGCGAAACAGGACGCAACAGCGGAGGAAAAGATGACGTTCCGTGGCCCCACGTCGGCTGACATCCTTGCATCCAAATATGCGACCGCAATGCCGGGAGAGGTGACGCTTCCGCAGGCGGACACGCGTCATTACTTCCAGGCCGTCGACAACATGATCAACGTGTTCGCGATCCGGCCGGAGGACAAGGTTCTCTTCCTCACCGATCCGCTGCTGGACAGGCGCATCGTCGATTGCATCACCGGCGTCGCCAATTCGCGCGGCGTGTTTCCGCGCGAGTTCATGGCGCCCTCCACGCAGCTTCCCGATTGTCCCGATGAAATCCGCGGCCTCGTCGAGGACGCGACCTTCGTCGTCTCCTCCTGGTTCTGCTCGGTCAATTCGCCGTTCTTCGTGAAGCTGCGCAAGGAGAAGGGGCAGCGGTGGGTGAAGATCACCTATTTCCGCAACCTCGATCTGCTGCAGACGCCGCAGGCGCGTTTCCCCGTGGACCTCGTCGGCGAGATCGTGCGCGCCACCGCGCGCATGTATCCCAAGGACCACGATTTCGACATGCACTTCTCCTGCCCGCGCGGCAGCGACCTGACGATCAAGTTCACGCCGCCCGATGGTGAAGGGGCTGCTGTCGAACAACCGCTGGCAGGGCCAGCAGCGCGCCGACCAGCCGGGCTGCTACGTGCACTACATGCCGACCCACGGCCCCAACCTCTACGACCGCAATTGCTTCCCCGGCGCGGGCCACACCAAGCCGAAGATGGCGGGCATCGTCTATCCGCAATGGGCCATCGGCTTCGCCAAGCCCTTCGAGGAGAAGATCGGCCTTGAATACAAGGACGGACTCGTGCGTGAAGGTGCACGGCAAGTCAGACGAAGCGCGCATCCTCGACGAGATGCTTGTCGCAGGCGAGGCGGAGCTGCACGAGCTGGGCTGCGGGTTCAACCCGAAATATCCGCGCTACAAGGCCTATCCCGCAGGCTCCAACGCGCCCGGCGCGCTGCACTGGGGCACTGACGGCAAGTACCCGAGCGAATACATGCAGCGCGTGGTGCCCAAGTGGGAAGAGCCCGCCACCCATCAGGACTGCGTCGTTTTCGACATGACCGTGAAGGTCGGCAACACCACGCTCATCGACAACGGCTTCCTGATGGCGCTGCGCGATCCCAAGGTGGTGGAAATGGCGAGCCAGTACGGAAATCCGAAGGAATTGCTCGAAACCTTCGTTGAATAAGAAACCGAATAAGAAACATTGCAATGACGCCTCGCCCAGTGAAGGCGGGGCGCGAGCGGGAGGATGACATGAAACGCAGTCTGTTCGGACTGGCCGCGCTGCTTGCCGCCTGCGCGCCTGCATCGGCGCAGTTCTACAAGGACAAGACGCTCACCCTCCTCGTCAACTATGGCGCCGGCGGCAACGCCGACACCGACGCGCGGCTGCTCGCGCGCCATTGGCCGAAGGCACATTCCCGGAACGCCGAACATCGTCATCCAGAACCTGCCCGGCGCGGGCGGCCTGCGCGCCATGAACGTGCTGGGCCTGAGGGCGAAGACGCCAACCAACGATGGCCTGACCGGCGGTTTCTTCACGGTGAGCCCGACGCCGCCGCTGGTCGAGGATCCCGGCCTGCAGATCAACATGGTCGAGGATTTCGTGCCCATCGGCGGCGCCCGAGGCTGGACGATCGCGTACGCCCGCAAGGACATCGCGCCAGGCCTCAAGGCGCCGGAAGATCTCGCCAAGGGCAAGAAGGTCTTCATCGGCGGCTATTCGCGGGCGTCCTCCCACGACACGCGTCTTCGCCTGGCGCTGGAAGTGCTGGACGTGCCCTTCTCGGCGGTGACCGGATTTCCCGCGCAAAGCGACATCGTCAAGGCGATGCTGCAGAATGAAGTCAACATGTCGGCGAGTTCGCTGCCGGGCTACCTCTCGCTCGTCGTCGGCAACATCATCACGCCGGGCATCGGCATTCCGCTTTGGCATTACGACGTGATCGGCCCGGACGGAAAGCCCGCCGGCAACGACGATCTCTTGAAGATGGGCATACCGCTCTTCAGCACGGTGTACGAAAGGGCGTTCGGCAAGCCTCCGTCCGGTCCCAAGTTCGAAGCGCTCCTGCAGCTCAACAACATCGGCACCAGCCTCCAGCGCGGCGTTTTCCTGGCGCGCGGCGCGCCGCCCGAGGCCATCGCCGCCCTGCGCAAGGGCTACGACGCCGTCGTAAAGGATCCCGCCTACGTCGCCGAGTACGAGAAGGTGAACAACGAAAAGCCCGACGCGGTGGACGCAGCCGTCATCCAGTCGGTCTTCGAGGCGATGCAGAAGGTCACGCCGGAGGTCCGGCAGGTCCTCAAGGCGGCTGTCGCGGAATAGGCGAACCGCCCCCGGCGCTGCGCGCCGCCCGCGCCCGGCGATCGCCCGGGGGGCGCGCAAACTGCCGCCAAGTCTGCTAGCTTCACGGCTGCGGGCCGCATGCGCCCGGCAGAGGTGAGCAGCGATGGAACAGAGGCGGGCCACGCCACCGGCGCCTGGCGGGCTGGGGAATGCGGCGCTGATCGAGAAGTCGATCGTGCTGCTCTTGTTTCTCGCCTTCATGGCAGGCGTGATGATGGTGCTGCTGCCGTTCGGCATCGGCCTGCTGTTTGGCGGCGTCATCGCCATCTCGACATGGCCGCTGCGCCAGTGGATGCGTCGCCGGGGGCTGAGCCCGGGCGTCTCCGCCACCCTCCTGCTGATGGGACTGCTCGCCTTCGTCGCCGTTCCGGTGGCCTTGCTCGCGCCCGGCCTTGCCGGCGACGTCACGCGCACCATGGATGTCGTGCGCTCGTGGCTCCAGACGAGCCCGCCGCCTCCGGTGTGGCTGGAGGCGATCCCCTTCGTCGGCGAAACCCTCAAGGGCCATTGGGTGACGGCCATCGGCTCGGGCGCATCCATCACCGAAGTGCTGGCGCCCTACGCCGAACCGCTGCGCGGCGCCACGCTCGCCGTCGCCCGCGGCATGGGCGAAAGCCTCCTCCAACTGCTTCTGGCGCTCGCCATCGCGACCATGTTCTGGGCGCAGGGCGACACGCTGGCTGCGGTGTCCGTCGATGTGCTGCGCCGGCTCGGCGGCGATCATCTGGCGAAGATGGGCATGCTGGCGGTCAACGCCGTGCGCGGCGTTTTCTACGGCGTCGTCGGCACGGCGTGCGTGCAGGGCGGCCTGATGGCGATCGGCTGCTGGGCCGTCGGCATACCCGGCGCCATCCCGATCGGCTTCATTACGTTGCTGCTGGCGCTGAGCCAGATCGGCGGACCGCTGATACATCTGGTCTGGGCCGGCGGCGCCTACTGGCTCTACCTGCAGGGACAGACGGGCGTTGTGCTCTGGCTCTTCATTGGTTGGGGCATATTCCTCACGTTGATCGACAACATTCTCAAGCCATGGCTCATCGGCGCCAGCATCGAGATGCCGCTGGCGCTGGTCATCCTTGGCGTCTTCGGCGGATTTCTCTCGTTCGGCTTCCTCGGCCTGTTCGTCGGGCCGGTCCTCATCGCCGTCGCCTATGCGCTGCTCGTGGCCTGGCGAACCGAGACCGGAATGGGCGAACCGCCCGTGGAGCGCGCCTGACTCGCAAGCGGCGCCGTTCATGACTGCGGCGCCGCGCGTTACGGCTGGCCGGGAGCCTGCGATCCGTGCCAATATTCCCGCAGCAAAAGCAAGGGAGGAGACATTGGAGATCAGGCGCCTCGCGATCGCAGCACTTCTTGCAGGGCTCGTTCTTCCCCCGTGCGCGCAGGCGCAGGAGGCCGTTGCGGGCTTCTATCGCGGCAAGCAGGTCAGCATCCTCGTGGGCTCAGCGCCCGGCGGCGGTTACGATCTCTACGCGCGTCACATCGCGCGTCATTTCAGCAAGCATCTTCCCGGCAATCCCGACATGGTCGTCCAGAACATGCCCGGCGCCGGCGGCCTCATCGCCGCAAATCATCTCTACACGCGCGCCCCGCGCGACGGCTCCACCATCGGCCACATCCAGGGCCCGCTCTCGATCCGCCAGATCGCGGGCGCGCGCAACGTCATGTACGACATGCGCAAGTTCGGCTGGCTCGGCAGCGCCAACAACACGTCGAACGTGTGCGTGATGTCGCCGCGCGCCAACATCAAGACGGGCAAGGATCTGCTCTCGCGCGAGATCATCATCGGCGGATCGGGCGGCTCCACGACCTATATTCCCTCGTTCCTCAATGCGGCCGCCGGCACGAAGTTCAAGATCATCGCCGGCTACAAGTCCACCAACGACGTCATCATCGCCATCGAGCGCGGCGAGGTCGACGGCCTGTGCGGCTGGGGCTGGGACAGCGCCAAGGGCAACGCGAAAAGCTTCTTCGACCGCGACGTGCTGCGCGTGGGCCTCGACGTCGGCGGACAGCCGCATCCCGGAACTCTCGAAGCAGGGCGTGCCGTTCGTCATGGACCTCGTCACCGACGAGGAAAGCCGCAACACGCTGCGCTTCGCGTTCAGTTATCTCGTCTACATCCGGCCGTTCGTCGCGCCGCCCGAAGTTCCCGCCGATCGCCTGAAGGCGTTGCAGGACGCGTTCGCGCAAACCCTGAAGGATCGCGAGTTCCTCGCCGAGGCGGAGAAGAGCGACGTCGAGGTGCGCTATGTGAGCCCCGAAGAGGTGATGAAAGCGCTCGACGCCGCCTTCAACGCGCCCGAGGCGGTGCGGAAGAACGCGATGACCAAGCTGAAGGAAGCCGGGTTCGAGGGCCTGTGAGGGGCTAGCCCGGGCTTGCGGCGGCCCTCCCTTGTTGCTTCAATGCAGGCAACGAACATGGGAGGCGACGTCATGGCTGCCGGCGAGTTGCAGGTCATCCCTCTTGGCGATGCTCTGGGGGCGGAGGTCCGCGGCCTCGACTTTTCCAAACCGCTCACCCCGCATGAGCGTGACTTTCTTCGCCGCGCGTGGACCGATCATCTGGTGATCATCGCCCGCGGCGCGCCGGATCTTTCCGCCGAGGCCCAAATGGACTTCTGCAGGACGTTCGGCGAGATCGGCGGCCGCGCCCGGCCAGCGGAAGCGCGCCACGAGCCGGAGGGCGCGCCCGCAGACGTGATGTACGTCTCAAACAAGCGCGTGGGCGGTCGCATCATCGGCTCCATCCCCGATGGCGAGATGGAGTTTCACATCGACCAGAGCTACACGGAGCGGCCCGCCCGCGGGACCTGCCTCTACGCCATCGAAGTGCCGGACGCGGGCGGCGACACGATGTTCGGCAATCTCTATCTCGCCTACGAGACGCTGCCGGAAGACCTGCGCCGCGCCGTCGAGGGACGCCGCGCGCTCAATGCCTACGGACACGGCGGCTACGGCATCCAGACGCGCAGCGCCAACGACATCGCCGCCGCCACGCGCAAGCACTTTCACCCGATCGTGTGCACCCATCCCGACAGCGGCCGGAAGATGCTTTACGTGAACCGGCTCATGACCGCATGGATCGAAGGCCTGCCGGAGGACGAGAGCGAGGATCTTCTGTTCCGCCTCTTCGAGCATCAGGAGCAGGAGGCGTTCCGGTACACGCACAAGTGGCGGCAGGCGGACCTGCTCCTGTGGGACAATCGTTGCACGATCCATGCGCGCACGGACTTCGATCCATCGAAGACGCGACACCTGCGCCGCTTCGCGATCCAGGGCCATGAAATGAACTGAACGGATGAACTGAAGCCAGAACGATGGAAGAGGGAACCGCCATGAGGCCATACTTCGTGCGCAGGGCTGCAAATATCGCACTGGCTGCGGGCATGGTTGCTTCGCCTCTCGCGTGGGCGCAGGACGAGTCCTTCAAGGGCAGGACCGTGACGGTCACCATCGGGTTCTCGACGGGCGGCAATTACGATTACGTCGGCAGGCTCGTCTCGCGGCACATTGTGAAACAGATGCCCGGCCAACCGGCGGGGGTCGCCGTGAACATGCCCGGCGCCGGCAGCATCCGAGCCGCCAATTACATCTTCAACGCCGCCCCCAAGGATGGAACCGCGCTCGGCATCATGTCCTCCTCGCTTGCGATCGAGGAGGCTCTGGGCGCGCCGAACATCCAGTACAGGTCGTCCGAGTTCGGCTGGGTCGGCCGCGTCAGCATGATCCTTCAGGTTCTCTCGACGCTGGACCCGGCTAAGGCCAGAACCTTGGATGACGTGCGGCGGATCGAAACCGCCATGGGCGGGACGGGCGCGGGCTCTCCCTCTGAAGGCTACCCGAAGATTCTGAATGGCCTGCTCGGCACGAAGTTCAAGGTCATCAGCGGCTACTCGTCGTCGGCGGACACCATGCTCGCCATGGAGCGCGGCGAACTCGACGGATCGCTCCCCTCGTGGAACACCATCAAGCGCACGAAGCCGGACTGGATCGCCGAGAAGAAGATTCATCCCCTCGTCCAGTTCGCGTTCGAGCGCAGCCCCGATCTGCCGCATACGCCGACGTCCGTGGAGCTGGGCTCCAGTCCGCAGGACCGGGCCGTTCTCGAGTTCTACACGAGCGGCGAGGAGCTTGGACGTTCGATCCTCGCCCCGCCGGGGATGGCGCCCGAGCGCCTGCGCATGCTGCGCGATTCTTTCGACAAGATGCTCGCGGACGAGGACTTTCTTGCCGAAGTGCGCAAGGCTCGTCTCGAGTTCAATCCGCTTTCGGGCGCAAAGCTGCAGGCCATCGCCGCGGCGACTGTCAACGCCTCGCGACAGACGGTTGATCGCACGCGCGAGCTTCTTGGAATCAAGTAGGACAGGGGACATGAAAATGCGTTACAGCCGCGCCGCAGTCATCACCAGGCACAACGCGCCCCTGGAAATCCAGAACGTGCCGTTCCCCGAACTCACCAAGGGCGACCTTCTGGTGCGTGTCGTCGCCTCGACGTTGTGCGGCACCGACGTGCATCGCTGGCACGGGCCGCTGGGCGGCGGCGACACGCTGCCCATCATCACCGGTCACGAGCCCTGCGGCGTCATCGAGGAGATCGCCGGCGAGCGCACGGACATTCTGGGCAATCCGGTGAAGCGCGGCGATCGCGTCGTGTGGAGCTACGTCTCCTGCGGCTCCTGCTATTATTGCAGCGTGGCGATGCAGCCATGCATCTGTCCCGATCGCGCGTCCTGGGGGCACAACCGAAGCGATGAGCCGCCTTATCTGCTCGGTTCGTGTTCTGAATACATGTACGTGCCGCGCCAATGCCTCATCGTGAAGGTTCCCGAGGAGGTCTCTTCGCAATCGGCGGCGGCGTCGGCGTGCGCATACCGCACCTGCATGCACGGGTTCGATCGCCTCGGCGCGATCAAGAGTCACGAGACTGTCCTGATTCAGGGCAGCGGACCGATCGGCATCTTTTGCGCGGCGGTCGCCAAGGACCACGGCGCCAAGCAGGTGCTGATGATCGGGGCGCCCAATCCGCGGCTCGAAGTCGCCAGGCGCATGGGCGCCGACCACGTGCTCAACTTCGAGGAGGTTACCGACGCGAAGGACCGCAAGGAATGGGTTCGCGGCCACACCGGCGGTCGGGGCGCCGATATCGTGATCCAAGCCGCGACCAATGCGGCTGTGCCGGAAGGCCTCGATCTCCTGCGCGGGGGCGGCCGCTTCCTGAACATCGGCGTGGGAGGCCGCGCGGCTATCGCTGTCGATGCGCTGCCACAGCAATTGTCGTTCCTGACGGTGCGCAGCGGCGAGCCGCGCCACTGGCTGCAGGCTCTCGACTTCATGGCTTCGCGGCGCGATCGCTATCCGTTCGAGGAGATGATCAGCGCCCGCTACAAGCTCGACGACATCAACGAGGCCATGAACGCCATGGCGAGTTTCAGCGTCGTGAAGGCAGCCATCGAGTTTGCCTGACCTTCAGGAGAATTGCCCCGGCCGGTCGCGCTCGTAGCGCAGTTCGCCCGCCACATAGGTCGCCTTCACCGCGCGGTCGTCGCCCAGCGTCATCTGCACGAACAGCGCTTCCAGGATGTCCTTCGCGAACTCCATCCGGTAGCGGATGATCGGCGTCGACTTCATGTCGAGCACGACGATGTCGGCCTCCATGCCGGGCGCGAGGCTGCCGACCTTGTCCTCGATATACATGGCGCGCGCCGTGCCGCGCGTCGCAAGGTAGAAGGCGTGGCCTGCGTCGAGCGTATGGCGGTTCATCTGCGCCGCCTTGTAGGCTTCGTTCAGCGTCGTCATGATCGAGAACGACGTGCCGCCGCCGATGTCGGTGCCGAGCCCCACGCGCACCGGCCTGTCCCTTCGCGTCGCGCGGCCGATGTCGAAACAGCCGCTGCCGAGAAAGAAATTCGAGGTGGGGCAGTGCGAGATCGCCGAGCCGGTGCGATGCGCGCAGGAAAACTCGTCCTCGCCGAGATGAATTCCGTGCGCGAAGATCGCGCGCGGACGGCACAGGCCGTAATGGTCGTAAACATCCAGATAGTTCGCGCGCTCTGGAAACAGTTTCATGACGAGTTCGATCTCGTCATGGTTCTCCGCCACATGCGTCTGCATGTAGACATCGGGATGCTCGCGGCACAGCGCGCCGGCGGCAGCCAGTTGCTCGGGCGTGCTCGTCACCGCAAAGCGCGGCGTGATGGCGTACATCAGCCGCCCGCGTCCATGCCACTTCGCAATCAGCGCGCTGGACTCGTCGTAGGCCGATTGCGCGGTGTCGCGCAGATATTCGGGCGCGTTGCGATCCATGAGCACCTTGCCCGCGGCAAGCCGCAGGCCGAGGCGCTCCGCCTCCTCGAACAGCGCGTCGACGGATTGCGGAAACACCGTCGCATAGACGCAACTCGTCGTGATGCCGTTGCGCAGGCATTCCTGCAGAAAGACTTTCGCCACCGAGCTTGCGAAGGCCTTGTCGGAAAAGCTGCGCTCCATCGGGAACGTGTAGGTCTGCAGCCAGTCCAGCAATTGCGTTCCATGCGAGCCGATGATCGGCGTCTGCGGAAAGTGGACGTGACTGTCGAGAAAGCCCGCTGAAATCAGCGCGTCCGCGCCGCAATCCTCGATGCGCAGCCCGTCCGGCAATTGCGGGCCCACGACGCTTGCGGGTCCGAAATGCGTGATGCGCCCGGCGCCGAACGCGACGATGGCGTCGGACTCGTAACGCATGGTCGCATCGAGGCCGCACTCGAACGGATCGCCCGTGAAGGTGAGCGCCGGACCGCGCAGCGCCGTGTCCGGCGCGAGGGTTTGGCTGGCGGCGTCGGTCATGGCTCGCGGGAACTCCCATTGTGCAGCTCGGGGAGTATGTGGGCGCACGTTCGCGTTTCGGCAATGGCGCGGCTTAGCGCGGCGCCGCCGCCGATTGCTTTTTCAACGCCTCGATCAACCCCCGCAGGTTCGGGTCCTCCGGCATGATCGCGAAGAGCCGCTCCGCATAGCTGAGAGCCGCCGCCGCGATCGCCCGCTTCCTGCTCGAATGAGACGAGCGCCGCGAGCGTTTCCCGGTCGCCGGGATGGCGCGAGAGCACGTGTTGCAGGGCCTTGATCGCGTCGTCGCGCCTGCCCATCGAATGCAGCGCGACCGCGTGCACGTATCCGTAGCGCGCGTTCTCGGGGGCCAAGGCGGCCGCCTGTTCGAGCGCGCGCAGCGCGTCGTCGGGCTGCGTCTTCGCGCGCACCAGCGCGAGGCCCAGGGCGTGAAGCAGAGCGGCGATTGCCGGGCGACGTTTGCAGCGCGGCGCGCAACGTGTCGAGCCCTTCGGCCTCGCGATTTGAAGCGCGGTAAAGATCTGCGAGGTTCACGGCGGCCGGGGCGAATTGCGGGCTCAGCCGCAGGGCGGCCTTGTATTCGGCTTCGGCCTCGCCGACGCGGCCTTGCCGCAGATAAAACGTGCCGAGCCCGGTGCGCGATTCCGGCCTGTCCGCGTTGAGCTTCTGCGCGGCGATGAATTCGCTGGCCGCGTTCTCGAATGCGCGGCGGTCGCCCGCCGGTTGCATGGCCGGCGGCAGGGCCGCGAGCACCGAGGCCGCGCGTATGCGCACGCCGCGAACCGGATCGGAAAGGAGCGGCGCGGCGAGGGGCCATATCTGTGCGGCGGGGGCTGCTTCCAGCAAATCGAGCGCGGCTATGCGCACCATCGGATCGGCGTTGGTCAAATTCGCCCGCGCCGCGGCGACCGCGGCCGGAGACATGTGCGCGGCAAGTTCAGAAAGCGCCGTCGCGCGCGCTATTCCCGGCGCCGCGCGATCGTTCGCGGCCGCGACGAGCAGGCGCGCGGCGTCCGGGCTGCTCGCGCGCGCGGCGGCGAATGCCGGCGCGTAAGTCTGGAAACCCTTGCGCTGCGGCCCGTGCCAGCTCTCGATGGCGCTCGCCGCCCATTGCGCGCCCTTGTCCTTGTGGCAATCGTTGCAGGCGTTCGGCGCGCCCGAGCGCACGCTTTCGTCGGGCCGCGGAACGCGGAAGCTGTGATCGTGCCGGTCGTCGACCACCATATAGGTGCGCACCGGCATATGGCAGTTCGCGCAGGTCACGGGCTTGGGCGCCGACTCGTGACGATGGTGCGAGGCGGCGGCGAACTTCTCGGGCGCATGGCATTGCAGGCAGACGCCGTCGCCCGGATAGCGGATCTTGGCGCTGTGCGGATCGTGACAATCGCTGCACGTCACGCCCGCGGCGAACATGCGGCTTTGCTTGAACGAGCCGTAGTTGAAAACCTCGTCGTCCATCTGCCCGGTGGAATCATAGAGCCCGCGCGACAGGTTCGACACCGCATGGGTGTGCGACAGCCAGCGTCCTGGAACCCAGTCCTCCGCGAGCTGCCCGCGTCGCGCATGGCACATGCCGCAGCTCTCCACCTCCGTGCGCAAGGTTGCGGGCGGCGCGCTTCTGCGCGCGCTGCCGGTCTTAGCGTCGATCGGCCAGGTCACGTTGAGGCGTTCGGCATAGCGCACCAGAAGTCCGAAGGTCGCGTCGTCCTGCTTGCCGAACGGCAGCCAGCTCTGGTGCGCGCGCGCCCATGCGGCGTGTCGCGAACCCTGTCCATGGCAGGCTTCGCAGCCGACCGAGATTTCGGCAAATGTCGTCTGGAACTTGTCCGCCGCCGCGTCGTAGTTCTTGCGCACGCCGGTCGAGTGACACTCGGCGCACATGAAGTTCCAGTTCTGGTTCAACTTCGTCCAGTGCAGCACGTCGGTATGATCGACGTTCTCGTTCGGATAGAGATGAAACCAGCGCTGTCCGCCAGCTTCGCGCGGCCGCGTGTCCCACGAGAGCGCCAGCGCCTGCACGCGTCCATCGGGAAACTCGACGAGATATTGCTGCAGGGGCTCGAGGCCGAACGTGTACTTGACTTCGAAAGTCGCGAGCTTGCCGTCCGGCCCATCCGTTTCGACCATGAACTTGCCGTCCCGGCGAAACATGCGCGAGCGCACGCCGAAATACTCGAACCGCGCATCGTTGAAGTCGCCGAGCACGCTCTTCTCGCTCGCATGGGCCATCGCCTTCGCATGCTGCGATTGACGCCACAGATCGGTCTCCCCGGCGTGGCACGTCGCGCAGGTTTCACTGCCGACAAAGCGCGCCGGCGCGTTGAGGTCGGGATGTTGAAACGCCGTGCGCAGCGCGGACGGCTGCATCATCAGCAACAGCGCGGCGAGCAGGATGGCCGCGATCACCGCCGCCGCTGTGATCACGAGGGCGCGTGAAACCTTGCGCGATGGCGCAGCCTGTGGCGTGGCCGGGCTTCGTCCTCGCCTTGCTTTCTGCTTCGCCATCAGGGCTGGAATCCGCGTTCGGGCGGCGCGCCGCCCAAGCCTGGCGCCGGTGGCCTTCCGTCAATTCCAAAGCTATGCTTCAAGTGAAGGTTGCTTTCAAGTGGAGGGCAGGATGGCGGGTCTCATCTCACGTCGCGGGGCTGTTTCACTGGCCGGCGGCGCCCTGGCGGCCGGCGCTGCGGGACTGATCGGCTCAGCCCGCTCGCAGCAGGTGATGAAGGAAATACACCAGCTCAAGCCGGGCGAGTTCACATGGCACCCCGAACGCGCGCCGCAGGGGCCCGTGGCCGTCATCGCCTCCATCCCCGAGCAGCGCGTGCACGTGTATCGGAACGGCGTGCGCATCGCGGTCTCGACGTGCTCCACCGGCGCGCCCGGCCATTCCACGCCGACGGGCGTTTTCACCGTGCTGCAGAAGGACAAGAACCACCATTCGTCGACCTACAACAATGCGCCGATGCCGAACATGAACCGGCTGACGTGGGATGGCATCGCCCTGCATGCCGGCAAGCTGCCCGGCTACCCAGCCTCGCACGGCTGCATTCGCCTGCCGATGGAATTCTCGGCGAAGCTCTTCGAAGTGACGCACGTCGGAACGCCCGTCATCATCGCGGGCAGTCATTCCGATCCGTGGGACCTGATCCATCCCGGTCTCGTGCTCGGGGGCGACGGGCAGGATGAATTCGCCGACGCCGTCGCGAAGCTGAAAGGCCGGTCGCATCCCGCCGACTGGTCCGATGGTCAGAGCGGCCCGATCACCAGCGTCGTGATCTCCGGCGCTGACCGCACCGCGACCTTGCTCGAGAACGGATCGCGCCTTGCGCTCGGCGCTCTCGAGATCAAGGGCGAGCCGAAGCTGGGCGAGCACGTCTTCGTGCTGCGCAGCGACGGGAGCCAGTCGAACGGCCTCTCATGGCAGGGCATCAGCCATCATCCCGATCCCGCGCAACCGAGCGCGAAGGAGGAGGCGCTCATCTCGCGCTTCACCGCGGACGCCGACTTCCGCGAGGCGCTGCGCCAGTCGATGCACCCGGGGATGCTGCTGATCGTCACGGACCTGCCGTCGGGCCCCGATACCCGTTCCGGTTCGGATTTCGTCATCATGTCCACGAGCTAGCGCTCACCGCACCAGGAGGCGCAACGGCAGCCGCGACCGGGTGTAAACTGCGCGCGCAAACGTATAACCTGCGGCCGACGCGGCGATCCTTCTGCGTCGTGGAACATGGAACATGACCCGCATTTTCTCGCTTGCCTTCTCGCCGCGCTTTATCGCACTCACAATCGTCATGGTCGCCGCCGCTGGCTTTGCCGGCGCTGTCGCCGCCACGCAGGCGCGGCGCCCCGAGCTTGTCGCGGGGCTTGCGCTCTTCGGCCTGCTCTCGGCTCTCGGCCTTCGCGATCTCTTGCAAACGTCCCACGCGGTGCTGCGCAATTATCCGCTCGTCGGGCGCCTGCGTTTCCTGCTCGAGGAAATGCGCCCCGAGATGCGCCAGTACTTCTTCGAGGACGAGAAGAACGGCGCTCCGTTCGATCGCGACGAGCGCGCTGTGGTGTACCAGCGCGCCAAGGGCCAGCTCGACAAGCGCCCCTTCGGCACGCAGCTCGAAGTCTACAACGACGGCTTCGAATGGCTGCAGCATTCGATCGCGGCGCGCCAACCCTCGAACATTCTGCCGCGTGTCATGATCGGCGGACCAGACTGCACGCGCCCATACGACGCCTCGCTTCTCAACATTTCAGCCATGAGCTTCGGCTCGCTCTCGGCCAACGCCATCAAGGCGCTCAATCGCGGCGCCAAGATGGGCGGCTTCGCCCATGACACGGGGGAGGGCGGCCTGTCGCTCTATCACCTCGAGGGCGGCGGCGATCTCATCTGGGAAATCGGTTCGGGCTATTTCACCGCGCGTAACGCCGACGGCAGCTTCTCGCCCGAACGCTTCGCGGAAGCGGCGTCCATCGATCAGGTGAAGATGGTGGAGCTCAAGATCAGCCAGGGCGCCAAGCCGGGCCAGGGCGGCATTCTCCCGGCCGCCAAGGTCAGCCCGGAGATTGCGGCAACGCGCGGCGTCGAAATCGGCGTCGACTGCATTTCGCCGCCGCGCCACAGCGCTTTCTCGACGCCGATCGAGATGATGCATTTCATCGCGCGCATGCGCGCGCTCGCGCAGGGCAAGCCGACAGGCTTCAAGCTCTGCATCGGCCACCCGTGGGAATTCCTCGCCATCTGCAAGGCGATGCTGGAGACCGGCGTGACGCCCGATTTCATCGTCATCGACGGCAAGGAAGGCGGCACGGGCGCGGCGCCGCTCGAATTCATGGATCATGTCGGCATGCCGCTGCGCGAGGGCCTCAGCTTCGCGCACAATGCGCTGGTGGGCGTTGGCCTGCGCGAGCGGATCAAGCTGGGCGCCAGCGGCAAGATCATCACGTCCTTCGACATGGTGCGCGCCTTCGCGCTCGGCGCCGACTGGTGCAATTCGGCGCGCGGTTTCATGATGTCGCTGGGCTGCATCCAGTCGCTGTCCTGTCACACGGACCTGTGTCCGACCGGCGTCGCCACGCAGGACCCCACGCGCCAGCGGGCGCTCGTGGTGCCCGACAAGGCCCTGCGGGTGCGAAACTTCCATCATGAAACGCTGGGTGCGCTGAACGATATGATCGCGGCGGCTGGGCTCGACTCGCCCACGCAGATCCGGCCCGATCATCTGTCGCGGCGCATCTCCGGGCAGGAGGTCCTCAGCTACGCGGAGCTGTATCCACCGCTTGAAAAGAACGCGCTTCTCGATGGTTGCGAAGACCGGCGCTTCCGCCGCGCGTGGGCGCTGGCGAATGCGGGGAGCTTCGCGCCCGCAGCGTGATGAGCGCGGCTGTGACGCATCAGGACATTTCTTCGTCGAACTCGTCGTGCTGCGCCAGCAGTTCGCGCACCAGTTCGATGAGGGCGACGCCGAACAGGACAAGCGACAGGAAGAACGCGCCAGCGGCGCCCAGCAGGTGCGTGAACGCCAGGTACGCGCTGACGAACATCGACAGGACCATCAAGGTGACCAGGATTCCCGAACACACGGTGAGCACCATGGCGCGCCTGATGCGCGCGTAGCGGAACTTCAGTCGCAGGAGGCGCTCGGCTTTCACTGCGCTGGATCATCCGCGCCCGCCTTCACCATGCGCGCGTGATCGACCAGGCGCGCGGAGCGCGCGTGAAGCGCGTTGAACAGGGTTGCGACCGCGCTGAGCATGAACACCGGAGTGATCGCGTGCACGATGGAGAGGGCGACGCGCTCGGTGGCGGCGAGTTCGAGAAAGCTGGAAATTACAGGGAACATTTCGCCCGTTGGGTTCGCGCTGTTCCGCCGCATGGCTGACGCGCCGCGGAATTGCATCAAGCATAAACCCGCCGGCCACTGCATGGAACCCCGCGCACCTTCTTTATATTCGGCTAGTTGAATAAGATTACATCCGAAATTTTCAGCTAGTATGCTCGAGGCGGCCCGTTCATGAGAACGCGCTTTCTTTTGCCCGCGCGCATGTCGCCGCAGCGAAGGGGCTATCCGGCGTGCGGCGAGCGCGGATGCAAACCGGCAAGCCGAAAACGTACTCCAGTTTCAACCTGTCAATGATGGAGCTTCCCCATGAGAGCCAGTCACCTGCTTGCGAGCGCAGCCCGAGGCGCGATTTTCCTCGGCGTCGCCCTGGCTGCCTCTGTCGCTTCCGCGCAGACCAGTCAGCCAAATGCGCGACATACGCCTCTCGAGAAGACCATCGGCGCGCCGCACGCCAATCGTCCCGTCCCCTCGCTCGCCGTCCTCAACGCCGCGGGCGCCCGGCTCGATGGCGGCAAGCTCGTGCTCACGGGCGTATCCCCGAACACGATCGTCTTCGCCGATCGTCCCGTGCGCGCCGCAGGCCACGAGACGACGCGCCAGTTCCTGATGCAATGGGACGAAGGCAAGAACAGTTTCGCGAAGGATCCGCCCAACGCGACGGTGTCCGTGCTCAGCGCCAATCCGGGCGAAGTGTCCGACGCCGTCATGGTGCTCAAGGCGCCGAAGCTCGATGGAACGACGCTGACCTTCGACGTCACGGTTCTGGAAGGCAATCTGGCCGCGGGCGGGCCGGTCGCCGTCTTCATCGACGCCTTCGCGGTCCGGGGCGGCTTCGGCGGCGGTTTCGCGCATGTCGGTGGAATAGGAGGCGCGACCTTCTATCACGCGCCGGTCTATCACGGCGGCTGGTATGCGCATCCCGCGCCCTATTACGGGGCTGGCGTTGCGGCCGGCGTCGCGCTCGGCGCGGCTGCCGCGGCGCGTCCGTACTATCCGCCGCCGGCCTGCGGGTATTATCCCTATCCCCCCTGCTATTGAGGGCGGCGCGCGAGCGGAAATGGAGATGGTGCCGGATGAGGGGATTGAACCCCCGACCTTCGGTTTACAAAACCGCTGCTCTACCGCTGAGCTAATCCGGCGCAGGGCGCAGGCGCGTCCCGCGAGCCGCCGTGAGCCCCTCAGGGGGCGTGTGCGGCGGCGCCTCTGAGCTAGCAGGGGCCGCCGGCGCGCGCAACAGTTCGGCGCGCCTTCGCGCGCAAAAAGAAAGAGCCCCGCGGCGGACCGCGGGGCTCCCGTTTCGTTCGAGGCGCCGGATGAGCGGCGCCCGACGCCTTACTTGGTTTCGACCGAGTAGATGTCGCGGTCCTTGGTCTCCGGCACGAAGATCAGGCCGATGACGAAGGTCGCCGAGCGCGATCACGATCGGGTACCAGAGGCCGTAGTAGATGTCGCCGGTGGACGCCACCATGGCGAAGGCGGTCGGGGGCAGGAAGCCGCCGAACCAGCCGTTGCCGATGTGGTAGGGCAGCGACATCGCCGGTGTAGCGGATGCGGGTCGGGAAGAACTCGACCAGCGCCGCCGCGATCGGGCCGTACACCATCGTCACGTAGAGGACGAGGATGGTCAGGATGCCGATCAGCTTGAGCGCCTGGCCATTGCCGCAGGCGTCGAAGAAGCCGTTGACCTTCACGATGTTCGGGTCGCCGGCCTTGGGATAGCCCGCTTCCGCGGCGGCCGCGGCGAACGCGGCCATGTTCTTGCCGGGATCGCCGCGTCGATCGGCGACTTCCTTGCCGTTGATGACGACCTTGGCGGCGCTGCCGGCGGGGCCGGGAACGAGCTCGTACTTGACGGCCGAGCGGGCGCAGCGCCACGCGGGCGATGTCGCACGGCGCGGTGAACGTGCGGATGCCGACCGGGTCGAACAACGAGCCGCACTGGGCCGGGATCGGCGACGACCTGCACCTTCACCGTCTCGATGCGCCTTGTCGAGCGTCGGGTTGGCGACCTTCGGTCAGCTGCCTGAAGAGCGGGAAGTAGGTGAGCGCGGCGATGCAGGCAGCCGGCCAGGATGATCGGCTTGCGGCCGATCTTGTCCGACAGCGAGCCGAAGAACACGAAGCCCATCGGTGCCGATGATCAGCGACCACGCGATCAGCACGTTGGCGGTGAACAGGTCGACCTTCAGGATGCTCTGCAGGAAGAACAGCGCGTAGAACTGGCCCGTGTACCAGACCACCGCCTGGCCGGCGACGAGGCCGAACAGCGCGATGATGACGATCTTCGCGTTCTTCCACTGGCCGAAGGCTTCCGACAGCGGCGCCTTGGAGCTGCGTGCCCTCTTCCTTCATCTTCTTGAAGGCCGGGCTCTCGTCCATCTGCAGACGGATCCAGACCGAGATCGCCGAGCAGGAAGATCGAGAGCAGGAACGGAATGCGCCAGCCCCAGGCCGCGAAGTCGGCTTCGCCGAGCCAGCGTGCGCAGCGACGAGGATGACCATCAGCGAGAGGAACAGGCCGAGCGTCGCCGTCGTCTGGATCCACGAGGTGTAGAAGCCGCGGCGACCCTGCGGGCGCGTGCTCGGCCACGTAGACCGCCGCGCCGCCGTACTCGCCGCCGAGCGCGAGGCCCTGCAGCATGCGCAGCGCGATCAGGATGACGGGTGCGGCCCAGCCGATCGTGGTCGTAGCTCGGCAGCAGGCCGACGATGAAGGTCGACACGCCCATGATCAGGATGGTGACGAGGAAGGTGTACTTGCGGCCGACGAGATCGCCGAGGCGGCCGAACACCAGCGCGCCGAACGGGCGCACGAGGAAGCCGGCGGCGAAGGCGAGCAGCGCGAAGACGTTGCGCGTGGTCGCGTCGAACGCGGAGAAGAACTGCGCGCCGATGATCGACGGCGAGCGAGCCGTAGAGATAGAAGTCGTACCATTCGAAGACCGTGCCGAGCGAAGAGGCGAGGATGACCTTCTTCTCCTCCCTGGTCATGGGGCGGACCTGCTTGCCCGCTGTTGCCGTCGCCATGCTCATCTTGATGCCTCCACAAACCTGTTTTTCATGCCGCTGCTGAAGGTCGCTGAACGTTTCAGTTTCCCCCTTCGCCTGGCTGCGGGCGTCATTTGCGATGACGAATACGCAGTCCCGGCGCCCCAAAGCGATGGGCATGCCTTGGTGTGTACGAGCATCGTTCGCCTGTCGAACTGGACGTTGGTCTATGGGCTTTTTCAAAGCGCAAGTGTGGAACTTGCCCTCGTAAATCTACTGGCAATTGAATCAGTGGTTTATGAGGTTTCGCGGCGCAGGCCGTTAGACTTTCTGCTCGTGTCCCAAGCGCGGACGCGACCGGATACGTCAACCAAAGTATGAAACTCGGGCGGCGCCTTATGGCGACCGCAAAGCTGCGAAGGAACTGCGCCGGCGCTCGCCGCGCGCTGTTCGAGTCGCGCCCCTCAGCGCGACAGGCGCATCGTTGCAATCGTCAGCGCCACGGCGCAGGCGTTCGAGACATTCAGGCTTCGCACCGCGCCGGGAAGGTCGATGCGCGCCAGCGCGTCGCATTTCTCGCGCGACAGGCGACGCAGCCCCTTGCCCTCCGCGCCCAGAACCAGCGCCAGCGGCCGCGACAGCGGCGTTTCGCCGAGCGCTTGCGGTCCGTCGGAATCGAGTCCGACGCGCAGGTAGCCCATGTCTCCAAGTTTATCGAGCGCGCGGGCGAGGTTGACCACGCTCACCACGTCGACGTGCTCGAGCCCGCCGCTCGCAGCCTTGGCGAGCACGCCGCCGAGCGCGGGCGAATGGCGCTCCGTCGTGATGACGGCGTGGACGCCGAAGGCGGCGGCCGTGCGCAGGATGGCGCCGACGTTGTGCGGGTCGGTCACCTGGTCCAGCACCAGCACGAGACCATCTTCGGGCAGGTCCTCGACGCCGATCTCGGGAAGCGGGCCGGCTTCGAGCAGAACGCCCTGATGGACCGCGCCCTCGGGCAGCATCGCGTCGATCTCTTCGGCCGAAGACATCGTCGCCTCCACGCCGCAGGCGCTGATCTCGGTCGCCAGTTTCTCGGCCGCCGCGCTGGTGGCGTGCAGGCGCAAGAGCTTGCGCCGCCCGGCGCGCAGCGCCTCGCGCACCGAATGAAAGCCCCAGATGAGCTGAGCGTCGCCAGCGGGCTTGTAGCCTGCCCCGCCGCGCGCCCCGGCGCCTGTTGCGCTCCCATGGACGTGCGCCGCCTGTGCGCCGCTCATCGGGCTGGCGGGCCGCCGGCGTCCTGACGCGTCGGTCTCCCGCTCTGGCGCGAAGGCTCGCCTGGTCGCGAGCTGCTCCCTGCCCCTGTGGATGGGGACGGGGGCCGCCCGGCGCGTCCGCTCGCGGCCCGTGCGGGCTCTTTTGGCGCTTTCTTGTCACCCTGTCCTACCCGCTCATGGCCTTGATGCGCGCTGCTGGCGCGCTCTTGCGAGCGCCAGCGCCGTGTCGTGCGTGCATCGCACGCCGGGCCGGGCTTCGCAACGCGCGCTCCCGGCCAATTTTGGGTTGACAGGCCAGAGCCGTCTCCCCATAAGCGCCATCGAAGCCCCGCATTGCAGCGGGGCTTTTGCATCCGGCCGACCACGCCGGGCGGGCCTTGAGTCCGTTTCAGTGGTCACCGGGGGAATGTCCCGAGCGGCAAAGGGGGCGGACTGTAAATCCGCTGGCTATGCCTTCGCAGGTTCGAGTCCTGCTTCCCCCACCACTTCCTTTTTCAGGCCCCCGTCTTGGTGTGATCCTTCTTGGTATGATCCTTGCCCGCTTGCGCGGGCCGCGGGTCCGCAGCTTGCGGGCGGGTGCGCGACGCGTCATAAATGGCCAAGATTAAAGCCATGCTTGAGAAGACACTGAGTCTTCTGACGAGCAGGACTGTCACCTGGGCCCTTCGATGCGCTTCCGATCCATCTTTGTGGCCCTTTGCTGCCTCTTCGCGCTGGCTGGACCCGCGAGCGCGAGCACTGTGCTGCAGCCGCCGGACACATCGAGCCCGCACGCCACGCTGCGCGCGTTCGAGACGGCGGCGTTCGAACTGCGGGACGTCGTTCTCCAGTACCAGAAGACGCGCACGTTGAAGGACATGCGCGCGATGGCCTCGGCGGCGGGGCGCATCGTGCGCCTCTTCGATCTCGAGCCGCTGCCTCCCGCCACGCGCCATGAAACGGGGCGGGAGTCGATCTCGCTGCTTTTCGATATCTTCAACAGACTTCCCGCGTTCGACTATGACGCGATCCCCGGCGCGAAGTCCGAACCCGCCGACAAGCTGCCGGCGCGATGGAACATTCCGGGCACCGAGATCAGGATCGCCCGTTCGGATAGCGGGCCGTATGCGGGCGAGTACCAGTTCACCGCCGAAACCCTGAACAGGCTGCCCGAATTTCATGCGCGCATCATTCACGAACCCACGGTGCGCAACATCAGGAATCCGAACTGGAGCAGGACGGCTTCGGAGATAACCGGCCCGTTTATTCCGATCGCGCTTGTCGACGCCATGCCGTCTTTCATGCTGGCGCAGGCGCTGGATACGCCCATATGGAAGCTTCTGGCCTCGGCCATCTTCTTCGCGCTTTTCCTGTTCGCGGGTTTGGCGGCGAGTCGCTACGTGCTTGCCAGGACAGGCGACGAACGGCCGGTCGTGCGGCTGGCGGGACAGTTCGCGCTGCCCATCCTGTTCGCGCTGCTGACCATCGTCTGGCATCTCGTCAACGTCACCCAGATCCACTTCTTCGGTCTTGCCGCGAGGGTGGAGGAAATCGTTTCGCTCGCCGTCATCTACGTATGCGTCGCCTGGGGCGCGGCGGTCAGTATCTTCCTCGTCATCGAGATCGTCATCGCATCGCCGAAGATTCCCGACGACAGCTACGACGCGCATCTGCTGAGATTGCTGGCGCGCGTGCTGGGCCCGATCGTGTTCGGCGCCGTGCTCGCGTACGGCGCATCAGATCTCGGCATTCCTGCCCTCGGCATTGTCGCGGGTCTTGGCGTGGGCGGCATCGCGGTGGCGCTTGCGGCGCAATCGACGATCGACAATCTGTTCGGCGGATTGTCGATCTTCGCCGATCGTCCCTTCCGCATCGGCGACTCGATCGAGTACAGCGGCGAACATGGAATAGTGAAGTCGATCGGTCTTCGCTCTACGCGCATCCTCAGCGACGACGGCAAAGTGTCGGTGGTGCCGAACGGTCATCTCGCCAGGATCAGCATCACCAATGTGACGGCGATCGAACAGACAAGCCTGACCTTTGTCGTGAAGATCAAGAGCGATGCGACTCCCGAACAGATCACCCGTTGCATGGAGGAGCTGAGGGCCCGCGCGCTTGCCGACAAGAGTGTGAGCGGACAGGGCCCATCGGTCCGGCTTGTCTCCTACGAGACGGAGACCGTCGAGATCGACCTCAGCGTGCAGGTCGATACGAAGCGGGCAGAGGAAATCGAGGTCATCCGCAACCGTCTTCTGCTCGCATTTGCGTCTGCGCTGCAGGAAGCGGGCGTCACGATCACCTCGGTGCGCATCGCCAAGTGAAGCCTCGCGCCTGATAGAAAACGCCGGCGGAGACCGCCGGCGTCATGCGTTCATGCATCGAGGATGTCACCACTCCTTGGTGACGGGATTCTCGATGGCGTCCTCGAGCGGATTGCGCGGCTTGAACAGCGTCTCGGGGCGCAGGCGCCCGTCCGGTCCGATCTGGTCCATCTCGCAATAGATCTCGAACTCGTAGCCGTCCGGATCGAGGAAGTTGATGCTGACGTTGCAGCCCGCGCCCTTGCGGCCTTCGAACACGATCGGGATGTTGTTGGCCTTGAAATAGGCCTTCGCCTTCTTGAGCATTTCGACATCGTCGACCTCGAAGGCCAGATGCTCCATCTGCAGCGTGGCCTTCATGTCGCGCTTGGGCGTCTTGCCCGCTTTCATCGGCCTGCAGGCCGATGGCGTGATGGTCCGCGCCGCAGCGGAAGAACACCATGCCGTGCTTGTTGCGGTCGGTTTCGATGAAGCCCATCACTTCCTTCCAGAACTTCACCGTCTTCTCGACGTCGCTCACCTCGTAGACGAAGTGGCCGAGCTTGTTCACCTTGATGGGGGACTGGCCGACGTATTCGTCGGGGTGGAACTTCTCGCGATCGGCGGCCTCGTCGCGTTTCGCCGCCGTGGCGTCGTGGATTGAATGAACGTTCATGTGGACCTCCCGGGTCTCGTCTTGCTCGGGGCAGAGTTGGGCGAAGCCTACACCAGACCCCACGGAAATTCACCCCGCTATCAGGCATCCGATATCGGTTTGCGCGAGTTTAGGCGCAAGGGGGCGTCTCTGGAAGCCTGCCGCGCCATGTAGACGCCTCGCAGGAGCCATGCGGCGCAGCGCCCGGCGCCGCCGCCCCTGGTCGGGCGGAACTGGACGTCCGCCTGCGAGGCGCTAAGTTGGACCCTCGCGCCCCCAGGCGCATGAGTGCGGGAGAACGGAAATGAGGAATGAACGGGCATTCAAGATGAGCCGCCGAGGCGCCCTCCTTGGCGCAGCCGCGCTGGTCGCGTCCCCCGCCATCGTGCGCCGGGCCCATGCGCAGGCCGAGCCTGTGCCTCGCCTGGACGTTCCGTTCGTGCCCACGCCGCAGCAGGTGGTGGACAAGATGCTCGAGCTCGCCAACGTCCAGAAGGGCGATTTCCTGATCGACCTCGGCTCGGGGGACGGGCGCATTCCGGTGACGGCGGCGCAGCGCTACGGCGTGCGCGCGCTGGGCGTCGACATCAACCCGCAGCGCATCAAGGAAGCCAACGAGCGCGCCCAGGCGGCCGGCGTGACGAACCTTGTCGAGTTTCGCCAGGCAGACCTGTTCGAGACGGACATCTCGCAGGCCAACGTGCTCACGATGTACCTGCTGCCCTCGGTCAACATGAAGCTGCGCCCGAAGATCTGGAGCGACATGAAGCCCGGCAGCCGCGTGGTCTCCCACGCCTTCGACATGGGCGACTGGGCGCCCGAGCAGAAGGTCACTGTCGACGGCCGCACGGTCTACCTTTGGACGGTGCCGCCCAGGAAGGCGTGACGGCGACGGCGTCGGAACGATCACGGCCGGGTCACCCGGCCGTTTTCATTTTCCGGACCCGATAAAACCACGGCCCCCGCTGGGCGTTGTATTGCTTCAAGCGGGAGCGGCCATGGACGCGCGCACAGAACAATCGTTTCCGGTCTCCGCAGGAGTGCTGCTGGGGCTCGGGCTCGGCGGGTTCGTCGACGGGATCGTGTTTCATCAGATCCTGCAATGGCACCACATGGCGACCAGCGCAGGCTATCCGGCGACCAGCGTGGAAAACCTGCAACTCAACGTCACGCTGGACGGCGTCTTCCATGCGGCGACGTGGCTGTTCACGGTGGCCGGGCTTTTCATGCTGTGGCGCCATGGACGGCGAACGCATTTCAGGTGGCCGGCGCCCGAACTGCCGGCCAGCATCCTCATCGGGTTTGGGGCGTTCAATCTGGTGGAGGGCCTCGTCGACCATCAGATACTGGGGCTGCATCACGTCAACGAGACCGTTCCGCGCGACCAATGGATCTATTGGGACATCGGCTTCCTGATCTGGGGCGCGGCGATGCTCGTGGGCGGGTGGATGATGCTCTCACGCGCGCGAAGGCTCGAACGCGCGCGCGAACCCTTGGCGCATCGAAGCTAAGAGCGGTTGTAGCGGTCCTCGATCCGCACGATGTCGTCTTCGCCCAGATAGCTGCCCGTCTGCACCTCGATGAGCTCGAGGTCGATCTTGCCGGGATTGCTCAGGCGATGGACGCAGCCGATGGGCAGATAGATCAACTCGTTCTCGTGGATGAGCCGGTTCTCGCCGTCGATCGTCACGTCTGCCGCGCCGCGCACGACGATCCAGTGCTCGGAGCGATGATGATGCTTCTGCAGCGAGAGCGAGGCGCCCGACTTCACGCTGATGCGCTTCACCTGATAGCGCGCGCCAAGGTCGATGGTCTGGTAATAGCCCCACGGCCTGTAGACGCGCCTGTGCTCCAGCGGTTCGCGCCGCCCCTCCGCCTTCAGCCGCTCGACGAGCGTCTTCACCTTGTCGGCCGCGTGCGCCGCCACGACCAGCGTTGCGTCACCGGTGTTGATGACGACGACGTCGCTCACGCCGACGACGGCGGTGAGGCCCTCTTCGGAGCGCAGGTAAACGTTGTTCGCGTCCATGATGACGCCTTCGCCGCGCACCACATTGCCCTGCGCATCGGGCGCGGAGAGCGCGCCGACGGCGGCCCATGAGCCGATGTCCGACCAGCCGACGTCCGCCGGCATCACGACGGCCTTCGTCGTCCGCTCCATCACCGCGTAGTCGATGGATTTCTGCGGCGCCTGCGCGAAGGCCTCGGCGTCCAGAACGAGAAAGTCGAGATCGCTGCGCGCGCCGTCCACGGCCGCGCGCGCGGCCTGCGCCATCTGCGGTTCGAACGCCTCGATCTCCGCGCGCATGACATCCGCGCGGAAGAAGAAATTGCCGGAGTTCCACAGATAGCCCGCATCGACGAATTGCTTTGCGCGCGCCGCGTCGGGCTTTTCGGTGAAGCCTTCGACCTCGAACGCGTGTTCGCCCACCGGCTTGCCGGGGCGGATGTAGCCGTAGCCGGTTGCGGCGTGATCGGGCGTCACGCCGAGCGTCACGATGCGCCCGCTTGCCGCGACGCTCGCCGCGCGCCGGCACAGCTCGACGAAACCGTCACGCTCGGCGATCGAATGATCGGCGGCCAGCATCGCGACGACGGTGTCGGGCGCGCGGCGGAACGCAATCTCCGCCGCCACGGCGACCGCCGGGCCGGAGTCGCGCCGCATGGGTTCGAGAACGATCTCGCCCTCGACTCCCGCCTTCTGCATCTGCTCGCCGACGAGGAAGCGATAGTCCCGGTTCGAGATCGCGATGGGAGGCGCGAAGATGGACGGGCGCGCCAGCATGCGCAGGGCTTCCTCGAAGCTCGAACGCTCGCCCAGCAGCGGCAGGAATTGCTTGGGATAGCTTTCGCGCGAGAGCGGCCACATGCGCGTCCCCGATCCGCCGCACATGATGACCGGAAGGATTAACGGCATGCAATATCCCCGAAGATTTAAACGCGCGCACCTTGGTACAGCCCCCTGAGGGGCCGGACAAGGCCAGCGCCGCAGTGCGAACTCGCTGGCGCCGCGCGGGTTGCACTTACCGGCCGGCGGTTGAAGGCGGATCGAGCGGAGCAGGCGCAATGGCGATTGAGCGCAGGGGCGGCGACTTGCCGGTCGATATCGCGACCGAGCCCATGGAGGCGCTTCTCGCCGATGAACTGCCCCGCGGCGAAGGCTGGCAATACGAGCCCAAATGGGACGGATTTCGCTGCCTCGCTTTCCGCAGCGCGGCCGGAGTCGACCTGCGCGCCAAGTCGGGCAAGCCGCTGGGCCGCTATTTCCCCGAGGTCGTGGCGGCGCTGGAGACCGTGAGCTGCGGCGATTTCGTCATCGACGGCGAACTTGCGATCCGGCTCGATGGCGCGCTCTCGTTCGACGCGCTGCAGATGCGCCTGCATCCGGCGGCGAGCCGCATCCGCAAGCTGAGCGAGGCGACGCCTGCGCAGCTCATCGCGTTCGATGCGCTCTATACGCAGAAGGCCGGCGAACTCGCGCAAAAGCCGCTCGCGCGGCGCCGCGCGGCGCTCGAGTCGCTGGTGGAGAGCGCCCCATCGCGCGACGTGCTGAAGCTCTCTGCATGTACGCACGATCCAGCGAAGGCGCTGCGCTGGCTGGAGCGCTCCGGCGGCGCCATCGACGGCGTGATCGCCAAGCGCCTCGATGCGCCCTACAGGCCGGGCGAGCGCGCCATGATCAAGGTGAAGCAGCTGCGAACCGCCGATTGCGTCGTCGGCGGATTTCGCTACGCCACCGGCTCGGACCAGATCGGCTCGCTGCTGCTGGGCCTTTTCGACGACGAGGGGCTTCTCAATCACGTGGGCTTCGTCTCCGGTATCGCCGATCGCGACAGGCCGGCGCTGACGAAGAAGGTCGAGAAGCTCGCGGGCGGTCCCGGCTTCACGGGCAAGGCGCCCGGCGGCCCCAGTCGCTGGAGCACGGGCCGTTCGGCGGAATGGACGCCGCTGAAGCACAAGCTCGTGGTCGAGGTGCGCTTCGATCAGGTGACCGCAGACCGCATGCGCCACGGCGCAGCCTTCGTGCGATGGCGCCCGGACAAGGCGCCCGCCCAGTGTAAGATGGATCAGATCAGGCCCGCGAAGGCCGCGCGGCTGCTCTCGGAGCTCGCCACATGATTGAGGCTGCAGGCGTTCGCTCCAACGTTGAAGCGCTTCTTGCGGGCGTGCGCCTCACCCATCCGGAAAAGACGCTCTATCCCGAGCAGGGCGTCACCAAGCGCGACCTCGCGGTTTATCTGGCGAGCGTGGCGGACGCGATGCTGCCGCACGTGGCGCGCCGCCCGCTGACGCTGGTGCGCTGCCCCGCCGGGCGCGCGAAGAAATGCTTTTATCAGCGCCACGCGGGCGCGGGGCTCGGCGGCTCGCTCAAGGAAATCCCGATCGAGGGCTTCGAGGACTCGGGCGCCTATCTCTACCTGACGGAGGGCCGCGAGCTTGTCGGCCTCGCGCAGCTTGGCGTGCTCGAGATCCATCCCTGGGGCGCGCGCATCGACCGCCCCGACAGGCCCGACCGCGTGATCTTCGATCTCGATCCGGGCGAGGGGCTTGGCATCGACGATGTGATCGAGGCCGCGCACGAGGTGCGCGATGCGCTGAAGCGGATCGGCCTCGTCTCCTTCTGCAAGACGACCGGCGGCAAGGGCCTGCACGTGGTGGCTCCCGTGGAGCGCCGCGCGGACTGGGCGCAGACCAAGCGGTTCGCGAAGGCCCTGGCCGATACGATGGCGAAGGCCTCGCCGGATCGCTACCTCACGCGCATCTCCATCGCCGAGCGCAAGGGACGCATTCTCATCGACTACCTGCGCAATGACCCCACCTCCACGGCGGTCGCGCCCTATTCGCCGCGTGCGCGCGCCGGGGCGCCCGTCGCCATGCCGGTGGACTGGAGCGAGGTGAAGCGCGGGCTCGATCCAGCCGCGTTCAACGTGCGCACGGTCCCCGCGCTGCTGGCCAGGCGCCGCAAGGACCCATGGGCGGAGATCGACACGGTGCGCCAGCGGCTGCCGCTCAAGCTCGCGTGATAGGCCGCGCAATAGTCGCATCTTTCGTCTAGAAGGCGCGCATGAGCGAAGTTTCACTGCGCCCGCCCGCAGCCCCGGACCGCATCGCAAGGCCCCGTTCGCTGCGCGCCGATATCATCGACACGCTTCGGCTCGCATGGCCGATGGCGCTGACGCAGCTCGGCCAGATCGCGATGATGACGACCGACCTCGCGTTGCTGGGCCGGCTGGGCGACAAGGTGATGGCGGCGGCCTCGCTCGCGCACACGATCCTGTTCGCGACCTTCGTCGTCGGGGCCGGGCTCGTTTCCGCGGTCGCCCCGCTCGCCGCGCAGGCGTTCGGCGCGCGCGATGCGGAAGGCGTGCGCGCCGCGCTCCGCGTGGGCCTCTGGGCCTCCGCCTTCGCCGGCGTGCCGATGACGTTCGCGACGCTCTACGGCTACGAGATGCTCGTGCTGCTGGGGCAGGAGGAAGAGACGGCGCGTCTTGCCGCCCGATATCTGCACGGGCTCGCGTGGAGCCTTGCGCCCGGCTGGGCCTTCATCGCGATCCGCGGCTTCATGGGCGCGGTGAACAGGCCCGAACCCGCGCTCAACATCATGCTCGCGGCCGTTCCCGTGAACGCGCTGCTCGCCTATGGCCTCATCCACGGCGCGTTCGGGCTTCCACGGCTCGATCTTCTGGGCGCCGGCCTTGCCACGACCATCGTCAATGTCGTCATGCTCGCAGTCTCGCTGTGGGTGGCGGCGACGCAGCGCCCGTTCAAGAAGTACCGTGTCCTCGGCCATTTCTGGCGCTGGGACTGGCCGCTCATGCGCAGCCTGCTCGTCATCGGCCTGCCGATCTCGGCGACCTTCTTTCTTGAATTCGGCCTCTTCGGCGCCGCCTCGCTGCTCGTCGGCATGATCGGCGTCATGGAGCTTGCCGCCCATCAGATCGCGCTGCAGACCGCGGCGGTGATCTTCATGGCGCCGTTCGGCATCTCGATGGCGGCGACCGTGCGCGTCGGCCAGGCGCTGGGGCGCGGCGACATGGCCAGCGCGCGGCGCGCCGGCTTCATCGCGCTGGGCCTGGCGCTGGCGTTCATGTGCGCCATGACGCTCATGATCGTGCTGACGCGCCACCTCATCCCGCAAGCCTTCCTCGGCTTCGCCTCGCCCGCGCAGGACACGCTCGCGCTTGCGTCGACCCTTCTGCTCGTCGCCGCGAGCTTCTTCATCTTCGACGGCCTGCAGACGGTCGGCGCCGGCGCGCTGCGCGGCCTCAACGACACGCGCGTGCCCTTCATCTTCGCGCTCGTCAGCTTCTGGGGCGTGGGTTTTCCCGCGGCCTGGGGGCTCGGCTTCACGGCAGGGTTCGGCACGGTCGGGGTGTGGATGGGCCTGACGATTTCGCTGGTCGTCTACGCCGCGCTGCTCGTGCGACGGTTCGAACGCCTGACGCGCCCGCCCGCGCCCTCATCGTAAAATCAGTGGCTTGGATCACGCGCCGCGCAATCCTGCGCGTTGCCGAGGCGGGGCGCAACCGCGCGATCTTCCCGCCCCGGGCATTGAATCCCGGCCCGAACCGTTGCATATGGAGGGCCGCACGCGGGTGTAGCTCAATGGTAGAGCAGCAGCCTTCCAAGCTGAATACGAGGGTTCGATTCCCTTCACCCGCTCCAATCCCTCTTTAGCCCTCCCGACGCCACCGCCGCGCCGACTGCGCCTATCGCAGCGCTCGCTTGGGCTCTTCCCCGATCGCGATAGAATGCTCCCCTGCCAGCTGAGTCGGGAGGGAGGCGGCGCATGCTCGATTTCGTCATGATTGCCGGGGTCTGCATCCTCATCGGCCTCATGGGCCGCGATGTGAAGGAGCGCGTGATCGTGGCGCTCATCATCGGCTGCCTGGTGGCGCCTGTCGCGTTCATGTTGATCGAGTTGTGGAACAGCGAGCACACCGGCCCGCAGATGTTTCTCGAACTCTTCACCTACGCCGCGCTCTACTGGCCATTGTTCCTTGCGCTCACCGCAACGCTGGTCGCGGGATCGCTTCTGGTCGGCCTCGGGCGGCGGTATGTGGTGAAGGAAGTCGGCTGAGGCCGCGCGTCGCGGTCAGTCCCAAAAGCACCGGTGCAGGATGTACATCGCAAGTCCCGCGGGAAGCAGGTTGTGCAGTCCCTGCTCGCCGGTCATCGCCGCGCCGATCGTCTCGCCGCCTGCGCCCGCGGCAAGATAGAGCGGCCCTGCGAAGATCAGGATGATCCCGTATTTGCGGACGCGCTCTCCCAGCGAGACGCGCTCGCTCCATTTGTCGCCATCCTGGAGCCTGTCCGGGATCCGTTGACCGGAACTCTGGTCCATACGCACACGCCGCTCTGTACGCCATGAGGACGGCGTTCGCCCTGTTCCGCGCTCCAGCCTTCCGGCCGGCCTTCCAGATCGCATTGAGGGATAACGCCTGACCAACAACGAGGACAATGGTCCGTCGTTCCAGTCCGGGCAGGTTATTTTTGCCCGTTATATTACGTGTTATTTGGATGGCGCCGGCGCCTCGAGCCTGCACGCATCAAGGCCAGCGGGCGAGAGGACCGCTGGCTTGATAGGCGGGAACAGAGAGGTCCGGTGGGCCAGGCTCAGAAAGCGTCCCAGCTTTCGATCGGCAGGCTCGTGTGTTCAACGTGAAGACCGTTGACGTCCATGGTGGAGGCCATGGCGAGCGGCGTCATGTCGGTTCTGTGGGTGAGGGCGTATCCAACGCTGAAGGCGAGGACGAGGGCGGAGAGGAAGGCGATCGTTGCAGGCTTACGCATGGCTAACCTCCGGGAGGGAGACCCATTGCAGCAAGACGCGCGGCCAGACCCGACGCGAAAGAGCGGCGGCCAAGTAGAACTCTACTTAAATGGTTTGGAAGCGCATGACATCCTGCGCCTTCTGGTCCGGAAATCAAGTAAGATTTTTAATAGAGCTATTTATTTCCCGGAGCGCAGCGCCGAACCGCGCTCCCAGCTGCTCATGAGAAGCAACTAGTCGCTGCCCGCGCTCTCGAGGATCTTGATGATGCGAGCCTTCTGCTCCGGCGTCACCTCGCTGATCACCTTGCGCGCGTTCTGCAGGGTTTCGGCAGGGCCGAGATATTCGATGATCCGCTCCGCCTTCTCGCCTTCGGCGATGAGCTGCGGATCGGCGAGCGTCTCCTTCACCACGGCCTGCAGGTGCGCGAGCCGCGCGGCGGGCATGTTCGGCGCGGCCACCATGATGCGGCCCAGATTGCTGATGTTGTCGTAGAAATCGAACAGCCACTCGGCCTCCGGGTCGAGTTTCACGGCCTCGAAGATCGTCGGCTGATCGGGGAAGAAGCGCGACTTGACCCGTCCCATCGTCGCGATCGCGGCATTCTGCTTCGTGCGCACGAAATGGTTGGCGGAGGATTCGGGCAGGTTGATCGCGTCCATCTCGCCGCGCGTCACTGCGAGCGCCGCCTGGTTGGAGCCCGTGTATCCGGCCACGATCTGGCATTGCATCTTCAGGGCTTCGCAGGCGAACGCAGCGCCCGTCGCCAGTCCGGACGTCGAGCCCGACGCCGCCCAGCGCCATTTCTGCTTCGTCGCCAGCGCCTGCTCCACGGTCCTGATCGGCGATTCGGGCGCGACGAGCCAAAGGGCGGGCGGCGCGCCGACAGTCGCCAGATAGCTGAACTTCGTCAGGTCGTAGCGAACGCCCTTCTGTCCGGTGATCTGCGCGAAGGCTGCGCCCGTGCCGTTGGATAGCGACAACAAATAGCCGTCGGGCGGCGCGGCGTAGAGCCTGTTCAGAGCCGTGAGCCCGCCCGCGCCGGGTTGGTTCTCCACGACGACGGTCGTGCCCAGCACGCGCGAGAGGTAGGGCGCTATCATGCGCGAGAACACGTCGTAGCCGCCGCCCGGTCCCGAACCAACGATCATGCGAACGGTCTTGCCCTGGTAATAGGCCTTGTCTTCCGCCTGTGCGCTGGAAAGAAGCGCGGCCGACGCGGCGGCGCTCGCCAGAAGAAAACGGCATGCGGATGCGAAACGCGTCATCGGCGCCTCCCTGAATGTCCGCCTCTGTGAGCGGTGAGGAAAGTGTGCGCCCGGGAGGGAGTTCTGACAAGGCGGCTTCCGTGAGACGCGATCTCCTTTACGTGAACGGCATGACGCGCCACAAAGCGCCCATGAGCGAGATCCGCATTTTCATCGACGCCGACGCCTGTCCCGTGAAGGACGAGGCCTACAAGGTGGCCGCGCGCCACGGCCTGAAGACGTTCGTGGTCTCCAACGCCTTCATGAACGTGCCCCGCGATCCGATGATCGAGCGCGTCATCGTGCCCGCCGGGCCGGACGTCGCCGACGACTGGATCGCCGAGCGGGCCGGGCCGACCGACGTGGTCGTGACCGCGGACGTGCCGCTGGCCGACCGCTGCGTGAAAGCCGGGGCGACCGTGCTCGCGCCCAACGGCCGGGCCTTCGACGAGGCGGCCATCGGCATGGCGCTGGCCACCCGCAACCTCATGAGCGATCTGCGCTCTTTCGGGGAGCAGACGAGGGGGCCGAGGCCCTTTTCGCCCCGCGACCGCTCCGCTTTCCTGGCGGCGCTGGACCTGGCGGTCGTCAGGCTCAAGCGGGCGGCGGGCAGGGGCTGAGGCCGGTTTCGGTCCGGGCGCCCTTGCGGATTGCGCCGAAATTGCCTATCGAACCGCGGCTTTTCCGCAGCCGTGCGGAAGCTTGAACCAGCAATTCGGAACAGGGCCATGGCGAAGGAAAAATTCGAACGCAATAAGCCGCACTGCAACATCGGCACGATTGGTCACGTTGACCATGGCAAGACGTCTCTGACGGCCGCGATCACGAAGATCCTGGCGGAGACGGGCGGCGCGACGTTCACGGCCTACGACCAGATCGACAAGGCGCCGGAAGAGAAGGCTCGCGGCATCACGATCTCGACGGCGCACGTCGAGTACGAGACGAAGGCGCGCCATTACGCGCACGTCGATTGCCCCGGCCACGCCGACTACGTGAAGAACATGATCACGGGCGCGGCGCAGATGGACGGCGCGATCCTCGTGGTGTCGGCGGCCGACGGCCCGATGCCGCAGACGCGCGAGCACATCCTTCTCGCCCGCCAGGTCGGCGTTCCCGCGCTGGTTGTGTTCCTGAACAAGGTCGACATGGTCGACGATCCCGAACTGCTCGACCTCGTCGAGCTGGAAGTGCGCGAGCTTCTCTCGAAGTACGACTTCCCCGGCGACGACATTCCGATCACGCGCGGCTCGGCGCTGTGCGCGCTCGAAGACCGCGATCCGGAGAAGGGCCGCGAAGCGGTCCTGAAGCTGATGGAGACGGTCGACGCGTACATTCCGCAGCCGGAGCGTCCGATCGACCAGCCCTTCCTGATGCCGGTCGAAGACGTGTTCTCGATCTCGGGCCGCGGCACGGTTGTCACGGGTCGCGTCGAGCGCGGCATCGTGAAGGTGGGCGAGGAAGTCGAGATCGTCGGCCTGAAGCCGACCATCAAGACGACGGTGACGGGCGTCGAGATGTTCCGCAAGCTGCTCGACTCGGGCAGGCTGGCGACAACGTCGGCTGCCTCCTGCGCGGCACCAAGCGCGAGGACGTCGAGCGCGGCCAGGTTCTCTGCAAGCCCGGCTCCGTGAAGCCGCACACCAAGTTCAAGGCCGAGGCGTACATCCTCACCAAGGACGAGGGCGGCCGCCACACGCCGTTCTTCACCAACTATCGTCCGCAGTTCTACTTCCGCACGACGGACGTGACGGGCATCGTGTCGCTGCCGGAAGGCACCGAGATGGTGATGCCGGGCGACAACGTGACGATGGAAGTCGCCCTGATCGTTCCGATCGCCATGGAGGAGAAGCTGCGCTTCGCCATCCGTGAAGGCGGCCGCACGGTCGGAGCAGGTGTTGTTGCGTCCATCATCGAGTGATCGAACGCGATTTGCGATCTATCGGGGGAGCCTTCGGGCTCCCCTTTTTCGTTGGCGCCGTCCATAACGCGCCGCATGACTGCGACAAACAGCGCGGCGATCACCAATGGCGCGATCAGCACGCCTGTGGCGTCGGTGAAATCCAGCGGCGCGAGCGGCAGCAGGAAGGCGCACGACGCTGTCATCGCTTCGGGCCAGCGCAGCGGCGTGCGCTGCGCGTCGCGCGCCAGCCACATCAGCGGGATCGCCAGCAGCATGAGGTCGTAGCGCAGGATGAAGGGCGTCACGAGCGCCGCGCCCGCGCACAGCAGCGCACCGCAGGCGAGCGCGTCGCGGCTCCGATGCGCGACATACGCGAGCAGGCCCGCCACAGTGATTGCGACGACGCTCTGCGTTGCGTAGGACGCCGCCGCGGAAGCGCCAGCGATACGCAGCATGGCGAAGACGCTCTGGAACTTCTCGTGACCGAACACGCCGTCTTCCAGCACGCGGCGCGCTTCGGGCAGCGCGGCGATGTAGGCGCTCCATGTCCCCGCGCCGAAGATCGCCAGCGACGCGGCGCACAGCGCGACGACGGTGACGGAGGCGGCGCCGAATGCGCGCCAGTGACCGCCCGCGATCAGCAGCACCGGGATGAGAATGCCGATCTGCGGCTTGAAGGCGAGCGCCCCGAACAGCACGCCTGCGACGACAGGCCGGCTCGTCAGGCACATGATCCCGGCGCCCATCAGCGCGCAGGTGAGGAACGCGTTCTGCCCATGGGTGGCGTTCATCATCACCGCCGGGAAGGCGATGAACGGCGCGACGCCCACGCTGGCGGGCGCCATGCGCCGCGCCATCTGCGACATAGGCTGTGAAGGTCGCGGCCAGCCACGCGCCCAGCGAGACGAAATACGGCGCGAACGCCAGCGGCCAGCAGACGAGCAGATAGACCGGGGGATAGAAGAACCAGCTGTAGCCGCTTTGCGGGAACAGCCCCTTCTGCACGGCCTCGTGCGCCGCGATGTCGTAAACGCGCGCTGAGGCGCCATCGAGCGTCATCAGCGAGGCCGCGAAGAAGCTGAGGTAATCGGGCCCGAGGAGCAGGCGCGCGGCCAGCGTGTCCCATTCACGGATCGCCAGCGTCAGGGGCGGCAGCCAGACAAACAGGCCGGCGAGGATGGCATAGACGGCGATCCTGCGCGGCGACAGGGCCGGGACGGGCGCGCCGGAAGCCGGAAAGGGCGCGGGCGAAATCGGGGCGTTCACAATGGCCTTGCGGAAAAAGGGACGGCTGAAACGGGCACATCATCGCCGCCAGGCTTGAACGTGGTCTTAAAGGCCGGCTTTCAGGCCCGGAAGGGCGGCAGCGCCCTTGCTTCCCCTCCTCTCTTGTGGGAGAGAGAGCGCGTTCCGGCGCAGCGCGCCGGGGCCGCAGGAGTGTAGCTCAATTTGGTTAGAGCACCGGTCTCCAAAACCGGGGGTTGGGGGTTCGAGTCCCTCCACTCCTGCCAGCGAGAAGGCCCTGCACAATCAACGGTTTGACGGCGCGCCCGGCGGGCAGTCCCGCCGTTTGCAAGCCGTGTCGCGCCCGCAGCCGCTGCTACGCGTCGGACGTGAGCGCGTATCCGGCGCCGCGGCGCTCCAGGCGGCCGAAGCCGGGGTAGGTGATGTGCGCTCCAAGGATCAGGAGCTGCTCCGCCACGCACATGTCGAAGATCGCCCGCCGGGCGCTGGCGGCCGCTTGCGCGTCCATGTCGTAGGTTACCGCCACCTCCGGACGCGGAATCTGGATCGTCTCGAAATGGACCGTGTCGCCCCACATCAGCGCCTGTTCGCGCCCCGATGCAATGCGCCAGGTCGTGTGTCCGGGCGTATGGCCCGCCGACAGGCGCCCCGATACGCCGGGGAATATCTCCTGATCGCCGACGATCCGGAGGCGCTCGCGATAGGGCCGTGTGTTGCGCTCCACCAACGGCAGGTTGCGATCGACCCGCGCATTGCCCGTCGGCGCCTTGTCCAGCCAGAAGTTCGCCTCGGCCTCGTGCAGCACGAGTTCGGCGTTGGGATATGTGGCGGCGCCGTCTGAATCCACGAGCCCGTGCATGTGATCGCTGTGCAGGTGCGTGAGAAGAACCGCGTCGATGGACTCGGGAGAAAAGCCCGCCCTGCGCAGGTTCTGGGGCAACAGCCCGACGCCGGGATAGGAGCGCGAGCCCGCCCCCGCGTCGATCAAAAGCGTCTTGCCGCCGGTGCGAACCACGTATTCGTTGACCGAGATCGTGAACGTCTCCCCGTGTGGATGGCCACTGAGTTGTACACACTCCGCGGTATCGAGGCCGATCGCCTTGTCGGTGTCCGTCGGCAACAGCCCGTCGGTCAGTGCGATGATTTCGATGTCGCCGATCAGGCGCCGCGCTGCGATCTCATGAGACATGGATGCTTTCACTGTCGGGACTTCGCCATGCGCGCGATCGCGTCCTTCGGCATTTTCGCGGCGTCTGCGAGAATCTGCTCGATGCGCTCGGCCGAAACAGGATCGATGGGAAGTTTCGCCTGCGCCGCGTCCGCAAGGAAGCCCTGATCCTTCATGGTGGCGCTGAAGGCCTCGCGCAGCGCGCGCACGCGATCGGCCGGCGTTTCCGGCGGCGCCATGTAAGGGCGGCCCGTGAGGTTGGGCAGCGCAACCAGTTCGAGAACCTGCCGGTCGGACTCGTTGGCGGCGAAGTCCGTGAGAAGCGGAACGTCGGGAAGCTCCTTGTGCCGCTTGCCGGCGATCTGAACGATCGTGCGCCACTTGCCCTCCCGCAGCCAGTCGGGCTTAACAGCGGTGACGGAAGACCATGTTATGCCGCAGGAGCCTTCGAGTTCGCCCTTCTCGATGGCCGCGTACACGTCGCCCAATCCGCGATAGCCGAGAATGAGCTTTATCCTGGCGCCGAGGACGTCGTTGCTGACCTTGGATTCGACTTCGGGCGGCGCGGCGGGCCCGGTGCCCGCGAAGGGCGCTTCGTGCGTCCGAAGGTCGAGGAAATTCTTCACGGGCGAGGTGTGCCAGACGCCGCACGTCGACGTATCCTCGTTCACGCCGCCGATCCACGCGAACTTCAAGGGATCGAAGCGCACGCCTTTCCCGGCATAGAAATATTCGAAGGGAACGCCCGATTCCACGCTGCCGATCACCGTTCCGTCCTTTGGCGCAACGGCGTACATGTGGTTGGCGAGATTCATGCTGCCCGCGCCCGGCATGTTCTGAACGACGATCGTCGGAGAGCCAGGCAGATGCCGGCTCATGTGGCGCGAAATGACGCGCGCGTAGACGTCGTAACCGCCGCCCGGCGGAAAACCGACGATGATCGTCAGTTGCCGTCCCTTGTAGAAGTCTGCGGCGCTGGTCTGCGCGGCGGCCGGGCTGATCAAAGCCATACTTGCGACGAGAAGGCGCGCCGCCTGTTTCAGCCGATCCATCCGGTTTCCTCCTCAGCGTGTCATTACGCGCATTTTAGTTGAACAAGCATAGGACGAACCGCCAAGCGCGTGCAACCGCTCGCTGGAGTCCGCATGGCTCAGGGGCGCGCCTCGATCGACGCGAAGACCGCGCACTTTGCGCACTTCGCGTAGCAACGTCGCGAGCCGCAGCGACAGCGCGCGGCAACCTCTACCCCCTGCCGCAGGTTGCGCTTCCGCAGGCCTGCAACTAACATTTGAGCGCCGCAAACAGCCGGCTCATCGAAGGCTGGCCGCGGGGAGGGGACAGGATTGCGATGGCCGCCAGGGAAAAATCCGCGAGCTTGCCAAGGGTCGGCGCCGTCGCTCTCGCGCTGGCGCTGGGGGCCTGCACGGACACCGGCTCGGAGGCAAGCCGGCTGGAGCGGCGTATCGACGAACTCGCCCGCGAACTGCGGCTGGCGCGCGCCGAAGCGCAGCGCGGCAACGAGCGCGTCATCGCTGCGCTGCAGGAACATTTCACGCAGGGGCAGGGTTTCACGGCGCCTTTGTCGCCGGGGGACTCCAAGGTCGCCATTGACCGTGAGCGCGGCATGGCGGCGTCCAAAGCCCTTCAGGCCGCGCAGTCAACCATGAGCGAGCGCATGTCGGCTGTACCGCTCACCGGCGATCCCGACCGCGATTTCCTCGCGCAGATGATCCCGCATCACGAGGGCGCCATCGACATGTCGAAAGTCCTGCTCAAGGACGGCGTGCGTCCCGAAGTGCGGCGGCTCGCGCAGGAGATCATCGCCCACCAGGAGGGCGAGATCCAGATGATGAAGCGCTGGCTCGAGGCGGTGAGTAAATAGGCGCTAGCCTTCGAGCAGACCCTGGCGCGCGGTCTTTGCAAATATCCATCGCGCGAAGACGAACACGATGCCTGCAAGAACCAGTGCGAGGATGGCGGCGACGGCGCCGGTCTCCCACGAGACAGCCAGCCGCGTCGGCAGGTAGTTCAGCACGGTCTCCAATTGCCGCAGTTCCCAGATGAGCTTGGTGATGCCGTAGCCGACGAGCAGCGCGACGCCGCCGCCGATGACGAGGCCGACGATCGAGGGTCCGAGCACGTTGGGAAGAAAGAAGCGCACCACGTCGGCGGGCCCGGCGCCGCGGACGCGCAGCAGGCCGAGCGTTCGCCGGTCTTCCAGATAGTTTGCATAGGCGACCGCGTAGATGCCGATGAGCGCCAGCAGGAATCCGCCGAGCAGATAGATCTGGACGTTCTGCCGCGCGAGGTAGATGTACATGTCGCTTCCAAGGCGGGTCATCTCCGAGGAGATATCGCGCACATCGAGCGGCTCGACGCCTGACGCGGCAATGACGCGCCTGCGCAGGTCCGCCGCATCCGCGCCGCGCTGGGCCGCCACCGACACGATGATGCGCGGCACCAGCACGTCGAGATCGGCGAGGGCCTTTTCGTTCTGTGCGCCGATGAGATAGGGCGCGTTCGTGAAGAGGTGATTGAGATAGTCGACGCGCGCCGCGACGAAGCCTTCGCGGTCATTGACCGTGCGCAGCGGAACGCCGGGCAGGAAGTGCAGGGCGCCGCCATAGGGCATGCGCTGCAGCTTGCCGTCGGTCATGCGGCCGACGGGCATCGCTTCGCCCTGCGCCTTCTTGTAGAACGCGGCGACGGGCGCGGAAGCGAGGATGCGGCCCTGGTTCAGGTGTTTCAGGATCGCGGCGAAGTCGTCGCCCTTGCCGAGCGCGGCCTCGGAATACGTCGCCTCCAGATGGCGCGCCGGCTCGGGCACGAGATACATCGGCAATCCTGAGAAGCCGCGATCCGGCATGAACAGGCCTTCGACGAGACCTTCGACGAGGTACGAGACGCGGCGCACGCCGGGCTCGCCCTCTATGCGCGCGATCATCGGATCGAGCTTCTGGCGCAGCGTTTCGAGGCGTTCGCGCAATCCGCCGCGCGCCTGCGCTTCGGGCGGCATGAGGTCGAGCGCGTTGATCGACAACTGCAGGTCGGAGCCGAGCTGGATGCGCGCGCCGCGCTCCGTCTTGTTGTCGAACACCGCGGTCATCACGGTCGGATACAGCGCGAGGCTCGCCATGAGGCCGACGATCAGAAGGAAGCTCGCCGCGCGATGCCGCCTGATCTGCATGTGCTTGATCGCGACGTCCTTCAGCGGCCCGGCGAGGAGCGAAGCGACAGGCGTCATCAGCGCCGCCATCAGCCGCTTGCGCGAGGCGATGAGCGTCACCAGCCCGTAGATGAACAGCGGAAACGCGACGAAATCCAGCGTGCGATCGAGGTCGGCGGCCCATGGCTTCGCCACGAACGTCGTCAGGGAAGCGTTGGCGATCCACCCGGCGACCTTGGCGCCGCCGAAGAGCAGCGCGAGGAATTGCAGCACGCCGAAGCGAACCTGCGCACCGTCGAACTCGCCGCCCTCGACGCGCCGCGAGGCCTGCAGCGGAGACACCCGCGAGGCCTCGCGCACGAAGCGGCGGCCGACCATCAGCGCGATCGCGACGCCCACGATGATGAACACGCACAGCGCGACGGGGTCCTGTATTTTCGAAATCAGCGCGAGCGAGGGCAGGCCGCCGTAGTAGATCAGCAGCGGAACAAGCGTGCCGAGCACGCCGCCTGCGACGCCGCCGGCAAGCCCGCCCGCCGCGATCGCGACGAGCATCGTCGTGGCGATGAGCCGACCGGGAGTTCCGCGCAGCCGAAGGAGGCCCAGCTTGCGGCGCTCGTTCAGCATGAGCAGCCCGGACAGGTTGGCCAGAAGCACGCCGGCCATGAGCAGCAGCGGCAGCGAGACGAGCAGGCTGATCAGCGCGATCTTCTTGGCGATGTCGTTCATGCGGATGAACATCGTGCCGAGGTTGTGATCGACCGCCGCCGCGGCGGTCTGGTCCTGCACGCCGTCGGTGAGCCTGCTGCCAGCGGCGATGATGCGCGTGAGCGATCCTTCCACGTCCCATCCCGAGACGATGTTCGGCCTGTCGAGTTTGGCCAGATGAATGATCTCGGGGAAATACTCGCCCGGATTCCCGTGGATGTCGGCGTGTCCGTGTTCGTGCATGAACCCGCGCGAGACCGCGTCGAACTTGAGGATCAGAGAGGGATCCCACGGCAGCACGAGGATCATGCCAAGTTCGGGCACCAAAGTGGGCGAACTCGTCTGTTCAAGATACCAGCGATTGAGTTCGGTGGAGTCGATGCGGATGACGCGTTCGATCCCGGTGCGGATCGTCAGCACGCCGAGTGGATGCTTGTGCGCGTCGTCGACCTCGAGCTCGCGATCCTTCGGCTGCACCACGAGTTCGAACTGCTTGCGGTTCTGCAGCTTCAGGAATGCGTCGCCCATCTGCCCCTTGGAGCCGACGAGGACGACGACCGCCTCGCCGCCGGCAGGACGAATATCGGGGGGAATGAGCGAGGGATCGGTCGCGGTCAGGATCGAAAGCCAGGGCGTTCGCAATTGCTGGCCATCGATGACGGGCATGACGGAGAAGGGCGGTATCGTGCGCAGGAAATAAAGGCGCTCGGCCTGCGAGACGCCGCGCGTCTTGACGATGTTGTCGTGGACGTTGCCCGCCTGCGGCACGTCGGCGGTCTGGTAGACCGACACGTCCCACGGCACGCGCTTCACCTGGTCGTCGACGTACCGCTGCATCGCGTGGCGCGAGGTCACGTTGACGGCGGCGAGCAGGAACACGACGAGGAAGGAGACGAGGCAGAAGGTGAGAAAGACCCGCGCGCCAACGACGCGGAACAGCATCGCCAGCACGGGCCATCGCATCTTCACTTCCAGATTGCGCCGTTTCAGATCGGTGTCCTGCAAACTGCCCGCTCGATCATGCACGTCAGGTCACCTGCTGAATGGCGCCGTCACGCATGTGGTACACGCGCGGGAATTGCTCGACGACCTTGGGATCGTGCGAGGCGACGAGGACAGTCTTGCCGCGGCTCGTCGCAAGGTCGATGAGCATCGACGAGATGACCTTCGCGTTGTGGGAGTCGAGGTTGCCGGTGGGCTCGTCGGCGAGGATGATCGGCGGATCGTTCACCAGCGCGAGACACACGGCCACGCGCTGCTGCTCGCCGCCCGACAATTCCTCTGGCCGCTTGAAGCCCTTCGCCTTGAGGCCAACGGTGTCGAGCAGGCCTTCAGCCCTGCCGCGCCGCTCATCGGCGTTCACGCCGGCCAGCAGCATCGGCAGCTCGAGATTCTCGATGGCCGACAGGCTCGGGATGAGGTTGAAGAACTGGAAGACGAAGCCGACCTTGCGAAGTCGATAGACCTCGAGCTGGCGCTCGTTCATGGCCGCGACGTTCTCGCCGTTGACCCAGATCTCGCCCTCGCTGGGACGGTCCATTCCGCCCAGCAGGTTGAGGATCGTCGTCTTGCCGCAGCCGGACGGACCCATCAGCGCCGCCGCCTCGCCGCCGCCGATGGACCAGTTCATCTTCTCGAGCGCGGTGATGCGCGCGGCCTGCGTCTCATAGGTCTTCGACACGCCGGCGAGGCGCACCGTGCGGCCGGACGCATGCGAACCAACTGCCTCGTGGCTTGCGACCGCGCTCACGGTTTGAAGAACGGGTAATTGCCCGCCTCGATGCTCTCGGCCCATTTCACCCAATAGGCGCCGGGATGGCGGGCGTACTCGTCGTAGCTTCCCGGCGCGTTGATGCCCGGCAGCGCGGTCACGTAATCGCGCGCGAGGATCTGCGCCGGATTTCCGTAGCGCGAGGCGAGCGCGCGCACGCCCACGTCCTCGAGCGACTTCAGGCCGCCGTGCTCGACCAGCGTCACCCACTGGTCCAGCTCGCGGATGCGCACCTGGAATGTCGGCAGCGTGTTGTGGTTGTGCATCGAATGGCCCATCGGCAGAGCGTTCTGTTCCGAGAACGCGATGGTCGCGGCGTCCCAGTCGCCGGGCTTGTCCGGCCCCATCGGCGACTTCCGTGCCGAACGCCCAATGGACGATGCCGGCGACGTTGCGCTCGGAGAGATTGATGCCTTCGAGCACCTCCGCCGGGTGCTTGAAGTATTTCGGGTTGGTGCCCATGCCCGCTTCATAGAGCCACCAATAGCCGGGCTTCGACGTCATCGGCCATTGCTTGTCCTGCGTGCCCGGATAGTTCTGCAGCAGCCGCAGGCCCTCGCCATAAAGGCCGCCGCCCTTGATCTCCGAGATGCGCCCGTTGCGCACGTGGATCTCGACGCGCGGATGGCTTGCGGCGTGGCTTGTCGTCGATGCGATGATCCCGGTCACTTCCGACTGCACCGGCTTGATGTAATTGCCGCCGAGCTTGGGATATTCGATCTTCGAATAGGGGAAGCGCCCCGTGCCCTGCGCCGGGAACATGTAGAGATGTCCCTGCTGGTAGACGCCTTCAGACCAGGCCTTGGCCTCCTCCGGCGAGACGTTGTAGCCGAACGCGGTGCCTTCTGGATCGGTGACCTCGACGCGATCGACGAAGGCGAGCGACTCGATCGTCTTCGTCTCCACCTGCCGCCACACGTCGGACGGGAACGCCGGCACCTGGCTCATCAGGTCGTAGAGATCGAAGTAGGTGTAGCTGCCCAGATACTTGTCGGCGTGATGGTCGAGCAGACGGCGCGTGTTGCCGCGCCCGCCCGAGCGCCAGACGATCCAGTCGATTCCCGGGTTCTTGTCGAGCCACGCCACGAGCGCCTTCGGAATGCCGGCCGTGTAGCGCGCGGCGAGCTTGGCGAGTTCGGGATCGTCGATCTTCGGCGTCGGCCATGTGGCCTCGTAGAGATCGGGATCGTTCTTGCGCACCCATTCGCGGCCCTCTTCGGGCTTGCGCATCAATCCCGTGACCGTGAAGAAATATTCCAGTTCACGCTGGCCGTCGCGAGATCGTGGACTCGCGCAGGGCGGTGCGGACCTTGACGTACTCCTCCTCGGAGACGCCGAGCAATTCCCACGTGGTGACCACGCGCGCCTTGGCGCCGCGCTCCTCCATCGCGCGCTTGATGGCTTCCTGCACCATCATGTTCGGGCGCGCCTCGCGGATTTCGCCGACGACGATGAGCAGGGTCTTGCCGGGCAGCACGAGACCCAGCGGCGTGCGCCCGCCGGTCTGGCGCACGGCGGCGCGCGCCTGCGGCATCAATTCCTCGATCGAGGTCGGCTTCTTCAGATAGGAGGGAAACGCGGGGGCCGTGACAGGCGATTGCGGCCCGGGGCCGATCAGGCCCTGTTCCTTGCGCCGCTGCGGCATCTGGTCGGGCGACCACGGCGCGTAGACGCTCTTGCGTTGCTCCATCGGGGCGCCAGCCTGCGCATGGACGCCCGTGGACATGGTCGCTGCGAGGCCGAAGACGGCGATCGCCGCCGCCGCGCGCCTGCAAAGCGCCTGCGATGTGGTCTTGTGCATCGTTCCTCCTGAAATCGAAGTGTGCGCCCGCATGGGCGGCGTCAGGGTTTGAAATACTGGTATCGGCCGCTTTCGATGCTCTTCGCCCAGTTCACCCAATGGGCGCCGGGGTTGCGCGCATACTCGTCGTAGCTGCCGGGCATGTTCACGCCGGGCATGGGCGCGATGTAGTCGCGTCGCAGAATTTCGTTCGGATTGCCGTAGCGCGATGCGAGCGCGCGCACGCCCACGTCCTCGAACGAGGCGAGCCCTCCGTGCTCGAGCAGCGTGATCCACTGGTCGAGTTCGCGGATCTTCACCTGCATGGTGGGAAGCAGATTGTGATGGTGCAGCGAATGCCCCATCGGCAGGACGTTCTTCTCCGAGAATTCCTTGCTCTGCGCCGACCACTCGCCGATCTTGTCGGGCCCCATCGCGGCTTCCGATCCGAACGCCCAATGGATGACGCCGGCGACGTTGCGCTCGGAAAGGTTGATGCCTTCGAGCACCTCGATCGGATGCTTGAAATACTTCGGGTTGGTGCCCATCCCGGCCTCGTAGAGCCACCAATAGCCCTTCTTCTCGTGATGGGGCCATTGCATGTCCTGCGTGCCGGGATATTGCTGCAGCAGGCGCATGCCCTCGCCATACAGCCCGCCGCCCTTGACCTCTGAAATGCGCCCGTTCTTCACGATCACCTCGACGCGCGGATGCGTCGCCGCGTGGCTCGTCGTCGATGCGATCACGCCCGAAACTTCCGGCAGGACGCCGGGCACGTACTTGCTGGTCATCACGGGATATTCGACGACTGAATAGGGGAAGCGGCCCGTCGCCTGCGCCGGGAACATGTAGAGGTGGCCCTGCTGGTAGACGCCCGCGGCCCACGCCTGCGCCTCGCTTTCCTTGAGGTCGTAGCCGAAGGCGGTCCCTTCCGGGTCGGTCACTTCGGCGCGCTCCACGAAGGCGAGCGGCTCGATCAGCTTCATCTCGACCTGCCGCCACACGTCAGCCGGAAACGAGGGGACCTGGCTCATCAGGTCATAGAGGTCGAGATAGGTGTAATTGCCGAGAAACTTCTCGCCATGGTGCTTCATGGCCTTGCGCGTGTTCGGGCGGTTGGCGCCGCGCCACATCACCCAGTCGATCTGCGGATTTTTGTCGAGCCAGGCGACCACCGCGTCGGACGACCGGGCGATGTAATTGCGCGCGATGGCTGCGAGCTTCGGGTCGGGAATGACGAGGTCAGGCCACGTGGCCTTGAAAAGCTCCGGGTCGCGTTCCTTCACCCATGCGCGGCCCTTCTCGAAGTCGACCATCTGGCCCGTCGTCGTGAAGAAGCTGTCGAGTTCCCTCTGGCCGTCGCTGATCGTGTACTCGCGCAGGGCTTCGCGCACTTCCCTGAACTGGCTTTCCGAAAGCCCCATCGCGTCCCACATCGTGACGATCTGGATCTTGACGCCGCGCTCCTCGAGGGCGCGCCGGACGGCTTCCTGAACCATCATGTTCGGCCACGCGTCGCGGATCTCGCCGATGAAGATCACCATGTTCTTGCCGGGCAGGGCGAGCCCGAGCGGCGTGCGCCCGCCGGTCTGCCGCGCCGCGGCGCGCGCCTGCGGCATGAGTTCGTCGACGGTCGCGGGAGCCTTCAGGTAGGACGGGAAGGCGGGCGGCGGAACGGGCCGCTGCGGGCCGGGGCCTTTCAGGCCCTGCTCCTTGCGGCGCTGCGCAAGCTGGTCGGGCGTCCACGGCGCATAGATCTTCTTGCGCTCTTCGAGGGCAAGCTGGGTCGACGGCTGGACTTGGCCTATAGCGGGAAGGGCTGTCGCAACAATGGACGCAAGCGCAGCGCACGCGATCATGGTCTTCATCGTTTTCCTCCCCCGTCGACCGTATCTTCGCTGTACGGCGGTCCGGAGCCCCCGGGTTTAGCAAAGGGCGCGAGCCAGTATAGTAAGCAGTCGAACAATCTCGCAAGCGACGTGTCCGCGTCGCGCAAACGCTGGTCGGGGGAGCAGATGAAATGAGGCGCGCCATTGCAGCTTTCCCCGGAGCCTGCGCCATTCTGCTCGTCTGCGGGCTTCCCGCGGCGGCCCATGTCGGGTTCGTGAAGCGGCAGATTCCGCTCGCCCGCACGATCGAATCGGCGCTGCGCGTGCCGCATGGATGCAACGGCTCGGCGACGCTGCGCGTGCGCATGCGCCTTCCCCGCGCCGTGCTGGCCGTCCGTCCGCCCGCGAAGGATGGGTGGACGGTCTCGATCACCGGCGAGGGGAGCGCGCGGGAACTCGCATGGTCGGGCCGCTTGCCAGCAAATGAGACCGGCGTCTTTCCCCTCGTCATGGACCTCGATGCGTCGGCAAAAGCCGGCGATGTGATCTACTTCCCCGTGGTTCAGGAATGCGAGACGGGCGTCTCGCGCTGGATCGACGTGAAGGGCAAGCCCTCCGCCGACATGTCTCCGGCGGATGAAGACGATGAATCGTCATCGCCCGCCCCATCCATCAGGCTCCTGCCGCGCAAATGAGGAAGAGCCTCGCCGCGTGCCTGTTCTCGCTCGCCGTGCTCGCATTGTCCTGCGCGAGCGCGCTGGCGCATGCCTATCTGGTCGAAAGCAGGCCGGGCGATGGCGACCTGCTGCGCGAGCAGCCCGCGCAGGTCGAACTCGCGTTCAGCGAACCCGTCGAGATCACGACGGCATCCCACGTCGATCCGCAGGGGGCGGTCGCGCGGCTGCCGTTTCAGCCGGGCGAGCAGGCGCGCGTGCTGCTGGCGCTCCCGGCCGGCCTCGCGCAGGGCTCCCACCTCGTGAGCTGGCGCGTGATCTCGCAGGACGGCCATTCCGTGAGCGGCAGCATCGTGTTTTCGATTGGCAGGGCGAGCGGAGGCGCCGCCGCGCGAATTGCGGAGCCGACCATCAACCTCTCCCCGCTGGCCGCGCCCCTTGTCACATCGCGCTTCCTGCTGCTGGCGGGCATCGTCTTCGGCGTGGGCGCCGCCGTGTTCGCCGCGTTTTTCTCGCCGCTGGGGCAGGGGCGGGCGATCGCGCTCGCGGCTCTTGGCGCGGGCGCGATTGCCGCCGCGCTGTCCATCGGATTGCAGGGCGTCGATGCTCACGGACAGGGCCTTGCGGCTCTCAACGACCGCGCCATGTGGCGTTCCGGTCTGCGCCTCCCGCAAGGCGTCGGCGCCGTGATCGCGCTGGCGGCGCTGGCGGCGGGCGCGCTCGTTCTCTTTCTTCACGGACGCGCCGCCCGGTCGATCGCGCTGTGCGCGCTGGCGCTGTCGGCGCTGTCGATCGCCTGGTCGGGCCATGCGAGATTGTGGCGTCCCGAAGCGCTGATGCAGGGGCTTCTGGCGCTTCACGTCATGTGCGCCATTTGCTGGGCCGGCTCGCTGCTGCCGCTCGCGCGCGCCTCGTGGAGCGCCGACTTCGCCCTGACGCTCGGGCGCTTCTCCGCCATCGCGGCGCCGCTCTACATCGTGCTGATCGGCTCCGGCGCAGCGCTCGCGGCGACGCAGGTCTTCGGGCCCCGCGAGGTCTTCGAGACCGCCTGGGGCGCTGCGCTTGCGGCAAAACTCGCCCTGGTGTTCGTCGTCACGCTGTTTGCGATCCTCAACCGGCTGCTGTTCACGGGCGGCGCGCTGGCGGGCGATGCCGCGTGCCTCACCTTCTTGCGCCGCTCGGTTCGCGCGGAGGCCGCGCTGGCGCTCGCCATTCTCGCCGCAGTGTCCGTATGGCGGCTGACGCCGCCGCCGACATCGCTCGGGCCCCCGAACGAGCGCGCGTTTCAGGTTCACATCCACGGCGCGCAGGCCATGGCGACCATGTCGATCCGGCCCGCGCGCGTCGGCCCCGTCCAGATGAGGATCGAGACCAAGGCCGCCGATCTTTCACCTCTGCAAGTCAAGGAGGTCGACGTCTTCCTCACGCCCGACGGGGCGGGCGTCGAACCCATCCACCGCACGGCGAGGCTCGTCTCGGGCGTGAACACATGGGAGGTGCAGGGCCTCACCATTCCCGCGCCGGGAACATGGCGCATCCGCATCGATCTTCTCGTCGACGATTTCGAGCGCACGCGGCTCGACGCGGTGATATCGCTGCAGCCCTAGGTCTACTCTCGCGGCGCACAATCAACCGCGATCGCGCCGGCGAGCTTCGCGCCGAAATTGGGATCGAGCGCGTTGGTGCGCACGGAATCGTCGAGCTGGCGCGCGTCGGACGGGCTCAACGCCCCCGGGCGCGTCATGGCAAGGCGGCAATGGGCTGGACCCGACAGTCTCACCGCGTCCGTCAATGTGAGCGCGACCACGTAGCTCGGGTCGAACACGCGAACGGCGACCTTCTGCGCGGGGCCCTTGATCGACCGAAGCTCGACGACGAACGAGAGCCGCAGGCGCCCGTCTTCGACGCTCGCGCGCGCGTGCTCGGCGGCGATGGCCTGCAATTCATGGTCCGCAGCGGCGACATTGGTGAAGTAATCGACGCTATCGAGCTTTTCGACGATCTCGCCGGCGAGCTTCTCGAGCGCCTGCGCGCTCGGCTTGCCCTGCGCGCGGGCCAGGCCCTGGACGGCGAACGCCGAATACATCTCGTCGAAGGTCCACGTGTAGTGCAAACGCTTCGGCGTTCCGTCGTCCGCGATCTCGATCTGCACGTCGACGTCCACGAAGACGTGAGGGTGAGCCCGCGCGGGCAGCGCCGTCGCGCCGACGGCTCCCAGGGCGCCGATCATAAATAGCAGCGCACGATTCAGGCTCACGATTGCGTCGTCCCCGCGCCCGGCCATTCGGCCGCGCGTCGAAGATTATCAGTCCGTTGGAGGCCGGAACAGGGCTATCTGGAACGGCGGGCGCTTCTAGAAGGTCAGGATGTCTTCGGGCTTCTTTATGCCGTCGGAGACTTTTCTGAAGAGGTCCTGCCGGGCCTCGTAGCGAAAGCGATCCGTGTACACGGAGGGATCTTCATATTTTCGGTGTACGTTGATGTTGTGGCAGGCCGCCATGTAGAGGGCGAACCCAGCCTCCTGGTAGCCTGCCAGTCGGCCCTTCGGATAAAGGTCGAGCAGGTGAGTCTGCAGTTCGCCGTCGAGTGTGAACATCACCGCGGGCAGGCTCTTCGAGCAGAAGATCCAGGTGTCCTCCGCCTTCCTGTTCCACTTGATCGGCTTGCGCTGCGCCGAACCCCCGCTCGTGTTGACCGAGACGCCGCGGACGATTTCAAGACGCAGCAGGTAACCGCGCGCGGAGGTTCCGGCGAGATCGCGTGAAACTTCCCGCGTCCAGCCGCATTCGCCCATGTGGCATCGCCCGAGGCGTTCAGTCTGGGCCGCGGCGAGCCCGGGAAACAGCAGGAAAGCGGCGAGCAGCAGGCTCAAGGCTCGGGACATCGTCGGTTCTCGCAACGAAAGGGCGCATCGGCCGAAGCGGCCGCAGGCCACTCTGGCCGTAGACATGTATGTGCCGATCTTGGCGCGAGCGTGGCGGGCAGGGAGATCGCGGCTCAGGGCAGGGCGCGTGCGCTCATGCCTGCCGGGCTGCAAAGAGATAGCGCTGCGCTTCCTCGTTGTCCCGCCGCCAGATCACGTTGTCGATGAAGTAATGGTGCACGTTGATGAAGATCCAGAAGACGAAGATGAAGAGTTGTGCGCCGAACAGGCTCTTGTCGTACGGCACGTACTTGTTCATCAGCTCGGGAAGGATCCAGAAGCCGAGAACTCCCAGCGCGACGCCGGTGAGCGCGAAGGCGACCAGTCCGCGCGCACGCCCGCGCTTCGGAGGCCCTTCCGGCGCATGCGCATCGTGGCTCGCAAGCGAGGCTGCGTCCATGTCGCGCCTGTAGTTGGTTTCGAAGCGATAGACGACCGCAAGATATTGCAGCGAGTGAAGGGCGGGCACGACAAGAAGCCAAAGTGGCTCGACGCGGATGAACAAAAGCCACGGGTAGAGGCTGACGCCATACCCGAGCACGCCGTTGAACGGCAGGGCGCCGGTCATCAGCAGCTTGCGCACGAGAACGAAAACGGTCGCGCTCGAAAACACGATTGCGCCAGCCATCGCGAACGCGTTGAAGGCCTCAGGAACAGCAAAAGTGCTGAACGGAATTCCGAAGTAATCCTGCTGCTTCATGACGGAGTTGAAGCTGATCCACGCGTAGATCCAGACCGCATAGCTATTGAACAGGAATATGCGCTTTTCCGCCGCCGTGAAGAATCGGCGTTTGAGCGCACAATCCACCATCAGCATGCCGTAGCCTTGCTTCACGTAGTGCCAGCCAACGAAGAACGCCATGATGTTCGCCGCATAGCCGAGCAGTTGCACGTTGGAGGTCGAGATTGCGGCGGCGAAGAAAACGACAAGCAGGGCCGGCGCAACCAGTCCGGCGAACGCGTAGCGCGCGCGCAGCTTCATCGGGCGAGCAGGGTCGCGAAGCTTGCGGGAGAAGCCGCGATAGAAGATCTGGTAGGAATGGGCGAAGTGCGGGTGATTGATGACATTGCTGAGGATCATCATCAGCAGCGCTATAATGCCGCGATACTCGTCTGCCGGTTTCAGGAAGACGAGGAACAGCAGCAGCAGGGATGTGCCGCCGAAGGACATGAAGTCGATGAAGGGAGAAAACAGATAGGCGCCCCTACGCTCGGGTCGGGCGATCGATTCCTGTTTCTCCGAAAGGACGGCGGCGCTGTTCATGAAAGGGGTTCCACTGGCGGCTTGGGCTCAATTAAGCCACCTGTGATATAAATAAGCCAGCGCCGGCGCCTGCGCGAAAGGCGCCAGAGTTAAGCAATCCTGAACAAGGGGCGTTTTCTGGCGCGGATATATAAACAGCTATATATGGCCGCCTACTTCGCGAGCAGGAACGTGCCCAGCCTGTCGCGGATGGGCTTGGGCGTTCTGGCGGCTTCCTCCACGATCCTGTGCACAGCCTCCCCGTCGATGGGGCTGACGTTGAGGCCGACCTTGTTGGCTTCCTCGAGAAATTCAGGCGATGCGGTCGCCTTCATGAATGCGTCGCGCAAGGCCTTCGTGCGCTCCACCGGCACGCCGGGCGGTGCTGCGTAGGGCAGGGCCATGAAGAACGGGCTCTCGGCGAATTCGAGCAGCGCGCGATCGTCCGCGTTCTTCACCAGTTCTCGCCCCGTCGGCACATTCGGCATGGAGGGCAGGCGCGTCGCGCGCCCGAATTGCACGAGGAACTTCACACGCTTCTCGTTCCAGAAGTTCGGGCGGCTCGACTTGATCGCGCTGATGTCGATCACCTGTCCGTCTATTTCGCCGCGCTCCATCGCCAGCCAGATGTCGTTGGCGCCGGGAAAGCCGCGCACCACTTCGATCTTCATGCCCAGAAGATCGCGCGCCAGCATGGCGAATGTCGTGTTGGTCGCGCCCCGCGCCGACGCCGCCCAGGTTCAGCACGGCGCCCTTCTGCGATTCCTCGACGGAATTGATCTTGTTGTTCGCCATGAGCGTCAGCAGATAGGCGTCGTCCGAATAGGACGAGATCGAGCCCAGCCACGTCAGCTTGAGCGGATCGAAGGTGATGTTGGGCTCGCCCACCAGCGCAAGCTGGGGAATGCCGCGGCTCACGGAGGCGATTGTGAGACCGTCCTTCTCCACCGCCGTCGCGAGCCTGTTGGCCGCGGTGATGCCGCCGCCGCCCGGCTGGTTTTGCACGACCATGTTCGGCTGGCCGGGAATGAACCGTGGCATGTGACGCGCGAGGATGCGCGTCGAAATGTCGAAGATGCCGCCGGCCGAGAACGGCACGACCATCTGCACGGTGCGCCCCTTGTAGAAATCGCCCGCCGATTGCGCGTGCGCTGCGCTCGGCGCCAGCGCCGCCAGCGCCAACGCGCCTGCAAGAATGCGTTTCATCATCGTCTCCCCCTTGTTGTTCGTCTTGCGCGGGCGCTTTCGTGGCCGGGATTATTCCCAGCCCAGCATCTTCACCGTCTTTTCGCGCACGTCCGCCGGCGTGTCGGCGGCCGCCTTCACGATGCGTGCGATGTCTTCGGGCGTTCTGGGCTTGATCTCGATGCCGCGCTGCTTCGACTCGTCGAGAAGCGCCGGGTCGGCCAGCGCCGCCTTGTAGGCCGCGCGCAGCGCCGCAAGCCTGTCGGCGGGAACGTCGGGCGACAGCCAATGGCTGTAGCCGATGCTGGTTGGCATGCTGATGAGGCTTGCGATCTGCCTGGCTTCCGGCTCGCTGACGAGATCGAGCAGCATCGGCACGTCGGCGATCTCCGGCTGCTTCTCGAAGCCGAACTGCACGAGGATGTTGACCTTCCTGTCGCGCAGCCAGTCCGGCCGCTGGCTGGCGAAGCCGTAGTAGGTGGAGCGGCCCATCGCTTCCACTTCGCCCTTTTCGAGCGCCATGTTGACGCTGCTCGTGCCGCTGTATCCCTGAATGGTGCGGAAGCGCGTGCCCAGCAGCGCGTTCAGCGCGCGGGCGTAGATGTAGGCGTCGTCGTTGGCGCCTGTCGTGCCCATCGAGACCTCGCGTTTCTTCACCTCGTCGAGGGACGTGATCCCGGTCGCCGCCCACACCATCGCAATGCCGTTGGACGCGGCCATCGAGCCGAGCCAGGCGAAGCGCGTCGCGTCGTATTTCACGCCCTTGCCGCCCAGCAACTGGAACATCGGGATGTTCTGGTCGACCGCCGCGATGACCGTGCCGTCCTTGGGGGAGGCGACGTAGATGTTGTTGGACGCGACGACGCCCGCCGCGCCGGGCATGTTCTGCACGATGACGCCCGGCGAGCCGGGAATATGGTTGCCCAGATGCCGCGCCAGCAGGCGCGAATAGATGTCGTAGCCGCCGCCGGGCGCATAGCCGACCACCACGGTGACGGTCTTGCCGCGATAGAAGTCCGCGGGCGATTGCGCGAGCGCCGGCGCCGCGCACAGCGCGGCGAGCGAGCCTGCGACAAGACCTGTTGTGGCGAGCTTGCCCATGGAATCGTTCCTCCCTGATGATTACCGCCGCGCACGCGCGCGCATCGGCAATACAACAGCCAGCCGGATCGATTGGCAAGGAAGGCGAGGCGCGCAGGCCTCGCCGCGCGGCCTCAGCCCCCTTGCCGGGGCATCATCGCTTTGAGATAACGGCCGACCAGCAGCGCCGCCGGATAGAGAATATCCTCTTCCATCTTCGCATGGGCGATGAGCTTGTCGGTGAAGCGCACGATCTCCGGATGGCCTTCCGCGTCGGCGGCGTCCGCCAGCCTGTTCAGCGCCTGCACGATGGCGCTGTGCTCGGCCAGCATCTCGGGCAGTTCGGCTTCCAGCCGGTCGGTCAGCTTGCGCACCTCCGCCATGGAAGGATCGATCTCGCCCTTGGCGAGCTGGCGCAGGATCGCGAGCGGGGGCATCGCGTATTCCTCTTCCTTGATGAAGTGGCCGTGCAGCAGGCGCGCGACTTCCTTCGCCGCGGCGCCTGTCGTCCCGCCCGCCCGCGTCGCGCGCTCCAGTTCGGCGTGAAGTTCACGGTGTTCGGCGGAAATCGAGGCGGGAACCTGGATGTTCATGATGTCCTCCATGAAGGCGCGCTTTTGCAGCGCATGCCTTTAGTGGAGAGCCACTCTGGTCCAGAATGGGCGCCGCGCCTTGATTTGGATCAGGCGCCGCGCGCTATTTCATCCGCGAGAAGCGCAACGTCACGCCGCCGGCTTCATTGAAGAAACGCATCAGCCCGTCCGGTCCGATCTCGTATCGCTTCGAAGCGGCCAGCGCCTTCAGGTACTTGTCTTCCTGGTCCATGACGGCCGGCGGACAGGCCATGCGGGTGGTCGCCAGAAGGCCGATCTCGACCTTGCCGCCCGCGACGACGCCCTTGCCGGTGAACCTGTTGCAACCGCCCGAGCCGGCGATCCGCCCGTCGGGCAGCGGCTGGAGGGTGGATTGCGCGCGGTCCACCACGCCCGCGCCCATGATGTCCTCGGCAAGCCACGTAGAGCCCGTCAGGTCGGTCTGCGCGATCACGCTGGCGGGCGCTGATGCGGCGAGGGCGGCGAGAAAGGCGAGGGTGAGCGTACGCATGTTCGTGTCCCTGCGGCGGAACTGAGAGGCGAACTCGTCAAGGACGCGCTCGCGTCCATCCATCATCATGATAGAAGCTGCGTGATGAATTCAAGGTGAACGCTTGCGCGTCAGCGCGCCCGCGTCAGGCGCATCGTGAGCCTGCCCTGCGCGTCGTACATGCGCATGGCGCCGACCGTGTCGATCTCGTATCGCACCGAACGCGGCAGCGTGCTGGCGAACGTGGCTTCCTGTTCGAGAACGTCGGGGGCGCAGCCCATCTTCGTCATCGCCAGCATGCCGACGCTGACGTCGCCGCCGGCGATCCGCCCAAGGCCCGAGTAGATGTTGCAACCGCCCCATCCGGTGACCGCGCCCTCGCCCAGCCGCAGTGTCGTCTGCGCCTCGGTGACGGCCGGCCGTCCGCCGATTTCGCGGACGATCCATGTGCCGGCGGGTTCCGCCTTTGACAGCGCGGGAGCCGAGAGGGATGCGCCAGCGGCGAACACGGCAATGAAGGCAAGGCTGATGCGCATGTGCGGTCTCTCGGCTGGCCGAAGCGGCCCACGCGCATGTAAGTTGAAGAACGTGGCGCGATGCGGGCGCGATTGCGGCGCCCCCGCGCCGTGCGCGGGTGATCCCGCAGGCCTCGCGACGTTGTCCGCCGAGGACCTGCCTCAGTAGAACAGGAGCATCTCCGTCGCGATTCTTCGCCCTTCAGCACGAGCGCCTCGTGGCCGTCGACGTCGATCTTCAGGATGTCCGGCGCGCTCTGCGCCGTCATGTGATCGATGCTCGTCAGCGTCACGACCGCGTTCTGCAACCGGTCGCGATTTCACGGCGCCACAACCCCGCCCCACACCTCGCGGGCGGTTTCGACAACCAGGCGCAGCTTCGCCTCCTGGTCGGCCGGGCTCACCGGATTGCCGGTGTCCACGCTCGCGAAACCGCACTGCGGGCTGACGGCGAGGTTCTCCAGCGGAGCGAACTTCGCGGCCTCGTCGATGCGGCGCTTGAGGTCGTCCTTCTTTTCGAGCTGCGGCGATTTCGTCGAGACGAGGCCGAGCACGATTCCCTTCGTCTTCGGCGCGTGGCGCAGCGGCGAGAAGTCGCCGGCGCGCGGGGAATCGTATTCGAGCAGGAAATGATGCGCGGCGAGATCGTTGAAGAGCTTTTCCGCCACCACGTCGTAACCGCCTTCGGCGTGGAATTGCCCGCCGCGATTTCCCCGGCACAGGTGCACGCCGATGCGCATTCCCGGAATGCCCGCGAGCACACGATTGGTGATCTCCACATAGAGATCGAGAACTTTCCGCCAGTCGTCGCCGCGCGCCTTCAGCATCGCCTGCACTTCCGGGTCGCCGAACTTGGCGAACGCGGTCTCGTCGATCTGCACGTATTGGCAACCGGCGGCGGCAAGATCGAGAAGCTCGGCCCGGAACGCCGTCACGATGTCGTCCCAATAGGCGCCGATGTCCGAATAGGCGATGGCGAGGGCGGCTGCGTCGCCGCCGCGAAAGTGCAGCGCGCACGGGCCGGGGATCGTCACCTTGGCGACGGCGCCGGTCATCGCCGCCAGCGCCTTGTAGTCGGCGAGGTGGATCGGCGCGCTTCGCTGGATGCGGCTCCCGATTCTTGCGACAGGCTGCGCGGCGCGCTGGGGAGCGCCGGGAATTGCGGACGCCTCGCTCGCGGGAACGTGATCGGGCACGATGTCGCCCAGATGGGCGAAAAAGTAGCTGTGGTACGAGCGCCGGCGCATCTCCCCGTCGGTGACCACGGGCAGTCCGACGCTCTCCTGCAGCGCCACGGCGTCGCCGATCGCCTGGTCCTCCGCCCTCTGCAGGGCGCTGTCGTCCAGCTTTCCGGCGGCGTTCTGGCGTCGCAGGTCGAGCAGGGCGGCGGGCCGGAGCAGGCTGCCGATATGATCGGCGCGAAAACGGATCGGATTCATTCAGGCGTTTCCTCTTTTTTGGCGCCACAGAGTCGCAGGGGCGCTCCGGCTATTGTGCAGCGAGTGGAACTGGTCAATCTTTTGCTTGTGCCTATTTCCCTTCCCTGATGGAAGCCACGAAAGGCGTTTGGATGTTTTCTCGCACAATGCGCGCGGGGCTCGCCGGCCTTCTCCTCGCTGCAGCCTCGCCCGCCTTGGCGATCGAGGGCCTGTACACGGTGGAAGGCAAGAACCCCGGCCAGCCCGGCGGCTACAAGGGTGAGGCCCAGATCAAGCAGACCGGCCGCACCTACACGATCGTGTGGAAGATCGGGGAGGGGCAGCAGATCGGGACCGGCATCCTGATCGACAATGTCCTGTCCATCGTCTTCACCGCCCCCGGGCCGGCCCGGCCGGGCCTGGCGGTCTACAGCGTCACCGGCGACAAGATCACGAGCGGCGTGTGGACGTCGCTGGGCTCGCAGATCGTCGCCGAGGAGACCTGGTCTCCGGCCGACCGGCACTAGGGCGCCAGGCGGGCAGGCCGCGCGAAGGCCTTTTGCCCGGTGAACTTTTCGCTTGGCGGCGCCTGTCCGCGTCGCTATAAGGCGGCTTGCTTGTGGCGCGCGACCTGCCGGTCCCGCGCCGCGATCTTTTTGGGCGCTTGCCGAATGGCCGGTTTTCGCGAAGGCGGGGCAGGCGGGCGGGAACGCGAGACAGGGTCCGATGGCCAATCCATTCGAGTTCATCCAGCAGGTGCGTTCGGAGACCTCCAAGGTCACGTGGCCGACCCGGCGCGAGACGCTCATCACCACCGGCCTCGTCATCCTGATGGTCTTCGTGGCGAGCATCTTCTTCCTCTCCGTCGATTGGTCCATCCGCATCGTCCTCGGCTACATCATGGCGCTCGGGCGCTGACGGGGACGAGAGCAGAATGACGAAGCGCTGGTACATCGTTCACGCCTATTCGAACTTCGAGAAGAAGGTCGCGGAATCGATTCGCGAACAGGCCGCGCAGCGCGGCCTTGCCGAGAAGTTCGACGAGGTCATGGTCCCGACCGAGCAGGTCGTCGAAGTGCGCCGCGGCCGCAAGGTCAACGCCGAGCGCAAGTTCTTCCCCGGCTACGTGCTGGTGAAGTGCGACCTCACCGACGACGTCTACCATCTGATCAAGAACACGCCGAAGGTCACGGGCTTCCTGGGCGCCGACAACAAGCCGATGCCGATCCCCGATCGCGAGGCCGAGCGCATCAAGGGCCAGGTCGCCGAGGGCGTCGAGCATCCCAAGCCCTCCGATCTCCTTCGAGATCGGCGAGACGGTGCGCGTGGCCGACGGCCCGTTCGCATCCTTCAACGGCGTCGTCGAGGAAGTCGACGAGGGCCGCTCGCGCGTCAAGGTCGCCGTGTCGATCTTCGGCCGCGCGACGCCCGGTGGAACTGGAATTCGCTCAGGTCGAGAAGGTCTGACGTCTGGAAGGCGCCTCGCGCAAGCGGGGACCGATCCGGCGCCTCTGGCGCGGAACAGCGTGGGAGACGCCCCGGACGCCAGTCCGGACCAGCGTCGCACCACGAACTTCAACAGCTTCGCGCGGCGCTTGCCGCCTGAAGGCGTTTCGGAGAGTAACAATGGCAAAGAAGATCGCGGGTTACGTGAAGCTTCAGGTGCCGGCCGGCGCGGCGAATCCGTCGCCGCCGATCGGCCCCGCGCTCGGTCAGCGCGGCCTGAACATCATGGAGTTCTGCAAGGCCTTCAACGCGAAGACCGCGCAGATGGAAAAGGGGACGCCGATCCCCGTCATCATCACGGCGTATCAGGACCGCTCCTTCACCTTCGAGATGAAGCAGCCGCCGGTCACCTTCTTCCTCAAGAAGGCGGCCAACCTGAAGATCGGCAAGAAGCCTGCCTCGGGCCACAAGACGCCCGGCCGCGGCTTCATCGGCAAGGTCACGAAGGAACAGATCCGGGAGATCGCCGAGAAGAAGATGCCTGACCTCAACTGCCACACGATCGAAGTCGGCCATGGCGATGATCGAGGGTTCCGCCCGGTCCATGGGCCTCGCAGGTGGTGGAGTAACATGGCAATGACCGGCAAGAGCATCACGAAGGCCCGCGAGGGCATCGAGCGCACGAAGCTCTACACCGTCGGCGACGCGGTGAAGCTCGTGAAGGACCAGCGCCAACGCGAAGTTCGACGAGACCGTCGAGATCGCGATGAACCTGGGCGTCGACCCCAAGCATGCGGACCAGATGGTGCGCGGCGTTGTCAACCTTCCCAACGGAACCGGCCGCTCCGTGCGCGTCGCCGTGTTCGCCCGCGGCGCCAAGGCCGACGAGGCGAAGGCCGCCGGCGCCGACGTCGTGGGCGCCGAGGATCTCGTCGCGGCGGTGACAGGCGGCACGATCGACTTCGATCGCTGCATCGCCACGCCCGACATGATGGGCCTCGTCGGCCGCCTCGGTAAGGTGCTGGGCCCGCGCGGCCTGATGCCGAACCCGCGCGTCGGCACGGTGACGATGGACGTCGCAGCGGCGGTCAAGGCCTCCAAGGGCGGCGCCGTCGAGTTCCGCGTCGAGAAGGCCGGCATCGTGCAGGGCCGTCGTCGGCAAGGCCTCGTTCGGCGAGGACAAGCTGGTCGAGAACATCAAGGCCTTCGTGGACGCCGTGGCGAAGGCCAAGCCGGCCGGCGCCAAGGGCACCTACATCCAGCGCGTGGCGATTTCCTCGACCATGGGCCCGGGCGTGAAGGTCGATCCGGCGTCGGTTTCCTCCGGCAGCCAGGGCTGACCCTGGCTTCGGCCGCTTCCGGCCGCGGCCGGAAGATTAATAAGATTCCGGTCCGTAGCCCCTTGGCAGCGGACCGGAAGGCGGTTAAATAGCCTGCTCCGGGGTCCGGTCCTTTTTGCGACCCCGTTTCAATTCAGCTTCCGTGGGTGAGGGCGTTTCGACGAAAGGCTTTTGCACGCGGCAGACCGGTCGGCGGACCCGGGGCGCAAGCTCCGAGTGCGTCGGCCATGCCTTGTCCGAGACTGCAGGCGCAAGGGCTTCGGCCCGAGCTTAATCGACCGAAGGCCGGTTTGTTCCGGCCCGGGCGGCCAGCATAGACGGGGAGAAGCGAGTTCATGGGGACGCCGCGAGGCGCCCCTGGGTTTGGTTCGAACCTTCTGTCCGGTGGCGATCCATCGCTCCGGGGACAGGCATTCGAAGCCGCCGCCGCCGCAAGGCGCGCGTGTGGTTCATGCAGCCGACGGGGCCGTCAAACGCCTCGTCAACCGGAGAGAGCACTGTGGACAGAGCGGAGAAGAAAGAGCTCGTCGCGGAACTGAACGACATCTTCAAGAAGACGTCGGTCGTCGTCGTGGCGCACTACTCCGGCCTGACCGTCGCCCAGCTTCAAAAATTGCGCGCTCAAATGCGTGATGCTGGCGCCTCGGTGCAGGTCGCGAAGAACCGCCTCGCCAAGATCGCTCTCGAAGGCACGGACGTAGCCACGATCGGCTCCCTGCTGAAGGGACCGACCCTGATCGCCTATTCGGACGATCCGGTGGCTGCGCCGAAGGTCGTCGCCGCTTTCGCCAAGGACAACGACAAGCTCGTCATCCTCGGCGGCGCAATGGGCGCGACCGCCCTGAACCCGGACGGAGTCAAGGCTCTCGCCACGCTTCCGTCCCTGGACGAACTGCGCGCCAAGCTCGTGGGGCTCATCAACGCTCCCGCGACCAAGATCGCCCAGCTCTCCACCGCGCCAGCCGCCAAGCTCGCGCGCGTGTTCGGGGCATACGCCAATCGAGACGCGGCCTGAACGAGGCCGAACGCATCAACCGGTTCGAACCGATAACCTCAAGGAACTATTGAAATGGCCAATCTGGAAAAGATCGTCGAAGAGCTTTCGACCCTCACCGTGCTCGAGGCCGCTGAGCTCGCCAAGATGCTCGAAGAGAAGTGGGGCGTCTCGGCCGCTGCGGCCGTTGCGGTCGCCGCTGCTCCGGGCGGCGCCGCTGCGGCTCCGGTCGAAGAGCAGACCGAGTTCACCGTCGTTCTCGCCGCCGCCGGCGACAAGAAGATCGAAGTGATCAAGGAAGTCCGCGCGATCACGGGCCTCGGCCTCAAGGAAGCCAAGGACCTGGTCGAAGCCGCTCCCAAGCCGGTCAAGGAAGCCGTGTCGAAGGACGACGCCGCGAAGTTCAAGGCCCAGCTCGAGAAGGCTGGCGCCAAGGTCGAACTCAAGTAATGCCCGTGCGGGCGGCGCTCGCCGCCTTTTCGGACTGATGAATGAGACGGCGGTCCCGGGGTTTTCCCCGGGGCCGTTCGAACGTTCCGGAAACGGCGCTCTTCTAGGGGGTCGCAACCGGGACGGCCTGCGCCGGACGCAGGAATGAGGTGGGGCCGCTGAGGCCCCAGGCGCACGGGTCTCCGGGATCCATGCGAGGCGTGCGGCCCCGTCGGGCCCGCCTAAATGAAGGTGCGAGAAGCGATATGGCCCAGACTCCGGCTCAGACCTCCCAGCAGACGTTCACCGGCCGCAAGCGTATCCGCAAGTTCTTCGGACATCTCCGGGAAGTCGCGGAAATGCCGAACCTCATCGAGGTTCAGAAGGCCTCCTACGACCAGTTCCTGATGGTCGAGGAGCCCAAGGGCGGCCGCGCGGACGAAGGTCTGCAATCGGTCTTCAAGTCGGTGTTCCCGATCCGCGATTTCGCTGGCACCGCCCAGCTCGATTTCGTCAGCTACGAATTCGAACAGCCCAAGTACGACGTTGACGAGTGCCGCCAGCGCGGCATGACGTTCGCCGCGCCGCTGAAGGTGAAACTGCGCCTGATCGTGTTCGACGTGGACCCGGACACGGGCGCCAAGTCCGTTCGCGACATCAAGGAGCAGGACGTCTACATGGGCGACATGCCGTTCATGACCATGAACGGCACGTTCATCGTCAACGGCACCGAGCGCGTGATCGTCTCGCAGATGCACCGCTCGCCGGGCGTCTTCTTCGACCACGACAAGGGCAAGACGCACTCCTCGGGCAAGCTGCTGTTCGCCGCCCGCATCATTCCCTATCGCGGCTCGTGGCTCGACATCGAGTTCGACGCGAAGGACATCGTCTATGCGCGCATCGACCGCCGCCGCAAGATTCCGGTGTCCTCGCTCCTGTTCGCGCTCGGCATGGACGGCGAAGAGATCCTCAACTTCTTCTACAACAAGGTGACCTACACCCGCGTCGCCGAGAAGAAGAAGGGCTCCGAGCCCTACTGGCGCGTGCCCTACGACGCCGACCGCATGAAGGGCATCAAGGCCGCCGTCGATCTCGTCGACGCGGACTCGGGCGAAGTGGTCGTCGAGGCCGGCAAGAAGCTCACCCCGCGCTCCGCGCGCCAGATCGCCGAACGCGGCGTGAAGGCCCTGAAGGCGCAGGACGAGGATCTGTTCGGCCAGTACCTGGCTGAAGACCTGTTCGATCCGAGCACCGGCGAAATCTTCGCCGAAGCCGGCGATGAACTCGACGCCAAGTCGCTCGCCAATCTGGTCGAGCACGGCTTCACCGAGCTTGAGCTGCTCGACATCGATCACGTCAACGTCGGGCCCTACATCCGCAACACGCTCAAGGTCGACAAGAACTCGACGCGCGAGGATGCGCTGTTCGACATCTACCGCGTCATGCGTCCCGGCGAGCCGCCGACCATCGACACGGGCGAGGCGATGTTCCACTCGCTGTTCTTCGATTCCGAGCGCTATGACCTCTCGGCCGTTGGCCGCGTGAAGATGAACATGCGCCTCGACCTCGACGCCGAAGACACCGTCCGCACGCTGCGCAAGGATGACATCCTCGCGGTGGTGCGCGCGCTCGTCGACCTGCGCGACGGCCGCGGCGAAATCGACGACATCGACCATCTCGGCAACCGCCGCGTGCGCTCGGTCGGCGAGCTCATGGAGAACCAGTATCGTCTGGGCCTCCTGCGCATGGAGCGCGCCATCAAGGAGCGCATGTCGTCCGTCGACATCGACACCGTGATGCCGCAGGACCTCATCAACGCCAAGCCCGCCGCCGCCGCCGTGCGCGAGTTCTTCGGCTCCTCGCAGCTCTCGCAGTTCATGGACCAGACGAACCCGCTGTCGGAGATCACCCACAAGCGCCGCCTGTCGGCGCTTGGACCGGGCGGCCTGACGCGCGAGCGCGCTGGCTTCGAAGTGCGCGACGTGCATCCCACGCACTACGGCCGCATCTGCCCGATTGAGACGCCCGAAGGCCCGAACATCGGCCTCATCAACTCGCTCGCCACCTTCGCGCGCGTCAACAAGTACGGCTTCATCGAGGCGCCTTACCGCCGCGTGCGCGACGGCAACGTCAGCGAGGACGTCGTCTATCTGTCGGCGATGGAAGAGGCCAAGCACTACGTCGCGCAGGCGAACGCCGCGATGACCGCCGACAGCTCGCTGGCGGAAGACCTCGTGGTCTGCCGCCACTCGGGCGACGTCATCATGGTCCCGCGCGAGCGCGTCGACTTCATGGACGTGTCGCCCAAGCAGCTCGTGTCCGTCGCCGCGGCGCTCATTCCGTTCCTCGAGAACGATGACGCCAACCGCGCGCTCATGGGCTCGAACATGCAGCGCCAGGCCGTGCCGCTGGTGAAGGCCGACGCTCCGCTCGTGGGAACGGGCATGGAGTCGGTGGTCGCCCGCGACTCCGGCGCCGCCATCGCTGCGCGCCGCACCGGAATCATCGACCAGATCGACGCGACGCGTATCGTCATCCGCGCGACGGAAGATCTCGACCCCACCAAGGCGGGCGTCGACATCTACCGGCTGATGAAGTTCCAGCGCTCCAACCAGTCGACCTGCATCAACCAGCGTCCGCTGGTGAAGGTCGGCGACTTCGTGCGCAAGGGCGACATCATCGCCGACGGTCCCTCGACCGATCTCGGCGATCTGGCGCTCGGCCGCAACGTGCTCGTCGCGTTCATGCCGTGGAACGGCTACAACTTCGAGGACTCGATCCTCCTCAACGAGCGCATCGTGCGCGACGACGTGTTCACGTCCATCCACATCGACGAGTTCGAAGTGATGGCGCGCGACACCAAGCTCGGCCCCGAGGAAATCACGCGCGACATTCCGAACGTGTCGGAAGAAGCGCTGAAGAACCTCGACGAAGCCGGCATCGTCTACATCGGCGCGGAAGTGAACGCGGGCGACATCCTCGTCGGCAAGATCACGCCCAAGGGCGAAAGCCCGATGACGCCGGAAGAGAAGCTGCTTCGCGCCATCTTCGGCGAGAAGGCTTCCGACGTGCGCGACACCTCGCTGCGCGTGCCGCCGGGCGTGCAGGGCACCATCGTCGAAGTGCGCGTGTTCAACCGCCACGGCGTCGAGAAGGACGAGCGCGCCCAGGCCATCGAGCGCGAAGAGATCGAGCGCCTCGCGAAGGACCGCGACGACGAGCTCGCGATCCTCGACCGCAACGTGTACGGCCGCCTGAACGAGCTGCTCACGGGCAAGACGGCGACGTCCGGCCCCAAGGGCTTCAAGAAGGACAGCGCCATCGCCAAGGAGACGCTGGAGGAATATCCGCGTTCCCAGTGGTGGACGTTCGCCATCGAGGACGATCGCCTGATGGGCGAGATCGAAGCGATGCGCAAGCAGTACGACGAGGCGAAGAAGGGGCTCGAGAGCCGCTTCCTCGACAAGGTCGAGAAGCTGCAGCGCGGCGACGAACTGCCGCCGGGCGTGATGAAGATGGTCAAGGTCTTCGTCGCCGTGAAGCGCAAGATCCAGCCGGGCGACAAGATGGCCGGCCGCCACGGCAACAAGGGCGTCGTGTCGAAGATCGTGCCGAGCGAGGACATGCCGTTCCTCGCCGACGGCACGCCCGTCGACATCGTGCTCAACCCGCTGGGCGTGCCCTCGCGCATGAACGTCGGGCAGATCCTCGAGACGCATCTTGGCTGGGCCTGCGCGGGCCTTGGCAAGCAGGTCGGCGAGACGGTGAACGCGTACCTGCGCCAGGGCGACATCAAGCCCCTGCGCGACAAGCTCACCCAGATCTACGGCAAGGACGAGAAGACCGTCGCCAGCCTCGACGACGCATCGCTTGCCGAACTCGGCGAGAACCTGCGCCGCGGCGTTCCCATCGCCACGCCCGTCTTCGACGGCGCGCGCGAGAAGGACATCGTCGAGATGCTGACCATGGCGGGACTCGATTCCTCCGGCCAGTCGACCGTCTACGACGGACGCACGGGCGAGGCCTTCGACCGCAAGGTCACCGTCGGCTACATCTACATGCTGAAGCTGCATCATCTTGTCGACGACAAGATCCATGCGCGCTCCATCGGTCCGTACTCGCTCGTCACCCAGCAGCCGCTGGGCGGCAAGGCGCAGTTCGGCGGCCAGCGCTTCGGCGAAATGGAGGTGTGGGCTCTCGAAGCCTACGGCGCCGCCTACACGCTGCAGGAGATGCTCACCGTGAAGTCGGACGACGTCGCGGGCCGCACGAAGGTCTACGAGGCCATCGTGCGCGGCGACGACGCGTTCGAGTCCGGCATCCCCGAGAGCTTCAACGTGCTGGTGAAGGAGATGCGTTCGCTCGGCCTCAACGTCGAGCTGACCTCCGCCAAGAAGATCGAAGGGCCGGCCGAAGCCGCCGAGTGATGTGAAGAGACATGCGGGAGCGCCGGCTCAGGGCCGCGCCCCCGCTTCGCGAACAAATGATGTCCCGGCAGGCCTGTGGCGAAAGTCGCGGCCTTTAGCCTTCAGGAGCACAGTATGAACCAAGAGGTCATGAATCTCTTCAATCCGGTCGCACAGCCGCAGGCGTTCGACCAGATCCAGATCGGCATCGCGAGCCCGGAAAAGATTCTGTCCTGGTCGTTCGGCGAGATCAAGAAGCCGGAGACCATCAACTACCGCACGTTCAAGCCGGAGCGTGACGGCTTGTTCTGCGCGCGCATCTTCGGGCCCATCAAGGACTACGAGTGCCTGTGCGGCAAGTACAAGCGCATGAAGTACAAGGGCGTCATCTGCGAGAAGTGCGGCGTGGAAGTCACGCTGTCGCGCGTGCGCCGCGAGCGCATGGGCCACATCTCGCTCGCCGCTCCCGTGGCGCACATCTGGTTCCTCAAGTCGCTGCCCTCGCGCATCGGCCTGCTGATGGACATGACGCTCAAGGAGCTTGAGCGCATCCTCTACTTCGAATCCTACATCGTCATCGACGCCGGCCTCACCCCGATGAAGGAGCGCCAGCTCCTCTCGGAGGACGAGTACCTGCACGCGCAGGACGAGTACGGCCAGGATTCGTTCACGGCGATGATCGGCGCCGAGGCCATTCGCGAACTGCTTCGCAACATGGACCTCGAGAAGATCGCCGCCAGCCTGAAGGTCGAGATCGCCGAGTCGACGAGCGAGCTGAAGCCCAAGAAGCTCGCCAAGCGCCTCAAGATCATCGAGGCCTTCCTGCGTTCGGGCAACAAGCCCGAGTGGATGGTGCTCACCGAAGTGCCCGTCATTCCGCCGGACCTGCGCCCGCTGGTTCCGCTGGACGGCGGCCGTTTCGCGACGTCCGATCTCAACGATCTGTACCGCCGCGTCATCAACCGCAACAACCGCCTCAAGCGCCTCATCGAGCTGCGCGCGCCCGACATCATCATCCGCAACGAGAAGCGCATGCTTCAGGAAGCGGTTGACGCGCTGTTCGACAACGGCCGCCGCGGCCGCGTCATCACCGGCGCCAACAAGCGTCCGCTGAAGTCGCTCGCCGACATGCTCAAGGGCAAGCAGGGCCGGTTCCGCCAGAACCTGCTCGGCAAGCGCGTCGACTATTCCGGCCGCTCGGTCATCGTCGTCGGTCCCGAGCTGAAGCTGCATCAGTGCGGCCTGCCCAAGAAGATGGCGCTCGAGCTGTTCAAGCCGTTCATCTATTCGCGCCTCGACGCGAAGGGCTTCTCGGCCACCGTGAAGCAGGCGAAGAAGCTCGTCGAAAAGGAAAAGCCCGAGGTGTGGGACATCCTCGACGAGGTGATCCGCGAACACCCGGTGCTGCTCAACCGCGCGCCCACGCTCCATCGCCTCGGCATCCAGGCGTTCGAGCCGGTGCTGATCGAGGGCAAGGCGATCCAGCTTCACCCGCTGGTCTGCGCCGCGTTCAACGCCGACTTCGACGGCGACCAGATGGCCGTGCACGTTCCTCTGTCGCTTGAAGCGCAGCTGGAAGCGCGCGTCCTGATGATGTCGACGAACAACATCCTGCATCCGGCGAGCGGCCAGCCGATCATCGTGCCTTCGCAGGACATCGTTCTGGGCCTCTACTATCTCTCGCTGATGCGCGACGGCGACATCGGGCAGGGCATGGCGTTCTCGTCTCTGGCCGAGATCGAGCACGCGCTGCACGCCAAGGCCGTGACGCTGCACACGCGGATCAAGGGCCGCGCCTGGACCTATGACGAGAACGGCAAGCGCGTGTCGAAGATCTTCGACACGACGCCCGGCCGCATGATCCTCGGCCAGCTCCTGCCTGCGCATGTGAAGATCCCCTTCGACGTGGCCAACCGGCTCATGACGAAGAAGGAAATCTCCACGATGATCGACACCGTCTACCGCAACTGCGGGCAGAAGGAGACGGTCATCTTCTGCGATCGCATCATGGCGCTGGGCTTCCGCGAAGCGTTCAAGGCGGGCATCTCCTTCGGCAAGGACGACATGGTCGTTCCCGAGACGAAGGAAGGCATCGTCGGCACGACGCAGGCGCTCGCGAAGGAGTACGAGCAGCAGTACAACGACGGCCTGATCACCCAGGGCGAGAAGTACAACAAGGTCATCGACGCCTGGGCGAAGTGCTCGGACAAGCTGGCCGAAGAGATGATGGTTCGCATCTCCACCGTCCAGAAGGACGACACGGGTCGCGACAAGCCGATCAACTCGATCTACATGATGTCGCACTCGGGAGCGCGCGGTTCGCCCACGCAGATGCGCCAGCTCGCCGCCATGCGCGGCCTGATGGCCAAGCCCTCGGGCGAGATCATCGAGACGCCGATCATCTCGAACTTCAAGGAAGGCCTCACCGTTCTCGAGTACTTCAACTCGACGCACGGCGCGCGCAAGGGTCTTGCCGACACGGCGCTCAAGACGGCGAACTCGGGTTACCTGACCCGCCGTCTCGTGGACGTGGCGCAGGACTCGATCATCACCGAGCGCGATTGCGGCAGCAAGAACGGCATCCGCATGCGCGCCATCGTGGACGCAGGCCAGGTCGTCGCCTCGCTGACCAGCCGCATCCTTGGCCGCACCGTGGCCGAGGATCTGGTCGATCTCGACGGCAAGGTCATCGTGCCCGCCGGCACGATGGTCGAGGAATGGCACGTCGAGCCGATCAACGCGGCCGGCATCCAGGAAGTGAAGATCCGTTCGGTCCTCACCTGCGAAGCCAAGAACGGCGTCTGCGGCCATTGCTACGGCCGCGATCTGGCGCGCGGCACGCCCGTCAACCTCGGCGAAGCTGTCGGCGTCATCGCCGCGCAGTCGATCGGCGAGCCGGGCACGCAGCTCACCATGCGCACGTTCCACATCGGCGGCGCGGCGCAGATCGCCGACCAGTCGTTCATCGAGTTCGAACTTCGCCGGCACGGTGCGCATCCGCAACCGCCATCTCTCTCGCAACAGCGAGGGCGACCTGATGGTCATGGCGCGCAACGTCGCGATCGTGATCGTCGGCGCCGACGGCGTCGAGCATGCGGTTCACCGCGTGCAGTACGGCGCGCGGCTCAAGGTCGACGAGGGCGATCAGGTCAAGCGCGGCCAGCGCCTTGCCGAATGGGACCCCTACACCCGCCCCATCCTCACGGAAGTGGACGGTGTCGTGGGCTTCGAGGATCTCGTCGAAGGCCAGTCCATGGCCGAGACGGCCGACGAGTCGACGGGCATCACGAAGCGCATGGTCACCGACTGGCGCCTCAACCAGCGCTCGTCGAGCCTCAAGCCCTCGCTGCTCATCAAGGACGCCAGCGGCAAGATCGCCAAGCTCCAGCGCGGCGGCGACGCCCGCTACTCGCTGCCCGTTGAATCGATCATCGCGGTCGATCCCGGCGGCAGCGTGAAGGCCGGCGACATCATCGCCCGTATCTCGATGGAAGCGGCGAAGACCCGCGACATCACGGGCGGTCTGCCGCGCGTGGCCGAACTCTTCGAGGCGCGTCGTCCCAAGGACCACGCGATCATCGCGGAGATTTCGGGCACGGTGAAGTTCGGCCGCGACTACAAGAACAAGCAGCGGATCGAAATCGTGCCGTCGGAAGAGGGCGCGGAATCGGTCGAGTACCTGATCCCCAAGGGCAAGCACATCCATCTTCAGGATGGCGACGTGGTGGAGAAGGGCGATTACATCGTCGACGGCAACCCGGCGCCGCACGACATCCTGGCGATCAAGGGCGTGGAAGAGCTCGCAGCCTTCCTCGTCAACGAGATCCAGGAAGTCTACCGGCTCCAGGGCGTGAACATCAACGACAAGCACATCGAAGTGATCGTGCGCCAGATGCTGCAGAAGGTCGACATCGTCGATGTCGGCGACAGCGAGTATCTGTCGGGCGAGCAGGTCGACCGTTCCGAGATGGACGAAGTCAACGAGGCGCTCATCGCCGAAGGCAAGAAGCCCGCGACCGGCACGCCGGTTCTGCTCGGCATCACCAAGGCGAGCCTTCAGACGCGTTCGTTCATCTCCGCCGCCTCCTTCCAGGAGACGACGCGCGTGCTCACCGAAGCCGCGGTCAACGGCAAGGTGGACACGCTCGAAGGCCTCAAGGAGAACGTCATCGTGGGTCGCCTGATCCCGGCGGGCACGGGCGCGGCGATGACGAAGCTGCGTCGCGTCGCAACAATGCGCGACGAGATGATCCTCGCCCAGAAGGCGCAATCCTCCGAAGCCGCCCAGCCGGCGCCGAGGCTCCCTGCGGCGGAGTAATCCTGCCGCATTGAGAAGAATAATCAGGGCCGCCCCTTCCGGGGCGGCCCTTTTTGCTGGCACTCATAAAAATGTTCGATTTGTGCGCTACGTCACAGCGAACTCTTTACAAACCGTAAACATTAATAGCCAAGGGCCGCCGAAGTGCGGCCAAAGACAGGCGTGAGGCAGTCATGGCTATCCACATTTCGTCCGGCGCACCCGCCGGCGCAGAGCCGCGTAGGTCCGAGTCCTCGCCGACCAGCACATCCTCTCCGGATGCGCTCGCCCCGATCATTGCAGGCGCCCGCGCGCGCGGCATCGCAGATGCATTTGAAATGATTGGAGAAGGAGCGATCCTCCTCGATTTCTCCGGCTCCGTCCTGCACGTCGGTCCGCTGGCGGGCCCGATGCTGGGATGCGCGCTCGCTGTTACGGGCGGTCACGTGGTTGCGACGTCGCGCCGGGCCGCCGGCGAGTTGCAGCAGCTCCTCGAGACGGGTCTGGCGGACAACGCCCCCCGTGTCCTCGAAGCCGATCTCCTGTGCTCGGAGGAGGGCATGCGCCAGCGCATCCGCATGGTGCGGGCGCCGTCCGGCGACGCCTATCAGTTGCTGGCCTCGGTCCTCGTGCTGGAGCCGCCGCGGCGCGTGCGCTGCCGGCGCGCCGGTCGCCAACTCGCCGAGGGCGCAAAGGCCGCCGAGTAATCTTCGCAAAGGTCTGGCGCGCCGCGGGTTTCCGCACGCGGCGTCGCCGTTTCAGGCCCGGCTTACTGCTCGAGCTTCACATTGGCGTCGCGCACGACCTTGCCCCAGCGCTCCACCTCGCCCGCGACGAACTTGCCGAACGCCGCGCCGTAGAGGTTCGGCACCGGAGAGCCGTTCCGCGTCCATGCATCGCGGATCGTCTGCGTCTGCAGCGCCTTCTTGATCTCGCCGTCCATGCGTTCGATCACCGCCGCCGGCGTGCCCTTGGGCGCCCACATGGCGTACCACGTCGCGACTTCGTATCCGGCCAGGCCCGCCTCGGCGGCGGTCGGCATGTTCGGGAACGCCTCGGCGCGCTTGCTGGCGGCGACCGCCAGCCCCCGGAGATTGCCGCCGGCGATCTGCCCCGCCGATGAGCCCAGACCGTCGAACATGATGTCGATATGCCCCGACACGAGGTCCTGCATGGCCGGGCCAGCGCCGCGGTAGGGCACATGGGTGATCTTCGTGCCCGTCAGCAGCAGGAACAGTTCGCCCGCCAGATGATGCGTGGTGCCGTTGCCGGCCGAACCGAAATTCAGCTTGCCGGGGTTGGCCTTGGCGAGCGCGATCAGCTCCTTGAGGTCCTTGGCGGCCACCTTCGGGTTGACCACGACCACCTGCGGCGGCTCGGAAATCACCGCGATCGGCTCGAAGTCCGTCAGGATATTGTAGTCGAGCTTTGGATAGAGCGCGGGCGCGATCGCATGGTGCGCGGCGCCGATGAAGAACGTATAGCCGTCCGCCGGCTGCTTGGCCGCGAAGGATGCGCCGACCGTGCCGCCCGCGCCGCCCCGGTTCTCGATCACGATGCGCTGGCCGAGCTGCGTTTCCAGCTGCGCCGCGAGCGGCCGCGCGAACGCGTCGGTGCCGCCGCCGGCGGGGAAGGGCACGACGAACGTGATCGGCTTGACCGGCCAGGTCTGGGCATGCGCCGACCCTGCAAGGGTGATCGCGCCCGCTACGGCGAGCAGCACGCTTCGCAAACCAATGCCCATGGTGTTTCCCCTCGATCAGCGCCCCTCCCGGGCATGTGACCGGCTAAAGTAAAGGCCGCTTACGTTTTGGCAAGGCGGGCTGGGCCCCGCACGGGCTTCAGTGTCCCCGTTGGTGGCGCCCGCCATGGCCTGAATGGCCGCCGCCTGGGCTTTGCGGACCGGGCGTGTCGGAATAGCCACGCAGGCGAGCGTAGAGCCGCGTCTGCTTCTCATCAAGCAATGGCGCCGCCTCCAGATGATATCGCAGATGCGCAGCCCGCAAATTCGCGCGCGCGGCGCCGGCGCGCGCGGTCAGCGTCTCCAGAGTAGCGGTGTCGATCGTTCTCTTCGCGAAGGCCTCATCCAGCGCGCGCTCTTGCGCGATCAATACTTCTCCGAGCCGGGACGTTTCCGCCTTCATGGCGTCGAAGAGCGCTTGCACGCGCGCCTTCTGGGTGGAGGTGAGCTGCAGGTCGCCAGCCAGCTCGAGAATATGCGCGGGGCCGGGATAGCCGTTGAGTTCTGCTGTCAGCGCGAAACCCATGCCTCGGCCGTTGCGAAGGTCGTCGATCTCCTGCGCCGTGAGTGATTTGATCTCCTGCGTCTGCTTTCCGGCGTAAGGCTGAGGCAGCGCGGGCTGCGCGCCGGCGGTTCCCATGGCGATGATGTTGACTGCGGTTAAAAGAATGAACGTGCGCACGAGAGCCCCGGGAAGGTGAGAGAGGAGGTCAATACAGGCATTGTCATTGGCCCGGCTTCCAGCGGCGCAGCAGCAGCGCGTTGCCGACGACGCTCACCGACGACAGCGCCATCGCTGCGCCCGCATAGACGGGGTCGAGCATGCCGAACGCGGCCAGCGGGATGCCGACGATGTTGTAGATGAAGGCCCAGAACAGCCCCTGCTGGATTTTCCGGTAGGTCGCGCGGCTCACGCCGATGGCGTCGGCGATGAGCATCGGATCGCCCCGCATCAGCGTCACGCCGGCGGCGTTCATGGCGACGTCCGCGCCCGTGCCCATCGCGATGCCGACATCGGCGGCGGCGAGCGCAGGCGCGTCGTTGACGCCGTCGCCGACCATGCCGACGCGCTTTCCGGCGGCGCGCAATTCCTCCACCTGCGCCGCCTTGCCTTCCGGCAGCACGCCTGCGGCCACATCCTCGACGCCGACCTTCGCCGCGACCGCGCGCGCGGTGCGTTCGTTGTCGCCCGTCACGAGGCGCGGCGTGACGCCGAGCGCCTTCAAACGCGCCACCGCTTCGCGCGCGTTCGGCTTGATCGGATCGGCGACGCCGATGGCGCCGAGAAGACGCGGCTGCGCGCCAAGTTCGGCGACCCACATCACTGTGCGCCCCTCGCTCTCCAGCGTGGCGACGCGGTCTTCGAGCGCGTTGGCGTCGACGCCGCTCTCCTCCATCAGACGGCGATTGCCGATGGCGAGCGCGCGCCCTTCAACGCTCGCCACAAGCCCTCGGCCCACATGGGCGGTGAACGAGTTGAGGCGGGGCAGGGGAGCGTTCTCGCCGTAGCGCACGAGAATTGCGTGGGCGAGCGGATGCTCGCTGCCCTGCTGCGCGCCTGCGGCAAGTCGCAGCAATTCGTCCTCGCGCACAGGCGCAATGACGATCATGTCGGTGACGGCCGGCTTGCCTTCGGTCAGCGTGCCGGTCTTGTCGAGAATGATCGCGTCGATGGAGCGCCCGTGTTCGAGCGCTTCGGCGTCCCGGATCAGAATGCCCGCGCGCGCGGCGACGCCAGTGCCAACCATGAAGGCGGTGGGCGTTGCGAGGCCCAGCGCGCACGGACACGCGATCACCATCACGCTGACGGCGGCGATGACGCCCGCGCCCGGATCGCCCTTGATGAGCCACCAGCCAAGGAATGTGAGCGCCGCGACGACGAGGACCACGGGAACGAAGATGGCGGCGACCTTGTCGACGAGCTTCTGCACCGGCGCCTTCTTCGCCTGCGCCGATTCCACCAGCGCGATGATGCGCGACAGCGTCGATTGCGCGCCCACCGCTATCGTCGCGACGCGCAGGAAGCCGGAGCCGTTGATCGATCCGCCGGTCACCTTGTCGCCGGGATTCTTCTCGACCGGCAGGCTTTCGCCCGTGATGAGGCTTTCATCGAGCGCGCTCGCGCCGGTGATGATCCGCCCGTCGACGGCAACGCGTTCGCCCGGGCGGATGACGACGACATCGCCAACGCCCACGGCCTCGACCGGAACTTCGATCACCTCGCCGTCTCGTTCGACCCGCGCCACGTCGGGACGCAGCGCCATGAGGCTGCGGATCGCAGCGCTGGTCGATCGCCGCGCGCGTCCTTCAAGCCATTTGCCGAGCAGGACGAGCGTGATGACGACGGCCGCCGCTTCGAAATAAAGATGATGAACGTGCGGCTGGAACATCAGCCACAGCGAGAAGAAGTAAGCCGCCGAGGTGCCGAGCGCGACGAGCAGGTCCATGTTGCCCGTACCCGCGCGCACGGCCTTCCAGCCCGCGATGTAGAAGCGCGCGCCGAGCCAGAACTGCACGGGCGTCGCAAGCACGAGTTGCAACCACGCGGGCAGCATCACGCCGAACATCGGCAGCAGCAGCGGCGCCGAGAGGATCATCGCGACGACGAGACGGACTGTCTCGGCCTTGCGCCGCTCCGCGTCTCGCGCATCCGCCTGCGCCTGGCGCGAGCCGTCCTCGCCTGTGACGAGCGCGCCATAACCAGCGTTTTCAACGGCCGCGATCAGATCGAGCGGGCGCGTGACGCCGGACAGGAATGTGACATTCGCCTTTTCGGTCGCGAGATTGACCGACGCCGTCTCCACGCCCGGGAACGGCCAGGAGAGCCTTCTCGACGCGACCGACGCAGGAGGCGCAGGTCATGCCCTCGATGGAGAGTTCGACGCTGTCGCGCGGCACGCCATAGCCGGCGTCCTCCACCGTCTCCGCCAGCTTGTGCGGTGTTGCGAGGTCGGGATCGTAGTCGATCCATGCCTCGTCGTTGGCGAGGTTCACCTGCGCCTCGACCCCCGGCAGCTTGCGAAGGGCCGTCTCGATGCGCCCCGCGCACGTGGCGCAGGTCATGCCCTCGACAGGCAGGCGAAGGCTGGCGCGGCCAGCGGCTGCGCTTTCGGTGTGTGGCAGTGCGGCTTCATCGGGCATCATGTGCACATAGGTACGCGCCGCGAGGGCCGCCATGCGCGAGGTCAATTGGCGATGGCGGGCGCGTCGGCCCGCGATTTTCGGGCAACAACGCGCCTAGGGCTTGCGCGCCGTGAAGTTGATCACGGCCGACATGCCGCTGTGGGCCGGCCCCTCGTGCATCTCCAGTTCCTCCTCGGCGATGCGCATGTCCCTCCAGCCGGCGAATTCCTGCTCCAGCATTTCGCGCGTGTAGAGGTGATCGAGCTCCTTGGGGCCGCCGGTGCCGTATTCGAGCTGCTTGGGCGTGTAGCCCTGGACGATGATCAGCCCGCCTGACTTCAGCGCGCGCTTCATGCCCGCCCATTTCTTGCGCCGCTGCCCGGGATCGCTGAACTGCGTGAAGATCTCGGCGACGACGTCGAAGGCGCTCTCGGGGTAGGCCCATTCATGCACGTCGGCCTGTTCGACGCGCAGCGCGGCGCCGCGGCGCTCGGCGAGCCTGCGCGCCTTGCCCTGCGCGGTCGGGGAGAAATCGATCGACAGCACGTCGAGGCCTTGCTCCGCCAGCCAGACGCCGTTGCGGCCCTCGCCGTCGGCCACTGCGAGCGCGCTTCCCGATGCCGGCAGCAGCGGCTTGCAGGCGGCGAGGAAATAATTGGGCGCCTCGCCGAAAATGTACTCCGGCGCGCTGTAGCGGCCCTCCCAGCGTTCGTACTCGCCCATGCTGTCCTCCATGCATTTGCTGTTGCTTGTGTAAGCGTCGCCGGGGCGGGGGTCCAGCCGCCCGCTTGACGCATGGGCGCGATGGTTTACCTGTGCGCCCCAATCACGGCCCGCCGGGCTTCAGGAGGAATTCGATGAACATCCAGACGCCCGCGGGCCCCACGGTCGCCCAGTCCTACATGTCGGCGCTGAAGGCCTGCGGCATCCGCCACGTCTTCGCCAACGGCGGCACCGATTTCGCGCCCATCATCGAGGGCATCCTGCAGAACTGGCAGGCGGGCGGCGACATGCCCGAATTCGTCACCGTGCCGCACGAGAACGTCGCGGTCGCCATGGCGCAGGGCTATTACAAGGCGAGCGGCGACATGGCCGGCGTCATGGTGCACGTCAACGTCGGCACCGCCAACACGATCTGCGCCCTCATGAACGCGGCGCGCGACAACACGCCGATCCTTCTCGCCGCGGGTCGCACGCCGCTCACCGAGACCGGTCACGCAGGCTCGCGCGACGTGCCGATCCACTGGGCGCAGGAGAACTTCGACCAGGCCGCCATCGTGCGCGAGCACGTGAAGTGGGAATACGAGCTGCGCGACGGCCAGCCCGTCAACACGCTCGTCGCCCGCGCCGTCGACATCGCCATGAGCGAGCCCAAGGGCCCGGTCTATCTGACGCTGCCGCGCGAAGTGCTCGGCAATCCCTCGACCAACCCCGGCCCGGCGCCGCGCGGGCGCGCCTTCGGCGCCGTGCCGGCCATCCCCGACATCGAGGCGCTCGAGCGCGCCGCCGACATGATTGCGGCGGCGCAGAACCCGGTCATCGTCATGACCAGCGCCGCCAACGCCGCGACGTTCAAGGCGCTCGGCGCCTTCGCCAAGGCCCACGCCATCGCGGTGCTCACCGGCCCGCACGCGGCGCTCTCCTCGTCCAATCCCGATGAACCTGGGCCTGGTGAACGGACCCGCGCTCAAGGCCGCCGACCTCATCCTGGTGCTGAATTCGGCCGTGCCGTGGGTGCCGCACACCGTCCAGCCGAACAGGGACGCGCGGCTCATCCACATCGCCACCGACCCGCATTTCGCGACCTATCCCTTCCGCGGCTTCGAGATGGACCTCGCCATCGCCGGCGATCCGGCGGCGGCGCTCACGATGCTGGGCGACATGCTCCACACGAAGCTGAAGGGCAGGGAGGCGGCGACCGACCGCCGCCGCAAGCTCAACGCCGAAAAGCGCCAGGCGCTGCTCGACAGCCGCAAGGCCGCCATCGAGGCCGCCTCCACCCAGAGCCCCATCAGCTACGTCTGGGCCGCCCATTGCGTGAACGAGGTCAAGGGCGCCAACGCCACGGTGGTCGAGGAGCTGGGCGTGCCCTTCGCCTTCCTCGACGTGGAGGACCATCGCGACTTCATGGCCACGTCCTCGGGGGCGCTGGGCATGGGCGCTTGGCATGGGTCTGGGCGCCAAGTGCGCCGCTCCCGACCGCACGGTGATCACGACGGTGGGCGACGGCTCCTACATGTTCGGCTGCCCGACGGCGGCCCATTTCGTCAGCCAGGCGGAAAACCTGCCTGTCCTCACCATGGTCATGAACAATTCCCAGTGGTTCGCCGTGCGCCGCGCCACCGTCTCCATGTATCCGGACGGGCTCGCCGTCCAAGGCCAACAGCCTGCCGATCGTCGACCTCTCCCCCTCGCCCGACTACCACAAGATCGCCGAGGCCTTCGGCGGCTACGGCGAGAAGGTGGACGATCCCGCCAAGCTCAAGGGCGCCATCGGCCGCGCGCTGGAGCAGGTCGCCCAGGGGCGGCAGGCGACTCTCAACGTCGTGTCGCGGACGCGGGCGGGCTGACCGGGGATTGATTCGGCGAAGTAACGAGTTCGAAATGGCGCCGGCGGGCTCTTTTCAGGCCCGCCGGGAGCCTTTGCCGGCGCGGCGTGCGAATATTGCGTCGCGGGCGCCGTTTCCCTCGCGCAAGAGACTCATTTTCCTCGCCATTCCCAGACGATTCCTGCGCCGAAGCGGCAAACAGGGGGTTGACGAGGTAGGTTCTTCCGAATAGGTTCCGCGCACTCTCGACAGGCAGTAGTTCCTGCCGCTTCCGGACGCCGCGTCTGGAACACATTGGAACTAAACGCTGTCGGCCTCAGCCGCGATGTGCAAGTCACAACCGCAAAGCCTTGTGTTTCATGGGCTTACGGTACAGGAGGCAAGACCACGGTTCTCGTAGCCGCGGTCCTCTGCGGAAGCGAGCGCCAGGGCCCGGACGGGCCTCGGCGCCGATTTGTTTTGCGCATGGGTTTGCCCGTGCGGAGGGGTTGCGCCGATCATCGGCGCAGGTCCGAAGAAGGTCCAACGGTTCGCTTGTCTGGAAGGGCGAAGAATGCCGACGATTAGCCAGTTGATCCGCAAGCCGCGGCAACAGAAGACCTACCGCGAAAAGGCCCGCCATCTGGGTCAGTGTCCGCAGAAGCGCGGCGTGTGCACGCGCGTCTACACGACGACGCCGAAGAAGCCGAACTCCGCGCTCCGCAAGGTCGCGAAGGTCCGCCTCACCAACGGCTTCGAAGTGATCGGCTACATCCCCGGCGAAGGCCACAACCTTCAGGAGCACTCCGTGGTGATGATCCGCGGCGGTCGCGTGAAGGATCTTCCCGGCGTGCGCTACCACATCCTTCGCGGCGTGCTCGACACGCAGGGCGTCAAGGACCGCAAGCAGCGCCGTTCGAAGTACGGCGCCAAGCGTCCGAAGTAATCATACACACGTGCGGAGAGCCAAGCCTCTCCGCCTGAAGTTCGACGGAGCCAATCGATGTCGCGTCGCCACAGGGCAGAAAAGCGTGAGGTCATCCCGGACGCCAAGTACGGGGATGTCATCCTTGCGAAGTTCATGAATTCGATCATGTACGAAGGCAAGAAGTCGGTCGCCGAGCAGATCGTCTACGGCGCCTTCGACGCGATCGAGTCGAAGTCGAAGCAGGAGCCGCTGCCGCTCTTCAAGCAGGCGCTCGACAACGTCGCCCCCGCGATCGAGGTTCGCTCGCGGCGCGTCGGCGGCGCGACCTACCAGGTCCCCGTCGAAGTGCGTCCCGAGCGCCGCCAGGCTCTCGCGATCCGCTGGATCATCGCAGCCGCGCGCGGCCGCAACGACAAGACCATGGTCGACCGTCTGTCGGCCGAGCTGATGGACGCCGCCAACAACCGTGGCAACGCCGTCAAGAAGCGCGAAGACACGCACCGGATGGCGGAAGCCAACCGCGCCTTCGCGCACTACCGCTGGTAATTGGATAAAGGCGCTCCGCGCCAAGAGGACACGACGATGCCCCGCCAATACGCTCTCGAGGACTACCGCAACTTCGGCATCATGGCCCACATCGATGCGGGCAAGACGACGACGACCGAGCGGATCCTCTATTACACGGGCAAGAGCCACAAGATCGGCGAAGTGCACGAAGGCGCTGCGACCATGGATTTCATGGAGCAGGAGCAGGAGCGCGGCATCACGATCACGTCGGCCGCCACGACCGCGTTCTGGAAGGGCAAGCGCCTCAACATCATCGACACGCCCGGCCACGTCGACTTCACGATCGAGGTCGAGCGTTCGCTGCGCGTGCTCGACGGCGCCGTGTGCGTTCTCGACTCCAACCAGGGCGTCGAGCCGCAGACCGAGACCGTTTGGCGCCAGGGCGACAAGTACAAGGTTCCGCGCATCGTCTTCTGCAACAAGATGGACAAGACCGGCGCGGACTTCTTCCGCTGCCTCGAGGACATCAAGGTGCGCCTCGGCGCGCGTCCCGTCGCCATCCAGCTCCCGATCGGCTCCGAGAACAATTTCCAGGGCCTCATCGACCTCGTCCGCATGAAGGCGATCACGTGGTCGGGCGAAGCGCTCGGCGCCGAGTTCGTCGAAGGCGACATTCCCGATGACCTGAAGGATCAGGCGCAGGAATACCGCACGATGATGATCGAGGCCGCCGTCGAACTCGACGACGACGCCATGGCCCTTTATCTCGACGGAACCGAGCCCGACGAAGCCACTCTCAAGGAGTGCCTGCGCAGGGCCGTGATCACCGGCACGTTCTACCCCGTGCTGTGCGGCTCGGCGTTCAAGAACAAGGGCGTTCAGCCGCTCCTCGACGCCGTCGTCGCCTACCTTCCCTCGCCGGTCGATCGCGGCGCCATCAAGGGCGTCGACTACAAGACCGGCGAAGAGACGGACCGCAAGCCCGGCGACAACGAGCCGCTGTCGGTTCTCGCGTTCAAGATCATGGACGACCCCTACGGCATCCTGACGTTCGCGCGCATCTACTCGGGCACGCTCGCCAAGGGCCAGGCGCTGCTGAACTCCAGCCGCGACAAGAACGAGCGCGTCGGCCGCATGGTTCTCATGCACGCCAACAACCGCGAGGAAATCGCCGAAGCCTACGCGGGCGACATCGTCGCGCTCGTGGGCATGAAGGACACGCGCACCGGCGAGACGCTGTGCGATCCGCTGAAGCCCGTCATTCTCGAGAAGATGGACTTCCCCGATCCGGTCATCGAGCAGGCGGTCGAGCCGAAGACGAAGGCCGACCAGGAAAAGATGACGACCGCGCTCGTCAAGCTCGCCAACGAGGATCCCTCGTTCCGCGTCTCGACGGATCAGGAGTTCGGCCAGACCATCATCAAGGGCATGGGCGAGCTGCATCTCGAGATCAAGGTCGACATTCTCAAGCGCACCCACAAGGTGGAAGTGAACGTCGGCGCGCCGCAGGTTGCGTATCGCGAGAAGATCACGCGCCCGGTCGAGATCGATTACACCCACAAGAAGCAGACCGGCGGCACCGGCCAGTTCGCTCGCGTCAAGATCCAGGTCCAGCCGAACGAGCCGGGCAAGGGTTTCGAGTTCGAGTCGAAGGTCATCGGCGGCGCCGTTCCCAAGGAATACATCCCCGGCGTCAACAAGGGCCTCGAGTTCGTGCTGGGCGCGGGCGTTCTCGCCGGCTTCCCGGTCGTGGACGTGAAGGTCGCGCTGGTTGACGGCGCCTTCCACGAAGTCGACTCGTCGGCTCTCGCGTTCGAAATCGCGTCGCGCGCAGCTCTGCGCGAGGCGCTCCAGAAGGGCGGATCGGTTCTCCTCGAGCCGGTCATGAAGGTCGAGGTCGTCACGCCGGAAGAATACACCGGCTCGGTGATCGGCGATCTCAACTCCCGCCGCGGCCAGATCCAGGGCCAGGACATGCGCGGCAACGCGGTCGTCGTGAATGCGATGGTGCCGCTCGCCAACATGTTCGGCTACGTGAGCAACCTGCGTTCGTTCACGCAGGGCCGCGCCAGCTACACCATGCAGTTCGACCACTACTCGGAAGTTCCGCGCAACGAGGCCGAGAAGATCCAGGCCAAGTACGCTTAAGACCGCTTAGGCTGCAAAGCCGATCGACGAAACCGCAAGTTTGATGAAGTTTGAAGGAGCCTTGCTATGGCGAAGGAAAAATTCGAACGCAATAAGCCGCACTGCAACATCGGCACGATTGGTCACGTTGACCATGGCAAGACGTCTCTGACGGCCGCGATCACGAAGATCCTGGCGGAGACGGGCGGCGCGACGTTCACGGCCTACGACCAGATCGACAAGGCGCCGGAAGAGAAGGCGCGCGGCATCACGATCTCGACGGCGCACGTCGAGTACGAGACGAAGACGCGCCACTACGCGCACGTCGACTGCCCCGGCCACGCCGACTACGTGAAGAACATGATCACGGGCGCGGCGCAGATGGACGGCGCGATCCTCGTGGTGTCGGCGGCCGACGGCCCGATGCCGCAGACGCGCGAGCACATCCTGCTCGCCCGCCAGGTCGGCGTTCCCGCGCTGGTGGTGTTCCTGAACAAGGTCGACATGGTCGACGATCCCGAACTGCTCGAGCTCGTCGAGCTGGAAGTGCGCGAGCTTCTCTCGAAGTACGACTTCCCCGGCGACGACATTCCGATCACGAGCGGCTCGGCGCTGTGCGCGCTCGAAGACCGCGACCCGGAGATGGGCCGCGAAGCGATCCTGAAGCTGATGGAGACGGTCGACGCGTACATTCCGCAGCCGGAGCGTCCGATCGACCAGCCCTTCCTGATGCCGGTCGAAGACGTGTTCTCGATCTCGGGCCGCGGCACGGTTGTGACGGGTCGCGTCGAGCGCGGCATCGTGAAGGTGGGCGAGGAAGTCGAGATCGTCGGCCTGAAGCCGACCATCAAGACGACGGTGACGGGCGTCGAGATGTTCCGCAAGCTGCTCGACTCAGGGCAGGCGGGCGACAACGTCGGCTGCCTGCTGCGCGGCACCAAGCGCGAGGACGTCGAGCGCGGCCAGGTTCTCTGCAAGCCCGGCTCGGTGAAGCCGCACACGAAGTTCACGGCCGAGGCCTACATCCTCACCAAGGACGAGGGCGGCCGTCACACGCCGTTCTTCACCAACTACCGTCCGCAGTTCTACTTCCGCACGACGGACGTGACGGGCATCGTGTCAGCTGCCCGAAGGCACCGAGATGGTGATGCCGGGCGACAACGTGACGATGGAAGTCGAGCTGATCGTTCCGATCGCCATGGAGGAGAAGCTGCGCTTCGCCATCCGTGAAGGCGGCCGCACGGTCGGCGCCGGCGTCGTCGCCACGATCATCGAGTAACAGACGGGATCGGTTCGCGCCGACGCGGGCACATGCGCCCGGGCGTGCGTTCGCACACCGAGGATATTGCCATGAACGGCCAGAACATCCGCATCCGCCTCAAGGCGTTCGATCACCGGATCCTCGACGCCTCGACGCGCGAGATCGTCTCGACGGCGAAGCGGACCGGCGCGCAGGTGCGCGGGCCCATCCCGCTGCCGACGCAGATCGAGAAATTCACGGTGAACCGCTCGCCGCACGTCGACAAGAAGTCGCGCGAGCAGTTCGAGATCCGCACCCACAAGCGCGTGCTCGACATCGTCGACCCCACGCCCCAGACCGTCGATGCTCTCATGAAGCTCGACCTGGCGGCCGGCGTCGACGTCGAGATCAAGCTCTGAGTGCAAAGCCGGGCGCCTCTTCATCGGAGAGCGCCCTGAAGGACAGACAACATGCGGTCAGGCGTCATCGCACAGAAGCTCGGCATGACCCGCATCTTCACGAGATGCGGGGAACACGTGCCGGTCACCGTCCTGAAGATGGACGACTGTCAGGTCGTCGCGCACAGGACGGAGGACAAGAACGGCTACACCGCGCTGCAGGTCGGCGTCGGCCGGGCCAAGGTCAAGAACGTCTCGAAGGCCGAGCGCGAGCGCTTCGCCGTGGCGAATGTCGAGCCGAAGAGCAAGCTCGCGAGTTCCGCGTCGAACCGAGGATGGCGTCATCCCCGTCGGCGCGGAAATCACGGCGGACCATTTCGTCGCCGGCCAGTTCGTCGACGTGACGGGCACTCACGACGGTAAGGGCTTCGCCGGCGGCATGAAGCGCTGGAACTTCGGCGGTCTGCGCGCCACCCACGGCGTGTCCGTCTCGCACCGTTCGCATCGGTTCGACCGGCGGCCGCCAGGATCCGGGCAAGACCTTCAAGAACAAGAAGATGGCCGGCCATATGGGCGTCGAGCGCGTCACCACGCAGAACCTGCGTGTCGTGCAGACCGACGTCGAGCGCGGCCTGATCCTCGTCGAGGGCGCAGTTCCCGGCGTCAAGCGGCGGCTGGATCTTCGTGCGGGACGCGGTCAAGCGCGCGCTGCCGAAGGACGCTCCGCAGCCCGGCGCGTTCCGCATGGCCGAAGCGCCGCTGCTCCCGCAGCCGCGCCCGCGGCCGAAAGTCAGGAGAGCCTGAGCCGTGAAGCTCGACGTCACGACCCTCGACGGCGCTGAAACGGGCTCGGTCGAACTGTCGACGAGATCTTCGGTCTCGAGCCGCGCGAGGATCTCATCCAGCGCTATGTCCGCTGGCAGCTCGCCAAGCGCCGGCCGGCACGCACGAGGTCAAGAATCGCGCCGAGATCTGGCGCACCGGCAAGAAGATCTACAAGCAGAAGGGCACCGGCGACGCTCGTCACGGCTCGGCCCGCGTGCCGCAGTTCCGCGGCGGTGGTCGCGCCTTCGGCCCGGTGGTCCGCTGCCATGCGCACGACCTGCCCAAGAAGGTGCGCGCCCTGGCGCTGCGGCATGCGCTCTCGGCGAAGTTCAGTGACGGCGGCATCGTCGTCGTGGACGAGGCGCTTCGCTCGAGCTCCCAAGACGAAGGGCCTGCGTCGACTCGTTCGGCAAGCTCGGGCTCGAAACGCGCTCATCATCGACGGCGCCGAGGTCGACAGCAACTTCGCGCTCGCTGCGCCGCAACATCCCGAACATCGACGTGCTGCCCGTGCAGGGCATCAACGTCTACGACATCATCCGCCGCGAGAAGCTCGTGCTGACCAAGGCGGCCGTGGATGCGCTGGAGGCGCGCTTCAAATGAGCAGGCTCGCGATCCGCCGACACCGTCACTACGACGTCATCGTCGCTCCGGTCATCACCGAAAAGGCGACGACCGCGAGTCCGAACAGAACAAGGTCGTCTTCAAGGTGCGCAAGGACGCCACCAAGCCGCAGATCAAGGCGGCCGTCGAGAAGCTCTTCGACGTCAAGGTCGACAGCGTCAACACGCTGGTCCGCAAGGGCAAGATGAAGCTTTTCCACGGCACGCGCGGCACGCAGACCGACGTCAAGAAGGCGGTCGTGACCCTCGCCGAGGGCCACCGCATCGACGTGACGACCGGTCTGTAGAGAGCTCGAGGACAGAGAACCATGGCGCTCAAGACATTCAAGCCGATCACCCCGGGCCTCCGCCAGCTGGTCATCGTCGACCGCTCGCGAGCTCTGGAAGGGCAAGCCGGTCAAGTCGCTGACGGAAGGCAAGTCCTCCGCTGGCGGCCGCAACAACAACGGTCGCATCACCGTCCGCTTCCGCGGCGGCGGGCACAAGCAGACGCTACCGCATCGTCGACTTCAAGCGTCGCAAGCTCGACATGCCGGCGAAGGTGGAGCGGATCGAGTACGATCCGAACCGCACGGCGTTCATCGCGCTGATCAAGTACGCCGACGGCGAGCTCGCCTACATCCTGGCGCCGCAGCGCCTGGCGGTCGGCGACGAGGTGGTCTCGGGCGAGCAGGTCGACGTGAAGCCCGGCAACGCCATGCCGATCGCCAACATGCCGGTCGGCACCATCGTCCACAACGTCGAGATGAAGATCGGCAAGGGCGGCGCGATTGCCCGCTCGGCCGGCACCTACGCGCAGATCGTCGGCCGCGACCAGGGCTACGTGATCGTCCGCCTCAACTCGGGCGAGCAGCGTCTGGTCCACGGCCAGTGCTTCGCCACGGTCGGCGCGGTGTCGAACCCGGACCACATGAACACCTCGATCGGCAAGGCCGGTCGTCAGCGCTGGCTCGGCCGCAGCCCGCACAACCGCGGCGTCACCATGAACCCGATCGACCATCCGCACGGCGGCGGCGAAGGCCGCACCTCGGGCGGCCGTCATCCGGTCACGCCCGTGGGGCAAGCCGACCAAGGGCAAGAAGACCCGCTCCAACAAGTCGACCGACCAAGTTCATCGTGTCGCTCGCGTCACGACCGCAAGAAGAAGGGCTGATCCATGGCGCGTTCGATCTGGAAGGGCCCGTTCGTCGACGGCTACCTCCTCAAGAAGGCCGAGGCCGCTCGCGCGTCCGGCCGCAGCGACGTCATCAAGATCTGGAGCCGTCGCTCCACGATCCTGCCGCAGTTCGTCGGCCTCACCTTCGGCGTCTACAACGGCCAGAAGCACATTCCGGTCAACGTGTCGGAAGACATGGTCGGCCACAAGTTCGGCGAGTTCTCCCCGACGCGCACCTTCCACGGTCACGCGGCGGACAAGAAAGCGAAGAGGAAGTGAGCATGGGTAAGCCTAAGAACGCCGCGCGCTGACGGACAACGAGGCCAAGGCGGTCGCGCGCATGCTGCGCGTGAGCCCGCAGAAGCTCAACCTGCGTTGCCCAGCTCATCCGCGGCAAGAAGGTCGAGCGGCGCGCTGGCCGATCTCGAGTTCTCGCGGAAGCGCATCGCGCGACGACGTGAAGAAGTGCGCTCGAGAGCGCCATCGCCAACGCCGAGAACAACCACGACTCGACGTCGACGATCTCGTCGTCGCCGAGGCCTTCGTGGGCAAGGCGCTTGTCATGAAGCGCTTCCACGCCCGCGCCCGCGGCCGCGCCGGCCGGGTCGAGAAGCCGTTCTCGAACCTGACGATCGTCGTTCGCGAAGTGCAGCCGAAGCGAAGGCCTGAGGAGAATACGATGGGTCAGAAAGTCAATCCGATCGGCCTGCGCCTCGGCATCAACCGGACCTGGGACTCGCGCTGGTTCGCCGGCAAGGGCGAGTACGCGCAAGCTCCTCCACGAGGACATGAAGATCCGCGAAGCGCTGATGAAGGAGCTGAAGCAGGCTGCCGTTTCGAAGATCGTCATCGAGCGCCCGCACAAGAAGTGCCGCGTCACGATCCACTCCGCCCGTCCGGGCGTGGTGATCGGCAAGAAGGGCGCCGACATCGAGAAGATCCGCAAGACGGTCGCCACGTCATGACGAACTCCGAGGTCGTCATCAACATCGTCGAAGTGCGCAAGCCCGAAATCGACGCCACGCTCGTCGCCGAGTCGATCGCCCAGCAGCTCGAGCGTCGCGTGGCTTTCCGCCGCGCCATGAAGCGCGCCGTGCAGTCGGCGATGCGTCTCGGCGCCGAGGGCATCCGCATCAACTGCTCGGGTCGTCTCGGCGGCGCCGAAATCGCCCGTCTGGAATGGTACCGCGAGGGTCGCGTCCCGCTGCACACGCTGCGCGCCGACGTCGACTACGGCACCGCCACCGCGTTCACGACCTACGGCACCTGCGGCATCAAGGTCTGGATCTTCAAGGGCGAGATCCTCGAGCATGATCCGATGGCGCAGGACAAGCGCATGAATGAACAGGACAGCGGCGGCGACCGTCGTCCGCGCCGTGACGGCCGTGACCGCGATGATCGCGGCCGTGGCGGTCGCGGCGCGACGCAGCCTAAGCTGGCAGGAGGATCGAGAGTTAAGCCATGCTGCAACCCAAGAAGCACGAAGTTCCGCAAGGCCTTCAAGGGCCGCATCCACGGCGCAGCGAAGGGCGGCTTCGAGCTCAACTTCGGCCAGTTTGGCCTGAAGGCGCTGGAGCCGGAGCGCGTCACCGCGCGCCAGATCGAGGCGGCGCGTCGCGCCATGACCCGCCACATGAAGCGTGCAGGCCGCGTGTGGATCCGCATTTTCCCGGACGTGCCGGTTTCGTCAAGAAGCCGACCGAAGTCCGCATGGGCAAGGGCAAGGGCGCTCCCGAATTCTGGGCGGCGCGCGTGGCCCCGGGCCGCATCATGTTCGAGATCGACGGCGTTACGCCGGAGACTCGCCCGTGAGGCGCTGACGCTCGCGGCCGCCAAGCTGCCGATCAAGACGCGCTTCGTTCAGCGCATCGTCGAGTAAGGAGAGAGGTGATGGCAAACAAGCAACGCATCTCCGACCTGCGCGCGATGAGCGACGGACCAGCTCAAGGACGAGCTCCTGAAGCTGAAGAAGGAGCAGTTCAACCTGCGCTTCCAGCGCGCGACCGGACAGCTCGAGAACACATCGCGCGTGCGGGTCAGTCCGCCGCGACATCGCCCGCGTCAAGACGCTCGCCGCGCAGAAGCGCGACGCGGCGAAGAAGCTAAGGACACGCACGATGCCGAAGCGTATTCTGCAGGGCGTCGTCGTCAGCGACAAGCAGGACAAGACCGTGGTCGTGCAAGGTCGAGCGCCGCTTCACGCACCCGCTCCTGAAGAAGACGGTGCGTCGGACGAAGAACTACCACGCGCACGACGAGAACAAGACCTTCAAGGTCGGCGACATGGTTTCGATCGAAGAGACCAAGCCCATTTCCAAGCTGAAGCGCTGGGTGGTCGTCGAACAGACGCCCAAGGCCTGAAGCATTCGACGTTTACACTCGAGGGAACGAGAACCGGTCCCTTCAGGCGTAGTCCGGCAGCTTGTGCTCCCGGAAACCGATCTGAGAAGAAAGGAGCGTAGCCATGATCCAGATGCAAACCAATCTCGACGTCGCCGACAATTCCGGCGCGCGCCGCGTGATGTGCATCAAGGTGCTCGGCGGCTCCAAGCGGAAGTACGCCGGCGTCGGCGACATCATCGTGGTGTCGATCAAGGAAGCCATTCCGCGCGGCCGCGTGAAGAAGGGCGACGTCATGAAGGCGGTCGTCGTTCGCACCGCCAAGGACATCCGCCGTTCCGACGGTTCGGTGATCCGCTTCGACTCGCAACGCAGCCGTGCTGATCAACAACCAGAACGAGCCGATCGGCACCCGCATCTTCGGGCCGGTTCCGCGCGAGCTGCGCGCCAAGAACCACATGAAGATCATCTCGCTCGCGCCGGAGGTGCTGTAATGGCCGCGAAGATCAAGAAGGGCGACAAGGTCGTCGTCCTCGCAGGCCGCGACAAGGGTCGCACCGGCGAGGTCATCAAGGTGATCCCGAAGAGAACCGCGCCCTCGTGCGCGGCGTCAACATGGTGAAGTCGCCATCAGCGCCAGACGGCGAACCAGGAAGGCGGCATCATCTCCAAGGAGGCGCCGATCCACCTGTCGAACCTCGCCATCGCCGATCCCAAGGACGGCAAGCCGACGCGCGTCGGTTTCAAGATTCTCGAAGACGGCCGCAAGGTCCGCTTCGCCAAGCGTTCCGGAGACCTGATCGATGGCTGAGGCACAGAAGGACAAGGCCGCGAAGGGCGGCGACGCCAAGAGCGAGAAGAAGGTGAAGCGCGGCGAAGCGCCGGCTCCCGCCAAGCTCGCCACGGCTGAATCCATGGCTGTTCCGGCCGGCTACACGCCGCGCATGAAGCAGCTCTACAACGACGTCGTCCGCCAGAAGATGATCGAGCAGTTCGGCTACAAGAACGCGCTCGAAGTTCCGGTGATCGAGAAGATCGTCCTCAACATGGGCGTTGGCGAAGCCGTCAACGACACCAAGAAGGTGACGACCGCGGCGGCGGACCTCGCGCTGATCGCCGGCCAGAAGCCGGTCGTCACCCGCGCCCGCAAGGCGATCTCGACCTTCAAGGTTCGCGAGAACATGCCGATCGGCGCGAAGGTGACGCTGCGCAACACGCGCATGTACGAGTTCCTCGACCGTCTCATCACGATCGCGCTGCCGCGCGTTCGCGACTTCCGCGGCCTCAACCCGAAGTCGTTCGACGGCCGCGGCAATTTCGCGATGGGCATCAAGGAGCACATCGTGTTTCCCGAGATCGACTACGACAAGGTCGAGTCGATCCTGGGGCATGGACGTGATCGTCTGCACCACGGCCAAGACCGACGACGAGGCGCGGGCTCTTCTGCGCGCTTTCAACTTCCCGTTCCGGCAGTGAGACCCCGTCTCAGACGCGGAACCAAGAGGTAGACCTACATGGCGAAGAAAAGCTCAATCGAAAAGAACAACCGTCGCGCGAAGCTGGTGAAGAAGTACGCCGGCCGCCGCGAACGGCTCAAGGCGATCGCAAACGACAAGACGCTCGACATCGACGAGCGCTTCGAGGCGCGACTCAAGCTCGCGGAAGTGCCGCGCAACTCGTCGACGACGCGTCTGCGCAATCGCTGCGAGATCACGGGCCGCCCGCGCGCCTTCTACCGCAAGATGAAGCATGTCGCGTATCGCGCTCCGCGAACTTGGTTCGAAGGGCCTGATTCCCGGCCTTGTCAAGTCGAGCTGGTAAGGAGCGTCGATGCGATGAACGATCCTTTGGGCGATATGCTCACCCGCATCCGCAATGCGCAGATGCGCCGCAAGAACAAGGTCTCGACGCCGGGCTCGCGCCTGCGCCAGAACGTGCTCGAAGTCCTCAAGGACGAGGGCTACATCCGCGGCTATTCGACCACCGATTACGGCAACGGCCGCACCGAGTTCGAGATCGAGCTGAAGTACTATGACGGCCTGCCGGTCATCCGCGAAATCGAGCGCGTCTCGAAGCCCGGGCCGCCGCGTCTACAGCGTCCGTCACCGCCATGCCGCGCGTCGCCAACGGCCTCGGCATCACCATCGTCTCGACGCCGAAGGGCGTGATGGCCGACCATTCTGCACGTGAGCAGAACGTGGGCGGCGAAGTGCTCTGCAGGGTCTTCTGATCGGAAGGCGAAACGCATATGTCTCGTGTCGGTAAGAAACCCGTCGCAATCCCGGCCGGAGTCACGGCGAAGATCGACGGTCAGAAGGTCGCCGTAAAGGGCGGCAAGGGCGAACTCACCTTCGTCGTCCCCGACGATGTCGACGGTCGCGGTCGACGGCGGCGCCATCAACGTCACGCCGCGCGCCGAAACCAAGCGCGCGCGCGCCATGTGGGGCATGTCCCGCGCGCATGATCAACAACCTGGTCAACGGCGTCTCGAAGGGCTTCGAGAAGCAAGCTCGAGATCACCGGCGTCGGCTACAAGGCGGCGGTCGCGGGCAAGAACCTGCAGCTGTCGCTCGGCTACAGCCACGACATGACTGTATCCGATCCCGGCCGGCGTCACGATCACGACGCCCAAGCCGACCGAGATCGTCGATCGCGGGCATCGACAAGCAGCCAGGTCGGCCAGATCGCCGCCGAGATCCGCGAGTTCCGCGCCGCCCGAGCCCTACAAGGGCAAGGGCGTGAAGTACGCTGGCGAATTCATCTTCCGCAAGGAAGGCAAGAAGAAGTAAGGAGCGCCGCCATGGCCAAGGACAACAAGGCTGTCGACCGCCGCAAGGCGCGCGTGCGCCGTTCGCTCCGCGCCCGCGCCTACGGCAAGCCCGCGGCTGTCCGTGCATCCGGTCGTCGAAGCAGATCTACGCGCAGATCATCGACGACGAGAAGGGCGCGACCATCGTCGCCGCGTCGTCTCTCGAGAAGGACCAGCGCGAAGCGCTCAAGACCGGCGCGAACGTCGACGCTGCGAAGGCCATCGGCAAGCTCATCGCCGAGCGCGCCGCCGAGAAGGGCGTCAAGCAGGTCGTGTTCGATCGCGGCGCATACATGTACCACGGGCGCGTCAAGGCGCTCGCCGAGGGCGCCCGCGAAGGCGGCCTCGACTTCTAAGGGCCCTTCGCTCGGCGAACGGCTTTCCGGGCGGTGCGCATGTCGCAGGACGTGCGCGGCCGCCCGCATTGACTCTCCTCGCGCAAAAGGCGAGAGGAGTGGCTCCCAGCGAGCGGCGCGCGCACGCGTTCCGCGCAAGTGACGGATGAAAAATATGGCAGTGAAGGTGAAGCGGTCGCCACAATCGCGATCGCGACGAGCGCGACAGCGAGTTCGTGGACCGCCTGGTCCACATCAACCGCGTCGCCAAGGTGGTGAAGGGCGGCCGCCGCTTCGGCTTCGCCGCCCTCGTCGTCGTCGGCGACCAGAAGGGCCGCGTCGGCTTCGGCCACGGCAAGGCCCGCGAAGTGCCGGAAGCGATCCGCAAGGCGACGGAAGCCGCCAAGCGCGGCCTCATCCGCGTGCCGCTGCGCGAAGGCCGCACGCTCCATCACGACGTGAACGGCCGCCACGGCGCCGGCCGCGTCGTCCTGCGCGCCGCGCCTGCGGGTACCGGCATCATCGCCGGCGGCCCGATGCGCGCCGTCTTCGAGACGCTCGGCATGCACGACGTCGTGGCGAAGTCGCTGGGCTCGTCCAACCCCTACAACATGATCCGCGCGACCTTCGACGCGCTCAAGCGCGAGGACAGCCCGCGTTCGGTCGCTGCTCGCCGGAGCATCAAGGTCTCGACGCTTCAGTCGCGCCGCCAGGGCGGCGACGCCGAAGCCGCTGCAGAAGCGTGAGGGGAGGGGAACACATGAACACCTCCGCAAAGAAGGCGACGGTCACTCTCGAGCAGATCGCCAGCGCCATCGGCCGCCCTCACCAGCAGCGCGAGACGCTGATGGGTCTCGGCCTGAACAAGATCGGCCGCCGCTCCTCGCTCGAGGACACGCCGGCGGTTCGCGGCATGATCGCCAAGGTCGCGCACCTCGTGCGCGTCGTTGACGACAAAACGGCTAAGTGAGGAGGGCGCCATGAAGCTCAATGACATTCGCGACAATCCCGGCTCCTCCAAGGACCGCATGCGCGTCGGCCGTGGCATCGGCTCGGGCAAGGGCAAGACAGGCCGGCCGCGGCGTCAAGGGCCAGACGGCCCGCTCCGGCGTGCGCATCAAGGGCTTCGAGGGCGGCCAGATGCCGCTGCATCGTCGCCTGCCGAAGCGCGGCTTCAACGCCCCGTTCTCGACCGACTACAACGAGGTCAACCTCGGCCGCATCCAGCAGGCGGTCGAAGCCGGCAAGCTCGATGCGAGCCAGCCCGTCACCGTCGAGGCCCTGATCGCGGCGGGCGTCTGCTCCAAGGCGCGTGACGGCGTGAAGATCCTCGGCATCGGCGAACTCAACGCGAAGCTCGATCTTCGAAGTCGCCGGCGCCTCGAAGTCCGCCGTCGCGGCGATCGAGAAGGCCGGCGGTTCGGTGAAGCTCCTCGACGCGTCCGCCGAAGCCTGAACGGGCAGGACGTCGCCTTTCGGGCGGCGTCCGCAAAATCTTCCGGACGGGGCGTGAGGCGTCGACCTTTCGCCCCGTTCCTATGTAAAACGTAGCGGCACACTCCCAAGATCATGGCGCGCCCGGCGCGCCGCTCGGAGCTCACAAATGGCATCGGCAGCCGAACAGCTTGCTGCCATCATCAACTTCTCGGCCATCGCCAAGGCCGAAGAGCTCAAGAAGCGCATCTGGTTCACCCTCGGCGCGCTGATCGTCTATCGCCTCGGCACCTACATTCCGCTGCCCGGCATCGATCCGGTCGCCTTCGAGCAGAGCTTCACGGGCAGCCAGCAGGGCGTGCTCGAACTGTTCAACATGTTCGCCGGCGGCGCCGTTCAGCGCATGGCGATCTTCGCGCTGAACATCATGCCGTACATCTCGGCCTCGATCATCATCCAGCTCCTGACGTCGGTCGTCCCGACGCTCGAGGCGCTGAAGAAGGAAGGCGAGTCGGGCCGCAAGGTCATCAACCAGTACACGCGCTACCTGACCGTCGTGCTCGCGGTCTTCCAGGCCTGGGGCATCGCCATCGGCCTTCAGGGGCAGACCGGCATCGTCGCCAATCCCGGGCCGTTCTTCCGTCATCTCGACGATGATCACGCTGACCGGCGGCACGATGTTCCTGATGTGGCTCGGCGAGCAGATCACCGCGCGCGGCATCGGCAACGGCTCGTCGCTGATCATCTTCGCGGGCATCGTCGCCGCGTTCCCGTCGGCGATCGTCGTCGACGCTCGAACTCGGCCGCCAGGGCGCGATCTCCACGGCGCTGATCCTCGTCGTGATCGTGATGTCGGTCGTCGTCATCGCGTTCATCGTGTTCATGGAGCGCGCGCAGCGCCGGCTGCTGATCAACTATCCGAAGCGCCAGGTCGGCAACCGCATGTACGAGCGGCCAGACCTCGTTCCTGCCGCTCAAGCTCAACACCGCCGGCGTCATCCCGCCGATCTTCGCCTCCTCGCTCCTGCTGCTGCCGACGACGATCGCGAACTTCTCGCAGGCGGGCGCGACCGGCTGGCTCGCGACGTTCACCACCTACTTCGGCCACGGCCGGCCGGCTCTACATGATCCTCTACGTGCTGCTGATCGTCGTTCTTCGCCTTCTTCTACACCGCGATCGTCTTCAATCCGACGGAGACCGCCGACAACCTGAAGAAGCACGGCGGCTTCATCCCCGGCATTCGCCCGGGCGAGCGCACGGCCGAGTACATCGACTACGTGCTGACGCGCATCACGGTCGTCGGCGCGCTCTACCTCGTCCGTCATCTGCCTGTTACCCGAAATACTCATTTCCTACGCCGCGTTGCCGTTCTATTTCGGCGGTACGTCGCTGCTCATCGTCGTGAGCGTGACGATGGACACGGTGGCGCAGGTCCACGGGCATCTTCTGGCCCAGCAGTACGAAGGACTGGTGCAAGCAAGGCCGAAGCTGCGGGGGAGACGGACGATGAGCTGATACTTGCTCGGGCCGCCGGGGGCGGGCAAGGGCACGCAGGCCGAGCGCCTCGTGGAGAAGCACGGCATTCCGCAACTCTCGACCGGCGACATGCTGCGCGCCGCCGTCAAGGCCGGCACGCCGATCGGGCTCCAGGCCAAGGCGTGATGGAAGCGGGCGGGCTCGTCTCCGACGAGATCGTCGTCGGCATCATCGCCGACCGGATCGAGGAGCCCGACGCGAAGAAGGGCTTCATCCTCGACGGCTTCCCGCGCACGGTGGCGCAGGCCGAGGCCCTCGACGCGATGCTCGCGAAGAAGGGCATGAAGCTCGACGGCGATCGTCGAGCTGAAGGTCGACGAGAACGCGCTGATGTCGCCGCATCGAGAAGCGCGCCGCCGAGACCGTCGCCGCCGGCGGCGCGGTGCGCGCCGACGACAATCCGGACGCGTTCAAGACGCGCCTCGTCGCCTACCGCGAGCAGACCGCGCCGGTGTCGGCCTATTACGCCGCCCGGGGCACGCTGAAGACCGTGGACGGCATGGCCTCCATCGACGACGTGACCAGGGCCATCGACGCCGCTCTGGCGGGGTGACCCAGCAGATTGCCGGAAACGCCTGCGTTTCCGGCTGCAACGTGTTGACTCCGGCCCGCGTTTGGCCTAGTCAGCGCGCATCCATAGAGACGCGCGCGTCCCGGAGCCTTCCTCGGAAGGGTCGGGGCGTTATTGCGTTTCGCCCCCGCATGGGCCGGCCTCCACCGGACGCGGGGTATCCCAACGCTGCCTTGCAGCATCACATGGAGACGGCCTGTGGCCCGTATTGCTGGCGTAAACATTCCCGACGAACAAGCGCGTCATCATCGCGCTTCAGTACATCCACGGCATCGGCGCGAAGAAGGCCGAGGAAATCTGCGAGAAGGTCAACATCCCCGCCGAGCGCCGCGTTACGCAGCTCACCGACGCCGAAGTGCTGCAGATCCGCGAGACCATCGACCGCGACTACCTCGTCGAAGGCGACCTGCGCCGCGAAGTGTCGATGAACATCAAGCGTCTGATGGACCTTGGCTGCTATCGCGGCCTGCGTCATCGTCGCAGCCTGCCGGTCCGCGGCCAGCGCACGCACACCAACGCCCGCACCCGCAAGGGCAAGGCGAAGCCGATCGCCGGCAAGAAGAAGTAATCAACGAACGAGGAAGCCCGCGTTCGCGCGGGTCGACCCAAGAGCCCGCGCGTTTTCGCGCGGGCGCCTGATCACCTCAAGTGATCCCCAGCGCCTGGCGTTACGGGCGCGTTTGAAGGAAGAGAAAAGACTATGGCAAAAGAAGCAACCCGCGTCCGCCGCCGCGAACGCAAGAACATCGCCTCGGGCGTCGCGCACGTGAACTCGTCGTTCAACAACACGATGATCACGATCACCGACGCGCAGGGCAACACGATCGCCTGGTCGTCGGCCGGCACGATGGGCTTCAAGGGCTCGCGCAAGTCGACCCCCTACGCCGCCCAGATGGCCGCCGAGGACGCGGCCCGCAAGGCTTCCGAGCACGGCATGCGCACGGTCGAAGTCGAAGTCTCCGGTCCCGGTTCGGGTCGCGAGTCCGCGCTGCGCGCGCTGCAGGCCGCCGGCTTCACGGTGACCTCGATCCGCGACGTGACGCCGATCCCGCACAACGGCTGCCGCCCGCGCAAGCGCCGCCGCGTCTGACGCTTTCTCGAAGTTACCGCACGCGGGCCGACGGGCCTGCGCGCGTCTGATCTCCTAAGCCGCGGGCCATGGTCGACGGACCGATATGCCCGGGGCGCATGCGAGGAACTCGTGATTCAGAAGAACTGGCAAGAACTCATCAAGCCGAACAAGCTCGAGGTCGCCTCGGGCCATGATCCGCGTCGCATGGCGACGCTGGTCGCGGAGCCGCTGGAGCGCGGTTTCGGCCTGACGCTCGGCAACGCGCTGCGCCGCGTGCTGCTGTCGTCGCTCCAGGGCGCGCGCGATCACGTCCGTCCAGATCGACGGCGTGCTGCACGAGTTCTCGTCGATCCCCGGCGTGCGTGAGGACGTCACCGACATCGTCCTCAACATCAAGGACATCGCCATCAAGATGCAGGGCGAAGGCCCGAAGCGCATGGTCGCTGAAGCAAGCAGGGTCCGGGCGCGGTCGTCGCCGGCGACATCCAGGTGACCGGCGACATCCAGATCCTGAACCCGAACCTCGTGCTCTGCACCCTCGACGAGGGCGCGGAAATCCGCATGGAGTTCACCGTCAACACCGGCAAGGGCTACGTCGCCGCCGAGCGCAACCGCTCGGAAGACGCGCCGATCGGCCTCATCCCGGTCGACAGCATCTACTCGCCGGTGAAGAAGGTCAGCTATCGCGTCGAGAACACGCGCGAAGGCCAGATCCTCGACTACGACAAGCTGACGATGACCGTCGAGACCAACGGCTCGATCTCGCCGGAAGACGCCGTCGCCTATGCGGCGCGCATCCTGCAGGACCAGCTCAACGTCTTCGTCAACTTCGAGGAGCCGCGCCGCGAGGAAGCCGCCGCCGTCGATCCCCGAGCTCGCCTTCAACCCGGCGCTGCTCAAGAAGGTCGACGAGCTCGAGCTTTCGGTGCGTTCGGCGAACTGCCTGAAGAACGACAACATCGTCTACATCGGCGACCTGATCCAGAAGTCCGAGGCGGAAATGCTCCGCACGCCGAACTTCGGCCGCAAGTCGCTCAACGAGATCAAGGAAGTGCTCGCGCAGATGGGCCTGCATCTCGGCATGGAAGTGCCGGGCTGGCCGCCGGAGAACATCGAAGAGCTCGCCAAGCGCTTCGAAGAGCACTACTAGGAATCTGCAATTACCTCTCCCTGCACAGCGGGGAGAGGCAATCAGGACGGCCGTACCTTGGCACGGCGGCCGCAACAAGCAGGAGTAAGCCATGTATCACGGACGCAAGAAGCGCCGTTTCAACCGGACGGCCGAACACCGCAAGGCGATGTTCGCCAACATGTGCCAGGCGCTCATCAAGCACGAGCAGATCGTCACCACGCTGCCGAAGGCGAAGGACCTGCGTCCGGTCGTCGAGAAGCTCGTGACGCTCGGCAAGCGCGGCGACCTGCATGCGCGCCGCCAGGCGATCGCGCAGATCAAGGACGTCGATCTCGTCCGCAAGCTCTTCGACGTGCTCGGCCCGCGCTACAAGGAGCGCAACGGCGGCTACACGCGCGTGCTGAAGGCGGGCTTCCGCTTCGGCGACAACGCGCCGATGGCCGTGATCGAATTCGTCGACCGCGACGTCGACGCCAAGGGCAAGGATTCCGGCCCGACCGCCGAAGCCGCGTAAGCAGCGCTTCGAGCAAAGTTTCAAAAGGCCCGCTCCGGCGGGCCTTTTTCGTTAGCGCGTCGGCAGCACCACGAAATGCGCCCCGAAGGTCTCTTCGAGCGCGCTCTCGTTCTCGTCCGTGATCCGCACGCCCGACACCTGCGCTTTCGGCGGCCCGCGCAGCAGGCTCTCCGCCATTTGCGCGACGCGGTCCGGATCGCCCGCGAACACCGCCTCCACCGAGCCGTCGAGCCTGTTGCGCACGAAGCCGCGAAGGCCGAGCGCCTGCGCATGCGCATTGACCCATGCGCGATAGCCCACCTTCTGCACGCGCCCGTGCACGAAGGCGCGGATGGTGCGGTCGGCCTCGCTTTCGTGCGCGCTCATTCAGGGTCTCCGCTGTTAACGATGCCTTTACCACTCCGAAGGCTTTTGCCGCTCCCGCAGGGCCGTCCGGCACCGCCGGGCTTCAGCTTAACTGCCGCGATACCGCCCGCCGCTAGCCTTCGAGCATTGCGATTGCCCGATATCGGTTCGTATCCGCTTGTTTGGAGTGCGTCATGTTTTCTCCGTCGATGTGCGCGGCAGGCGTGGTCCGCACAAGTCTGGTCTGCGCTTTGGCCGGAGGTCTGGGCGGCTGCTACTCGATGAACGGGGACGGAGCGGCGACGACGCCAACCACACCGGCGAAGTTTTCGGCTGCAAGCGGCACCATCAATTCGAAGGCCATCGTCACGCAGGTCGTGACGAACGCCTACACGAACGCCACCACGATGACCGTGGAAACGACGACGATTCCGGACCGCGTCCAGACGCAGGTCCAGATGCAGAACGATAGCTCGGGGCTGCAACGCGTGGACACCAGCGCGGGCACGTACGGATGGTTCGGCGCCAATGACAGCAAGATGGAAACGAACGGATCCGCCGTGCGCGGCGCCGCGGTGAACAGCTCGGACACGTGGGCGATCTACACGAACACACCCGGAAACCGCCTCGATGCCAGCCTTGGCGCGCCGAGCCTCGAACATTCCTACGCGGGCCTGGGCTCGCTGGGAAAGCGAGCGGCCGGCTCCACTGGCGCTTTCTACTCCAACGCCTTCGCCTTCTTCGGCGGCAAGAGCACGAGTGACATGCCCACGTCCGGCAAGGCCGACTACGCCGGCTCGTTCGAAGGTCTTGAGCAGGTCGCGCCCACCAGCAGCCCCGTGCAGACAAGCAACATTTCGGGCAAGGCCAATCTGGCGGCCGACTTCGGCGCCGCGACCGTGCGCGGCCGCATCGACGACGTAAACAACCACAGCGCCGGGCCGCTCAAGCAGTCGACCGGCTACAGCATCGGGTTTGACGGCAAGATCACGGACTCGTCCTTTGCGGGCGCGTCGTGGCTGACGCAAAGAAACAGCGACGCGCCGCTCGCCTCCACAACGCAGAACAGCGGCAGTCTCCAGGGCGGCTTCTTCGGCCCCGGCGCGGCGGAAGCCTCCGGCGCCCTCGGCGTGACGGCGGAAGACGCGAACAGGAAAACCCTGGTTACGGGGGCGTTCGGCGCGAAGAAGAAGTAAGCCTTCGTGGCGCGCATCTGGCGCTTTGCATGTCTGGCTCTGCTGCTCGCGTGCTGCGTCTGCGCGCCTGCGCGAAGCGACGAGGCCACGGAGAAGCCGGCCTTCGAGCAGATCGAACGCCTCATAAGCGAGCGCCGCTTCGACGACGCGCGCCGTGCGCTTTCCGCAGCGCCGCGTGACAGCGAGTATGCGCGCGTCTACGGCGCGTTCGTGGCCGCGAGGATCGACGAAGAGACGGGACGTCTCACCAGCGCGCGCGACGCCTATCGCGCCATTCTAGATCAATATCCGGCCCTCGCTCGCGTTCGCCTGCATCTTGCGCGCACGCTGTCGCGGCTCGAAGACGCGGACGCCGCGCGCCGTCATTACGAATTTGTCCTCGGCGCGCCCGACATCGCCGCGCCGCTGGCCGAGCGCGTGCGCACCGACATGCGGGCGCTCGAGGGCGCAAGGCGCTGGACCGCGCAGGGCTACGTCACGATTGCGCCCACCACCAACATGACGAGCGGACCCTCGCGCGATGTGGTCGTTGTCGGCGGCTTGCCGTTCACGCCCGGCGAAGCGGGACGCAGGAAGTCGGGAGTGGGCGCGCTGTATGGCGCGGACCTGGGCTACTGCCGCGCCGCTCGCGGGCGACTGGGGCTGGCTTGCGACGCTCTCGACGAACCATCGCGATCACACCAACCGCACCTATGACGACCGCGCCGCGCGCGCGAGCGCAGGCCTTCGCTATCTCCTGCCGGGCGGCGTCGCGACACTGGAGATGACGGGCAGCCGCCGCTGGTTCGGCGGCGAGGAATACCAATACACGTTCGGCCCGCTTCTCTCCGCGCGCGTGTTCGCCAGCGAGCGCGACCGGATCACGGCCTCGGTGAGCCTTGCGGAACAGCGCTATGATTCAACGTCCCACCAGAACGGGCGCCGCATGATCGTTGCGGGCACATGGGACCGCTTCACGCTGCCCGGGCAGTTCGCGCGGTTCGGCGCCAGCTTCGAACGCGAAACGACGCGCAGCGATCATCTGACCTACAGCGAGTTCGGCGGCCTTTTCGGCTACAATTTCGAATTGCCCATGGCGCTTGCGCTCTACCCTGAGGCCGCATTCGCCGTGCGTGAATACGACGGCGACTTCCCGTTGGCCGGCGAGCCCCGCCGCGATCGCCGTTTCGTCGGTTCGCTCTCGATCGTCAAGAAGGACCTCGCCTTCATGGGCCTCGCGCCGCGCATGCAGGTCAGCTACACGATGAACCTGTCGAACGTGAAGTTCTACGAGTACGACCGCTTCGATGTGAGCCTCACGCTGACGCGCGGCTTCTAGCGCCTAGCGCCTGTCGAACGGGGTGGAGAAACGCGGGCGAACGTTCGCGGCCGGCCCCGTGCGCGGCGCCGGCGCGGTCTCGCCCTGCGCCGATTGCGTCGAACCATCCGGCGCGCGCCACGCCGCCGCTTCGGAGCCTGTGCGCGGCGCCAGCGCGGACAATTCCCTGATGTAGGCTTCCGGCAGCGACCATGCGCGCGCCGCGGCGATCACGCTTTCCATGTAGCCGGGCCGCGGTTCGCCGCGCAGCGGGCGACCCTCCGACATAAACCAGCGCCCGCGCGCTGCCGCCAGCTTCACGCAGCACGGGCTGCTGGATCTTTCTATAGAGCCCGCTGGCGATGTCCTCGTAGCGGTCGAGCAGCCGCACGTCGGAGAGCGCGAGGTCCCACAAGACCCCGTGCACGGTGCGCAGCGGGTCGCGCATGAACGAGGCGTAGCCGCCCTGCATGATGATGAAGCGCGCGCGGGGCAGGCGCGCGGGGCCCAGCGGACGCGAGTTCGGCGCGCGGGCGCGCATCCCGTCCACGTCCATGTTCGAACCATAGGCGAAGTAAAGAGGCATGCCGCAGACTAGCCGCGGCGCGGCCGCGAAGGAAGCGCCGGCGCCGCCCTTATGCGAATTCCATGATCGTTGCGTCCACGGCGAGGCTGTCGCCTTCGCTTGGCGTGGATCTTCTTCACCGTCACGTCGCGCTCGGCGCGCAGCACGTTCTCCATCTTCATCGCCTCGACGATGGCAGAGCGATCTCGCCGGCCTTCACCTCCTGGCCCTCGACCACCTGGATGGCCTTCACCAGCCCCGGCATCGGGCACAGCAGCTTTTTCGACGTGTCGGCCGCGACCTTCTCGGGCATCAGCGCGGCCAGCTCCGCCTCGCGCCGCGTGTACACGCGCGCGTTCGACCGAGACGCCGCATGTGCGAGAGATGGAAGCCGTTGAGGATGGGCCGCACCTGCACGGCGACGTGTCCGTCGTCGACGAGCCCGCGCCAGACCGGATCGCCGGGCGCCCATGTCGGACTCGAGACGGTGCGCATGGGCGCTGCCGTCCTCCATGCGGATCATCAGCACGTCGTCGCGCGTCGTCGATGAGCACATCGTAGCGCTCCGCGCCGAGCATGACGGCGCGCGCGCGCTCGAACGTCACCTGCGTCTGCGTGCGCATCTGGCCGGAGATGAGGCGCTTGCGCTCGTTGTGGACGTGATCGATGGCGGCCGCGACGCACGCGAGCACATGGGCCTTCTCGCCCTGCGCCTTCAGCGGCGCGAAGCCGTCGGGATATTCCTCCGCGATGAAGCCGGTCGAAAGATGCCCCAGCTTCCAGCGCTCGTGCTGCATCAGCGACGACAGGAACGGGATGTTGTGGCGGATGCCGTCGATGACGAAGCTCGTCGAGCGCGCGCGCCTGCGCCTCGATGGCGCTCGCGCGGTCGCCGCGTGCGTCACCAGCTTGGCGATCATCGGATCGTACCAGATCGAGATTTCGCCGCCCTCGAAGACGCCGGTGTCGTTGCGCACGGTGACGCCGTCGTGATGGCCTTCGGCCGGCGGGCGATACGTCACGAGCCGGCCCGTGGACGGCAGGAAGTTGCGCGTCGGATCTTCGGCGTAGATGCGGCTTTCCACGGCCCAGCCGTCGCAGCTTCACATCGCTCCTGCGTGATCGCCAGCGGCTCGCCCGCGGCGACGCGGATCATCTGCTCGACGAGGTCGATGCCGGTGACGAGCTCCGTCACGGGATGCTCCACCTGCAGGCGCGTGTTCATCTCGAGGAAGAAGAAGCTCTTGTCCTGCCCGGCGACGAATTCGACCGTGCCGGCCGAATCGTAATCGACGGCCTTGGCCAGCGCGACCGCCTGCTCGCCCATCTTGCGGCGCGTCTCCTCGTCGAGCAGCGGCGAGGGCGCTTCCTCGATGACCTTCTGGTTGCGGCGCTGGATCGAGCATTCGCGCTCGCCGAGATAGATGACGTTGCCGTGCTTGTCGCCGAGCACCTGGATTTCGATGTGGCGCGGATTGACGATGAACTTCTCGACGAAGACGCGGTCGTCGCCGAACGAGGACTTCGCCTCGGACTTGCGCGCGGTCGAACCCGTCGGCCACTTCCTCGCGCGAATTGGCGATGCGCATGCCCTTGCCGCCGCCGCCGGCGGACGCCTTGATCATCACCGGATAGCCGATCTCGTCGGCGATCTTCACGGCGTGCTCGCGCGTTCTCGATCACGCCGAGATAGCCCGGCACCGTGGAGACCTTCGCGGCGTTGGCGAACTTCTTCGACTCGATCTTGTCGCCCATCGCCGCGATGGCGCGCGGGTTGGGGCCGATGAAGACGATGCCGTTGGCCTTCAGCGCTTCCGCGAAAGCCTGCGCGCTCGGACAGGAAGCCGTAGCCCGGATGCACGGCCTCGGCGCCGGTCTGCTTGCAGGCGTCGATGATCTTGTCGATCACGAGATAGGATTCGGAGGCTGCGCGGCGGGCCGATGTGGACGGCCTCGTCCGCCATTTCGACGTGCAGCGCGTCCTTGTCGGCGTCGGAATAGACGGCGACCGTGGCGATGCCCATGCGCCGCGCGGTCTTGATGACGCGGCAGGCGATCTCGCCGCGGTTGGCGATCAGAATCTTCTTGAACATCAGCGCCCAGCCCCGACTCGAGCGTGAACGGCGCCGGGCACGGCGCCGTCATCCGCGTTACTTCAAGTCTTATTGTGGGGCGTCAGGCCCGTCCATACGCCAAAGGACGGTCCACGTGGGCGGGAGGCGATCAGGCCGCCACTTCGGCTTCGGCGCTGTCGGCGTCGGGCGCAGGCCGGGGCACGTAGAGGCGGCCAGCAAGGCCAGCGGCCAGCAGGGCGCTGCGGGCGGCCTCGAAGGCGGGTTGCTGCCCGTCCGCAAGCGCCGCGCGCTCGGACAGGTCATTGAGCCGCCCCAGCACGAAGCGCATCAGGATCGAGGGGCAGCACTGGGTCTGGCGCATCACCCCGGCGGTCAGCGCGAACACGAGGCCGTCCTCGAGGCTGGAGCGCTCGATCATGTCGATCAGCCATTGCGCGTCGTCCTCGGCCAGCGGCCCGCCGGCCGCGTCCTCGTCGACGAGGCAGGCGGCGATCGCCTCGATGAAGAAATCGCTCCACTGGGCGCAGGCGGGCAGGCCCTCGCCCGCCAGCGCGAAGAGACTTTCCGCCTCCTCCCGCGTGGCGCGTCCGGCGGCCAGCAGTGAATGACGGAGCGCAAGGACGTCGCCGACATGAATCCGGCGGGCCTGCGCGATGGCGGCGCACACTGCGCCCGTCGCGGGAATGGGCATGATGAAAATCTCTTCGTTCTGAAAAAAGCGGTCGGAAGTGGCGCCCGAGACTAGGCCGCGCGCGCCTCGCGAAGGGCGCCGGCGACGGCGGGCCAGGCGGCGGCGCGGCCATGCACGGCTGCGGGGAGCCACGCGGGCACGCGGTCGGCTTCCGCCAGCACGTTCACGAGGATGGCGAAGGCATTCAGCGTGCAGCCAGAGTCCGCCTGGGCGAGCAGCCATTCGGACTGAGCGCCGTTGACGAGACCCGTGGGGCGGCTCTGCCAGACGATGTAGTCCGTGACGGTTTCGACGAAGAAGGCGGTCCACCCGTCGTGCGTCTCGCAGATGGTGCGATCGAGTTCGAACAGCGCCTCTGCGTCGGTGCGCGTCAGCGGCGCGACGGCGCTGAAATACTCACGCAGGTTCGCGAGATCGTCCGCGCCGATGCGGCCCGCGGCCGCAATGCCGTCGATGAGCGCGCGTCCCTCAAGCTGGGCGACCGGGGTGTCCTGAACGTTGATCATCTCGCTCTCTCCTTGACGCAGCGGCGTCCTGATGTGGAGAGCATCGGCCCCGGCCCCTTTCCGGAATCTGAATCGGATCGAACAATCCGGGGCAGGGTTAAATGACGGCGAACCTTGATGGTTTCAGCTGTCGTAACCAGCGCGGTTAACGCAAGGTGAGGAGCTGACGAAAAGAGTGCGGGAGCGCTCTCTCCGCCGTCATGCCGGCGAAGGCCGGCATCCACGAGAGGCGGCAAGCGCTCAACTGTCCTCACGTGTGGCCTTCCGTGGATCCCGGCCTTCGCCGGGATGACGCCTTCGCCCGGATGACGGAGCCCTCACAACGGAATGTTGTCGTGCTTCTTCCAGGGGTTCTCCAGCTCCTTGTGGCGGAGCATGGCGAGCGCGCGGGCGACGCGGCGGCGCGTGGAGTGCGGGCGGATCACCTCGTCGATGTAGCCGCGCTCGGCCGCCACGAAGGGCGACAGGAAGCGCTGCTCGTATTCCTTCGTGCGCGCCGCGATCTTCTCGGCGTCGCCGATGTCGGCGCGGAAGATGATCTCGACCGCGCCCTTGGCGCCCATCACCGCGATCTGCGCGGTGGGCCACGCATAATTGACGTCGCCGCGCAGATGCTTGGACGCCATCACGTCGTATGCGCCGCCGAACGCCTTGCGCGTGATGATCGTGACCTTCGGCACGGTCGCCTCAGCATAGGCGAACAGCAGCTTCGCGCCGTGCTTGATGAGCCCGCCGTATTCCTGCGCCGTGCCCGGCAAGAAATCCCGGCACGTCGACGAACGTGACGATGGGAATGCCGAAGCAATCGCAGAAGCGCACGAAGCGCGCGGCCTTGCGCGAGGCGTCGGAATCGAGCACGCCCGCCAGCACCATCGGCTGGTTGGCGACGAAGCCGACGGTGCGCCCGTCCATGCGGCCGAAACCCGTGATGATGTTGCGCGCGTGCGCTTCCTGGATTTCGAAGAAGTCGCCCTCGTCGACGACCTTCAGGATCAGCTCCTTCATGTCGTAGGGCTTGTTGGGATTGTCGGGGATGATCGTGTCCAGCGACATGTCCACGCGCTCGGAGGCGTCGAACGTCGGCCATTCTGGCGCGTCGTCGCGGTTGTGAGGCGGGCAGGAAGTCGATGAGCCGGCGCATCTGCAGCAGCGCCTCGACGTCGTTGTCGAACGCGCCGTCGGAGACGGAGGATTTCGTCGTGTGGATCGAGGCGCCGCCGAGTTCTTCCGACGTCACCGTCTCGTTGGTGACGGTCTTCACCACGTCCGGGCCGGTGACGAACATGTAGCTCGTGTCGCGCACCATGAAGATGAAATCGGTCATCGCGGGCGAATAGACGTCGCCGCCCGCGCACGGGCCCATGATCACGGAAATCTGCGGGATGACGCCCGAGGAGAGCACGTTGCGCTGGAACACCTCGCCGTAGCCGCCCAGCGCCGCCACGCCCTCCTGGATGCGCGCGCCGCCCGCGTCGAACAGGCCGATGATGGGTGCGCCATTGCGCAGCGCCATGTCCTGGATCTTGGTGATCTTCTGCGCGTGGGTTTCCGACAGCGAGCCGCCGAACACCGTGAAGTCCTTGGCGAACACGTAGACCACGCGCCCGTTCACCGTGCCCCAGCCGGTGACGACGCCGTCGCCGGGGATCTTGTCGCCCTTGTCCATGCCGAAATCGGTGCAGCGGTGCTGCACGAACATGTCGTATTCCTCGAAGGAATTATGGTCGAGCAGAAGCTCGATGCGCTCGCGCGCAGTCAGCTTGCCGCGCTTGTGCTGCGCGTCGATGCGCGTCTGCCCGCCGCCCAGCCGGGCGTTCTCGCGGCGCAATTCGAGGGATTCGAGGATGTCTTTCATGGGGCGGCGCCTTCGGGACAGGTGTGTTCGGGCGTGGTCTGTCCATGTCTAGCACGGCGCAAGGCTGGCCTGAATGCGACGGAGGGAGGGGGCGGGGGCGGCGAGAGGTAGAGCGTCATGGTCGGCGCAGGCCGACCATCCACGCAGGGCCGCGGCTCGCATCCCGCCGCACGGAGAGCCTAAGATTTAGTCATTCTGCCCTCTGGCTCATCTCGGCATAGCCTCCAGAACGGGCGCCGATTTCGAGCCAAGGGCGCTGAAGGTGCAGCGTAAATACCGTGCGCCCAGCTAAGCGCAACAAACAGGCAGGAAGGCACGAAAATTGCTTAACCCGTAATCAGTTCTGTCTGCTTTCCGGGAAACGTCTGATGAAAAACCTTGCGGGGCTCGCCCTCGTCCTCCTCGCGCTCGCGGGCCCGGCCATGGCCGCCGACACGCGCATCGACCCCGCCGACACCGGCTTCATGATCGTCGCGACCGCGCTGGTCCTCATGATGACGCTGCCCGGGCTCGCGCTGTTCTACGCCGGCATGGTGAGGCGCAAGAACGTCCTCGGCACCATGGCGCAGAGCGCCGGGGCGCTCGCCATCGTCTCGCTGCTGTGGTTCGCGGCCGGCTATTCGCTGGCCTTCGGCGGGGAGGGCGCCGTGCTGGGCGATCTCTCCCGCGTCTTCCTGCGCGGCATGGGGCTCGACACAACGACCGCGCTGGCGCCCACGATCCCCGAACTGCTGTTCTGCGCCTATCAGATGACGTTCGCGGTCATCACCTGCGCGCTCGTCGGCGGCGCCGTGGCGGACCGCATGAAGTTTTCCGCCTTCTGCCTGTTCTGCGTGTTCTGGCTGTTCATCGTCTACATTCCGTCCGCGCACATGGTGTGGGGCGGCGGCTGGCTGGCGTCGCTCGGCGTCGTCGACTTCGCGGGCGGGGCGGTGGTTCACATCAACGCGGGCGTCGCGGGCCTTGTCGCCGCGCTCGTCGTCGGCAAGCGGCGTGGCTATGGCCGCGAGAACATGTCGCCGTTCGATCTCACGCTCGCCGTGGTCGGCACGGGCCTGCTCTGGGTCGGCTGGTTCGGCTTCAACGGCGGCTCGGCGCTGGGCGCGGGCGGGCGCGCGGTGTTCGCCATCGTCGCCACGCACCTGGCCGCCTGCGCGGGCGCCCTCGTGTGGTGCGCGCTCGAATGGATCGAGCGCGGCAAGCCCTCGGTGCTCGGCCTCATCTCCGGCGCGGTGGCGGGCCTTGGCACGATCACGCCGGCCTCCGGCTTCGTGCTGCCCTGGCACGGCGTCGTCATCGGCGCCCTCGCGGGCGGGCTCTGCTATTACTTCTGCACGCAGGTGAAGATCCGCCTCAAGTACGACGACAGCCTCGACGTCTTCGGCGTGCACGGGGTCGGCGGCGTGCTCGGCATGCTGATGGTCGGCGTGTTCGCCACCGCCAGCCTCAGCGCCACGCCGGAAGCGGCCGGCGTCAGCGGCCTCATCGAAGGCAATGTGCGTCAGATCGGCGTGCAATTCATCGGCGTGCTCGTGACAATCGCGTGGTGCGCGGCGGGCACATGGATCGTCCTCAAGCTGATCGACGCATTCACAGGCCTGCGCGTCACCGCGGAAGAGGAGATCGAGGGCATCGACCTCGCGATGCATGGCGAGGCGATCCATCAATAGCGATGCCTGAAAGGCGGCGCGTGCAGGCTACAGCCGCGCCGCCATCAGCGCGTGACTGGCGCGGGTGTCGCGCACGCGCGCGTCCGGACGCAGGCCGTCGAAGTCGCCGCGAAGCGCCTTCAGCGCGGTCCGTTCGATGTCGATCTCGCGCGGCGTGCGCAATCCCAGGCGCCGCAGGACAGGCAGCGGAGGACACCATCCCTGCACCGCGTGCTGGAGAAGGAATGTCGAGACGATCAGGGGCAACGCGACCCAGCGGCGGTCTGCGAACAGGCCAAGCGCGGCGCCTGCCAGCGCGAGCGTCGCGGCGTTCGCCTCGAGCGCGCGCTCGATGTCCCATTCCCTGTCGAGTTCGGCGAGGCGCGCGTCGATCCGGGCGGGATTGTTCGCGTAAAAGCGCACGCTCCGGTTGATGTCCCTTTGAATGGCTGTGTTCAGATGGTCGGCCGTACTCCGCTCGACCCTGGATACGCTTGCAGTCATTGAAGCCTCCGCAGCGCGAGAAACGCTTGCGAGGCTGGTTGGTTCAAGCGCGGGCGATGCCGGCCGCCGCCTCCATCTCCCGCCACCGCCGCTCCCTGCGCGCCAGCGCTTCGTCGTCCGCGCCCCAGGCGCGCATCTGGAAGTCTTCGTCGACGTGCGCGGCCTTCCATGCGCCCGGCGCATCGAGGAAGCCTTCCGCCACGGCGAGCGCCAGCAGCGCGGAGCCGGTGAGCGTCGTCATCACGTGCAGGCCCGCAAGACGCAGCGGCGCGGCTTCGTCCTCGCCGACGACCGCTTCCAGCGCGCGGCGCACGGCGGCGAGCGAGGCTTCGGGCTGCGCGACGAACGTGATCCCCTCGCTCAGCACGAAGCGTGCGCCGTGGCGCTCGCGCAGCCAGTCGAGCACGGGGTCCCATGCGGCGGCCTGTTCGGCCACGAGGCTTGCGGGATCGCCCGCGCGATAGAAGAGGAGATCGGAGCCGGCGTATTTCACCACCTCGTCGAGCGTCGCGGCCATCTCGCGCGCGACGCCGTCGAGCGCGGAATTGACGATGCGCGTGAGCGGCATCGCGGCGGGGTCGATGAACTCGCCCTGCGCCTCCCATTCGTCCGCCATCGCCTGCGCCAGTTCGCGCGTGGGCACGGACAGATCGGCCCGGCCCGGCGTCTTCGCGCGGCGCCCGTCGAGCGTCAGGGCGAAGCGGCCGTTGTCGTCCGCCACGCCGGTTTCCTTCCAGAAGCGGCGGGGCAGGTGCTTTTTCTGGTCGCGGCGGGCGAGCTCGACGGGGTCGATGGCCTCGCCGGGGCCGGGCAGCAGAGCCTTGGAGAGATCTTCGGTCATGGAGCCAATCTAAGGCCGCGCGGGCGCGGTTTCGAGATGCGCGTCGAGCGCGGCGAAATCGGGCAGGATCGCGTGCGCGCCCGCCGCCAGAAGCGCGGCCGGCGCATGATAGCCCCACGAAACGCCCAGCGCCCGCACGCCCGCGCCGCGCGCCATCTCCACGTCGTAGGTTGAATCGCCGATCATGAACGCGGCGCCGGGCTCGACGCCGGTCTCCGCGAGCGCGGCGAGCACCATGTCGGGCGCGGGCTTGGAGGGGTGGTCGTCGGCGGTCTGGATGGTGACGAAATGGCGCTCCCATCCCGTCTTGTCGAACAGATTGGCGACGCCCTTGCGCGACTTGCCCGTGGCGACGCCCAGCATCACGTCCTCGCGCGCGCTCAGCGCCTCGATGGTCTCGCGCGCGCCGGGAAACAGCGGATCGTCCCACGCGGGATTGTGCTTCATGTCGTGCCAGGCGTCCTTGTAGGCCTCCGCCATGCTGGCCGCGGGCGCATGCGGCGCCAGCGTCTCGAACGCGCGCACCAGCGACAGGCCGACGATGGAGAGCATCTTTTCGCGCGTGGGCGGCTCCAGCCCGTGCGCCACGAAGGCGCGGCGCTGCGCCTCGCAGATGTAGTTCTGGCTGTCCACGAGCGTGCCGTCGACGTCGAAGATGACGAGCTTCATGCGGCGCCCCGTGCGCCGACGCACGACGCCGCAGCTCGGGCGCATCTATGTGTATGGTGGAGTGCCGGAGGTCCGTTCATGAGGAAGATCGCGCTTGCCCTGTCCGTGGTCATGCCTGTTGTTGCGGGCGCGCAGGCTCTCGCCGCAGCCTCGCCCGAAACGTTCGTCTGGCGCGGCGTCGCCAATGCGCCGCCCTCAGCCTCCGATACGAGCTACTACCTTCATCGATCTTCGCCAAGGGATGCGCTCGCCCGGGACGTTCATTTTGAATGCCGCAAGGGCGACGAGGCGATCGACGCGACGTTCATTTCGGCCACGAGGGGCTCGTACGCGTACGAGGAGCTGCTCAACACGCAGGCCGAGGCTGTCTTCGTGGTGGACGGCAAGCGCCTCGCCCCTGTCACGGTGACGCTGATGCAGGAGGAGGGTTTTGGAGCCTCGCCCATCACGTTGGGGATCAGATACCAGCTCGAGGTCGACGAACCGCTGTTCGCCGCGCTGGCGAAGGGCAAGTCGTTCCGCTTCGAACTTGCCAAGGCCAGATCCCACCTCATTCCGCTCGCGGGCTTTGCCAGGCGCGCGCTGGCGATGAAGAAGCACTGCTTCTGAGCGCCTAGTCCGGAAACCGCTTCAGCGGCTGTTCGCCCTGCGGCGCAGGCGTGCGCGCGACGTTCATGGTCAGCGCGAGCAATTGGTAATAGCCCACGATCCCGCACAGGTCGATGACGCCGTTCTCGCCGAAGCGCGCCTTCGCGGTCTCGTAGGTCGCGTCGCTCACCCGCCGCGTGCCGAGAATCTCGCTGACGAAATCATGCACGGCCTGTTCGTCGTCGTTGAGCCCGGTGGGGCGGCGCGCGTCGGCGATCGCGTCGATGGTCGCCTGCGTCACGCCCGCGGCCAGCGCGTGCTTGCGATGCGCGCCCCATTCGTAATCCTGCGTCCAGTGCCGCGCCACAAGCAGGATCGCGAGTTCCGACAGGCGGCCCGACAGCGAGCAGCGATAGCGCAGGTATTCGCCCATGCGCTGGGCCGCGGTGAGCAGTTCGGGCGAGCGGATGAAGACGTGCCAGGGACCGGAGAAATCCACCTTGCGCAAGGCGAGGAAGTCCGCGTGCGCGGCCTTCTGCGCGTCGTCGTAGTTTTCTTTCGCGATAGGGCCCAGGCGTTCGTGAGACATCATTCCTCCGGCGCGTCCTCGATGGGATCGTATTGCTTCTCGTCGAATCCGAAGAGCGCGAACGTCTTCTTCATGTGCGGGGGCAGGGGGGCGGTCACGTCGAGCACGCCGCCCGAGGGGTTGGGCAGCACGAGCCTGCGCGCCAGCAGATGCAGCTTGCGTTCGACCTCGGCGGGAATGGCGCGCATCGGGTCCGTGCGGCGCGGATCGTTGGGCGCGATGTCGCCGCGATATTTCGGATCGCCGATGATCGGATGGCCGATGGCTTCCGCGTGCGCGCGCAATTGATGCGTGCGCCCGGTGATCGGCTTCATCGACAGCCACGCAAGGCGCGGCGCCACCTTGTCGACCGTGGCGTAGAACGTGACGGAATGCTGCGCGTCCTGCTCGCCATGCTTGGCGATGCGCATCTTCTCGGGATCGATCCGCACCGGCTCGTCGGAGTATTCACGATCGCGCCCGCGTCCGCGCGAACGATCGTCGCCCATGGCGGCGCCCTTGGCGAGGAACAGCGAGATGCGGCCCTGCAACGGCTTCGGCACGCCTTCGACCACAGCCCAATAGATCTTGCGCGCCTGGCGCGAGCGGAAGATCTCGCCAAGATCGGCGGCCATCTTGCGCGTCTTGGCGATCAGCAGCACGCCGGACGTGTCGCGGTCGAGCCGGTGCACGAGCACGGGCCGCTCGCCCATCTCCTCGGCCATGCCCTGGAGGATGCCGTCGATGTGCCGCGTCGTGCCCGAGCCGCCCTGCACCGCAAGGCCCCATGGCTTGTTGAGCACCATCAGCTTGCGGTCCTCGAACAGGGTGATGTCGCGGATGAACTTCGTATCCTGCGGCGAGGCCTCCGGCGCACGCTTCACGGCGGGCGCCTCGACCTCGATCTTCATCGGCGGCACGCGCACCACGTTGCCGGTCTTCAGCCGGTCAGAGGCTTCGACGCGCTTGCCGTCGACGCGCACCTCGCCCTTGCGGCAGATCTTGTTGAGATGGGAGAGGCCCATCGCCGGCCAGCGGCGGCGGAACCAGCGATCGAGCCGCATGCCGTTCTCGTCTTCGCTCACCGCGATGGCCTGCACGCCTGCGGGCGCCGGGGCGGCGACCGGCGCCCTTGCCGCCTGCGGCGCGGGCGCCTTGCGCTCGGGCTTGCGCGCCGCGGGTTCGCTCGGGCGCGTGCGCTTTGGCTCGGCGCGCGGCGCATCATACCGCGCGCGCTTCATCGCGCCGCGCGTCGGCGCGCCGGGCGAAGCGCTTGCCCGCCGGGCGCCGGCAGGTGTTCGCCGGTCCTGCTCGCGGCTTGTCCGAAGATCGCTCGAAAGCGCCACGATGTGTCTGCGGACCGGGCCGCGCGCTCGCTGAAGGCTTGCGCCGCCGCCTTTCCGCCGGGCTTGGGGCCCCGTTTGACGCCAGCCGGTCCGGCAGGTTTGCCGTACTTCGCGCCGGCCGGTTTGGAATCCCCATCGCGCGCGGGCTTTCCCGCCCCGCGTCCGGCGCCTGAATCTCTTGAACCTGCGCCCTTCGGGCCGGTGTTCCGTGCGCCGCTGCGTCCGGTGTTGCGTGTCACGTGAGGCTCCGAACGATCGAGATGGCGCCCGCGAGCGCGAGAATGGAAAGGACGACGGAGGCGCCCGCGTAGCTCGCCGCGGCCAGCGCCTGCCCGCGCTCCCACAGCAGCAGGGCGTCCAGCGAGAAGGCGGAGAACGTGGTGAAGCCGCCGAGCACGCCCGTGGCGAGGAACAGCCGCGCGTGCTGGCTCCAGCTCTCGCCGGCCTTGAAGGCGAGCCATCCGGCCAGCAGCCCCATGGCGAAGGAGCCGACGACGTTCACGGTGAGCGTGCCCCACGGGAATTGCGTCCCGCACCAGCGGCCGCAACCGAGGTTGACCGCGTGGCGCGCCGCGCCGCCGAGGCCGGCGCCCAGAAAGACGAGAAGGAAGGCGGTCATGGGTGCTGTATAGCCCGTGGCGCGGCGTATCTCCATCTCCATGACGGCGGCAGGCCGCTCGGCGGCGCCAGGCCGGCTCGCTTTTCCGCAGAGGGACGAGAAAAGCGGGGATGGCGCGGGCTGCGCCCGCGTGAAACAATCGCAATCTCAGCAGGGGGGACAACATGCCAGCACGCGTCAGAAGCCTTGTGGCCGCCGCGCTCCTGTCGTTCGCCGCGGTTCCTGCGTGGGCGCAGACCGCGGCAATCCTCATCCCCGGCGCGGGCGGCCCCGTTCCCTCGGACTTCCTCATGCGCAACCGCAGCGCGTTCGCGGGCGCGGGCGTCGAGACGTTCGTCGCCAACACCCCGCAGGAGGCGGTGGCGCTCTCGGCCAAGCTGAAGGCGTCGGGCCGGCGCGTCGTGATGGTGGGCATGAGCCGGGGCGGCTGGATGGCCGCGGGCGCGCTCGCGTCAGGCGCGAAGGTGGACGGCGTGGTCTTCGTCTCCACCGGGCTCAACCAGGCTCGCCAGCGCATCGGGTCGCCCGCGCGCCTGCCGCCCGCGCTCATCGTTCATCATCGCAACGATGGTTGCGACAAGACCGCGCCGGGAGAAGTGCAGGGCTTCGCCGCGTGGTCGGGCGGTCGCGCCCGCGTGGCGTGGATCGACACGCAAGGCCGCGAGGCGCCCAACCCCTGCGGCCCGCGCGGCGCGCACGGCTTCTACATGCAGGACGGCCCGGCCGTCGGCGCAATCCTCGCGTTCGTGAGATAGGCCTGCGCGCGGCTTATTCCCCGCGCTCCTTGCGCAGCTTCGCCCAATACTCGAGCCGCTTGCCGATCTCGCGCTCGAAGCCGCGCTCGGCGGGCTCGTAAAGCTTCTGGCGGCCGATCTTCTCGGGCCAGTAGTTCTGCCCCGAAAACGCGTCGGGCTCGTCGTGGTCGTAGCGATAGCCCGCGCCGTAGCCTTCCTCGCGCATCAGTTTGGTCGGCGCGTTGAGAATGGCGTGCGGCGGCATGAGCGAGCCGTGCTCCTTCGCCAGACGCTGCGCGCCTTTCCACGCCGTGTAGGCGGCGTTCGACTTGGGCGCGGTCGCCACGTAGATCACCGCCTGCGCCAGCGCCAGTTCGCCCTCGGGGCTGCCGAGAAAATCGTACGCGTCCTTGGCTGCGTTGGCGATGACGAGCGCCTGCGGGTCGGCGAGGCCGATGTCCTCCACCGCCATGCGCACGATGCGGCGCGCGAGAAACAGCGGGTCCTCGCCCGCGTCGAGCATGCGCGCGAGATAGTAGAGCGCCGCGTCGGGATCGGAGCCGCGCACCGTCTTGTGCAGCGCGCTGATGAGGTTGTAGTGCCCCTCCTGCGCCTTGTCGTAGATGGGCGCGCGCCGCTGCACGATCTCGGCGAGGGCCGCACGTGTCGAGCGTCTCGTCGTCACCGGCCGCACGCCATATTTCTTCGGCGAGTGTGAGCGCCGCGCGGCCATCGCCGTCGGCCATGCGCACGAGGGCCGCGCGCGCGTCGGCATCGAGCGGCAGCGGCTTGCCTTCGGTTTCCTCGGCCCGCGCGATGAGCTTCTCGATGGCCTCTTCGTCGAGCGCGCGAAACGTCATCACGCGCGCCCGCGACAGCAGCGCCGCGTTGAGCTCGAACGATGGGTTTTCCGTCGTCGCGCCGATGAGCGTGATCGTGCCGTCCTCCATCACCGGCAGGAATGAATCCTGCTGCGCGCGGTTGAAGCGATGGATCTCGTCGACGAACAGCAGCGTGCCCTGGCCGATCGAGCGGCGCTTGCGCGCTTCCTCGAACACCTTCTTGAGATCGGCAACTCCGGTGAAGATTGCCGAGATTTGCGCGAAGTGGAGATTGGTCTCGTGCGCGAGAAGCCGCGCCACAGTCGTCTTGCCGGTGCCTGGCGGGCCCCAGAAGACGAGCGAGCCCATCGAGCCTGAACGCAGCAGCCGCGTCAGCGCGCCATTGGTTCCAAGTAGATGATCCTGTCCCGCAACGTCTTCCAGGCGCGCGGGCCGCAGCCTGTCGGCCAGCGGGCGCGGCGCGCCTTGTTCAAGTCCGGATGCGGAAAACAGATCGGCCATGTCAGTGCGCCTGCGAAACGATTGCGCGATGCAATATGAGTCTTTCGGGTCACACAGCCCGCAAACTCATGAAGAGTCAAATAGCGAGAATGCGAATTAAGTTGCGACTCAACATACGTGATCGTAGCTTGAACGCGAATCGGGCCCTGTTCGTATGCGTCGTCGCTCGATTGTTCTTTCAGGGGTCTGCGGCGGCGATCCCGAGGCCAGGGGGAAAATCATGCGGACGATAGCACTCGTCACCCAGAAGGGTGGCTCCGGAAAAAGCACGATAGCGTCATCACTTGCGGTCGCTGCGCATGAAGCGGGCGAACGCGTTTTCGTCATCGACATGGACCCGCAGGCTTCGTTGCTGCGCTGGTTCAAGGTGCGCAACGACAAGAGCGTCGCGGTCGAGGCCGTCACGCCCGGCAAGCTCAACGCGGCGCTCACCGCGCTCGAGAAGTCCGGCGTCACGCTCGTCCTCATCGACACGGCGGGCTCGGACAATGCGGGTTCGCAGGCCGCGATGAAGGCGGCGGACCTCTGCCTCATCCCCTGCCGGCCGAACGCGTTCGACCTGTGGGCGAGCGAGAACACCCGCAAGCAGATGCGCGAGATGCGCAAGGAATACGCCTTCCTCCTGAACCAGTGCCCGCCTGCCCAGCAGACCGCGCGCGTCGAGGAGGGCTCTAAGGCGCTCGAGGCGATGGGCGGGCTCATCACCCCGCTCATCGGCGGGCGCGTCGACTACCAGGAAGCCGCCCGCATGGGCTGGGGCGTCACCGAACTCAATCCTTCGGGCATGGCGGCCGAGGAGATGCGCAAGCTCTGGTCCTCGATCAAGCGCCGGCTGGCGAAGATCGCGCCGTCCAGGGGCCGCAAGGCCGCCTGACCGGCGAGAACATGAAACCGGAAGCGCCGCCCGCGAGGGCGGCGTTTTTGTTTGCGCCCGCAGTGTGCGCCTCAGCCGCCGAGCACGGTCTGGAAAACCTGCCCGGCCCGGCGGATCGTCAGGCGCCAGAAGCGCGGGCGCGCGGACGCGGCCTGTTCGAGATCCTTCGTGCGCGAGATGCGTTCATCGTTCACGGCCACCACGACGTCGCCCTTCTGCAGGTTCACGCGCGCGGCCGTCGAATTCTCCGTCTACTTCGGTGATGACGACGCCCTCGTTCAGGCCCTCGACGCCAACCTCCTCGGCGACGGCGGGCGAGTAGTTCGCCACCGTCGCGCCGGCGAACGGCGAGCGTCCGCGCAGCTTGATCTCCTCGCGCGGCGGCGTCTCGGGCGCCGGGCGCATGGCGACATTGAGCGTCACCGGCTTGCCGTCGCGCAGCACGGTGACGCGCGCGCTGTCGCCGATGCGGCGCGTGCCGAGGCGAAAGCCGAAGGCCTCCGGATCGTCGACGGCCAGATTGTCCATGGACATGATGACGTCGCCGCGCCGCACGCCGCCCGCGTCCGCCGGGCTGCCGGCGTGGACGCTGGCGACCAGCGCGCCCGAGGGCCTGTCGAGGCCGAGCGAATTGGCGATGTCCTTCGAAAGCGGCTGCAGCGCGGCCCCGAACCACGGCCGCCGCACCATCTTGCCGCCGCCAAGCGCGCTGCCGACGACCACGCGCACCATGGCCGAGGGAATCGCGAAGCCGATGCCCACCGAACCGCCGCTGCGCGAATAAATCGCCGAATTGATGCCCACCAGCCGGCCGTTCATGTCGACCAGCGCGCCGCCGGAATTGCCGGGGTTGATGGCCGCGTCCGTCTGGATGAAGAAGCCGTAGTCGCTGATGCCGGTCTGCGTGCGCGCCAGGCCCGACACGATGCCCTGCGTGACCGTCTGCCCGACGCCGAACGGATTGCCGATGGCGAGCACGATGTCGCCGACTTCCAGATCCTCCGAATCGCCGGTCTGGAGAAACGGAAAGTCGGCGCCGTTCTTCAGGCGCAGCACGGCAAGGTCCGTGCGCGGATCGCGCAGCACGATCTCCGCGTCGAACTCGCGACGGTCCGAAAGCGCGACGCGCACCTGCGTCATGCCCTCGATCACATGATTGTTGGTGACGACGAGGCCGCTCGCGTCGACGATCACGCCCGAGCCCAGCGAGCGCGCCGTCTGCCCGCCCGGGCGCTGGCCGAAGAAGCGCTGGAAGAAGGGATCGTCGGCGAGAGGATTGGCCTGCCGCCGCTCGACGCGCGAGGCGTAGACGTTCACGACCGCGGGCGTCACGCGCTTCACGACCGGCGCGTAGGAGAATTGCAACTGCGCGCGATCGGCCGGCGTCACGCGCAGCGGCGGGGGATCCTGCGCGGGCGCGGGCTGCGCGTATGCGCCGGAGGCCGCGAGCAGCGCGGCGATCAAGAGGGACGCTGGGCGTTTCATCGAAATCATGGGCTTCCCGATCGAACAGGAGACAAATGTATAGGCGCCGCGATTATGGCGCTGCAATGGTAGGGCCGAACACAGCCTCGAACTCGGCGCGCAGGATCGAATCGACCTCCGCCATGGTCACCGGCAAGCCCATGTCGACAAGGCTCGTCACGCCATAGCGCCGCTCGGAAATCCCGCAGGGCACGATGCCGCCGAAATGCGACAGGTCGGGCTCGACGTTCAGCGACACGCCGTGGAACGTGACCCAGCGGCGCACGCGGATGCCGAGCGCCGCGATCTTGTCCTCATGGCCTGCGCCCTTGTCGGGGCGCCTGATCCAGACGCCGACGCGATCCTCGCGCCGCTCGCCGCGCAGGTTGAAGGCCGCGAGCGTCGCCGATCAGCCAGTCCTCCAGCGCGCAGACGAAGGCGCGCACGTCCGGCTTGCGACGCTTCAGGTCGAGCATGACGTAGCCGATGCGCTGGCCGGGCCCGTGATAGGTGAACTGGCCGCCGCGCCCCGTGCGGAACACGGGAAAGCGCGCGTCCACGAGGTCGCCGTCCTTCGCCGAGGTGCCGGCGGTGTAGAGGGCGGGGTGCTCCATGAGCCAGACGCACTCGGGGGCTTCTCCCGCCGCGATTGCGTCCGCTCGCGCCTCCATGGCCGCCACGGCGCTCTCGTAGCCGATCAGCCCCTCCCAGATGCGCCATTCGACGGGCGGCGAGCCCGCGGGCGCGGCCATGCGAGAGGCGAGGGCGCCCCGTGCGGGACGGATTGGGCAGGCGGCGTCTTCCAAAATCTTCTCCCGGAGCCGCAATCCACATACATGATTGCGGCGGAAGCGGCCATGCCGCCCCGTGACGGACCGCCGCCGATGAAATTGGCGCCCATGCGCGCTTGTCACCGCGCAATCGATTTGTTAGACGGCCCATGCCGAAGTTATGGGGCTCCTCCCGGAGCGACAACGGCGCGGGACCTGCGGTTCCGAAACTTCCCAAGCGGCCATGGCGGAATTGGTAGACGCGCTAGCTTGAGGTGCTAGTCCTTTAACCGGGGTGGAGGTTCGAGTCCTCTTGGCCGCACCACTTAGAACATCAGGCGCGGAACCGTCGGCGCGCGGGCGCTGACGCCCCGACCCTCGAGGCCGGGCGTCCAGGGGCCGGTGAGAGGTCCTGCGCCGCCTCAGCTCATTCCACGATCGTGATGCGGTTGACGATGGCCCCCTCGGGGCCGCGCGACCCCTGCACGCGCACCTTCATGCCTGGCTTCACCGCGGCGCGGTCGACAGCCTCGATGCGGGTCACCGGCGTGTTGGCGTCAACGACAAGCTCGGACTGGCCGCCCGGAAAGCTGACCGTGAGCCTGTTGCCGCCCTCCGTGACCGCCGTGCCGGTCACCGTCGCATTCGTCATGGTGCGGCCTGCTTCGGCCATGGGCCGCTGCCCTTCGCCGGTCCCGCGCAGCGCCTCGGGGAAAATCCGCACCTCCACGGAATGGAGCCGTCCATCGGGCCCGCGCGCCGCCGCCGAGGCGACGTAATCGTTCGGCTTGATGTCGGCGAGAGTCACTTTCCGGTTCTGGAGAACCAGCAGCTTCGGCCCCGCCGTGTAGGTCTGGGCGGCCTCGCCGCCAGCCTCCGTCACGCTCAGCGTGGCGCCGTCGAAGCGTGCGACAGTCCCGAAGACATTCACCGGACCGGCGGTCTGCGCCAGGGCGGCGGAAGCGGCGATCATGACGGCCGCAGCCAGTTTCAAGCGCATGAATTTACCCCGCGTCGATTGAGCTTTTGGAAACAGCCTTGGCTGCGTTGGCGTCCGACGTACGTTCGAGCATGAGGCCGTGCCTGCAATCCGTCAAACTACGCGAATGCGTTGTTTTTCTCGGGAACGCGCAGGCCCATGCGCTCCAGCCGCCCCATCACCTCGAGAAGGTGGGGCAGTTCGTCGATGTAGTTGACGAGCCCCAGCGCGATGCCGTCGAGCCCCGCAGCGCTCATCCGCGCGAACGCGTCGGCGACCTCGTCATACGAGCCGATCACGGGAAAGGTGCCGACGCCGCTGATGAGGCGGCGCTTGAGCGCGTCGATGTCCTTGTAGCGATCCTCGCGGCCCTTCATGCGAATGCGCGCGGCGTGCTCGGCCGCCTCCCAGTCGCCGTGCTCGTTGACGATGTAATGATAGTATTCATCCGCCTCCTTGCGCGTTGGCCGGCAGATCGTGTGCCCGCTGCCGAACACGCCCGCCTCGCGGCCATACTCGCGCGAGATCGCCCGCACCTCGCGCACGTTCGCGGCGAGGTTGTCGATGTCGTTGAACGAGGTGAAGAGACAATCCACATGCGCGCCCGCGAAACGCCGCCCCTCGATGGAGGCGCCGGCGCTGATGAGCAGCGGAAACGCGCGCCCCCACGGCTTTGGTTTCGAGAGCACGTTCTTCAGGTGATACCATTGGCCATCGTGGTCGAACGGCTCGTCCTCGCTCCACGCGCGCTTGACGATGTCGACCCATTCCTCCGTGAAGCCGTAGCGCGTGTCGTGATCGATCAGCTCGACGCCGAACATGTCGAACTCGCCCTGGTTCCAGCCCGACACGATGTTGAGCGCGAAGCGTCCCTTGCCGATGTGATCGGCGGTGACCATCTGCTTGGCCGCGAAGATCGGGTTGGCGAAGCGCACGTGCAGCGTCGCGCTGATGGTGATGCGCCGGGTCAGGGCGAGAAGGCCCGCGGCCCACGTGATCGTCTCGAACGTCGAGCCTTGCGAGTCCGTCACGCCCTTGTAGCCGTGCCAGCGGCCGATCGGCAGCAGGAAGTCGAGACCGGCCGCGTCGGCGAGCGTCGCCGCCTTGACGTTGTTGTCCCAGGAGGCGTCCCAGCGCTCGGGCGCCGTCGTCATGCACAGGCCATTGGAGCAGTTCATCCCGAACAGGCCGAGCCGGAACTTGCTGGGGCCCGCCATTCGCGCCAGGGGACGCTGCATCGTTTCCTCCGCTATTTTGATGGTTTTGAAAATTATAGGAGGGCCCGCCTCGCGTTGTCCAATCCCCCGGGCGCAGCCTGCGCTGCTTGCGACCGGTTTGCAGCGCCTCTTGCCGGGCTTGCGGTTAGGCGCCTACACTGCCGCAAAACAAGACCGGTTCCGGGAGGACGACGCATGATCGCACGCAGGGCAGGACTCCCTCTCATCGCGCTCGCGGCGCTCGCCGCATCGCACGCGCAGGCCGATCCCGTCGCGGACTTCTACAAGGGGCGCAGCGTCGACTTCATCGTCGGCGCGGCGGCGGGCGGCGGCTTCGACCAGACCGCGCGGCCGATGGCGCCGTTCATGTCGAAGCACATGCCGGGCAATCCGAACTTCGTCGTGCGCAACATGCCCGGGGGCGCCGGCGTCATCATGACGAACTTTCTCGTCAGCGCCGCGGCCGCGGACGGCACGGTGATCGGCATGGGCACCGGCAACATTCCCTACGAGCCGCGCCTCAACATGCTGTCGGCGGACGGCAAGAACATCCGCTACGATCCGCAGAAGCTCGCCTACATCGGCACGCCCGTGCGCGAGCCGCAGGTGAGCTACGTCTGGCACGCAACGCCCGTGAAGACGTGGGAGGATCTGCGCACGCAGAAGGTGCGCTTCGGCGCCACGGCCGCCAGCGGCGACAACGCGATCTTCCCCGGCCTCGCCAACAAGCTGCTCGGGCTGAAGTCGGAAGTCATCACCGGCTATCGCGGCGTGTCCGAAATCCTGCTCGCCATGGAGCGCGGCGAACTGGAAGCCAACAACAGCGCCTATTCCACGCTCGGCGTCTCCAAGCCCGACTGGAAGCGCGACAACAAGGTTCGCTACGTGATGCAGTTCGGCGTCGAGCGCATCTCCGAACTGAGCGACGTGCCAACGCTCTTCGAACTCGTGCAGAACGAGGAGGACAAGAGGATGCTGCGCTTCTTCTTCCTCAAGTTCGAGATGCACCGCCCGATCTATGCGCCGCCCGGCGTGCCGCCCGCGCGGCTGGAGGCGCTGCGCACGGCGTTCGACAAGACCGTGAAGGATCCCGAGTTCCTCGCCATCGCCGACAAGATGGGCCTCTGGATCAGGCCGCTCGACGGCGCGGGAGTGGCGAAACTCGTGGACGAGATCATGACCACGCCGCAGCCGGTCGTCGACCGCCTGCGCAGGACGCTCGACGACGCAGGCATCAAGTAAAGGCGCGCCGCCGCTGATCATGGGAGGGGACGCATGCAGATCGTGTCGAAATCGCTCGCAGCCAGCGCGCTGATGGTTCTTGGCGCCGGGGCCGCCGCGGCCGCCGATCCGGAGATCGAGCGTTTCTATCAGGGCAAGCGCCTTCAGATCATCGTCGGATCGGGCGCGGGCGGCGGCTACGACAATTACGCCCGTCAGGCCGCGCGCCATCTGGGCCGCTTCATTCCCGGCGCGCCTGTGTTCGTCGTGCAGAACATGCCGGGCGCGGGCGGCGTCGTCGGCGCCAATTTCGTCGCCAACGTCGCGCCGAAGGATGGCACGGTCATCGCTGCGACACAGCGCGAGGTGCCGCTCATCCAGCTCATGGGCCAGCCGGGTCCGCGCTTCAAGGCGAATGAGTTGCAATGGCTCGCGAGCCTGTCGTCGGAGGCGGGCGTGTGCGCCATCGCGACGCGCACCGGCGTGCAGACGTTCGAGGAGGCGTTGCGCCGCCCGCTCGTCTTCGGCGGCACCGGGCCGAACATCACCGAATTTCATCCGGCCATGCTGAATAACCTCATGGGCGCGCGGTTCAGGCTGGTGAAGGGATACACGGCGACGCAGCCGGTTCATCTCGCCATCCAGGGCGGCGAGGTGGACGGCATCTGCCAGTCATGGGCGTCCTACAAGCCCCAGGGCGACAGCCTCGCGCAGCAGAACCTCATCCGGCCGATCGTGCAGATGTCGCTGCGCCCCGATCCCGAGATGACGAAGCTCGGCCTGCCGCTGATCTTCGACGTCATCAAGGACTTCGAACGTGGCGAAGGGCTTCACGGCCGAGCAGGTGAAGTCCTATTTCACGCTGCTGATCGCCACCGGGTTTGCCGGCCGGCCGTTCTTCGTCGCGCCCGAAGTCCCGCGCGAGCGCGTCGCCGCGCTGCGGGACGCATTCGCCAAAATGGTTGCCGATCCCGAGTTCGTGGCGGAGGCGGAGAAACTCAAGCGCGATATCGATTTCGTTTCGGGCGAGGACCTGCAGGGCATCATGGTCGACCTGGCGAAGACCCCGACCGAAATCCTCGGCCGCCTCGAGGACCTCATGCAGTACCGGGAGCCGAAATAGGCGCTCACGCCGGTCGGGGCCGGCGGAACGCAGGGGACAGACCGGCGCGCGCCGTTGCGGCCGCGTTTGCATTGCCTTAACCCTGTCGTTTAACGCCACGTTACCCGGCCCCGGATAATTTCCGCTCATGCAGAAGGCTCCTGTTAGGCAATCGCCGCGCGCATTGCGGTTCTCCCTCGTGGGCGCGGCGGCTCTCCTTTTGGCCGCGTGCGCGGGCGGAGCGTCGCTCCATATGGACGACGGCACGGGCGAGGGCGCGCGCCCGGGCGCCGGCAACGAGCATTTCAACACCCTGCATCCCTCGCAGTTTCCGATCCACGGCATCGACGTGTCGCGCTGGCAGGGGAATATCGACTGGCAGGCGTTGCGGGCCTCCGGCGTCAAGTTCGCCTGGATCAAGGCCACCGAAGGCGGAGACCACCTCGACCCGAAATTCCGCGAGAACTGGGACGGCGCCAAGGCCGCGGGCATCCCGCGCGGCGCGTATCATTTCGTGTGGTGGTGCCGCCCGGGCCACGAACAGGTTGAATGGTTCAAGAAGAACGTGCCCTACGATTCCGACGCGCTGCCGCCCGTCCTCGACGTCGAGCACCAGCCCACGTCCCGCACCTGCCGCAAGAAGCTTTCGCGCGAGGAGACCATCGCGAAGATGCGCCTGATGCTGCGCGAGATGGAGCAGTATTATCGCAAGAAGCCGGTCATCTACGTGACCGTCGATTTCTACGCCGAGATGATGCACCCCAACGAGTTCTCGGACTATCCAACGTGGGTTCGCTCGACGAAATATGAGCCGAGCGTGCATTATCCCGGCCGCGCGTGGACGTTCTGGCAATACCAGTCCGACGGGCGCATTCCCGGGGTTCGCGGCAACATCGACCGCAACGCCTTCTATGGCACGCGCGAACAATGGCGCGACTGGCTCGCCGGGCGCCACCAGCGGCCCGCGTTCTAGTCTACAGCCAGCGCCGCACGCGCGTGGAATAGGCGCGCCATTCATCGCCGAAGCGCAGCGCGAGGTGTCTTTCCTCGCGCACGATCGCAAGCCGCGTCACGGCGATCATCGTGAGGGGCGCGGCGAGCCCGAGCCAGCCCCAGCGAAGCGCCACGGCGAAACCCGCCAGCATGATCGTGTTGCCCAGATAGATGGGATTGCGCGTCCATCCGAAAACGCCGCCGCTGACCAGCGCGCTCGTTCCCGCATTCGGCAGGATGGCTGTGCCGTGACGGGCCAGCGCGCCCATCGCCGCAAGGTCGAGGCCGAAGCCGCCCGCCGCCGCCAGCAGCCCGACAGCCTTCGGGATGGCCGCCAGAAGGGCGTCCAGCGGGCCGATCGGGGCGATTTCCTGCAGCAGCCACGCCAGCGCGAACGCGCCGGTGTAGATCATCGGCGGCCAGGGGAGCCGGTTCGGCCGCTCGGAGAAATCCATGTCGCTGTCCTGCATCCCGGTCCCCTGCGCCATTCCGTTATTGATGACCCCAAGGGCCAGCGCGATCAACGCCGCATTTTGGGGCGGCCGCCTTGCGCATGTTGCGCGGCGCGCGATTGCGCTATGTCTGCCGCAACGCAGGAGACGCCATGTTGAAGATCTGGGGCCGCACGAATTCCCTGAACGTGCAGAAGGCGCTGATGGCGCTGGAAGAGGCGGGCGTCGCCTACGAGCGCTTCGAGGCGGGCCTCGCGTTCGGCGTGGTCAACACGCCGGAATACCGGCAGATGAACCCCAACGGCCTCGTCCCCACCATCGATGACGACGGCTTCATCCTGTGGGAATCGAATTCCATCATCCGCTACGTCTGCGCCAGATACGCGCCGGCCCTCTGGCCCGCCGATCCCAAGGTGCGCGCCAGCGCCGAGCGGTGGATGGACTGGCAGCTCACCACCTTGCTCGATCCCGTCAACGACCTTTTCCGGCCGCTCATCAGGAAGATGTGGGCGCCCGATCCCGAGTCCCTCGAAAAGGCCCGCTCGGCCTGCGCGCGCAATTTCGCGGTGCTCGACGATGTGCTCTCGCGGCAGCCCTTCATGACGGGCGAGGCGTTCGGGATCGCCGATTGCAGCATCGCGCCCGTCGCCCATCGCTGGCTGAACTTGCCGGTGGAGCGCCCCGCCGCGCCTCATCTCGACGCCTGGTTCGCTCGCGTGCGCGCGCGCCCCTCGGCGCGGGTGCTTGAGCTGCCGCTCTCGTGATCGGGGGAGTCCGCGCCATCTGCGCCCTCGCTCCCGGCGTCCTCTGCGGCTAAGGTGCGGGCGCCATGTTTTTCATTCTGTCGAAACTCCTCTGGGCGCTCGTCGCGCCGATCAACCTTCTCGCCTTCATTCTTTTCGCCGGCGCGGGCCTGATGTTCACGCGGTTCGCCAAGACCGGACGCAGGCTCGTTGTCGCATCGGCCGCGGGGTTCTTCATCTTCGGCGTCCTGCCTGTCGGGCCGCTCATGATGCGCGTGCTGGAGGATCGTTTCCCCCAGCCCCCCGCCGACATGCCCGCGCCGGCCGGAATCATCGTGCTGGGCGGCGGCGTCAACGAGCTGGTGACGCGGTTTCGCGGCCCGGTCGAGCTTTCCGGGTCGGGGGACCGCATGACCGAGGCCGCGATGCTGGCGCGCCGGTTCCCGCAGGCGAAGCTCGTCTTCACCGGCGGCTCGGCGGCGGTCTTCGGCTCGCCGTACCGGGAGGCCCACGTCGCCCGGCAGCTTTTCCTCGGCCTCGGCCTGCCGCCCGAACAGCTCATCTTCGAGCAGGAATCGCGAAACACGTTCGAGAACGCGGTCTTCACGCGCGAGCTGGTGAAACCGAAGGCCGGCGAGCGCTGGCTGCTCGTCACCTCCGCCTCCCACATGCCGCGCTCGGTCGGCATCTTCCGCAAGGCAGGGATGGAGGTCACGCCCTATCCTGTCGATTACAACACGCTGGGCGCGCCCGCCGACTTCTCGATCTTCCCGCCCCATGTGGGCGCGGGGCTCGGCGATACGGCGCGCGCGCTGCGCGAATACATCGGCCTCGTCGCCTATTGGCTGGCGGGCAAGACCGACGCACTGTTTCCCGGACCCTGAGGGCGGCGCTTACTCGCTGCGCGGCAGCCCCAGCCGATAGACGCCGCGGAAATCGTCCGGATCGGCGGGCTTGCCCTTGCGATAAATCACGAGCCGCCCCGCGCGCGCCAGCCCGACCGAGGTGGAGCGCACGTGGTTGAGCCAGTTGCGCCAGGCCAGCGCGTCCTCGCCGCGCCCCTGCGCGAAGGCCTTGGCCGCGTCCGTGGGGCAGATCGACTTGTCCGGCCCCGCGTCCGCGCAAAGCTCGAGGATCGTGTCTTCGAGGCTGCGGCGGCGCTCGTGCGCGGCCGTGTGCCGGGATTCCTTCGGTTGTTTCTGTTCCTGGTCCATGCCCGGGGTGATGTGCCCTGCGCCGCCGCGCGTCAAGGCTTGTCGGGGGTCGCTGGCGGATGGGCGGGCTGCGAGGGCTGCCATTCGATGGCGTCGTGGGCGTCCGACACGAACTGCCGCGACCACATGACGAACAGCACGAACGCCGTCGTCATCATCAGCGTCCACGGCCCCAGGAACCAGCCAAGGTACGCGAGCGCGAAGAAGAACGCCCGTTGCCCGCGCGTGAAATGGCGCGCCGCCGCCACGCCCATGCGGCCTGCCCGGCCGGAGATCAGCGCACGCGCGGCAGCGTCCGGAGAGTTCGCGGACGGCGTCGCGCCCACGAGCACTGCGGCGTAATTGAACAGCCGGTACGCCCACGCGAACTTGAAGAACGCATAGCCGAAGATGAGCAGGAGGCCGATGACCTTCACCTCCCACAGCAGGCGCGTCGTCGGAATGCCGAACGGCAGGTCCCCGGCGATCTTCACCGCATCCTCGCTGGCGCGCAGCAGGGTCGCCGAGGCGCCGATGGCGAGCAGCGAGGTGGACGCGAAAAAGGCTGTGCCATTCTGCAGCGACGTCATGATGTTGGCGTCGACGATGCGATTGTCGCGGCGGCTCATCTCGGCCATCCAGCGCATGCGGTACTCGCTCATGCTCACGTTGAGCCCCGAACGCGAGCCGTACTCGATCGCGAAATGATAGCCGCCCCACGCGAGCACGAAGAACGCGAAGGCGAGGAGATCGGGGGTCGTGAACCCGAACATGGATGTGAACCCAGACACACCGCACTCCTTCCGGCGGGAATCGATCCCGCACATTAAGGCGCCCGCCCGCGCCAGCGAAAGGCGAGACTTGACGCGCGGGCGCGCGCGCGCTCGACTGAGCGCCATGACCTTCAGTCCCATGAGGAAAGGCTACAAGGCGCTGGTCGCCGAAGCGGAGGCGGAGATCGAGACGATCCCTGTCGACGCGGCGATCGAGCTGCTTGGCGCGCCGGGCGTCGTGTTCGTCGACCTGCGCGACCCGCGTGAACTGGAGAAGGAGGGCGCCATTCGCCGGCGCCTTCCATTGTCCGCGCGGCATGCTCGAATTCTGGATCGATCCGGAAAGCCCCTACGCGCGGCCCGTGTTTCAGCAGCAGGCGAAATTCATCTTCTTCTGCGGCGCCGGCTGGCGCTCGGCGCTGGCCACGAAGACGGCGCAGGACATGGGCCTTTCGCCCGTCGCGCATATCGGCGGCGGCTTCGGCGCGTGGAAGGCCGCGGGCGGGCCGATCACGGCGCCCAAACCGAAATAGCCTCTGCGCGGCGCCTGCAAAGCCTTGCAAATGCGACGCGGCGGCTCACAATCGCCTGCCGCCGTCGCGCGGCGATTCATGCGTCGGAGTTCTCCATGCCGCTGCGGCTGGTTCTCGCCAACAAGGCTTATTCGTCCTGGTCGTTGCGGCCGTGGATTCTGCTCGCCACGTTCCACATTCCGTTCGAGGAAGTGGTCTGCAACATCTACGACGAGGCGGGCCGCAGGAAGCTGCGCAAGCTTTCGCCCACCGGCAAGGCGCCCGTGCTGTTCGACGGCGACATCCGCGTGTGGGAATCGCTGGCCATCATGGAATACGTGGCGGAGAAATATCCCGACCGCGCCATCTGGCCGGCGCGCAAGGCCGCGCGGGCGCACGCGCGCGCCATCTCCAACGAGATGCACGCGGGCTTCGTGCCGCTGCGCCAGCATTGCCCGACGAACTTTCGCCGCGAGCCGAAGTTTCGCGAGCTGACGCCGGAGGCCGCCGAAAGCGTGCGCCGCATCGAGATCATCTGGGCGGAAGCGCGCGAGACGTTCGGTTCGAAGAAGAAGCCCTTCCTGTTCGGCGATTTCTGCGCGGCCGACGCGATGTACGCGCCCATCGTGAACAGGCTGCACATCTACGACGTTCCGGTGTCGCCGCAGACGCGCGAGTACATGGACGCCATCATGGCGCTGCCCGCGTGGGCGGCATGGCACAAGGACGCCGCGCGCGAGAAATGGCGCGAGCCGAAGTACGATGATTTGTGAGCGCATCCATGAGTGACAGGAAGATTGCGCTCGTCACGGGCGGGGGCTCGGGCATCGGCCGGGCGGGCGCGCTGGCGCTGGCCGGCGCGGGCTTCGATGTGGCGATCGCGGGCCGGCGCATCGATGCGCTCGAGGAAACGGCGAACGGCGTGCGCGCGCTGGGCCGGCAGGCGCTCGCCGTGTCGTGCGATGTGAGCGATCCGGCGCAGGTCGAAGCCCTGTTCGCGCGCGTGAAGGAAACGTTCGGGCGCCTCGACGTGCTGTTCAACAACGCCGGCATGGGCGGCCCGCCCGTGCTGCTCGAGGACCTGCCGTTCGAGTCCTGGCGCGAGGTCGTCGGCGTCAACCTCGACGGCATGTTCCTGTGCATGCAGGGCGCGTTCCGCATGATGAAGGCGCAGACGCCGCGCGGCGGGCGCATCATCAACAACGGCTCCATCGCCGCGCACACGCCGCGCCCCAACAACATCGCCTACACGGCGACCAAGCACGCCGTCACGGGCCTCACCAAGCAGGGCGCGCTCGACGGGCGCAAGTACGACATCGCCGTGGGCCAGATCGACATCGGCAACGCCGAGAGCAAGATGGCGAGCAAGATGAAGGCCGGCATCACGCAGCCCGACGGCACGGTGCGCCCCGAGGCGACGATGCCGCTCGACCACGTCGGCAAGGCGCTCGTGACGATGGCGACGTTGCCGCTGGAGACGAACGTGCTGTTCATGACGATCAAGGCGACGAAGATGCCGTTCGAGGGCAGGGGGTAGGCGCTCTCAATCCGACCCCCGTCATGCCGGCGAAGGCCGGCATTCCACGGCAGGCGAGCAGGTCGCGGACTGTCCCTTTCGCCTTGCGCGTGGAAGGTCGTCTTCGCGAAGGCTGACGGCCCTGAGCGCCGGCGCCGCCGCCGGACTGTCCGCACCCGTCGTACAATCCACCGTTTTCTCAACCTCTCCGCTTGCCCGCGCGGCCGCCGCGCGGCAGAAAACCCATATGACCCTGCATCTTGTGAAACTGTGCGTCGGCGCGGACTCGATCGCCGACCACGAGGCCTGGATCAAGGAGAAGCTCGCCGCCATGAAGGCGCGCGGCGAGACGCCCGAGCAGCGCCACACCACCCGCATGGTCCCCAAGCGCGTCGCCGAACTCCTCGACGGCGGCTCGATCTACTGGGTCATCAAGGGCCAGATCGCCTCGCGGCAGGATATCCTCGACGTGCGCCCGTTCACGGACGGGGAGGGCGTCTCCCGCTGCCACCTCGTGCTCAAGCCGAAGGTGATTCCCGTGGCTCCGCGCCGCATGCGCCCGTTCCAGGGCTGGCGCTACCTGCCGGCCCACGAGGCGCCGCCGGACCTCACGGGCGGGCTCGTCGAGGTCGCGGAAATGCCCGACGCCCTGCGCAAGGAATTGCGCGAACTCGGCCTGCTCTAGACGCGCCTTGCGTTTTCGCGCCTGGACACGATCTTTACAGCGTAAGTTCACGCGCGCGGATGAGGCGGGGAGTCCATTGGCCAAAGAGCCCGATCGCACGCCAGTCGTCGGCGGCGGCGCCGACCGCAAGGCGGTCGACACCTTTCTCGACCAGATCGCCCGCACGCCCGCGATCGCGCAGGCGGGCTCGCGCGGGCGGCTCATCTTCGCGCTCGACGCGACCCTGAGCCGCCAGCCCACGTGGGATCTCGCGGTGTCGCTGCAGAGCGGCATGTTCGAGGCGGCGGCGCGCTCGGGCGGACTCGACGTGCAGCTCGTTTATTTCCGGGGCCTTGGCGAATGCCGCGCCTCGCGCTTCGTGACGGACGGCAAGGGCCTCGCCGGATTGATGCAAAAGATCGAATGCCGCGGCGGGCAGACGCAGATCGGCAGGGTTTTGCAGCACGCTCTCAAGGAGGCGCGGGAGAAGAAGGTCGCGGCGCTCGTCTATGTCGGCGACGCCATGGAGGAAAACCCGGACGCGCTCTGCAACCGCCGCAGGCGAGCTGGGATTGCTCGGCCTCAAGGCCTTCATGTTCCACGAGGGCCGCGATCCCATGGCGGCGGCGACCTTCCGGGAGATCGCGCGGCTGACGGGCGGCGTCTACGCCTCGTTCGACGCGTCCGCGCCCGGGCGGCTCGCCGCGCTTCTGGCTGCCGCCGCCGCCTATGCGGCCGGCGGGCGCACCGCGCTGGAAAAGCAGGGGAGCGAGGCTTCGCGCCTGCTTCTCTCCCAGATGCGCTAGCATGGGCGCGTCATGACGAATCTGCTCATCGCCGCCGCGATCCTGTTCGGCGCGTATTACCTGATCCGGCTGTTCGCGCGCACCCCGCCGGCGCAGCTCGCCCGCATGGTCAAGACCGTGGCGGGCGTCGCCGCGCTGGGCTTTGCCGGTCTGATGTTCATCCGCGGCCGCATCGAATTCGCGCTGGCCATCGGCGGCGTCGGCCTGTGGCTCATGGGTCTCGGCGCGCCGCCGGGCTGGCTCGATCAGTTCCGCACGGCGGGCGTGGGCAGGCCGAGCGTGTCGAAGGTGCGCTCCGGCGCGATCCAGATGGAGCTGGACCACGACACCGGCGTGCTGGACGGGCGATGTTCTCGCCGGCCCCTTCGCGGGACGCCGGCTGTCGGCCTTGTCGGACACCGAACTGATGGAGCTTCTGCGCGAATGCCGCCAGAGCGACCTCGAGGGCGCGCGGCTACTCGAAGCGTATCTCGACCGCCGAGCGCCCGGCTGGGGTGCGGCAGAGGAGACTGACGCGAACCGCCGCCGCGCCGGGGGCGGGCGCATCAGTTCCGCGATGACCGAGGATGAAGCCTATGAAGTCCTGGGACTTCAGAAGGATGCGACGGCGGATGACATCTCGCGCGCGCACAGGTCCCTGATGAAGAAACTCCATCCCGATCAGGGGGGCACGACGAGCCTGGCGGCCAGGGTGAACGAAGCCAAGGACATCCTCATGCGACGCCATCGATAACTCCTACGCGGTGGGCTACTCGACGAACATTCAGTTACGGGTCGTGAAGCAGGCGAACCCTGAGCGTTTCAACGCGCGACAGGCCGATTCCGCTTCATTTTCGTTGAGGCCGGCGAAGCGCGCGCGCCACAGGGTCTCCCCGCCGCGCTGGACCTTCTCCGTATAAGGCTGGGCGGACGCGAGGACCGAGCGGCTCTGGGAGCGGGCGCGGTCGAGGAGTTCCTGCGCCTTGCCCTGGTCGTCCGTGGCGCCGATCTGGATCATCACGCCGGTGCGCACGGGGGCGGGGGCGGGCCGGGCGGCCGCGACGAGGCCCTGATTCGACGATTGCGCGCGCCGCGGCGCTCGACAGGGCCGCGATCGGCGCGGGCGCATGGATGGGCTCGGCGCGCAGGGCGATCTTCTGCGCCTGGGCCTGTCCGCCAGCCTGCGGAATGGCGGCGGGCGGCGTCAGCGCGTTCGCCTCCTGCGGCGCGGCCTGGCCGACGCCGCGCGGTCCCGTCGACCAGCGAAGGGTCGAGGGGGTCGCCGAACCCGTCACCGGGCGGCGATCGCCGGAAATCGTGTTCGGCGTGGCGGCGCGGATCGAGGCGGTGGACACTTCGTCGCGGGGACCGGCGGAAACGACCGCCGGGCGGGCTGACTCGACCGGCGCGTAGGAATTGAGGGCGAGCGGGCGCCCGGGGGGCTCGGCGGCGGCGACCGGACGCTCGGCCTGCCGGGGCGCGGGAGCAGGGGCCGCAACCGGCGCAGGAGCCTGCGCGCGGGTGTCGGCGACGCTCTCGAGGGACGGCCCTTCCGTGATCAGCGCGGCGGTCCGCGTGCGGGCGCCCTGTTCGATCGTGTTCTCGACGAGGTTGGCCATGATGCCGTCGCGATGCGCGGCGGTGCGCCCGCCCATCACGACGGCGACAACGCGGCGCCCATCGAGCTTGGCGGAGGTGAGGACGTTGAAGCCGGAGGCGCGGATGTAGCCGGTCTTGATGCCGTCGACGTATTCGAGGCGGCCCAGCAGGCGATTGTGATTGCGCATGACGACCGAGCCCATGCGGTGCTCGGTCTTCGAGAAATAGGCGAATTGCCGCGGGAAGCGGTCCTGGATGGCCCGGCCGAGGATCGTAAGGTCGCGCGCCGTGGTCACCTGCTCCTCGTTGGGCAGGCCGGACGCGTTGCGGAACACGGTCCGGGTCATGCCGAGCGCCTGCGCCTTGCGGGTCATCAGGCGGGCGAAGGTCTCCTCGTCGCCGGCGATGGCTTCCGCCACGGCCACGGCGATGTCGTTGGCCGATTTGGTGACCAGCGAGCCGATGGCGTTCTCGACCGTGATCGTCGACCCGGGGCGCAGGCCAACCTTCGTCGGCGGCATGGAGGCGGCGCGCGCGGAGATCGGAATCGGCGTGTCGAGGCGCATGCGGCCCCGCTCCATCTGCTCGAACAGCAGGTAGAGCGTCATCACCTTGGTGATGGAGGCGGGATGGCGCAGCGCCGTCTCGTTCGCGGCGTGCAGGACGCGCCCCGAATTGGCGTCCACGACCATCGCGGCGAAGGGAGGCGTGTAGCCGGGCGCCCGCTTCTTCTTGGGGCGGGCGTCGGCCCCGGAGGCAACCAATGCCAGGCTCATGCCGGCCGCCGCCGCAACCATGCGGGAACGGGAAAATGCCACGCCGCACACAACCATCACACACCCTCAGAAGGCCCGCTCCTCGCATGAGCGAGGCAAAATCGACCCTCACGATAGGCGGATGGGGTTACGCCGGGGTTAACGGACGGTTGAAGAGCACACGCGAATGTCCTGCCCGGATTGAGGAATTTGCCCAGATTTCGGCGTATTGCTGCACCGCAACAAAAATCTCTTGACTAAAATGGTGCACTGCATATATTCCAGATCGTGACGGCGGACATCATCCCGCCTCGGAAACCGGGCTTCTGGCCCAAAACCATCGGGACACAGTCATGTTCAAGAATTTCGAAGACCTGCAGAAGTACAGCAAGGATCAGATCGAGGCCGCCACGGCCGCTTCCGCCACGATCACCAAGAGCGTGCAGGCCATCGCTGCCGAGACGACGGAATACTCCAAGAAGTCCATCGAGACCGCCTCCGCGGCGTTCGAGAAGCTGGTCGCCACCAAGTCCCTCGACGGCGCGATCCAGGTCCAGAGCGACTACGCCAAGTCCGCGTACGAGGCTTTCGTCGCCCAGAACAAGAAGCTCGGCGAACTCTACGCCGGCCTCGCCAAGGAATTCATGAAGCCGGTCGAGCAGGCTGTCGCCGCCGCTTCGAAGTAAGCTGAGGCAGGCGGAAACCGTCACGGTTTCCGCCGCGTCGCAGCGCACGCTATGTGAGCGAATTCGCGAGAGCTTGCTTACGTATCGACGCCCATTGGGAGGCTCGGCTCACGCCGGGCCTCTTTTTTTGCGCATTTGCGCGCGTAGATGCGACATGCGCGCTTTCGTTGAAGAGCTCTCTGGCGGTTCCTCGTTCAGGTCCCTAGATTATGTGAGTCAGGGTCTGGATCATCTTGCCTGTGCGCACGGTCGGTCTAGGATTGCAAGCCCGGGGACTGAACGGAGGTCACTGGTGAGAGTCGCAACGCATGCCCGCTCAATCGACGTCCACGAGGGCGTTTTTTCGCGCGGGCTGTCTGGGGCTTCGCCCGATCCGCGTTCCGCATGTGAATCTTCAGCCGCTCACGCGCCGCGCGCCGCGCGCGACCCGCAGCGGGGAAACAACAATGACGGCCGGCAGGGTGGGGGCCCTGGAGCCGCCGTCATCACGCGCACGCGCACGCAGACCAAGAAGCCGAACATGTATCGCGTGCTGCTGCTGAACGACGACTACACGCCGATGGAGTTCGTCGTCCACGTGCTGCAGCGCTTCTTCAACAAGGACCGCGGATGAAGCGACGCAGATCATGCTGCACGTGCACCAGCACGGCGTCGGCGAGTGCGGCGTCTTCACCTACGAGGTCGCCGAGACGAAGGTGACGCAGGTGATGGACTTCGCGCGCAAGCACCAGCATCCTCTGCAGTGCATCATGGAAAAGAAGTGACAGGCTAGCCCCGCATGCCGACCTTCTCCCGCAATCTCGAACAGTCGCTGCACAGGGCGCTCGCGCTCGCCAACGAGCGCCGGCACGAATACGCCACGCTGGAGCATCTGCTGCTCGCGCTGATCGACGACGAGCGACGCGGCCGCCGTGATGCGCGCCTGCGACGTCGATCTCGACGTCGCTGCGCAGAGCCTGACCGACTACGTCGACAACGAACTCGCCAACCTCGTCGACCGACTCGCGCCACGACGAGGCCAAGCCCACCGCCGGCTTCCAGCGCGTCATCCAGCGCGCGGTGATCCACGTGCAGTCGTCCGGCCGCGAGGAAGTGACCGGCGCCAACGTGCTCGTCGCGATCTTCGCCGAGCGCGAAAGCCACGCCGCCTACTTCCTGCAGGAGCAGGACATGACGCGCTACGACGCGGTGAACTACATCACGCCACGGCATCGCCAAGCGCGCCGGGCATGTCCGACAGACGCGCTCGCCGCGCGGCGCCGAGGAGGAGCCAGGACCGCAACGACCAGCGCGACCGCCGAGGAAGGCCCGGCACGGCAAGAAGAAGGGCGAGCGCGCTCGAGGCCTATTGCGTCAACCTCAACAAGAAGGCGCGCGACGGGCCGCATCGATCCGCTGATCGGCCGCGAGGCCGAGGTGCAGCGCACGATCCAGGTGCTCTGCCGCCGGCAGAAGAACAACCCGCTGCTCGTGGGCGATCCCGGCGTCGGCAAGACCGCCATCGCCGAGGGCCTGGCCCGCAAGATCGTCAACGGCGAAGTGCCCGACGTGCTCGCCGACGCGACGGTCTTCGCGCTCGACATGGGCACGCTGCTCGCCGGCACCCGCTATCGCGGCGACTTCGAGGAGCGCCTGAAGCAGGTGATGAAGGAGATCGAGAACCACCCCAAGGCGATCCTGTTCATCGACGAGATCCACACCGTGATCGGCGCCGGCGCCACGTCGGGCGGCGCGATGGACGCCTCGAACCTGCTGAAGCCCGCGCTGGCGCAGGGCACGCTGCGCTGCATCGGCTCGACCACCTACAAGGAGTACCGCCAGTACTTCGAGAAGGACCGCGCGCTGGTGCGCCGCTTCCAGAAGATCGACGTCAACGAGCCGTCGGTGCCGGACGCGATCGAGATCGTGAAGGGCCTCAAGCCCTATTTCGAGGAGTTCCACCGCATCCGCTACACCAACGACGCCATCAAGGCGGCGGTGGAGCTGTCGGCGCGCTACATCCACGACCGCAAGCTGCCGGACAAGGCGATCGACGTGATCGACGAGACCGGCGCGTGCGCAGATGCTGCTGCCCGAGAGCCAAGCGCAAGAAGACGATCGGCGTGAAGGAGATCGAGGCGGACCATCGCGACGATGGCGCGCATCCCGCCCAAGACCGTCTCGAAGGACGACGCCGAGGTGCTGCGCGCTCTGGACGAGACGCTGAAGCGCGTGGTCTACGGCCAGGACGAAGGCGCATCGCCGCGCTGTCCTCGGCCATCAAGCTGGCCCGCGCCGGCCTGCGCGATCCGCGAGAAGCCGATCGGCAACTACCTGTTCGCCGGCCCCACGGGCGTCGGCAAGACGGAAGTCGCGCGCCAGCTCGTCCAAGGCGCTCGGCGTCGAGCTGTGCGCTTCGACATGTCGGAATACATGGAGCGGCACACGGTCTCGCCGCCTCATCGGCGCGCCTCCCGGCTATGTCGGCTTCGACCAGGGCGGCCTGCTGACCGACGGCATCGACCAGCATCCGCATTGCGTGCTGCTGCTCGACGAGATCGAGAAGGCGCATCCCGATCTCTACAACATCCTGCTGCAGATCATGGACCACGGGAAGCTGACCGATCACAACGGCAAGCAGGTCGACTTCCGCAACGTGATCCTGATCATGACCACGAACGCCGGCGCGGCCGACATGGCCAAGCCCGCCTTCGGCTTCGCCGCAGACCAAGCGCGAGGGCGACGACAACGAGGCGATCAACCGCCTGTTCGCGCCGGAATTCCGCAACCGGCTCGACGCGGTCGTCTCCTTCGGCCACCTGCCGGAGGAAGTCATCCGCCAGGTCGTCGACAAGTTCGTCGCGCAGCTCGAAGCCCAGCTCGCCGACCGCAACGTCACGATCGAGCTCACCGACGAGGCGCGCGACGTGGCTGGTCGAGAACGGCTACGACGAGACGATGGGCGCACGGCCGATGGCCCGCGCTCATCCAGCAGCACATCAAGACGCCGCTGGCCGACGAGGTGCTGTTCGGCACGGCTCAAGAACGGCGGCACCGTGCGCGTCGTCGTCGGCGAGGAGGACGGCAAGAAGAAGCTGACCTTCATGTATCCGCAGGGCCCGGCGCTGCCCAAGCCCGACAAGGAAGTTGTCGAGGCGCGCAAGAAGCGCAAGCCCAAGGAAGAGCCCGAGGTGCGTCGCGCCCGCGCCAAGACCGGCGGAGACAAGACAAGCGAAAAGCCCGCCGGCAAGCCGGAAGGCGAGGGCGGCGACTCCCGCGGCGGCGGCATCGTTCCCCACGTGCCGCTGAAGAGCTGATTGCTTTTCGACAGGACCAGGAATGGCCGGGCTCGTCCCGGCCATTTTCTTTGTCGCCTTTCGTGAGCGCAGACGCTTCGCGCGCGGAGCGTTTCCCCAGCGCCCGCAATTGCTCTAAACCCTCGAGAGGGCAGGGCAGTGAATCGTGAGCGAACCGCACCAACGCGCAACAGATGACGACGCGGCGAAGCATCCGCAGGCCCACGTGCCGGGCCGCGTATGGTTCGCGCGCGGCTTCATGCATGCGGCGCGCCTGCCGATGTTCGTCATGGCGCTGACGTTCCTGGGCATCGGCTCGCTCGCCTACGAGGCTGGCGTGTCGCTCGGCTTCGCGCTGGCGTCCACGTTCCTCATCTGGGCCGGCCCGGCGCAGGTGATCTTCTTCGGCGCGGTGATCCAGGGCCTTTCGCTGCCGGCCATCGCGCTCTCCGTGTCGCTGTCGTCGGTGCGGCTTCTGCCCATGTGCGTGTCGCTTCTGCCGCTGCTGAGGCGCCGCAACCAGAGCGTCGCGCTCTCCGTGTACACGGCCCACCACATCGCGGTGACCGGCTGGGTGGAATCGATCCGCCGCCTGCCCGACATGCCCGAACACGGGCGGCTGCCGTGGTTTCTCGGCCTGGTGCACGGGCTCTACTTCGCCGCCTCGATCGCAACCGTCGCCGGCTTCATGCTGTCCGCGTCCGTGCCGCGCGAACTGGCGGCGGGGCTGCTGTTCGTCACGCCGATCTATTTCATCGCAGCGCTCTTTCGCAACGCGCGCGAGCCGATGGACTGGATGGCGCTGCTGTTCGGTTTCGCGCTGTCGCCGCTGCTCAAGCCGCTCGTCAGCGCGGGCTTCGATCTGCTGGCGGTCGGCCTCATCGGCGGCACGGCGGCCTTTCTCGGACAGCGCTGGCTCAATGCGCGGCGCGCGGGCGGCGCGCCATGATGCAGCTCGACTGGTGGAGCGGCGGCCTGTGGCCGTACCTTGCGCTCATTCTGTTCGGCTTCCTGCCCAGCGAGATGTGGCGCCTGCTGTCGGTGTTCGTCGGACGCAAGATCGACGAAGGCTCGCAGGTGCTGGAATGGGTGCGCGCCGTATCGACCGCGCTGCTCGCGGGCGTCGTCGCCAACATCATCCTCTCGCCATCGGGCGCGCTGGCGACCGTGCCGACGCCCGCGCGCTTCGGCGCGATGGCGATCGGGCTCGGCGTCTATTTCGTGACGGGACGCTCGGTGGTTGGCGCCGTGCTCGCGGGAGAGGCGGCCATCATCTTCTTCGCCTGGTTCTTCGGGCCCTGATCAGAACGCGCCGCGGATCCGCGCAACCTGTTCCTTCAGCACGTCCTGCTTTTCCATGCGGTCGCCGTGGCGGCGCAGCGATTCGCCCGCCCAACGCGGCAGGATGTGGAAATGCAGGTGAAACACCGTCTGCCCGCCGGCCGATCCCTCGTACTGGCGCAGGTTCAGGCCTTCGGCGTCCATCCCCTTCTTCACGGCGGCGGCGACGAGCTGCACGCGCGTCATGTACGGCCCCCACGCATCCGGCGGCATGTCGACGAGGCCGCGCACCGCAAGCTTGGGGATCACCAGCGTGTGGCCCGGCGTCTGCGGCATGATGTCGAGGAAGGCCAGCGCGACGTCGTCCTCGAAGACCCGGTGCGCGGGGATTTCGCCGCGCAGGATCTTCGCGAAGATATTGTCTGGTTCGTAAGGTTCTGAAGTCGGCATCGTGCGCGCTCGTTGTTTCGCGTCGACTAGAGGGCGGGCCCGGGTGTTCGTCAAGCCACCGGCTCGCATGGCGGGCTTCGCGCTGCGTCAGAGCTGTCGTTGGCGCTCAGGTCGCGATGGCTGCTAACAGGCTGAAAATACGTGAATTGCGCCGGATTGAACCTTTATCGTGGCCCAAGGTTTGCTTAATCCCTGGGTGTCACGCTTGTCGCGTGAAGGAGGTCCAGAACGGAGATTGCACGATGGCGTCGAGCGATTTCGTGAAGATGATCAGCGGTTACGGGCTTACGACGGCGAACATCCTGTACCGGATGCCGGACCACCCGGCGATCCTGCAGAACTACGTCTGGCAGGAGTACGACCTGCACCCGCATTTTCCGCAGCTGCGGAAGTTCCTCGATTTCTGGACGGCCAAGCTCGATGGTCCGCTGCACTCGATCGTCGTGGCGCACGCGAAGCTCATCAAGCCGGCGGAAGTGAAGCTGGTGGGCGAGGAGTTCAAGCTCAACTAGCGGCTCATTCGCTCTCTTCGCGAGAGAGGTCGCGGCGAAACGGAACGTGCTCGCCGTAGACCTCGATCGCGTCCGCGATGGCCTCGCGCTCCTGTTCGAGGAATTGCGCGACGGCGCGCGCCAGCCGCTTGTCGGCGATGAAATGCGACGAATACGTCGTCACCGGCGCATAGCCGCGCGCCAGCTTGTGTTCGCCCTGCGCGCCAGCCTCCACGCGCTTCAGCCCGCGCGAGATCGCGAACTCGATGGCCTGGTAATAGCAGACCTCGAAATGCAGGAACGGATGGTGTTCCACCGCGCCCCAGTTGCGCCCGTAAAGCGCATCGTCGCCGATGAAATTGATGGCGCCTGCGATCCACTTGCCCTTGCGCCGCGCCATCACCAGCAGGATGCGATCGGCCATCGTCGCGCCGACCTCGCTGAAGAACGCGCGCGTCAGGTAAGGCCGGCCCCATTTGCGCGAGCCCGTGTCCATGTAGAAATGGAAGAACGCGTCCCAGTGTTCTTCCTTGATGTCAGCGCCCGTGAGCTTGTGAATCTCGATGTCGCTGGCGAGCGCGTCGCGCCGTTCGCGCTTCACCACCTTGCGCTTGCGCGAGGCGAGATCGCCGAGGAAATCATCGAACGTCGCGTAGCCGCGATTGAAGAAGTGGAACTGCTTGCCCGTGCGCGGCAGGAAGTCCGCGCGTTCCAGCGCGTCGCATTCGCTCTTCAGCGGAAAGGTCACGTGAATGGATGACGCGCCGGTCTTCTCGCGCAGGCCCTTGAGGCCTGCGATCAGCGCCGCGCGCGCGCCGTCCTGCTGCGGGCCGGGCTTCACGAGCAGGCGTCGTCCCTGCGCCGGCGTGAAGGGCACGCTCACCTGCAATTTTGGATAATAGCGCCCGCCCGCGCGCTCGTAGGCGTCGGCCCACGAATAGTCGAACACGTATTCGCCCATGGAATGGCTCTTGAGATAGCAGGGCGCGCAGGCGACGAGTTCGCCCGCCGTCGTCTCCACCAGCACATGCATGGGCGCCCACCCGGCCCGCGCGCTCGCCGAGCCCGACGTTTCGCACGCACTGAGGAAGGCGTGCGCGAGGAACGGATTGAAGCGTTCGCCCTGCGCCTCGTCGCCGGGCGCAATTGCGGCGTCCACGGGATTGGCGCAGGCGTCCCACGCCGCGGCGTCCACCTCGCCAAGCGCCTGCGCGATGCGGACATTATAGGTCGGGAAGGGGGAGGGATCGGGATGAGCGGTCACGGGAGAAGACTAGCGCGCGCGGCGAACCGGGCAAGCGCCGTGTGACCTAGAGCGCGCCCGAGACCACTTTTGGCAGCCGCCGGAATGCGGCGGAGGCGATCAGCCCGGTCGCAGCCACGCCGAACGCCATGAGGACGATGGCGCCCTGCGCGCCCAGGTTCGCGATGGCCAGCGTCCACAGGAGCGGGCCCGCCGTCTGGCCGAGATAGAAGAAGCCCGCGTGCATGGCGAAGCACGAGGAGCGCGCGTCCGGCTCGATCTCGGCCACTTCCGCCTGCACGGAATTGTGCACCATGAAGAAGCCCAGCCCGACCACGGAAAAGAACGCCGCCTGCATCAGCCAGTACGGACCCGTCGAATAGGCCAGGAACCCCGCGCAGCCGACGAGGCCGCCCATGGCCATCAGCGTCGGCCGCGCGAACAACTTTGAGGAACAGCGGCAGGACAAGGGAGAACGCGAGCGAGCCCGCCGCCATCCCCGCGATGATGATGCCGGCCTCCCGCGCCCCGCCGTTGTTCTGCATCTGCAGCACGGGCGCGACGAAGGGCAGGAAGCCGAACGTGAAGGCGCCCGTGGCGAACACGGTCGAATAGCAGGCCCAGGAGCGCGGATTGCGGAAGATGCGGCCATAGATGTCGGCGCCCGTGTGAAATCCGAAACGCCCCCTGTTCGCGTCGGGCGGCTCGTCTTCCAGCAGCAGCGTCGCGGCCAGCGCAGCAATGAGCACGATGGCGCAGCACAGCCACATGACGCCGCGCCAGCCGATGGCTTCGGCGAGCATGCCCGCGAACACCGCGCCCATGATCTGGCCGATGATGGCCGACGCGACGAAGCGCGCGATGGCGACCTGCCGCGCCTTCTTGTAGCGATCGCCCACCATCGCCATCGCAACTGGGATGAGGCCCGCGCCGGCGACGCCGGTCAGCATGCGCGAGAGGGCGAGCATGGCGAGATCGTTGGCCATCGCTCCGGCGGCCAGACTCGCCGCCGACACCCAGAGCGCGATTTTCAGCACCCGCGACTTGCCGAAATGATCGCCCACGGGGCCCAGAACCGGCTGCGCGAGAGCGCAGGGCAGGGCCGCGGCGGACGCCAGCAGCACGACCGAAGAGACCGGAACCATGAGGTCCCTTGCCACTTCCACCGTCAGCGGATCGAGCGTGCGGATCGCGACGGCGGCCGAGAAGCCGCACAGGAGAAAGACGGCGAAGATCAATGGAGGCGCTTTCCTGCGAGGCAAAGGCGAATCATGGAACGCGTCCCTCGAAGATCGCCTGGTCGGCATGAAGGCGCGCGGCGTCCCATTGCGCCGGCGTGCGCACCGTCCATGTCATCACCGGAACTTGCAGCGCAACGCGCGCCAGATGCGGCGCGGCGTGCGGCAGGTCGTTCACGCAGAACGAGAGGAAATCGGGCTGCGTCTGGCGCCAGTGCAGCAGGCAGGTCAGCGTTTGCTTCGTCGATGCGCCGAGGTGATCCCATTCCGCGTCCTCGTACCGCGCCTGCGCGACGATTCCCAGCGGAACGCCGTTGGCTATCTCCGACGCGCGCAGGTGCGCGATGACTGCGGGATCGAAGCTTTTCAGCGCGACGGCGCCTTCATAATCGGCTGCGACGCGCGCCGTCCGTTCGGCAAGCCGCATGTCGCCGTCGAACAGGCTCTTGATCTCGACGATCACTGGCACGCGGCGTGCGACGCGCTCCAGAAACGCGGCGAGCGTGGGGATCGGCGCGTCGTCCCGCGCGCCGGCGAGCCGCATGCGCGACAGCGCCGCCGCCGGGGTATTGCCGACCGCGCCGTCGTCTTCGGTGAGCCGTTCGAGCCGCTCGTCGTGGAAGACGAACGCTTCGCCGTCCGCCGACATCTGCACGTCGCATTCGATGGCGCAGTGCGCCGCGACCGCTGCGTCCGCTGCGGCGAAGGAGTTCTCGATCATCCCGGCGGCGCGATCATGAAGGCCCCGGTGCGCGATCGGGCGCGCGACCAGCCAGTCGAGGCTCACGGAGCGATCTCGAACATCGCCTCGATTTCGACCGCGGCGTCGAGCGGCAGTTCGGCGACTCCCACCGCAAAGCGCGCATGGCGCCCCCTGGCTTCGCCGAGCACCGCCACCATCAGGTCCGACGCGCCGTTCATCACGGCCGCGATCGCATGAAACTTGGGGCCGGCGTTGACGAAGCCGCCGAGCCGCACGCAACGCTGGATGCGCGACAGCTTGCCCAGGGCGCCCTTCGCCTGGCCCAGCACGTTGATGGCGCACTGGCGCGCCGCCGACTGCCCCGCCTCGTTGAAGATATCGAGGCCGAGCTTGCCCTTGTGTTCGGGCGCGATCTCGCCGCCCGGTCCCAGCGGCAACTGGCCGGAAATGACCAGCAGATTGCCCGTGATGACGAAAGGAACGTAATTGCCCACCGGAGGCGCGGGCTCCGGCAGAATGATCCCGAGGTCCTTGAGCCTCGATTCAGCGGTGGGCATGTGCGTTTCCTCGTGATGCTCGCGATTATGCAGCTTGCGTCGCCCGCGCCAAACCCTAATTTCGCCACGCGGCGCAGCGAAGCATGCTGGCAGCCCGGAGGATAAGAATGAATTTCAGGTTCAAGGCGCCGGTTTGCGGCGTGGCGTTCGCGATGGCTGGCATGGCCGCGCCCGCGCTGGCGCAGATGTCGCAGCCCGCCCATTCGCCGCTGGCGCCGCACCGGGCCGCCTACGACCTCTCCCTGATCAAGGGGGCGGGCAGCAGCGCGCCCATCGCCGCGAGCGGGCGCATCGTCTACGATTTCACGGGCTCGGCCTGCGAGGGCTACACGGTGGCCTTTCGCCAGTACACCGAACTGACGCCCCCGGAAGGGGAGGCGCGGCCCTCCGACATGCGCTCGACGACATTCGAAAGCGCCGATCACAAGAGCCTGCGCTTCCGCGTCGAGCATCTCGCCGGCAATCGCATCACCAGCACCATCGACGGCGTCGCCACCCGCTCGGGCGATGGCGCGCTCTCGCTCGAACTCCGGCAGCCCTCGCCGATGCAGGCCGATGTGGATCACGACGTGGTGTTCCCCACCGACATGATGATGCAGGCGCTCAAGGCCGCGCAGGCCGGACAGCCTGTGTTGCCCCTCAAGGTGTTCGACGGCTCCGATGGCGGCGACAAGATCTACCACACGATGAGCATCATCGGCCGGCCGGTGACGCAGCCGCTGACCGACGCCACCAGGGACATCGCCGGCATGAAGGACATGCGCCGCTGGAGCGTGCGCGTGAGCTATTTCGATGTCGGCAAGGTGGATGCGCCGCCTGTCTATGTGCTCGGGTTCCAGATGTGGGAGAACGGCGTCTCGAGCGACCTGATCATTGACTACGGCGACTTCCAGCTCAAGGGCGAGATGACGAAGCTCGAGATGCTGCCCGTCAACGCCCTGCGCCAAATAGCGCGCGCCTATTTTCCGCGCTGCGGATCGAACAGCAATCCGCGCACGATTGCGCCGCGGCCGAACCGCTCGCGCAGCGCGTCGATCGCGCTCTCCGTCGCCTTTTCGCGCGCAATGTCGGGATCGGCGAGATCGCCGCGGTCCGCGCTGTCTTCTTCGTGCAGGCTCGACACGCCGACGCCGATGAGCCGGAAGCGCGTGCCGTCGGCTTCCTTTTCGAGCAGCGCGCGCGCGGCGTCGAAAATGCGGCCCGAGAGCTGCGTCGGCTCTGCGAGCGTGCGCGCGCGCGTGCGCAGCCTGAAGTCCGCGGTCTTGAGTTTCAGCGTGACGGTCTCGCCGCCGATGCCCTGCGCCTTCAGGCGCTCGGACACTTTCTCGCTCAGCGCCAGAAGCACGCGCGTGAGCTTTTGCGGATCGGACACGTCCGCGTCGAACGTCGTTTCGTTGGAGACGCTTTTCGTCTCGCGGTCGGGCGAAACCTGCCGGTCGTCGACGCCATTGGCGAGGCGCCACAGGCGCTGGCCTTCGCCGCCGACCCGGCGCATGAAGTCGACCTCGCTCATGGCCTGGATGTCGCCGATCGTGCGGAAGCCCTCGCGCGCAAGTCTTTCCTGCGCCACCGCGCCGACGCCCCAGATCACGCCCACGGGCTTGCCCGCCAGAAACGCGCGCGCCTCGGCGCGTCCGATGACGGCGAAGCCGCGCGGCTTGTCGAGGTCGGAGGCGATCTTCGCCAGGAACTTGCAATAGCTCAGCCCCACCGAAACGCTGATGCCGATCTCGCTCTCGACGCGCTTTGAAAATCGCGCCAGCGTGTAGGCGGGCGGCGCGCCGTGCAGCCGGTTCGTGCCCGTCAGATCGAGAAAAGCCTCGTCGATGGAGAGCGGCTCGACGAGCGGCGTGAGGTCGAGCATCATCGCGCGCACCTGCCGGCCGACTTCGACATAATGGGCCATGTCGGGCTTGCGCACGACGGCGTCGGGGCACAGCGCGAGCGCCTTGAACATCGGCATCGCGGAGCGCACGCCATAGGTCCGCGCGATGTAGCAGCACGTCGCGACCACGCCGCGCTTGCCGCCGCCGATGATCAGCGGCTTGTCGCGCAGGGACGGATCGTCGCGCTTCTCCACCGCGGCGTAGAAGGCGTCGCAATCGATGTGGGCGATGGCGAGGTCGTCGCGCTCGGGATGAACCACAAGGCGGGGCGATCCGCATGATTCGCAACGGCGCGGCGCTGCTCCCGCCTGCTGCCTGAGGCAGTCCCGGCAGAAGGCGGCGCCTGGCGCGCTCACCACTCGCCCGCCGGTCCGGCAAGCAGCCTCCAGGCGCCCGCCACCGCTTCCGGAGACAGGCCCTGTTCGGCGGCGAATCCGACCAGCAGCGCCTCGTCCGAGCACAGATAATCAAGCACGCCGGTGGCGAAGCCCGGCTTTCCGGCCTCCTCCCGCAGGCCGGCGGGGTCGAGGCCCGTCACGGCCAGGAAGCGCTCCAGCCGCTCCTGATCGCCCGCAATGTGCGACAACGCGGAAATGGCAAGCATTTCAGCATCTTCCCGCCTCAATTGGCGGCGAGGCTCGCGTTGGAGAGGAGTTGGCTTGCTGATTCTCATTTCGTCAATTTTCGTCAGTTACCCTACCGGGAACTCGCCGCAGGTGCGGATACCCAATTTTTGCGGCGCAGAGCGCCCGCGCCAGGATTCGTGATGACCAAGACCGTTCTCATCGTAGAAGACAATGAGCTCAACATGAAGCTCTTCAATGATCTTCTGGAGGCGCACGGCTACCGCACGGTGCAGACGCGCAACGGCCTCGAGGCCGTGGGCCTGGCGCGCGATCATCGCCCCGATCTCATTCTCATGGATATCCAGCTCCCGGAGGTCTCCGGCCTCCAGGTCACGCAATGGCTCAAGGAAGACGCGGAATTACGCGACATCCCGGTCATTGCGGTTACCGCGTTCGCCATGAAGGGCGACGAGGAAAAGATCCGCCAGGGCGGATGCGAAGCGTATCTTTCAAAGCCTATTTCAGTAGCAAAGTTTCTCGAAACCGTTCGCAACTATGCGGGTGGCGCGTGAGGATTTCATTTCATGACTGCACGGGTGCTGGTCGTTGACGACCTATTGCCGAACATCAAGTTGCTCGAAGCGCGCCTGAGCGCTGAGTATTTCGATGTCCTGACCGCGATGAACGGCCCCGACGCGCTCGCCGCCTGCGTGCAGGGCCGCTGCGACATCGTGCTGCTCGACGTCATGATGCCGGGCATGGACGGCCTCGAAGTGTGTCGGCGGCTGAAGGCCAATCCGGCGACGGCGCATCTTCCCGTCGTGCTGGTGACGGCTCTCGACCAGCCCGCCGATCGCGTGCGCGGGCTCGACGCGGGCGCCGACGACTTCCTCACCAAGCCGCTCGATGAAGTGGCGCTGATCGCCCGCGTGCGCTCGCTCGCGCGTCTCAAGATGACGCTGGACGAGTTGCGCAGCCGCTGCGTCACCGCCGGCGACATGGGCGTTCCCGGCAAGCTCACGGAAGCTGTCGCCGATTCGGGCCAGAACGGCAGGCTCCTGCTCGTCGACGATCGCGCCAACTCGGCCAATTGGGTCGAGGCTGCCCTGCGCGGACGCCACGCGCTCGACGTCGAAGCCGATCCCGCGAAGGTCGCCGAACGCGCAGCCAAGGGCGATTACGAGCTCTTCATCGTGTCGCTCAACATGATGCAGCACGATGGCCTGCGCATCTGCGGCCAGTTGCGCTCGACCGAGCAGACGCGCCACACGCCCATCCTGATGATCGCCGACCACGAGGACCGCCCGCGCGTGCTGCGCGGCCTCGACATGGGCGTGAACGATTATCTCGCCCGTCCCATCGACCGCAACGAACTGATCGCCCGCGTGCGCACGCAATTGCGCCGCAAGCGCTACGCAGAGGCGTTGCGCAACACGCTGCAGGAATCGATCCAGATGGCGCTGGTGGACGCCCTTACGGGCCTCAACAACCGCCGCTATCTCGAGACCCATCTCGCCGCCATGCTGGACAACTCGGCGACGCGCGGCGGCCCGCTCTCGCTGATGGTCCTCGACATCGATCACTTCAAGGCGATCAACGATACCTGGGGCCACGACGCGGGCGACGAAGTCCTGCGCGGCTTCGCGCAGCGGGTGAAGAGCGGCATCCGCGAGGCCGACCTGCTGTGCAGGCTCGGCGGCGAGGAATTCGTGGTCATCATGCCCGAAGCCGAGCAGCGCTACGCGGCCTCCATCGCAGAGCGCGTCCGCGAACTCGTGGAAGCGGGGCCGTTTCCCATCGAGGGCGGCGCGAGGGAGATCAGCATCACGGTCTCGATCGGACTGGCGGAAGCTCGCGGCGACCGGAGCCCGGATGCGTTTTTCCGCCGCGCCGACAAGGCCTTGTACCGCTCCAAGCACGATGGGCGAAACCGGGTCACGCTCGACGCCGCCTGAGCCGGCGCCGCATTTTCGTCGCTTTGCCCAGTGAAACGATGGTAAGCCGGTGACGAACGATTCGCGTTTTGTTTCCATGCGCCCGCTCTTGCTCAGCTGTGGATTGAGCGGGGAATTCATCCTGAAGATTAAGGGATAACAGCAAACTCGATTGCAGGGCCTCCAGCAGCCGAGTTAAAGTTCTGCATAGCTTGCGCTTGAGGGCGCAGGCGCTGGAAAACCCCTCGGAGTGCTCAGGTCCGCCGCATCTCCTGGGTCCGTGGGGCAGGCCGGTCGGCGCGGTTCAGGAGTGGCCTCCTCGGAATCGAGTCGACCGGCCACTTTTTTCCCGGCCGCCGGGCCATCGCCGAAAACACGACAAACAAAAAGGGCCGCGCGAGCGGCCCTTGTTCGTTGCGCCAGGCGCGAGACCTTACTTGATCTTCGCTTCCTTGAACTCGACATGCTTCTTGGCCACCGGGTCGTACTTGCGGTAGCTGAGCTTCTCGGTCTTCGTGCGCGCGTTCTTCGACGTCACGTAAAAATAGCCCGTGTCTGCCGTCGAGACGAGCTTGATCTTGATGTTGGCGGCCTTGGCCATGGCGGAAATCCGATCTCTGGGACGTGAATTCTGCGCGCAAAATACGGATGGCGGCGCGTAAGTCAAGGACGCGCCTGCGCCGCAGGCCCGGGAATGGGCGGCTTCAGACCGCGTCGCGCCGCCATCCGCTGGCGGTTGCGACCCTGTACCACGGGGCCGGCATCCAGTGCGGCATGCCCGCCGCCAGTCGCCGCTCCAGTTCCCGCAGGACCACGCCGGTGATCAGCGCGAGGTCGAGCCCCTGGGCCTCCTCGATGGTCAGCCAGGCCGTCTCGACCAGCTCCCGGTCCGGCCCGACCGCGCCCGCCACCTCGCCGCAGAACGCCTCGCGGTCCACGGCGAAGAACGCCGTGTCGTAGCGCCTCGGCAGGCGGGGCGGGGTCGTGGCGCGCGCCACGAAGTGCAGCGGCTCGAGGTCCGGATAGACCCCCTGCGCCGCAAAGGCGCGCCACGCCGGAGGGGCTGCCGGCGGGGCGCCATGGTCCCGCGTGCCCATCAGCAGCCCGGTCTCCTCGAACGTCTCGCGCACGGCCGTGAGCGCCAGCGCGCGCGGCAGGGTGGCGGAGGCGGGCGACATGCGGGCGAGCCTGTCCTCGACGGGCGCGGCAAGCGCGCCGAAGACGTTCATCTGCCGGTCGTCCGGGTCCAGCCGCCCGCCGGGGAAGCAATATTTGCCCGGCATGAAGCGGTCCGAGGGGCTGCGCCGGCCCATCAGCACCCGGGGCTGCTTGCGGGCGCGGTCGACGATGATGAGCGTCGAGGCCAGGCGCGGCCGCGCGCCGGTGGACGGCTGCGTGCGCAGCCGTGTCCACACGCGCTCGTTCAGAATCGGGGAGTAATCATCAAGGCCGGGCGGCAGGCTCATGGTTTGCCGCGATGGCGCAGCTCGCGCGCCGGCTGCACGGGCTTCACCGGTTGCGCTCGGCGGCCGCGGGCAGGGCGGTGCCGAACCCGTGCATCTTGAGCGCCCATTGATAACCGATCAGCGCGCCCTTGAAGCGCGGCAGCAGCCACAGCGACATGAGAATTGCGACAAGCGGCCACAGCACCATGTGGATCCACATGTCGAGCTGCGGCCAGCGCTCGTCCGCGATCATGAGCATCGCCGCCACGACGTGGCCGACGAAGAAGATCGTCAGGTATGGCGGAGCGTCGTCCGCGCGCTGATGATGCAATTCCTCGCCACACGCGGGGCAGGACTCGTTCACCTTCAGGTAGGCGCGGAACATCTTGCCCTCGCCGCAATGGGGGCAGCGCCCGGCAAAGCCCCGGCGCACGGCGGGCCACCAGTCCCTCTGGGCGCCGTCGCGATCAGTCCCCGACCCGGAGACGTCGATCGCCTCGTCGCGCAAATCTCTCGCCAGTGACATGAAGTGCTCCGCTCAGCGCCTGCGTCCGCGATTCGAGCCGGGCTTCTTGCCCGACCCTGAACCAAACCCGGAATGTGGTCGCTGGGGCCCCTTGCGGGAAGATGGCTTGTTGTCGCGCCCGCCTGGCATTGCGCGATTTCGCCGCGGCGCCGCGCGGACGCGAGCGTCCCTCGCTGAGCACTTCAAAGCGCAGCGCGCCGGCGAACGGCGCAGCCTCGAGCAGGCGAACCTCGACGATATCGCCCATCCTGTAGGTCTCGCCCGTTCGGCTGCCGACCAGCGCGTGCAGATGTTCTTCATGTTTGAAGTAGTCGTTGCCGAGCGTGGCCGCGGGCACAAATCCGTCAGCGCCCGTGTCGGCGAGCTTCACGAAGAGCCCTGAGCGCGTGACGCCCGAGATGCGGCCCTGGAACGCCGCGCCCACCTGTTCCGACAGGAACGTCGCGATGAGCCTGTCCTTGGTCTCGCGCTCGGCCGTCATCGCGCGGCGCTCGGCCGCCGAAATGCGCGCGGCGATCTCGGCGAGTTCTTCCGCGCTTGAATCGGGCAGGCCGTCGTCGCCGAACTTCAGCGACCGGATAAGCCCGCGATGCACGATGAGGTCGGCGTAGCGGCGAATGGGCGAGGTGAAATGCGCGTAGCGCCGCAGGTTCAGCCCGAAATGGCCGTAGTTCTCGGATGTGTATTCCGCCTGCGCCTGACTGCGCAGCACGACCTCGTTGACGATGTTCTCGTGCTCGGTCTCGCGCACGCGCTCGAGAATGCCGTTGAAGTTCGACGGGCGCAGCGCCTGGCCTTTCGCCAGCTTGATTCCGATCGTGGCGAGAAACTCGCTGAGCCCGTGCACTTTCTCGATGGAGGGCGCATCGTGCGCGCGATAGACGAGCGGCTGGCTCTTGCTCTCCAGCGTCTCGGCGGCCGCGACGTTGGCGAGGATCATGAACTCCTCGATCAGCCTGTGCGCATCGAGGCGCGGCGGCGTCAGCACCTTGTCGACCTTGCCTTCGGGCGTGAGGATGAGCTTGCGCTCGGGCAGGTCGAGATCGAGCGGCGAGCGCTCGCGGCGCGCGATGCGCAGGGCGTGATACGCTTCCCACAAGGGTTTCAGCACCGGCTCCAGCAGCGGCTTCGTCAGGTCGTCCGGCCAGCCGTCGATGGCCGCCTGCGCCTGCGGATAGGCGATCTTCGCGGCCGAGCGCATCATGATGCGATGGAACGAGTGACGCAGCTTGCGTCCCTCCTTCGTGATGATCATGCGCACGGCGAGCGCCGGGCGATCCTCCTCGGGGCGCAGCGAACACAAATCGTTCGAGATGCGCTCGGGCAGCATCGGCACGACTCGATCGGGGAAATACACCGAATTGCCGCGGTCGAGCGCTTCGCGATCCAACGCCGAACCCGGCCGCACGTAGGCCGCCACATCTGCGATGGCGACCGTGAGAACGAAACCGCCCTGGTTTTCGGGGTCGTCGTCCGCGCGCGCATGCACGGCGTCGTCGTGGTCCTTGGCGTCCGCGGGGTCGATGGTGACGAGGGGAAGCTCGCGCCAGTCCTCGCGTCCCGTCATCTTCGCCGGCCGCGCCTTCTCCGCCTCCGCGATGGTCTCGGCGCGGAAGACGTGCGGAATGCCGTGCGTATAAAGCGCGATCTGCGAGATGGCGCGCTCGTTGTCGATGGCGCCGATGCGCTCCTTCACCTTTGCGACCGGGCGATGGCCGCGCCCGCCGGGCGCAACGTCCACCGACACGAGATCGCCGTCGCGCGCATCGCCCTCATGGCCGGGAAGGATCGTCAATTCGCGGTCGAGATTCTTCTTGTCGATGGGCAGCAGCATGCCGCCGCCTTGCGGCAGAGACTTGTAGACGCCGAGCTGTTGCGGACGCGTTTTCGCCAGCACCTTGACGACGCGGCCTTCGTATTGCGGCTCGCCCTTGTGCGCCTCGCGAACAGGCTCGACGCGGATGAGCGCGCGGTCCCCAACGCCCGCCGCCGGCTGGCCCGGGCGCGCCTTGCGCGGCGTGAACACGGCGATGCGCGGCGCGGCGCCGTGCTCCTCCTCGTTCCATTCGACAGGGCGCGCGATGAGTTCGCCGTCGGCGTCCCGGCCGGTCACGTCCGCCAGCACGACGGAGGGCAATTGCCCCTTCTTGTGCAGCGTGCGGCCACGTTTTTCGACGGAGCCTTCCGCCTCAAGCTCTTTCAGGATGCGCTTGAGCGGAATGCGGTCGGCGCCCTTGATTCCGAACGCGCGGGCGATCTCGCGCTTGCCGATCTTGTCGGGCAGCGTGCGCCCTTCCTGCAGCGCGGCCGCGCGTTCGCGCGCGATGAAGGCGAGAATGTCTTCGCGGCTGGGAAGGGGCGTTTGCGGAGCGGGTGGTTTTGCCAAGTCGAACCTTCTTCCTGCGTGTGCGGCGGCAACGCCGCGCTCGCGTATCGGGTTCACTCTAGCAGCGCAGGCGCGGCCGCGTCAGCGCCCTTTCTGGCTCTGCGCGCGGGCCAGCGCCTCGGCCAGCGCGCCGCCGAGCGCGCCCACTCCCGAGCCGCCGCTGTTCACCGGCCGCGAGGATTGCTGCGGCCTTTGGCCCTGCGGCGCGCCTTGCGGGCGTTGCTGGGGGCGCGGCCCGGCGTCGCGCTGGGGAGCGCGCGCGGCGTCGTCCTCGAGCCGCATGGTCAGCGCGATGCGCTTGCGCGGCTTGTCCACCTCCAGCACCTTCACCTTCACGATGTCGCCCGGCTTGGCGACCTCGCGCGGGTCCTTCACGAACGTGCTGCGACATCGCCGAGATGTGCACGAGCCCGTCCTGATGCACGCCGATGTCGACGAAGGCGCCGAACGCCGCGACGTTCGTGACCACGCCTTCCAGCATCATGCCCGGCTGCAGATCGTTGAGCGTTCTCCACGCCTTCCTTGAATTCCGCCGTCTTGAATGCGGGGCGCGGATCGCGGCCGGGCTTTTCCAGTTCGCGCAGGATGTCGGTGACGGTCGGCACGCCGAACTTCTCGTCGGTGAATTTCTGCGGCGCGAGCCCGCGCAAGGTCTTCGCATCGCCGATCAGCACCTTGATGTCGCTCTTCGTCGCCTCGATGATCCGGCGCACGACCGGATAGGCTTCCGGATGCACGCCCGATGCATCGAGCGGATCGTCGCCGTCCAGGATGCGCAGGAAGCCCGCGCATTGCTCGAACGCCTTGGGGCCGAGGCGCGGCACTTTCTTGAGGTCCGAGCGCGATCGGAACGGCGCCGTTCGCGTCGCGATGCTGGACGATGTTCTGCGCCAGCGTCTCGCCGACGCCCGACACGCGCGCCAGCAGCGGCGCGGACGCGGTGTTGACGTCGACGCCGACCGCGTTCACGCAATCCTCCACCACCGCGTCGAGCGAGCGCGACAGCTTGTGCTCGGCGAGGTCGTGCTGGTACTGGCCGACGCCGATCGACTTCGGGATCGATCTTCACCAGTTCGGCCAGCGGATCCTGCAGGCGCCGCGCGATGGAGACCGCGCCGCGCAGCGACACGTCGAGGTCCGGCAATTCCTGCCGCGGCGAAGGCCGACGCCGAATAGACCGACGCGCCGGCCTCCGACACCATCGCCTTGGTGAGCTTGAGGTCGGGATACTTCTTCGACGAGGTCGGCAGCGAGCTTGTCGGTCTCGCGCGAGGCGGTGCCGTTGCCGATGGCGACGAGCTCGACCTTGTGCCGCGGCACAGTCGCGGCGAGCACGCTCAGCGCTTCGTCCCAGCGCCGCTGCGGCTCGTGCGGATAGATCGTGGTCGGTGTCGACGCACCTTGCCGGTCGCAGTCGACCACCGCGACCTTCACGCCGGTGCGGAAGCCCGGGATCGAGTCCCATCGTCGGCGCGAGCGCCGGCGGGCGCGGCGAGCAGCAGATCGCGCAGGTTGCCGGCGAACACCTTCACCGCCTCGTCCTCCGCGTGCTGGCACAGGCCGCATGCGCAGGTCGACGCCGAGGTAGGACTGGATGCGAGTGCGCCACGCCCAGCGCACGCAGTCGAGCAGCCATTTGTCGCCGGGCCGGCCACGATCGGCGATGCCGAACTGCGCCGCGATGCGGTTCTCGAACAGGCCCGGGCCGGTCCGTCGGCGCATCGGGCTCCTCGGCCTCGAACGTGAGGTCGAGAATCTCCTCCTTCTCGCCGCGGAACAGCGCGAGAATGCGGTGCGAGGGCAGCTTGTGCAGCGGCTCGGCGAAGTCGAAATAATCGGAGAACTTCGCGCCCGCCGTCTCCTTGCCCTCGCGCACCTTCGAGGTGAGGCGCCCGCCGGTCCAGAACGCCTCGCGCAGCGAGCCGATGAGTTCGGCATCCTCCGAGAAGCGCTCGACCAGAATGGCGCGCGCGCCTTCGAGCGCCGCGTCCGACCGTCTCGACGCTCTTGTCGGCGTCGACAAAGGCTGCGGCGGCCTCGCGTCGGATCGTTCTTCGGGTCTTGTCAGCAGCAGGTCGGCGAGCGGTTCGAGCCCGGCCTCGCGCGCGATCTGCGCCTTGGTGCGGCGCTTGGGCTTGAAGGGCAGGTAGATGTCTTCGAGGCGCGCCTTGCTGTCGGCGTCCATGATCTTGGCGCGCAGCGCGTCGTCGAGCTTGCCCTGCGCGTCGACGCTGTCGAGGATCTGCTTGCGGCGCTCTTCAAGCTCGCGCAGGTAGCGCAGCCGCTCGTCGAGCGTGCGCAATTGCGTGTCGTCGAGCGCGCCGGTGGCCTCCTTGCGATAGCGCGCGACGAAGGGGACCGTCGCGCCGCCGTCGAGCAGCTCGACCGCGGCGGTCACCTGCCGCTCCGCGACGCCCAGCTCTTCCGCAATCCGCAACGCAATCGACTTCATCAAGCTTGCTCCGTTCAAGGCGCGCCGTGTTGCGTTCGCGCCCGTCTCCATTCGCATTTAGTGAGCGCGTGCGGCCCCCGTCAAAGGATTGACAGGGCTGATTCTGTGGATGGCATGGTCTTCTCCCCGCCTGCGGGGAGAAGATGTCCGAAGGACAGATGAGGGGCTGCGCAGGCCCAAGCATCGCGTAGCCCCTCATCCGGCGCTGCGCGCCACCTTCTCCCCGCAAGCGCGGAGAAGAAGAGCCGCGGCTTTCGCTACGTCTTCGCCGCCTTCTTCGCGGGCTTCTTCGCAGCAGCCTTCTTCTTCGCAGGGGCGGCTTTCTTCGCAGGCGCGGCCTTGCTCGCGGCGCTCTTGGCCGCCGGCGCCTTCTTCGCCGCGCTCTTCTTCTTCGCTGCGCCCTTCTTCGCCGCGCCCTTTTTCGCCGCGCCCTTGGCCTTCGCGGGGCCGCCCTTTTCGTCGATCAGTTCGATCGCGTCGGCGAGCGTGAGGTCTTCGGCGTTCATCGACTTCGGCACGTTGGCGTACACCTTGCCGATGGCGACGTAGGGCCCGTAACGGCCTTCGCGCAGCGTGATCTTGCCGCCGTCGGGATGTTCGCCGAGCACCTTGCCGCTTTCCGGGCTTTCGCCTGAGGCCTTCGCATTGAGAAGCTCGATGGCTTCCTCGAGCGTGATCGCGTCCTGGCTCTTGTCCTTGGGCAGCGTGGCGTTGACCTTGCCCCAGTTCGCGTAGGCGCCGTACTTGCCGGCCTTCACCGTGATCTTGCCGCCCTTGGGATGTTCGCCCAGTTCGCGCCCGGGCGCCTGGCCGAAGCGTCCGCGTCCGCCGCCGCCCTGTTCCTTGGTGATGATGAGATCGATGGCGCGGTTCGCGCCGATTTCGAGCACGTCGTCGTCGCGGCCGATGTTCGCGTAGGTCTTGCCGTGCTGCACGTAAGGCCCGAAACGCCCGATGCCGGCGAGAATGGGCTCGCCGCTGGTGGGATGCTTCGCCACTTCGCGCGGCAGCGACAAAAGCGCGATCGCCATTTCCAGCGTCACGTCGTCCTTGCTCGTGCCCTTGGGCAGGGATGAACGCTTCGGCTTCTCGCCTTCGCCAAGCTGCACGTAGGTTCCAAAACGCCCGTCGCGCAGCGTCACTTCGAGGCCGGTCGCCGGGTCCGTGCCGAGCACGCGCACGCCGGGGCGGTCGCCCTCAGCGCCCGTCTCGCCGGTCGCCTGCTGCGAGAGCGTGCGGGTGTAGCGGCACTCGGGATAGTTCGAGCAGCCGACGAACGCGCCGAACTTGCCCAGTTTCAGCGACAACTGGCCCGCGCCGCACGAGGGGCACGCGCGCGGACTGGAGCCGTCTTCCTTCTTGGGGAAGATGTGCGGACCAAGCAGCTCGTTGAGATTGTCGAGCACTTCGGTGGTGCGCAGATCCTTGATCTCGTCGACCGAGCCCGAGAACGCGCTCCAGAAGTCGCGCAGCACCTGCTTCCAGTCGAGTTCGTGGTTGGCCACGAGATCGAGCTTTTCTTCCAGCGCCGCGGTGAAATCATATTCCACGTAGCGCTTGAAGAAGCTTTCGAGGAAGGCGATCACGAGCCGTCCCTTGTCCTCGGGGATCAGCCGCTTCTTGTCGAGGCGCACGTAATCGCGCTCGCGCAGCACGGCGAGCGTCGAGGCGTAGGTGGAGGGGCGCCCGATGCCCAGCTCCTCCATGCGCTTCACCAGCGTCGCCTCGGTGTAGCGCGGCGGCGGCTCGGTGAAATGCTGGGCGACCTCGATCTGTCTCGCGGGCGAGGGCATCGCCCTGCGCCATCGGCGGAAGACGGCCGCTCTCGTCGTCCTCCTCGTCGTCCTTGCCTTCCTGATAGAGGGCCAGGAATCCGTCGAAGCGCACGACCTGTCCCGTGGCGCGCAGATCGACGCGCTTGTACTTGCCCGAGCGAACGTCGGCGGCGATTTCGACGGTTGTGCGCTCCAGTTCGGCCGATTCCATCTGGCTGGCGATGGTGCGCGTCCAGATGAGTTCGTAGAGGCGGAGCTGGTCCTTCTCCAGCACGCGCGAAAGCTGGCGCGGCAGGCGCCCGAGGTCGGTCGGGCGGATGGCCTCGTGGGCCTCCTGCGCGTTCTTCTGCTTGGTCGTGTACTTGCGCGGAACCTGCGGCACGTACTTCGGGCCGTATTCCTTCTCGATCACCCGCCGCGCGGCGGCGATCGCCTCGGGCGCCACGTCGACGCCGTCGGTTCGCATATAAGTAATGAGTCCGACCGTCTCGCCGCCGAGGTCGACGCCTTCGTACAGGCGCTGGGCGACGCGCATCGTATGCGCCGGGGCGAAGCCGAGCTTGCGCGAGGCTTCCTGCTGGAGCGTCGACGTGGTGAAGGGCGCCCACGGATGGCGCCTGGCGGGCTTGGCCTCCACCGACGCGACGCTGAACGCGGCGTTCTCAAGCGACTCGCGGAAGGCGTTGGCCTCTTCGCCCGAGCCGACGTCGAGGCGCTGGATGCGCTTGCCGTCCGCGCCCACGAGCCGGGCGACGAACGGCGCGTCGGCCTTCGTCTTCAGGTGCGCGGCGATGGACCAGTATTCGCGCGAGATGAATTTCTCGATCTCGAGCTCGCGGTCGCACACGAGCCGCAGCGCGACGGACTGCACGCGCCCGGCCGAGCGCGCGCCCGGCAGCTTGCGCCACAGCACGGGGGAGAGCGTGAAGCCGACGAGATAGTCGAGAGCGCGCCGGGCCAGATAGGCGTCCACGAGCGCGGCGTCGATCTCGCGCGGGTTGCGCATGGCGTCGAGCACGGCGCCCTTGGTGATGGCGTTGAAGACGACGCGCTGGATGGTCTTGTCCTTCAGCACGCGCTTGCCGCGCAGGACCTCCAGCACGTGCCACGAGATCGCCTCGCCCTCGCGGTCGGGGTCGGTGGCGAGGATCACCGTATCCGCGTCCTTCACGGCGCGGGCGATGTCGGACAGGCGCTTGGCGGACTTGCCGTCCACCTCCCATTGCATTGCGAAGTCCTGCTCGGGGTCCACGGACCCGTCCTTGGCGGGCAGGTCGCGGACGTGGCCGAACGAGGCCAGGACCTCGAAATCCTTGCCGAGGTACTTGTTGATCGTCTTGGCCTTGGCCGGAGATTCGACGATGACGACAGCGTTCATGAGCGAGGGGTCCTCCAGGCGCAAGGGCCTGAATTTGAAGACAGAATTCTCCGCTGAAAGGGGCGGCCGACAGGTCCGTCCGCACAAGCGCGGAGCTTGTCGTTTCGGGCGCGAACATGGGCTGCGCCCCCCGCTCTGTCAAATGAGGGGCTCCGGGGAGCGCCTTTCCGGCCCTGGGCGCAGGCCGCTGTCTGCGCGCGGCGTCTGCCGTTTACAAAGGCGCCCGGCGGGCGGATGATCGCTGCAAAATGGGAGGAGCGCATGAGCGCAGGGGCGAAGCGTCGTCGCGGGTCGGCCATGGCCGTCGCGTGTCTGGTCTTGCCGTTCATTTCTGCCCCCGCCTCCGCGCAGGATCGTGGCGAGGCGGAGTTCTTCAAGGGTCGCAACGTATCGGTCTTCATCGGCTTCGGGCCGGGCGGGGGCTATGATCTCTCGGCCCGCGTGCTGGCCCGTCACATGGGGCGCCACATACCGGGCGAGCCCAACATGGTGCCGCGCAACATGCCCGGCGCCGGCAGCCTGCAACTCGCCAATTACCTTTATACACTCGCGCCGAAGGATGGCTCCGAGTTCGGCATCTTCGGTCGTACCGTGCCGCTGGACCCGCTGATGGGCACCAAGGGCGCGAATTACGATCCGCGACAGTTCACGTGGCTCGGCTCCACGTCGAACGAAGTCTCGACCTGCGTCTCCTGGCACACATCGCCGGTGAAGACGTTCGAGGATCTTCGCAAGATCGAATTGTCGGTCGGGGCCTCCGGCGCAACCTCGCCATCCGCGACATTTCCGAACGTGCTCAATGGAGTACTCGGGACGAAGATGAAGGTGATCTATGGCTACACCGGCAGCGCGACTATCCTCACCGCGCTCGAACGGGGCGAATTGTCCGGCTTTTGCTCGTGGGGCTGGGTGCCTATCCAGACCCAGCGGCCGGACTGGTTGCGCGAAAAGAAGGTGAACGTCCTCGTTCAGCTTGGCCTGCGCAAGCACCCCGAACACCCGGACGTGCCGCTGGCGATGGAGTTTGCGCGCAACGAAGAGGAACGCAAGGTTCTGGAATTCACCTTCGCCCCGCAGACGTTCGCGCGGCCTTTCGCGGCGCCCCCGCAGCTTCTGCCGCAGCGCGCCGCCACTCTTCGCAAGGCATTCGCAGACACCGTGCGCGATCCAGCCTTCGTGGCCGAGGCCGAGAAGCTCGGGCTGGAGCCCGAACTCGTCACCTGGGAAGAGATGGAAAAGCTGATCGAGAGCTTCTTTCAGGCGCCTCCGGCCATCATCAGCCGCGTCCGGGCGGCGATGGAGGGCAAATAGGCGACGTTTTCGGTGCGAATCCCCGCTGGCCGCCTTGCGGGCGCCCCGCGCGCTGGCCTATGACGCTTGCATGCGCGCGCCTTTCCCCCATCGGCACCTGCTCGGCATCGACGGGCTGACCCGCCCGGAAATCGAAGGCCTCCTCGATATGGCGGAGGAGGCGGTTGAAGTCTCCCGCCGCGTCGACAAGAAGCGCACGATCCTGAGCGGGCGCACGCTCATCAATCTCTTCTTCGAGCCGTCCACGCGCACGCAGGCGTCCTTCGAACTCGCCGGCAAGCGGCTCGGCGCCGACGTCATGAACATGTCGGTGGCCACGTCCTCCGTCACCAAGGGCGAGACGCTCATCGACACGGCGGTGACGCTGAACGCCATGCGCCCCGATGTGATCGTCGTGCGCCATCATCATTCCGGCGCGGTGCACCTGCTGGCGCGCAAGATGTCGTGCTCGGTGGTGAACGCGGGCGACGGCAGCCACGAGCATCCGACGCAGGCGCTGCTCGACGCGCTCACCATTCGCCGCAACAAGGGCCGCATCGACGGGCTCACTGTCGCGATCTGCGGCGACGTGCTGCATTCGCGCGTCGCGCGCTCCAACATCATCCTGCTGACGCAGATGGGCGCGCGCGTGCGCGTCGTCGCGCCGTCGACGCTGCTGCCGCCCGGCGTCGAGCGCATGGGCGTCGAGGTGCACCGCACGATGGAGAGCGGCCTGCGCGACGCCGACATCGTGATGATGCTGCGCCTGCAGCGCGAGCGCATGGATGGCGCGTTCGTGCCTTCGCTGAAGGAATACGCGCGCTTCTTCGGCCTCGACGAGGCGAAACTGGAGTACGCGAAGCCCGACGCGCTGGTCATGCATCCGGGCCCGATCAATCGCGGCGTCGAGATCGCCACGGCGGTGGCCGACGGTCCGCGCTCGCTGATCAACGAGCAGGTCGAGATGGGCGTGGCGGTCCGCATGGCGGTGCTGGAAGCGCTGGCCGCGAACCTTCCCAGGGTGAGCTGATGAGCGAAGTTCCCGCCACCGCAGCCTCCTTCATCAACGCCCGGCTTCTCGATCCGGCGACGGGCGCACTGGAGAACGGCGGCGTCTTCGTCGACGACGGAATCATCATGGAAGTGGGCGCGAAGGTGACGCGCGCCAATGTCGGCTCGCGCACGCGCGTCATCGACTGCGGCGGCGACATCGTCTGCCCCGGCCTCATCGACATGAGCGCCTTCGTGGGCGAGCCCGGCGCGACGCACCGCGAAACCATGGCGAGCGCGAGCGCTGCGGCGGCGGCCGGCGGCGTCACCACTATTCTTGCACGGCCGGACACGAACCCGCCGGTCGATGGCGCGGCGGCGGTCGATTATCTCATGCGCCGCGCGCGCGACACGGCGAAAGTGCATGTGCTGCCATGCGCCGCGCTCACGCGCGGCCTGCACGGCAAGGAGATCGCCGAGATCGGCCTGCTGCGCGAAGCCGGCGCGGTCGCGTTCTCCAACGGTCCCCATTCCGTCGCGTCCTCGCAGGTGATGCGCCGCGCGCTCACCTACGCGCGCGATTTCGGCGCGCTCGTCATTCACACGGCGGAAGATCCGGACCTCGCGCGCGCGGGCGTCATGAACGAGGGCGAGTTCGCAAGCCGCCTCGGGCTGCCCGGCGTGCCCGCCGAAGCCGAGGCCATCATGCTCGGGCGCGACATGCGCCTCGTGGCGCTGACGCTGGGCGCGGACGCGAACGGCGCGCGCTATCATTCCGCGCTGGTGACGACGCGCTTTTCCATCGACATCATCCGCCGCGCCAAGGAAGCGGGGCTGCCGGTGACGTGCGGCACCTCGATCAACCACGTGTCGCTGAACGAAACGGACGTCGGCGACTACCGCACCTTCCTGAAGATCGCGCCGCCGCTGCGCGCCGAAGAAGAGCGCCTCGCGCTCGTCGACGCGCTCGCATCGGGGCTCATCGACGTGCTCGTGTCCGATCACAATCCGCAGGACGTGGAGGCCAAGCGCGTTCCCTTTTCGGAGGCTGAATACGGCGCGGTCGGTCTGGAAACCATGCTGGCGGCGGGGCTGCGCCTCGTGAAGGCGGAAAAGCTCACCCTGCATCGTCTTCTCAACGCGATGACGACCCGGCCGGCGCAGATACTGGGCCTGCCGCAGGGTCGCCTCGCCAAGGGCGCGCCCGCGGACCTCATCCGCTTCGACCCGGACGAACCCTTCGTCGTCGACGCCGCCAGACTGCGGTCGCGCTCGAAGAACACGCCCTTCGACGACGCGCGCCTCGAAGGCGTCGTGAAGACGACGATGGTTGCGGGCCGCGTCGTGGCCGTCTAGGCTTCACCTGCGCCTCACGGCCGGAGTTTGCGTCCGCAATGTTTCCAGACCTGCCCGCCAATCTCGCTTCGCTCGGCTTCGGATACCTTCTGGGTTCGATTCCGTTCGGGCTCGTGCTGACGAAACTGTTCGGCGGAATCGATCCGCGCACGGTGGGCTCGCACAACATCGGCGCGACGAACGTGCTGCGCACCGGCAACAAGAAGCTGGCCGCCGCCACCCTCGTTCTCGATGCGCTGAAGGGCACGCTCGCCGTGCTCGTGGCCGGCCAGTTCGGCGAGTATTACGCGATCCTCGCGGGCCTCGGCGCGTTCATCGGCCATCTTTATCCGGTGTGGCTGCGTTTCAAGGGCGGCAAGGGCGTCGCGACGTTTCTGGGCGTCGCCATCGGCCTCGCGTGGCCCGCCGCCCTTGTGTTCGGCGTCGTCTGGCTCGGCATCGCCTACACGACGAGATACTCGTCCGCCGCCGCGCTCGGCGCGAGCGTCGCGACGCCGCTCGCGCTCTTCGCCATGGGCCGCGGCGGCGCTGGCGAACTCTTCGTCGCGCTCGCCGTGATGTTGTGGTTCAAGCACCGCCCGAACATCGAGCGGCTGATGGCGGGCACCGAAGGCAAGATCGGCAAGACCGACGCGCCCGGGGGAACTGCGTGACGGGCGCCCGCCTGTCCGACGAACAACGCCTCGACTGGCTGCAACTCATCAGAAGCGAAAATGTCGGACCACGAACTTTTCGCACGCTCATTAACCGCTTCGGCGGCGCGCGCGCAGCGCTTGCCGCGCTGCCGGACCTGATCGCCCGCCACGGCGGCGGCCGGCGCATCGCCATCGCAACACGCGCCGAATGCGAACGCGAGTACGAGGCCGCAAGGCGCCTCGGCGCGTGCTTCCTCGTCACCGGCGATCGCGAATACCCGAAGGCGTTGCGCGAGATCGACGCGCCGCCACCGGTGATCTGCGTCCGCGGCGATCTGTCTGTGCTCGAGCGCCCGATGGTGGCGGTGGTTGGCTCACGAAACGCCTCCGCTGCGGGGCTCGCGTTCGCGGACCGGCTCGTGCGCGAACTGGCGCAGGCCGATTTCGTCATCGCGTCGGGCCTTGCGCGCGGCGTCGACCAGCGCGCACATCGCGGCGCGCTCGCCACGGGCACGGTGGCGGTTCTCGCCGGCGGCCTCGACCGGATCTATCCGCCCGAGCACGTGGGGCTCGCGCAGGAGATATGCGAAAGCGGCGTGATCATCTCGGAAATGCCGATCGGCTGGGAGCCGCGCGGCCGCGATTTCCCGCGCCGCAATCGCATCGTCTCCGGCCTGTCGCTGGGCGCGGTCGTCGTGGAGGCGGCGCGCAAGTCGGGCTCGCTCATCACCGCGCGCTTCGCCAACGAGCAGGGGCGGGAGGTGTTCGCCGTGCCGGGCTCTCCGCTCGACCCGCGGGCGGAGGGCTGCAACGATCTCCTGCGCAATGGCGCGACGCTTTGCACCAGCGGCGCGGACGTGATCGAAGCGCTCGCGCCGATCATCTCGGGCGGCGTCCAGTCGCGCGCCAACCTGTGCGACGATGATGTCGCTTTCCCTCAAGCCGAACGCCTGTGGGACGAAACGGACCTGTTCGGCGATCCTTCGCCCCCGCTCAGCGAGCCAGCGCTCGAACTCGATGACGACGGCGGCCAGCACTCGCCGGCAGCTTTGCGCGGTCCGTTCGACGGGGCGCCCGAAAGCCCACGCGATGTGATGGATGCGATTTCATCACTGCTCGGGCCAACGCCCGTGAGCGTCGATGATCTCGTGCGCGCGTCGGGCTTTGGCGTGGCGCAGATCCACGCCGCGCTCTTCGATCTCGAACTGGGTGGCCGGCTGGTCCGTCACGGCGGCAACCTGGTCGCCCTGCTCCCCGAATCGCGATGACGTCAGGGCGACAGGCCGCCGCCTCGTGACGTGGTTTCGGCCTCGAGCCTGGCGAGCGTGAGCAGGTAGCAGATCGTCTCCAGCCCCGAGTTTGCAGCGAGCTTCGCCAGTTCATCCGTGAGCTCGGCGATGTACAGCGCGACTTCAGCCGGATCTGCGGACTCGGGCACGGAGTTCGCTGGCATGGGATAGGGCTCGGGAGCCTTCATTGCGCGAGAGGCGGTCTGCGCCTTCCGTTTCATTCCAAGAGTCCTTTCTCCGAGGCCGGAGCTTTGACTAGAGCATACAGGTCAAATGCGATGGCGGAAAGAGACCAAAGCGTGCTGACGCAACGGCAAGCTCCCTCGGCTTCCTTTGAACCGAGTTTTGTTCCCCGCGTTCTTGAGAACGGAACCGGCGTATCAGAACGCCGCCAACCGATGGAGTAAGCCATGCGCACGAGTTTGAAGCATGCGATGCTTGCAGGCGCGTCACTCGCCTTTCTTGCGATCAGTGGCGCGACTCTCACCTCGTCACCAGCGCAAGCAGGGCCGCTGTCGGTGACGCCGAAGCAGGATGTGGCGCCCGCGGCGCTCACCGAAAATGTCCAGATGCGAGCGCGCGGCGGCCGCGTCGGCGTTCGGGGCGCCGGCATCAGGTATGGCGGCGTTGGATACCGCGGCGTGCGTTACGCCCGTGGCGGATATTATCGCGGCGGATATTATCGCGGCGGTTACGGCAATGCATTCTTCCCGGCTGCCGCGCTCGGCCTGTTCGCCGGCGCCCTCGGCGCGGCGACCTGGGGCGGGGCGGCGTGGGGCGGATCGCCGTATTATTGCGATCCCTATTACTACACCTGGAATTATTGCGGCGGCGGCGGCGGCGCTACTACGGCGGGTATTATCCGGCATATTATGGCGGCTATTATCCCGCGTACTATGGCGGCGGATATCCCATCTACCGCACGCGCCGCGCGGTCTATCGCAATGTCTATCGTCCGCGCGTGGTCCGCTATCGCGGGGTCGCGCCAGGCCGTCACTTTATCGGCTCGCGCACCTATGTGCGCTCCGGTTACACGGTCCGCCGCGGCCGTCGCTGATTTAAGCGTTCGCGCGCCCGATCGCCTGAAGGCGGTCGAGCGCGCCCTGCAGGATGTAGGCGGCGGCCATTCGGTCGACGACCTCGGCCCGCTTTGCCCGTGAGGCGTCCTGCTCGATGAGCGAGCGCGTCACCGCCGCCGTCGACAGGCGCTCGTCCCAGAACACGAACGGCCTTGCGTCCTGCTGGGCCATGTTGCGCACAAAGGCGCGCGTCGCCTGCGCCCGCGGCCCCTCGCTTCCATCCATGTTCAGCGGCAGGCCGATGACGAAGGCCGCGACCTCGTACTTGCCGGCCAGTTCGATCAGGCGGCGGGCGTCCTCGCCGAATTTCTTCCGCTGGATCGTCTCGAGCGGCGAGGCGAGCCGCCGCTCCACATCCGACAGCGCGACCCCGATGGTCTTCGTGCCGAGGTCGAGCCCCATCAGGCGCGAAAAGCGAGTCAGGCGCGGAGGCATGTCTTCGAGGGTCGCGATGTTGTCGGCCATGGGGCCGGGTAACACGGGGCCGCGCCCGTGTCAGCGCCCAAGTGCGTGGGGAGCCCGCCCTCGCAGGCTGCATTTGCGCCCGTCAAGGCGCCGGTGCTATACGGCGGCCCCGGAACCATCAGGCCAGCGGAGACGAAATGTCCGTCGATCAGGCGACCGTCCGGCGCATCGCGCACCTTGCGCGCATCGCCGTCAAGGACGAGGACGTGCCGCACCTCCAGCAGGAGCTCAACGCCATTCTCTCCTTCGTCGAGGAGTTGGACAGCGTCGATGTCGAAGGCGTCGAGCCGATGACCTCCGTCATCCCGATGAAGATGAAGATGCGCGAGGACGTGGTGACCGATCACGCCGGCGCGGCCGCCGTCGTCGCCAATGCGCCCCAGCACGAAGACCAGTTCTTCGCGGTGCCAAAAGTCGTCGAGTGATTTCGCCGCGCGATACCGATCTGCGCGCCATATCTTTCGCGCCTTCTTTCGGAAAGCCTTCATGACCGGATTGAACGAACTCACTCTTGCAGAAGCGCGCGACGCGATCCGCGCGAAGAAGGTCTCGGCGACCGAGCTGACGCAGGCGCACATCGACGCTGTCGAGAAGGCGCGCGCGCTGGGCGCGTTCGTCGCCGAAACGCCCGAACAGGCGCTCGCCATGGCGCGCGAGTCCGACGCGCGCATCGCGTCCGGAAACGCGGGTCCCCTCGAAGGCCTGCCGCTCGGCGTCAAGGATCTCTACGCCACGAAGGGCTCGCACACGCAGGCCTGCAGCCACATCCTCGATGGCTTCAAGCCCGTGTACGAGAGCACCGTCACAGCCAATCTGTGGCGCGACGGCGCGGTGATGCTCGGCAAGTTGAACATGGACGAGTTCGCCATGGGCTCGTCGAACGAGACCTCCTTCTACGGTCCCGTCGCCTCGCCATGGCTGCCGCCGAACTGGTCGCAGGAGCAGGCGCGCGCGGCGGCGGGCGGCGACAAGAAAGGCCTCCTCGTGCCCGGCGGATCGTCGGGCGGTTCGGCTGCGGCCGTGGCCGCGCGCCTGTGCCTGGGGGCGACGGCTTCCGACACCGGCGGCTCGATCCGCCAGCCGGCCGCCTTCACCGGAACCGTTGGAATCAAGCCGACCTACGGGCGCTGCTCGCGCCTCGGCATGGTCGCGTTCGCATCCTCGCTCGACCAGGCCGGCCCCATCGCGCGCACCGTGCGCGATTGCGCGATCATGCTGCGCTCCATGGCGGGCCCCGACGACAGGGACACGACCTGCGTCGACATGCCCGTGCCCGATTACGAACAGGCGATCGGCGCGTCGCTGAAGGGCCGCCGCATCGGCATTCCGAAGGAATATCGCGTCGAGGGAATGTCCGACGAGATCGACGCGCTGTGGCGCAAGGGCGTCGACTTCATGCGCGACGCGGGCGCGGAGATCGTCGACATCTCGCTGCCGCACACGCGGTACGCGCTGCCCGCCTATTACATCGTCGCGCCGGCCGAAGCGTCGTCCAACCTCGCGCGCTATGATGGCGTGCGCTACGGATTGCGCGTGCCCGGCCGCGACATCTCGGACATGTACGAGGGCACGCGCGCCGAAGGCTTCGGCGCCGAAGTGCGCCGCCGCATTCTCATCGGCACGTATGTTCTCTCGGCGGGCTATTACGACGCCTATTATGTGCGCGCGCAGAAGATACGCACGCTGATCCGCCGCGATTTCGAAGCCGCGTTCAATGCGGGCGTCGATGCGATCCTCACGCCCGCGACGCCCTCTCCCGCATTCGGCATCGGCGAAAAGACGAGCGCCGATCCGGTCGAGATGTATCTCAACGACGTGTTCACCGTGACGGTGAACATGGCCGGATTGCCGGGCATCGCCGTGCCTGCCGGCTTGTCGCGCGACGGCTTGCCGCTGGGCCTGCAATTGATCGGCCGCCCGTTCGATGAGGAAACTCTCTTCTCCGCCGCGCAGGTCATCGAGGACGCCGCGGGCCGCATGCAATTGCCGGCGAACTGGTGGGGCTGAGACCCGCCGCGATCCCTTGACATGACCCTCGCCAAAGCCAACGCTTTGGCTTGACGAGGAACCAGATAGCCGCGGTCGCGTTTTCTCGCGACTGCGCGTGCGCGCCGCGAAGGGGAAAGAGTATGGCCGTCGCAGACACTCCCGCGCGCGGACGCGCTGCGTCCCAAGAGCGTAACCGCCAGGACCACACCCGCGAAGACCGCATGTCGGAACAGGGCGCCTCTGCGGCCGAAGCTTCATTCTTCGCGACGCGCAAGCTCTCGCTCGATATTGCCGAACCGCTGACGGCCGAGGACATGGTCGTGCAGGCGATGGACGACGCCAGCCCCACGAAATGGCATCTGGCGCATACGAGCTGGTTCTTCGAGACGTTCATCCTGACGCCGCACGTGAACGGCTATCGACCGTTCGACGAGAGCTTCGCGTATTGCTTCAACTCCTATTATGAATCCGCCGGGCCCCGGCATGCGCGGCCCAGGCGCGGGCTCCTGACGCGCCCCACGGCGGAGGAAGTATTCGCCTACCGCCGCTATGTGGACGACGCGCTGCGCGAACTCTTCGCCAGCGGCGAGGCGGAAACGCCGGTGATCGCGCCGCTTCTTGCGCTCGGCCAAGCTCATGAACAGCAGCATCAGGAACTGATGCTCACCGACATTCTCGCGCTCTTCGCGGCCAGTCCGCTGCGCCCGCATTATCGGGCCGGCCGCGCGCCCGCGCCCCATGCGCGCACGCCCGCCGCGAACTGGCGGGCGTTCGAGGGCGGCGTATTTGAAATCGGCCACGACGGACGCGGCTTCGCGTTCGACAACGAGGGGCCGCGCCACACCGCCCTCGTGCATCCGTTCTCCATCGCGGATCGTCTCGTCACCAATGGCGAATGGCTCGAGTTCATGGCCGACGGCGGCTACGACACGGCGACGCTGTGGCTGTCGGACGGTTGGACGCATGCGCAGCGCGAAGGCTGGCGCGCGCCGCTCTATTTCGAGGAGCGCGACGGGGCCTGGATGCAGATGAGCCTCGACGGCCTGCTGCCGGTCGATCCCGGCGCACCCGTCGCGCATGTGAGTTATTACGAGGCGGACGCGTTCGCGCGCTGGGCGGGCAAGCGATTGCCGACTGAATTCGAATGGGAGGTCGCCGCGGCGCAGGCGCAAAAAACGCCGGCCGGCGTGCGCGCCAACACGCTCGGTTCGGGCGCTTTGCGTCCGCTTCCAGCAGGCGCGGGCGAGGGGCTTCTGCAAATGGCCGGCGACGCGTGGCAATGGACCATGAGCGCCTACCAGCCCTATCCCGGCTATCGCGCGCCCAGTGGCGCGCTGGGCGAATACAACGGCAAGTTCATGGTGAGCCAGCAGGTGCTGCGCGGCGCCTCGTGCGTGACGCCCGACAATCATTCGCGCATCACCTATCGCAACTTCTTCTATCCGTGGCAGCGCTGGCAGTTCTGCGGCCTGCGCCTGGCGGACGACGCGACATGAGCCACATCGAGATGCCGCGCCCTCATGGCGCCGACGCCGACGATTTCGAACGCGACCTCGCCGAGGGGCTGAGCCGGCCGCAGAAGACGCTGCCATGCCGCTATTTCTACGATGCGCGCGGCAGCGAACTCTTCGAGGCGATCACCCGCCTGCCGGAATATTATCCGACCCGCGTCGAGACGCAGATCCTGCGCGAATGCGCGCCGGCGATCGCCGAGCGCACGCCGCCGGGCGCCGTACTCGTCGAATTCGGTTCGGGCTCCAGCCTCAAGACGGAAATCCTCATTTCGCATCTGCGATCGCTTGCCGCCTATGTGGCGATCGACGTTTCGGCGAGCGCGCTCGAGGACGCGCGCATGCGGCTGCGCGACCGTTTCCCGCGCCTGCGCGTCGACTGCGTGGTGGGCGATTTCTCCAGCGCCGAATTGCCGCCCGGCCTTGCCGGCGCGCCGCGCCTCGGGTTCTTTCCCGGCTCCACCATCGGCAATCTCGAACCCGATGACGCGCAGTCCCTGCTGCGCCGTTTTGCGCGCGTGCTGGGGCAGGGCGCACGGCTCGTCATAGGCGTCGACGTGATCAAGGACCCGGCGGTGCTCATACCCGCATATAACGATGCGCAGGGCGTCACGGCGGCCTTCAACCTCAATCTGCTGGTCCGCGCCAACCGCGAACTGGGCGCTGATTTCGATCTTGCGGCGTTCCGCCACACGGCGATCTGGAACGCGGCGCGCACGCGCATCGAGATGCGCCTCGTGAGCCTGAAGGACCAGGTCGTGCATGTGGGCGCGCGCGCGTTCCGTTTTTCGGCGGGCGAGACGATCCACACGGAGAATTCGCACAAATGGCCGGACGAGGTGTTCGGCGCCATCTGCGAGGGCGCGGGCTGGCGGGTCGCCGATCGATGGAGCGATCCCGACGGGCTCTTCCGCGTGCTGGAACTGCGCCAGGGCGGGACGCCAGCCCCCTGAAATCGCCTCTCGTCTTGAAGCGCGCGCCCTGACGGGCTAGGCAGAAGCCTCGTTTGCGCAGGGGCCGGCGCCCCGTGAGGCAATCAGCGGACAAGAGGCGGACATGACGGCTGCGGCGATGAGATCGAAGTTCATCAAGGGCGCGACCGGCGACTGGGAAGTCGTGATCGGCATGGAGATCCATGCGCAGGTCAACTCGCGCTCCAAGCTGTTTTCCGGCGCCTCCACGGAGTTCGGCGGCGATCCCAACTCGCACGTCTCCCTCGTGGACGCGGCGATGCCCGGCATGCTGCCGGTGATCAACGAGGAGTGCGTCAAGCAGGCGGTGCGCACCGGCCTCGGCCTCAAGGCGCAGATCAACAAGCGCTCGGTCTTCGACCGGAAGAACTATTTTTATCCCGATCTGCCGCAGGGCTATCAGATCAGCCAGTACAAGCATCCCATCGTCGGCGAGGGCGAGGTGATCGTCGACGTGACGGCCACGGAACAGATCACCGTCGGCGTCGAGCGCCTGCATCTCGAGCAGGACGCAGGCAAGTCGCTGCATGATCAGTCCGCGACCCAGAGCTTCGTCGATCTGAACCGCTCGGGCGTCGCGCTGATGGAGATCGTCTCCCGCCCCGACATGCGCTCGGCGGACGAGGCGCGCGCCTACGTGACCAAGCTGCGCACGATCCTGCGATACCTCGGCACCTGCGACGGCGACATGGAGAAGGGCAACCTGCGCGCCGACGTGAACGTGTCGGTGCGCCGTCCCGGCGCGCCGCTCGGCACGCGCTGCGAGATCAAGAACGTCAACTCGATCCGCTTCATCGGCCAGGCCATCGAGGTCGAGGCCCGGCGCCAGATCGCGATCATCGAGGACGGCGGAACCATCGACCAGGAGACGCGCCTGTTCGATCCGGGCCGCGGCGAAACGCGCTCGATGCGCTCCAAGGAGGAGGCGCACGACTATCGCTATTTCCCCGACCCCGATCTCCTGCCGCTCGAGTTCGATCAGGCGTTCGTGGATGCGCTCGCCGCCGGCCTGCCGGAACTTCCCGATGCGAAGAAGGCCCGGTTCATGAGCGATTACGGACTGGCCTCCTACGACGCCGGCGTCCTCGTGATGGAGCGCGACACCGCCGATTATTTCGAGGACATGGTGCGCGAGGGCGCCGAGCCGAAGGCCTCCGCCAACTGGCTCATCAACGAATACTTCGGGCGTCTCAACAAGGCCGGCCTCACGATCGAGACCGGCCCGGTCACCGCGAAGGCCAACAGCGCCATCGTGCAGATGGTGACCGGCAACGTCATCTCCGGAAAGATCGCGAAGGACCTGATCGAGATCGTCTGGGACGCCGGACGGCAGGCCGATCCGCGCGCCATCGTCGAAGAGCGCGGCATGAAGCAGGTCACCGACACGGGCGCGATCGAGGCCGCCGTCGATGCGATCATCGCCGCCAATCCCGACAAGGTGGAACAGGCGAAGGCGAAGCCGACGATGCTCGGCTGGTTCGTCGGTCAGGTGATGAAGCAGACCGGCGGCAAGGCCAATCCGCAGTCCGTTAATGAACTCTTGAAGAGCAAGCTCGGGATCTGATCGCGACGCGTCGAATCGACTCGATTCGCGCGATTGGCGTCCGCGGGCCCCTTCGCGGGCGCCTGCGAAAGCCTTTTTTTGAACTTTCCAAAAAAAAATTTTCGCATGCTGTCGCGGCCGCGCGCACGTCGATGAGCGCGCGTGCAGCTCGCCCTCCCGCACTCGCGAATCGGCGCCTCTCACGCGCGTGCGAAGCCATGCGCGCGCCGTCTCGCGCGCTGTTCAGGCGCCGCTAGAAACGCGCGGCGTGCGCAGCGCGCCGACCGCGCGCGCTTGACGATCTTCTTCATCGTCGATCCACATCTGACGTAGAATCAATGAGATTCAGAAACGCATCGCGTGCGCGCGCGCATCGCAGAGCCCCGCGTGCATCCCGCGAGGGCGCTCGCCGGGCGCACGTCGAAGCGGCGCAACTGCAACGTTCAACGCTCGCCTGCGTCATCGGCTCATGAGCTCGCAACGGACGCCGGGACGTGTTGCGGAAGGGCTCCGCATGGCGTCCGCGACGCGCTTGAAACGCGCCTTGGGGAGGCCGCAGAGCCGCTCTCGCGCACGCAGGCGCTTGCACATGTAGTTAACCGAGTTACTTTATGCCTGCCTGGGTGTCGGCAACCATGTGCCGACGTAACTTAGAGGGGACCTCTGATGGCAAAGGCAGCAAAGCGTAAACCGGCCAAGAAGGCCGCGAAGAAGGGCGGCGCCAAGAAGGCCGTGAAGAAGACGGCCGCCAAGAAGGGCGCCAAGAAGGGCGCCAAGAAGGCCGCCAAGAAGGGCGCCAAGAAGGCCGTGAAGAAGACGGCCGCCAAGAAGGGCGCCAAGAAGGCCGTGAAGAAGACGGCCGCCAAGAAGGGCGCCAAGAAGGGCGCCAAGAAGGCCGCCAAGAAAGGCGCCAAGAAGGGCGCCAAGAAGGCTCGCAAAGCCAAGCCGGCAGCCGCTGCTCCGTCGCCGGAAGGCGCCTGAGTAGAAGGACCGTCTCCGTCAGGTTCGACAGCCGGAAGCCTGATCCGGCGCACAGTGCGAACCTGACGGACCAAGCGGTCGTCTCTGACGGCTAGTAGATCAGCCCTCCGCCTCAACAGGCGGAGGGTTTTCTTTTGCGCACGCGACACGCGTGCGCGGTGCGCGCCAGAACGCTGTGCCTGCTACTGGCCTGGCTTGGTGAATTTCTGCAGGCAGCCGGGGGCGAAGTCGCGCCAGATGAGGCCGCCCGCCGCGCCCGACGATTTCATCCGATGCCATTCGATGGCGCATGCGCGCAATGCGGCTCGATCGACGTTGGGCGCGATGTGTGGCGCGTCGACGCCGTTCGTCGCGGGCGGCGGCGCGGGAGGCACAGGGGCGTCCTGCTGGCGTTGCACGGGGCCCGAGGGCTTCGGGGAGGGCTGCTGCACGCTCGGCGCGTCGCCGGGCATTGCGGGCCTCGGCGGGGGCATGGGCGGCGATGCAGGCATGGTCTGCGCCGCGCTCATGAGCGTGGAGAGCGGCAGGAGCGCACCCGCCGCGATGAGCGCCATCCGCTGCGCCTTGACTTTTTGACCCATGGCCATCCGCCGCGCCGCCACGGCGTGGCGGCTCGCGGACCAAACGCGATCAATGCCTTTTGCGATCCTGCGTGCGGCCGTATCGCCGCGCTCAGTCCTCATGGGGCCTGACGTCAACGCTCACGGTCAGTTCATGAGCGCCGGAGCCGACGAACACGCCAGCCGTGGGAGACACATCGGCATAGTCGCGGCCGACGGCGAGCACGACATGATCGTCGCCCACGCACATGTCGTTCGTCGGATCGAGACCGAGCCAGCCGAATTCGGGCCCGCACCACAGCCCAACCCATGCGTGCGACGCGTCGGCGCCCTCGAGCCGCGGCGCGCCCGCGGGTGGATTGGTCCTGATGTAGCCGCTCACATACGAGGCCGGCAGCCCTAGCCCGCGCAGGCCCGCGATCATCACGTGCGCGAAATCCTGGCACACGCCCCGGCGCCGTTCGAACGCCTCGGGAACCGTGGTCGAAACGGCGGTCGCGTCCTTGTCGTAGGCGAAGTCGCGCTTCATGCGCCCCATGAGTTCGATGGCCCCTTCGAGCACCGGCCGGCGCGGCGTGAAGCTTTCGCCTGCGTACTCGCTGGCGGGTCCGTGCAGGCTGACGAGGCGGCTGGGAAAGAGGAAGTGCGCGGGGCAATTCCACGCGAGCGAGCTTGCGGCCGCCCCCGTTGCGCGGATCGTCTCCCATGCGGGTGTCAGCGCGGGCGCCATTGGCGCGTCGCGCTCCACCACCACGCGGGAGAGCGCGTCGACCTTGAGATCGACGTGCGACCTGTCGATCCGCACGAAGGTGAGACTGTTGCCGAAGAAGTCGAAGGTCTGCGTCTGCTCCGCGGGGCGCGGCGTGATCGTCAGCCCCGTGTCTAGAACCCGCTGGCCCACGTCGTTGCGCGGCAATAGCCGCAGCGCGAATGCCGCCGAGGACGCCTGTCCCTCGTAGTGATAGGTCGTCAGATGCCGGATGTCGTAATTCACGAAAGCCCTGAAGGTTTTTCTTCGCGCCCGCCGGCGCCCTGAAGAAAGTAGCGCGCCGAGATCGCTTCAGCGAGCCCCGTGACCCGCTGCTCGAACGCCAGCACCGCGCCGGCGTCGAGGCGTTCGGCCTGCTCGACGGCGATGTCGGCGGCCAGTTTCATGCTGAGCCTGCGCGGCGCCTCGGGCATGCCGTTGTGCGTGAGAGTGGGAAGCGCGGCGAGATGCCGGTCGACCAGCGCGACCTGGAAGCCGAGCGAGCGCGGATTGTAGGGATCGAGCAGGGCCATGTCGCGCACGGCCGCGAGCGCCGGTCCGACGACGTAGCGCGAGCGATAGGTGATCTGCGAGTTGATGAGATCCAGAAGCACGTCGAGGTTTTCGCTCGTCGCGCCTTCGGCCGCGAACTGGCGGACAAAGCGGCAGGTGTTCACCGCCCGCTCCACGCGCCGCCCCATGTCGAGGAAGGACCATCCGGCGACTCGGTTGACGTTTTCTGCCATCAGGCCCGACAGCGCGGCGATGGTGCGCAGCGCTGTCTGCGCCCGCTCATACGCCTCGCTTTCGCCCGGCGCCTCGCGCGTGGCGCGCAGCGTCTGTTCGAGTTCCGCCAGCAGGATCATCGAATCCTGCGAGAGGCGTTCGCGGATGATGGATGCGGCGCGGCGCGCGGCGCCCGCGATGTGCAGCGCCGATCCCTCGTGCTTGAGGGAGGAGAGCGCCCCGTTGGCGACATCGGCGGGCCGTGTCTGTTCGGCGTCCGCCGCGCCCCACGCGATCAGTTGCTTGCGCAGCAGGTCCATGGCGGCGACGGCGCTGTAGCTCGAACCGTCGAGCTCCAGCGCGCGCGCGGACAGGCAGCGCGCCAGCAGGCAGGTCGCCTCGGCGCGTTCGAGATAGCGCCCGAGCCAGAACAGATTGTCCGCCGCCCGGCTCGGCAGATTGCCCAGCAGCCGGATCACGCGCACGGAATTGGTGGCGGGCAGAAGCGTCGACATCTCCACGGGACGATCACCCGCGATCCACACATCCGCCGACGAGACGTTGTCGCCCATTGTGAAGGCGCGCGAGTCCGGCGCGTGCGCGACGCGGCAGAAACCGCCCGGCATCACGCGCCAGCCGTCCTCCGTCGCGGCGGCGTACACGCGCAGGATGAACGGTCGCGGCTCGAGCTTGCCCTCGCGCCACACGGGCGTCGTGGACAGGCGCACGACTTCCTGGCCGACGTAGTCGATCCCGCGGCGTTCCATCGCCTGCGCAAGCTCGCTCTTCTCGCGCGCGGAAAGGTCCGAGCCGAGCACGCCGCCGCGCCGCGAGGAGCCCGGCAGCGCGTCGCCGAACGCGGGCGAGATCACGAGTTCGTCCATGCGTTCGATGACGGATTCGCGCTCACGCTTCTGTCCGCACCACCACGTCGCGATGTTGGGAAGGAGCAGGTCCTCGCCGAGCAGGCGCTGCGCCAGGGTCGGCGCAAAACCAAGCAGCGAACGCGATTCCAGCATGCCGGCGCCGGGCATGTTGGCGACGACCACGTTGCCGGCGCGGATCGCCTGCATCAGGCCTGCGACGCCGATGCGCGAGGCCGCGTTGAGTTCGAGCGGATCGCACCAGTCCGCGTCCACGCGCCGCCAGATCACGTCCGCCCGCTTGAGGCCCGCGATCGTGCGCACGAAAACCATGTTGTCGCGCACGACCAGATCGTCGCCTTCGACGAGCAGGAAGCCGAGATAGCGCGCGAGGTACGCCTGTTCGAAATACGTGTCGCTGTAAGGGCCCGGCGTGAGCAGGCACATGCGCGGCGCCGCGCGTTCGGCCGCGCCCGACAGGCCGGCGCGGAAGTCGCGGAAGAACGGCGCCAGCCGGGCGACGTTCATCGCGCTGCGAAGACGGGGCAGCGCGCCCGCGATGATGAGCCTGTTCTCCAGCGCGTATCCGGCGCCCGAGGGCGCCTGCGTCCGGTCGCCGAGCGCCCACCAGCGGCCGTCGGGCCCGCGACCGATATCGACCGCGAAGAAGCGAAGCCAGCGCCCGCCCGGGCGGTTTCGCGCCGCTCATGGGACGGATGAAGTCCGAGGAGCCCGCGAAGGCGGAGCCCGGCAGCGCGCCCTGCGCCGCAAGGCGGCCCGCGCCGTACACGTCGGCGAGGATCGCCTCCATCAGTCGCGCGCGTTGTTCGACGCCCGCCGCGATGTCGCGCCATTCGTCCTGCCCGATGATGAGCGGCAGATGCTCCAGCGGCCAGGCGCGCTCGTTCGCCTCGCCGTGCACGCGATAGGATATGCCCATGTCGCGGATGCGCCGGTCGGCGGAAGCGAAACTGCGCGCGATTTCGCCCGGATCGCTTTGCGAGAGCGTCTCGAGAAAACGTTTCCACACGGGGCTGAGAGCCCGCTGCGAATCCATCAGTTCGTCGGGTGCGCCCGCCAGCGGCGCGTAGTCGGTCGTCCAATCGTGCAGGTTGGGCGACGCCGCCTCCCGCCTGCGAATGGGATTGGACCGTTCCAGCGACAAACCGCCTCCACTCTGTTCGTATCGCGAAATTGTAAAGGCGCGCCCTGATTGGCGCGGCCCGATTGCGCGATCACCCGAATCGACGCCCGCGGACGCTCCGCGGGCAAATATCCGCACCAGTATGGTCCCGTTCGCGCGCAATCTCCAGACGTGGAACGCACCGCACACAGTGTTGGTTTACGGGACTGATCCGCGCGCCGATCCGCGCTTGCCAGCCAACAGGAGCCCCCATGCGCAAAATGCTCTCTCTTGTGGCGGTTTCAGCCATTTTCTTCGCACAGGGGCCCTCGCTGGCGCAGACGGGGCAGGGGCCGGACGATTGGGACCGGACGCGCCCGGGCGTCGCGGGCGAACCCGGTTCGGGCGTGCAGGCGCCCGACAGCGAGGTGGGCGTCCAGACCGAGCGCCTCTCGCCCGAGGATTTCATCTATCTCGCCGCGATGTCCTTCCTGTTCGACATCGAAGTCGCGCAGCTCGCCATGACGCGGGCCGAGGATGGAGCCGTTCGCGCGTTTGCAGGCCGCATTCTCGCCGACAGGCGGGCCTCGCTCGACGCCCTGCGCTTGAGCGCCGCCGCCGGCGAGGCGCCTGCCGAACTCGACGACGACAATCGCCGCATCGTGGAGGCGCTCGCCAAGGAGCAGGGAGCGGACTTCGACGTCAGCTTCGTGGGCATGATGGTCGACGCCCATGAAGACGCGCTCGATCTCTACCAGGAATTCATGGAGGCGACCGCGGACGACTGGCTGCGCTCCTTCGTTGGGACGCGCGTCACCAGGCTGCGCGCCGCGCTCGAGGAAGCGCGTCAGCTGGAGAGCGCCCTCGAAAGCGTGCAGCCGGGCGTATCACGCTAGGCGCGGGAGAACGAACCGGCGGCCCTGCGCATTGACCGACGGTCATCAACGAGGAGTTCCGATATGTTCAAGCTGCTGGCGAGACTTCGCGATGTTGCGCTTTGCATGGCGCATGTTGCGGGGGCGCGGGCGCTAGCGCGCCGGCGTCAGGCGCAGCAGCCGTCCGTTCGAGGCATCCGTGATCAGATAGACCGCGCCGTCCGGGCCCACGCGCACGTCCCTGATGCGGGCGCCGAGCGAAATGCGCTCCTCGCTCACGACCTTCTCCCCATCGAGCGTGAGGCGCACCAGGGCGCGCCCCACGAGCGCGCCCAGCAGCAGCGACCCGCGCCATTGCGGGATGAGGTCGGCCTCGTAGAAGGCCATGCCCGATGGGGCGATCGAGGGCGTCCAGTGATAGATGGACGCGGCGAGATCGGGCCGCGTATTCGGTCGTGCAATCGGCGTTCCGCCATAATGATCGCCCCAGCTCACCAGCGGCCAGCCGTAATTGCGGCCGGCCGCGACGATGTTGATTTCGTCGCCGCCGCGCGGGCCCATTTCGTGAACCCACAGCGCGCCCGTGCGGGGGTGGATTGCCGCGCCCTGGATGTTCCTGTGCCCGTAGGAATAGATCTCCGGCAGTGCGCCCGGCTTGCCGACGAACGGATTGTCCTTGAGCGGCGAGCCGTCGCCGTTGAGGCGCGCCACCACGCCGATCGTGTTGGAAATGTCCTGCGCCGGATCGAATTTGCCGCGATCGCCGGTCGTGACGAAGATCGCGCCGTTGCGCGCTAACACGATGCGTGAACCGAAATGCTGGCCGCCGTCGACCTTCGGCGTTTGCCGGAAGATGACGCGCACGTCCGACAGGGCCGCATCGTCCGCAAGACGCGCCCGCGCCATCGCCGTGCCCGCGCCGCCCGAGCCCGCTTCCGAATAGGACAGGAAGATCGTGCGGTCCTTCTCGAAGGTGGGCGAGACCGCCACGTCGAGCAGGCCGCCCTGTCCGCGCGCGGCGACCTGCGGCACATTGGCGATCGGCGGCGAGATTTCGCCTTTGAGCGTCACGATGCGCAGGCGGCCGGCCTTTTCCGTCACCAGCATGCGCCCGTCGGGCAGGAACGCCAGACCCCACGGGTTTTCCAGCCCCCGCGCGATGACCTCCAGCGCAATGCGGCCCGATTTCGTCTCGATGGCGCGCGGCTCCTGCGCGAGCGCCGGTGCGAGTAAAGCGGCGAAGGCGGCGATGAGTAGGGCTGCGAGGCGCGCGCGCATGTCATGTCTCCTGCTGACGACACGCGCATAAAGGTAGCGCTTCGCGCGCGCTTGCCCAATCGCCTCGCGCGCTTGTTATCGCCGGCGGAGCGTCGTGGCCGATTCCCGCACGATCCGGCCCTGATTGGCCGCCGAAAAGACGAGCGTCAGCGCCGATGCGCCCTGTTCGGTCCTGCCGCGCGCGTTCGTCCGTTTCCACAGCAGGACGGCGCGCGCCTCGCACCTGGCGGGCGTGCAGCGGGTGCGAAGCGTGTCGGGAGCGATGTCGTAGGAGCGCTCGGGATAGGCGCGAATGAAGCGCAGCTTGTCGGCGAGCACCTCCCGTCGGCTCATGGCCTTCCCGTAGTAGATCACGCGGTCGGCGTAATAGGCGTTCATCGCGTTCGGCCCCACGCGCTCGTCCGCTTCCCACACGCGCACATAATCGCGCAGCCTCTGCTCGACCACGGCGGGATCGAGCGCCGGCGGTCCTGATCGCTGCGCTCTCGGCCGATCGATGCCTGGCTCATCGACTCTCGGCCCATCCACTCTTGGCTCATCGACGCCTTGGCTCATCGACGCTTGGTTCATCAACCCTTGGCTCCTGCGCGACGGCCAAGGTGGATGCGAGCGCGAGGAGGAGGACGAGGCAAGCTGCGCGCATGGGAGGACTCCGTTGCTCCTGCAGGAAACCGGCGCGCCGCCTGCGGTTCCCCGCGTGTGGCGCTCTCCGGCGGAACAACCTGCGCGGCGCCTCGTTGGGCTCAGGTTCCCCCGGAGACGCGCATGTTCAACCGCACGAAACTCGTCGCACTGCCCGCAGCCTGGCTGGCTAGCTGCCTTCTGGCCGGCGCCGCCTGGAGTCAGGCGCCGTCTCCCGCGCCTCAGAAGCCGCCTGCGCCGGTTCCCGCTGCGCCTTCGCCCGCGACGCCCCCAACCGCCGCGACGCCCGCTGAGAAGCCCGACGAAGGCGACATGGTGCGCATTCGCGGCCAGGTGGAAAGCGCCGACGCGACGGGCGCGAGAGTGCAGTTGAGCAAGGGCATCTCCATCCGCGTCGATATCGACGCCGACACGCCCGTGTTTTCCGCCGTTCGCATCGCGCTGGGCGATTTGCCAGCAGGCGCTCAGGTTGGCGTGCGCGCCACTGCGGCGCCCGTCGCCGGGGAGAACGGAGTCGCGGCAGACGTGCTTGCGCTCGGCCCCTCCGCGCCGGCGGATCTTGCGGGCCTCAACGTGCGGGGCGCCTACAAGGCCCTGGACAAATCAGGTGAGAAGCCCGTCCTCGTGGTGACCGAGCGCAACGCGGACCGCCGGTTCACGCTCACCAACGAGACCGCGTTCTGGCGCCTTCAGCCAGCCCAGCTGAAGGATTTGAAGGCGGGCGAACTGATCTCGGTGCTGATCGTACGCGACCGCTCGGGACATGCCCGGGCCCAGCGCGCCGTGTTCGGGTCTTCGCCGGGCGGGATGCTGCCCTTGTAAAAAATCTTGCCGCGGCCCGGCGCCGGGAAGGCCCTGAATTTTCGAGAAAATCGCAGCTCTTCCGCGCCTGCTGCCCGCATCGCGGCAAGCCGGGGCGGAACCGCAGCCGTGGTTGTACGTTGTTCCTGCAGACGGAAATCCTGACCCCGCCGCGTTAACAGGGAGCCAGGCCGTTTTCCACGTCTGCGCCAGCGTCGCGCTGAACAGATCGGGGAGGGTCCCGGCCGCCAAGGGAGGGAGGCGGCCGGGATACCCGTTGCAGAAGTCACCCCGCGCGTTCGTGTTCCCTGATCCGCGTGGCGCCCGGATCGTTCGCTCGAGAGCCGGCCCGGAGCCAATCGAAGCAATGATCGTTGTGGACATGGGGCGCGTTTGCATGCGCGCTCTTCCGGCCACGAGGATTTCTCAATGCGTCCATTTTTCACCGGTTCCCAGACCGCCTGCATGCGCGCGCTCGCTGCAGGGGCTTTCATCATTGCCGGCGCCTTCGGTTCGCAGACGTTCGCGCAGCGCGCCTCCGCCGCAGCCAGCGGGCCGTTCGCGGGACTTTCGGGCGCGTGGAGCGGCGGCGGCGATGTGAGGATGGCCAACGGCTCGCGCGAGCGCATCCGGTGCCGCGCGAGCTACAATGTCGGCGGCGACGGCAACGCCCTGCGGCAGACTCTCAACTGCGCCAGCGATTCCTACCGCTTCTCGCTCAACGGCAACATGCGCGTGCAGAACGGCGGCGACATCGCCGGCGACTGGACCGAAATCCAGCCGCAACGCCGCGGGCGTCATCACCGGTCGCGCGCGCGACGGACAGATCAACGGCATGATCCAGGGAAGCGGCTTCGCGGCGCAGGTGACAGTGCGCACGCAGGGCGACACGCAGCACGTTATGCTCGTCTCTCAGGGCGAGGTGCGCAACGTCTCGATCAACCTGCGCCGCTCGCGCTAGCCGCGCCGCGCGTGGCGGCGCAGAAGCATTACGGTCGCCGGCAGGATGAGAAGATCGCCCGCCAGCGCGGCGAGGATCGTCACCGCGGAGAGCCAGCCGAACAGGCGCAGCGACGGCAGATCCGACAGCACCGTCACGCCCAGCCCGAACGCGAGCACGATCGAGGTGAGGATCAGCGCCGGGCCGACGAGCACGGTCGCGCGCACGATGCTCTCGCGCGGCGCTTCCCCCGGCGCTTCCTCGAGGCGCAGGCGGTTAAGGTAATGGATCGTCGCATCGAGCCCCAGCCCGAACGCCACCGTCAGCGCGACGATGCTGGCGAACTGCAGCCCTTCGCCGAGCGCCCACAGCAGCGCGCCTGAAGCCACGATCGGAAAGAGCCCCGGCAGGATCGTCAGCGCGACCACGGCGAGCGAGCGGAACGCGAGACCGATGAATGCGGCGACGAAGATCATCTCGATCGTCAGGCTGGCGTTGAGCTGTTCGATCATGCCCGCGCTGTTGCGCGCCGCGATGCGGCAAGTCCGGTGACGGAAATCCTGTAGTCGGGATGGGCCTCGCGAATGGGCTTCAACGCGTGTTCCAGGCGGTCGATGACCGGCAGCAACTGGCTGGCGTCGACGTCGGGAATGCGGCCCGTGACGACAACGGCGTCTTCCTCCTGAGCGATGAAACGGCGCGTGAGGTGATCGGGCAGGAGAGAGACATATTTCTGCAGCACAGCGATATCTCGCGCGCCGGCCTTCTCCGACAGCCACGCGCGCAGTGTCTCCAGCGACCACACGTTGCCGACGCCCGCTTCCGTCTCGACCGCGCGATGCACGCTGCCGATCACATCGAGCGTCGCGGGATCGTATAGCTTCTGCCCCGGCGGCAGGTCGACAAGCACGTGCACGGGATTTGCGCCCGACAATTGCGCGTCGAGCCGCGCGGCCGCCTTCACCGCCTGCTCGCGGTCGGGCGCCTGGTCGGCGAGCCGGTAGCGCGGCTCCAGGGTCGCGTACACGACGCAAAGGCCCGCAACGATCAGGAGACTGAGGGCGCTCCACAGCAGCGGCCGGGCCGTCATGACGCGCGCCACCGAGCCAGACAGGCGCCGCAGCGCGTTCACGGCGCTGTCGCCCCGCTTCAATTGCGCCTGCGTCACGCCCTCTCCGCTCATCAGGAACATGCCGAGCATGGGGCACAGGACGATCACGCACACGTACGAAGTGAGCGTCGAGATCGCGCCCGCAAGGCCGAATGTGCGGATCAGGTCCGATTGCGAAAAGGAGAGCGTGAGAAACGACAGGGCGGCGGTCGCCACCGTCACCACGCAGGCCGGCCCCACGACCATGATGGCGCTGCGCAGGGCCTCTTTCTTGCTCGCGCCCTCCAGCAGTTTTTCGCGCGCGGCGTAGGTGATCTGCATGGTGTCGGAGAAGCCCATCACCATGATGAGAGGCGTCATCACGTTCAGGAACATGTTGAGCCGGAAGTCCATCCAGCCGAGGATTCCCAGCGACCACGGAATGGCGATGAGCGGCGGCGCCGCCGCGATGATGATGAACGACAGCTTGCGGAAGAAGATCGTCGCGACCAGGCAGCCCATGAGGAAGCCGATCGCGTTGTAGACGAGCCTGTCGCGTTCGACCGCGTTGCGGATTTCGAGCTGCATGACCGGCGCGCCCGACAATTGCGCATCGAGGCCCGAACCCTCGAAAGCGGTGGCGGCGGTTTCGCGGATGCTTTCGACGACGCCGCGCAGCCCGACGCTTGCGACAACCTCGCGATCCAGCGAGGCGACGACGAGCGCGAGCCTGCCGTCTTCCGACAGGAGCTTGCCGCGAATGATCTCGTTGGCGCGCGCGCCCTCCACGAGCCTTTCGTACTCGTCGCCCTCCGGCAGGTCGGGTGGAAACAGGGCTGGGGGGATCTCGCTGTTGCGCGGCGCCTGGCGGGCGGAAAAGAGCGAGATGACGCCCTTCACGCCATCGACGAGTTGCACGTCCGTCACGAAGTCGCGCAGCCGGCCGAGTTGTTCGCGCTCCAGAAGCTTTTCGCCCTCGATGACGATCAGCACGTCGAATTCGCTCGACGGGAAGCGCCGCGACAGCTCCTCGTACTGGCGGAACTCCGGGGTCTTCGAGCGAAACAGCTGGCTGAGGGAATTGTCGACATTGATGCGCGCGACGCCCAGCGCCGCAAACACGCTGAAGGCGAGCGCGGCGAGCGCGCACCAGACCGGCCAGCGCAGGGCGAGCAGGCCCAGCCGCTCCGCCCCAAGGCCCGGGCCCAGTCCCTTCGGCTTTCCCGCGCTGTCGTCGTCTCCGGGTCCGGACAAGCTTCATTCCCGCCAGCGGGGACGAAATAGCGCCCGCTCCATGCAGGATTGAAAATCGTCGCGACCGCGCCGTGTTCCGTTCGTTTGACAAGCCCTCGCGCCGGGCGGCACTCTTGCTCAAACTGCGCCGCTCGCCACCTGTCCGGGTCAGGCGTCACGGCAGCAGGCAGAGGGAGGTCGCGATGGTGATGTCAGGATATGCGCGTTCGACGTTCGCCGCCGCCACGCTTGGGGTGAGCCTCGCGTTGTCCTCGCCCGCGCCGGCGCAGGAGTTTCCCACCAAGACCCTCACCATCATCGTGCCGTTCGCCGCCGGCGGGGCAGGCGATATCCTCGCGCGCATCGTGGGCCCGCGCCTCGAGAAGAAATGGGGCCAGTCGGTCGTGGTCGAACATCGGCCTGGCGCGGGCGGCGTCGTGGGCGCTGTCGCGGCGGCGCGCGCGCCCGCCGACGGGCACACGCTCATCATCGCGCCCAGCCCGACGATGGCGGTCAACGTCACGCTGTTCAAGAAGCTGCCGTATGATCCGGCGGCGGACTTCACGCCGCTCGCGCTCGCCGCCGCCACGCCTTTCGTGCTCGTGGTCAATCCGCAATTGCCGGTGAAGAGCGTGAAGGATTTCATCGCCTACGCGAAGGCGCAGCCGCAGCCGCTGAATTACGCGACTTCGGGTCCGGGCGTGCCGCACCATCTGTTCATGGAGCTGCTCAAGAGCATGACCGGCCTGCAGATGGCGGCCGTGCCCTACAAGGGCAGCCTGCCGGCGCTCAACGACGTGGTGGCCGGCCATGTGCCCGCGATGTTCGTCGATCTCGGCCCGGCGCTGGGTCAGGTGCAGGGCGGGGGCGTGCGCGCGCTCGGCGTGTCCATGGCGACGCGCGTGGCGGCCATCCCCGACGTGCCGCCCATCAACGACGATTTGCCCGGCTTCGACGTGTCGTCCTGGCAGATGTTCGCAACGCCCTCCGGCACGCCGCGTCCGGTCGCGGAAAAGCTGCACGCGGAGCTCAGCGCCATCCTCGCAGCGCCCGACGTGCGCGCGCAGATCACCAAGGCGGGCATGTTGCCCATGGACACCCCGTCCATCGCGCAACTGGAACGTTTCGTCCGCTCGGAGATCGCGCGCTGGGGGGACGTGGTCCGCAAGGCCGGCATCGAAGGGTCCATGTAAGCTGTGGGCGCCGCCGGGGCGCCGGTTGATAACCGCCGCGCCCTGGCCTAACAGTCCGTCCGCGCGCGCGAGCGCGTCTGGTTTGGCGGCGCCGTTGGGCGCGGGGCGCTCGACATTGTCCCAGGTCCTGTCACGCGATTTCGCCGGCTTGTCCGCGCCCCTGGGGCGCGCATGAGCGGCTTCGACGTCCTCTTCTCGCCGGTGATCCTGTTCTTCGTTCTGGGCGCGGCCGCCGCCTTCGCGCGCTCGGACCTGTCGATCCCCGAGGCCATCGCCAAGGGCATGTCGCTCTACCTGATGGCGGCCATCGGCCTGAAGGGCGGCGTCGAGGTGAACGCCAGCGGCTTCACGCTGCAGATGCTGGCCGCGGCCGTAGCGGGCGTGATCCTGAGCTTTCTCCTGCCGCTTCCCGCTTTCTTCGCGCTCCGCAGGATTGGCGGCCTCGACCCGGTCAACGCCGGCGCGGTGGCGGCGCATTACGGCTCCGTCAGCGTCGTCACGTTCGTGACCGGCATGGAGGTTCTCAACGCCGGCGGCATGCCGCCCGCCGGCTACATGGTCGCCGTCCTCGCCTTGATGGAGACGCCCTCGATCATCGTCGGCCTCGTGCTCGCGCGGCGCGGCGCCAACGGCAAGCAACAGCCCAAGGGCGATCTCCTGCGCGAGACGCTGCTCAACGGCTCCGTCGTGCTGCTGGTGGGCAGCTTCCTCATCGGCCTCATCGCCGGCAAGAAGGGTTTCGCGCCGATCGCGCCCTTCTTCGACGCAGGCTTTCGCGGCGTGCTCTGCCTGTTTCTGCTGGACATGGGGCTGATTGCGGCGCGCCGCCTGCGCGATGCGCGATCGCTCACGGGCCGGCTGGCGCTGCTCGCCGTGGCGATTCCGCTCTTCAACGGCGCGATCGGCGTCATCGTCGGGGCCCTGATCGGCCTCGATCCCGGATCGACCGCCGCGCTGGGCATTCTCGCCGGCAGCGCCTCCTACATCGCCGTGCCCGCCGCCATGCGCCTGGCCCTGCCCGAAGCGGACCCGGGGCTTTATCTGGCGATGTCTCTGGCTGTAACCTTCCCCTTCAACATCACGCTGGGCATTCCGCTCTACACGTGGCTGGCTTCGCAGGTGGCGGCATGACGCAGATGGCGGCGAGGCGCAGGATCGAGGTTCTCGTCGACGCTCCGCTCGTGCGAAGGGTCGCCGCGGCGGCCGCCTCGGTCGGCGTCACGCGCTATACGCTATTGCCGACGCTGGGCGGGGCGGGCGAGCGCGGCGCGTGGTCGGACGATCAGGTCTCGGGCGCCGACGCGAAAGTGATCTTCCTGACCGTCACGTCGGAGGAAAAGGCCTCGGCCCTCATCGACGCGCTGACGCCGCTCCTCGAGAGCTACGGCCTGATCCTGATGACCAGCGTCGTGGACGTGGTTCGCGGCGGCAAGTTCTGAGGCGGCAAGTTCTGAGCGCGGCATGTTTTGACGCCGCGGCCGTTTGCGCCGGGCGAGGGCCCGGATAGACTTGGCCCATATGATTCGGGCGATCGAGGGGGATCATGATTAGATTGGCGATTGTGTGCGCGGCCGGACTCGTGCTCGCGGGTTGCAACGCGGCGGGCGACGTGGACCTCAACATGCGGGCCTACACGAGCTGCCTTGACCAGAGCATGGCGCAGGCGCCGCGCGCCCGCGGCGGCCGGCAGGCGGCGGTGCAGAAGGCGTTCGACGCCTGCAGGGCGCAGGAGCAGGCGCTGATGGCCGCATCGTCGCAGACGATCGGCGCGGAAGGCGCGACGAAGGCGGTCGCGGACGGCAAGGCGGCCTATGCCCGCCGCGCCGTCGCCTCCCGCTAAGCGGCAAGGCGGAGCGAAGACGAAAAACCCGGCGTCTGCGCCGGGTTTTCCGCATGGATGGGTTCGCCGCGTGTCCTGGAAGCGCCAGCCTAGCGGATGTACACGTTCACGGCGCGCTGATCGCGCGACGCGTCGCGATCCCCCATGAAGAAGAACAGCTGGAAACTGTCGATCCCCGACGTGCGCGCGGCCGTGTAGGTCACCGTGCGCATGGGATAGCGCCGCACGCCGCAGGGCCCGTCGCTCACCACGGAGGTGATCGTCGTCGAAATCCTGCCCAGTTGCGGGCGCGGATACGCGTCCACCTGCACAGGGGGCAGGGGCCGGCAGGTCGGGTCGGTTTCATAGGCGCGCACGTTGTAGACCACGACGCTCTGACCGCGACCAACGACGACCTCCGCCCCCGCCGGCGGCGTGAACAGGTAGGTTCCGCCACCTGGAAAGAGCGTCAGCAGATTGCCCAGCACAGCCAGAAGGATGGTCGACGTCATATGGCCCCCGCGCCGTTCGTAGCCAAGCGATGCGCGAGTTTAGCGCGCACGCGCCTGATCCGCCAGTTGGACGAAGGACGGCTTAGAAGAACTGGGTGACGAGGCCGGGCGCGAAATACGCCCCCGCCACGAGGCCGCCCGCGATCAGCCCAAGCCCGCCGGCAAAAATGGCGAGGCCCATTGCGCCGGTGATGATGGCCGCCGACGCGAGCACGATCGACACCTGCAGCAACGCCGTGGCGACGTCGAACGTGTCGCCGCGCGCCTTTTGCACATCGCGATCGCGCGTGGCCTGCAGAGCCTTCGCCATCAGCTCGCGCCGTCCTTCCCCGGTCTCGGGCTCGGTCTCGTAGCGTTCGGCGTTGCGGCGCCATTCGGCGATGCGCTTCTCCATGACCGCGCGCGCCTCAGGGCTCGCATCAGGAAGGCGCGTCTCCATTTCCTCCGCCGCCAGCAGCGTGCTCGTGCGCCGGATCGTCTTGGCCTGGTAAAAGGCCCAGAGATTGGCGGATTGAACGTTGTGCTCGACGGCGTCGTTGTCGGCGTTTCCGCCGCCCAGATCCGAAAGGGCGAGGAAAAGCGCGAGCAGCGCAATCAGAAGCGCGACACGCTTGTTGGTTTTGGCGGCTTCATCGAGATCGACAGCTTCGGTCATTTGGCTTCACGTGAGTTGGTTTGGGGCTCGGCGCGCACGGTGGGCCCCTGCGGCGCGCCGCGCAACCCGCGCAGGCCTGCGCCGCGGGGATTTTCAACACAAGAGATTCAAGCGGGGCGGTTGCGCGCGCCGAGCGCCGGCCCGTCAGCGCTCGCGGGTCAGCGTGGCGAATGCTTCCTCGATGCCGGTGGCGTCGAAGGCGACGAGGAGATCCGCGCCGGTGGTCGCCTTCATCACCGCTTCGAGCCTGGGGTTCGCGGCGATCTCGCGCACGAGCTTCTCGTCCGTGAGAAAACCCGCCACGCAGCGCGCCGGCTCGCACGCCGTCAGCTTCGCCCGCCGACCGTCACCCTCGACGCGACATCGATCATAACAGGCTCCATAAACGCTACGACCGTCACCGCCACGAACGGTCAATTCACGTCTCTGGCCAGCATGAATGCGATCACGCCAGGGAACGTCGGGGTGGGTGGTACGGCGCTCGGCGTCACGATCGGCGGCGGCGCCATCAGCGGCGCGGGTTCGGGCGCACTCGACTCGACGGGCCACGTGGACGCCATAGCGATCGGCAACGGAGCCAGCGCCGTCCACGTCCACCGCCGTGGGAACGCGCGCCGCCGCCAGCGCTGCGGGCGCAAGCGCGTTCGGTACACATGCAACAGCGTCCGCCGGTCGCCGAACGGGCTCGCGATCATGATCTCCGCGCCGCTCGCGGGCGGGCGATGCGGTGGCGGACTCATCCAGATCTATCCGACGTCGAACTCATGCAGCGCCGTGCAGGCTGCGTTGATCAAGCAAGGCAAGACGCTCGGCGCGCTGCAAAAGCTGCCTCTCGTGGAGACCGGCGAGGGCGTGCGCAACATCCTCATGCCCGGCGCCGGCGGCGGCTGTACGGTCGTCAGCGTGCGCCAGAACTGACGCGTCGTCCCGGGAGGCCTTGAGCCTCCCGGTTCTCGTTTGCGCAGTGCGGACTAGGTCCTGCTTTTTCCGGTGGCGGCAAGCGCCTTCTTCAGGCCGTTCGTGTACCACCCGGCGCCCGCGCCCATCACCGCTACGGCCAGTGACGTCCACAGGAGGGTCGGGCTGGAGCCCGTGGCCGAACCGCCATAAAGATTGCCGAGAACAAGCAACAGAGCCACGGCTCCGACGCCGAAGGCTCCATAGCTGATGCTCTCCAGCCATGCCTCCCTTTCGCGCGCCTCGCGCGTCGCATCGGTTATCCCGCTGCGCGTTTGCGCCTGCTTTTCGAGCTCTTTGTAGTTCGCGCCGAGGAGGGCGATCTTGTCGTGTTCTGAAAGCTCTGCCATTTTGGCGTTTCCCGTGTTTTCCCCTAGGGGATTCCACAGTACACCTTATGGGGAAGGAAGCGAGCGCTAAACGGCCCGCTTGGCGGACGCGCCGGGAACCCGCCTGCGGTCTCCGCGCACGCTGAAGGCCAGCGCGCCGCCGCCCGCGTGGCCGATCGCCCTGCGACGACGGATGGGTGCAGATGGCTGGATGATCAGCGTGCGCCGACTTTCGAAACCGCGTTCCGCCGACCGTGCGATCAACTCGCAAATAGCCGTTCAACTAAGAGTAATTATTGCGCCAGCGCCCGAAGCCTATAGAAATGAAAACAATTGGAGGAAGGCGCATGTCCGGGCTGCATCTGCTGGAGATGAAGATCAAGTCCGCCGAAGAAGCGGTGAAACTGGTGAGGCCCGGCAATCATGTCTTTCTGGGCACAGGGTGCGCAACGCCGAGCACGCTCGTGCGGGCCCTCGAAGAGTTGCGGCCGCCGCCGGCCGACGTCGAGTTCGTCAGTTTCCTCACCACGGGCTTGATTGCGGAGGACCTGAGCGAAGGGCGCTCGCGAACGATACGTCATCGCGTTTTCTTCGTCGGCTCCGATGTGGCGCATCTGCATGGCGCGGGCCTGCTCGACTACGTGCCGATCTCGCTGTCGGAAATTCCCGCGCTCATGGACAGCGGGCGCCTCAGGATCGACGTCGCGTTCGTGCAGGTGTCGCCGCCCGACGAGCGCGGCTACGTGAGCCTTGGAACCTCGGTCGACATCACGCTTCACGCCGTGCGCAGCGCGAAGAAAGTGATCGCCGAGATCAATCCGCACATGCCGCGCACGTTCGGCCAGACATTCATCCACATCGACCGCTTCGACGCCGTGGTGATGGTCGACAGCCCGATCGCCGGCTACAGCCACCCGCCCGCCGGCGCCGTCGCGACGCAGGTCGCGCGCTACATCGCCGGCGTGATCGAGGACGGATCGACGCTACAGATCGGTCTCGGCCGCATTCCCAACGAGGCGCTGCGCTATCTCACCGACCGGCGCGATCTCGGCATCCACAGCGACGTCATCACGGACGACATCATACCGCTCATCGAGGCCGGGGTGATCACGGGACGGCGCAAGAATATCAACGTCGGCACGATCGTGGCGAGCTGGTGCCTTGGCACGCAGAAGCTGTTCGACCTCATTCATGAGAATCCGGCGTTCAGCTTCCAGCCGATGAACCTGGTGTCCGATCCACGGATCGTCGCGCAGCACGACAAGATGGCGTCCATCACGCAGGCTTTCGCCATCGATCTCACCGGGCAGGTCTGCGTCGACCAGTTCCAGGGCAATTTCTACGGCGGCGTGTCGACGCAGCCCGACTTCATGCGCGGCGCGGCGCGTTCGCGCGGAGGCAAGCCGATCATCTGCCTGGCCTCGACAACGGACGACGGCAAGACGAGCCGCATCCGGGTTCATCTCGAGGCGGGGGAGGGCGTTGGAATTCCGCGCTCGAACGTTCATTACGTGATCACCGAATACGGCATCGCGTACCTGTTCGGGCGTTCGATCCGCGAGCGCGCGCTGGCGCTGATCGAGATTGCGCATCCCGATTTCCGCGCCGGCCTTCTCGCCGAAGCCAAGGAACGCGGCTACGTGCACAGCGAGCAGCTTCTCGTTTCGGCGGCGGCCTACCGCATCACCGAAGAGCGCAAGGTGAAACTCAAGAACGGGCAGGAGGTGCTGCTGCGGCCCGCTCGCGCGTCCGATGCTGCGGCGCTTCAGGAATTGTTCCAGCGCATGTCGGAGGAGGACGTCTACACGCGCTTCTTCCGGCGCATGAAGCAGCTCACCTACAAGGAGGCGCAGAACCTCTGCAACGTGAACAACGAAACGGATGTGGCGTTCGTCGCGGTGACCGGCGAGCGTGAGAACGAAACCATCATCGGCAGCTCATGCTACTTTCTGAACCCCACCGCCAACCTTGCCGAAGTGGGATACATGATCGAGCAGGAATGGCAGGGCAGCGGACTGGGCGGCGCGCTTCAGAAGGTCATGGCCGACTACGCCAAGGCCCGCGGCGTCAAGGGGTTCGTCGCGGAAATCCTGCCGCGCAACATCAAGATGCTCAAGCTGGCGGCATCGGCCTGCGAACGCGTGACCACCGAAAACGACGGCGACTGCGTTCACGTGACCATGTGGTTCTGATCGCGCGCGATGGCGGGCGACCCTCGTTCGGCTCGCGCGGCCGCCCCGCCGCGCCGCCGGGCTTTGTTACTAGAGAATGATCAACACGGCAGAGAACACGAATGCAGCGACAAACCCGTTCACGAACAGCTTCAGGTGTTCGTCCACGGCTTCGCTAACCTCCAGCTTCCACATCAAGCAGCCCCTCAAACCCGTCGCCCCGGACACGCGGTGAAGGACAGAAAGGCGCCCTGTGGCGGAGGCGGGCAATCAAGCACGCGCGAAAATATATAACCGCATATATCGCCGCCGCCGTATTACGCGGCGCGCGTGCGGTGACTGTGGATTTCCTCAGGGCGTAAGGCTGCGTCGAGCGACGGCTCGCAAGCGCGCTTTTGCTTGAACGCGGCCAAATCGCCGGACGGCGCAACGGTTGTGCCCTCAACGACGGTCGAGCAGGTTCACGCCAGCCATGTCACGGGGGGACGAAAGTGGAGTTCGAATCCCATCGGGGAAGGGACATCCCAAGCAGCCGCTTGTATTCCGCCTCGGCAGGCCCGTAGCTGCCGGAGGCAAGTTCGACCAGCGCGTCACGGTCGAGAATGATCACGGAGCCGCGTTTGGTGTCGACCGCGCCGCGAGAACGCAGTTCCTTGAAGGCGTCGCTGACCCCGGCCCGTCGCACCGCCAGCATCCACGAGAAAAAGTCCTGCACGAGCGGGATTTCATCACCTTCGGTCCGATCGTGCACCATCAGCAGCCAGCGGGCGAGCCGTTCGGGTACGGTAAAGCCACCGTGCGACAAGGCGGTGTAGGCGAGCTGGGCCAGGGTGGCCCGGTGGTAGCGCGCCGTCAGGTCCGCCAATTCCTTGCTCTCGAGAACGGCGGCCGAGAACAACTTGGCGTCGATCCTGTGCGCTTCCGACGCCAGCTGCACCACCGTATCGATCGGCGTGCGCTGATCGGGCACCATGTCGGACATGCCTTCCACGCCAAACATGCCGACTTCGATTGGCTCCGAGTTCGGCACCTTCAGGATCATCGAGTACTGGCCCGACTCGGGAAAATACACATGCGAGATCGGCCGATTTGCCTGAACCGGCGTCTCCCTGATCTTCAAGGACACGCGTTCAAAATGTGGGCGCAAGCGACTGAAGTCCTGAGGAGAGAACTTCTGAATGAGCAGGTTGCGAAACTCTGGCTGGAGCATGTCTCTGCCGTCTACTGGAGCGCCAGCGATCTTCCACGCGAGGCCAAGTCTTGTCCGCTGCTAACTTGGTTCGGGTTCGTACAAGCTTGGCGATAGGTACGGAATCGAACACTGTTTTGGCCAGAACCCGCCGCGTGCAGCTGCCGCCTCTGCAGACGAACCTCATTCGAACCCGTGCGCGCGCGCCCCTTCCCCGCTCCACTTCGGTAGCGAGGCGCCAAGCAGCCGCTGGAACTCGGCTTCGGCGGGACCGTAACTTCCCGACGCCAGCGCGATGAGTTCGTCCCGGTCCAGAACGACAACCCGGCCTCGTCCTGTGTCGATGGCGCCGTGTGATCGAAGTTCCTTGAGCGCATCGGTAATGCCGGCGCGGCGAACCGCCAGCATCCATGAAAAGAACTCATGGACCAGCGGCAGTTCGTCGCCGTCTACCCGGTCATGCGTCATCAATATCCAGCGCGCCAGGCGCTCGGTGGCCGTGAAGCTGCCGTGCGACAAGGTCGTATATGAAAGCTGCACCAGCATGGCTTGCTGATAGCGGTTGGTTGTCTCTGTGAGCGTGGAGCTGTTGAGCGCCGCGTCGAGGAAAAGCTGGAAGTCGACCCTGTGCGCATCACCCGCCACCTGCACGATCGTGTCGAACGGTGTGCGGCCGTCGGGCGCCATCTCCGACATGCCTTCGACGCCGAACATGCCGACTTCGAGGGGTTCTGAATGGGGCACTCTCGCCAGCATGGAGCACTGGCCGCTCTCGGGGAAATACACGTGTGAAACGGGTTTGTTCGCCTGGATCAGATGCTCTCTGAACGTCAGGCTGACAGGCTCGAAGTGCCTGCCGAGATGATCGAAGTCCTCGGCGGACAAATTATGGATCAACTTGTTCTTGAACGTTGGCTGGCGCATGGCCACTCTCGCGCATCGGGGCGGGAGCAAGCGCACTCTCAGCCGTCTGCGCCCTGTAATCCGGCAGACGATCGCAAAAGCATGGACCCGCACGGTGGACCCAGCAAGACTGGATCGCGCGCGACCGTTTGATTGTGCGTCCGGTTTCGCGCACACGCCGCTGCAACTTCGCTCAGCTACGTCCCAGGTTCCCTGCATTTGCCAGGCCGAGGCGACGCTGGTTCCTCGCATGAAGTTGAATTCGCAGAGTCCGGTACCGGGTCTTCATTTCCGTTGATCGTTCCACGCGCTCTGGCATCGTCTCCCCGATAAGGAGGCCAACATGCTCGATCACCTCATGCGCGCGCCCGAGGCGTTCACCCCTGAACAGCTCACGATGCTGCACAGGGTTTACCGGCGCATCATTGACCACAGCCTTCCGGGCGGATTGGCCGGACGGGAGGACATTGCCTACCAGGTGCTTTGCAAGTTCCGGCAGGGAGCGCGAACGGAAGACGCGCTCCTGCGCGCCATGCAGCGCGATCTCGCGAGCAGGAGCAGCATCAGGCGCCTCTACGATCGCGCATCGTGAGGCGCCCGCGCGATCGTCGGGCGCGTAGGGCTGTTCAAGGCGCGCGCCGGGTGCAGTCGCCGTCTCGCACGGCAGCCCGCGCTCGCGGAGATTGGCTCGCTATTTAACTCTAACGAAAACTTGCACGGTGGCGCCGCCGCCGGTGGCGCCGGAGTTCTCCTGAGTGATTGTAAGTTCATCTCCCGAAAGGGATGCCCGAAGCTTTTCTTCCCTGCCTTCGGCGTTCGGGTTAAGCGCGCCCCCGATGCGGCGTATCAAGACACCACTTGATGGGTCCATCGACAAGCGTCCGAATTGCGCGATCAGTCCCTTCGTAGCGGCAGCCAGCTCGGCGTCGTTGCTTTTTGTCCGATCCGCGCTCCACTTCGGTCGTCTGGGGTCGATAAGCACCAGGCTGTAATTTCCTTTGGCGTCGACGACGAGCGTCCCCTTGGGACTGTCTCCAAAAACCGCCGATCTGCCGCCGTTCGCGCCAACAAGCTCATATGACTTGATCGCCCAGGCGCCGGACATTCCCTCCGTCGAGACCTTCTCCTGAGCAAGCGTCGGGCCTGCCGGGATAAAGCAAGCAAGCAGGGCGGAAATGGCCAGGGGCTTCGCAACGTGTTTCATATTGCACCTCCCTTTTCAGGCTATGTTAGCTGTTCCTGATCGTGAGGCAACATCGGGCTCGCAGCGGCGAGATCTGACCAACTCGCGGCGATAACCGCTACAGTGGACGCTCAAAGCGGGCTCCGCCGAACGGCTATCCGGGACGATTTAGCTCAAGCATAATGGCGGAGACGGAGTCCGCCGGAAAAGACGTACAAACGTCTGTTTTAATTAGTGGATCCTATATCTAACTTCCACGCAGCCTAACCAGCAGCCTAACTAACGATCACGGTCTCTAATGCTCTCGGGCTCCACCGGCGGGGCCTTGCTCCGCCGGTTTTCTTTTGTGTTTATGAAACACGGTGTCGCGGGGACAGCCAGGCGGCCTGACGCGCAGAGCTTCCCGGGGAGTCAGGCCAGCCGCAGCGAAGAGTCCGAGCAATTGTGGCCGCGTCCAACCAGTCTTGAGATATTGAACGACGGTCGGCTTGTAACCAGCAGCGTCGAGGATGGCGAGCACGTTGCGGGACGTGCCGCACTCCGGATTGTGATGGACGACGATGTTCAAGCCGGTCTCCGATCTATCACTTTGCTTTTCTGGCAAGGCCCTGCTCGTACCAGTCCTTGCTGCCGTTCACGATCCACACGACCGACAGCATCACCGGCACTTCGATCAGCACTCCCACAACCGTCGCCAACGCGGCCCCAGAGTTCAGTCCGAACAAGCTGATGGCGGCCGCGACCGCGAGCTCGAAGAAGTTGCTCGCGCCGATCAGTGCGGAAGGGCCCGCGACGCAATGCTGCTCGCCCATGGCTCGATTGAGCAGGTAGGCCAGCCCCGAATTGAAATAGACCTGGATCAGGATAGGCACAGCTAAAAGGGCAATAATCATCGGCTGCGAAAGGATTTGCTCACCTTGGAACCCGAACAGAAGAACGAGCGTCGCAAGCAGCGCGAGAAGGGAAACCGGCGACAGTTTCGCCAGCAGGCTATTAAGCGCCTTTGGGCCTCCGCGCGAGAGCACTGACTTACGCAAGACCTGCGCGATGATGACCGGCAGCACGATGTAGAGCACAACGGACAGGACCAGCGTGCTCCACGGAACCGTGATGGCCGAGAGGCCGAGCAGCAGCCCGACGATGGGCGCAAACGCCACGACCATGATGGCGTCGTTGAGCGCAACCTGCGACAACGTGAAGTGCGGTTCGCCCTTCGTCAGATTGCTCCAGACGAACACCATGGCGGTGCACGGCGCGGCGGCAAGAATGATGAGACCTGCGATATAGGAGTTGATCTGGTCAGCGGGCAGCAATGGCCGGAACAGCCACCCGATGAACAGCCACCCCAGCAGGGCCATGGAAAAGGGTTTGATGGCCCAGTTGACGAACAGCGTGACGCCGATGCCGCGCCAATGTTCACCAACTCGCTTCAGTGCCGCAAAGTCGATCTTGAGCAACATCGGGATGATCATCAGCCAGATCAGCACGGCGACGGGCAGATTGACCTTGGCCACTTCGGCGGCGCTGACGGCCCGAAAGACGCCGGGCACGGCATGGCCGAGAGCGATGCCGGCTACGATGCAAAGGAAGACCCAAACGGTGAGGTAACGCTCGAACGTGGACAAGCTATTGGTCCTTCGCCTTGCCGGTCGATCCATCCATGCGGCCAATGTCGCGCAACTTTGCGCCAAGCGACATATTGTCGATGCTCTTGATCGGCAGGTTGACGAAGGCGCCGATCCGATTGCGAAGGTAGCTAAACGCTTGCGTGAACGCCGCCTGCTTTTCAATGTCAGTGCCTTCGACTGCGGCGGGATCCGGGATGCCCCAATGCGCCGTCATCGGCTGGCCAGGCCAGAGGGGGCAGGATTCGCCAGCGGCGCTGTCGCAGACGGTGAAAACGAAATCCATCACCGGCGCATCGGGCGCGGCGAACTCTTCCCAGCTCTTCGAGCGGAAACCGTCGGCTGGATACCCGAACGCTTCAAGCGTCTTCAGGGCGAAGGGATTGACGACCCCCTTGGGTTGGCTGCCAGCAGAGAAGGCTCGGAAACGTTCGGCGCCATCCTTGCGCAAAATCCCTTCCGCCAACACGGAACGGGCGGTGTTTCCGGTGCATAGAAACAGAACATTGTAGACGGCGTCGCTCATCAGGGGGCTCCAGGAGGGCAACAGGAGGTCAGGTCTGCAATCAGCGGCGCGCAGATGTCCGGCGCGCCCCCGCAGCAGTCCTTCAGAAGAAACGTGACGACCTGGCGCAGGACGCCCAGATCCGCCCGGTAAATGATCGAACGGCTGTGGCGCTCACCACGGACCAGACCGGCCCGCGACAGGGTGGCGAGGTGCGCCGACATGGTGTTCTGGGGGACAGCGATCAGGCGCGCCAGTTCGCCCGCCGGTACGCCGTCGGGCTCCCGTGCAACCAGAAGCCGAAAGGTCTGCAGGCGGGTCGGTTGCGCGAGGGCGGCCAGGGCGGCGATGGTCTGATTCTCATCCATATATCCAGAATGGATGAAATATCTTCCAATCGCAAGCCTCCTTACTTGCGCCGGATACGGCCCTTCAGCTCGGTTGCTAACGCCAGGGTGTTGGAAATCGTGCCGAACTTCCGGACATTGGTATGCAACAGATCAAGCCTCCGGTCGTCCTCGTCAGTGTCCACCACCAGCTCGTAGTCTATGGAAATGATCTTTGGGGGAGCGTCCTGACGTACGGCGTGGAGCGCCACCTCTACGCCACGCAGATCGAACTTCAGCAGCGGCGTCACGCGCTCGATCCCCTTGATGATGCAGGCCGCCAACGCGGCCAAAAGCAACTCGGCGGGATTGAAGGCGTCGTCTCTGCCCGCAAGAGCCGTATCAAGGGTGATCGCAGCGTCCTTGCAGGTCGCGAGGCTGCCATTTGCGTCATCCCGGTGCGCGCGGACCCGGTATTCCAGAAGAGGTATACTCATTAGCGAATGATAGCCTCCTCCACGCGATGGGCGATGATGGAGATCAATCGTCCCGGCGCGCAAATCGGGCATATTTGATGTCTGATGACCAGTCCCGTCGCCCTGCTGTCAGCATTGGCTGACCGAACGCGCGCCGCGGCGCTGCGCTAAGAAAGACATGCAGCATGACCATACCGGTCTCGAACAATCCACATGGCGATGAAGCGTCGTCTCCGTGGATCCTCGGCGTGCTCGCCGGAGTCACGGTTTGGTTTGCTATCTATTGGCAACTCGTCCCATTTTCCGAGTGGGCGGTATCGCACTTGCCGCTCACGCGCGGCAGCCACGCCTACGAGGCTGTGAAATTCTTCATTTACGACACGCCCAAAGTGCTCATGCTGCTGACGCTCGTCGTGTTCGCAATGGGTGTTGTGCGCAGCTACTTCTCACCCGAGCGCACGCGTACGCTGCTCGCTGGCAAGAACGAAGGGCTTGGCAACATCGCTGCAGCTGGGCTTGGCGTCTTCACGCCCTTCTGCTCCTGTTCGGCAGTACCGTTGTTCGTGGGTTTCGTCTCGGCAGGCGTTCCGCTGGGCGTTACATTCTCGTTTCTGATTGCCGCGCCGATGGTCAACGAAGTTGCGCTTGGCCTGCTGTTTGCAATTCTGGGCTGGAAGGTTGCGCTGACCTACCTGGCGTTCGGCCTGACAATTGCTGCGGTCGGCGGTTGGGTGATCGGTCGCCTCCGCCTTGAAGACTGGCTGGAAGAGTGGGTGCGCAACGTGCGCGCTGGCGCCGTCGATCTGCCTTCCGAGCAGTTGACAATCGTTGATCGGATCAAGGCCGGAATTGAAGCGGTTCGTGAAATCGTAGGCAAGGTCTGGCTATGGATCATCGCCGGAATCGCGGCGGGCGCTTTCATTCACGGCTATGTTCCGGCGGACATGCTGGGAGCCATCATGGGCAAGGACTTCTTGGTGGTCGGTCCCGGCAGCCGTCCTTCTCGGCATTCCCATGTATTCCAATGCCGCGGGCATTATTCCCGTCGTCGAAGCTCTCCTCGGCAAGGGTGCGGCGCTTGGAACGGTCCTGGCTTTCATGATGTCCGTCATTGCGTTGTCGCTGCCGGAAATGATCATCTTGCGCAAGGTGCTGTCGATCAAATTGATCCTGGTCTTCATCGGAGTCGTCGGCGCCGGCATCCTGTTGGTCGGCTTCCTGTTCAATGCGCTGTTCAACTGAACGAAGGAAATGACAATGAAAGAGATCAAGGTTCTTGGACCGGGTTGCGCCCGCTGCAAAGCGACTGAGGACATGGTCCGAACCGCCGCTGAAAACCTCGGCGTGGAAGTCAATGTCGAGAAAGTTACCGACTACGCGCAGATTGCAGGCTTCGGGATTCTCTCCACACCGGGGCTCGTTGTGGACGGCAAGGTCGTTCACGCAGGCGGACTTCCCAGGGCTGAAGACGTTGCGAGATGGCTGGCGGGCTGAAACTGACCGTCGCACTAGCAATTGACCTAGCAACGCGAACAAAATCGACCAAACATCTTTCCCTCGGCTGAAAGAGCAACAGTCTGCTGCTTCGAGGACAGGTCCCGTCGCCAGACCGGTCGGAGGTGGCAGACCCGACGGAAGTTTATCCAGTGACTCATCATCACCACCTCGCCACTGCTGCACCGAAAAGCATGAGCGCCGCATATAAGTGGGCGCTTCTGCTAAATGGTGGCTTTGTAGGCATCGAAGCCGCTGCCGGGTTCTGGACAGGTTCGCTCTCGTTGCTCGCCGATGCTGCGCACAACCTCACTGACGTTGGCGGGCTGCTGATAGCGTGGGCGGCGGCTTGGGCTGTCGGGAGGCCCCCTGCTGGTAGCTTTACCTATGGCTTCGGCAAGGGAACGATCCTTGCAGCCTTGGCCAATGCCATGGCTATTCTGATCGGCGCAGGCGCGGTGATCTGGGAGGCTACCCACCGCTTCGACGCACCGACAGAAATTCCCGCAGGACTCGTGATGCTGGTGGCGGCTTTAGGAATAGCCATCAATCTCGGGACAGCGTTGCTCTTTAGGGCCGAAAGCAGTCACGACCTAAACGCAAGAGGCGCTTATTTGCATATGGCGGCGGATGCTGCAGTCTCTGGAGCGGTCGTCTTATCCGCCGGGCTCATGATGGTTACTCAATGGACCTGGCTCGACCCGGCGACAGCCATCCTGGTCAGCCTCGTCATCGCCTGGGCAGCTTTCGGTCTTTTGGGTTCGGCAAGTCGCCTGATGTTTGACGGCACGCCGCCAGACGTAAACTCGGAGGCCGTTGCTGCGTGGCTACGCAAGCTGCCGGGTGTGGCGGATATCCACGATCTTCATATTTGGCCGTTGAGCACCACACTCACCGCGATAACGGTTCATCTGGTCATTCCGTCTGGCCATCCCGGCGACGAATTTCTGCACAGCACAGCCGAGGAATTGGCGGAGCATTACGGTGTCGGCCATGTGGCCATCCAGATCGAGACCGGAACGGGGCCAGCCTGCCGACTAGCGCCCGCGGATAGGGTTTGAAATGCTTGCATGGAAGACCGCGGCGCACTTGTCCCGATCCTCACTGAAACGAAAGGTACTGTCCGGCAGGACGGAGCGAGTAGAAGCTTAGGCCGGAGTTTCTCAGGCCAGGATGTCGAAATCCGCGCCGGTGAGTTTGGTGACGTTGTAAACCGTGACGCTATTCTCGGCATCGAAGTGGATCAAGCTGCTGTCGGCGCCGCCGTCGTTATCGGTGTCCACGGTCTCGTAATAGGGCCTCTTCATCTTACTGAGCGCATGAGCGGGAATGTGGTCAGCTGGAATCGGCTTCTTGTAATATCCACTAAGAGAGATGACGTCTTCACCCCGGTGGAAATCGTAAATGTAGTCGTCACCATTGTGCGGCCCGAACACGAAAGTGTCGTTACCGCCTGTAGACCCATCCTGGCTCTGAAAGTCGCCCCACATATGATCGGTGGCGTTCGTGCCGCTGACAAGACGGTCATCCCCGCCTGCAACACCGATTGCTAAGTCGGCGTCACCGAAAAGATAGTTGATAGTCGAGTTAGCCCCGCCCTCAAGCGTGTCATTCCCGCCCGTGGACGAGATCATGGATCTGGCATCACCGTAGAGCCGGTTGGTGGTCGCGTCCGCCCCACCGATGAGGACGTCGTCACCGCCTGTCGAACCGTGCTGCATGGAAAAGCCGTCCCCGTAGAGGCGGTTTTCAACAGAGCCTTCCCCGGCCGTAAGGGTGTCGTTTCCGCCAGCGGAGGCGATCATGTCCCCACCGGAATTGCCGAAGAGGCGGTTAAGGGCAGTGCTTCCGCCAGCGGTAAGGACGTCGTTCCCGCCCTTGGAAAAGTCCATGTCGCCGCCATCGCCGACGAGGTAGTTATCAGAGTTGGTCCCGCCCGTGAGTGTGTCATTCCCGCCCGTGGAGTAAAGCATGTGCAGGGCGTCGCCATGGAGGCGTTTTTCAAGAGAGTTCTGAAACCGCCCAAAGGACGTCGTTCCCGCCTACGGAGGCGATCATGTCATCCTGAGCGTCTCCAAAAAGAAGATCGTGTGAATTCACACCGCCAGTGAGGATGTCATTTCCACCTGTGGAAGAGATCATATCATTGGCATCGCCAGCAAGGCGGTTCACAGTAGCGTTCGTTCCACCAGCAAGAGTGTCATCACCGCCCGTAGAGAACGTCATAGTATTGCCGTCGCCGATGAGTTCGTTAATCTCAGAGTCCGCTCCGCCCGTAAGCGTGTCGTTGCCGCCCGTGGTGGAGGGGCCTAATATCCCATCAGTGTCGCCGAAGAGGTAATTGTCTTCGCCGTTGATGCCGACCAGGGTGTTGTTCCCGAAATCACCTGCCTGCGTGGCCATCGACCGGCCCTCCGGATCTGGATGGAAACCTCATCAGCGTCCGTAGGGTATCGGTGCGTGTCAACGGAGCAAGTGGTGCATCGGTGTGGGTTGCCGGCAATTCCGGACAGTGAATACAGTCAGGCGAGCTGCCGGCGGGCGGAATAGGACGCACTATGAACGACGAAGTTGAGCATAGGCTCGTCGAAATTTCGGAGAAGCTATTCTCCAAGCTCACTCTGGCAACGGACAAATACCAATCGGCACACGCACGGCGCTCACCGACGAACAACCGGTTCGATCAGCGCCTCGAATGTTAGATGTGTATGTCGTTCGGCTGCTGCGATCAGCCGCGCCACGAGGTTTGCCTTGGATATTGGCGGAGACGGAGGGATTCGAACCCTCGATAGGGCTTTACAACCCTATAACGGTTTAGCAAACCGCCGCCTTCAGCCTCTCGGCCACGTCTCCGGCTCGTTCATGCGGGGCTGCGCCCTGCGTCAACGTCGCGCCCATATGCCGGAGTCCCATGCCGATGGCAAGCGCGCGGGCCTGTCACGCCGGTTGCGTCCAGCGTGGGCTTGGCTATTCTCGTCGCCTGGGGTTTTTAGGTGCGGGCGCGGGCGGGTTTGCGAATGTTGCGTTTCAGAGGGACCTTGGGCCTCGTGCCCCTGGCCGTGCTTTTCTTCGCGGCGCTGACGATTGAAATCGGGAAAGTCGAGAGCGATGTCGCCGCCCGCGTCGAGGCGGTCGCCAGGGACGCCGGCGCAAAGGCGAGCGTGAACGGCCGCGACGTGTCGCTGTCGGCCGCGGGACTGGACGCCGCCGCCGCCGAGCGGCTCGTGGCCGCCGTCCTTGCGCTGGAGGGCGTGCGGCAGGTCGCCGGTCTGGACATTGCGCCAGCGTCCGCGCCGGTCGAGGCGCCGGGGACGCCTGAGCCTGTCGCCGCGCCTGCGTCGGCGATCGCCGAAGCCCCATCGGCGACCGCCGCGCGGCCCTTCACGTTCTCCGTGGAGCGCACGGCGGCTGGTCTGGCCGCATCCGGCTTTGCGCCGGGCGCCGTCGACAGGGACGCGTTCATGGCCGCCTTGAAGACGGCGGCGGCGCCGGGCGCCGCGTCTGGCTCGCTGGAGCTTGCGAGCGGACTGCCCGCCGCCGTCGATTTTCAGACTGCCGCGCAATTCATCGCGGTTCAGGCCTCGCGGCTGATGTCGGGCCGGGCGAGCGTCAGCGACGACCAGTTTTCCATCTCCGGCGAAACGCCCGATTCCGCGGCGTTGGCTGCGTTGCGCGCCGCCGTCGGCGGTGTTCTTCCGGCCGGACTGAAGCTCGCCGGTCTCGACGTGCAGGCGCTGCCGCCTCCGGCTCCGCCGCCGCTTTCGCCTTATGTTTTCTCGGCCGAGCGCGCCGGGAACGCCATCGTCCTCTCCGGCGCCGCCCCCTCGCCCGAAACGCGCGCGCTGCTGCTCGATCTTGCGGGCCACGGCGGGCGCGAGGTCGTGGATCGCACGAGGATCGCCTCCGGTGAGCCCGTGGGCTTCGCAACATTCGCCGCGCACGGGCTTTCGCAGGTCGCGCGGATGTCGGCGGGCCGTTTCACGCTCACCGATGCGTCGTATGCGCTCGAAGGAGAGGCGGCCGACTTCGACGCCTACGACGCTGTTCGGCTGGACTTGCGCACGGCGCCGCAGGGCGTGTCGCTCGCCCGCGTCGACGTGCAGCCGCCGCTTCTCGAGCCTTACGCGTTCAGCGTTGCGCGTGAGGGCGGCGCCGTCGTGCTGCGCGGCGCTTTTCCCGATGAAGCGACACGCGAGGCCGTGCTGGCGATGGCGCGGGCGCTTTTTCCCGGCGTCGCGCTCCGCAACGAGGCGCGCATCGCGCGCGGCGCCCCGCAGGGCTTTTCGGAGATCGCGCGCGCGGCCCTGGGCGCGCTCGCCGGCATGTCCTCGGGCTCCGTGTCGTTCGCAGCTGGCGCCCTGTCGCTGAACGGCGCCGCCGCCGGGCCGGCGAGCGAGCTCGTCGCGACACTGAAGGGCCTGCTGCCGGCAGGCGTCAGCCTCGATCTCGCCGCGCTGCAGGCGTCGCCCTCCGCGGCGCCCGCAGCGACCGCGCAGGATGGCGCCCGCGCGCCGTCTTCATCGGGCGCCGCACTGTCCTGCGCGCCCGACCCGCGCGGTGTCGTTGCGGAGGCGCGCATTCATTTCGACAGCGCGCGCGGCCGGCCGCAGCCGCAGTTCGAGTCCGAAATCGCGCGCGTGGCGCGCCTGATGATCGCGTGCGACGGCGCCACGGCCCTCATCTCCGGCCACACGGACGGAGCCGGCAATCGCGCGCCAAACCTGGAGCTGTCGGGCCTTCGCGCCGGCGCCGTGGCGCGGATGCTGCGTGAGGCGGGCGTGCCCGCGCAGCGCATCGCCACGCTCGCCTTCGCGTGGGACAGGCCAGCCATCTCGCCCGAGGCGAGCGCGGGCGACCGCGCCCGCAATCGCCGCGTCGACATCGTCGTGCGTCAGGGGAGCCGCTGATGTCCTACCTCGTCTCTCACTATCTGCCGTGGATCGCCGTGTCGCTGCTGCTGGGGCTTGCAGTGGGATGGGTGACGGCGGAGCGCCGCCGTCCGCACGCGCCGTCGTCGAGCCTTCTCGTCGGCTTGTTCGTCGCCGCGCTGGCGATCTGGCTCGCGGTCACGCATCTCCTGCCGGGGCGCGTCGGTCACGGCTTCGAAGTCCTCCTGCTGCTTCTGGTCGGCTACGTGTTCGGCGGCCTCATCGGCGAGCCGTTGCGGCTCGCGTTGGCGCCGCCTCTCTCGCAGCGCAACGCCAGCGCGGAGGACGCCTCGCCCAGGCCCATGGAGACGCCGGACGGAGGGCTCGCCGCTGTCGCCGCCGCTGCGGTGGCCGCGATGCAGGCGCCGGACGCGCGCACGCGCACAGGCGCGTCCGAGCCTGCGGCCGGAGGTTATGCGGACCTTGCGCTCACCTCCATCGCCGGAATAGGTCCCCACGCCGCAAGCCAGCTCACGGCGCTCAGGATCACGAAGGTCGCCGACGTCGCCTCCTGGGGCGCCGAGGATGCGGCGTTCATCGGCGAGCGGATCGGCGCGCCCGGCCGCGTCGAGCGCGAGATGTGGATCGCGCAGGCGCGCCTTCTCGCCGCCGGCATCGACACCTCCCATTCGATCGCGCAGCGCATGGGCCGCGTGCAGGCGCGGGATGCCGATGCGCCGCTGGATGATGTGCGCATCGCCAGCGTGCGCCATGAACTCGAGGATCTGTCCGAAACGGCTGGCGTGAACGCATTTTCGTTCGGTGCGCCGCGCACCGCCCACGCGATGCGCGTCGATGCGGCGTCGAACGAGATCGTCTCCGACGATCACAAGCCCGCTTTGTTGGCCGCGCCTCCGGCCGAGGGCGCCGACGATCTCAAGCTCATCTGGGGCGTGGGCCCCAAGCTCGAATCGATGCTCAACGAAATGGGCGTCTATCGCTTCGCGCAGATGGCCGAATGGAGCGAGATGAACCTGCGCTGGGTCGACCAGAACCTCGACACGTTCCGGGGCCGCGCCGCGCGCGACCGCTGGGTGAACCAGGCGCAGAAGCTGGCGGACGGCTGGAGGCCCGACAGCTATGTTGGCGAGAAGTTCAACGATTGATCGGGCTAGCCGACATCGGCGCGCATCACGAACTCCGCGATCACGCCGATCGTCGCCTCGTCCAGCAGCAGCGGCGCATGGCCTTGAGCCGCGACGGTGTGGGCCGTGAAACGGGGATGGCGCTTGCCCATTTCCACGACGGTCTCTTCCGACAGCAGGTCCGAGTTCTCTCCGCGCAGCGACAGCACGGGCACGCCGGCGAGGCCTTCGAACTGCGGCCACGCGGTCGGCAGCGGCGCTTCGAGATCGACGCCTTCGAGCGTCTTCATCAGGCGCGTGTCGTAGCGGGGAATGAAGCGGCCGTCCTTCTCCTCGAAGGTCAGCTTCGCATAGGCGAGCCATTCGTCGTCGCTCAGGGCGGTGAACTGCGCGTCCATGACGTTCCTGGCGAGGTCGACGGCGTCGCTCCATGAGCGCGGCGAGGGCAGCTTGCCGACATAGCGGCGGATGCGCGCCAGTCCCTGCGCCTCGATGACGGGGCCGATGTCGTTGAGGATCGCGGCCCTGATGGCCGCCGGGCGCGTCGCCGCCGTCATCATCGTGTGCAGCCCGCCGCGCGACGTGCCGACGAAGATGGCATGCTCGACGCCCAGCGCGTCCATCGACGCCAGAATGTCGGCGTTCTCGACACGCAGGTCGTAGTTCTTCCAGTTCGGATCGCGATCGGAGAGCCCGCGCCCGCGATAGTCGAGCGCGACGACCCGGCGTGGCTCGCCCGCAGCGCCGTGCGCGAGCGCGCGGGCGAGCGCATCGAAATCCTCCGCCGTGCGCGCAAGGCCCGGCAGGCAGAGAACGGGCGTTCCCGGCGACAGGGCGGAGCCATAGTCGCGGGCGTGAAGTTTCAATCCGTCCGGGGCAGAATAGAAGCGGCTTTCGACCGCGATATCCTCGACCATGTCCGTCTCCGCTGGCGCGGCGACACAGTAACCATCGCCGCCGCCCCGGCAAGGGCGGGGAGGCGGCGGTGGCAGGATATGCTCGCTCAGTCGAGCTTCGCGGAGAGCCGGGCCTCGCGCGCGCGCAGGTCGCGGGCGGCCAGGGTAGGGGCGTCCGGCGCGCCGAAACGGGCGCGGTACATCGCGACGTTCTCCGCCACGCGCTGCACGTAATTGCGCGTCTCGGTGAACGGAATGCGCTCCACCCAGTCGATGGGGTCGACATCGGCGCGGCGCGGATCGCCATAGGCCGCGATCCACTGGCGCACGCGCGGCCCGCCGGCGTTGTAGGCGGCGAATGTGAGGATCAGCGAATTGCCGTGGTCGTCCATCAGCTCGGACAGGTGAGCCGACCCCAGTTGCGCGTTGAACGCCGGATCGGTGAGCAGGCGGCGCTCCTCGAACGGCACGCCGGCGCGCTTGGCGGTCACGCGCGCCGTGGAGGTGAGCATCTGCATCAGCCCCTTGGCGCCCGCGTGGGAGACGACGTCGGACTGGAACGCGCTTTCCTGCCGCGCGATCGCGAACACGACGGGCTTCTCGGCCGCGCGCGCGAGCGCCTCGAAGTCGGGCACGCCGTAGGTCGGGAAGGCGATGTCGTCGAGCGCGATGCCGCGCTGGGAAGCGAGCTTGCCGACAATGAGGGTGCCGCGCGCATCCTTCGCGCGCGCCAGCATGTGGCCGAGCGCGGCGATCTGCGTCTCGTCCTCCAGCGTGCGCGCGAGATCGACCGTCAGCCGGAACGCCAGTTCACGATCGCCGATCGCCTCGAACACTTCGACCGCGCGGATCGGCTCGAGCCGCGCGTCGCCCTGCGCCATGTCGCGCGCCTTGCGCACGGGCTGCTCCTCGAGGCCGAGGCGCGCGCGCGCGAGCTGTCCGTAATAGGCGCTCGAATGTTCGGCCGCCTGCGCATAGAAGCTGGTGGCCGCGTCTGTGAGCTCGCGCGCTTCGGCTGCGCGGCCCTGCCAGTAGAGCGTGCGCGCCAGCGAGATCGGCGTGCGCGCGACCTCGAAGGCGGTGGCGAAATGGCGGGCGGCGGCTTCCGCGTCGCCCACGAAGCGCAGCGAAATCCAGCCCGAGTGGAACTCGGCGTCGATGCGGTCCTCCGCCGAAACGGCGGAATGCTCGGACGCCGTCTTGTAGGCGAGCTTCGCGTCGCCCGCGTCCAGCAGGCGCCTCGCGATCATGCGGCGCTCGGTCCACCAGGCGTCGGGCTCGACGAGATCCTTCGATGCGCGCAGCTTGCCGAGGATTTCGGCTGCTTCCGCATGCTTGTTGGCGCGGCGCAGAATCTGCACGCGCGCGAACGAATAGCTCGGGTCCTCGCGCATGGCCGGCGACACGGCGTCCATCAACTTGGTGGCGTTGGCCTCGCGATGCACCGCGCTGCGCGCCTTCGCCAGCGCGACGTAATCCTTGCCGACGAGTTCTGCGGCGCGCATCGAGGCGGCGTGCTGGCCCTTGTAGAACAGGCGCGCCGAACGGAAGCGATGATCCGCCACGTCCAGCATCTCGCCGAACTCCTTGCGGATGGCGCCTTCGGTCCACGAGCCCATGTCGTCTTCGCGCCAGGCCTTCTTCACCAGCGCCTCGGCGTCCGCCTTGCGGCCAGCGGCCAGATGCGCGCGCGCCAGAGCAAGCCGTCCGGACGTCGTGGCCGGCGCGCGCGTGGCGAAGCGCTCGCGCACGAGTGCATGGGGCGCCTTGTTCACGTAGAGCGCGTCCTCGAGACGCGACTGCAGGAATCCGGCCGTCGGCCAGTCGGGATTCTTGTCGATGAAGGCGGCGATGCGCTGGTGGCCCGCGGCCTTGGCCTGCAGGCGCAGGGCAGTCCATTCGAGCGTTGTGCGGCCGACCTCGTCCAGGGCCGCCTTCGCAGCCTCGTCGCCCTTGGCGAGATCGCCGGATCGATAGGCGGCGATGGCCGCGCGCAGAGCCGCGGCGTCCGCGCGCTCGGGCAGGGGATCATGGGCGGGCGCAGCAGGACGCGCGGCCGCGATCTCGGGCGCGAGCTGGGGCGCTGGCGCATAGGCGGTTCCAGGAACATCGGCGGCTGGCGGGGCGACGCGGCCGGCGACGGCCGAAATCGCGCTCACGGCGTCGGTCGCGACCGGAATGGGAGCCAGCGCGGCGACGACTGTCGGTTTCGCGTCCGGCAGGACCGGCGCCGCAGCTTCGGCGACGGCGGGCTGGACGGGGGCCGGGGCCTGCGCCGCGGGCGCCGGGGTCTTTGTCGTCTCTGGCGCGGGGGCGCGGGCGGCCTCCCGCTGCAGGCCGGGGATCGTCACCCCGAAGTGCGAAGGGCCGTAGCCAAGCATGGGCGCAGCAACGGCTACGCCGATGACGCCAAGGCCGAAATAGGTGCGCGGAGCGAACAGTCGCAAGGCGGGGCCCTCGTATGGTTCGGGTGAGCGCAGCGTGCGCGCTCAGGGTTTACGCTTCGCTAACCACGCCCGCGGCGTCCTGCCGCTATGCGTGTCCGCCGAGCCCCCACGGCGGTAGCGATCTCTGTGCGCTGGCCTCTTTCCACGTCTGCCGCCAGCTTGTATTGCTTGCCGACCTCAGGTGACCGTCTAAATGCGGCAAGGGTTGGGCGCTCACCTCATTGTTTACGCCGGGTTTTCCAAAGAGCCGGCCGGATTGATCAGATTGCAGAGGGTATTGGGCCATGGCGGCGGGCAAGCAATTGAAGGGCTGGATGAGCGCTCTGGTGACGCCGTTCCGCGACGGCGCCCTCGACGAGGCCGCCTTCCGCAAGCTCGTGAACTGGCAGATTGAGCAGGGAATTCAGGGGCTTGTGCCCGTCGGCACGACCGGCGAATCCCCCACGCTGTCCCACGAAGAGCACCGCCGCGTCGTCGAGACGTGCATCGCCGAGGCGCGCGGCCGCGTGCCCGTCATTGCGGGCGCGGGCTCCAACAACACGCTCGAGGCCGTCGAACTCGCCCGCCACGCCGAAAAGGCCGGCGCCGACGCCGTGCTGATCGTCGCGCCCTATTACAACAAGCCCAACCAGGAAGGGCTCTATCGCCACTTCAAGGCGATCAACGACGCCATCGGCATCCCGATCATCATGTACAACATCCCGCCGCGCTCGGTGATCGACATCTCCGTCGACACGATGAAGCGGCTGTTCGAGCTGAAGAACATCGCCGGCGTGAAGGACGCCACCGGCAATGTCGGGCGCATCTCGATGCAGCGCGCGGCCATGGGGCCGGAGTTCATCCAGTTTTCGGGCGACGACATAACCGCGCTCTCGACGTTCGCAGCCGGCGCGCACGGCTGCATTTCGGTCGTCTCCAACATCGCGCCTTCTCTGTGCGCGCAATTGCAGAAGGCGTGGGACGCGGGCGACGCGAAGACGGCTCTTGCCATACAGGATCGCCTGACGCCGCTGCATCTGGCGACATTCCTCGAGGCGGGCGTCACCGGCGCCAAGTACGGCCTGTCGCAGCTCGGAATTGTGGGCGAGGACGTCCGCCTGCCGCTGGTGCCGATGGTCGACGCCAACAAGGCGAAACTGCGCGAGGCGATGGCCTTCGCGGGGCTTCTCTGACGCGCGCGCCCGTTCGCCGGGCGCGGCAGGGAGCGGCGGACGCGCATGTATGAACCGCCTCATTTCATCGTCGAGGATCGCGAGGCGCTCCATGCGTTCATCCGCGCCCATCCGCTCGGGCTGCTGGTGATCGCGCGCGAGGGTCGCGCAAGCGCCGACGCCGTGCCGTTTCTGCTGGACGCAGCAACAGAGCCTCACGGCCGCCTTCGCGCCCATGTCGCGCGAGCCAATCCGCTCTGGCGCGATGCGGACGGGCGCGAGGCGCTGGTCGTCTTCCGGGGCCCGGACCATTACGTGTCGCCGGGCTGGTATCCATCGAAGGCCGAACACGGCAAGGTCGTGCCGACGTGGAATTATGCGATGGTCCAGGCCCGCGGAACGGTCCGCGTGCGGGACTCGAAGGACTGGATTCGCGGACAGGTCGGCGAGCTCACGCAAACGCACGAACGCGAATTCGAGCGGCCCTGGGCGGTGGAAGACGCGCCGCGTCCCTATATGGAAGCCCAGATGTCAGCCATTGTCGGGATCGAGATCGAGGTGTCTGAGTTGAAAGGCAAGTTCAAGCTTTCGCAGAACCGGTCCGATGCGGACCGGCGCGGCGTGGAGACGGCGCTTGCCGGACGGGGCGAGCAGATCGAAGCGCTCGAGCTGATGAACAGGTTGAAGGAGCCGGGCGCCTGATGGCGACGAAGGAAAATCCAAACTTCAAGGTCGTCGCGGACAATCGCCGCGCGCGCTACGAGTTCGCCGTCGGCGACACGCTGGAGGCCGGCATTTCGCTGACCGGCTCGGAGGTGAAGTCGCTGCGCACCGGCAAGGCGACGATCGCGGAGAGCTATGTCGGCGTCTCGCGCAGGGGCGACGTCGAGCTCATCAACGCCAACATTCCCGAATACCTGCAGGCCAACCGGATGAACCACGAGCCGCGCCGCCCGCGCCGCTTGCTGCTCAAGGCCCGCGAGATCGCGCGCCTCGCCCAGGGCGTCGAGCGCGAGGGCATGACGATCGTGCCCCTGAAGCTCTATTTCAACGAGAAGGGCCGGGCGAAGCTGCAGATCGCGCTCGCCAAGGGCAAGAAGCTGCACGACAAGCGCGAGGCCGAGAAGCAGCGCGACTGGGGCCGCGAGAAGGCCCGCCTCATGCGCGACAAGGGCTGACGGGCTCGCTCTCTGCGCTCACTACATGAGCCGGGCCTTAATCCCGCCTTCATGCGCCGCTACCTTGAGCGTGACAGCAGAGGGAGGCGCAGCATGCCCATACAGATGAGACAGGTCCTTGTTTGGCGCGTCGAGGACAGCGCGGGCGTTCCGGTCATTAGTTTCCGCGAGGTGCTGCCGCCCGACGCGCGCACGCCGGTTCTCCCGGTTCTCGGCGAGAAGGTTCGCTTCCATGCGAACGGACGCAGCTTCGTGGCTGAAGTCACGCTGGCCTCGCTCGAGTACATGGTCGACAGTCAGAACAACATCGAGTGCAACGCCTGGCTTCAGGCGAAGGAAATCTAGCCGAGCGCAACGCGACGCCGTCGCGCTCGCGTTCGTCTTGCGTTCGAGCCCGCCGCCCGGCAATCTTGCCCCAGCGCGCAAAGCGCCGGACGCGGAGGGGCGTACCATGGCAAAGCGTATCAGGGGACGATTGACGGCGGCCGCCTTCGCTCTGGCGGCAAGCGCGGGGTGGCAAGCGCCGGCGCTCGCGCAGACGCAGGGCGCGGGCGATTACCCCAATCGCACGATCACTCTGGTTGTGCCTTATGCGGCCGGCGGTCCGGTGGACACGGTGGCGCGCATCATCGGCCAGCGGATGGGCGAAATTCTCGGCCAGCAGATCGTCGTCGAGAACGTCGCCGGCGCCGGCGGCATGATCGGCTCGCTGCGCGTCGCGCAGGCGCCGCCCGACGGATACACCGTGCTCTACGGCGGCAGCGCCGTGCTGGCCCAGAACCAGGCGATCTACAAGAAGCCGCTGGTGGACGGAAACAGGGATTTCACCTTCGTCTCCATGTTCGCCGATCAGGCCCGCGTGCTCGTCGCGCGCAAGGACTTCCCGGCGCAGGACATGAAGGGCTTCTTCGCCTACGTGAAGGCCAACGAGGCGAAGATCTCCTACGGGTCGGCGGGGGCGGGCTCGGGCAGCCACGTGTGCCCGCTCATCATGGACAAGATCAACGGCACGAAGGTCACCCACGTGCCCTATCGCGGCTCCGGGCCCGCGCTGCAGGACCTGATCGCCGGGCGCCTCGACTTCATGGCCGAGCAGGTGTCGACCGTCGCCGCGCAGGTGGAGGCCGGCAACATCAAGGCCATCGCGGTTCTGGGGACCGAACGTGTCACCTCGCTGCCGAACCTCCCCACGGCGCTGGAGCAGGGCGTGCAGGGGCTCGACTGCGGCTCCTGGCAGGCGCTGCTCCTGCCCAAGGGCGCGCCGGACGCAATCGTCCAGAAGCTCGCCGCAGCCGTCGACCAGACCGTCGAGACGCCGTCGGTGATCGAGCGCTTCACAAAGATCGGCGTCTCGGTTCCCGCGAAGGAGCGTCGCACGCCGGCCTACCTGGCGAAGTACACCCCGACCGAGATCGTGCGCTGGGGCGCGATCATCAGGGACGCGGGCATCAGCGCGGACTGACCGCGCCGATGCCGCTTAAGGCTCAGGCCTTCTTGAAGTTCGCCGACGCCTTGTCCCAGTTCACCGTGTTCCACCACGCCGCGAGGTAGTCGGGGCGGCGGTTCTGGTACTTCAGGTAATAGGCGTGCTCCCACACGTCGACGCCGAGCACAGTGGCGCGCGCGCCCAGCTCCAGCGGCGTATCTTGATTAGCGGTGGAGATGACGTCGAGCTTGCCGTCCTTGTTGACGATCAGCCACGCCCAGCCCGAACCGAAACGGCCCGCGCCCGCCTGGTTCATCCGCTCCTTCATCTTGTCGAACCCGCCGAAGGCCTGGTCGATGGCGGCCTTCAGGTCGCCTTGGGGCTCCTTGGCGCCGCCGGGCGTCATGACGTCCCAAAAATGTGTGTGAGTCCAATGGCCTCCGAGGTTATTCCGAATCGCCGTGCGAACCGCTTCAGGCGCCTTGGCAAGATCGCGAAGGACGTCCTCCACCTTCATCTTCGCCAGCTCGGGCCAGCGTTCGGCCGCCGCGTTGGCGTTGTTCACGTACGCCTGATGGTGGCGCGTGTGATGGATGTTCATCGTCTGCGCGTCGATGTGCGGCTCCAGCGCCTCGTAGGGGTAGCCGAGCGCGGGAAGGGAGAATGGCTTGGCGGCGTCCTGCGCCAGGGCGAAGCGCGGCAAGGCCGATGCGGCTGCGACCCCCGCTGTCAGGGTCAGGAATCTGCGGCGGTCAAGCATGGGATGTTCCTCCGGTTGCGCTCGTTCGTTTGAATGAAGGCAGGTTACGCGCTTCCATGCGGTTCGCCCAACGTTGAATTGATCAGTCGAGAAACGCTCGCACGCTTTTGAAGACGTTGCGAAACATGGCCTCGGTCAACACGCCCGTGTTCGTGTTGTAGCGGGAGCAATGGTAGCTGTCGAAAAGCCTGAGCGGCGCGCCGCGAACCGGGTGGGCGATCTGGTGCTCGGCCCCATGGGCGAACGGAAAGTCGACGAGGCGCGCGCCCAGCGCCCGCAGCACGCTCTCGTGCGCGATCCGTCCCAGCGCGACCAGCGCGCGTGGTTCGCCCAGATCAATGGCGTGCGAGAGGAACCGGCGGCACGTGTTGATCTCCGCCGGCGTCGGCTTGTTCTGCGGCGGCACGCAGCGCACCGCGTTGGTGACGCGGCACCCCACGAGCGTCAGCCCGTCGTCGGGCCGCTCGTCATAGACGCCGGTCGCGAAGCCGAATTCGAGCAGGGTCGCGTAGAGCAGGTCGCCGGCCCAGTCGCCGGTGAAAGGCCGCCCGGTGCGATTGGCGCCGCGCAACCCGGGCGCGAGGCCAACGATCAGGAGAGGCGCCGCGAGGTCGCCCCAGGACGGGACGGGCGCGTTGTGCCAGCCGGGCTCCTTCGCGCGCGCCTCGGCGCGGAAGGCGGCGAGCCTTGGACACAGCGGACAATTGCGATCGGGCTCCGCGGCGTTGGCAGCGGAGCCCGGGATCGGCTTCTTTCCAGTCTTTGCCGGCGGCAAGCGTGCCCGTCCTTATGACTCCGCGTCGGACGGCTGCGTTTGTCCGGGGCCCAGCGGCCGGCGTTCCTGCACGAAGCGGGGCGGCCTTTCCTGCCGTTCGGCCGGGTCGCGGCCGATTTTCTGGGACAGGTGCAACAGGTCCACGAACTCGTCGGCCTGCCGGCGCAATTCGTCGGCCACCATAGGCGGGTGCGTGGTGATGGTCGAGACCACCGAGACGCGTACGCCCTTGCGTTGCACAGCTTCGACGAGGCAGCGGAAGTCGCCGTCGCCCGAGAAGAGGACCATGTGGTCGATGCGCTCGGCCATCTCCATGGCGTCGACCGCCAGTTCGATGTCCATGTTGCCCTTGACCTTGCGGCGACCCAGCGAATCGACGAACTCCTTGGTCGGCTTGGTCACGACCGCGTAGCCGTTGTAGTCCAGCCAGTCGATCAGCGGGCGGATCGAGGAATACTCCTGATCCTCCACCAGCGCCGTGTAATAGAAGGCGCGGATCAGCCGGCCCCGGTTCTGGAACTCCTTCAGGAGTCGCTTGTAGTCGATGTCGAACCCGAGGGACTTCGCTGTCGCGTAAAGATTGGCGCCGTCTATAAAAAGAGCAATTCGCTCCTGATCAGCCATAATATTCCTACCCATCGGGGTTGTGCCGAAATAGGCGCGCATGGGCCACTCACGCCGGAAGCATCGCTGAAAATACGAATTAAACAGCGAAGATCAATACTGTTCCGACTCAGAAGTCACGCATGCGTACAGTACGCGTACCTTCCATCCGCGCGCGTTGTCAGTCAAGCATTCAAGTGAAGATGACGGCCTTGATATGCGTCAACTTAAGTTGAAGCTTCTCGCAAGCCCGCTAAACTCGGGCTTTACCATGGAGCGAGCCGCCCGCCTGTATAGGCCCGCACTATTCTTACACTGATATTCCCCGCCCGGGCGGCCGGCGAGCGGCGCCCCGGCCGGCGCGCTGCGCCGAGCCTTGGAGGTTGCGCGCCGATGCCGGATGCCGTAATGAGGCGCCTCCCACAGCCACGAGCGTTAATCGCCCTCTGGAGGCCGCAATGGCACGCGTCACCGTCGAAGACTGCATCGACAAGGTCGAGAACCGCTTCGACCTCGTCCTTCTGGCAAGCCACCGCGCCCGCCTCATCTCCGCGGGGCAGCCGATCACGATCGACCGCGACAACGACAAGAATCCCGTCGTCGCGCTGCGCGAGATCGCCGATGCCACCATGCAGCCCGAAGACCTGCGCGAGGATCTGATCCACTCGCTGCAGAAGCACGTCGAAGTGGACGAGCCCGAGGCCGAGGTCGTTCCCGCCCTCACCGTCGCCGCCGGCGCGCCGGACGATCCGACCGGCGAGGTCCAGTTCGACCGCATGACCGAGGAAGACCTCCTGCGCGGCCTCGAAGGCCTCGTGCCTCCGGCCGAGACCGACGACGAAGGCGAGTAATCGCCATCCTCGCGTGGGCCTCGCCCGGGCGAGCGATCCGCTTCGTTGACCAAAGCGCACGACGCCGTTCCGCCGCCCTTGTGTGCGGCGGCGTGAAAGCCGATATTCCGAAGAGGTCAATCGGGGCCTTTTCGGGACGTCCCTTGCAATGATGCGGCAGTATGAACTCGTCGAACGCGTGCGCCGGTACAATCCGCACGCGGACGAGGAACTGCTCAACAAGGCCTACGTCTACGCGATGCGCGCCCACGGCGTGCAGAAGCGCGCCTCCGGCGACCCCTATTTCAGCCATCCTCTCGAAGTCGCCGCCATCCTGACGGAAATGCGGCTCGACGACGCGACCATCGTCGCGGCGGTGCTCCACGACACGATCGAGGACACGTCCACGACGCGCGAGGAGATCGACCAGATCTTCGGCGCGGAGATCGGCCAGCTCGTCGAGGGGCTGACCAAGATCAAGAAGCTCGACCTCGTCTCCAAGCGCGCCGAACAGGCGGAGAATTTCCGCAAGCTCCTGCTGGCGATCTCCGCCGACGTGCGCGTGCTGCTCGTCAAGCTGGCCGACCGGCTGCACAACATGCGCACGCTGCATTTCGTGCCCGAGAGCAAGCGCCGGCGCATCGCCGAGGAAACCCTCGACATCTATGCGCCGCTCGCCGGACGCATGGGCATGCAGAGCCTGCGCGACGAACTCGAGAACCTGTCGTTCCGCACGCTGACGCCTGAAGCCGACGCGATGATCGAGGCGCGGCTGACCGATCTGCGCGCCAGCAACGGCGCCGTCATCGCGCGAATCGAGAACGAGCTTGCCGCCGAACTCAGCGCGCGCGGCATCAAGGCGGATGTGAAGGGCCGCGAGAAATCGCCTTACTCCATCTGGCGCAAGATGGAGCGAAAGTCCGTCTCGTTCGAGCAATTGTCGGACATCTACGGCTTCCGCGTGATCGTCGGATCCGTCGACGATTGCTATCGGGTCCTTGGCGTCGTGCACACGAAATGGCCGGTCGTTCCGGGCCGTTTCAAGGATTACATCTCGACGCCCAAGCAGAACGATTATCGCTCCATCCACACCACCGTGATCGGTCCCGGCCGCCAGCGCGTCGAACTGCAGGTGCGCACGCGCGAGATGGACGACATCGCCGAGAACGGCATCGCCGCGCACACGCTCTACAAGGAAGGCCGCGTCTCCGACACCGATGCGATGGAGCGCGAGAGCCGCGCCTACGGATGGCTGCGGCGCACCATCGAACTGCTCGGCGAAGGCGACACGCCCGAAGAGTTTCTCGAACACACCAAGCTCGAACTCTTTCACGACCAGGTGTTCTGCTTCACGCCGAAGGGCCGGCTCATCGCGCTGCCGCGCGGCGCGACGCCGATCGACTTCGCCTATGCGGTGCACACCGACATCGGCAACAAGGCCGTGGGCGCGCGCATCAACGGCCGCATCGCGCCGCTCCTGTCGGAATTGCAGAACGGCGACGAGGTCGAGCATCGTGACGGCGGAAGGGCAGACGCCGCCCGCCGCATGGGAGACGCTCGTCGTCACCGGCAAGGCGCGCGCCGCGATCCGCCGCGCCACGCGCGAGGCCGTGCGTTCGCAATACGCCGAGCTTGGACGCCAGATCGTCAAGCGCGCGTTCGAGCGCGCCGGCAAGACGTTCTCGCCTGAAAAGCTCAAGGCGGCCCTGCCGCGTCTTGCGCGCAGCAACGCCGAGGACGTGCTCGCGGCGGTGGGCCGCGGCGAGATGTTCTCCGGCGACGTCGTGAAGGCCGTACATCCCGAATTCGTGCCCGAGCGCCTGTCGGGCGGCGGACCGTCCAAGGGCGAGTCCGGCTGGTTCGGCCTGCGCAAGGCCGACAGCCTCGTCTTCAAGGTGCCCGGGTCCGATCAGCCCGCCTCCTCCGGCTCGATTCCCATTCGTGGCCTTGGCGGCGATCTGCCGGTGCGCTTCGCGCCCATCGGCGGCGCGGTGCCGGGCGACCGCATCGTCGGCATCCTCACGCCCGGCGAAGGGATCACGATCTACCCGATCCAGTCGCCCGCGCTCACCCAGTTCGACGACCAGCCCGAGCGCTGGCTCGACGTGCGCTGGGACATCGAGGAGGAGCACATGGGCCTCTATCCCGCGCAGATCGTGGTCTCGGCCATCAACGAGCCGGGCACGCTGGGCGTCATCGCCGGGCTGATCGGCGAAACGGGCGCGAACATCGACCACGTGCAGTTCGTCAACCGCTCCCACGACGTGCGCGACATCGTGCTCGACCTGGAAGTGCGCGACCTCAAGCACCTGAGCGGGATCCTGTCCCAGCTCAAGCAGTCCAGCGTCGTGTCCAAGGTCGAGCGCGTGAACGGATAGGCCGCCTTTGCGTGGCGGCTCGAGCCCTTATATTGGAACTGCATGACCGAACCGAACAAAGAAGGCTCAGCCAAGCAAGGCTCCAAGTACACGCGCGTCATGCGCTTCGTGACGCATTACTGGCTCATGTTCCCCGGCCTGTTCGGCGTGCTGCTGGCCGCGCGCATCGCCTCGACGCTCGTGGATGTCAGCGTCCCGCTTGCGTCAGGCGTGGTGATCGACGCCATCGCGTCCGGCTCGCGCGCCGACACGGCGCCCGTGTGGCGCGCGCTCGCGATCTTCATCGGTCTTGGCGCGCTGTTCGCCATCTCGCGCCAGCTCGTCACGTTCCTGCTCAATCGTCTCAGCGCGCGCACCATCGTCGCCATCGGACGCGACGCGTTCGGCAAGGTGCAGCGCTTCTCGTCCGACTGGCACGCGAATTCGTTCGCGGGCTCGACCGTGCGCAAGATCACGCGCGGCATGAGCGCCTACGACACGTTCACCGACACGATGGCCTTCGGGCTGCTGCCGGCGTTCATCGTCGTCGTCGGCGTGTGCGGAATTTTCTGGTGGCGCTGGCCGATGCTGGGGATGATCGTCGCGGTTTCAATCGCCGTCTTCCTCATCGTCACCATCGCGCTCTCGGTGCTCTACGTTCGCCCCGCCAACATCGCCGCCCGCGAGCAGGATTCGCGCATGAGCGGCGTGATCGCGGATTCCGTCACCGGCAACGCCGCGGTGAAGAGCTTCGCCGCCGAGGAGCGCGAGGACAGCCTGTTCCGCGAAGTGTCCGGAGACTGGGCGAAGAAGGCCGTTCGCTCGTGGCCGGACCGGGTCGCACGCCGCCCGGGTCCACGGCCCCCACTCGACGACCCGTTCCTGCTCCAGCCCTGAGAGCGTTCGGATGCGGAGGCCCGTCGGCGTCGGGTGCATCACGTAGACGTAGTCGTAGACGACCCGCGATCCCCGCTCCCAACCACCGTCGTCGGTCTCCCAGAGCCCCTCGAGCACGGCAATGCCTGCCTCACCGTCGTCGCAGGGCGAGGTGGCTGCCGTGGCCAGCACGGCGAACGGCAGCAGCACGGCGCCGACGGTGGCTCGCGCACGCCGGCGCAGCGGTTGACGCCGGCGGCCTGCCAGCCTGTGCACGCGCAGCGCCACCAGGAGCGCAGGCAGCGCAAGCAGGTCGGTGGGGTCGCGCAGCAGGTACGACGGGCCGGCGACCGCCGACCACAGGTCGGTCGCGACCGATGCCCCCGTCTCGGTCGTCTTCACGAGCACGAAGCCCACGCCGGTGGCCAGCACCGCGGTGAGCGCAGGTCGAGGCACCCGGAGGAGGGCCAGCGGCACGGCGAGCACCAGCGGCGCGACGACGAGCCCGGCGACGTCGCTGAGCTTGCCGGTCACCCACCCCGGCCAGGCCTGCTTGAGCACATGGTCGTTTAGTGCGAGCAGAACCAGGGAGAGCACGGTCAGCGGGGACGCCAGCGCTGCCAGCGTCCGCACCGTCTCGTCACGACGCTCCCCCGTCATGAGTGCGATTGTGGCCGGGCGCGGGGGTCCGTCGGGTCTCGACCCGGCCACGGCTCGGCAAAGAATCCCGACAGACCGAGGCGGGCGTCGGCCCGGTAGCGCCCGGCGACCGTCACCGGGCGTCACCTATTGGCCGTAGCGTGCTAGGCATCCGCGTTACCGGATCTGCCGAGATGAGGGCGTTCGTAATCGGGTGGGGCGTCACGCTGGGTGGTTGCGGACAGCGACGCCGTTCCCGAAGCGCGTCATCCGAATCCCGCCTACCCTTCCCGTCATGGCTACCCACTGGACCCTTGGATGTGACGCGAAGAACCCCCACTTGTTGGCGGACTTCTCGGGCGAAGGCCCTCGGTTACGTGTCGGAACCGGGTTACGACGCCCCGATGGCGCGTCCATCGTCGATCCCGAGGGCAAAGGCCCTGCTATCGATGGCTGCGGGTGCCGGAAGGCAAGACGGCGAAGAACCGAATACACATCGACATCCGCGTAGCCGGTGAAGGGCCCTGGGACATGACCGTCCGGGAGCGACTGATACGAGCCAAGGTGCCCGAACTCGTCGCGCTCGGTGCCACCGTTGTCCGCGAGGAACACTACGGCGAGGCCCTCGGACACGTGGTCATGCTGGACCCTGAAGGCAACGAGTTCTGCGTGGCTGACGGACCCCAGCCACGCACTCACATGCCGCATAGTGTGCGCGGTAGCGCGCGCGGATCTGCCGCTGATGGCGAAGCTCGAAGGTGCCGAGCCCGGCATGATCTCCAGTGTTCCGCGTCGACTGGGCGCACACCCGATGGTTCGTGTTTGATGACGCAGGTGACCAAGACAGACGCGTGGAAGTTGGACCGCATCGGGTCTGCGAGAGCCGGGACCAACCCGACTCTTCTCGCCAAGATGCCCCAGTCGTTTGCAGTCATCGGAGACACGCAGTTCCTTCCTGGATACTGCGTTCTGTTGGTTGACGACCCGAGCATCGATCGGCTCACCGACTTGCCGAAGAGACAGCGCCTGGAGTTCCTCGACAGCATGGACACTCTCGGTCAAGCGGTCGAGACAGCCTGCCGGGCCACCGATAGCGGTTTCCGGCGGATGAACTACGAGATTCTCGGCAACACCGACGCGTACCTGCACGCACACCTGTTCCCTCGCTACGAGTGGGAGCCTCCAGAGCACGTCGGTCGGCCGGCATGGCTCTACGACCCTGCGGAGTTCTGCGGCCCCGAGGCAGCCCTTGCGCCCCGCCACGACGGCCCGCGGGCGGATCGTTGCCGAGGCTACCACCAACCTGCGGCCTGCCATTTAGCGACGCACGCATCTGCCGCGGTCCGCGCGGTCGTGCCGACGAGCGGACGGTTCGTAGCGGCTAACCGGTTGCGACCTGGACGGCGCTCAGGATGCTCGACAGGCTGGCCGGGTGGGCCATCTTCAAGTCTGCGAGATCGCTGGGCCGGAACCAGCGAAGATCGTCGTGCTCCTCGGGTGCGGCGTTACAGGTTCCCCTTCCCAGCGCGTGACGAGGAACGCGTGCACGTCGAGGGTGCGGTCGCTGACCGTCAGAGGAATGGGCAGGGGGTCGTGGACGTGGACACCGAGCTCTCTCGAGGCATTCCCGACTGACGGCCTGGTGAGGCAACTCGCCCGACTCGACATGTCCGCCGACGAGGTCCCAGCAGTCGGGATACCACCGACGCGATGAATGGCGATGCACCAGGAGCACGAGACCGCCGCGCACAAGCGCAGCGACTGAGATCGGAATCTGGGCGACCATGGCGACACACTAGGCGCGAACGCACTCTCGTGCCGCGGATAGCGAAAGCGCTCATGTGAGAGTCTGCGTTCATCCGGTGCGCACCGGCGACCTGAGGTCAGAGAACCAGTTTCATGCGCGGCGCTGAAGTCCCGGTGAAGCCAAGCTTGCTCGTAGATCCGCTGGCCGTCCGACGTCGCGCTGAGGTCGACGCGGTCAGCGCCAACTGTCTCTGCCCACCTGATGACATCGCGGATAAGCGCCGTCGCGTACCCACGGCCTCGGTGGCCCGGCACGGTGATGACGTTCGCCAGCCTGACAGCCCGCCCCCGGGGGCAGTGCGGGTTCGGGACGCCGAGCTCGACCGTGCCGATGGCGGTGGCGACGATTGAACCCTGGACGTCGATGACCGGGAGTCGTGTGCTGGTGCTGTCGTCGACGTGGTGAGCGAACCAGTCGTGCGCATGTTCTTCCACGCTGGGGCGGTCGGCGGGTCCGTGTCGGCGAACAGCAGGTCCCACAGCGACAGCAACTGGTCCGCGTCGTCGGGACGAGCACGTCTGAGATGTCCGGGACGATCCTGGTTCACGCCGTCATGTTGGCACGGTCTGCGTGCCCGCGCTGCTCGATTTATTTCCAGCACCTCCCTGATGCCTGGCGCGCCTCGGGGTCGCACGGATCTGCCGCTGTCCGCGCGCCGCTGCACGTCCCGTCCGGAGGTCCGCGTGTCCTTGGGACACCCGCCAACGAAGCGACCTCTCACGCCGAGTTTGCGGCCGGCCGTCGGGCGGCGCCGGGCCCCCGGAGCGTGGAGCCCAGGTCAGAAGCCGCTGCCCGTCGGCGGACCACTCCAGTCCCGGCTGTCGGGATCGGCATCACCGGACCTCAGCATCGGCTTGCCCGGCGGGCTGGGGTGGCGTGCCTGCCGGACACCGACATACACGATGAGTGCGGCCGCTACCAGGACAACGATGACCGTCGACCACATCGGGACCTCCGACAATCTAGGCGCCTTCAGTTCTCCATCACCAGGCATCCCGCGAGTCGCGGTGTGGTGACCCTAACCCCGGGCAGGAGCACGCTGCCTGGTTCTCGCGGCAACCGGATCTGCCGCTGATAGTGAAAGCGCGACCATGCCGCTCAGCGTGCGCCCTACCGGTTGGTCTCCCAGACCGCCAACGCGTCATCGAGTTGCCGCACGACACCCCACATAGACGCCACCCGCTCCTTGTCCCTCTGGTCGTAAGCGGCAGCCGCAGCTGCTTGATGCTCGCGCAGCGAGCGCGCTCGGGCAGCGTCCGCTTCGGTCCAGTGCTCAGGCCGGGAAAGAAGTTCGCCGAGGGCTGCATAGTCCCGGTCGTCAGGCATGCCACGAGGGTACGGTCCAACGCACTGACATGCCGCTGACCGTGCAGGCATCCCGCAAGGCAGTCGGGCTGAGGCCCGACGTGCCGCTTTCGGTTTGCTCCACACCGCATAACTCGTGAAGATCACGGCATGCCCCGATTGACCATCCAGACGCCGGACGGCACCGTCGGTGTCCCAGACCGATGGCTTGCCTTCATTGCACGGGAGCTCCGTGAACCCGACCGGTTCGTGATCGTGGATGACGGCCGTCGCAACTCCTACGCTCAGGCGTTCAACCACCACGGCACACTCTTGCTGGAGTATCGGGACGGCTCACCACAACGTCACTACCAAGTGGCTGGTGTCGGGCTTGCCGAGGTCGCTGACGCGATCGCACAGTGGTCACGAGGGGAGCGCGCCTTCATCCATGACCACGAGTGGAAGAGACTGCGCGACTGGGACGAGACGCCCACTTCCGAGCCGAGCGCCGAGTCTTGAGCAGGCCCCGAAGAACGCACTAATTTGCCGCAGATGGCGTGCGCTGCGGCAACCGGGGCCGCTGGTCGGTCATGGCAGCCGATGAGCAGTTGAGCAGATCGGTAACCTGCGACCGTGCCTCGGTCCGTGATTGTCGTGAGCGACGACCCAAATCTGTTCCACAGCGTGCGAGCAGCGTTCGGATCCGATATCCGCTTCGTCAATAACGATGACGGAGTCCACTGTGACGGCTCTGTCGCACCCCTTACCAACATCTACCCGGTCGAGATGACGCCCGCCGAGTGGGACGGATGGGAGCTCGGAGACAGCCAGATGCCCCACCCGAAGTCTCTGTCGGCTCTCATCTTCGAGTGCCAATCGCCGACCTGGGTCGCGGAGGTCGGCACTCTCTTGGCCCAGGGCTTGGACCGGCCTGTTTGGTTCGTGGACGCAGCGGACATGGCTTGGCCCGCTGACAGCGTCGACCCGGGCCGGATCGCTCTCGCCTGAACGCACGCTTCTGCCTCAGACAGCGAAAGCGCGGTCATCCGATGAGGGGGCGCAAGATAAGCAAGTCGTGGCATGGTGCTTGGGTGGATGAGGGCCAGGAAGACAACGCATTGCGAGTGCCCGACACTGAACTGGACTTCGGGGCAGAACTGGTCATGCACTACCAGGGCAGACCGTTCACGGGCATCGCCTACGAGACCATGAATGACGGCACTCATAGCGAACTGACATACGTCGGCGGTCTTCAAGAAGGGCCCGCTCGTGAGTGGGATCCATCAGGTCGGCTTCGAGCAGAGGAGGCCTGGCATGCCAACTTCCGCCATGGCTTGAGCCGCACCTACGACAAGACCGGTGCCGTGATCTCAGAACAGTGGTTCGATCACGGCATGCGAGTAGATGCTCCACCGGCGTGAGCGCCCGGACATGCCGCAGATAGCGTGCGCTGCGGCCATCCGAAACTGCCGCCGTTGGTGAGGGTTGACGCCCTCGAACTGGTGGCTCAGCACTGGGTGCATGGACACCTCACAAGCGGAACCGGCCGTCTCCGGCATCGTCGTCACGACATCCCCGATGCTGCGGTTGGCTGTCGCCGCCTACCTGGCGCGGTTCAAGGGACAGTCGCGGGTGCACACAGAATCAGACCTGCGTGGCTTCTTGATCTGGTGTGAGGACCGGGCCTCGATGCGTTCACAGCGACACGGCCTCAGCATCGAGCCTCACCTCCGGTGGCTGCAAGAGGTCCGCCGGTACCAGCCCTCGACGGTGTCGCGTCGCCTGTCGGTCGTCGCCGGGTTCTACCGCACCTGCGTCATCGACGGCGTCCTGGAGCACTCACCCGCCGAGTACGTCCGCCGGCCGACGGTGCCGGCCGAGTCGCCGACCCTGGGGCTGAGCCACCTGCAGTTCGAGGCACTGCTCGCTGCCGCGAGGACCTCGGCCAACCGATGCGACTTCGCGCTGGTCGCGATGCTCGGGCTCCTCGGACTGCGGATCTTCGAGGCCACCGGCAGCAACATCGAAGACCTCGGCGAGGAGCACGGCCACCGCGTCCTGCGGGTCCGCGGCAAGGGCGGCAAGGTCGTGCTCGTCCCGCTGCCGCCGGCCGTCAGCCGCGCCATCGAGCGGGCCATCGACGAGCGGACCACCGGCGCCATCCTGCTGACCTCCCGCGGCACCCGGATGGACCGGCACTGCGCCACCCGACGGCTGCGCCGCCTCGCCGAGGAGGCCGGCGTGAAGCTGCCGCGGATGCACCCGCACATGCTGCGCCACACCTTCGTCACCACCATGCTCGACGCCGGCGTCGACCTGCGCGACGTGCAGATCGCCGCCCGCCACGCCGACCCACGGACCACCATGCGCTACGACCGTGCCCGCAAGAACCTCGACCGGCACCCCAACTACATCCTCGCCGCCTACATGGCCTCCGGCACCTGACCAAGCTTTCCTGTCGTGCCGATGAGCGTGCGACTGTCCGCGCGTGTGCCGCTACTCCTTTGGCCCCAGAAACTCATGCAGGGCCCCCATGGGCCGCCCGGTCAATTGGCCGCCCTCATCTTTGGAACTCAATTCGCAAAGCACCCACGACGGCAAGTCGCTCGGGTCGCCGAGCTCGTAGTCGTAGGGGTCGCCGAGCAAGTATGCGAAGCCCTGCGCTGTCTCGGACGCGACCTCTTCGACAACCAACCCCAGTTCGTCCAGCGTGATCCCAGCGTCGAGGCATTTGGTGATCACATCTGCCACGGTCGCTGAGTGCGAGTCCGGGCGACGCTCTCGCTCCCGTTGCAGGTTGGTCCACCAGATGTCCATGCTTTCGCGTCGACGCATCAGACTCGTACGCACGAGGCGCTCGAGTCGGGCGAAAGCAACCTGGGGGATGTCTTCGGTGATTTCGGACCTCGCCGCGCCTTCCGGGTCCTCGACCCCCAGCCTTACCAACTTCTCGATCAACACTGGCTCGCTGGATGGCATCGACTACCCCTCTCGACAGTGTGCTCAGCCGAGGCAGAGCCTAAGGCCGGACCTGGTGTTCTGCGGCGCCGCAGCATCCGCTCATGCCGCGATCCGCGCGATGCCAAGGCGCGTCATTCCGCCGCGACTTCGCACCTGGGCTCGTCCCGGTCCTGACATCCTTCCAGGACGCTGGACTCGGGTTCTAACCTGAGCAGATGTTCGACCTAGCCGGAATCGACGTTGAGGAGATCGCAACCGCGCTAGCGGATCAGACCGACTACGAGCACCGTTGGCTGCTCGACCCGCGAACGGGCCAGGTGGCGTTCTGGACCAGCGACACAGGCATCGACGGTGAGAACCCCGTCGAGATCGACGAGCTGGACCTCATTCCCATCGACCCGATCCCGTCGTACGTCTGGTACCAGGACATGGCCGACTTCGCTGAGGGCATCAGCGACGATGCGGCCGGCCGACGCCTGGCCAGGGCGCTTCAGGGGCGGGGAGCGTTCCGTCGTTTCAAGAACCAGCTCTATGAGCACCATCCCGAGCTCATCTCTGCCTGGCACGCGCTGCGTGACATTCGAGCCCAGCGCCGCGCCGTCGAATGGCTCGTAGACCATGCCCTCATCGACGGCGACGCCGCTGACAAGTTCGCGGCCGACCACCCAGACCCCGCTCTGCCCTGATGTCGGCAGTCGTGACGACAAACGCCCCCAGAGCGCCTCACTGTCCCCTGCCGGCTGCCCGGCAGTTGCCGGACATGCCGATGAGCGGACGTTTCACTCGTCGAGTCGGCATTCACCGGAGGGTGGTCGCTGGTGCGGGCCCAGTTGCCTTGCACAGCCTGAGTCACCTGCTGTTCATGAGTCCCCATCGGTTCCGTCGCGATGAGCCCGAAATGCTTCATACCGCCTATCGCGTTCGGCATGGTCGGAGCACGCAAGCCAGATAGCGTGAGCGCATGTCCGACGCAATCCGCTTCAGTTCAGTCACCTTGGCGTGTCCGGATCCGGCGGGATTAGCGTCCTTCTACGCCGATGTCACGGGCGGCCAGGTCACGTTCGTGCACAACATGGAGTGGGCGTCGATGCGCTGCGACGGTGCACGCCTGGAGTTCATGGGGGTCGAAGACTACGTCCCGCCTCGATGGCCTGATGATTCGGCGTTGCTTCACATAGACTTCCTCGTCGAGGACCTCGAGATCGCCGCAACCCGCGTCGTGCGCGCCGGGGCCGAGCGTTTCGATCATCAGCCGAACGCGGCTCATTGTCTGGTCTTCAGCGATCCAGCAGGCCATCCGTTCTGTCTTTCGTTGATCGACGAGGTCGGATGACGTGGTGCTGATGGCAGTAGACGAACCGGTCGCCTCGCCGGTTCGAGATCGAAGCCCAGATCAGGCTCGAGCAGCCGCGCCTGGCTGACACTGTTCGCCAGGGCTCTTGGGGCGTCCCCGTGCCCGAAGCACGCCTTCCTATGCCGCCGATGGTGATGCTCGAACGTGCCGCATGGAAGACTCTTTTTCGCATGCGACCCTCAAGCGCGGCCATTCTGGGCGTTCTCTGCTTCCTCATCGCCGGGTTTGTGCGTGGCATGGGAGTGACGAATAGCAGCGACCCTGAACTCATTCTGGCGGCCTTCTACGCCCTTGGTGCGTGCGGCGCTGTGGGTGTACTCGCCGGTGGCGTCGGCATGGGCATTCGACTCTCTCGCGACTAGACGCGTCCATGTGCCGCGATCAGGTCGGGTCTTCTCCACCAGGGTTCCGTGACGACGACCTTGAAATCAGATGCGAGTGCGTCTCGCGTCCGGCGAAGGAGGCTTCTGCCTTCGCCCAGCCAAGCACTATCGCCGTTACCGTCGACTGGGATCTTCTCCTCGGCGTACTGGCCGTTCCGAACTCGAGCGCTTCCTCGACCAGTTCACTGGCGAGGCCAGCGACCGTAGGTCCGCGGGCTTGCCGTCCTCGGTCCACAACGGCCCCGGACCGTAGTCGGGCCAGAACTCCAACAGCCTCACGACAAAGATCCTGCCAGCCCTTGAATCTCGATGCGAGAACGTCCTCATCTGCCGCTGTCCGCGCGGTCGTGCCGATGAGCGGTCGTCTGGATGATGTACTCGGCGCATGGACATCCACCTGCGGCCGCCGACCGAAGCGGCGGGCATCCGTATCGGGTCCACGCGCTCGGAGGCGCGCAGGCATTGCCTTGCACTCGGCAATCCATCAGAGTTCCGCCGAGGTGATGAAGCCAGCCCATCGCTCGTTCTGGAACGCCCTTCGGGTCTGTCGATCTTCATCTACTTCGACCGCGAAGACTTCGTGGAGGCCATCGAGTTCGGCCGACCCCGGAGCGGCGAGGACGTCGTCTCGTACCGTGGCTTCGACATCTTCGGCACTCCGGCGAATGAACTGATCCAGCGGCTGAGCGAACACGACCGAACCGAGGTCGCCGAGCGCGGGCGTTCCGTCACCGCTCCAGATCTGCTCCTCGCACTGTGGCGTGCCGTAATCCCTGAGCGTCCCGCGGATGAGGACGGGCGCTACTTCGAGTCTGTGCTCGTCGCTCGGCCTGGCTAGTACAACTGATAACGCCCGGTCATGCCGCGGATAGTGAAAGCTCTGACGTGCCGAATTGAGAGAGGCCCTGCTTGCTGCATCGCGATACGAAGGTTCGCAACACATGCGAAGTGTTCGGTCGGCCGGTCGCCACCGCTCGTGTGTGCGTGCCCACCCAGTCAGGGAGTACGGCGGGCCGACAGGGCGTGCGCTCGCATAAGGCACCTGCTCGGAAATCTTGACCGGACGGATCTCTTGGGACGGCCGAACGCGAGTGCGTACGTTGACACGCGGCGTTCCCGGATGAGGTTCGGCTGCGGGGCGCGGCTCGACCCACCCGTTACCCTCCGTGCAGCAGATCTGCGTCTGGCTAGCGGCTCTTCGGGGATCCCGTGCCAAGTTGGCGGCGGCCTCGGCAGTCGGGGCTGAGTTGGGACACCTGGTCCGGGCACAGCGCTCGGACCAGGCTGGGAAGCAGCACCTTCTCCGAGACCATGTGGTCCTGTCCGGGCAGGACCTCGTGGGTGGCACCTGGGATCGCGGCGGACACTGCACTTGCTACTCGGTGCAGTTCGTGGGGGCTGCGCTGCCCGACGATGACATGTGTTGGAACGGTTATCTCGGAGGCGGTCACCAGCGGCGGCGGTTGTGCGGTCAGGTCGATGTCGTATCGCAGAGTCGGGGCGAGCGCTCGCATCCGACGCCAGCCGGGCATCACCGGCAAGAGGGCTGCAAAGGCCCGCGGCATGCCGATGCCGACCAGGAAGCGCTGAAGGGCACGTCCGTTCCGCCCGCGAGACAGCAGCGCGTCGACCTCAGCGCGCAGGTCGGCGTAGATCGCAGCCTCGGTGTCGTCGGCCGCCCACGAGGCGTCGTACAGCACAACGCGCTGCACCCGGCCACGCAGGCGGTGGGCCGCGTGCAGTGCGAGCACGGCGCCGGAGGAGTGACCGTAGAGCAGGGCGCTGCCGCCCAACTGGTCGATGAGAGCAGAGATGTCCTCGACCTCCCGCTCCATCGACCAGTGATCGTTGTCGCCGGAGTCGCCGCGGCCGCGCCGGTCGTAGGTCAGGACGCGGAAGGCCGTTGACAAAGCTTTCGCTCCGGATGTGACCGGACCGAATGTGCGATGGCAGATCGCACCGGTCACGTACACCAGCGGGGGACCGTCTCCTCGGATCTCGTACGCCAAGCGGGTGCCGTCCGCCGAGGTGGTGGTCCGGAAGTCCTTGCGACCGGGCATGGCGTGCACCTCGCACTTTCTAGACTAACTAGTATGATATCTAGAAAGTAGACTGGTGGGTGTGAAGAGTCAAGAGTCAAGCGCCCTGCGGCCCTCATCGGTGGCGAAGCGCCAGGCGATCCTGTCCGCCGCGGAGGATGCCTTCCTGGGGGCGCGATACGACAGCGTGACCATGGACGAGATTGCCGAGGTGTCGCAGGTGTCGAAGCAGACCGTCTACGCCCACTTCGGTACCAAGGACCGGCTCTTTGTTGACCTCGTCACCGCCATGACGCGCGAGGCCGCCGACCTGGTGTCCGCGGAGGCTGCAGCGCCCGAGGCCCGCGACCAGGTGGCCGCAACCCTGGAGAACCTGTTGGGCCGCCAACTGAGGGCCGTGCTGTCCCCACGCCTGCTGCGGCTGCGGCGTCTGGTGATCAGTGAAGTGCCACGGTTTCCCGACCTCGCCCGCGCGGTGTTCGAGCAGGGACCACGTCGCGCAGTCGCCACCCTTGAGGCGCTGCTCGGCGAGCTCGACGCGCGCGGATGGATCCGGACGCCGGACCCCGCTCTGGCCGCCGAGCAGCTGAACTGGCTGGTGATGGGAGCACCGACCAACGCCGCGATGTTCATGGGCGACGATGTCGCACCGAGCCCCGACGAACAGCAGGCCCACGTTCGAGCAGCCGTCACCGCGTTCATGGCGGCATACGGCCCACGGTCCTGACCGAAAGCACACCGCTCGACACCGAGCGAGGCAGGGCGGGACCCGCACGGATGGATCGTCACGCGGGGCGTCCCGCGCAACGATCCCCTTTCGGCCACGACGAATCACTCGAGCTCAGCACGGGTCAAGGACCAAACCTGAGGCGCTCGTCCAGTGCATAGGCATGCACGCTCCGGACTCCGCGGGCAACGCGCGGATCAGCCGCGAGCACCT
>CAVPAB010000003.1:0-160756 GCA_963701405.1 uncultured Alphaproteobacteria bacterium | reverse complement strand
TCGTCAGCGAAGAGCTGCGTCGCGGCGTGCGCCGACAGAAATCTATAATCAAACCATTTCACCGACTGCGCATCCCGCTCAGCCGCTAGTCTCGCTCTGGGCAGAATTCTGGATAAGCGAAAAGTCGCCTGTAATTCTTCTTTGTTCATTCTGAACCTCGGCGATCGGTTCGATACGATACGATATTTGTCGCTACGATGCGAAGACTTTGACTCCCATCGAAGCCAGAAAGCCAAAGTCCTTAACTCTGCTTCATTCCGGCTTAAGTCCTGCGTGTCGATTCTGTTTTCGTTCAGCGTGCATCTCAGATTTGGAGTAATGGATCTGGTCGACTGTCCCTTCGAAGCCCGATTGAGCGCCTACAGCGATATTCCTGTCCTTGACGACGGAATTTCGGCATCGCGAAGGGTTCACGGCTGGCCGTGGTAAGGACGGCGCGCGACTGCATCGCCTCTATCGGCCATTTTCCGAGCCTGACCACTCGCGCTCGGCCATTTTCGAACAGTCAGCCGACTGATGGACTGTCGCGACTAGCCGCCGCATGAAGTTCAAATGACGATATGAAAGCTCGATCAACAAGCGTCGGACGAGGAGGATCATCGTCTCCGAGCAGCCGATGTGTTTGAGGACGCGGATTACGGGGCCTGATGGGCGGAACCGAACCCACCGACCCGGACGGAAAACCTTGATTTAGAGGTGGGACGGAAGTCGTTTGTGTCTCTATGCTTCCTTCAAAGTCGGCGTCGCTTCGCGCTATCCGCGGACGGAACTGGCGTAACGCTCCCCATACCTTCTTACTCTTCTTCTAGAAGCATGGAGATCATATGGGGAGCGTTACGCTTCATCAAATCCGCGGGTGGGGTGAGCGTGTCCACTTCATCAAGGCGTCCCGGCCGGGCGGATCAGAGCGGACCGTGAAATAGCCCGTCCTCCGTTTCCGCACCGACTTGTCGAACGATCTCGTCAAGGCTCAGAGAACGCCCGTAGCACCACGCGAGCTCTCGACCGGTGTGGTGGGCGCGCCAAGCAGCTGTCGAGAGCCGCCACGGTGCCCCCGAGGCCCGTAGAGCCTGCAATCTGGTCGGGTTGGCGAGTACTTGGTCTCGATCAATCCACAATCGCTGCTATGATGCGTCATCAGAAATGACGCGCGCACTGCCCACGTCATACCCGCAATCGACGATCGTCCCGTCCTTGATCCGGCGCACCGCCTCGTCAATCGCGTCCAAGGGGACCTTCATCTCCATGTCCAGCCGCGCGGGCTCGAAGAAATTGTGGATCAGGTTCTCCAGCTTCACCCGGTTCACGTTGAAGAGCTCATAGGTGGCTATGATCTCGACATCGGCGAGCAGGAACGTCGGATCAACCTTCGCCTCAGCGCCTTCTTCAGACGGCACCTCCCACAGGCTTCTAGTTGCAGTTCAGGGCATTTGGAGTTCAGGACGTAGAGAGGGCGGCACCCAGCTGTAATGAGCGTCTGATACACGCCGTTAAAGTCCTCAGGGTTTCGGGTTGTGTCACCGGGGTCTCCGTTTGGCACAAAAATCACCGTCCCGGCGCGCCCACGAGTTAGTAGCACGCGGTAAGCGTTGATCCGGTGCTGTTTCGCTTCACTTTGATTGATCTTTTGCCATTTGGGGGCGCGCATCTTCCGGGGTAGCCAAGCGTTCTGGTCCCAGCAAAGATCATTGCCCCAGCAAACGCCAACATAATCGACCTCGAGCCCCTGGCATACGAACTCCGAGAGCGGAGTTTCAAGGGCATTCGATGAGCGAAAGTCTCCCGTAGGTCGAAGAAACCAGTGAACGACTTCATTGAGTTCGTTCGACATCGCCGACGGCGGCACGCCGTCTGCAATGAGGCGAACCGCCCCTGAACTTGCGAGAATACCCACTCGTTGATCCCCTCGGCGCCGCGCTTTCAGCCAGCCCTTCATCTGCGCAATATCTCGGGTCACCCAGGCAGGCGGATGCGCCATCCGGGATGCTATCTCGGCGGCACCTTCTATTTCGCCGGCAAGTAAAGCTTCAACCCAGTGACCATGGCGAGCGTTGCGGTAAGCCCGAAGGTTCGTTTTCAGATGCAGGTCAGGCTCGATTTCGACGCGAACCATCTTCGTATCGACTTTGTCAAGCAGGCCAGCAAGGCCACGCCGACCTCGTAGAGCCGTCTCCGAGACGTAAGCAGTCCAACCCTTCGCTCTGCTCAGCGCCTGTCCCCAAAGTGGCAATCCTGCCTCGCCGCGGTTGATCTCGGGCCTGGACCCACTAGGCAGACGAGGCAAGCCCACGGCAGACGGTCAAGGATTTCCAGGAACAGCTCTGGTTCAGAGCTCCGGCGTCCTAGGAGCTTCTCTCCGGTCTCCGCGTCCCACGCGCGTTGAGCTTCATCAAAGACGATTACGTGCTCTGGCGGATTTGAAGTTGGGTTTGCATGATCCTTCAAATACCCGAGGAGCGTCTGCAATGCCTGCTGCGTCCGACGGCGGGCTTCTATGCTTGTGATATGGAGCCGGGTCCGAGCGTCCTCTGCGATCGCTTCTTGAAGGACATAGACGAGCGGGCGGTTCCCGCTGAGGAGGGCGGCGGGCTCTCCAGCAACACGTCCTGCGGTGCCAGTTAGAACGAGTTCAAGACCAAGAAGCGTTTTCCCAGCACCTGGTTCGCCAGTGACAAAGCAAATGCTCCTCTGGCGCTCTCTTTTTGAAAGCTCAACGATCTCACGCAAGCGTTCAGCTGTTCGCTTCAAATCAGCGCTGGACGCATCGGCGCGGCCAATTTCGTGCACTGAGTTGCCAGCGTAAAGTTCACGAGCGGCTGTTACGATGGTGGGAGTTGGGTTGTAGGACGCAGCATCATAGAGGCGCCAATCAATCTGCAGACCCGTTGCTCGGTTGCCAATTACTGTGATTGCTTGAACAAGCGTTAACCGGTTGACCTTGAAACAGCCACTGACATCTTCAATTAGGTCGAGCTGCATGAGGCAATCTGAGTTGTCGGCTAACTCAGCGCAAAGAACGGGAATTATGGTCTTACCCCGGCTTGCCGAATGAAAGTCTCGCAGGCACAGGGCGTAGTCGACCGCCTGCTCCAAGTCGGACCCTGCGAAGTGTGATCTTCCGACCTTGAACTCGATGCACGCGACCCATTCGCCGATTAACAACACCACGTCGATGCGGCGCCCGAGCCGAAGCAGAGGCAACTCCAAAAGAATACCCCAATCCGCGGCTTGCGCTCCCCTAGATGCAAGCGCCTCTCTTAGAATTTCTATCTGAATTTCCCAAGCGCGGATCTGCTCGGCCTCGTCACCTGCATGTTCAACACTGACGCGGGTGGCGAGTTGACCAACGATGTTCTCAGGCCGGGATTTCAAGAAAGTCTGGACGTCGGCCGCATAAAAAGATTTCGTCGGCGTGTGAGCAGCGTCTCGCCCCAGAGAACTTGAATTGCCTGTAAGCCGAGATTCCATCGAGTATATCTGCCAATTAGGAGAAGTTGAGTAGAACCTGTGACGTCCCATCAGGTCGCAAGACCTCAGTTTTGAACGTGACGCCGTCCGTCGCCAGCACGAACCGCGCCTTCGCCGCCGCGGTCCTCGGGCTGTCTTTCAGCTTTTTGATGGTCTGCACGGTTTGGCCCTCAGCGCAGGTTGCGATGTAGATATTGTTGCGCTGGGCACCCCGCCGGGGATGCCCGATGCATTAGAGGCGCCTGATCGAAGGCGGGCGATTGTCGTCGGCTTGTTGCCGAATGCTGCGAGGAACGAGAACGGAAACTCCGCCCGGTTGAAAGGCTCCGAGGCGAACTGAGATACGGCCTCTTCGATTTCGACGGCGTTCATGTTGGCCCAGGTTCTTGTGGTAATCGCGCGGGCGTAGGGGAAGGCACAGCCTTTCCGCGAATCAGTCATGGTATCCTGATGGGGCAGCATATTCTGATCGGGCAGCTGTCTGAAACTGACCCTCCGAGGAAGCCGGGGCGTCGGGATGTTTACGACGTGGTCGCGTCGATCTCCCATTTTGTTTTGCCAGGCTCTAAATTGAAGAGCTTAAAAGGTTCGAAGGCCGTAGGTTTGGGTAGGCGTTCCGAGCCGATTGGATGGAGCTTTTCTATACGCATGAGATCGCTTCCATTTGTGAGCAGCATGAAAACTCCGGCGAAGGCGCAGCCGTGAGTTTGGACGTGGCTCCGGGCGCATTCCGCTACCCGTTCACTCGGCAAGAATTGCCAGTGCGTGCTGTAGAGCAGTAAGAAAGTCTCACCTGCGACTTTACCGTAGGCTTTCCCTTTCTTCCGCATGATCCGGAAGAAGATCCAGCGCGCATAGTCATAGACCGACAATCGGCCGGTTCGATAAGCCGCTCGGCCGAATTCTTCTGACCTCGGATTCAGCTCAGCAAGCTCCAGATATTTCGCCCCAGTGCACTCGATCTGGAAATCGAGGTCTGTCGTGTCGTTCTGTTTGATCGAAGCGATGGTGCAACCCGGTCCCATCAGAAGGGCCCGGTTGAACTCTTCCATGAACCGCGAGGCGAAGTAAGCTTCGAGCTCTTCCTTGTTGGTCGGAAGCTCAACGTGGATCACCCGAGCCTCATCCCCATCCAGGCCGCTCGTGATCAAGGTGGCACCTATTTCACCCGTCGACTTCTCCGGCATAGAAGCACGCTCCTCCTGCTCATTGCGCCGACATGTGGTCCGAACTCATCAATCCATGCCAACAGCCAACATTGGCACACCGAGGGACGCACCGTTCACAAAGAAACTCGCCGCCGCTTAACAAGGGATCCGCCTCAAGCTCGGCTATGATTTTTAGAGCACCCGACACGATCCGAACGTGTGACCGTTGCCTGAGGAGGGCCACGCCAGCGCCACTCTGAGCCACGGATACCCCGCGCCCCGATTGCCGCTCCCGCCCCGATGCGGTAGAAGAGACCCGTCCGGCGCGTCTTTGCCGGACCTGCACCCGTAGCTCAGCTGGATAGAGCGTTGCCCTCCGAAGGCAAAGGTCACACGTTCGAATCGTGTCGGGTGCGCCACTTAGCTCAAGGCCTCTGCCCAAACGGACTCGCTCGCTGGATGCCCGCTGCCGCCTCGGGCGCGTGCGGCGCCCTCCGCATGCCAAGGTCGTCGCGCGCGGCGGAGTGATGCACGATCAGCCCGGCGGCCAGTTGATAGAGGTGAATGTTCAGCACATGGACCTGCTTGCCGGTCGGCTGCAGGCCGTGGATGCGGCCGCCGCAGCTGCATCCTGACGATTGTGAGCCTCGACCAGACGGCGGATGGTCGCCTTGTTCCGCTCGACGTCTGAACGCATGTTCCAGTCCAATCTTCAGGTTGAAGCATGGACGTGCCTTGGTCGTTTGCAACGCCTTGGGCGCGCAGGCGGAAAACTGCGAGCGCCGGTTCGGCAAAATCGGGAACAGTAGAGGCGAAGTTGTCGTTCGCGTGCAGGAGGTAAGTCCAATGCACCATCACTCGCTCTTCAAACGTTACGGTTTCGCCTGGGTCACCACCGGGTTCTTTCTCGTCAGCCTTCTTGGCCATTGGGTGTTCGCCTGGTTTGCATACGTGCAGGAGCAGCAGGCTCATGCTCAGGCCATCACGTTCGGCGACTACTTCATCACCACGATGCGTGACACGCTGGAAAACTGGCAATCGGAATTCCTGCAGCTCCTGTGGCAAGTCGCCGGCCTCGCCATGCTGCTGCATGTGGGCTCGCCCCAATCCAAAGAAGGCGACGACCGCATGGAGGCGAAGATCGACGCGATCCTGTTGGCTGTCGATCCGCAAACGGGAAAGAAGACGCTCGACGAACTTGACGACCACTACGAAGGACGCCACACGGACAGCCGATTGCACGGCGGCATCTGAACGGATGACCGCCAGGCTCTTTACTGCCGATCCAGCGAAGCCGTTCCGTTGTAGATGACGGCGAACAACGACCCGGCCAGCGCGCCGAACAGCAGCGACCAGACCGCGCCTTCCAGCAACGCTGCGGGAGAGTTCACCGGCCTCGTAGTAAAGAGGGAGATGAAGGCGTGGGTCGGGCTGGAAAGCGGGACCATCGTGCCGAGCCAACACAGGACGAAGATCACGCCCGCCGTCACACCGCCTGCAACGAAAAACCTCGCAACATTCAAGCGATGAATATGCGCGGTTGTCGCGATGGGAGCAGAGAGGGTGGCAACCATTGAAGCCTCCTTGATCAAGGAGCTGACTATTTGAAATATAGCATTTTATCGCTCATAAAGCGACATCCGCGGACGCAGGCGCATTCGCCGGTGTCGGCAGCCAAAACGGAACAGCGCGGGTAAGATGAACCCTGCAACAATGTCGATCCCGACGCTCCGCCTTTACATCAGGAGCGCAGAGCGACTACAGCCTGACGTTAAAGGACGGTGATCTGCGATACTGCGTTCAGCGTTGCACGGCGGCGACTGCGAGCAAAGAGGCATGCCGCACCTCCGTGTGAATGTCTCTGCCCCGGCGACGTTCAGTGCTCGCGGAACAGGCGTGCCGTAATTGGCGACCTTGTCGTTGACGCCCGCGAGCCGCATGCCTTCCCAGATGATCGCCTGCAGCGCGGTGATGACGTTGACGCCGAACTCCTGCTCTAGTGGTTCGATCGACTCGATCGTCGCCCAATGCGGGCAGCCATAGATGAGCGTGTCGACGTCGGGATGCTCGCGCATCAGCTCGCGGCCGAGTTCCAGCGCTCTGGCGGGGGGAATGCGGTTGTACTCCTGCAGGCGCGCGTTCGCGTGCTTTCGCCCGAGCAGCTCCATGCCCTCTCCCAGAGAGCCGCTCGCGGAATCGCCGATCTTGCGAGGCACTGCCGGATTGATCGTTCCCACCTTCCGCGCGCCCACCGCCTTCAGCGCGCGCTTCTGGGCCATGGAGCTCGAGCTCACGGGGCGTCCGTACTTTTGTGTCAGGTCCTCGAGCACGCGCTCGAGGTTCGCCTTGCCATGCGCGATGTTGGTCGGCGCCCCGCCCATGATGATGACGTCGGCGCCCGCGGTCGCGAATGAATCGGCGGCGCGCAGGCCCTGCTCGTAGATGCTTTCGAGTTGATCCTGCGTGTGCTCGCTGATCTGCAGCGTCAGCAGCGACAGCAGCACGCCGTCGGGAACGATCTGGTAAAAATAGCGTGGCAGAAGCTCGGTCACGAACGCGACCGACGAATACCCGATTCGCGCGCGAAGCTCCGTCATGCATTCCTCCCCATCGTGGCGTTGAGCCAGCCTGCGTAAGTTTCCGCCGGGCGCGACCGTGCGTCAATCCTCGCCCTTGCGGGTGATTTCGGGATGGCGGACGAGATAGACTGCAATCCACATCATCGCCAGGCTTGCGACTGCGCCGACGACGTAGAAAGCGTAGCGCACGCCCACCAGTTCGCCGATGGCGCCCATGGCGAGGGGCGCGAGGATGGAGGCCAGACGATTGGCGGTCCCGCGCAGGCCCACCGCCTTTCCCTGATTGGATCGGCCCGCGCCGCGCAGCACGAGCGTGATGACGAGAGGCTGTGCCAGCCCGTTCATGCCCGAGCGCAGGAACATCGCGATCTGCAGCAGCACATAGGCGCCGAGCAGCGGCGTCGCGCAGATGAGCAGGATGCCCGCCCACAGCGAGAGGAGGACGATCCAGAATCCGCTGACGTAGCGCATGAGCGGCGCCGTCATGAGCGAGAAGAGCGCCGCGCCGATGGCGCCGGCCGGACTCAGCAGGCCGACGGCAGTGCCCGTGATCCCCATCTCGCTGAGCCATGCGACGTAGAAGGAGCTCTGCACCGAATTGCCCATGTGCATGAGCGCGCCGAGCGCGACGATGATCGCCACCGAGGGCGCGGCGAGCAGGCCGAAGGCGACACGGTAGTCGCTCCACCGCGGCATGAGGCTGCGAAGCCCTTTGGCCTGGATGCCGATGGCGCCCGATGCGGGCCGCACCGCCTGCACGGGCAGGATGAGCGCGCAGACGACGCTGCCCGACGCCCACAGCGACATGAGGATGAACGCGCCCCACACGCCGGCGAGATCCCATGTCACGCCAGCCATGGGCGGCGCGACGAGCTGTCCGAAACGGATGACGAAGCTCAGGCGGCCTGCGTAGGTCGTTCGCCCGTGCATGTACTGGCCGATCATCGTCTGCGCGCCGAGCCAGCCCATGGATTCGGCGAGGCCCAGGAACAATTGCAGGAAGATGAGCGCCCAGATTCCCGGCGCCAGCGGGTAGGCGAGGGGAAGCAACGCCGCGGCGGCGGTGCAGAACAGCATGACGCGCCGCGCGCCGAGCCGGTCCATCAGCGCGCCGGCATGAATCGAAAACAGCAAAGGCAGAAGATGAGCGGCGGCGAACACCAGCCCGAACAGGAGGGGCGATGGGTTCATCGTGTACGCGTAGAGCGGAATGACGATGGAGGCGACGTGGAACACCGACGTCGTGAACAGCCCGACGCCGTAGACCGCGATCTGGGTGCGCCAGGGAACATTGCGTGTTTCGACTGGCGCGGATTCGTTCATTCGCGGAAACGCGACCCTTCCATGCTGCTGGCCACCATGCGTCTGCCGCATGCCGATGGCGCATGTTGATGGTGAATGAGCGGCGCAACTGGCGCGCTCTTGAGAAGCATAAAGGAGATGGCCGCCGCGTCAAATGACGGCCGGGCGCGGTTGCGAATTGTTTGCACGCCGCTCCTTTCCAGATTACCATTTCAGAAAAAGCGGGAGGAAGACGCATGACGGGTAAACGTTTCCCTGTGCGGGCGCGTGCGCATCGCTTGAAGACCCTGGCGCCGGGCTGGCCTGAACGCCGTGCGAGATCAACCCTCGTGCTCGGCGTCGCGGCAGCCTCGCTGATGGCGATTGCAGGGCCTGGCGCGTCTCCCGCGTCCGCGGACGCCGTCGAAGACTTCTACAAGGGCAAGCGCATTCGCGTCGTCATCGGCTACACCACCGGCGGCGGCTACGATTCCTATGCCCGCGTGCTGGCGCGCTTCATCGGCAAGCACGTGCCCGGCCAGCCCGGCGTGATCGCGCAGAACATGCCCGGCGCCGGCAGTCTTCTCGCCACCAACTGGCTCGCGAACGCTGCGCCGCGCGACGGCACGGTGATCGGCGCGATCAATCGCGGCATTCCGTTCGAGCCGCTGACGGGCGGGCAGGGCATCCAGTTCGATCCGCTGAAGCTCGGCTGGATCGGAAGCCTGGGCAAGGAGGTCAACGTCACCATCGCGTGGCATACGGCGAAGACGCAAAAGGCCGAGCAGCTCTTCACCGACGGGCTGATCGTCGGCGGCACCGGATCAGGCGCCGACAGCGCCATCTATCCCGCCATCATGAACAACCTGCTTGGCGCCAGGATCAAGCTCATCGCCGGGTATCCCGGCGGCAACGACGTCAATCTCGCGCTCGAGCGCGGCGAAATCGAGGGCCGGCCGAGTCCGTCGTGGTCCAGTCTGCGATCCTCTCGCGCCGACTGGATCCGTGATCGCAAGATCGTGCCGATCTGGCAATTGGCGCTCTCGAAACATCCCGATCTTCCCGACGTTCCCCTCGCGATCGATTTCGCGAAGACGCCGGAAGACAGGCAGATCATGGAGTTCTTCTTCGCCCGTCAGGAGATGAGCCGCCCCTTCGTGACGGCGCCCGACGTTGCGCCCGAGCGCCTGAAGGCGCTGCGCGACGCGTTCATGGCGACGACGAAGGACCCCGAATTCATCGAAGCGGCAAAGTCGCAGGACGTCGAACTCGACCCCATCAGCGGCGCCGAGATCGACGAACTCCTCAAGCGCGTCTTTTCGACGCCGAAGCACGTGATCGAACGGGCGACGATGATCGCGCGTTCGGAAGTCCCCACGCAGAAGGCGGTTCTCAACAATGTCAGGGTGACTGCGCCGCTCCTGCGCGTCGAGGGTCAGGGCGCCTCTATCGTCTTCAATAACGCAGGCGAGGAGACGAAGGCGGTCGTCAGCGCCGCGCGCACGAAGATCACCATCGCCGGGCAGGACGCCAAGCGCGCCAGCCTGCAGGCGGCGATGACATGCGAAATCGAATACGCCGGTCCCGGCGGCGAAGTGCGCGCGATGGCCTGCAAGTAGGACCGCAAGAGAGAACACGCAGAGCCGCAGGAGACGGCAGGCGGCGCTCACGCGCCGCCGCGCTTCATTCGTAAAATGCGCCCTCGCGGAAGCGCACCGTCTTCTCGCGATTGTTCTCCGGCGCATGCGGATCGATCTGCTGGCCGTGCAGGCCGAGCCTTATGCTGGCGTCGCCGCCTTCTTTCGTGATCGACTCGATGCGCAGGACCACAAGCGGCTCGTCGCCCGCGTTCTCGAAGCAGTAATAGCAGCCGGACGGCAGCATCACGCCTTCGTTGCGCTCGAGGAAGCGTTCCTCGCCGCGCGGACCGAAGAAGCGCGCGCGGCCCATGAGGATGATGAAACTGTGATCCTGCCCGTGGTGGGCGTGCATCGCGTTCTCGCCGCCGCCGGCCGCGTAGCAGCGGATCTTGATCTGCAGGTTTCCCGTGTCGGCGAGCAGATGGCGGAAGCTGCCCTCGTCGAGAAGCTGGATTCGCAGCTTGAAGAAATCGGGCGGCGGCGTGTTGGCGAAATCGACGATCTCTCCGCCGGAGGCCGGATCGGCCATGCGCCCGCGCGTGGTCAGTGTGTCGCTCATGGTGTCCTCCCGGTGTTTCCGGCAGGCTAACGCGGAAGCGAGGGGCGCGCAAACCCGCTCAGGGCGCTGCGGAGGAGGCCTTGTAGGCGTCGACGATCTCCGATCCCGTCGCGAACCACACGCCCTCATGGGAGGCGATGTAGGCGAGTGCGCTGTCCAGGTACTTGATGCGATGGGCCGCGCCGATGAGATAGGGATGAAGGGCGATGCACATGGCGCGCCCGTTCCGAGCGCCTTCCGCATGAAGCGTGTCGAACGTGTCGCGAATCCGCCGCTCGAAATCGGCGATGCTGATCGAGGGGTTGTTGAACAGCGGCATGTCGTTGAGCTCAAGCGAATAGGGCACTGCGTAAAGCCCGTTGTCCATGACGTAGGGAAGGTCGTCGTTGCACCAGTCGGCGACATACTCGACGCCATGCTCGCGCAACAATCCCAGCGTGTGCCACGTCTCCGTCAGCCCGGGCCCCAGCCAGCCGCGCATTTTCTGCCCGCAGGATTCGATCGCCCGCCGCGTGTCCGCGATGATGGCTGTCTCTTCCTCCAGCGTGACGCCGCGCAACACCTGCGAGTTCGTCATTCCGTGGCCCATCAATTCCCAGTTCAGGCGCGCGCATTCCTCCATGATGCGTGGATAGTGCTCAACCACCTCGCCGTTGAGCGCGACGGAGCCGCGCACGCCATGCTTCGCCATCGTTTCCATCAGCCGCCACACGCCGACGCGATTGCCGTAATCGCGCCGGGCGTGGTTGCGGATGTCGGGCGTGTTCGGCCCCATGTCGATCCGATAGTGCTCGATGTTGGGCACGACCCATACGGCCACGCGCGCGCCGCCCGGCCAGCGCACCGGCGGCCGGTCGATGATCGCCTGGTAGGGGAATGGACGCTTCGGATCGAAGGAGGACATGGGTTTCTCGCCTCAGGGCTGGGCGATCTTGCGCAGCCTGTCGATGATCGGCTGCGGCGTCGCGTAGGCTGCGTCCACGATGGCCTTCACCTCCGCGGCCGAACGCGGCACGTTGACTCCCAGCTTCAGCCTGTCGGCGTCCGCGAGAAACTCCTTGTCCGCGAAGGTTGCCGCGAACGCTTTCTGCATCAGTTCGACCCGATCGGCGGGGACGCCCGGCGGCATGAGGAAGGGCCGGCCGAGCGCAAGAGGCGCGATGGCGGCTTCGAGCAGCAGCTTGTCGTCGGGCTTCGTGAGAAACTCGGAGACCGACGGCACGGGGCCGACCGGCTCTTCCCGGACAGGCCCGAATTGCACGAGCAGCTTGATCTTCTTGTCGCGCACCCAATCCGGCTTCGTCGTCGTCAGCGAACTCCAGAAGATGCTCGGATAGCCGTCGACTTCGCCCTTCTCCATCGCCAGGAACGATTCGTTCTGGCCCGGATAGCCAACGACGATGCGCATTCTCGTGCCGAGGAGATCGTTGATGAGACGCGTGAAGAAGCTCGGAGTCGAATTGGCGCCCGAGGACGCGACCGTGATCTCGGTCTTGCGAAGATCCTCGATCGTGTTCACGGGCGCAGTGTGCCACGCGATCACGAGCGCGGTCTCGAAGCTCGGAGAACCGAGCCAGTTGAACTTCTGCGCGTCGTAATCGGCTTCCTTCGTGCCGAGCAATGGCTCGAATGGCGTGTTGTTCTGAACGCCGCCGATCGTCAGTCCGTCCTTCGGCGCCACGGAATAGAGATGCTTCGTCGCGATGATGCCGCCGGCGCCTGGCATGTTGCGCGCGGCCACATTGGGCGCGCCGGGAATCTGGTTTGGCAGGTGCCGGGCGATCGTGCGCGAGAGCAGGTCGTAGCCGCCGCCGGCGCTCGAGCTGATGATCAGGTTGATCGTCTTGCCCTTGTAGAAATCGGCCGCCGGTTGCGCCGCCGCGCCCGAGGCGAGGCAGACAAGACCGAGTGAAATCGCAAACGCCGTCCTTGGCTCAATCATGTCGGAACGCCCCTCATCGCTTGATCCTCGCGCAAATCATGGCGGGCGCCGGCGCCAAAAGCAATTCTCAAATATCGTTGGGAGCCGCTGTTTGCGATGCGGAACCGCCTCGTTTCTGACCGGCGCTTGCCTGTTTGCAAGGCTCGCGGCTCACGTTTCGCATAAGCCGCGCTGATTTGACGGACCTTCGCCGCGGGAATAGCTTTCACGCCCAACGACCCGTTCACGATGGAGCCTTGTGATGATGAAGAGCCGTTCTCTCGCAGCCGCGGCGGCTCTGGCGAGCCTGTCGCTCGCGTCCTTCGACGCGCCTGCGCAGGAGGGTGTCTACAAGGGCGCGCAGATCAATTTCGTGGTCTCGGCCGACGCCGGCAACAGCTACGACATGTTCGCGCGCATGATCGCCCGCTACCTGCCAAGGAACATTCCCGGCCAGCCGACCGTCATTGTCCAGAACATGCCGGGCGCGGGCGGGCTGCGCGCGACCAACTGGCTCTACAACGTCGCGCCGAAGGACGGCCTCACCATCGGCATGATCAACAACACGCTGCCGTTCGATCCGCTCTACGGCAACAAGCAGGCGCAGTTCGACGCGTCGAAATTCAACTGGCTCGGCTCACCGAGCAAGGAAAACGCGCTTCTGATCGTCTTCCACACCGTCCCGGTGAAAAACCTGGAGGAAGCGAAGTCGCGCGAGCTCGTCCTGTCGGCCACAGGGGCCGGCTCGACGCCGGCCTTCTTCGCGCGCGTGCTTTCGTCCCTTTTCGATCTCAAGGTGAAGATCATCCCCGGGTACAAGTCGCAGACGGAAGGCTTCCTCGGCATGGAGCGCGGCGAGAACGACGGCAACGCCTCGCCGTTCTGGTCGAGTCTCAATTCGGAGTTTCCGCAATGGATCGCGGAAAAGAAGATACGGCCGCTGGTCTATTACGGCGCGCTGCGCGTGCCCGAGATCCAGGCGCCGCACGCGCTCGATCTTCTCAAGGAGCCCGAGAAGCGCGCGATCATGGAGATCGCCCAGGCGGGCCTCGGCATGGGCCGTCCGATGCTCGCGCCGCCGGGCGTTGATGCCGCCAAGGTGAGCATCTTGCGCAAGGCGCTGGACGCCACGTTCGCCGACGAGAGCTACAAGGCCGAATGCGCGAAAGCGCGGCTCAATTGCGCCTCTCCCTCGACGGGGGATGAACTCGCCGCGCTCGTGCAGCAAATTTATGCGTCTCCCAGGGGCGCCGTCGAGAAGATCACAGAGATCTACATGCAGGGCCAGCAGAAGTAGCGCTTACATCGTCGGCTTGCCGTCAGGTCCGATGACGCCCTTGAAGGTGACGTAGCCGCCATCGATCAGCAGGTCGGTTCCGGTGACGAACGCCGCATCGTCGGAGGCGAGATAAGCCGCTCCCGCAGCGATATCATCCACCGAGCCTGGCCGGTTGAGCAGGTGCTTCGGCCCCTGGATGCGCGACGCGTTTTCCTTGCCGCCGCTGCGCCGGCTCGATCGCTCGGTGAGAATGAATCCCGGCGAGATCGTGTTGGCGCGAATGTTGTCGCGCGCATAATCCATCGCGAGAACCTCCGTATACTTGATCAGCGCCGCCTTCGTCGTGCAATAGGGCGAGCGGCCCGCCACGCTGAGGTGGCCGAGTTGCGAGGCGATGTTGATGATCGCGCCCCCGCCCGCCTTGCGGATTTCGGGAACGGCGAACTTGCACATGATGAAAGAGCCGGTCAGGTTCACGCGGATGGCGTTTTCCCACACGTCGAGCGGCAGCGTTTCCGCGTTGCCGTCCGGCGTCACCGCGGCTGCGACATTGACGAGGATTGTGAGTTTTCCGAACGCCGCGATGGTTTTCTCCACGGCCGCTTTCGCGCTCTCTTCAAGACGGACGTCGATGCCGACGGCGCCGGCCTCTCCGCCGGCGGCGCGGATCGCGTTTGCGGTCGCTTCCGCCTTTTCGGGCTCGATGTCGCCCACCATGACGCGCGCACCCTCGCGCGCAAGCCGCAAGGCGATGGCCGACCCGATCTCCCCGCCGCCTCCCGTGATGAGAGCCACGCGTCCGGTCAGTCGGCGAAGATCGGTCATGTCAGTTCATCCTGTCTCTAGAAGTCGCGCAGCAGCCGGCCGAAGCCTTCGATGCGATCCTCGATGCCGCACATGCGCAGCGCATGCCAGACCGTTGTTTGCAGGTTCGTCACAACGCTGATCCCGAACTCGCGCTCCAGCGGCTCGATGGCTTCGATCGTCGCCCAGTGCGGGCAGGGAAACAGCAGCGTGTCGGTTTGCGGATGCGCCTTCATGAAGGCGCGGCCCCATTCGAGCGCCTGCGCGCAATCCAGCTTCGGCAGATCGACGAGGTTGCTGCCGCCGCCCGCGCTGCCGGCAGGCGTGAGGCCGAGCTGCGAAATCATCCTGTCGTGGCGCTCGTCTTCGTGCGGGTCGAAGGGATGCACCGTGCCCACGCGCTGCGAGCCGAGCGCCTTGAATGCGGCGAGCTGCGCCGACGCGTCGCTCGTGACGGGCACGCCCAGTTCGCGCGTCAGCCGGCCGGTGATCTCGTCGAGATTTTCACCGCGCGACAGGAGCACAGGGCGTCCGCCGAGAACGACGAGATCGACCCCCGATTGCGCCAGCGCGCGGGCGGCTTTCATCGTTTCCTCGTACAGCCGATCCATCTCGCCGCGCGACAGTTCCGTCTGATGCAGCGTGAGAAGCGCGAGGCTGACGCCATCGGGAACCATCTTGTAGAACGCGTAGGGAAAGACCTCGGTGACGAAAGCCACCGACGTGTACCCGATGCGTGCGCGGCGGCCATACATGCGTGTCTCCGCTATTTGTCCGCGATGATCTTCGCTGCGCGCGCGATGATCGGCTCGGGCGTCGCGTAGACGTCCTTGATGAGCTTTTCCAGTTCATGCCAGTACGCGATGTTCACCGGCAGCGCCATCTTCTGGGCCTCGGCGAGGAAGTCCTTGTCGGCGACGGTCGCCTCGAAAGCCTTGCGCAGCGCGGCGATCCTGTCGACGGGCACGCCCGGCGGGGCGACGAACGGGCGCGCCATTTCCTGGCTGCCGAAGACGAGACGCATGATCTGCCGCGCCTCCTCGTCGCGCGCCAGATCGATCGCCATGGGCGCGTCGAGTTCGGGATGCTTCTGCAAACCAAGTTGCAGCGGAACGTTGATCTGCTTGTCGCTCACCCAGTTCGGCTTCTCGGCCTTCACGCAATCCCAGCACCAGCCGAGCCGCCCGGCGACTTCCCCGCGCTCGATGGCGAGGTTGAGATCGCTTGTGCCGCGATATCCGCCGACCACCTTGAAGCGCGTGCCGATAAGCGCGTTCAGCACGCGCGGATAGATCGCGGTCACGTCGCCCGCGCCCGTCGCGCCGACGGGGATTTCCATCTTGCGCAGATCGTCGAGCGTCTTCGCCGGCGCGCCAGCCCACAGCAGCACGATCCCGTTCCAGCGGTCCATGCTGCCGATCCAGTTGAACCGCGTCGCCTCGAACGATACGCCGTCGCGGCTCCACAGGGGCCCGAATGGCACAGAGCCGCCGATGATGCCGAACTCGCTGCCGTCCTTCGGCGCCACGTTGTAGAGGTAGTTCGCCGCGACCAGACTGCCGGCGCCGGGCATGTTCTTCGGAATCATCGTCGGCGAGCCGGGCAGATGCTTCGGCATGTGCCGGATCAGCAGGCGGGCGGACGAATCGAACCCGCCGCCCGGGCGGATAGCCGATCACGACGTCCATGTTGCGGCCAGCGTAGAATTTCTGGCGCCGCGTCCTGTGCGTGCGCGCCCGATGCGGCCGCCGCCAGCGCCACAATGATTGCCGCAGGCAAATGCGCCTTCATGGCTTCCTCCCGAATGATTGAGGACATAGTATTCATCGCACGAAGGCGCTGCAAGTTCGGCGCCGGGTATGAACAGCTTGCAGGGGAGGATTGCGCATGGCGTTCGGCGGCGCGTGGCGTGGAATGGTCGGCACCGTGAAGCCGACGAAGGGCTCGGGATCGCTCGAGGAGCTGATCCGGATGCTCCCCGAGGGCATTGGCGTGCTGCCGCTGTTCAACAACGTGCGCCACGGCTCGCTGGAAGAGTTCGGCTCCGCGATTCCCAGCTACGAAGAAAAGATCGCGGAGCTCGCGCAGGACGGCGTCGATCTCATTCATCCCGCCGGAACGCCGCCGTTCATGCTGCTCGGCTATCAGGGCGAGAAGGACCTGATCGCGCGATGGGAGGACAAGTACCAGGTTCCGATCTTCACGTCCGGCAGCAACCAGGTGCGCGCGCTCAAGGCGCTCGGCATGAAGAAGTTCGTCGGCATCGGATACGATTTCGAGGACACGGCCATCGTCGAGCGGTACTTCACGGACGCTGGCTTCCATGTACTCGGGCTCGAACGTCTGCCAGGCCGATGGGAAGACATCGGACGTCTCTCATCGCACGAGATCTACCGGCTCATCCGGCAGGCGCACAAGCAATACCCCGGCGCCGATGGCGTCTACATCCAGGGCGGCAAAATCCGCATGCTCGACATGGTCGAGACGCTGGAGCAGGACATTCGCGTGCCCGTTCTGCATCCGGGCGTCGCGACGGCGTGGGAGATCATGCTGCGGCTCGGCGTACACGCGCCGCGCACGGGGTACGGCCGGCTCCTCGCCGATCTTCCGCCCGGCTGATCCTTACGGCTTCACATTGCCATCGGAGAGCGAGCGCAACAGCACGCCGTGGCCCTCGATCCTGTCGCGTATTCCGAGCGCCTTGAAGGCTGAAAAGAAGTTCGCGGACGTGCTGGCGACGACCGGCACGCCCGTGTCGCGCTCGATCACTTCGATCACGTCGCACACTGGCCATTGCGGGCAGGGCATGTAGAGCGCCTGCGTTCCCGGCGCCGCTTCGATGGTTTCGACGGCGAGCCGGTAGATGTCCGACATGGCCACGCTGTAGATGCGCTTGAAGTTGACGAGGTGGCTCGCGAGCTTCGTCACCTCGAAGTCGTGCTGGCCGAGATAACGTCCCAGGCTCGCGTTCGTCTCGTCGGGATAGATGGAGGCCACCGCCACCTTCTTCGCGCCGAGATGATGCAGCGCGTCAACCGCCGCCTTGATCGTGGTCGTCGAGGGCACGCCGGTACGCTTGGTGATGCGATCGACGATCTCCTGCTCGTAGCCGCGTCCCCGGCTGAACACGAGCGGCCCGCCGCCATGGATGATGTAATCGACTGCGCGCGAGGCAAGGTCGTCCGCGCGCGCGTCCGCCTGGCTCAGTCCCCGCTCGTACTCGTCCGTTTTCCAGTCTTCGATGTTGCAGCTCACTGCGACGAGGCCGACGCCTTCCGGAGCGAACCGGTAGAATTCGTAGGCCGCGGTCTCCATCACCGAAGGCGTGATGTAGCCGATGCGACGTCGCCAGCCGAACATGGGGAGCCCTCTTCGTTTCCGTGCCGATCGAGATATTTCCGGAATGCTTGTAGCGCGCTCACTCTATGGTAGGCTCGGTCCCGATGGCAAGCGCCGCGCCTGCTTGTCCGCATCGGAGAAGCCTGCATGAATAGCGTCAGAACCCGCTGCGCCGCATGGCTTGCCGCAAGCGCCTTCCTTGCTCCGGCTGCCGCTTTCGCAGATCCGATATCCGATTTTTATGCAGGACGCGAAGTGTCGCTCGTCGTGGGATCGGCGCCGGGCGGGGGATACGATACGGCGACGCGCCTTCTCTCGCGGCACTTCTCGAAACATATTCCCGGCAAGCCCACGATCATCGTTCGCAACATGCCCGGCGCCGGCAGCCTGAACATGATGAACAACGTGGCGAACGTGGCGGCAAAGGACGGCTCGGTGATCGGCGCGCCGCAGAACACCGCGCCGCTGGAGCGCCTTCTCCACATCCTCTCGAAGGACGGCAAGAACGCGAACTTCGACGCCGAGAAGCTGAACTGGATCGGCACATCCTCGCAGGACGTCTATCTGCTGATCGCCTGGCACACCGCGCCCGTCGAGAAGTTCTCGGACCTCCTGACGACCGAACTCGTCGTCGGCTCCTCCGGCCACAACACCGATCACAGCATAACGGCGCGGCTGCTGAACGAGATGTTCGGCACGAAGCTGAAGATCGTCACGGGTTATCCGAGCGCGCAGGAAATCATGCTGGCCATGGAGCGCGGCGAGTTGCAGGGCAATTCCGGCCGCGCCTATTCGAGCCTCATGTCCGGGTTCTCGCATCTCGTGCGCGACAAGAAGCTGAAGCTGCTCGTGCAGATGGGCATCAAGCCCCATCCTGATCTCAAGGACGTGCCCTCCGCGCTCGATCTCGTGAAGAGCGATGACGACCGGAAGGTGCTGGAGCTTACGTTCTCGAAGTTCCAGATGTCGCGTCCGCTCTTCGTCGCCGCCGAGGTTCCAAAGGATCGCGTCCAGGCGCTGCGGCGCGCCTTCGACGCGATGATGAAGGATCCCGAATTGCTCGCCGACGCCGAGAAGAGCAAGATCGACGTCGATCCTCTCTCGGGCGAGGAGGTTCAGGCGCTCGTGCAGAACATCTTCCGCACGCCGCCTGCCCTCGTCGAGAAGGCGAGGGCGTTGTTGCAGCCGCCCGGCGGCTGACGAACCCCCGCGGCCTCTACGCCGGCAATTCGTCGACGAGGCGGCCGAAGCCCTTCACGGGTTCGCGCACGCGCAGCCGCTTCTGGATCTCCCATGACTGGCAGACCGTCGCGTGAACCACGGGTACGCCGAGATCGCGCTCCAGCATGTCGATGATGCCCGTGGTGCGCCAGCCGCCGCCCTGTATGTAGATTCCGTCCGCGCCCGGGTTCTCGATGAACAGCTTGCGGATATGGGCGTACACGCTGTGTGGGGAGATCTGCCCAACCTGATCGAAGGGCACGTCGAGCGGCTCCATCGAGGCGATCTTCATGCCAGCCTCGTTCATGTAGCGGACGACGATTGCATTCTGCAAAGCCGAATAGCTCGCGCCGATGAAGTTGGTGATGCCGAGCGCCTGCATGGCTGCGACGTGCGTCTGCCCGTCGGTCACGATGGGCGTCTTGAATTCCGCCTCCCATTCGCGGATCAGCGCGGCCTCTCCCTCCCGGCCCAGCAGCATGAACGGCGGCGTGCCGCCGACGCGGATGAGATCGACGCCCTGTTCGGCGAGTTCAGCCACGGCTTTCTTGTAGTGGGGAATCGCGGCGCGAAACTCCTGCTCGTTGCCCTGCCTGACATTCAAAAGCAGCGGCACGACTCCGATGCCCTCCGGCAGCAGCCGTATCAGTTCCTCCAGCGAACCGGGCCGCCGCGTGGGCTTCACCAGCCCGACCACTCCGCGCCACATGGTGAAAGACATATCGGCGTTCCTCCGCTTTGATCTGTTCGTGAACTCTAGGCAGCGGACGTGGACGTGACAACTGCCGCGCATCTCACTTGCAAAAGTCCCGCGCGGCTTGAACGCGCCGGCGCTCTCCCATATGGTCCGCCGCAACAAAGGGGCCGCGCCTGCGCTCCGTTCAAGAGGAGGAACGACATGGATAACGGATCGCGCAACGTGGCGCTCGCCCTTGCAGCCTCGCTCGCCTGCGCCGCCGCCCCGGCGTTCGCACAGCAGGGACAGAAGGTCACGTTCGAGAACAAGACGATCCGCATCGTTGTCGGCTTCGGACCGGGCGGCGGGTACGATTCCTACGCGCGGCTGCTTGCGCGCCACATGGGCCCGCATCTGCCGGGCAAGCCGACGATGGTCGTCGAGAACATGCCCGGCGCAGGATCGCTGACGGCGGTGCGCTGGCTCGATGGACCGGCGCCCAAGGATGGCACGGCCATCGTCGCGTTCAATCCCGGCATCATCACGCAATCGATCCTCGAGCCGCAGAAGATGGGGAACATCAATTTTCTCAACTATGGCTGGATCGGCAACCTCTCCCGCGATCAGCGCGTCTGCTATCTGTGGGGCGAGAAGGGCATCAAGACCTTCGACGAGATGAAGGCGAAGAAAGGCCACATCTTTGGCGTGCCCGCGCCCGGCGTGGCGAGCTGGGTCAACTTCCGCACGCTGGAAGGCCTGTTCGGCGTGGACATGAAGATCATCTCCGGCTTCAAGGGCTCCGCCGACATTCGCATCGCCATCGAGCGCGGCGAACTCGACGGGGATTGCGGCTCATGGTCCTCGATCTCGGAGGACTGGGTGCGCGACAACAAGATCAACACGGTGATCAGCCTGTCCGAGAAGCTGCCCAAGGGCGCGCCGCAGAACGTGCCTTATGCGCGCGCGCTGCTGAAGTCGGACGAGGATCGCGCCACGCTCGACGTCATCAATGGCGCCGGTGAAATCGGTCGGCCCTACGTGACCTCGAAACAGGTGCCGGAGCACATCCTCGCTGTTCTGCGCGCCGGCTTCAACGCTGCGGCGAAGGACGCCGCGCTCAACGCGGACGCCGACAAGATGCGCCTGCCGCTCGACCCGATGACCGCGCAGGAAGTCGAGACCGAGCTCAAGCAGATCTACAACGCGCCGGAAGCGGCGGTGAAGCGCGCCCGCGCCATAGTCGGAAACATGCAATAGCAGTCCGTCGCGAAAGCCCCGGTCAGCCGGGGCTTTCATCCAATGTCCGGAACGTCACGCCTGCTTGCGCCTGGCGATGATCTCGATTTCCAGATGCTTGGGCGTGTTGGCCAGTCCATCCACCACTTCCAGCGACACGAGAGGCGGCTGCAGAGGCGCGGCCTTGCGAAAGCGCTCCAGCAGCCAGTCCGCCTCCGCCTGCCCCCGTTCGAGAAAGAGGCTGGCGCTGTGGACCTCGTCCCATCCGAAGCGTTCCGCATCGAGGGCGGCTTGCACCTGCGCGAACGCCAGATCGAACTGCGCGTCCATCGTCTCGCCCTCTTCCGCCATGCCGGAGAGAAACAGCCAGTCGTCAACCACGAGATAGTGCGCATACCTGCGCGGCGGTTGGAATTCCACAATGCGCCGGCTGGCGCCGTTCTCGGCTCGCACCGCATAGAACTCGACGAGGATGCTGCCGCCCTCCGGCATGCGCCCGCGTGAAAAGAAACTGGAGCTCGCCGTGCGGAACGTGTGCCGAAGCAACCTGTCGCGCGCGTCGTTCAGCGTCGATCCGCTCTCCCGGTCGCGCATCCACAGGCGCGTCAGCACGGCCTCGCCCGGCGAAAACCCTTGCGAGGCAAGCGCGCCGCGGCATGCGGCGACGGCCGCTTCGAGCTGTTCGGCGGGCGTGGCGCCGGCGCCGCCGCCGCGCGCCTCGATGATCTCCGCGCCTTGCAGATAAACGCGTCGCAACTCGGTCAAGCTGGCCTCCTTCGTGTTGACGTCAGTATGCGCGCCTGCGCGCAAGCGTCCAGCTCTCCTTGAAACAAAGAGGGCGCGCGCGGATTGAGGCGACGATGAAGCAGCTCCCGCAATCGTACTTCGCATGCGACGCCGTGACTCTCGCGCGGCGGCTGATCGGCTGCGGGCTTTTCGTCGATGGCGCAGGCGGAACGATCGTCGAGACCGAGGCCTACACGGCGCACGATCCCGCCTCCCATTCCTACGCGGGCCGCACGGCGCGCAACGCGCCGATGTTCGGTCCCGCAGGCATCGCCTACGTCTACCGCTCCTATGGTCTTCACTGGTGCTTCAACATCGTGGCCGGTGAGCCGGGGTCGGCCGTTCTCGTGCGGGCCCTCGAGCCTCGCCGCGGCCTCACGGAGATGATCGGCCGCCGCACCGTGGAGGACCCGAGGCGGCTCTGCGCCGGGCCGGGACGGCTCTGCCAGGCGCTCGCAATCACCGGCGCGCACAGCGGCCGCCCGGTGCTCGAGCCTCCCTTCGACATGACGGCGCGTGCCGGCGAGCCCTCGATCATCGCGGGTCCGCGCATCGGGATTGCGCGGGGAACGGACGCGCAATGGCGCTTCGGGCTGGAGGGATCGCGCTTCCTCAGCCGCGCCATGACGTGACTGGAACGCCGCGGCGGCGTTCGCGTTGCCATGCAGGATGCAGAGCTGTGACACCTGAAACGACGAGGCGCGGCGCCATGCGGCAAAAATCATTCAGTCCCGAACAGAACGTCAGGCCGGGCACGGAATACGCCCGCTCGATCGCGCGGTATGCGCCGCGCCGCAGGCAGTCCGCCGCCGCGTCGCTGCTCAGCCATCCGCTGGCGCCCGCGATTGCGCTTGGCCTGGTCGCGGCCGGCGTGGCTCTCCTGTGGCCGCGTCAGGCGCTCGGCCTGTTCGGGCTGAATGCGAGACGCCGCCCCGTGCACGACGGCGATGCGGAGTACGCCGACTTTCCCCCGCGCAGCGGCACGATGAGCACACGCCGGGCTTCGATGCCCGACGCCTACGCCAGCGCAGCGGACTGACAGCGAAGATCACGCTTGGCGGCGGGGAACCGGCGCGGCGCGGTTCCGTTGCTCGCGGGTGAACGCAAGCCAGCTCGACCTCTTCTCGCCGGCCTCGAAGCCTGCCGCCCGGCTTCCGAACGGACTGACGCGCGCCGACGAATTTATATCGTTGGAGGAAGAGCGCGCGCTCGTCGCAGTCCTGCAAGCGCTGCCCTTCGCGCCGTTCGAATTCCATGGCTTCCTCGGCAAGCGCCGCGTCGTTTCGTTTGGGCGGCGCTACGACTTTTCCAGCGAGCGCCTGCTGCCGGCCGGCGACCTGCCGGACGCGCTGGCGCCGCTGCGCCACCGCGCCGCCTCCTTCGCGGGGCTCGCGCCGCCCGGGATCGTCCACACGCTGGTCACGGAATACGCGCCGGGCGCGGCCATCGGCTGGCATCGCGACAAGGCGAGCTTCGATGTTGTAATCGGCGTGTCGCTTCTGGCGCCGTGCGTCTTTCGCCTGCGCCGCAGGCTGCGAAAAGGATTCGAGCGCGCGTCCTTCATCGCCGCGCCCCGTTCGATCTACGTGTTGCGCGGACCTGTCCGCACGGACTGGGAGCATTCGATTCCGCCCGTGGAAGCGCTGCGCTATTCGATCACCTTCCGGACGCTGCGCGGATGAAGATAGCGACGTTCAACATCAACAATGTCGTTCGACGCCTGCCGAACCTGCTCGCGTGGCTGAAGAGCGCGAAGCCCGATGTCGTCTGTCTGCAGGAGCTGAAATGCGAGGACGCGAAGCTGCCGCGCGACGCGCTCGCAAAGGCAGGCTATCGCGGTGTCTGGCGCGGCCAGAAGACCTGGAACGGCGTCGCGATCCTGATGCGCGGCGCGCAGCCCGTGCTCACGCGCGACGACCTGCCCGGCGACCGCGACGACAGGCAGGCGCGCTATATCGAGGCGGCGTGCAACGGCGTCATCGTCGGCTGCATCTATCTGCCCAACGGCAATCCGCAGCCCGGCCCCAAGTTCGACTACAAGCTCGCCTGGTTCGAGCGCCTCATCAGGCATGCGCGCACGCTGAAGAAAGTCCGGCGCGCCCGTCGTGCTGGCCGGAGATTACAACGTCGTGCCGACCGACGCGGACATCTATCCCTCCAAATCCTGGGACGATGACGCGCTGCTGCAGCCCCAAAGCCGCAAGGCCTATGCGCGCCTTTTGAAGCAGGGCTGGACCGACGCGCTGCGCACGCTGCATCCGGACGAGCCGATGTACACGTTCTGGGATTACAAGCGCCAGCGCTGGGAACGCGATGCGGGATTGCGTATCGACCATCTCCTGCTCAGCCCCGACCTCGCGGACCGGCTGGCCAAGGCGGGCGTCGATCGCGCCGTGCGCGGCAGGGAAGGCGCGAGCGACCACGCCCCCGCATGGATCGTTCTCGAATAGGGCGCGGTTTTGCGCGCTCCCGCGCCTCTGCTAGAACCCTCGGCAGAAAACGCGAGGAAGCCCATGCACCCGAACGATCCCTCCCTGCGCACCTTCGTGGACATGCCCGGCGACAGCGGCTTCCCGATCCAGAACCTGCCATACGGCGTGTTCTCCACGCCGAGCGACACCCGGCCGCGCGTGGGCGTCGCCATCGGCGAGCACGTGCTCGATCTCGCGGCCATCGAGGAATCTCGGCCTCATCCCGCGCATGTCGGCGCAGAGCGTGTTCCGCCAGCCCTCGCTCAACGCGCTCATGGCGTCGGGCGGCTATTCGTGGTCCATCGTGCGCAAGCACATCAGCGGACTCCTGCGCCACGACAATCCCAAGCTGCGCGACGCGACCGCGCTGCGCAACCGTGCGCTCATTCCGCAGGCCGACGTGCAGATGCATCTTCCCGTCGCGGTGGCGGGCTACACCGATTTCTATTCCTCGCGCGAGCACGCCACCAACGTCGGCACGATGTTCCGCGGCAAGGACAACGCGCTGAACGAGAACTGGCTGTGGGTGCCCATCGGCTACAACGGCCGCGCCAGCACGGTCGTGGTCAGCGGCACGCCGGTGAAGCGGCCGAAAGGCCAGATCAAGGGGCCCGATTTCGACAAGCCCGTCTACATGCCCTCGCGCCGCCTCGACATCGAGCTCGAAATGGGCGCGATCGTGGGAAACAACACGCAGATCGGCGCCACGCTCACCGTCGAGCAGGCGCAATACTCGATCTTCGGATTCACCCTGCTCAACGACTGGAGCGCGCGCGACATCCAGCAATGGGAATACGTGCCGCTCGGGCCTTTCCAGGGCAAGGCGTTCGCCACCAGCATCGGCGCGTGGGTGGTGACGAGCGAGGCGCTCGAACCCTTCCGCGTCGAAGGGCCGAGGCAGGAGCCCGAACCGCTCGACTACCTGCGGCAGAGCGGATCGCACAATTACGACATCGCGCTCGAGGTGGACCTGACCCCGAGGGGCGGGCGCACGACGACGATCAGCCGCTCCAACTTCCGCAACATGTACTGGTCCACCGCGCAGCAGATCGCGCATCATGCGTCATCGGGCTGCGCCATGCGCATCGGCGACCTCATCGGCTCGGGCACGATCTCGGGCGCCGACAAGGGCTCCTACGGCTCGCTGCTCGAACTGAGCTGGGGCGGCAAGGAGCCCATCGCGCTGGCGGACGGCTCCACGCGCACGTTTCTGGAGGACGGCGACACGGTGACGATCCGCGGCTTCTGCCAGGGCGAGGGCTACCGCGTCGGGTTGGGCGAGGTGAGCGGGGAGATCGTGGCCGCGGAATAGCCGCGCCCTTGCGGCGGCCCATCCGACGGGCCTATCCTCGCCGCCAAATTCCGGGAGGACATCACATGGCCTACACGCTTCAGCAATTCTGCGCGGATTCGAACGCCGCCCTCAAGTCCCAGCCGCTCGACAAGGCGCTCGGCGCCATCGCCGGCAAGCTGTCCGATCTCCTGAAGAACGAGGAATTCGTCAAGGCGACGTTCAGCGACGACACGCCCGCCGGCAAGCGCGATCTCTACCACGATCCCGAGTTCGACTTTTACGTCCTCGCCCACGTGCAGGAGGGCGGCAAGCGCGGCACGCCGCACAGCCACGGAACCTCGTGGGCGATCTACGGCAACATCAACGGCGTCACGGAGATGACCGAGTACCGCCGCACCAACCCCGAGGCCGAGGAAGCCGCGATCCTCGAAGTCACCGACAAGTACGGCATCGGCGCCGGCCAGACGCGCGGCTACGGCCCCGGCAAGATCCACTCCACGGCCCACCCGGAAAAGTGCTGGGTCATCCGGGTGACGGGAACGGACCTCGACGTGCTGCCGCGCTACAAGTTCCGCAAGTTCCGCGACCAGATCCTCGAAACGGCGGCCTGAGCCTCAGCCGAACCGCAGCGCGCCCTCGGGCACGAGGCCGCGCGCCGCCAGGAAGCGGATCATCGCCCTGTCGAACCCGTTCGGGTCCTCGATGCAGCAGGCGTGGCCGGTGTTCGGCAGCACGAAATGCTCCGCGCCCGGCGTCAGGGACGCGGTTTCCCGGCCGCCCGACATCGACCCGTCGTGCTCGCCGTTGATGACGAGGATCGGCGGCTTCATCTCGCCGAGCCTTGGCGTCATCAGGCAGGAGGCCCGCGCCCGGAAGATGTTGGCGATGCAGTTTGCGTTGAGGCGCCCCGCGTCTTCGATGAACAGCCGCAGCAACCACCCGCCGAGCGGCGTATCGGCAAAGCCCGGCGCCACATAGCCGCGCATCAGGGTCATGAGGTAGGTCCCCAGGTCCTGCCCCTCGAACCCGGCGATGGTCTTCGCCACATTGCGCGGCCCCCCGCTCGAACCGCCGACCAGAATGGCCGCCTGCACCATCTCCGGGTGATCGAGCGCGGTGAGCATTGAAATCCCCGAACCCACGCTGACGCCGGCGAAAATCGCCCGCGTGATCCCCTCGTCGGCGCACACGCCCAGCACGTCGTCCTTCATGTCGGCGAGGGTGAACGGACGTGTCGGGCTTGTCGGACAGGCCGTAGCCGCGCAGGTCCACGGCGATCACCCGGTAGAAGGGCGAGAATCTGGCGACCTGAAACATCCAGAGCCGTCGATCGAACGGATTGGCGTGGATGAGCACCATCGGCGGGCCGTCGCCATGGACCTCGTAATGGATGCGCAGTCCGTTGCGTGTGCTGTAGGGCATGGGCGGGATCCTCCTGGGTGGGCAAAGCGGCAGGCTTGCGCCGGACTTTTTTCTTATCTGAGAGCCGCTTGCAGGCGCGGGCGGGACTTTACGGTTCGTTGTGGAACTGTATAGTTATTGTCACAGTTCTGTCATCCAGAAGAAGCCGGAGCCCGAGGGTGTTGCGTTCGCTTGTTGCGTTTGTGCTGCCGGGAAAAAGCGCTGGCGCGTTTTCCTGGCGCGACGCTATGCGCAGGTGGGCATTTCCTCTCGCGCTGACGCTCTGGACGGCGTTCCTCTTCACGGTCGAAGCCGAGATCGCGCCGCGCCTGCTCGTCGCGGGCTTCTTCTTCGGCGCGTTCGCCTTCGTGCTCGCGATTTCCGGCCGGCGCTGGTTCTCCTTTGCGCTGATCGCGCTCGTCCATGTGGCGGTGTATCTCTGCTCGGTGCTGAAGTTCAGCATGGTGGCGATGAACCTGCACGCCTACGACGCGCTGTTCTATCTCTTCAGCCTCGCCCAGCTGAACTTCTTCTGGCAGACCTTCCCGATTTACGCGCTGATCGCGCTCGGCGGCATTGCTGGCCTCGTGGGCATCCTGCTGGCGCTGTGCGTGGCGCGAGCGCCCGTTGCCCATGGGCCGCATGCGCTACAGCGCGCTGGGCCTTGCGGGCCTTGCCGTCGCGATCGGCAGCGGCGCGGCGATCGCGGGGCGCGGCGCCTCGTTCTTCGATCCGCAGCGCCACATCTTCTCGGCGTTCATCGGCTCGCTTGCCGACATTCCGCAATTGATGGGCGCGCGCGGCTATCTGCAGATCAGCGCGCAGGCGAGCCTCGCGCCCATCCCGACGGACGCGATCGTCTGCCGCCCCGAGGGGAACGCGCCCGACATTGTCCTCTTCCTCAACGAATCCGTGATGCCGCCGGGCGTCTATCCGGAGATCAACTTCCCCCCGGAGTCGAAGCCGTTCTTCACGTCCTTCGATGGCCGCATCCACAACATGCGCGTCGAGACGTTCGGCGGCGGCACGTGGCTGACCGATTTCTCCGCGCTCACCGGCCTGTCGACGTCGATGTTCGGCAACATGCGCAATTTCGCCGCGCAGCTCACGACAGGGCGCCTGCGCCACACGCTGCCGCAATACCTGAAGGCCTGCGGCTACGACACGACGATGATCTATCCCTCGCTGGCGGAGTTCGCGGGCTCGGCGAAGTTCTACCGCTCCATCGGCTTCGACCGGGTGATCGACCGCGCGGTCCACAAGGCGCCCGACGAGCGCCAGCGCGACGCGTTCTACTACAACGAGGTCCGCAAGGTTCTCGACGCCGCGCCTCGCACAGGCGGGGAGGGCGGCGCGCGCCGTCCGCAATTCATCGTCGCCTCCAGCATGTCGCCGCACTCGCCGTGGAATTTCCGCTTCGCGCCCGAGGCGGTGAAGCCGGGCGAGACGACGCGCTGGAACGCCGACCCGGAGATCGACGAATACCTGTGGCGCATCGTGCTCGCCAGGCGCGACCGCGACGCGTTCCGCGCCGATCTCAAGCAGAGCCTATCCGGACCGTCCGTTCCTGTTCGTCAGCTACGGCGACCACCAGCCCGCGCTGACGCGCCTGCCGCTCGCCAACGCCGGCGCCATCGCCGACACGGGGTCGGCCTGGCAGCTCGATCCCACCTCGCGCGCGTTCCAGACCTATTACGCCATCGAGGGCCAGGGCTTCACGCCGCGCATCGCCATGCCCGACGCGGCGATTCTCGAAGTGCCTCATCTTGCGACGCTGACCGTGGCCGCCGCCGGCCTGCCGCTCGATGCGGTGTACGCCCGGCGCCTGCGCCTGCTGGAGCAGTGCGGCGGCCTCTACATGACCTGCGCGGATCGCGGCGCGGTCATGGCGTTCCAGCGCTGGCTCGTTGACGCGGGCTGGATCGCCCAGCGCTAGAAGCGCGTCTGCGCCGCCCCATATCTGCCGAACGTTCCCGTCCCGCGCACGATCTGCACAAGGCTCGCCCTATGGATTTGTCCTACGCGCAGAATCTCGAAGACTATGTGCTCTGGCGGGCGCTGGGGGAAAAGCCGTCCGGTTTCTACATCGATGTCGGCGGCGGCCATCCGGTCGCCGACAACGTGTCCTGCTGGTTCCATCTCGCCGGCTGGCGCGGGATCGTGGTCGAGCCGCAGGAGAATCTCGCGCGCATGTATGCGCATGTGCGCCCGCGCGACGCGGTGTTCTGCGGCGTGGCGGGCGCCGAGTCCGGCGAAGCCGAGTTTCATGTCGTCGACCGACTGCACGGCATGTCCTCGCTGCGCGCCGACGCCGCCGCGACCGCTGCGCAGTTCGGCGCGCATTACACGACAGTGCGCGCGCCCATGACGACATTGAACGAGTTGATCGCGCGCGAGGGCGTCAGCGAGATCGATTTTCTCAAGATCGACGTGGAAGGCGCGGAGGCGCAGGTGCTCGCCGGTCTCGACCTGTCGCGCCATCGCCCGAAGGCCATGTGCATCGAGGCCGTGGCGCCGGGCGACATGGCGGACAATTGGAGCGAATGGGAGCCCGCGCTGATCGCGCAGGGTTACGAGTTCACCCTGTTCGATGGCCTCAACCGCTATTACGCCGCGCGCGAGGCGGGCGACGTTCTGGCGCGTTTTCCGCGCGTGAAGCCGGAATGGGGCATTGTCCCGACACTGGGCGTGTGGGAGCGCGCGCCGACCAATGCCGCCCATCCCGATCATGCGCTCGCGCGCACTCTCGCGCGCGGCTTCCTCGCCCGCCTGCCCGCCCTCGACAAGGCCTTGCTGCTCGATCTTCTGATGGACGGCTTCACGCGCGAAGAGCGCGAAGCGGCCGCCACGCCTGCGGCGAAGGAGGCGGCGCTGGCGCGGCTTTTGCCGGGCACCGCGTTCCCCCATGCGCGCGGACCAGCTTGCCGCCATCGAGGCCGCGAGCCTGGAAGCGTTCTGCAAACGCGTCGCCGAAAGCGATCACTTCCGCGTCGCGCTCGCGCGCATATCGATGAGCTACGACGGCGGCCAGATCATCGAGGGCGACAGCGTGTGAGGCTGGCGCGGCGCTATTTTGCGCCGCGCTTGGCCAGCCACTCGCGCATGAACTTGATTTCGGCTTCCTGCGCGTTGACCACGTCCTGCGCCAGCTTGCGGATCTCGGGATCCTTGCCGTACTGCAGGACGATCTTCGCCATGTCGATGGCGCCCTGATGGTGCGGGATCATGCCGCGCGCAAAGTCCGCGTCGGCGTCGCCGGTGAAGGCGATGTCCATGTCCTTGTGCATCTTGTCGTTGGCGGCGCGGAAGGCTTTCGCGGCTGCGTTGTCGCTCGCCGCCGAAGCGGCAGGGGCTGAATGGGCGCCATGTCCGGAATGCTGCGCGAAAACCGGCGCGCCCGCGATGGTCATTCCAACGGCTGCTGCAAGAACGGCGAGACGCTTCATGCTGACACCTTCTCTCAAGAATGAAGAGGCGCGAACGCCTCTTCAGAAATTGCGTTCAACCGAAGCCTGCAGCTCGCGTCACTGCGCGGCTTGCGCGGTGATCCGGCCTTCGAGATCGCGCACGATCTCCTCCACCTTCATCACGTCGGCGTACTTGTGATGCAGGTCGAACAGATTGACCTTGTGCGAAATCTCGCTCCGGTCGAAGCAGCATTCCTCGGCCATCACCATATGGTAGCCGTGGCTGTAGCCGTCAACGGTGGACGCGCGCACGCACCCTGACGTGCTCTCGCCGAAGATGATGACCGTGTCGATCCCCAGTTGCGCCAGATGCGCGATCAGCGGCGTGCCGAAGAAGGCGCTGGCGCGCTGCTTGAAGATGACCACGTCGCCGGGCTGCGGCGCGAACTCGGGGCGGATGGCGTAGAGCTCCGCGGGCGTCTCGCCCGAGCGGCGGTTGGTCGCCTTCACGGCGCCGGGCTTGGCGGCGGGGCGCGTCTCGCTGGTCGAATAAAAGATCGGCAGGCCGGCGGCGCGGGCGGCGGCGAGAAGGCGCTGCGTCGGGGGAATGGCCTTGTAGGCGTTGATGCCGCAGGACGAGGGAAACTCCTTCGCCACTTCGGCGACCGGCTTCGGTCCGCCCTGGTAGGCCATCTCGTACACGTCGATGGCGAGCACGCAGGCGCGCGGGCCGATGTAGAGATCGCGCTTGTAGTGCTTGTAGAGGTCCATCGTCTCGGCCGGAATGATGTCTTTCCAGCAATGGTCTTCGAAATCGTCCTTCATGGGTGTCTCCGTCCGCTGCGCCGCTGGATCGCGGCCTGTCCTCGACAAGTTTTCCTCATCCAATAAGATGTGTCCACCTTCATGGGTCACGCGTTTATTGCAACAAGGGCGCCATAAGCGATGCAGACGACGAGCGAGGTTCGGCCGGGCGAGGAGACCGTGGAGACGCCCGAGCGGTTCGACGCTGGACTCTGGTTCGTGGGCCGTATCCGCACTCCCTGGAAGACGCGGCGGGACTGCCCGCGCCGCGGCGACCGCGACAACGGCCCCGTCTGCCGGATCGAGGTCGACAGGCCCTGGCGCGCCGCGCTCGCCGGGCTGGAGCGCAACACGCATCTGCAGGTCCTCTACTGGATGCACGAGGCCCGCCGCGACCTCGTCACGCAGACGCCCAACCACACCGGCGCGGCCAGCGGCACGTTCTCCATCCGCTCGCCCAACCGGCCGAACCCCATCGCCTCCTCGCTGGTCGAAATCGTCCAGCTTCACGACGACGGGGTCAGCGTGCGCGGGCTCGACTGTCTCGACGGCACGCCGCTCGTGGACCTGAAGCCGGAAGCGTGCCCCCACGACGGCGCCCGGCCCAAGGCCTCGCCCTGATGCGCGTCACGCTCCGTCTCGATTTCGATCCCGCGCCGCCACCTTGGCCACGGCAAGATCCGATTACTGGAGCTTATCGACGCCCATGGCTCGATTTCATCAGCCGCCCGCGCAATGGGCATGTCCTACCGGCGCGCCTGGCTTCTCACCGACGAGGTGAACCGCATGTTCGCCGAACCCGTGTTCGCCACGAGGCTCGGCGGCAAGGGCGGCGGACAGGCCCAGCTCACCGATTTCGGCCGCTCGCTGGTCGATCTCTACCGTCGCATGGAGCGCCAGACCGAGGACAGTTTCGGCGGCGACATCCGCAGGCTGGAGGCCGCGCTTGCGCCTCCCTCGGTCGCCCGGGCGGGGGAGGCCAAGGGCGCGTCGTGACCGGCGTTGGCCCGATCCTTGGAAGGGCCTATCAATCGGCCCTTCCCGATGATGATTCTGCGAGGTCAGGGACGTGAACGCGCCCGCCGGCAAACCCGAAGACGTGGTGTCCGGCCCCATTCCACCGGCCACGCACCGCATTTTCTTCCGCGTCTTCCCGTCCGTCATGCTCCCGATGTTCCTGGCCATGAGCGACCAGACCATCGTGGCGAGCGCGCTACCCGCCATCGCCGGCGCGCTGGGCGAGGTCGAGCGCGTCTCGTGGATCGTGGTCGCCTACCTGCTCGCCGCCACGATCTCCGCGCCGCTGTACGGCTACCTCGGCGACTCGTTCGGCCGGCGCCGGCTGATGTTCATCGCGCTGGGCATGTTCACGCTGGGCGCGATCCTGAACTCGCTCGCGCCCTCGGTGACGCTCATCGCCGCGGCGCGCTTCATCCAGGGGCTGGGCGGCGGCGGGCTCATGAGCATGTCGCAGGCGCTCATCGGCGAGGTGGTCCCGCCGCGCCAGCGCGGCCAGTACCAGGGCTACATGGCGGCGATCTCGGTCAGCGCCGCGGCGCTGGGCCCGGTCGCCGGCGGCTTCCTCGCCGAGCACTTCGGCTGGCGCGCCGTGTTCCTCGTCAACGTGCCGACCGCCTGCATCGCCGCCGTGCTGATGCTGCGCCTCGCCGCGCGTCCCGGCTCGCGCAAGGAAGACTGGAATTTCGACACGCCCGGTCTCCTGCTCTTTGTGTGTTTCGTCGTTCCCGCGCTGCTGGCGCTGGAGCAGGCGCGCCGCCTCGACATGACGATGATGCCGATCGCGGCGGGGCTTCTCGTCTTCTCGATCATCTCCCTCGTCCTCCTTATTCGCCGCGAGCGCCGCGCTCCCGCGCCCCTGCTGCCGATCCACCTCATGAAGCAGCGCGCCATCTGGACGGCGCAGAGCATGGCCGCGTGCCACGGCGCGGCGCTGGTGGCGCTGATCGCGTTCACGCCGCTCTACATGCGCATCATGGGCATCGGCGCGCCCGCGCAGGTGAGCTGGGCGCTGCTGGCGGTGAGCGCGGCGATCGGCGTTTCGGCGATGATCTCGGGGCGCATCATCACGCGCACCGGATACACGATGATCCTGCCGTCGATCGGCTCGACGGGCGCGACGATCATGTTCGTCTACATGGCGATGCATGCGGGCCGGCAGACATTTCGACCAGTTCATCGTTTGCCTGGCCATCACCGCGGTCTTCATGGGCACGGTGATGGGCGTCGTGCAGGTGACGATCCAGACGGCGGCCGGCCGGCGCATGCTTGGCGCGGCGTCGGGCTCGATCCAGTTCGCGCGCAGCGTCGGCGCCTCGTTCGGCGCGGCGCTGTTCGGCGCCGTCCTGTTCGCCACCGCCGCCGCGAGCGATCCGGCCGCCGGCGCGCTGTTCGTCGAGATTCTCCAGAAGGGCCCCGGCGCCGTCGAGGCGCTCGAACCGGCGCGGCAGGCGGCGCTGAGCGCGCTCATCTCGCGCGGGATTCTCGAACGCCTTCCTCGCGCTCGCCTGCTTTACGGGCCTCGGCGCCGTGCTGGCGTGGATCAACCCGCAGCGCCGGATCTGACCGGGGAACGAGCCCCGATCAGGGCGCCGATCAGTTGGCCATGAACACCGGCAATTGCGCCTTCGACAGGATATGCGACGTCGCGCCGCCGAAGATCATCTGCCGCAGGCGGCTCTGGGTATAGGCGCCCTTGATGAGCAGGTCGCCGCCGAGCTTTGCGGTCTGGTCGAGGACCGCCTCGCCCGGCGTGCGCGCGTTGGGGCGGGTGACCGCTTCCGCCTTCACGCCGTGGTGGCGCAGCGTGCGCGCCATCAGTTCGCCGGGCGGCCCGTCGACCATGAAGTTCTCGATGGTGAGCACGTAGACGCTCTTCGCCTTGAGCAGCAGCGGCATGGCGAAGGCGACGGCGCGCGCGGTCTCGGTGCTCTGGTTCCAGGAAATGACGATGGTGTCGCCGATGGTCTCGATGGGCGTCGGCGGCGCCAGCAGCACGGGGCGCCCGCTTTCGAAGATCGCGGCTTCCGCCGTCGCCATGCGCGGATCGCCGCGGTCGTTCCCGGGCCGGCCCATGATCGACACGTCGAACACGCGGGCGTAGCTCGCCGCCTGGCTGTCGCCCAGCGAATGTTCGCCCGCCCAGCTGCATGTCGGCGTGGCGCTTGCGCCGGGCCCGCCCGGCTCGTGCAGCGGCACCCCGTTCTCCATCATGAAGCTCTCGAACTTGCGATGGGCTTCGTCGGCGATCTCGCGCCATGCGTTCTGGTCCGAAACCGTCCAGCTCACCGGCATGTCGAACGCCACGAGATCGGGCAGGTCGGGTCCCAGCGGCGCGCCCTCGATGTGGCTGCCGAATCGCCGCGCCAGAAGCACGGCGGTCCTGAGAACGGAATCGGTCGACGAATGCAGTTCGATCGGCACAAAAATCGTCTTCATGACACCCCTCCACGCCGCCTTTCCCCGAAGTCTCCCCGGGTCTCTCCCGAAGGCGGATGAGACGATCATTATACACGATCGTCGGAGGCTTTGCTGCTGCTCCTTTTCAGGCCGGGTCCGCCGTCTCCGGCGGGCGGTTTGACGCGTTTGCCGCCGCTACCTAGATTGCGCGCTTCAATCGTCATGGCCGCTCAGGGAGCGAAGCGCCGATGTCAGAAGCCTTCCTGTGCGCCGGCGTGCGCACGCCCGTTGGCCGTTACGCCGGCGCGTTGTCCAGCGTGCGGCCCGACGACCTGCTCGCCCACGCGCTCGCCAGCCTGCTCGCCCGCGTTCCCGGCCTGCCCGCGTGCGCGGTCGAGGACGTCTTCGCGGGCTGCGCCAACCAGTCCGGCGAGGACAACCGCAATGTCGCGCGCATGGCGCTGCTGCTTGCGGGCATCCCGCAGGAAGTGCCCGGCACGACGGTCAATCGCCTGTGCGGTTCGGGTCTCGACGCGCTGGGCTCGGCGGCTCGCGCCATTCGCGCCGGCGAGATGGATGTCGCCATCGCGGCTGGCGTCGAGAGCATGTCCCGCGCCCCGTTCGTCATGGGCAAGGCGAGCGAAGCCTTCGCGCGCAATCCCGAAATCTTCGACACGACCCTGGGCTGGCGCTTCGTCAATCCGAAGCTGAAGGCGATGTACGGCGTCGACGCCATGGGCGAGACGGCGGAAAATCTCGCCGCCGAACACCAGATCTCCCGCGCCGATCAGGATGCGTTCGCGCTGCGCAGCCAGTCCCGCGCGGCGCGCGCCATCGCGTCGGGGCGTCTGGCGAAGGAGATCGTTCCCGTCGAGATCGCCGGCCGCAAGGGCGCCGTGACGATGGTCGAACAGGACGAGCATCCGCGCGAGACGACGCTTGAAAAGCTCGGCGCCCTCAAGCCGATCTTCCGCAAGGAGGGCTCGGTCACGGCCGGCAATGCGTCCGGCATCAACGACGGCGCGGCGGCCGTGCTGGTCGCCTCCGAAAGCGCGATCAAGACGTACAATCTCACGCCGCTGGCGCGCATCACGGGGCTGGCGACAGCGGGCGTGCCGCCGCGCATCATGGGCATCGGCCCCGCGCCCGCGACGCAGAAGCTGATGGAGCGGCTCGGGCTGAAGATCCCGGACTTCGACGTGATCGAACTCAACGAAGCCTTTGCCGCGCAGGCGCTCGCGGTCACCCGCGCGCTGGGCCTCGCCGACGACGAGGAGCGCGTCAATCCCAACGGCGGCGCCATCGCCATCGGTCATCCGCTCGGCATGTCGGGCATTCGCATCGCGCTGTCGGCGGCCATCGAGATGAACGAACGCAACGCCAGGCGCGCGCTCGCCACCATGTGCATCGGCGTCGGGCAGGGCATCGCGCTCGGCCTCGAGCGGCCATAAGGGGGCAGGGACCGATCATGAAAGTCGCCCTCATCCAGATGAATTCCGGCTCCGACAAGGCGGCCAATCTCGCCGCCGCGCGCGAGCTGATCGAGCGCGCAGTCGCAGAGGAAAAGCCCGACTGGGTGTGCCTGCCCGAAGTGTTCGACTTCATGGGCGGCTCGCGCGCGCAGAAGAAGGCCGCCGCCGAGGAACTGCCCGGCGGCCCCGCGTGGACGATGCTGCGCGACCTCGCGCGCAAGCATTCGATCTTCGTGCATGGCGGCTCGATCCTCGAAGCCATTCCCGGCGAGGAGCGCGTCGGCAACACGACAATCGTGTTCAATCGCGAAGGCGAGGAGATCGCGCGCTATCGCAAGATCCACATGTTCGACATCACCGCGCCCGACGGCCAGCAATACAACGAGAGCGCCGCGATGAAGCCGGGCGACGCCGTCGTCACCTACGATTGCGAGGGCGTCACAGTCGGCTGTTCGATCTGCTACGACCTGCGCTTTCCCGATCTCTTCCAGGCGCTCGTCGCGCGCGGCGCGCAGATGATCGCGCTGCCCGCGGCGTTCACGCTGCAGACCGGCAAGGACCATTGGGAAGTCCTGCTTCGCGCCCGCGCCATCGAGACCGAGACATACGTGTGCGCGGCGGCGCAGACCGGCATGCACATGCAGGGCAATGAGCCGCGCGCCACCTACGGCCATTCCCTCGTCGCCGATCCGTGGGGCCACGTGGTCGCGCGCGCGTCCGACGGCGTCGGCTATGTCGCGGCGCGCATCGATCCCGCGCGCGTGGAAAAAGTGCGGGCCATGATTCCGGTCGCAAGACACAAGGTGAAACTCACATGAATGCGAAGTCCTCTTCTCCCCTGGGCAAGCTCGATCTCGATCGGCTGTTCTCGCCGGACGCGAAGCGCTCGCCCGAGATGGAGGAGGTTTTCGCCTTCGTGCAGGCTGAAGACGCAAAGCTCCCCGACCAGTCGAAGATGACCATCGCCGAGCAGCGGCAGGTGCGCGCGTCGACCTCGAAGCGCTGGAACTCGAACCTGCCCCCCGTGCGCAGCGCCGAGCGCTTCACGATCCCCGGGCTCTACGATGCGCCGCAGGTCAGCGTCGAACTCGTCACGCCCAATGAGTGCGAGCCGGGCTGCATCGTCTACATGCACGGCGGAGGCTGGACGTTCGGCAGTCTCGATTCGCACGCCAACATCGCATTCAACTTGGCGATCGCGACCAGGACGCGCGTGCTGTCGGTCGATTATCGCCTTGCGCCCGAGCATCCGTTTCCCGCCGCGCTCGACGATGTGGTGGCGGCCCTGCGCTATGTCGCCAAGCGCGGTGAGGGCGACCCCGGTTTCGCCGGCCCCATGGGCGCTGCGGGCGACAGCGCCGGCGCCAATCTCGCGCTCGCCGCGACGATCCGCGAAGGCGATTCAGGCCGCAGGCGCCCTGACGCCGTCCTTTGCTTCTACGGCGTGTGGGGCTGCGATTTCGACACGCCGTCGTATCGCCGCTTCGGCGTCGGCCACGGCCTCAACCAGGCCGGCATGAGGAAGTTTCTCGACTTCTACGCGCCGGGCGGCGAAGGGCCGGGCGCGCTGCGGTTCGATCCGCTGGTCTCGCCGCTCTACGCCAGCGAGGCGACGATGGCGAAACTGCCGCCGGTCTATCTCAACGCCGCCGGGCTCGACCCGCTGCTCTCGGACACGATCGAAATGGCCCGCAAGCTCGATGCGGCGGGCGCGACCTACGACGTGAACGTCCACGAGGGCGTGCATCACGGCTTCATGCAGATCACCGCGCGCCTCACCGAAGCGCGCCGGGCCTATGAGCTGGTGGGCGAGTTCTGGCGCGCGCACGCGCGCTGAAATCAGGACGCGAGATCCGCGACCACCGAGTCGAGAACCGGGAAGCCTTCCTGCGAGACGCGGATGCGCCCGTCGGGCGCGTCCTCGATCATGCCGTCGTCCATGAGTTCGCGCACGCGCGTGCGATCGAGCGCGCGCCCCCGCACGAGTTCGTAGCGTGAGGGCAGGATGCCTTCCGACAGTCGCAGGCCCATCAGCAGGAATTCGTCGCCCTGCTCCTCGTGCGACAGCGGCTCGTCCTCGATGAGGCCGTGGCCTTCGGTCTCCACGCAGGTGAGCCACATCTCCGGGTGCTTCTCGGTCGATTGCGCGAAGCGCCCGCGATTGGTGACGATGCGCCCGTGCGCGCCGGGGCCGACGCCGGCGTATTCGCCGTAGCGCCAGTAGACGAGGTTGTGGCGCGCTCTCCTCGCCGCGCCGCGCGTGGTTCGAAATCTCGTAGCGGAACAGGCCCGCCTTGTCGGTGACCTCCTGCGTCACGTCCCACATGGCGCGGCCGACCTCGTGGTCGGGCACGACCAGCTTGCCGGCTTTTTCCAGCCGCTCGAACATCGTGCCGGGCTCGATGGTGAGCTGGTAGAGCGACAGGTGCCCGCCGGCGCGCTTGGTCGCCTCCGTCAGCTCCGCGCGCCATTGCTCCGGCGTCTGGCCGGGCCTCGCGTAAATGAGGTCGAAGGAGAAGCGGTCGAAGATCGCCGAGGCGACTCCCACGGCCGTCATTGCTTCGGCGGCGGTGTGCATGCGGCCGAGCGCGCGCAGGTCCGCGTCGTTCATCGCCTGCACGCCGAGCGATACGCGATTGACGCCCGCAGTGCGATAGCCCTTGAAGCGGCCCGCTTCCACGGAGGTCGGATTGGCTTCGAGCGTGATTTCGGCGCCCGGCCTGATCGTCCATTTCTCGCCGATCGCCTCGATGATCGCGGCGACCGTCTCGGGCTTCATCAGCGAGGGCGTGCCGCCGCCGAAGAAGATGGACGCGACCTCGCGCCCCGGCGCCAGCGCGGCGCGATGGGCGATCTCGGCCCGGAAGGCGGCGACATAGCGCGCCTCGTCCACGCCATTGGTGCGAACATGGCTGTTGAAGTCGCAATAGGGGCACTTCGACAGGCAGAACGGCCAATGCACGTAGACGCCGAAGCCCGGATCCGACGAGATGTCTGGGGACTTGGAGATTCGCGACGCCATGTCCCGCTTATGGCACGGCCAGCGGGCCGGGTCACGCGGGGAGGTTCACGACGGGCGCGCGCCCCCGCGCCCTGTCGCTCAGCGCAGGCCGAGGAACGACAGAATGACGAGAATGACGACGATGAGGCCGACGATGTAAATGATGCTGTTCATGACCGTCTCCGTTGTAGCTTCGTGTTCGTTCATCCCGGCTCGCCAACGCGGCGCGAACGGAAAGGGTTCCGGTTGAGCTCAGGCGCAAAAGGCGGGGTCCCCGCGCAGGTGAGGGCTCCGGCATGACTCCCGGTCAAAGTCAAGCTTCGGGGGCGAGCGAAGCCACGGGGCCGGGCCTCGTCAGGGTGCTCGGGTTCTGGTCGCTGGTCCTTTACGGCGTCAGCGTCATCGTGGGCGCGGGCATCTACGTCGCAATCGGCGAGGTGCAGGCCCGCGCCGGGGCGGCCTCGCCCGTGTCGTTTCTCATCGCGGGCGTGGCCGCGGCGCTGACGGGCCTGAGCTACGCCGATCTCTCCAGCCGCTGGCCGCATGCTGCCGGCGCGGCGGCCTTCGTCGAGCACGGGTTCAACTCGTCCGCGCTCGGCAGGATCGTGGCGGTCGCGCTGACTGTCGCGGTGTGCGTGGCGGCGGCCTCCATCGCCAGCGGTTCGATCAAGTATTTCGCAGTCTTCATCGACGCCCCCGCCTGGCTGATGATCTGCGTGCTCGTCGCCGGGTTCACGCTGCTCGCCATCGCCGGCGTGCGCGAGAGCGTCGGCTTCGCCGGGCTGCTCGGCCTGCTGGAGGTCGGCGGGCTCGTGGCGGTGATCGCCGCCGGCCTCGTGAAGGCCCCCGCCTACGACGTGATGGCGCTCGTCCCCACGGGCCTTGCGCAATGGCAAGGGGTGGCGGGCGGCGCGTTCATCGCCTTTTTCGCCTTCATCGGTTTCGAAGTGCTCGCCAACATGGGCGAGGAGACGAAAGATCCGACGCGCACGTTGCCGCTGGCCATCCTTGCGGCGGTGGCCGTGAGCGTCGTGCTCTATGTGGCGGTTGCGGTCGCGACGGTCTGGGCGGGCGCGCGAGGCGCCGGCAATCCGCTTCTGGCGCTGTTCACCGGCAAGGCCGCGTTCGCATTCGCGCTCGTCGGCGCGCTGGCCATCGCCAACGGCGTGCTGGTGGAAATCGTCATGCTCGCGCGCCTGTTCTACGGCATGGCCGCCCGGGGGTTGGCCCCGGCGTTTCTCGCGCGCATCAACGAGCGCACGCGCACGCCCGCGCTTGCGACGGTCGTGGCGGGCGCGCTCGTGCTCGCCGTCGCTCTGTTCGTCCCCTTCGAGCGCCTTCTTTCGCTCGCCAATCTCTTCACGCTGGCTGTCTTCACGCTGGTCAACCTCGCGGCCATCCGGGTGCGCGCCCGCCAGTCCGCGCCGCCCGCCCGCATTCGCACGCCTGTCTGGGCCGCGCCGCTCGCCGCGCTCATGACGCTCGCGCTGGCGCTGTCCGAAATCTTCTGATCCCGCATTTGCATGCGCGTGAAGGGGGCTTACAACTGCGCTCGCCCTCCGCACATCAGTGCGCAGCAACCGGCAGGGCAGGAACCAGCAGGCAATGGCCGCCAGCGACATCAGATACCGGCTCCTGGTCCCCTTCCTCCTGCATTCGGCCCTGTTCCAGATCGTAACCGCGCTCACGCGCGTGACCGTGTCGTATCGATCCATCGAGCTCGACCTGCCGGTCGCCTGGTATGGCGCGATCTCCTCGGGCTACGCGCTGCTGCCGATCTTCGTCGCGCTGCCGCTCGGCCGCTGGATCGACCGCGGCCGGGATGCGCAGGCGATCTGGTCCGGCGCCGCGCTGACTGTGGCGGCCAACCTCGGCCTCTTCCTCACGCCCAATTCCGCCTGGACGCTGCTGGCCTTCACGGTCGTCGGCGGCATCGGCCACCTGTTCATCATGGCCGGGCACCAGATGTACGCGCTGCGCTGCGCCGGGCCGCTCGGGCGCGAATCCGTGCTCGGGCATTACATGGTTGCGCTGGCGGCCGGGCAGATGATCGGCCCGCTCATCGTCGGCTTGATGGCGGGCTCCGCCGCCGTGGCGCCGACCGAACCGCTCTTCACGCTTGCCTTCGCCGCCGCGCTCGTGACGCTCGCCGGCGCGTTCGCGATGCAACCGCGCAAGGTCGAGGCCGGCGCCGCGAAGCAGGCCGAACCCGCCTCGCTGGGCGAACTGATGCGCGTCCGCGGCCTGATCGTCGTGATCATGGCGAGCGTCATGACCGTCGCGTCCATGGACCTGTTCATGATCTACATGCCGCTGCTGGGCGCCGAGCGCGGCATCGGCGCGTGGCATGTCGGCATGCTGCTGATGACGCGCGGGCTCGCGTCCATCGCCTCGCGCATCTTCTACGCAAGGATGATCGCCGCCTTCGGCCGCGCCAATCTCACCCTGTTCACCATGCTGGTGGGGGCGGCGGGCTTCGTCGTGCTGGCGCTGCCCGCGCCGCTGCCGGTCATGTATCTCGCCGTCGGCGCCATGGGCTTCGGGCTCGGCCTTGGGGTCGTGCTGTGCCTGTCGAACGTCGTGGAGATCGCGCCCCCCAACGCCCGCGGCATGGCCATGACGATGCGGCTCACGGGCAATCGCATGGGCCAGTTCGTCTTCCCCTTCGTCGCCGGCCTTCTGGGCGCGGCCGCGGGCGTGGGCGCCATCCTGGGGGTCACGGCGATCGGCCTGGTCATCTCGGCGGTGACGACCCGGCGCAGCATCGTGCGCCGCAAGACCGGCTGACGGTTTGAGCTTGCCCTCGCCGCCGTTTTCCGCGATTTCTGGCGAAGAAAAGACGACATGGAAACGCTGAACAAGGGGCTAGCATGAAAGCCGCGGTCTTCCACGAATACGGCCCGCCCGATGTCCTCAGGTACGAGGACGTTCCCACGCCCGAGCCCCGCGAGGGCGAAATCCGCATCAAGGTGCGCGGCGCGACGGTCAATCGCGTGCTCGACGTCGCCCTTCGGCGCGGCGCGCAGATGCAGCGCAAGGCGATGCTGCCCTGCATTCCAGGCGTCGATTGCGCCGGCACGGTCGACGCGGTCGGCCCGGGCGTGAAGCGCTGGAAGGTCGGCGACCGCGTCGTCGCAGCCGGCGGCATGCCGCTCGACGTCGTTCGCGAGGACGAGACCGACTACAAGGGCCCGCAGGGCATGATGGGCATCAGACGCCCCGGCGGTTTCGCCGAATACGTCTGCGTGCCCTCGATCTCCGCCGCGCCGCTGCCCGAAGGCCTGTCCTTCCACGAGGCGGCGGTGGTCATGCGCCATTGCCCGACGGCGTGGAACCTCCTGTTCAACGTGGCCGACCTGAAGAAGGACGAATGGGTCCTCATCATGGGCGCCAGCGGCAATCTCGGCCAGGTCGGCATCCAGATCGCCAAGAACGTCATCGGCGCGAAGGTCATCTGCACGGCGGGCTCGCGCGCGCGCGCCGACAAGGGACTGGAACTCGGCGCCGATCACGCGATCGATTACTCGACGCAGGACATCTACGAAGAGATCATGAAGATCACGAACGGCAAGGGCGTCAACGTGATCTACGACAACATCGCCAATCCCGACGTGCTGCCGAAGGCCTTCCACGCGCTGGGAGAGAAGGGCCGTCTCGTCACCGCCGGCGCCCATGGCGGACCGAACGTGACGATCGATTTCTTCCATCTCTATGATCGCAAGATCACGATCAAGGGCCAGCCCGGCTCTCGCAAGGAAGACCTCCCCAAGTGCTTCGCCGCCGCGGCGGAAGGCAAGATCAAGGCGCCCGTCGCCCATGTTCTTCCTCTGTCGCAGGCGCGCAAGGCGCACGAGATGATGGAAGCCGATCCGGGCATGGGCAAGATCGTGCTCGATCCGACGCTGGGCTGATCGCCCGCTTCGCCTCGAAAAAGAGCCCGGAAGCAGCGCTTCCGGGCTCGTTCGTTTCAAGATTGCGCAGTGCTCAGTCGGCGGTCGTGATCTTGCGCATGCGCTCGATCGTCGCTTCGTCGACGGCGAGCGTATCGGCGATGATCTTGGCCATCTCCTCGCCGGTCGCCGGCTCGAAATCGAGCTGCGCCTTCTGCACTTCGGCGAGCAGATCCTTGTCCTTCATCGTCGCGTCGAACGCCTCGCGCAGCGCCTTCACGCGGTCGGCCGGCACACCCGGAGGGGCGAGGAACGCACGGCCGACTTCCGCGCTCGAAATCGCGAAGGTGAGCAGCTTGCGGTCGGCCTCGTTGGTGGCGAGCTCGATGCGGCGTCGGCACGTCCTTGAGTTCGGGCGAGCGCTTCAAGACGTACTGGATCGGCAGGACAGCGCGGCCCTCCGTCAACCAGTTCATGCGCGTGCTCTTCATCGTGTTCCACGACGTCAGCGCGCCGTCGACCTCGCCGCGCTCGATGGCGAGCAGGCCGTCGGTGGAGCCCGGGAAGCCGCGGATCACCTTGTACTTCGTGCCGAGCGTGGCGTTCAGCAGGCGCGGATAGCTGTCGGACGGCGAACCCGGCCCCGTGCTGGCGACAGGCGTCTCGTGCTTCTTGGCGCCTTCGATCGTGTGCCCGGGCGACTTGGTCGACAGGACGTGGATCTCGATGTTCGAGGTGGCCCGTCCGATCCAGTTGAACTCGTTCGACTTGTACTGAACGGCCTTGTTCTTCAGCGCCTCTTCGATCGCGATGTTCTGCGTCGAGATCGCCATGGCCGTGCCGTCCTTCGGCGCAGCGCGGAACATGAAGTTCGTGGCCGTGAGGCCGCCCGCGCCCGGCATGTTGGACCCGATCACGTTCGGGTTTCCGGGGATGTGCTTGCCGATGTGTCGCGCGACCATGCGGCCGAACAGGTCGTAGGTGCCGCCCGGCGAGAAGCCGATGAAGATCGTGACGGTCTTGCCCTTGTAGAATTCCGCGGGGGTCTGTGCCTGCGCGGCGCCGGCGGTCGCCAGCACGGCGAGGCCTGCGAAAAAGCTGCTGGTGAGTTTTTTCATCTTCTCCCTCCCTTCCTAGGGGGCCCTTTCCCGGGCGTGATCCGGCTTAAGCAAGCGGGGCTTCGGATGCAAGCGCCAGATGCTTCGATTGGCTTGGCCGTGCCGCCGCGGGACGGGACCTGCGGCATCATGACCGCTTTCCTGCGAAGGGCTTGCAGGCGGCGCACCGCGGAAGCTGCGCGCCAGACGGCCGACGCGAGGCTCGGGCGCCTGCCCGCCGGGCTTGGCGCTCTCCCGCCCATGGCTCTATATTCCGCCCGCTTCGCGCACGGGAACGCCCGGCGCGGGCTGACGGGCGCCTCCGCGCCCGCTTCGGGAGGGAGACGAATGCAAGGATCACGTCATCTGGTTCGCGCCGCCTGCGTCGCGGGACTCGCCGCGATCGCGGCGCCCGCGTCCGCGCAATCGCCGGCGGACTTCTACAAGGGCAAGAACGTCAACGTGCTCATCGGCGTGGGCGTCGGCGGAGAATACGACCTCCACGCCCGCCTGGTCGCCCGCTACATCGGCAAGCACATCCCCGGCAATCCGCAGATGATCTCCCAGAACATGACCGGAGCCGGCGGCGCGAAAATGGCGGCCTATCTCGCCGACGTCGCGCCCAAGGACGGCACCAACATCGGCATGATCGCCAACAATTTCCCGGCCATGCAGGCCGCCGGCCTCGACGTGATCCGCTTCGACCTCGGCAAGTTCCAGTGGATCGGCTCGATCTCGCCGACCGTCGAGACGATGACCGTCTGGCGCACGGCCGGAATCAGCACGATCGAGGAAGCCCGCAAGAAGGAAGTGATCGCCGGCGCCAGCGGCAAGGGCGCGATCACCTATTCCTTCCCCGCCATGCTCAACGAATTCCTCGACACGAAATTCAAGATCGTCGCGGGCTACCAGGGCGGCAACGACATCAACCTCGCCATGGAGCGCGGCGAGGTGCAGGCGCGCAACAACACCTGGTCGAGCTGGAAGGTCACCAAGCCCGACTGGATCAGGAATGGCGACATCAAGATCATCGTCTACGCCGGCCCGACGCCCAAGGACCTGCCGGGCGTGCCCTCCGTCACCGATCTCGTCAAGAACGACGACGACCGGCGCACCGTCGAACTGATCGTCTCCGGCACGCGGCTGGGCCGTCCGCTCTCCTTCGCCGGCGGCGTTCCCGCCGACCGCGTCGCCGCGGTGCGCAAGGCGTTCGACGACACGATGAAGGACGCGGATTTCCTGAAGGAAGCCGAAAAGCTCCAGATCGAGGTCGATCCGGTGCGCGGAGAGGACATGCAGAAGGTGGTCGCGGACGTCCTCGCGACGCCCAAGCACCTTGCCGCCAGGGCGCGCACCATCATCGAATGACGCGAACCGCGCGTCGAAAATCAGCGTAAACTGCGAGCGGCCGCGCGTGCGCGGCCGTTTTGCGCCGGGGGAATTGACATGGGCGTTGCATTCAAGGGCAGGCGCGAGGATTTCCGCCTCGTGACGGGGCAGGGCAAGTACACGTCGGACTGGTCGTTTCCCGATCAGGCCTATGGCTTCTTCCTGCGCGCCGATCGCGCCCACGCGAAGATCGTCTCCCTCGACGCCAGCGCGGCGCGCGCTCATCCCGGCGTCCTGTGCGTGCTCACGGGCGAGGACGTGCGCGGCGCCGCGCCCATTCCCCCGCTGGTGAAATATCCCGGCAAGGGCGGCATGGCGCTGCGCCAGACGGGCCGCGACATCCTCGCCATCGATCGCGTGCGCTACGGCGGCGAACCGCTCGCCTTCGTCGTAGCGCAAACGCTCGCCGACGCGATGGACGCCGCCGAGATGATCGAGGCCGAGTTCGAGGATCTGCCCGTCGTGCTGGACGCGGAGAAGGCGTTGGCGCCCGGCGCGCCGCTGCTCTACGACGGCATCGAGAACAACCTCGCCTTCGATTACGAATACGGCGACCGCGCGAAGACGGAAGAAGCCTTCGCCCGCGCCGCGCACGTGACGAAGCTCACGCTCGATGCGGCGCGCATCGCCGGTAATCCCATGGAGCCGAAGGCCTGCGTCGCGCGCTTCGACGCGGGCAAGGACATGTTCGACGTCTACGTCCCGACGCAGGGGATCACGCTCATGCGGCCAGGCCTTGCGATTGCGGCGGGCGTGCCGGAAGAAAAGGTCCGCGTCTACGCGCTTGATGTGGGCGGGGGCTTTGGCGTGCGCGGCGAAGCCTATCCGGAATTCGTCGCCTGCATGCTGGCGGCGAAGAAAATCGGCAAGCCCGTGAAATGGGTTTCCACGCGCTCGGAGACGATCCTCTCCGATCACCACGGCCGCGGCGCGAAGATGACCGGCGAACTCGCGCTCGATGGCGATGGCAAGTTCATCGGCCTGCGCATCCAGTGGATCGTCGATTGCGGCGCGCACCTTTCGGGCCCGGGGCCGTTCATCAACACGATGGCGCCGAGCGTCCACGCCGCGAACGTGTATCAGATCCCCGCGCTCGTCGGCCTGCATCGCCTCGTGCTGACCAACCGCACGCCGACGACCGCCTATCGCGGCGCCGCGCGTCCCAACGTCAGCTATCTCATCGAGCGCCTCGTCGAGGAGGCCGCGCGCGAAACGGGCCGCGACCGGATCGAACTGCGCAAGAAGAACATCATTCCGAAGAAGGCGTTTCCCTACAAGACGCCGACCGGTTCGGTCTACGACAGCGGCGATCCGGCGGGCCTGCTCGCCGACGTGCTGAAGGCTGCGGACTGGAAAGGCGTCGACAAGCGCCGCAAGGCTGCGCAGAAGCGCGGCAAGCTTTATGGCGCGGCGTGCTCGGTGTTCATCGAGCCCTCTGGCGGCGGCGCGGCGCCGCGCGAGGAAGTCGCGATCCGCTTCGGCGACAATGGCAACCCCGTGCTCTACACCGTGTCGGGCCCGTCGGGTCAGGGCCACGAGACCGTGTTTCCTGAAATCGTCGGCCGCATCTTCGGCGTCGATCCCGAGACGATCACGCTGCGCGCCAGCGATCCGGACGGGCCCGCCCTCATTGGCCTCGGCACCATCGGCTCGCGCTCGATGATGACCCACGGCGGCGCGCTGTCGAACGCGGCGAACACCGTGATCCGCAAGGGCAGGGAGCTCGCCTCGAAGCATTTCGAGGCGGCCGACGCCGACATCGAATTCAGCGACGGCAAGTATCGCGTGCGCGGCACCGATCTGGCGGTCGGGATTCTCGATCTGGCGAAGAAATATTCCACCGGCGGCGAGAACCCGCTCGACACGATCGACTCGCATCCGATGACGTCGAACTTCCCCACCGGCGCGCACGTGGCCGAAGTGGAAATCGATCCCGAAACCGGCGTCATCGACATCGTCAAGTATGTGGCGGTGGACGACGCGGGCGTAGTGCTCAACCACACGCTCGCCGAAGGCCAGGTGCATGGCGGCATCATGCAGGGCCTCGGCCAGGTGATGGGCGAAATCTGCGTCTATGACGAGACGAGCGGCCAGATGATCACCGGCTCGTTCATGGATTACTTCATGCCGCGCGCCGACCTGCTGCCGCCGCTCGCCATCTACGACCGGCCCATTCCCTCGCCCAACAATCCGCTGGGCGTGAAGGGCGTCGGCGAGGCGGGCACGACGGGCGCGGTGCCCACGGTCACCAACGCGATCATCGACGCGCTGCGCCCGCTCGGCGTCAACGACATCGAACTGCCCGCAACGCCCGCGAAGGTGTGGAGCGTGATCAACGCGTCGCGCCGCAGGTAGCCTGTCAGCGGCGCGCGTTACTTCGTGACGTGATGCATCACACGGCGCGCCGCAGACGTTGCTTTACGCGGGGAGGACGACGACCTTCGTCTTGACCGGCGTGCGGTCGTAGAGGTCGATCATGTCCTGCGTGAGAAGGCCGGTGCAGCCGCTCGTCAGGTTCGTGCCGATCGTCTCCGGGGCGCTCGACGCGTAGATCGTGTAGAGCGTGTACCTGCCGTTCTGGTAGAGATAGAGCGTGCGCGCGCCGAGCGGATTTTCGAGGCCGGGCGGCATGCCGCGCGCCCACTTGGCCGCTTCGGGCTGGCGCTTGATCATTTCCGCCGGCGGCGTCCAGATCGGCCATTCCGCCTTGCGGCCCACGTACGCGTCGCCATGCCAGAGGAAGCCCTGGCGGCCGACATTCGCGCCATAGCGCGTGGCCTCTCCGTCGCCATCGACGCGGTAGACATAGTAATTGCTGGGATCGACGATGATCGTGCCCGGCGCTTCCTTGGTGTCGTAGCGGACCTTCTTGCGGAGGTACTTCGTATCGACCTTGCTGATGTCGGCGGCCGGGATCGGGAATTTCTTGTCGGGCACGGGCCCGTAGAGCGCCTGCCACTCGCCACGGCCATCATCGGTCGTCATGCAACCGGCCAGACCCAGAGCGCTGACGCTGGCGGCGGCGGAGCCCAACAGAAACGACCGGCGGTCGAGACGGCCCGAGGGAAGCAGGGCCGCCCTCTTTTCTTCGCCGGAATTGGCGTTCCCATCGTTCATGATCATGGTCCCGGAGTTCCCATATTCTGTTGCCCGACCAGAGATTAATCGGGCGCAAACCCAGTGAATGCTGCTGAGCTTAGATTGCCGCGATGCGGCGCGATTGGCAAGCTCTGGCCTCCGCTGTGCGGCCGCTCGCGCCCGGCAGGCGAAAAGCCGCCCGGTTCAAGGTCTTGCCCATAAGTGGTGAAAAAATGGCGCGCCCGAAAGGATTCGAACCTCTGACCCCCAAATTCGTAGTCTGGTGCTCTATCCAGCTGAGCTACGGGCGCGCTGTGGGGGGTCGGCGCCGAAGCGGACCCCGCCGTGCGCCGGGTGACCGGCGCGGGCATCCGTGTAGCCGTTCCATGCGCCCTTTGCAACCTTCGGGGCGCGAATATCGATCGGGCGCCGGCGTCTCATCCCGCCGTGGGATCAAACGTCCGGGGATCGCCCTGTCACGCGCCCTTGCTCCCGGCGAGCGCGAGCAGGAAACCTTCCAGATCGTCGGTGACGTAATCGACGTGCGGCGGGCGGGCGCGGGCCGCTTCCCATGGATCGCGGTGATCGCGGGCGCCCTCCTGCGGCACGACGAGCGTCGTCACCATGCCGCGCTCGTGGGGCACGAGCGAGGTTGCGCGCGATGTCCTCGAACATGGCGGCGCGCGCCGGATCGACGCCGTGGCGCTCGAAGAACAGCGTCGTAGGCCTGCGCGTGCGGGCTTGGGCAGGAGATCGGCGGCGACGATGTCGAACACGTCCTCGAACAGGTCTGCGAAGCCGAGTTGTTCGCAGGTGCGCAGCGCATGGTCGCGCGAACCGTTGGTGAGGATGAGCCTGCGGCCCGGCAGCGCCGCGATGGCGCCCGCCAGCGTCAGGTTGGGCTCGATGGACGAGCGGTCGATGTCGTGGACGAAGTCGAGGAACGCCTGCGGATCGAGGCCGTACTCGTCGATCAGGCCGCGCAGCGTCGTGCCGTAGCTTCTGGTAGTAATATTTCTGCAGCGCGCGGGTCGACATGCCGTCGAGGCCGAAGAGATGGCACATGAACACGGTCATGCGGTCGTCGATCTTCGGCCACAGGTCGCTGTGCGGCGGATAGAGCGTGTTGTCGAGATCGAACACCCACGTGTCGACATGGGCGAAGCGCGCGCGCGGATCGCCCGCGCCGCTCTCCATCGCAGCGGGCGTGACGGCGAGATGTTCGCCGCAGGACCGGGCCTTTCGGCGCCGGGCCGTCGTCGGGCGGGTCCGGCGGGGCGCGCGCCCATCAGCGTGTGATCAGCGTGCCCGCGCCGTGGTCGGTGAGCAGTTCCAGCAGCACGGCGTGCGGCATCTTGCCGTCGAGGATGACGACGCCTTCCACGCCCTGCTCGAGCGCGTAGATGCAGGTCTCGACCTTCGGGATCATGCCGCCGGTGATCGTGCCGTCGGCGATGAGGTCGCGGCATCTGCGCCGACCGTCAGCTCCTTGATGCAGCTTCTTGTTCTTGTCGAGCACGCCGGGCACGTCGGTGAGCAACAGCAGGCGCTTGGCCCTCAGCGCGCCGGCGATCGCGCCGGCGAAGGTGTCGGCGTTGACGTTGTAGGTCTGGCCGTCCGCGCCGCTGCGCGACGGGCGCGAGCACCGGGATGAGCTCGCGTCCGAGCACCGCGTCGAGCACGGTGCGGTCGACCTGTCTCGGGCTCGCCGACGAAGCCGAGGTCGACGATGCGCTCGATGTTGGAGTCGGGGTCGACCACCGTGCGCGTCACCTTGCTCGGCGACGACCATGTTGCCGTCCTTGCCGCACAGGCCGATGGCGCGGCCGCCCTCGCCGTTGATGAAGCCGACGATCTGCTTGTTGATGGAGCCGGCCAGCACCATCTCGACGACCTCGACCGTCGCCTTGTCGGTGACGCGCAGGCCCGCCGCGAACTCGCGACTTGATGCCGAGCTTGCTTCAGCATGGCGCCGATCTGCGGCCCGCCGCCGTGCACCACGACCGGGTTCACGCCCGATTGCTCGAGCAGCACCATGTCGCGGGCGAAGTCGCGCGCCACCTGCTCGTCGCCCATGGCGTGGCCGCCATACTTCACCACGACGATGGCCTCGTCGTAGCGCAGCATGTGCGGCAGCGCCTGCACGAGGACGTCGGCCTGCTCCTGGGGAGAGATGTTGGGCGCTTCGGTCATGGTCGGGTTCCGGCGATAGGGCGCGCGAGTTGTAAAGCGGCGCGAGAGCGCGCGCAATCTCGGCCTCAGCGGGCGGTTTTCGTCTCGGCCAGCAGCCGGGCGATCGCGGCGCGCAGCTCGGCGATGCCCTCGCCCGTTTCCGATGACGTGAAGATCGTCTGCGGGAAGGCGGCGGGATGGCGCTTGAGGGCCTCGAGCGTCCCGGCGAGGCGGGCCTCGATCTCGGACTTCTTCACCTCGTCGCGCTTGGTCAGCACGACCTGGTAGGACACGGCGGACTTGTCGAGCATGTCGAACATCTCCTTGTCGATGTCCTTCACGCCGTGCCGGGCATCGACCAGCACGAAGACGCGCGCGAGGGTGGCGCGGCCGCGCAGGTACGCCTTGGATCAGCCGCGTCCAGGCACTCGATCTTCTGCTTGGACGCGGCCGCATAGCCGTAGCCGGGCATGTCGACGAGGCGCAGCGTCTCCTCGCCCGGCGGCCGCCGAGCGCGAAGAAATTGAGCTGCTGCGTGCGGCCGGGCGTGTGCGAGGTGCGCGCCAGCGTCTTGCGCCCGGTGAGCGCGTTGACGAAGCGCGACTTGCCGACGTTGGAGCGGCCGGCGAAGGCGATCTCCGGCGCGCCCAGCGGCGGCAGGTTGTCGGATTTCGCCGCGGCCCAGAAGAAATCGCATGGCCGGCGAACAGCTTGCGGCCCGCTTCGATGAACGGGTCGGCTTGCATCGCCGTCTGCGCCGCCTCGGCCGGGTTCGTCGCTCACGCGCGCTCCAATCGACGGTTTGGCCCGTCAGCTCTGGCTTGCGGGCTTCTTGCGGAAGAGGCCCGCGAGGTTGTCCCACAGCTCCACCTTCACGCCCTGCCGCTGCATGATGAAGTACTGCTGCGACACCGACAGCGATGTTGTTCCAGGTCCAGTAGATCACGAGGCCGGCCGGGAACGACGCCGAGCATGAAGGTGAAGATCACCGGCATCCAGGTGAACATCGTCTTCTGGATCGGATCGGTGCGGCTCCGGGTTCATCTTCATCTGCACGAACATCGTGACGCCCATGATGCAGCGGCCAGATGCCGATCCACAGGAAGGCGCCGATCACCGGGATGTGTCGGATCGAAGGGCAGCAGGCCGAACAGGTTGAAGAGGTTGGTCGGGTCGGGCGCGGACGAGGTCCTTGATCCAGCCGAAGAACGGCGCGTGCCGCATCTCGATGGTGACGAACAGCACCTTGTAGAGCGCGAAGAACACCGGGATCTGCACGACGATCGGCAGGCAGCCGGCGACCGGATTGATCTTCTCGCGCTTGTAGAGCTCCATCAGCTCCTGCTGCTGCTTGCCGCTTGTCGTCCGGGTAGTGCTCCTTCAGCGCCTTCATCTCGCGGCTGCACGGCCTTCATCTTCGCCATCGACTTGTAGCTGCGGTTGGCGAGCGGGAAGAAGGCGAGCTTGACGAGCACGGTCACGATCAGGATCGCGACGCCGAAATTGCCGACGAACTGGTAGATGAAGTCGAGCAGCCAGAACAGCGGCTTGGTGATGAAGTAGAACCAGCCCCAGTCGATCATCAGGTCGAAGTTCTTGATGCTGTAGGCTCGTCCTCGTAGCCGTCGATCGATCTGCGTTTCCTTCGCGCCGGCGAAGATGCGATGGGTGGCCTCGACGCTTGCGCCAGGCGCCACGGTGCGCCCTTCCTCGAGGAAGTCGGACTGATAGGTGCGCGCCGTCGCGGGACCCTGCGCCGTGTAACGCGCCTCGAAGGCGACGTTCTGCTCGGGGATGACAGCCGTCGCCCAGTACTTGTCGGTGATGCCGACCCAGCCGCCTGTGCCCTTGAACAGGCGCGTCTGCTTGGGCTCCTTCTCGACGTTGTCGTAGGTGTATTCCTGCACGCGGGAATCGCCGACGACGCCGACGAAGCCTTCGTGCAGCACGACGTAGCCTTCGGTCCGCGGCTTGCCCGTGCGCGAGGTGAGCGCATAGGGGAACAGCGTCACCGCCTGTTCGGTCTTGTTGTCGATGACGTTGCGGACGGTGAACATGAAGTTCTCGTCCACCGAGATGATGCGGCGGAACACGAGCCCCTGGCCGTTGTCCCACGTCAGCGTCACCGGCTGGTTCAGCGAGAGGGTTTCGCGGTCTGCCGTCCACACGGTGTCGGGGCGGGGCGCGGCGATGTTCGATCCGGGCTGGGCGACGAAGCCGAACTCGACGAAGTATGGATTGGGCCCCCCGGCGGGGTTCAGGAGCGTGATGGTCGGGCTGCCGGGCTGGATGGTCTCGCGGTAATTGCGCAGGCGCACGTCGTCGATGCGGCCGCCGCGCAGGTTGATCGAACCCGTGAGGCTCGGCGTGTCGATGCGCACGCGCGGAACGCCGGCGAGCGCCTGCTCGCGGCTGGCGCCCTGAATGGCGACCGGCGCAGGGGCGGGCGCGCCGGGAACGGCTGCGGGGGCCGGGGCGGCTCCGGTTGCAGGAGCGGGCGTCGACGGCGCGGCGCCGGGAGCGGTCGCGCCCGGAGTTGCGCCCGGGGTCGCCGTCGAGGTCTGCGGGAGCGCGGCGGGCGGGGTCGTCTGGGCCTGCTGCTGGGTCTGCCGCTGCCGCTGGGCCTCGGGCACGCCGTAGAAATAATTCCAGCCGATGATGACCAGAAGCGAGAGGCCCATGGCCATGAAAAGATTCTTCTGGTCGTCACGCATTCTGCAAAGCCCTGTGTGGGAATTTCTGGTGCGCCGGAGCGCCGATTATCTTGCGGCTTTCGCCTTGTCGTCGCGTCGCGGCCCTTTGGGCCGCTCGGGACGCTCGCCGACAAGGCGCATGGCGCGCGCAAGCTCACTCACGAGCCGGTCGAACCCGGCGTCGAGCGCCTGCCTGCGGGCGACGATCACATAATCAAAACCGGGGCGCGCCTCCAGTGGCGCTGCGCGGCGCACGGCCTCGCGCAGGCGGCGGCGCATCCGGTTGCGCTCCACCGAGTCGCCCGCCTTGCGGGTGACCGTGAAGCCGAAGCGCGCCGGTCCCGCGTCCTGCTGATCAGGGCCTTGGCCGCCGCTCTCCTGCGGATCGCCGGCTTTTCGGGCGATGGCCTGCAGGCTGAAGGCGGCGGCATGAAAACGCGCGCCCTTGGCGGCGTTGAGGAATTCGGCGCGTTGCCGCAACCGCTCGGGGCGCGGCGCAGGCTCGCAACCTGGCGCGCCGGAGTCAGGCGCGGTCGGGGAGACGTCTGCGCCGGAGCCCGTCATGGCTGGCTCGCGATTGGAGAGGCTGAGGCGCTCAGGCCGACAGGCGCTTGCGGCCGCGGGCGCGGCGGGCGGCGATCACCTTGCGGCCGCCGACGGTCGCCATGCGCGAGCGGAAGCCATGGCGGCGCTTGCGCACGATCTTGCTGGGCTGGTACGTCCGTTTCACGGGTCTTCTCCGGTTGTGGAGACCGGCCCGGGCGCGGCGCGCGTCCGCAGAGCAGGTCTTTTAACGTCAAAAGACGCCGGTGCGCTCCCGCTGATCCGCCCCTCGAAGCCGAAGCTCCTGAAGCCCATGAACAAGCGAAAAAGCGACGTCGGCGTCGCCGAAATCGAGTGCGGCCATATACGGGAAAGAGACCGGACAAGTCAATTGAGGTCGGGCGCCTTTCGCCCCCCTCGCGCGAATTTGAGGCGCTTGCGCGCCCCGCCCGGTGCGCCCGCGCGGGTGAACGTCTAAGGTGCCGCCCATGACAAGCCAAGAGCACGGGCGCAGCGCGCCGCGCAAGGACGTGGGGTCGGAGGGGATCGGGACAGCTCAGGGGGGCGAGCCGGAGCTGGCCCCAAGGCGAAGCCCATGGCTGCGCCTCGCGCCGCTGGCCGTCCTCGCCCTGGTCCTCGCCGGCGCGCTCGCCTCCGGCGCGGCGAATTACCTCACCGTGGAAAACCTGCTGGAGAGCCGCGAGGCCTTGTCGCGGCTCATCGCCCGCAACCTGCCGCTGGCGCTGCTGGCGTTCATCGTCGCCTACGCGGCGATCGTCGCCGCCTCCATACCCGGCGCGACGCTCTTCACGCTGTCCGGCGGCCTGCTGTTCGGCGGCTGGCTCGGCGGCGCGGCGGCCATCGTGGGCGCGACGGCCGGCGCGACGCTGCTGTTTCTGGCGGCCCGCTCCTCGCTGGGCGCGTTCCTGACCCAGCGCGCCGGGCCGAAGATCGAGCGCTTCCGGGCGGGGTTTCAGAAGGATGCGGTTTCCTACCTGCTGTTCCTGCGCCTCGTCAGCGTCTTTCCCTTCTGGCTGGTCAATCTCGCGCTCGCGGTAACCGGCGTGAAGCTGTGGACGTTCGTGTGGACGACGTTCATCGGGATCATGCCGGCCACAATGGCGTTCGCGCTGGCGGGCGCGGGGCTCGGCTCGATCGCCGACCAGAAGCACAAGGCGTACGAGGCGTGCCTCGGCGCGAAAGGCGCGCAGGGCGCGTGTTCGCTGGGTATATCGCCGCAGGATCTCGTGACGCGCGAGACGTTGATCGCCATCACGGCGCTTGGAATCATGGCGCTGATCCCGGTTGTGCTCCGCCGGTTCAGACGGCCTGCCGAAGAAGGAACCGCTGATGTCTGAAGTCCTGCGTCCAGACCTGTGCGTGATCGGCGCGGGATCGGGCGGGCTTTCCGTGGCCGCCGCTGCGGCGGCCATGGGCGTTCAGGTCGTCCTCGTCGAGAAGGGCGAGATGGGCGGCGATTGCCTCAACTACGGCTGCGTGCCGTCGAAGGCTCTCATCGCGGCGGGCAAGGCGGCCCAGGCCATGCGCGAGGCCGTCTCGCTTCGGGCTGCATGACCACGAACCGCGTCTCGACATGGAGGCCGTGCGCGCGCATGTGCGCGGCGTGATCGACGCCATCGCGCCCAACGACAGCGAGGCGCGCTTCAAGGCGATGGGCGTGCGCGTGATCCGCGCGGCGGGAAAGTTCACCGGACCCGACGCGCTCGAAGCTGGCGGCGTCGAGATTCGCGCGCGCCGTTTCGTGATCGCGACCGGCTCGACGCCCGCCGTTCCGCCGATCCCCGGCATCGAGCTCACGCGCTACCTGACGAACGAAACGCTGTTCGACCTCGACGTCCTGCCGACGCGCCTCGCCATCATCGGCGCCGGGCCGATCGGCCTCGAGATGGCGCAGGCGTTCCGCCGCCTGGGCAGCGAGGTCATCGTGCTGGAGGCGGGCCGCGCGCTGGCCAAGGAAGATCCCGAACTCGCGCGCCCCGCGCTCGACGCGCTGCTGCGCGAGGGAATCGTGATCCGCGAAGGCGTCACGATCGCGCGCTGCGAGGCGGCGACCACGCGCGGCTGTCGCATCGTCCTGCCCGCCGGGCACGTCGAGGAGTTCATCGACGCCACGCACGTGCTCGTGGCGACGGGCCGCAAGGCCAACGTGCACAATCTCGGGCTGGAGGCCGCGAAGGTCGATTTCACCGACAGGGGCGTGAAGGTCGGCGCGAACCTGCGCACGTCGAACCGCCGCGTCTACGCCATCGGCGACGTGGCCGGCGGGCTGCAATTCACCCACGCGGCGAACTATCACGCCGGCCTCGTGCTGCGGTCCGCGCTGTTCCGGCTACCCGTGAAGGCGCGCGACGAGGCGATCCCGCGCGTCACCTACACCGATCCGGAAATCGCGATCGCGGGCCTCACGGAGGCGCAGGCGCGCGAAAAACACCGCAAGATCCAGATCCTGCGCTGGCCCTTCGCCGAAAACGACAGGGCCCGGGCCGAACGTTGCACGCAAGGGCTGATCAAGGTCGTGGCGACGCCCGGCGGCGTCATTCTCGGCGCCGGTATCACAGGCGCCCATGCGGGCGAACTCATCGCGCCCTGGCAACTGGCCATCGCCAGGGGGCTGAAGCTGAAGGACATGGCCAGCGTCGTGCTGCCGTATCCGACGCTGTCGGAGGTTTCGCGGCGCGCCGCAATCCTGCATTATCAACCCAGCCTGCGCAGTCCCGGCCTTGGCCGGCTGCTGCGCTTCATGCGCTGGTTTGGCTGAGGAGACGGGCGTGGACAGTGCGCGTCCTGATGCAGACGGTAGGGAGCCGCGCAGGACGCCTGTGACGGGCCTGTCGACGCGCATCCTCGTGCTCACCATCGCCTTCGTCATGATCGCGGAAATCGCGATCTACATCCCGTCCATCGCCAACTTCCGCAACAACTGGCTGCGCGACCGCCTGAGCGCCGGCTACACCGCCGCGCTCGTCCTGGAGGCGGCGCCCCAGGATGCGATCCCCGACCAATTGAAGGCGGACCTGCTCGCCAGCGTCGGCGCGAGGAGCATCGCGCTGAAGACGCAGGATGCGCGAACGTTGCTCGCGGTCTCCGATATGCCGCCCGTCGCCAGCGAGCGCTTCGACCTTCGCGCCGCAACCCCCTGGGCGTCGGTGAAGGGCGCTTTCATGACGCTGCTGGCGAGCGAGGAGCGCACGCTCGCGGTGATCGGCGATGCGCCGCGCGGCGCCGAATTCATCGAAATCACCATCGAGGATGGGCCGCTGCGCACGGCGATGTGGCGCTATTCCGTCAACATCCTGTTCCTGTCGCTGCTGATCTCGGCCATCGTCGCCACGCTCGCCGTTCTGGCGCTGCACCTTCTCGTGCTGCGCCCCGTCCACCGGCTCACGTCGAGCCTCATGGCGTTCCGCGACAATCCCGAAGACCCCGCGCGCATCATCGAGCCCTCGGGCGCGCGTCACGAGATGGGCCGCGCCGAGGAGGCGCTTGCGCAGACGCAGCGCGCGCTGCTGGGAGAATTGCGCGAGAAGAAACGCCTCGCCTCGCTGGGCCTGGCGATGGCGAAGATCAACCACGATTTGCGCAACCTGCTCTCGACCGCGCAATTGCTCTCCGATCGCCTGGCGCATTCGTCCGACCCGCTGGGCCGCTCGGTGGCGCCGAAGCTCATCGGCACGCTCGACCGCGCCATCGCATTCTGCCAGTCGACCCTGACCTACGGGCGGGCCGCCGAGCCCGCGCCGCGGCTCGCGCCGTTCCGGCTGCGCGAGATGGTGGCGGAGGCGATCGAGGTCGTCGCGCCGACGGGCTCCGGCGCGGTCACCATCGTCAACGACGCGCCGGGCGACCTGCTGGTCGTCGCCGACCGCGAACAGATGCTGCGCGTCCTGATGAACCTGTTGCGCAACGCCCTCGACGCGCTCGCCGCCGCCGGACCCCAACCGGGCGCGGACCCCGAAGTGCGCCTGTCGGGCTACCGGCGCGACGGCCGGATCTTCATCGAAGTCTCCGACACGGGGCCGGGCGTGCCGGAGCGGGCGCGCGCCAATCTCTTCAAGCCGTTCCTCGGCGCGTCCCGGCAGGGCGGCACGGGGCTGGGCCTTGCGATCGCCGCCGAACTCGTCGCCGGCCACGGCGGCGACATCCGCCTGGTGGACGGCGCGGACGGGGAGGGCGGCGCGACCTTCCGCATCGAACTGCCCGAGCGGGCGGCCCCGCGGCGGGCCAAGGCCTCCGGCGAAGCATAGGGCGCCTGCACAGCGGCCCGCGTTGACTTTGGCGTTCCCGCCTCGCAAATAGCCCGCACGCCCCCAGGGCGCCCCAACGCTCCTTCCTTCCTGCCATCCGGGATCGCTCGCCATGTCGCTCGAACAGACCATCAACGACGCCTTCGCCCGCGCCAGCGAAATCAATTCGTCCACGAAGGGCGAGGTCCGCGACGCGGTGAACGAGGCGCTGGCCCTGCTCGACGCGGGCAAGGCGCGCGTGGCCGAGAAGATCGCCGGCGAGACCGGCCCGCAGAGCTGGAAGGTCAATCAATGGCTGAAGAAGGCGGTGCTGCTGTCCTTCCGCCTCAACGACATGTCCGCCATCTCCGGCGCGCCGGGCGGCGCGTCGTGGTGGGACAAGGTGCCCTCCAAGTTCGACGGCTGGACCGCCGCCGAGCATGGCGCCGGCCGGCTTCCGCTCGGTGCCCGGCTGCGTCGTGCGCCGCTCGGCCTACATCGCGCCCGGCGTCGTGCTGATGCCCTCCTTCGTCAATCTCGGCGCCTATGTCGATTCCGGCACGATGGTGGACACGTGGGCGACGGTCGGCTCGTGCGCGCAGATCGGCAAGAACGTGCATCTGTCGGGCGGCGTCGGCATCGGCGGCGTGCTCGAGCCGCTGCAGGCCGGACCCGACGATCATCGAGGACAATTGCTTCATCGGCGCGCGCTCGGAAGTCGTCGAGGGCGTGATCGTCGGCGAAGGCGCGGTGCTGTCGATGGGCGTGTTCATCGGCGCCTCCACCAAGATCATCGACCGCGCCACCGGCAAGATCGCACATCGGCTACGTGCCGCCCTATTCGGTCGTCGTGCCCGGCGCCATGCCCGGCAAGCCGCTGCCCGACGGCTCGCCCGGCCCCTCGCTCTATTGCGCGGTGATCGTGAAGACCGTCGACGCGCAGACGCGCTCGAAGACCGGGATCAACGAACTCCTGAGGGACTAGCGCGATTTCCGGCCGGCAACCGCGCCAGATTTTTGCATGGAGCATGATCGTGTCTGAAAACCGGCATCCACTTTTCAGGATCATGCTCTGATGGCGTCCGTCCTGTCGGGCGAAGGCCTGCGGTTTCTCTACCGCAGCGAAGAGGGCGTGATCGGCCGCAAGGTCTGGTGGCTCGGCGTCGCGCCGCTCGCCGCGCTGCTCTTCGCGATGACGGCGATCTGGCTGGCGCTCGAACCCTATGCGCGCCGCGGCCTCGACGAGCGCGCCTTCCTCGATCCGATGACCATCGTCGCCTACGTGTATCTGGCGACGTTCGCCTTCGTGGTGATCTTTATCGCGGTCTGCTTCGTCATGCTGTCGATGAAGCGCCTGCGCGACCGCGGCCGGCCGACAGCCCTCGCCGGCGCGCTGCCGCTGACCGCGCTGCTCGCGGGCGCCGCCAACTGGCTGGAGCCGCAGGTCGGCGGCGGTTCCGTCTCCATGCTGGCGATGTTGGCGTGGATCGCGCTGGCCGCCGCGCTCGTATGGACAATCGTCGAGATGGGCGTGCTGCGCGGCCGGCAATCGCCGAACTGAGCGCCGCGCGGCGTTCAGCCCGAGTCGTCGTCTGCGTCGGGAATGCGCGAGGCGAGCACCTTGTCGATGCGGCGGCCGTCGAGATCGACCACTTCGAAATCGCCAGCCAAACGCCTCCACCTTTTCGCCCGTGACGGGCAGGTGCTGCAGGCGATTGATGACGAGGCCCGCCACGGTTTCGTAATCGCGCCGCTCGGGAAGGATCGACGCCGAGTTGCTCGGCGAGGTCGTCGGCCGACATCCAGCCCGCGATGAGCCATGAGCCGTCCTCGCGCCGGACGGCGGCTGGTTCTTCCTCGTCCTCGCCCGTGGGGAACGCGCCGGCGATGGCGTCGAGAATGTCGGCGGGCGTGACGACGCCGTCGAAATGTCCGTACTCGTCGTGGACGAGCGCCATCGGTATGTCGGCGCCCTTGAGCACCTGAAGCGCATCGAGCGCATCGAGGGTGTCGGGGATGATGGGCGCCTGGTGCAGAAGCTTCTCGATGTCGAGCTTTTCGCCCGCAAGCGCGGGAGCCAGAAGTTCGCGAACCTGGATGATTCCCACGACGTTCTCGATCGCGCCGCGTCCCACCGGCAGCAGCGAATGATGGCAGTCGCGCAACATCGCTACGATCTCTTCGTGCGTGTCCTCAAGATCGATCCACACGACGTCGGTGCGCGGCGTCATGATCGAGCGCACCGGCCGGTCGCCAAGCCGCAGCACGGCGGAGATCATGCGCCGCTCGTCGCTCTCGATCACGCCCGCGGTCGCAGCTTCGGCGACCAGCGACTTGATCTCTTCTTCCGTGACGGCCGTCTCCTTGCTGGTGTCGCCGCCGACGAGGCGGAACATGAGCCGGGTCGAGGAATCCAGCAGCCAGACGATGGGCGCGGCGACGCGCGAGAGCATGTCCATGGGCGGCGCGACGGCGCAGGCGATCCGCTCGGGATTGCGCAGCGCGAAATTCTTGGGCACCAGTTCGCCGATCACGACCGAGAAATAGGTGATGAGCCCGACCACCACGGTGTAGCCGATTGTGGTCGCCGCGAACGGGCTCAGCCCGTTTTCGCGAAGTGTGTCGGAGAGCATGTCGGACAGCGCCGCGCCGGAAAACACGCCGGCGAGAATGCCGATCATGGTGATGCCGATCTGGACGGTCGACAGGAAGCGGCCGGGATCCTCGGCCAGCCTGAGGGCGACCGACGCGCCGCTCCGGCCGTCCTCGGCCATCACCTTCAGCCGGGATTTGCGCGAGGACACGACCGCGAGTTCGGACAGCGCGAACACCCCGTTAAGGGCGATCAGGAAGGCCGCAATGGCAAGCTCTAGCACGACCGTTCAGGCCGGCTCGCTTTTCGCGCCCCGGTCCCCTCCTGCGATGAAACAGCCACTACAATGGGGGCTGGCGGGCGGCAGGTCAATGACGGGCGCGCCGACAGCCATGCTTGGGCGCGGCGGTTCCAGGACCGCCGCGCCCGCAGGTTTACTTCTGCTCGGACGCCTGGATGCGCAGTTCGCCGATCTGCGGGCAGGCCGCGGACACCCAGTCGCCGGGGCGCACGGGCGAGACGCCCTCGGGCGTGCCCGTGAAGAAATAATCGCCCGGATGCAGCGTGTAGAACGACGAGGCGAACTCGATCAGCTTGCGGATGTCGTAGATCAGGTTCGACGTGTTCGACTTCTGCTTCGTCACGCCGTTGACCGTCAGTTCGATCGGCAGGTTGTCGGGATCTGCGATCTCGTCGGCCGTGACCATCCACGGTCCGACCGGCGAATAGCCGTCGATGGACTTGCGGAAGCTGCGGTCTTCCTTGCCGCGCGTGGTCATGTCGAGGCCCATGCAATAGCCCGCGATGTGGTCGAGCGCGTTCTCGCGGCTGATGTTGGTGCCCGTCTTGCCGATGACGATCACCACCTCGAGCTCATGCTCGTTGAGCCGGTCGGGGAAGCGCAGCGGGATCGTGCCCGACGGCCCGGTGATCGAGGAATTGGCCTTGAGGAAAATGCCGGCGGCGCCGATGCCGCGATGGGTGTCGGCGGGCGTGCCGCTGCGCGCGGCCATCTCGGCGACGTGCGCCTTGTAGTTCGTCGGCGCGGCCATGACCTTGGAGGGGCGCGCCACCGGGGGCAGCAGCTTCACCTGCGACAGCGGCTTGCCCGGGGCCTTCTTCGCCATCTCCTCGATGCGCGAGCGCCATTCCGGCAGGGCGGCGATGACGGCGTCGCCCATCATGTCGTAGCGGGCGGCGCGACGGATTTCGTCCTGCGCGGGCGTGACGTCGTGGACCTGGTCGCCCATGACGACGCCGAGGCGGTCGTCGTCGTAACGGCAAAGACGCATGCTTCATCCTCCCATATTTGTTGATGGCGCTTTGTAGCCCCGGGGCGCGCGGGGGACAATGGTCCTTCAAGCGCCCTCGCTTGGCGCCGGACCTCCGAGCCCGTAGAGGAAAGCCGATGCAACCGAAAGGACCGGACATGGCGGACAAGGCGCAACCAGCCGGCGAGGGCGCCGCCCGCAGCGTGGTGACGGGCGAACTCGTCACCCTGCGCGATTATCTGCGCTACGCCGTGAGCCGCTTCGAGGCGGCGGGTCTCGTCTACGGCCACGGCACCACGGACGCGCTCGACGAGGCCGCGTTCATCGTGCTGGAGGGCCTGCGGCTGCCGGTGGACCGGCTCGATCCCTTCCTCGACGCGCGCCTTCTTCCCCATGAGCGCGAACGGCTCGCCGAACTCATCGACGCGCGCGTGTCGACCCGCAAGCCCGCCTCCTATCTGCTCAACAAGGCCTACATCCGGGGCGTGCCGTTCTACGTGGACGAACGCGTGATCGTGCCGCGCTCGTTCATCGGCGAATTGCTGTTCTCGGGGCTGTTCTCCGGCGCCGACGGCGCCATCGTGGACGATCCGCACGATGTCGAAGAGCGTCCTCGACCTGTGCACCGGTTCGGGCGCGCTCGCGATCCTGGCCGCGCGCATGTTCCCCAACGCGCACGTGGACGCCGTCGAGCTTTCGCCGGACGCCGCGGCCGTCGCGCGCCGCAACATCGAGGAGAGCGGATTCGCCGACCGCGTCGAACTGCTGGAGGGCGATCTGTTCGCCCCGGTCAAGGGCCGTCGCTACGATCTCATCATCACCAACCCGCCCTATGTGGACGCGCAGGCCATGGCGCATCTGCCGCCGGAATACGCGCACGAGCCGGCGATGGCGCTCGCGGCGGGCGAGGATGGTCTCGACATCGTGAAGCGTATTCTGCGCGAGGCGCGCACACATCTGACAGACGCGGGCGCGCTGATCTGCGAAATAGGCCGCTGCCGGCCGGCGCTTCAAGACGCCTTCCCCGATCTGCCGCTCCTCTGGCTCGACACCGAGGACAGCGAAGGGGAGGTCTTCTACATCGGCGCCGACGACCTTTGAAGCGCAGGACATGGAAGCAATCGGAACGCACGCGGTGATCGAGCAGTCCGCAAGACCGGGCATGACCTTCGCGCGGGCGCCGATTGCGCTCGCCGCTGCGCTGCTGCTGTGCTCGCTCGCGTCCGCGCAGACGCGCCCGCCCGCCGACAGCCCATCGCGCAGTTTCGATCGCCAGGGCGAGGCGCTGATGCGCGAGGGCCAGCTCGAGGATGCGGACGCCGCGTTCAAGAAGGCCCTCTCGATCGAGCCCAACAATGGCCGCGCCATTCTTCTGGGCGCGCAGGTTCGCTGGCTGGCTGCAGGCGCGCAGGGGCGCTTTCCCCCGCTCGATCTCGCCGGAACGCCGCTCGAAGCGCAGGATTTCTCGCGCATCACGCTGGCGGGCCTCGTCGTCGTGAACGCGCACGGGCCGCGGTCCGACTGGTCGATGAGCCGGCTCGAAGGCGTGAGCCTTGCGGGCGCGCAATTGTTTGAAGCCGATTTCTCCGGCGCGAATTTCCAGCGGGTCGTTCTGGATGATTCCGTGCTCGACCGCGCCATCGCGCGCGGCGCCAGCTTCTCGGGCTCCTCGTTCGTTCGCGCGCGCGCGCCGGGCCTTGCCGCCGAGGGCGCCTCGTTCGCGAACGTGCGGGCGGTGGCGGCCAATTTCGACGGCGCGAATTTCACCGGCGCCGATTTCGAGAGCGCGGACCTTCGCGCCAGCCGTTTCGCCGGCGCAAATCTTTCCGGCGCGAAACTCACCAACGCGGACCTGCGCGGCGCCGACGTGTCGCGCGCCAATCTCGCCGGCGCCTCGCTCAGGGGCGCGCGCGTCGATTGCGCGACGCGCTTTCCGCGCGGCTTCAACACGGACGCCGCGCTGCTCGTTCCGCTCGACCTGTGCGGGGGAACCTACGCGCTCGACTTCCGCGGCAAGGACCTCGCCGGCGTCTCGTTTCGTGATCTCGACATGCGCGGCGCGCTGTTCGCGCGCGCGCGCCTGGCGGGCGCCGATTTCGCGGGAGCAAATCTCGATGGCGCCGATTTCGAAGGCGCGACTGGATTCGACGGATCGTTCGCGCCGGCCTCCGCCCGCGAGGCGTCGCTCGAACGGATCACCGGACCGCTCAACGCGCTCGGCGCCGCGGACCTGCGCAACGCGCGGCTGGCCGGCGTCGAGGGCGCCGAACTCGACATCACGATTGGCCCCGCCGGGCCGCGCACCGAAGGCGCGAACCTGCGCAACGTGCGCGTGCTGCTCGATCACCGCCTGACCGCCGCTGACTCGGGCTCGCTTGGGCTCGCCAGCCTGCTGCGCGCGCGCATCGAGAGCGGCGCCATCGAATGCGCGCCGGCTCCGGCCGTGCGCAGCCGCCGCGACGAGGCCGCGCTCGCGGAATGGTCGACGTTCGCGGAGACGGTCGACACCGCCCGGCGCGCGGCGGCCGCCAATCCGGGCGTCGTGCTGGGCGACTCCTGCCGCCGCGCCGCACAGGCCTGGCTCGCCGACAATTGCGAGGCCGGATACCGCGCCGCGGGCGTGCGCTACGCCTGCCCGGCCCGCCGCTGAGGCGCTCTGGCGCCCCTCTTGCTTCTTGATCTTGGCTTCGAAATCAGGCCGTCGGCTCGATTTGCCGCGACGGCGCGTTAGACCAAAGTAGCATAAGCGTCTACAATCCCCCTGCACGGTCCAATGGAGATGGCGTCATGGCCACATTCACCGAGGACGCCGCGCAATCCCTGCGGGGATCGCTGGAACTCCTGCAGCGGCAGGCCCGGGGGATGGCGCGGTTCGACTGCAGCGCGCGGGGATTCCGGCGCTCGTTCGCGGCCATTCCGCTGGCGATCCCGGCGTTCGTCGCGCTCGTCGCCGCCAACCGTGCGAAGGAAGGCCTGCTGACCCCGGGCGCCTTTCTCTTTACCGATGTCGGCCCGGTGTGGCGTGCAGCCGTCGACTTTGCCTGCATCTGGGCGGCGCCGATCCTTGTGGCCTTCTGGGCTGCAAGCATCCTCGACCTGCGCAGGCGGTTTGCGGCGCTCGTCGTTGGCGATCAACTGGACGGGTGTCATCGCGGCGATCTTCGTCGCGGCGCCGGCGGTCCTGTTCGCACTCGGACTCGCCACGCAGGCGCACGCGAAGCTCTACGCGTTCGCGTTTCTCGTTCTGATCTTGCACCTGCAATGGTTCACGACCAAGCACGCGCTCGGCGTCTCGGGCGGCGTCGCGGGCGTCATCATCACCGGGCAATTCGCCATCGCGATCGTCGCGCGCGCCATCACATAGTTTCGCGCGCCGGCGTTATTCGTAATCGACCTGCGTGAAGCACAGTCCGGTTGGCGGCGCGACCATGCCGCAGCGGCGCCGGTCCTTCGAGGCGAGGGCCGCCGCCAGGTCGTCGGGCGTCCACTTGCCCGAACCCACATGCTCCAGCGACCCCGCCATCGAGCGCACCTGATGGTGCAGGAAAGACCGCGCCGACGCATGGATCTCGATCAGCTCGCCGGTGCGCACGACATCGCAGCGCTCCAGCGTGCGCACCGGCGAGTTCGCCTGGCACTCGGATGCGCGGAACGTGGAGAAATCGTGCTTGCCCAGAAGGCGCTGGGCGGCCTCGTGCATGCGCTGCGCATCGAGCGGGCGCGCGATGTGCCAGACGTGGTTGCGCACCAGCACGGCGGGCGCGCGCCGGTTGAGGATGCGATATACGTAATGACGCCTGACGGCTGAAAATCGCGCGTGGAAGTCATCCGCCGCAATTTCCGCGCGCAGCACGGCGACAGGGTGCGGGCGCAGGTGGAAGTTCATCGCGTCGCGGATTTCATCCTCGCGCCAGTCGCGCGCGAGATCGATGTGCGCGACCTGCCCGGTCGCATGCACGCCCGCGTCCGTGCGCCCGGCGCCATGCGCGACGACCTGCTCGCCGGCGAACCGCGAGACCGCAATCTCGAGCGCCTCCTGCACGGACAGCCCATTGGCCTGCCGCTGCCAGCCCACAAAGGGCGCGCCGTCGTATTCGATCGTGAGCTTGTAGCGGGGCATGGACCGGACTGGTGATGAAAGCTGGCGCTTTCCTTAGCGAAGGAGGGGCGGGGTGGCCAGCTTGCAGCCTTCAGGGCTCGCTCACCACATACCCATCCTCCACGTCCCGCGCCCGCGCCTGCGGGTCGCGGTGGGCGGGATCGCCATAGCCCCCGCCGCCCGCCGCCTCGACGCGGAAGCTCTGGCCCGGCTGCAGCTCGACGCGGCAATTGACAGGCATTTCCGTCTCGCCCGGCCCGCCGGGGTCGACGAGGAAGCGGCTGCGCCGTCCGTCCTGCCCGCCGGCGATGCCGCGCGCGGGGAAGCGCGCCTTGTCGCCGCGATAGAGAATGGTCGCGGGTTGATCGACCACGTACTCGCGCGCGAAGCTCAGGCCGCCGCGCCATTGCCCGTCGCCGCCCGAGCCGGGAATGAGTTCGAAGCGCACGACACGCGTGGGGAACTCGCTCTCCACGATCTCGATGGGCGTGACGTAGATGTTCGACAGATGCACCGTCGTGCCCGACGCGCCGTCGCATCCGTGGCCGCCGCCGTAGGCCGAGCCGAAAATCTCGTGCTGGTTGTGATGGGTCGGGCGCTCGCCCGGCCCCCACGACACGACGATGGAGCCGCCGCTGCCGCCCGCATGGGCCGCCGCGCGCTGCGGGGCAGAAGGGATTGAGCGCCTCGATCAGCACGTCGATGAGACGCTGGCAGCTTTTCATGTAGCTCGAACACGGCGCAGGCGGCAGCGCGTTCACCGCCGAGCCCGGCGGTGCGTTGATGTCGACGAGCGCGCGCGCCGAATCCGAATAGCGCAGCGATGGATCGATGAGCCCGATCAGCGCGTGGAAGCAGCACGCTTCCACCAGCGCGGGCCGCAGGTTGATGGGCGCGCGGGTCTGCGGGCTCGTGCTCGCGAAGTCGAACGCCACACGCCCGTCGCGCACGCGCACCTGCACATGCAGGCGCACGGGCTCGGCGCCGCCCTCCACGTCGAGAAAACCCTCCGCTTCGCTGTCTCCGTCGGGAAGCGCGGCGAACGCGGCGGCCATCTCGCGGCCCGCCGCCTCGATCATGTCGTCGAGCGCGGTGACGAGCGTGCGCGGCCCGTGTTCGCGGGCGAGCGCCTGCATCCGTTCCCGGCCGATGCGCACCGCCCCCGCCTGGCTGCGCAGGTCGCCCAGCACGAGGCGCGGCTGGCGGCTGTTGGCGGCGATCAGGCGCTCCATGTCGGCGTTGAGAACGCCCGCCTCATAGAGGCGCATGGGCGGGATGTGCAGGCCTTCCTGAAACAGTTCGACGGCCTGTCCCCACGACGAGCCGGGAACCGTGCCGCCGATGTCGGCCTTGTGGGCGATGGCGGCGGAAAATCCCACGAGCACGCCATCGGCGAGGATCGGCGCCATCAGCGCCATGTCGGGCGCGTGCGGCATGTAGGCTTCATAGGGATGGTTGGCGACGAACATGTCGCCGTCGTGAAAGCCGCTCTCGCCGTAGAGCGCGATGATCTTCTGCGCGAGATAGTAATAGGCCGTCGCGTGATAGAACATCGGCGGCGAGGCGATGAGGCGCCCCTTGGCGTCGACGATGACGCATGAGAAATCGCGCGACTCGCGCACGATGGTCGAATAGCCCGAGCGGAAGAAATGATGCGCCATTTCCTCCATCAGGCCGCCGACGCGATTGCGCAGGATCTGCACGGTGACTGGATCGACCTTCATGTGATCGGGTGTCATGCCGGCGCCCTTTCCAGAACGAGGTTCGACCATTCGTCGCAGCGCACGCTCCACCCGTCCGGCGCGAGCGTGGTGGAATCCTTCTGCTCGATGATCGCGGGCCCCTGCGCGCGCCAGCCGGGCGCGATGTCGTCGCGGCGAAACACGCGTGCGTCGAAAGCACGGCGCGGACCCAGCGTGACGCGGCGCACGCCACGCGGCGCGGCGCCTGCGCCGGCGTCGACCACGTCGGGCTCGGGCGCGTATTTCGGCATGGGCACGATGGCGCGCAGGCGATAGCTCACGATCTCGACGTCGCCGTCCGGCGCGCAATGGCCGTGCACGGCGGCGTGCTGCGCATGGAAGCGCTCGGCAATCTCTCGCAGCGCCGACGCATCGAGCGTTGCGGAGACCCCGTCGAGCGGCACGCGCAATTCATATCCCTGTCCCGCATAGCGCATGTCCATCTCGCGCATGAGCAGCGCCGCGCCCGCGTCGAGCCCCTCGTGGGCGATCTCCTCGCGCGCCTGCCGCTCGAGCCCTGCGAAACAGTCCTGCGCCTGCGCTGGGTCGAGGCTCGCAAGGCTCGCCATCTGCGAGCGCAGGTAATCGTGGCGCACGTCCGAGCACAGGAGGCCCAGCGCGGAGAACGCGCCGGGATTGCGCGGCACGAGCACGCGGGAAATGCCGAGGTCTTCGGCCACGAGCGCCGCATGCACCGGGCCGGCGCCGCCGAAGGGAACGAGCGTGTGGCCCGCCAGATCGAGCCCCTTCTTCGCCGCCTCGATGCGGATGGCGTCGGAGATGTGCGCGTTGACGATGCGCAGGACGCCCGCGGCGGCGTCCACCACATCGACGCCCATGGGTTCGGCGATGCGCGCGGCGATGGCGCGGCGCGCCGCGTCCACATCGAGCTTCGCTTCGCCGCCGAGAAAATAATCCGCATTGAGCGCGCCGCAGACAAGGCTCGCGTCCGTCGTCGTCGGCTCCGCGCCGCCGCGTCCGTAGCACGCGGGACCCGGCGATGCGCCGGCGCTGCGCGGCCCCACCTGCGGCATGCCCGCCGCATCCAGCCGCGCGATGGAGCCGCCGCCCGCTGCGACGGTCGTCACGTCGAGCGCGGGCACGCCGACGACGCGTCCGTCGATGACGCTGTCGGCCTGCTCCAGCGGCTCGCCCGATTCGATGAAGGCGATGTCGCAGGACGTGCCGCCGATGTCCATCGTCACGAGATTGCGCCAGCCCTGGATGGCCCCGAGCAGATGGGAGGCGCCGCGCACGCCCGCCGCCGGGCCCGACAGAAGCGTGCGCACCGCATGGACTTCCGCGTCCGCGCCAAGCGGCATGACGCCGCCATTCGACTGCATGAGAAAGCGCTGGCGCGTGACGATCCCGCGCGCGTCGAGACCTTCGCCGATCTGCGCGCAATAGTTCGCCAGCACCGGCGCGAGCCAGGCGTTGAGCATGGTGGTGGAGAAACGCGGCCATTCGCGCAGGCGCGGCAGCACCGCGCTCGACAGCGACACGAACACGCCCGGCGCCTCCTCGCGGACGATCTGCGCCACGCGCCGCTCGTGCGCGTCGTTCATGAACGAGAACAGGAAGCACACGCCGATCGACTGCACGCCGTCCGCGTGCAGCGAGCGCGCCGCCGCGCGCACCGCCGCCTCGTCGAGCGGCTCGATCTCGCGGCCGCGATAATCCATGCGCCCTGCGACCTCGCGCACGTGTCGCGGGCGCACCAGCTTCTGCGGCCGCGTGAAGAAATGATCGAACGGGCTCCAGCCGTCGCGGCCCTGGCTCTGCACTTCGAGGATGCCGCTCATGCCGGCGTTGATGATGAGCGCGGTCTTCGCGCCCTTCATTTCAAGCAGCGCGTTGGTGGTCGCCGTCGTGCCGTGGCTGAAGAAGGCGATCTCGTGCGGCGCGACGCCGGAGGCGAGCAGCCGGTCGAGCCCGGCGAGCACGGCGATGGCGGGATTGTGCGGCGTCGAGGGCACTTTCTCGATGCGGTAGGCGCGGCCTTGCGCGTCCGTCAGCGCCACGTCGGTGTGTGTGCCGCCGACATCGACGCCGATGCGATACCGCTCCAAGCCTTCCTCCCGCGCCTGTTGTGCGGGCTTGATGGGATGAGGCGGCGGCGGCTGTCAAGCGCCGCCGCCGCGCGGTCATCGCTGCCCGAATATTGTTTGCGGGGGCCTGGAGGGCGGCCGTTCAGCCGGCGGGCGCACGCCATTCGGCGGGGGCAAAGCGCCGGGCGGGCGCCCGCCGGGGCCGGGCGGCGGTTTGTGGCCGCCCGGGGGCGGCCGCAGACCAGGACCCATTCCCACGATGATGGGAGCGGGCCGCCCGACATACACGGGTTCCTCGATAATTTCCGGCCGCGCGACCCGCGTGGGGCGCGGCTGCGCAGTCGGCGCGCGCGCGGTCTTGCGCGGCGGCGTCGCCTTGGACGGCGTTGCGCGGCGCTGCGGCGTGGCTTCGGCGCGGCGAGTGGGCGCGGGGACCGACGCGAATTGCGTCGTCCCGCACAGGTCCGCCGCGCGGCCGGCGCACAGGTCGCCGAAATCCCACGGCTTGTTGGCGGGCGAGATCGGGCCGGCGATCTCGGTGTCGGTGACGACGAGGCTTTCGCCCGGCCGCGTGATCTCGCGGCAGCGCGCGCTGTTGCGCAGGCACACGTTGACCGCGCCTTCCTGCAGCACGACGAGCGTGCGCCCGTTCTGCACGCGCACGTCGTAGGTGGTGCCGCGCACGCCGATGTGCGCGTGGGGCGTCGTCACCTTGTAGGCCTCCGACGGCGACGTGCCGGAAACGAAGCGGAACGCGCCCTTCGTGGCGCTCACGGAGATGGCCTTGCCCTTGCCGTCCGCGTCGAACACGAAGGAATCGAGCTTGGCGCGGCTGTCGGGGCCCAGCGTCATGTTGGTGTCGTCGAGGAACACGAATTTCGCCATGCTGGCGGCCGCCGTCTGCACGCCCTGGTTGGCGAACACGCGGTCACCGAGCGCGATGCGTCCGCGCTTGCCCGGCTGTCTCGCCGCGCACGTCGTTGACGATGCTCGCCGCGCCGCCGATCTCCTTCGGCTGCGCAAGCGCAGCGGGCGCAAGCAGGAATGCGGGCGCGGCGCAGACGAGAAAGCGGACCGGTGAAACAGGAGACATGACAACCTCGACGCGCATGACGTGAGGCAGGATAGGCCCGCGCGAAGGCGCACCGATGTGCGCGGACGCACGCATCCGTTCTAGACGGCGACGGAGTGGCGCGCCGTCTCGCGCCGCAGGTACGTGTCGAACGCGGCGGCGGCGAGACGCACGAAGGGCTCGCCCGCGGGCGTCATGCGCACGCTGCGGCCCTCGCGCACCAGCACGCCCTCGCGCGCCAGCGCGTCGAGCTGGTCGATGGAATCGTCGAGCGCGCGCTCGTCGCCGGCCATGCATCTCGGCGAGCCTGCCGAAATCGAGCGCGAAGTCGCACATCAGCCGCTCGATGGCGGCGCAGCGCAGGCGGTCGTCGTCGGTGATCGCGATGCCGCGCACGACGGGCAGCACGCCCTCCTCGACCAGCCGCCGCCAGCCCGCGACGTCGGTGGCGTTCTGCATCAACCCCTGCGGCGTCGCGCCGATGGACGAGGCGCCAAGGCCGATGAGCGCGTCGGCATCGTCGGTGACGTAGCCCTGGAAATTGCGGCGCAGCAGGCCGGCGCGCGATGCGATGGACAGCGGATCGGTCTCGCGCGCGAAATGGTCGAGCCCGATGGCGCGATAGCCCTCGCCCTCCAGCACCGCGCGCGCGGCGGCGGCCTGGGCGAGGCGCTCGGCGGCGCCGGGCAGCGCGCGACGCGTCGATGAGCTTCTGGTGCGCCTTGAACCACGGCACGTGCGCATAGCCGAAGATGGCGAGGCGCGCGGGATCGAGGCTGGCGGCGAGCCGCGCCGTGCGCTCCACGTCGTCGATGGACTGCTCCGGCAGGCCGTACATCAGGTCGAGGTTGATCGCGGCAATCCCCGCCCGGCGCACCAGCGCCACGGCGCGCTCGACGATCTCGAACGGCTGCACGCGGCCGATGGCCTGCTGCACATGGGCGTTGAGATCCTGCACGCCGAAGCTGACGCGGTTCACGCCGATGGCGGCGAGCCCCTGCGCCAGCGCCTCGTCCACCGTGCGCGGATCGAGTTCGATGGCGTGCTCGTCCACCCGCGACAGGTCGAACCGCGCGCCCAGCGCATCCCAAAGCGCGGCGAGCCGCTGCGGCCCCAGCAGGCTCGGCGTGCCGCCGCCCCAGTGGACGAAGGAGACGCGCCGCGCGGGCGTCGCGCGCGCGGCGATGTCGATCTCCTTCGCGAGCGTCGCGACATAGGCGTCGAGCGGCGCCTCGCGCAACGCCGCCTTGGTGTTGCAGCCGCAGTAATTGCAGATCGCCGTGCAATAGGGGACGTGCAGGTAGAGCGACAGCCGCGCGTCCGGCGCGAGCGCGCCCAGCCAGCCCGCGGCGGTCTCGCCCGTCACGCCCGCATGGAAGTGCGGCGCGGTGGGATAGCTCGTGTAGCGGGGCACGGCCTTCTCGGCCAGCACGAGGGAGGCGGCGAGGGGCGAGGGGGGCGCGGGAGCGAGGATCGTGGTCATGCTCGCAGAATGCGGGCTGCCGGCCTCGCCTGCGTTGATCGGAGTCAAAGGCCCGCGCGAAGGCCGGGGCAGGGCGGGCGCGCCTCCATGCCGCGCGCCGCGCGCCCGATCCCGGTCCCGCCTCGTAACCTTTACGAGAGGTTAAGGCTTTACGGGCTCCAGCGGAGGCGTAACAATACGCGCCTCGGCCCTGGGAGCGGCGGCGGACAGGGCGGATATGCGTATTGCTTCAGGAGTCTGCGTCATGATTTCACGTTTTCGCGCCGGTTTTGCCCGCCTTGCCGCCTTCGCCCTTCTCGCCTTCGGCCTTGCGAGCGCCGCCGCGCTCGCGCCCGCCTCGGCCGCGGTCAGCGTGCGGGTCGATCTCTCCTCCCAGCGGATGAGCGTCACCAACGGCAAGGGCGAGAGCTACAATTGGGCGATCTCGTCGGGCCGCATGGGCTACGTGACGCCGCGCGGCACGTATCGCCCCACGGCCCTCAAGCGGATGCATTATTCCAGCAAGTACAACAACGCGCCGATGCCGCACTCGATCTTCTTCCATCGCGGCTGGGCGATCCACGGCACGGGCGCGGTGGGCGCGCTGGGCCGTCCCGCCTCGCACGGCTGCGTGCGCCTTGCGCCGGGCAACGCGGCCAAACTCTTCGCCATGGTGCAGAGGGAAGGCGCGACGATCACCATCACCGGCCAGCCCCCGCACATGATGAACATCGCGAAGGGCAAGCAGAAGACGCAATTCGCCAAGAAGACCGGCAAGAAGAAGACCATGGTCGCCCGCTCGCGCGCCGCCGAGCCGATGGCCTTCGCCCCGGTCCACCGCGCCCCCGGCGTAAAGGCCTGGCAGCAGCGCCCGGTGAGGTGAGGGAGGGGCGTCTCGACGCCGCCCGCCCCGTCATGCCGGCGAAGGCCGGCATCCACGACAGGCCGCGCGCGCTGCGCTCACCGCCGCAGCCCACATTCCCGGACGGGCGAAGCCCGGTCCGGGAGCCAGAGCCGCAAGCGACCGCGCCCGGGCTCGCGCGCGCCCTCGGAGGGTGCGACCTGTGGCCTGTCGTGGAATCCCGGCCTTCGCCGGGATGACGCCATGGCGGGCGCGCAGCGCCTCGACGCAGGGGTGAGGTGAGGCTCTTACCTTTTCTTGCTAAGAACAACGCTTGTGCTTTAGTCTGCGAATCATTGTCTAGCCTGAGCTATTCATTCAATGATTTCAGTCTGCCCGCCGGTTTCGACGGGAAGCGCGGCCTGAATGGGCCAGCCTGTCGCCCGTGACAAGAAGATCGATGTCGAGAGTTTCATCGCATTCTGGGGCAACCGGAACGGCGGGTCGGAACGCGCGGACGCGCAGGAATTTCTGAAGCAGCTTTGCGGCCTGATCGGCGTCGACCCGCCCCATGACGCGCAGGCGGGCGGCGCAAAGCTGAGGATTACGCCTTCGAGCGGCCCGTCAGGTTCCGCTTCGACAACGAGACATCCTCCCAAGGCTTCATCGACCTCTACAAGCGCGATTGCTTCGTGCTGGAAGCCAAGCAATCGAAAAAGCGGCGGGCCAGTGGCGGCGACTACGAACAACTGACGATGGCCTTCAACGAGGCGATGGTCCGCGACCGCAAGGGCGCCGCCTCGCAAGGTTGGGACGTGCTCGATGCGCTCGGCGCGTCGTCAGGCGCAGGGCTATACGCGCGCGCTCGACGAATGGCCGCCCTTCATCGTCATCGTCGATGTCGGCAACGTCATCGAGCTTTGGTCCGACTTCCAGCGGCAGGGAAAGGACTATGTCCAGTTTCCCAATCGCAACGAGTTCCGCATCCGCATGGAAGACTTGCGGCAGGAGCGCGTGCGCGAGCGCCTGCGCAAGGTGTGGACCGATCCGCTGTCCCTGGACCCCGCGCGACATTCGGCGGAGGTGACGCAGGAAATCGCGCGCTACCTTGCGCTCATCACGCAGTCCATGGAGCGGCGCGCGAAGCTCGGCACGCCGGCCCAGAAGGATCAATGGGCCTACAACGTCTCGAAATTCCTGATGCGCTGCATTTTCGCGATGTTCGCGGACAGCATCGGCCTGTTGCCCGAAAGGCAGTTTCGCGACGCTCGTGTCGCGCAACAAGGGGAAGGCGCGACCTTCCATCATGTGCTCGACCAGTTCTTTCCGCGAGATGGACAAGGGCGCGCAATACTCGCCCTTCATCGAAGCGAAGGTGCGCAGGTTCAACGGCGGGCTCTTCCACGACTTTGGCTTCGCTGCCGATGAGCGAGGATGAACTCGCGCTGCTGGAAAAGGCCGCGCTGCGCGACTGGGCGCATGTGGAGCCCGCCATCTTCGGCACGTTGCTGGAGCAGGCGCTGTCCACAAGCGAGCGCTCGCAAGCTCGGCGCGCACCACACGCCGCGCGCCTATGTCGAGCGGCTCGTCGTGCCCACGATCATGGAGCCGCTGAACGAGGAATGGGACATCGTCCAGTCCGAAGCCATCGGCAAGGTGCTCGCGAAGCGACTACAAGGCCGCGCGCGAGGCCGTGAAGCGCTTTCACGACAAGCTGTGCAAGACCCGCGTGCTGGACCCTGCCTGCGGCACGGGCAATTTCCTTTACGTCGCGATGGAATTGATGAAGCGCCTCGAAGGCGAGGTGTTCGACTTCCTGAAGGAGCTTCGGCGAGCCCAGCGAGCCCTTGCAGAGCGTCGATCCGCACCAGTTCCTCGGCATCGAGAAAAATCCGCGCGCCGCGCCCATCGCCGAACTCGTGCTGTGGATCGGCTACATCCAATGGTGGTTCCGCACGCGCGACCGCAGCGTGTTGCAGGAACCGATCCTGCGCAAGTTCGACAACATCACGATCGGCGACGCCGTGCTCGCCTATGACCGCGAGGATTTGCTGACCGACGAGAAGGGCCGGCCGATCACGCGGCAGGACCCGCAGGCGCGCAAGCTGCATCCGATCACCGGCGAGGATGTGCCCGATCCCGACGCGCGGCTCGAAGTTTATCGCTACGTGAACCCGCGCGTTCCGAAATGGCCCGAGGCCGAGTTCATCGTCGGCAATCCGCCGTTCATCGGCGGCAAGGATTTGCGCGCCGAACTGGGCGACGGCTACGCCGAGGCGCTGTGGAAGTCGCGGGCGAAGAAAACCGATTCCATCGACTTCGTCATGTACTGGTGGGACATGGCGGCGACCATCCTGCTCGCCAAAGGCTCGAAGCTGCGGCGCTTCGGGTTCATCACGACGAACTCGATCACGCAGACGTTTTCGCGGCGCGTCATCGAAAGGCATCTGGGCGCGAAGGCAGCCGCTGTCGCTCGTGTTCGCCGTCCCGGACCATCCGTGGTTGAAGCAATCGGGCAAGGCCGCCGTGCGCATTGCGATGACGGTGGCTGATCGAGGCGCGCAGGAGGGATGTGCTGGCGGAGGTTACGCACGAGGAAGCGCTGGAGACTGACGCGCCGGTCGTGACGCTCGACGCAAGGAGCGGCCGGATCAATGGCGATCTTACAATTGGCGTCGACCTGTCGATTGCCCGCGGCACTCGCCAATCTTAACGGGAATCGCGGCCTTTCGCCCCGAGGCGTCTGCGTGCATGGGAGAAGGATTTTGGATAACGCCACAACAGGCGAGCGCACTTGGGCTTGGAAGAGAACAGATCTCGAAAAGTCACTTCCGACAATGCGCCGGACGTGACCTGATCGGCACGCCCGCAGCCTTATGGTGACTTGACACTTTTGGGATGACGAGAGCAGATCTCCGAAAAGAAGCGCCCCGAGCTTTATCAATGGCTTCTAACGAGTTCACCCGGAACGCGATCGAGCCAACAGAGCGCAAGTCTCCCATCCGACGTCTTCAACTTGGTGGCTATTTGGCAAACGCAGGACGGGCTATCGCGGAAGCTACTTCAGGCCTTCCGCGCAACATTGTCACTGTCAGACATCGAAGCATCGGATGTTTCAATTTCTAGATACTGATGTACTGCCCGACAACATGCTTGTTCGCATCGCTTCGGATGACGCCTACTATCCTCGGCGTTCTATCGTCTAAAGCACATGTGCACATTTGCTGTTTGCGTGGGTGGTGAGGCGTTGGAAATCGTCCCCGCTACAACAAGCTCGCTGCTTCGACCCCTTCCCGTTCCCCGCCGCCACCGATGCGCAAAAGTCGATCATCCGCGATCTCGCCGAAGAACTCGACGCCCTTCGCAAGCGCGTGCTCGACCAGCACGACTTCCTCACCATGACGAAGCTCTACAACGTGCGCGAACGGCTGAAAGGCCTCGAACGCGGCGAGGGCAAGCCGCTCGACGAGAGCGAGAAGGCGATCCTCGACGCGGGCTGCGTGTCGATCATCCACGACCTGCACAAGCGCATCGACGACGCCGTGGCCGACGCCTACGGCTGGCCGCGCGATCTTGCCGAGGCCGACATTCTCGCGCGCCTCGTCGCGCTCAACCGCGAACGCGCGGAGGAGGAGCGCAAGGGCCTCGTGCGCTGGCTGCGTCCCGAATATCAGGCCGCGCGCGGCAAGGCGGCGCCGCAGCCCGTCGAGGAGCAGGAGGAGGCGGACCTCGACCTGCCCGAGGTCGAGGCGCAGGCGCCCGCGCTGCCGAAGGAGGACGCCGCCTTCTACGCCACGTTGCAAAGCACGCTGCGCGCGTTGGCCCGTCCCGCCGAGCCCATCGAGATCGCCCGCAAGTTCCGCGAGGGCGGCCGCGCGTCCCGGCGCATCGAGCGCGGCCTGCTGACGCTGGCCGCCGTCGGCAACGTGCGCAGGACAGCAGAAGGCTGGTTCGTGCCGAGAGGCCGGTAAGGTCCGCGTCATGCCGGCGAAGGCCGGCATCCACGGCAGGCCGCGGGCGCTGCGCTCGCCTCCAAAGGCCCACATTCCCGGACGGGCGGAGCCCGATCCGGGACCCAGAGCCCCAGAGCGCCCGGGTCCCGGGCTCACGCGCGCCCCGGGAATGTGCGCTGTGTGGCCTGTCGTGGATCCCGGCCTTCGCCGGGATGACGGGCGCCCAGCCTCGCCCCGGCCCACTCCAGCCCCCGCCACCCACCCCACTCCCCACCCCGCCCCACCACATAAAGAAATCTTTATGTCCTTATTGCCTCCCCCCGGCGGCCCTGCTATAGGAGCGCCCGGACGAACAGATCCGACCCTTTTCAGAGAGACCGGGATTCACATGACCGCTCACACCGATTACGCCGTCGCAGACATCAAGCTCGCCGAGTGGGGCCGCAAGGAGCTCAACATCGCCGAGACCGAAATGCCCGGCCTCATGGCGACGCGCGCGGAATACGGCCCGAGCCAGCCGCTCAAGGGCGCCCGCATCGCCGGCTCGCTGCACATGACCATCCAGACCGGCGTGCTCATCGAGACGCTGAAGGCGCTCGGCGCCGACGTGCGCTGGGCCTCGTGCAACATCTACTCGACGCAGGACCACGCCGCCGCCGCCATCGCGGCCGCCGGCACGCCCGTGTTCGCCATCAAGGGCGAGAGCCTCGAGGATTACTGGGAATACACCCACAAGATCTTCGAATGGGCCGACGGCGGCACGCCGAACATGATCCTCGACGACGGCGGCGACGCCACCATGCTCATTCACCTCGGGCATGCGCGCGGAAGCGGGCGACGTGGCCTTCCTCGAGAAGGCGACGAACGAGGAAGAGGAAATCCTCTTCAAGGCGATCAAGAAGCGCCTCAAGTCCAACCCCGGCTGGTATGGCCGCAACGGAACCGCCATCAAGGGCGTGTCCGAGGAGACCACCACGGGCGTCCACCGTCTCTACAACATGGAGAAGGACGGCACGCTGCTGTGGCCGGCGATCAACGTCAACGACTCGGTCACCAAGTCGAAGTTCGACAACCTCTACGGCTGCAAGGAATCGCTGGTGGACGGCATCCGCCGCGGCACCGACGTGATGATGGCCGGCAAGGTCGCCATGGTCGCGGGCTTCGGCGACGTGGGCAAGGGTTCGGCCGCCTCGCTGAAGAACGCGGGCTGCCGCGTGCTCGTCTCCGAGATCGACCCGATCTGCGCCCTGCAGGCGGCGATGGAAGGCTATGAAGTGATCACGATGGACGAGGCCGCCCCGCGCGCCGACATCTTCGTGACCGCCACCGGCAACGTCGACGTCATCACCGTCGACCACATGCGCGCCATGAAGGACCGCGCGATCGTGTGCAACATCGGCCACTTCGACTCGGAGATCCAGGTCGCCGCGCTGAAGAACTTCAAGTGGTCGAACGTGAAGCCGCAGGTGGACGAGATCGAGTTCCCCGACGGCAAGCGCATCATCCTGCTGTCGGAAGGCCGCCTCGTGAACCTGGGCAACGCGACGGGCCATCCCTCGTTCGTCATGTCCGCCTCGTTCACCAACCAGACGCTGGCGCAGATCGAACTCTGGACGAAGCAGGGCCAGTACCAGAAGAAGGTCTACACGCTGCCCAAGCACCTCGACGAGAAGGTCGCGGCGCTGCATCTGGACAAGATCGGCGTGAAACTGACCAAGCTCACCGACCAGCAGGCAAATTATCTCGGCCTGCCGCAGCAGGGCCCCTACAAGCCCGACCATTACCGCTACTAGAGTCATTTCAGGCGGTTGCGCGCCCCGCGCGCGGCGCCCTGTCACGGACAAGACGAGAACGCCTCCCGCCAACCGGCGCGGAGGCGTTTTTCTTATGGTTAACGGAATTCTCAATCGTCGCTGGTGAAGTTACATTGAACTGATTCGGCGGGGGCGAGGCCCAAGGCTCCGCGCCGGAGAATGCGACGAGACAGGACCCGAAGCATGGATTTGCGGCGCCGCTTTGGCAGCGTTCCACCCGGAACGCACTCGACGACTTCACGCCCGCAAGCGGCGCAAGACCATCCTGATATCCGCACTCGCAGCGGGCGCCTCCGGCCCCGCCATTCGCCAGCTCCCTCGACTTCTCCAATCTCGACCGCATGGCCGCAGCCCACGGCACGGCCGGCGTGTCGCTGTTCGCCGCGCTCGCCGCCGTCACCTGCGCGGGCGCGCTCATTCACCTGGCCAGCCGCCGCAACTGGGCGGCGCGCGAGCGCCAGCTCGTCAACGACCTCGCCGCCGCCCGCGCCGATCTCGACCGCGCCAACACCTTCCTGGCCGCCGAGCAGCAGATCGTCATTTCGTGGCGCTCCGCCAGCGGCGATCCCGACATCGCCGGCGACCTCACGCTGGCGATGGAAACCCCCGCGCCGCTGCGGGTTCTCGCATTCGGCACGTGGCTGTCCCCCGCGCTGGCGCAGGAGCTCGAGAGCCTCATCGGCAAGCTGCGCGCGCGCGGCGAAGGCTTCCGCCTGCCGCTGGTGACGCTCGCGGGCCGTCATCTGGAAGCGCAGGGCCGGGCGGTCGGCGGACGCGCCGTGCTGCGCATCCGCGACGTGTCGGGCGACCGGCTGGAGCTGACGCAATTGCGCGAGCGGCACACCCGCACGATGCTCGAGACGGACGCGCTGCGCGCCATGCTCGACGCGCTGCCGAGCCCCGTGTGGATGCGCGAGTCGAACGGCGCGCTCGCCTGGGTCAACGCGGCCTACGCGAAGGCCGTCGAAGCGGCCGATCCGCGCGAAGCGGTGGCGCGCGGCGTCGAACTGCTCGAAACGCCGACGCGCGAAGCCGCCGCCGAATCCCGCGCGCGCGGCGACGTGTGGCGCGGGCGCGCCGCCGCCGTCGTCGCCGGCCAGCGCCACATGCTCGACATCACCGAAGCGCCCTCCGCAGGCGGCGCCGTCGGCATGGCCATCGACCAGACGGAGCTGGAAGGCGCCCGCGCCGACCTCACGCGGCAGATGGAGGCGCACGCGCGCACGCTCGACCAATTGTCGACGGCGGTGGCGATCTTCGACCGCGCCAAGCGGCTCGTGTTCAACAACGCCGCCTATCGCCAGCTCTGGTCGCTCGATGCGAGCTGGCTCGAGACGGCGCCCACGGACGCCGAAATTCTCGACCGGCTGCGCGGCGAGCGCCGGTTGCCCGAGCAGGCCGACTTCCGCGTCTGGAAGGCGGGCCTCATGGAGACCTACCAGTCGAACGAGACGATGGAGCAGGTCTGGTATCTGCCCGACAGGCGCACGCTGCGCGTCGTCATCACGCCCAACAGCCAGGGCGGCGTGACCTATCTCTTCGACGACGTGACCGACAGCTACCGCCTGCAGACGCAATACCGCGCGCTCGTCACCGTGCAGGGCGAAACGCTCGACACGCTGCGCGAGGGCGTCGCCGTGTTCGGCGCCGACGGACGGCTCAAGCTGGCGAACGTCGCGTTCACGCAGATGTGGTCGCTCGACCATGAGGACGTGAAGCGCGCGCTGATGGAGGCCGAGGCGATCCGCACGCGCGCGCCCCATGTCGACGATCTCGCCGGCGCCTGCGATCCGCAATGCGCGGGCGATGAATTGTGGGACGACCTGCGCAGCGTCGTCGCCGGTCTGCACGAAGCGCGCATGGGCTTCACGCGCCGCGTGCGCCGCGCCGACGAGAGCGTGCTCGATTGCGCCGCCATGCCGCTGCCCGACGGCTCGACGCTGGTGACGTTCTCGGACGTGACCGCCGGCGCCGATTTCGAACGTGCGCTGACCGAGCGCAACGAGGCATTGCTCGCGGCGCAGAAGCTGCGCGAGGAATTCGTCCACCACGTGTCCTACGAGCTGCGCTCGCCGCTCACCAACATCATCGGCTACATCCACCTGCTCGGCGACGAGGCGGTTGGAAAGCTCAACGACAAGCAGCGCGAATACGCCGGGCACATTCTCGATTCCTCCGACGCGCTGCTCGCCATCATCAACGACATTCTCGATCTGGCCACCATCGATTCCGACGCGCTGGAGCTCAATCACAGCGAAGTGGACGTCATCGAGACGATGCAGCTGGCCGCCGAAGGCGTGCAGGACCGCATCACGGAGCGCACGATCACGCTCAACATCGTCGCGCTCGACGGCGTCGGCTCGCTTCCGCGCCGACGCCAAGCGGGTGCGGCAGGTTCTGTTCAACCTGCTTGTCCAACGCCATCGGCTTCTCGTCGGCGGGCCAGACCGTCACGCTTGCCGCGATGCGGCGCGGCGGCGACATCGTCTTCAAGGTCACCGATCAGGGCCGGGGCATCCCGTCCGACGTGATCGAGAGCGTGTTCGACCGGTTCCGCTCACACACGGTCGGCACGCGTCATCGCGGCGTCGGGCTTGGCCTTTCCATCGTGCGCGCGCTGGTTGAACTGCATGGCGGCAACGTGCAGATTGAATCCGCGCCGGGTGAAGGCACGGTCGTGACGTGCATCTTCCCAAACAGCGCCGACGCTGGCGCAGCGGCGACAGACGAGGAGCCGACACGGCATGTCCGCTGACGCGCCCGCAGCGACGCCCCAGGCCAATGTCTGGCGCCTGGACATCGAGGACGAAAACGGCGTCGAGGCGCTGGCCGGAGAAATCGCCGCGCTTGCGCAAGCGGGAGATCTCATCACGCTGTCGGGCGATCTGGGCGCGGGCAAGACGACGCTTGCGCGCGCCCTGATCCGGCGGCTCTGCGCCGATCCGGCGCTCGAGGTCCCGAGCCCCACCTTCACGCTGATGCAGATTTACGACGGCGTCCACTTCCCCATCGTGCATGCGGACCTCTACCGCGTGCAATCGTCGGGCGAACTCGCCGAGCTTGGATGGGAGGAGGCCGCCGAAGGCGCGCTCGTCCTCGTGGAATGGGCCGACAGGATGGGCGACACGATCGCGCCCGACCGGCTCGACGTCGCCATGCGGCTCGACGCCAGCCGCGGCGAAACCTATCGCGAGGTCGTGCTCACCGGGCACGGCGCCTTCGCCGAACGGCTGCAGCGCGCCCGCGCGCTCGCCCACCTGCTCGCCGCCTCCGGCTGGGGCGAGGCGACGCGCACGTTCATGCTGGGCGACGCCTCGGTGCGCGCCTACGAGCGCCTGCAGAAGCCGGACGGCGAACGCGCCATCCTGATGATCTCGCCGCCCCGGCCGGACGGGCCGCCCGTGCGCTACGGCAAGCCCTACAGCGCCATCGCGCGGCTGGCGGAGACCATCACGCCCTTCATCGCCATGGCGCAGGCGCTGGGCGCCAAGGGCCTCTCGGCGCCGAAGATTCTCGCCAGCGACATCGCGGCGGGGCTCGCCATCATCGAGGACCTCGGCACGGAGGGCGTGGTCGAGGACGGCGCGCCGATCCCCGAGCGCTATCGCGAGGCGACGACGATCCTCGCCTTCCTGCATTCAACCGATACGCCGCGGACCATTCCCGGCCCCGGCGGCGATTCCTATTCCATTCCGCCCTACGATCTCGACGCGCTGCTGATCGAGGTCGAACTGCTCGTCGAATGGTACGCGCCCCACATCGGCGGCGTGAAGCTGTCGTCCGCGGCCAAGGCGATCTTCCTGTCGCTGTGGCGCAGCACGCTGACGGACATCGCCAACGCCCGCAGCACGTGGGTTCTGCGCGACTATCATTCGCCCAACCTGATCTGGCTGCCCGGAGCGGCAGGGGCTGGCGCGGGTCGGCATCATCGACTTCCAGGATTGCGTGCTCGGCCATCCCGCCTACGATGTCGCCTCCCTGCTGCAGGACGCGCGCGTCAGCGTGCCCGACGATCTCGAGCTTCGCCTGCTCTCCCATTACGCGCTCACGCGCGGCAAGGCGGACCCCGATTTCGTGATGTCCGATTTCGCCGCCGCCTACGCGGTCCTGGGGGCGCAGCGCGCCACCAAGGTGCTCGGCATCTTCACGCGCCTCGACCGGCGCGACGGCAAGCCCGCCTACCTCGCCCACATCCCGCGCGTCGAGCGCTCGCTGGCCAAGAACCTCGAACATCCGGCGCTTGCGGCGATCAAAGGCTGGTATAAGACTCATCTGCCGCGACTCGTCGCGGCCTGATCGTCGTCCTTCCTGTTTTCTTGCGGATTCCAGGCGCATGTCGGGTTCTGTCACGGTGGGAGCGCGCGCTCCCTTCGCAGCCATGGTTTTCGCGGCGGGGCTGGGAACGCGCATGCGCCCGGTGACCAACACGCTGCCAAAGCCGCTCGTGAAGATCGCGGGCCGCGCGCTGATCGATCACGCGCTGGACAGGCTTGCGGAAGCGGGCGTCGAGAAGGCCGTGGTCAATGTCCACTGGCTCCCCGACATGATCATCGATCACCTGCGCGGGCGCACGTCGCCGCGGATCATCATTTCCGATGAGCGCGAGCGGCTGCTCGACCAGGGCGGCGGCATCATGAAGGCGATGGAGCACCTGGGCCCCGGGCCCTTCTTCATCTGCAACACCGACGCCATCTGGCTCGAAGGCCCGCGCTCCAACCTGGCGCGCATGATGGACGTGTGGAACCCGAGACGATGGACATTCTCCTGCTCGTGGCGGCGACGGCGACGGGCGTCGGAATCGACTGGCCCGGCGATTTCAACATGCTCGCCGACGGGCGGCTGGTGAAGCGCGAGGAGCGCACGGTGGCGCCGTTCGTCTATTCGGGCTTCGGCATCATCAAGCCCGAATTGTTCGCCGGCGAAACGCGCGAGATCTTCTCGCTCGCGCCATTCTTCTTCGAGGCCGCGCAACGCGGACGGCTGCACGGACTGCGCCTCGAAGGCCAATGGCTGCACGTGGGCACGCCGCAGGCGATCGAGGAGGCGGAACGCACCTTCGTCCGCTCGGTTCTCTAGCGATGAGCACGCGGCGCCCGCCAAACGTCTGCTCCATCGCGCCGGGCGCGCCGTTCCTTCCCGCCTTCGCGCGCGCGCTGATGGACGGGCGCGTCGTCGAAGGCTTTCCCGATCGCGCCGATCCTTCCGCGCTTGCCGACGCGACGATCTACGTGCCGACGCGGCGCGCCGCGCGGGCGCTCGCGCTGGAGCTCGCGCAGGTCGCAGGCGGCGACGCGCTCGTCCTGCCGCGCATCATTCCCCTGGGTGTGATGGAAGGCGTCGAGAACGACCTGCTGTTCGACGCCTCGACGCCCGACACCGAACTCGCGCGCATGCTGGGCGACGATCTGCCTGCGGCCGTGGGCGACATGCAGCGCCGCCTCATCCTCACCGCGCTTGTCCACGCGTGGAGCAAGAGCGTGCGCGGCGCGATCCAGTCGGTCGGGCCGGACGGGCGGATCAACGCCAACGAGGACGAGCCGATGCTCGTCAGCGTGGCGCCGGCCCACGCCTTTCATCTGGCGGGCGATCTCGCCGGTCTCATCGACGAGATGATCATCGAGGAGGTCGAGTGGGACCGGTTCGGCGCGCTCGCGCCGGAGAACCTCGCGAGCTATTGGCGCATCACGCTCGAGTTCCTCAAGATCGCGACGAGCTTCTGGCCCGATCATCTCAAGTCGATCGACGCGGTCGACAAGGCGCGTCGGCAGATGGAGCTTGTGCGCCGCCGCGTGGCGCAGATCGCTGCAGGGCAGGCGAAAGGCGTCGAGATCGTCGCCGGCTCGACGGGCGCCAATGCGGCGACCGCGCGTCTCATCGCGGGGATCGCGAAGTCCGAGCGCGGCGCTGTCGTGCTGCCCGGCCTCGACACGTCGCTGGATGACGAGTCCTGGGCCGCCATCGCGGGCGAGCGGTCCGATCCCGCGTCGGGCCATCCGCAGGGCGCGTTCCGGCGCCTGCTGCCGCTGATCGGAATCACGCGCCAGGACGTGCGCGAGCTCGCGGCGGCGCCGGCCTCGATCGCCGCGCGCATGAACCTCATCTGCGAGGCGATGCGTCCGGCGGAGACGACCGAGCGATGGAGCGCATGGCGGCGCGCAACCAGCGACGCGGCTCTGTCGCAGGCGCTTTGCGACGTGACGATCATCGAGGCCGGCGACGAGCGCGAGGAGGCGCTGGCGCTCGCCATCGCGCTGCGCGAAGCGGTCGAGACGCCCGGCGCGACGGCCGCGCTCATCACGCCCGACCGCAATCTGGCGCGGCGCGTGCGCGCGGAACTGCAGCGCTGGGACATCGAGATCGATGATTCCGGCGGCGACCCGCTCGCCAATGCGCCGCTCGGCGTCATGGCGCGACTGGCGCTCGATTGCGCGCATCCCTCGTGCGCGTCGGCGCCCATCCTTGCGCTGCTGCGCCATCCTCTCGTGCGCCTCGGATTTCCCGCCGCGATCATCGGCCGGCGCGTGAGCGACGCGGAACTCGGCCTGCTGCGCGGCGAAAGGCCCGATCTCGAAGATCCCGCAGGCGCGATGCGCCTCGCGCAGAAGCGCGCGCGCGAAAACCCGCACACGCACCGCACGATCAAGGCGCTGAAGGACGACGACTGGAGCGGCGCCGCCGAACTTCTGGAGAGATTGCGCGATGCGCTGGGCCCGTTGCGCGCGCTCGCCCACGGCCCCGGCAAGCCGCAGACGCGCGACTGGGTGGCGGCGCACGAAAGCGCGTGAAGGCGCTGCTCGCGCAGGCGCCCGGGGAGGAATCCGACGCGATCGAGGATGTGCCCGTCCTGTCGCTGCTTTTCGAAGAGCTGGCGCAGGCGCGCGACTTCGAGGGCGGGCTCGACGCCGACGATTACGCGGTCTTCTTCGACACCGCCGCGCGCGAAACGGCGGTGCGCCGCCAGCGGGCGCATCACCCGCGCATCAAGAGCCTCGGCCTTCTCGAAGCGCGGCTCATGAACGTCGATGTCGCGCTGCTCGCGGGTCTCGACGAGGCCGTGTGGCCGCCGGCCGCAAAGACGGATTCGTTCCTCAGCCGGCCCATGCGCGCGGAGCTGGGCCTGAGCGCGCCCGAGCGGCGCATCGGCCAGACAGCGCACGATTTCGTGCAGGCCATCGGCGCGCCGAAGGTCATTCTCTCGCGGGCGAGAAAGCGCGCCGGTTCGCCGACGACGCCCTCGCGCTTCCTGCAGCGCATCAGGGCGCTCGCGGGCGCGTCCTACAAGACGAGCTGCGCGGCGGGCGAACGTTATCTCGCGCTCGCGCAGCGCTCGACGCGCCCGGCGAGATGAAGCCCGCCGCGCGCCCGCAACCGCGCCCGCCGGTCGAACTGCGTCCCACGCGCCTCAGCGTGACGCGCATCGAGACGCTGCGCCGCGACCCTTACGCGATCTACGCCGAGCGCATCCTGAAGCTTGTTCCGCTCGACGGCCTCGACGAGGACGAAAGCGCCCAGGGCTTCGGCACGCGCATGCACGAGGTTCTGGCGCGGTTCCAGAAGGACAATCCCAACGGGCCGGGCGCGAACGCGCGCGAGGCGCTTCTCGCCATCGCGGCGGAGGTCTTCGCGGACCTGCGCAGCGATCCGCAATTCGACGCGTTCCAGTCGCCGCGCATCGAGGCGATCTGCGAGGCGTGGCTTGGCTGGGAGGCGCAGCGGCGCGGCGGATTGTCCACGGTTCACGTGGAGGAGGACGGCGCGCTCGACATCACGCTCGAGGATGGTTCGACGTTCACGCTCAGCGCCAAGGCGGACCGCATCGAGAAGCGCGCGGACGGCGCCTATGTCGTGATCGACTACAAGACCGGCGCGCCGCCGAGCCCGTCGACTGTCGCCGTGGGCTTTGCGCCGCAGCTGACGCTCGAAGCGGAGATGATTGCGCGCGGCGGCTTTCCCGCCATTCCCGCCGGCGCGAGCGGTCGCGGAGGCGATGTACGTCAAGCTCGGCGGCGCGAACGGCCTGGAAGAAAAGGAAATCACCACGAAGCGAGCAGACCAAGGGCGCCGCCGAACTCGGCGTCGAGCATTTCGACGGCCTGAAGACCCTGCTGCTGCAATTTCGCAATCCCGAAACGCCGTATCTGCCGCGGCCCTTTCCGCAGTTCGAAAGCAAGGGCACGACATACGATCATCTCTCGCGCTATCGCGAATGGTCCTCTGGCGGAGACGCGGAATGAGCGGCTGGATCATTCCCGCAAGCGCGCTGGAGCAGCAGCGCAAGGCCGCCGATCCGCAGGTGTCGGCGTGGGTGTCCGCACATGCGGGCTCGGGCAAGACCTATGTGCTGGCGCAGCGCGTCATCCGCCTGCTGCTGGAAGGCGCGCCGCCCTCGAAGATTCTCTGCCTCACGTTCACCAAGGCCGCCGCCGCCAACATGGCGATGCGCGTCTTCGACACGCTCGCGAGCTGGACCGGGCTCGACGACGAGGCGCTGCGTGCGGAGATCGCGAAGACCGGCGCGCGCGTGAGCGATCTCGATCAGGCGCGCCGGCTGTTCGCGCGCGCCGTCGAGACGCCGGGCGGGCTGAAGATCCAGACCATCCACGCCTTCTGCGAAAAGATCCTGCATCTGTTTCCGTTCGAGGCGAACGTCGCCGCGCGCTTCGAGGTGCTGACGGACGAGCAGAAGGACGAACTGATGAGCCGCGCCAAGGAGGAAATCCTCGGCGCGGCGATGGAGGGCGAGGACCGCACGCTGCAGCGCGCGCTGCAGGTCGTCGCCTCGCTCACCACGAGCCAGACGTTCGACAAGCTGCTGCGCCAGGCGCTCGGCAAGCGCGCGGCCATCGCCGCCGCCGGCCGCCGGCAACCGGGCGAAATCCGGCAGGCCCTGCAGAAGGCGCTCGGCTCGACTCGGACGCGACGCAGCGCCGACGAGATCGCGGCGGACATGACCGGCGGCGGCATCGCGCAGGGCGAATGGGACAGCGCTCGCGGCGAAAATCGCCACGGGCTCGACGAACGATCAGAAATGCGCCGCCCAGATCCGCCGCGCCATTGCCGCCGGCCCGGACGTGCGAAGCTCGATGAATGGCTGCTCGTGTTCTTCAAGGAAGGATGGCGACCCGCGGGCCAGCATGGTCACGCGAAGAATTCAAGACAGACACGGCTCTCCTTGAAGCGCTCGCGAACGAGCAGGCCCGCCTCATCGCACTGCGCAACGCCCTGCGCACGGCGCAGGCCGCGGAGCGCAGCGAGGCGCTGACGGTGCTCGTCGGAGCGGATCGTCGCGCGCTACGAGCGGCTGAAGCAATCGCGCGGCCTGCTCGACTTCGACGATCTGATCGAGCGAACGCAGGTCGCTCCTGTCGCCGCGCCGACGCGGCCTGGGTGCTCTACAAGCTCGACGCGGCGTCGACCACGTGCTCGTCGACGAGGCGCAGGACACGTCGTCCGACGCAATGGGAGATCCTTGAATCGCTGACCGACGAATTCTTCGCCGGCGAAGGCGCGTCCGCACAAGCTGCGCACGATCTTCGCCGTGGGCGACGAGAAGCAATCGATCTTTTCCTTCCAGGGCGCGGACGTCGACCTGTTCGACAGCAAGCGCCGCGACTTCGAAAGACGCGTGACGCGCGCAGGTCGCCGCTTCGAATCGGTGCGCCTCAACCTGTCCTTCCGGTCCGCGAAGGGTTTGCTCGACGAGGTCGACAACGTCTTCGGCGCCCTCGATCATCATGTCGGCGTCGTCGCCAAGGACGATCCATGGATGCCGCACGAAGCGTGGAAGTCGACGCTGCCCGGCCTCGTCGAAGTGTGGGAACCGCTTGCGCCCGAGCCGAAACAGGAGCCCGGCGACTGGCGCATGCCGATCGACCGCACCGACGAGCAGGCGCCGCCCGTGCGGCTGGCGCGCCGCATCGCGTCGACCATCGCGCGCTGGCTCGAGCCGGGCTCGCGCGAGGCGGTGCACGACAAGAAGGGCGTCAAGCGCCCGGTGCGCGCCGGCGACGTGCTCATCCTCGTGCGCAAGCGCGGCGTGTTCTTCGACGCGGTGATCCGCGCGCTGAAGGAAAATAACGTTCCCGTCGCCGGCGCCGACAGGCTGGAGCTGACTTCGCACCTCGCCGTGCTCGACCTGATCGCGGCGGGCGAGGTCGCGCTTCTCCAGCGCGACGATCTCACGCTCGCCTGCGTGCTCAAGTCGCCGCTGATCGGGCTCGGCGAAGACGATCTCATGGAGCTTGCGCCGGGCCGCAGCGGTTCGCTGTGGCGGGCGCTGCGCGCCTCGCCGAAACCCGAACACGAGGAAGCCGTGCGGCGCATCGTCGAATGGCGCAAGCGCGCGGGCGAGACGCCGTTCCTCTTCTATGCGCGCATTCTCGGCGCGCAGGGCGGGCGCAGCGCGCTGCTCGCGCGGCTCGGCCCGGAGGCGGCCGACGCGATGGACGAATTCCTGCGCCAGGCGCTCGATGCGGAAACCATCGGCGCGCCCTCGCTGGTGAGCTTCCTGCACGCGATGAAGAATTCGCAGCAGTCGATCAAGCGCGACATGGAGGCCGCGGGCGAAGCGGTGCGCGTGATGACCGTGCATGCCGCCAAGGGGCTGGAGGCGCCCATCGTCTTCCTGCCCGACACATGCGGCGCGCCGTCGGGCGGACACGATCCCGAGATCGTCACGCTCGGCGAGGGCGACAGCGCGCTCATCGCGTGGCGCAAGGGCAAGAAGCACGATCCGCCAACAGCTCACCGATGAACTCGACGCCTTCCGCATCGACGAGGAGCGCGAGCACCGCCGCCTGCTCTATGTCGGCGATGACGCGCGCCGAGGAGCGGCTGTACGTGTGCGGCTATCAGGGCAGGACCGCGCCGAAGGACGGCTGCTGGCATCGCATGATCTCCAATGCGCTCGCCGGCGTGCTCGAACCCGCGCCCTCGCACTGGAGCGCGGACGAACAGGTGCGCCGCCGCGGGCAGGCGGCGATGCTCGACGAAGACAAGCGCGTGGACGCGCCCGCCATCAAGGCGCAGCCGCCCGCCTGGCTGTTCGCAAAGGCCGCGCGCGAAAAGCCGCAGGAGCCGCCGATCTCTCCCTCCAGCGCGCTGTCGGCGGCCGACCAGACGAGCGAGGCCGGGCCTCGACCATGCGGGCGCCGATCCGCTGGCGCAGAACGGCGAGGGCATGCGCGTGGGCTCGCTGACGCACACGCTGCTGCAATATCTCCCGGACGTTCCGCCCGCCGCGCGTGAGGCCGCTGCGCTGCGCTTCCTGGCGGTGCGCGCTGGCGATTACGACGCTGCGCGCCGGCAGGCGCTGGCGAAGCGCGCGCTCGACGTGCTGGACGATCCCGCGCTCGCGGCGCTCTTCGGGCCGGGCTCCCGCGCGGAGGTGAACGTCTCCGCCCGCATCAGCGCGCACGGGGCGGAAATTCCCATCATCGGGCAGATCGACAGGCTCGCCGTCACCGACGATCTCGTGACCATCGCAGACTTCAAGAGCGGCGCGCCGCGCGAGGCCGCCGCCACGCCCCGCGCCTATGCCGCCCAGCTCGCCCTCTATGGCGCGGCCGCGGCGTTGCTCTGGCCCGGCCGCGCGGTGCGGGCTGTGCTGGTGTGGACCGCCGGGCCCTCAGCGGTCGAAATCCCGGCCGACATGCTGGACGCGCGCCTGCGCGAGGTCGCCGCCCGGTTCACCCCGTGAGAGGCGCCCGTCCCCAGGCTCCGCCGCGCCGCCTTGACGGCTGGGGGCGCCGTCCATACGTTCCGCCCGATCCGCGGGAATTGTCCCGCCTGTCCTTGAGGTCGCCATGGCCACGGTGAAAGTCACAGACGCCACGTTCGAAGCTGAAGTTCTCAAGTCCTCCGAGCCGGTCGTGGTCGACTTCTGGGCGGAATGGTGCGGCCCCTGCAAGATGATCGGCCCCTCGCTGGAGGAAATCTCCGAGGAGATGGCCGGCAAGGTGAAGATCGCCAAGATCAACGTGGACGAGAACCCCAACGTCGCGGCCAAGATGGGCATCCGCTCCATCCCCTCGCTGTTCCTGTTCAACGGCGGACAGGTGAAGTCGCAGAAGGTCGGCGCGGCGCCCAAGGGCGAACTCGTGAAGTGGATCAGCGGCTCGATCTGAGCGCGATTGCACGAACGGAATCGGAAAGGCCGCCGAAGGGCGGCCTTTTTTGTTGGCGCGTTTTCCGTTGCCGGAGTCGGCCCGTCACTTCTCCTGCAGCGTCGAGATGTGCCCGATGAGCGCGATCACGCGGCCGCGCACGAAGGATGGAATATCCGGGCTGTAGGGGCCGAGCTGGGCGATCGCCCTGTCGCGGTACACGTCGCCCCAGATGGGCATTTCCCGCGTGCCGTGTCCGGCAATGTCCGCGTCGCCCGAGATGATGTTGTACGTCTGGGCGAACGGGAACACGCCGCCATTGTTTTTCTGCATGAGCGTGAGGTCGGGCACCTTCTTCGTCACGAGCATGCTGAAGGGGCCGCCACCCTTGCCATCCTTGCCGTGGCATACGGCGCAATAGGTTTCGAACTCATAGCGGCCGACGTCCACCGGCTTCTGTTGCGCCTGCGCCGCAAGGGGCGCGAGAAGGGGCGCGAGCGTCGATGCGGCGATGAACAGTGCGGAAAATCCTGCGCGCATGATCGTCCTCCTGGCGCGCACGACAGCGGCGCGTCATGTTTGGGAAATCTAGGAGGAAACGCGCAGGCGCGCGTTGTGCTGCATCAAGCGCGCAACGTTTGATGTCCAGTTCAAGCTGTGGGAACGCCCTCGCGATCAGCGCGCCAGAAACTCGCTCGCCCGGAAGATCGCCGCGAACGGCACGCCCTTCGACTTGTAGAACTCCTCGGCGCCGTCCTCGCGGTCGACGATGGTGACGACGAGCTTCAACTTCGCGCCGTCCTCGATGCAGGCCTGCGCCGCCTTCCAGGCGCTCTCGCCGGTCGTCGTCACGTCCTCGACGATGACGATGTCCTTGCCCGCCAGCGTCTCCCCCTTCGGCAGGCCTTCGACGCGCTTCTTGGCGCCGTGGTCCTTCACCTGCTTGCGCACGAAGAAGCCATGCACGGGCGCGCCGGCCTCGAAGGAATGCTGGCACAGCGCGCCGGTGATCGGCACCGCGCCCATCTCCAGCCCGCCGACGTAGGTCGCGCCGGACTTGCGCACTTCGTCCAGAACAGCGCGCGCAATCAGCGCCGCGCCTTCGGGGTGCAGCATCGAGGGCTTCATGTCGAAGTAGAAACCGCTCTCCTTGCCGGAGGCGAGGATCACCTTTCCGCGGCCGAACGAGCGCGTGAAGATGATGTCGGCGAGGCGGGCGCGTTCGGCGGGCGTCAGGACGGTCATGTCGGCCTCTTCGTGCAGTGAAAGCGAGAGCGTCCCGCAATCAACAGAAGCGGCGGGGCCGGGTCAATGGCCGCTTTGTCGGCGCGCGGGCATTTCCCACCGCCATCGCAATCCTCAGTCCGGAATGGTCCCGTTGGCGCGCAGGACCTCGCCCGCCAGATAGAGCGAGCCGGCGATGAGAATGCGCGGCGGCACGGGCCACGAGCGGGCCGAGATCGCGCGCAAGGCCTCGGCGACGCCGGCCTGCGGTGGTCAGCCGCGATGCCCAGCGCCTTCGCGGCGTCCGCCATGGCGGCAGGCGAATGGGCCTGGCTGTCGCCGGAGATCGGCACGCAGAAGATCTCGCGCGCCAGCCCGGCGAAGGGCTGCAGCAGGCCGCTCATGTCCTTTGACGCCAGCATGCCGCTGATGAGGACGAGCGGGCGCGGATTGCGCGCCTCGAACTCCGCCATGGCGGCGGCCAGCGCGACGCCGCCGGCGGGGTTGTGCCCGCCGTCGAGCCACAGCTCGGCGCCCGCGGGCAGCGAGGTCGACCAGCGCGCCGCGGGTGAGCGCGCTGCAGGCGCGCCGGCCATTCGGCCCGCGCACGCCCGCCTCGATCGCCGCGGACGGCGATGCCGGGAACAGGCCGTGCGCAGCGGCGGCGATGGCGATGCCGGCATTCTCGTGCTGGTGGCGGCCCTGCAGGCGCGGCAGCGGCAGGTCGAGGAGGCCGCGCGCGTCCTCGTAGACGAGCCGCCCGCCTTCCTCGCTGATGTGGAAATCGCGGCCCGCGACGATGAGCGGCGCGCGCACGCGCGCGGCCTGGCGCTCGATGACGGCCAGCGCCTCGTCGGTCTGCGGCGCCGATGATCGCGGGCACGCCGCGCTTGAGGATGCCGGCCTTCTCGAAGGCGATCTTGTCGAGCGTGTCGCCGAGGAACTCCATGTGGTCGATGCGAGACCGGCGTGATGACGCTGGCGGCCGGCGCGTCGATCACGTTGGTGGCGTCGAAGCCGGCCGCCGAGGCCCGACCTCCAGCAGCAGCACGTCGGCCGGCGTCGCGCGAACAGGCAGGAACGCGGCGGCCGTGGTGATCTCGAAGAAGGTGATCGGCTCGCCGCGCATTGGCGCGCTCGCAGCGCTCGAAGCGCGTCGGCGAGCTGCGTCCTCGGTCGACGAGCGTCGCCGGCCAGCCGGATGCGCTCGTGGAAGCGCACGAGATGCGGCGAGGTGTAGACGTGGACGCGCATGCCCGGCGGCTTCCAGCATCGCGCGCATGAAGGCGACGGTCGAGCCCTTGCCGTTGGTGCCGGCGACATGGATCACCGGCGGCAGGCGCCGCTGCGGGATGGCCGAGCGCTGCGAGCAGCCGCTCGATGCGGCCGAGCGACAGATCGATCAGCTTGGGATGCAGCGCGAGCAAGCGCGCGAGGATCAGCGTCGCGCGGAAGCGTCGGCCGGTCCGCGTGTCATCGGCGCGCTCAGGCGGCGGCCGTGGCGAGCCGCCGCCTCAGGACGCGCTTCCGGCGATCGCGGGCGTCTGGCGCGTGCTTGGTGCAGCAGCGAGCACAGGCGGGCGAGCGTGGCGCGCAGGTCGTGGCGCGTGCACCACCATGTCGACCATGCCGTGCTCGCAGCAGATATTCGGCGCGCTGGAAGCCTTCGGGCAGCTTCTCGCGGATGGTCTGCTCGATCACGCGCGCGCCGGCGAAGCCGATCAGCGCGCCGGGCTCGGCGATCTGGATGTCGCCGAGCATGGCGTAGGAGGCGGTGACGCCGCCGGTGGTCGGGTCGGTCAGCACGACGATGTAGGGCAGGCCGCGCCTCGCGCAGGCGGCTGCACCGCGACCGTGGTGCGCGGCATCTGCATCAGCGAGAGCATGCCTTCCTGCATGCGCGCGCCGCCGGAGGCGGTGAAGATGATGAACGGGCGTGCTGCCGCTCGACGGCGCGCTTGCAGCCCGCGATGATCGCCTCGCCGGCGGCCATGCCGAGCGAGCCGCCCATGAAGTCGAAGTCCTGCACGCGCGACGGTGATCGGCAGGCCGTCGATCCTGCCGTGCGCCGACGCACGCGCATCGGGCTGCCGGTCTTGGCGCGGGCGTCCTTCAGCCGGTCGAGTAGCGCTTGCTCGTCGCGGAACTTCAGCGGATCGACGCGGCACTTCGGGCAGTCGGCAGATTCGTCGCAGACGCCGTCGTCGAACAGCGACTTGAGGCGCAGCGTGCGCGGCCATGCGCATGTGGTGGCCGGAGCCGGGCACGACGCACAGGTTGGCCTCGAGGTCCCGGTGGAAGACCATCTGGCCGCAGTCCGGGCATTTGACCCAGAGGTTCTCCGGCGTCTCGCGCTTGCAGGAACGAGCGGATCTTCGGCGGAACGACGTTCGGTGATCCAGTTCATCGGCTGTCTCCGAAGGTCGCGCGGACCTGCGTCCGCGCCGGTCTGACTTCGACGCGTCACGCGGCGCGGCGCGCGCATTCACGCCGCCCGCGAGCTCGGCGACGAGCGATGTGACCGCGGTCACGGTGTCCGTCGTCGCCCTGTTGTCGGCGTCGAGCGACTGCGTCATGGCGTCGACGAGCGCCGAGCCGACCACGACGCCGTCGGCGTGCGCGCGATGGCGGCGGCCGTCTGCGGCGTTCTTCATGCCGAAGCCGACCGCGACCGGCAGGCGCGTGTGGCGCTTGATGCGCGCCACGGCGCTCGCGACCTGTCGAGTAATCGGCGATGGCCGCGCCGGTGATGCCGGTGATCGAGACGTAGTAGACAAAGCCCGACGTGTTGCGCGAGCACCGCCGGCAGGCGCTTGTCGTCGGTGGTCGGCGTCGCGAGGCGGATGAAGTTGCAGGCCCGGCGTCGAGCGCGGGCATGCACAGCTCGTCGTCCTCCTCGGGCGGCAGGTCGACGACGATCAGGCCGTCGACGCCGGCCGCCTGCGCGTCGGCGAGAAAGCGCTCGACGCCGTAGACGTAGATCGGGTTGTAATAGCCCATCAGCACGATCGGCGTGTCGTCGTCGCGCTCGCGGAAGTCGCGCACCATGCCGAGCGTCTTGCGCAGCGTCATGCCGGCCTTCAGCGCGCGCAGGCCCGCCGCCTGGATCGCCGGGCCGTCGGCCATCGGATCGGTGAACGGCATGCCGAGCTCGATGCAGGTCGGCGCCGGCGCCCGGCAGCGCCTTGCAGGATCGCGAGCGACGTGTCGAGGTCGGGATCGCCGGCCATGACGAAGGTGACGAGCGCGGCGCGGCCTTCGGCGCGCGCAAGTGCGGCGAAGCGGCGGTCGATGCGGGTGCTCGACGTCAGCAGCGTTCATACCGCCGAGATGCGTCGGCGACGGTGAAGATGTCCTTGTCGCCGCGGCCGCAGAGATTCATCACGATGAGGTGGTCCTTGCGGCATCGTGCGGCGCGAGTTCGAGCACCTTGGCGATGCGCGTGCGCGGGCTCCAGCGCCGGGATGATGCCCTCGAGCTTGGCAGCAGAGCTGGAAGGCGTCCAGCGCCTCCTTGTCGGTGGCCGAGACGATACTCGACGCGGCCGATGTCGTGCAGCCAGGCGTGCTCGGGGCCGATGCCGGGATAGTCGAGGCCGGCCGAGATCGAATGGCCTTCGCTGATCTGGCCGTCCTCGTCCTGCAGCAGGTAGGTGCGGTTGCCGTGCAGCACGCCGGGGCGGCCGCCGGTCGAGCGAGGCGCGCGTGGCCGTCGCGGCCGTCGATGCCGTGGCCGGCCGCCTCGACGCCGTAGATCTCGACGCTCGCGTCGTCGAGGAACGGGTGGAACAGGCCGATGGCGTTGGAGCCGCCGCCGATGCAGGCGACGAGCGAGTCGGGCAGGCGGCCTTCGGCGCTCCATGCATCTGCGCGCGGGTCTCGTCGCCGATGACGGACTGGAAGTCGCGCACCATCGCGGGATAGGGATGCGGGCCGGCCGCCGTGCCGATGCAGTAGAAGGTGTCGGCGACGTTGGTGACCCAGTCGCGCAGCGCCTCGTTCATGGCGTCCTTGAGCGTGCGCGAGCCCGACTGCACGGGCACGACCTTCGGCGCCGAGCAGGTTCATGCGGAACACGTTGGGCTTCTGCCGCTCGATGTCGACGGCGCCCATGTAGACGACGCATGCGAGGCCGAAGCGTGGCGCAGACCGTGGCGGTGGCGACGCCATGCTGGCCGGCGCCGGTCTCGGCGATGATGCGCGTCTTGCCCATGCGCCGGGCGAGCAGGATCTGGCCGAGCACGTTGTTGATCTTGTGCGCGCCGGTGTGATTGAGCTCGTCGCGCTTGAAATAGATCTTCGCGCCGCCGAGCCTCGGCGCGCGATCGCGCAGATGCTCGTCAGGCGCTCGGCGAAATAGAGCGGGCTCGGCCGGCCGACGTAATGGGTCGCCAGATGCGCCAGCTCGGCCTGGAAGGCGGGATCGGCCTTGGCCTCGTTGTAGGCCTTCTCCAGCTCGAGGATCAGCGGCATCAGCGTTTCGGCGACGAAGCGTCCGCCGAAGATGCCGAAATGGCCCGTGTCGTCGGGGCCGTTGCGAAAGGAATTCGGATTGGCGTGCTGCACGCTGTGCTCCCTCGCGACCACCGCCGGGGCGGGGCGCGCAAAAATTCGATGAGGCTCTTTACGCCCTCGCGGCGCGCGAACCAAGGGGTCCCGCTGACGCGGCCGCGGTTTGCGGCCGCCCTGGCGCGCTCGATGAAGAGCTTGATCAGCGCCTCGTCCTTGACGCCCGGCGCGCTCTCGACGCCCGAGGACACGTCCACGCCCCGCGCGCCGGTGATGGCGATCGCCTCCGCCACGTTCTGCGGATTGATGCCGCCCGACAGCATCCACGGCAGGCGCGTTGCGACATGGTCGAGGATGGCCCAGTCGAACGCCGCGCCGTTGCCGCCCGGCAGGACCGCGCCCTTGGGCGGGCGGGCGTCGAAGATCAGGCGGTCGGCTGCGTCCTCGTAGGCCGCGACGGCGGCGAGGTCCTCGCGTCCGCTCACATGGATGGCCTTCATCACTGGCAATCCGTGGCGACGCTTCAGCTCCAGCACCCGTCCCGGCGTTTCCTTGCCGTGGAGCTGGAGCAGATCGGGCCGGCAGGCCTCCACAGCCGCATCGAGATAGGAATCGTCGGCGTCGACGCAGAGGGCGACCTTGAGCGCTCGCCCTTGCGCCTGTTGCCCCAGCGCGCGGGCCTGCGCGGGTTCGAGGCTGCGGGGGCTCGGCGGAAAGAACACGAAGCCCACCATGTCCGCGCCAGCGCCCAGCGCCGCCTCGAGCGTGGAGGCGGTGGACAGGCCGCAAATCTTGATCAGCAGGCTCATGGGCAGGCTCATAGGCAGGTGAATAGCAGAAATGGCGGCGCGGAGGGGGACAAATAGGGTCCGGCGCCCCGGTTTGCCGCCCCTGCGACAGGGCGCCTCCGGGAAAATACACTTGGACTAGACCGCAGAATCTGGGGCGGGGAAATCCGAATTGTAAAGCTCGCATGCGGCGTCATGTCTGCGGCTCGACAAGTATGGAGCCCCGCATCTTGCACGCACAGCAATCGGCCTGCCCAGTCTGCGATGCGCGGGAATCCGCGCTCGTGTCCAGCACGGACCGGCGCGGCGCGCCGCTTGTCACGCTGCTGTGCAAGTCGTGCGGCCACGTGTTCAACGATCCGGTCCCCAGCGCTGACGAACTCGCGGCCTTCTACGCCAAGGCCTATCGCGTGTCCTACAAGGGCGCCGCGCGGCCTCGCGGCCGCCAGATCGCCCGCAATTTCGGGCGTGTGGAAAAATTCTGGTCGCGATGGGGCCATCTCGTCCGCAACCATCCCCGCGTGCTGGACGTAGGCGCAGGCTCGGGCGAGTTCCTGTTCTTTGCGCAAAGTCTCGGATACGACGCGTCGGGCGTCGAGCCAAACGTGGACTACGCGAATTTCTGCCGGAACGAACTCGGTTTGCCGGTCCGCACCGCGAGCATCGAAGATCTGCACGCGGACGCGTCAACCTACGACTTCATCCGCCTCAACCACGTGCTCGAGCACCTGCGCGACCCGGTGGACGCGCTCGAACGGATCGCAGCGCGGCTGTCGCCCGACGGGCTTCTCTACGTCGAGGTGCCGGATGTTTGCGCCTACGCCGCCTCGAAATCGAAGGGCGGGATTTTTCACTACGGGCACATTTCGAACTTCAGCGCGTGGACACTGCGCGCCGCCGCCGGCCGCGCCGGCCTCGTGGAGCTTGCGGAGACGGCTCCCAGCCTGAAGGCCGGCGCATCGGCGTTCTTCCGCAAGGGCGAGAGATGGGACGCCGCACAGGCCGCGAACCGCGAGAACGCGCGCGCTGTGCGTGAAAGGCTCGACGCCCATGCGAGAGCCGGGGTTTCTCCGGGCGCGAAGCTCGCGCGCCTGTGGAGCAAGGCGGCGGGCGCATTGGCGTCGGCGCGGGTCGCAAGCAGCCTGCGCGAGCCGCGCAGCATCGGTCTTCACTACGTGGGACGGCTGCCGGCCGCGACCCTTGCGCCGAACCGTCCGCCCGTCCTCACGCCTTCACGAATTTGAGCAGGAAACGGTCGCTTTCGCCGATGGCGGCGTATTTCTCGCGGTCCTTGTCGCCCAGCCGGAAACTGGGCGGCAGGGTCCACACGCCTTCGGGATGATCCTTGGTGTCCTTCGGGTTGGCCTTTGCCTCCGAGGTTCCCGTCAGCTTGAAGCCGGCCTTCTCGATCAGCGTGACGGCGAAATCCTGCCGGATGTAGCCGGTCTTCATCTGCGCGTCCTGGCTGAGGTCCGTGCGGCCCCGGTGGTCCGAGACGCCGAGCACGCCGCCCGGCTTCAGCGCCTTGTGGAAGGCCTCCAGCGCGCCGTCGATCTGGTTGCGGTCGATCCAGTTGTGCAGGTTGCGAAAGGTGAGGACGAAGTCGGCGCTCCCCGCCGGCGCGGCCTCGCGGCGGGTGGGATTGAACCGCGTCACCTCCACCTTGCCGTAGACGGACGGATCGGCCGCCAGCTTTGCGAGCAGGCGATCATGGTCGGCGAGGTATTCGGGGCGCTTTTCGTCCTCGCCGCGCCCGGCCGCGACGTAACGGCCCTCGTCGCGGAGATAGGGAGCGAGGATTTCGAGCCAGTAGCCAACGCTGCCCGGCAGGATTTCGACGACGGTGTGGTTCGGCTGAACGCCCAGGAACGTGATCACCTCGCGCGGCGCGCGGAACGGATCGCGGGCGCGATTGCGCGGGCTGCGGTTCGCCCCCGCGATGGCGGCGTCGAGCCGCGCGGCGGCGGACTGCTGGGCGAATGCTCCGCCGAGAACGGCGGACGAGGCCGCGCCGGCGACCAGCGCGCGGCGCGTCAGACGAAACGATTGAGTAGATGCGTGCCCGGCCATGACTTTCCCCGTCGCTGAGACGGGAAGCCTATTGCAAGGTCCGGGAGGGCGCCAGACCCGCTTCGGGTCTGTCCGCCTGCCTCAGCCGACGCGCCGGTCGGCGGGAGCGTGCGCGGCGGGCAGCGATGCGAACGCGTTGACCTGCGAGCGCAGGCGATCGGTCTCCACCCGCTGCCGGTCGGCGTCCGCTCGCGCCTGCCGCGCGGCACGCCGATAGCGGCCCTGCCGCAGCCATGCGCCGACGCCGCCGAGCACCACGCCGAGGATCATGGACGCGAGAACGACCAGGAACAACGGGGCCGCGAACGTCAGGCCCGACGAGGCGGGCGGAAACGGGTCGAACACGACGTTCACCGGCGCCCTGTTGGCGATCGCCAGCATCACCGCGAGGATCGCGACCGGCAGGAGGAGAAGCCATTTCAGGATACGGGCCACGGGCGCTCCGAATTCGCGTTCGTCGTCAGACGCTGGAAACCGCAAACGTCACGAGCCGCGAGGATTGAAAACGGCATCCGCCAAACGACGAATGCCGGTTTTCGTCTCGCGGGCGCGCTCAGGTCTTGGCGTTGAGCCTCTCGCGCATTTCCTTGCCGGTCTTGAAGAACGGCACGAACTTCTCCTGCACTTCCACATGCTGTCCCGTGCGCGGATTGCGGCCGACGCGCGCGTCGCGCTGCTTGACCGAGAATGCGCCGAAGCCGCGCAACTCGACGCGATCCCCCCGCGACAGGGCGTTGGTGATCTCGCCCAGGATCGCGTTGACGATGTTCTCGACGTCCCGCTGGTACAGATGAGGGTTCTTGTCGGCAATCCGCTGCACGAGTTCCGATTTGATCACGTCGAAAACCTCATAAAAAGCGCGCTTGTTCCAAGTGGAGAGCGCCGCAGATGGTTAATCAATACTGAGGCGACCATGCCAAAGGGCCAATAGACCGTCAAGCGAGCCGCCCTCGGCCTTGGCCTCGGCTTGGCGCAATAGCGCGCCTACGGCCGGAAATCCAGTCGCTTCCGCAAGCGACGACAGGCTGAAAATTCCCCAGCGCCCGGTTGTCGACTGGCGGCGCCAGTCGCGCACGGGCAGGTCCTTGCCGATGTTCCTCTCGCTTTCGAGCCAGGCGATGGCGTCGCGCTCGGTGCCCAACTGGTCGACAAGTTTCACCTTTATGGCCTGGCGGCCGGTGAAGACGCGCCCGTCGGCGACGATCTTGAGTTCGTCCTCGTTGAGCTTGCGGCGTTCGCGCACGAGGTCGCGGAACCAGTCGTAGGAATCGGTGACGAGGGAGGCGAGGGCCTCGCGGGCCTCCGGCGTCGCGTCCTCGAACGGATTGGGCGAGGCCTTCAGCGGCGAGGATTTGATCTCCTCCATCTTCACGCCGATCGAATTCAGGGCGCGGGCAAGATTGGGATACTGGAAGAGGACGCCGATCGAACCGACCAGCGAGTTTCCGTGCGCGACGATGTGATCGGCGCCGAGCGCGGCGATGTAGGCGCCCGACGCGCCCGTCGAATTGATCACCGCGACGACGGGCTTCTTCTGCGCGAGGCGGCGCAATTCGTCATAAACCTTCTCGGCGCCGGTGGTGGTGCCGCCGGGGCTCTCGATGTTCACGACGACGGCCGCGGCCTGGGACTTGGCGACGTTCTCGATCAGGCGCAGCGTCTCGCGGTCGCCGGTGATGAGGCCGGAAATCGACATGCGCGCCACGTGCCTGTCGGTCGGCGCGACGGAGCCGGACGTGTAGCGCCAGCCCACCGCGCCGATGGCGGCGATGACGGCGATGACCGAGACGACGCGCCAGAACGAGAGCTTCCGGCGCAGGCGGCTGCGGTCGATGATGTGATCGGCGATGAGGTCGGCCATGGGCTTCACCTGATTGTTGCAGGGGCGAACGTATGCCCGGCCATGCGCCCAGACAAGGCGGCTGCGCCCAGAAAGCGGCGCCGCGCGGGGCGACATAAGCGCCCCGGCCCAGCCGGAACGGGCGGCCGGCATAAAAAAGCCCGCGCCGGGATGCGGCGCGGGCTCGAAGTGTGCGGAGCGCCCGAAGGGGCGCGCCGGATTACTTCTTGGTGTCGCGGGCCTTGAGGGCCGCGCCCAGGATGTCGCCGAGCGAGGCGCCGGAATCGGCCGACCCGTACTGGGCGATCGCTTCCTTCTCCTCGGCCACTTCCAGCGCCTTGATCGACACGGCGACCTTGCGGGCCTTGCGGTCGAACAGGGTGATGCGGGCGTCGACCTTCTCGCCGACGGCGAACCGCTCGGGGCGCTGGTCGGCGCGGTCACGGGCCAGTTCGTTGCGCTTGATGAACGCCGTGAGGTCGGTGCCGGCGATCTTCACGTCGAGGCCGCCTTCCTTCACTTCGATGATCTCGCACGTCACGACGAGGCCCTTGCGGAGTTCGCCGCCCTCTTCCGGCGTCTTGGCCGAAGCGAAGGGGTCGCCGCCGAGCTGCTTCACGCCGAGCGAGATGCGCTCCTTCTCCACGTCGACGTCGAGCACCTGGGCGCGAACCATGTCGCCCTTCTTGTACTCTTCGATGACCTGCTCGCCCGGACGCTTCCAGTCGAGGTCGGAGAGATGGACCATGCCGTCCACGTCGCCTTCGAGGCCGATGAACAGGCCGAACTCGGTCTTGTTCTTCACCTCGCCCTCGACGACGCTGCCGACGGGATACTTCTCCGCGAAGCCTTCCCACGGGTTCTGGAGCGTCTGCTTCAGGCCCAGCGAGATGCGGCGCTTGACGGGATCGACTTCGAGCACCTGCACGTCCACTTCCTGGCTCGTCGAGACGATCTTGCCGGGGTGAACGTTCTTCTTGGTCCACGACATTTCCGAGACGTGGATCAGGCCTTCGATGCCCGGCTCCAGTTCGACGAACGCGCCGTAGTCGGTGATGTTGGTCACGCGGCCATGGAAGCGCGCCTCGATCGGGTACTTGGCCTCGATGCCCTGCCACGGATCGTCGAGCAGCTGCTTCATGCCGAGCGAGATGCGGTGCGTCTCGTGGTTGATCTTGATGATCTTCACGCGCACCGTCTGGCCGATGTTCAGCACTTCGGTCGGGTGGTTCACGCGACGCCATGCGATGTCGGTGACGTGGAGCAGGCCGTCGATGCCGCCCAGATCAACGAACGCGCCGTAGTCGGTGATGTTCTTGACCGTGCCCTCGATGACCTGGCCCTCTTCGAGCTTGCCGACGATCTCGTGGCGCTGCTCGGCGCGGCTCTCTTCGAGGACCGTGCGGCGCGACACGACGATGTTGCCGCGGCGGCGATCCATCTTGAGGATTTCGAACGGCTGCGGCACGCCCATGAGCGGGGTGACGTCGCGGATCGGGCGGATGTCGACCTGCGAGCGCGGCAGGAACGCCACGGCGCCGTCGAGATCGACGGTGAAGCCGCCCTTGACCTGATTGAAGATGACGCCTTCGACCTTTTCCTTGGCCTCGAACGCCTTTTCGAGCTTGACCCAGCTCTCCTCGCGGCGCGCCTTGTCGCGCGAGATCACCGCTTCGCCGAGCGCGTTCTCGATGCGCTCGAGATAGACCTCGACCTCGTCGCCGACCTTGAGAATCTGGTCGCGGCCGGGGCCGGAGAATTCCTTGAGGGCGACGCGACCTTCGGTCTTCAGACCGACGTCGATGACCGCCATGTCCTTTTCGAGGGCGACGACAATGCCCTTGATGACCGAGCCCTCGAGGGCGTCGGCCTCGCCGAAGCTCGCATCGAGCATGGCGGCGAAATCCTCACGCGAGGGCGCGAGTCCGGTTTGTGTATTTGCCATTGGGTCTCCTGAGCGATCCGCGAATTGGGGCGGACCGGGTGCGCCGGCGGGGTTTGCGTTGCGTGGGCTCGTCTTCGAACCGGCGTCCCAGGGGACTCACCGCCGGGGACATTGTCCAGGGGCGGGCCAGCGCGGACCGGTCAAGGCGAGCGGGTTTTGCCCGCGGTCTCCCGCGGACGCGCGTTCTCTAGCAGGGGAGGACCGGCCGGACAAGGCGAAACAGCGCGCGGAGGCTTCCGGCCGCCGCCAAACCTCCTGCTTTGCTTGCGTTTTGGGCAAACGGGAGCATCATCCTCCCAAAGCCCCGCGAAAAGGGGCGACATCGCCGGGAGGACGCCCATGATCGCTCCGAGGATCGCGGCAGGGATTGGCGCGGCGGCCGCGCTCGCCGGACTGCTGCTGCACGCCGCCCTGGCGGGGGCGCAGCAGGCCGAGCGAGAAATTCTACGCCGACCGGCAGGTCATCCTTCTCATCGCGGCGACGGCGGGCGGCGGCTACGACCGCTGGGGACGGCTGGTGAGCCGCCACATGGCCCGGCACATTCCCGGCAATCCGCAGATCGTGAACCAGAACATGGGCGCGGCCGGCGGCATCGCAGGCTCGGCGCACCTTTACAACGTCATGGCGCGCGATGGCTCCGTCTTCGGCCTCATCACCCGCGACGCGCCGCTCGCGCCCATCATGAACCCGTCTCAGGCGCGCTATGATCCGACGAAGTTCAACTGGCTCGGCAGCACGACGACGGAGACGAGCGTGTGCATCTCGCGCGGCTCCTCGCCGGTGAAGACGCTTGCCGACCTCATGCAGAAGGAGCTCATCGTCGGCGACACGGGCGCGGGCACGGGCACCTACGTGTTTCCGCGCGCGCTCAACGGGCTGTTCGGCACGAAGTTCAAGATCGTTTCCGGCTTCCAGAATTCCGTCGATGTTTTCCTGGCGCTGGAGCGCGGCGAAGTGGACGGCATCTGCGAGAGCCTCGACAGCGTCAGCGGCAAGTCGCCGGGCTGGCGCGAGAAGGGCGTGTTCAACGCCGTGCTGCACGGCGGGCTCGAACCCGATCCCCATCTCAAGGGCGTGCCCTTCGTCTTTGAGCTCGCGAAGACCGAGGCGGACCGGCAGGCGCTGCGCTTTCTCTATGCGGGACAGGCGATCGGACGCCCGTTCGCCATGCCGCCGGATGTTCCCGCCGCACGCGTCGGGATCATGCGCAAGGCGTTCGCCGCCACCATGAAGGACGAGGCTTTCCTCGCGGAAGCCGGGAAGATGAAGCTCGACGTCGATCCCGTGCCCGGCGAAAAGCTCGCTGACATCATCCGCAATCTTGCCGCCACGCCGCGCAGCGTGATCGACCGCGTGGCGAAATTCATGCATTGAGGCGGCGCGTCGGCGCACGGACCGACAGGGGCAATCCTTGCGACCCACACTCCTCGTCGTCGGCGAGACGATCCTCGACCTGACGCCGCTCGACGGCGGCGCCGCCTTCGCGCCAGCTCTCGGCGGATCGGCGTTCAACACGGCCCGCGCCCTGGGCGTGCTCGGCGCGGGCGTCGCATTCGCCGGCGCGATCTCGCGCGATGACTGGGGCGCGCGCTTCCGCGCGGCGCTCGAAGAGGCCAGCGTCGATTGCGCGCTCCTGCGTGACTGCGACCTGCCCATGCCTCTGGCGCTTGTCTCGCCCGAGGGCGCGGCGGGCCCGCATTTCACGCTCTATCTCGAAGGCACGGCGCACATGCGCGCGCTTGCGCCCGATGCGCTGCCCGATGGCGTGAGCCATCTGCATGTCTCCTCGTTTCATGCATGCGTCGCGCCAACCGGCGACAGCGTGCTGGCGCTGATGCAGCAGGCGAAGGGCCGCGCCTCGATCAGCTTCGATCCCAACGTGCGCGCAGGCGTGCTGCCGCCGCGCGACGAGGCCGTGCGGCTCATCGAAGCCCGCGTGCGCCTCGCCGACATCGTGAAGGCGAGCGCGCAGGACTTGGAATGGCTCTATCCGGAACACGATCCGCTCGCCGCCATGGAGGCGTGGAGCAGGCTCGGCCCGGGCCTCGCCATTCTCACGCAGGGCGGGGCAGGCGCGACCGCCTTTCATGGCGGGCAACGGGTCAGCGCGCCCGCGCCCCGCATCGACGTCGTCGACACGGTGGGCGCGGGCGACGCCTTTACCGCCGCGCTTCTGGCGATCATGGCCGATCAGGGCGCGCTCGGGCCGCAGGCGTTGGCGCGCGCCTTCGAGCCCGCGGCTGTGCGGGGCTGGCTGTCCTTTTCGGCCGCCGCCGCCGCATGGACCTGCGGGCGAAGGGGCGCGCAGGCGCCGACGCGCGCGCAAATCGCCACGCTTTTCATCGGGTGAGCCCCGCGCTCCTTGTCGGCTGGGCCATTTCGCACTAGACCCGCCGGAACCTTCGTCAGGAGTTTTCAATGCGTCCTTCCAAACGCGCCGCCGACCAGATGCGCGCCGTCTCGCTCGAGCGCAACGTCGCGCGGTTCGCCGAAGGCTCCTGCCTGGTCAAGTTCGGCGAAACCCACGTCCTGTGCACGGCCTCGCTCGAGGACAAGCCGCCGCAATGGCTGCGCGGACAGGGCCGGGGCTGGGTGACGGCCGAATATTCCATGCTGCCGCGCGCCACCCAGACGCGCACGCGCCGCGAGGTCACCTCCGGAAAGCCGTCGGGCCGCACGCAGGAAATCCAGCGCCTCATCGGCCGCTCGCTGCGCGCGGTGGTCGACCTGCAGGCGCTGGGCGAGCGCCAGGTGATGATCGACTGCGACGTGCTGCAGGCCGATGGCGGCACGCGCACCGCGGCGATCACCGGCGCGTGGGTCGCGCTGCACGATTGCCTCAAGTGGATGCACGGCCGCTCGATGATCCGCGACATGCCGCTGCGCGACCATGTCGCCGCCGTCTCGTGCGGCGTCTATCAGGGGCTCTCCGTCCTCGATCTCGATTACATCGAGGATTCTGCCGCGCACACCGACGGCAATTTCGTCATGACCGGCGCCGGCGCCCTCGTCGAGATTCAGGCGACGGCGGAAGGCGCGACGTTCACCGAAGCCCAGCTCGGCGAACTGATGACGCTCGCCAAGAAGGGGATCGGCGAACTCGTCACGCTGCAGAAGCAGGCCGTGGGCTGAGCGTCAGCCCCAAGCCTGCAGCTTCATCCCGCCTTTCATGCCCTCAGGCCTTGCGCCTGATGGCGCGGTGACGCGCGACCGCCGCCTTGGCGCGGGCGGTGATCCCGGCCCATTCCTGCCGCGCGATCTCTTCCTTCGGCGCCAGCCATGAGCCGCCCACGGCGATGACGTTGGGCTGGGCGAGCCATTCGGCGAGATCGTCCTCGGTCGTGCCGCCCGTGGGCACGAAGCGCGCGTGCGGGAACGCCGAGCCCATGGCGCGCAGCGTCGCCGCGCCGCCCATGGTCGCGCCGGGGAAGAACTTCACCACGTGGAAGCCGGCGGACATGGCCATCATCAGCTCGGACGCCGTGGCGATGCCCGGCACGAAGGGAAAGTCCGGCATGGCCGCGGCGGCCTCCAGCAATTGCGGGGTCGAGCCGGGCGAGAAGGCGAAGCGCGCGCCAGCTTCCCGCGCCAGATGCAGGTCGTGCGGCGTCATCACGTTGCCGGCGGCGGGAATGGCTTCCGGCACCTGCGCGCGGATTTCGCGGATCGCGTGCGGGGCGACCTTGTTGCGCAGCGCGATTTCCAGCGTCGGCAGCCCGGCCTCCACGAAGGCGCGCGCGAGCGGCACGGCGTCCTCGATACGCTCGATGGCGATGAGCGGCACCAGCCGCGCCGGCTCGAGGAGGCCGAGGGGGCTCTCGCTGTGGGACGTCATATCGCTTCTCCCTGTCGTGTCTCGCCTGACGAGCGTCTGTCGCTTATAACGCGACGGAATTGAATTCGGCTTTGACGGACAACAATGATGAGCGCTCCCCGAACGCATCGCAAGCTTGAAGGCCGCGTGGTGATCGCCACGCACAATCCCGGAAAGCTCCGGGAAATGCGGGAGCTGCTGGAGCCCTACGGCATAGCTGCGGTGTCGGCGGGCGATCTCGGCCTGCCCGAGCCCGACGAGACCGGGACGACCTTCCTCGCCAACGCGGAGATCAAGGCGCGCGCGGCGGCGGAGGCCTCCGGCCTGCCCGCGTTCGCGGACGATTCAGGCCTCTGCGTCGATGCGCTGGGCGGCGATCCGGGCATCTATTCGGCGCGCTGGGCGAAGGAGACGGGCGACTTTCCCTCCGCCATGGGCCGCATCACCGACATGCTGGCGCAACGCGGCGCGCACGAGCCCGCCCGGCGGCGCGCCCATTTCGTCTCCGCGCTGGCGATTGCCTGGCCCGACGGGCATCTGGAGACGTTCGAGGGCAAGGTGTTCGGCTTCATCGACCGGCCGCGCGGCGACAAGGGCTTCGGCTACGATCCGTTCTTCCAGCCGGACGGGCATGCGCGCACGTTCGGCGAAATGAGTTCGGACGAAAAGCACGGCATCCCCGCCGATGGATCGGAAGCCCTGTCGCACCGGGCGCGCGCCTTCCAGATGCTGGCGCGGGCGTGTCTGTGAGTTTGGCGAGGTGACGGCGATCGGCGCGTTCTCCTCATTCATTGCCGGATGAGGGCGCTCGTCGTCGCGCTCACGTGATCGTTGGGCGTCTCCGGCAGAAATGGCTTGCTCACTCCCGCTCCCGGGCGTCATCTTCTGAAAATGGAAACGCGCGGCGCGCGCTGAAGGACAATCGGTCAATGGATGCTGCTGACGTTGCCCCGAGGGCAGAGATCAAGACCATCGGCCTCGTCAGCTTCGCGCATCTGCTGAGCCACCTCTACATGCTGGCGCTGCCGCCGCTGTTCATCTACCTGCGCGACGACATGGGCGTGAGTTTCGTCGAACTCGGTCTGACGGTGACCGCCTACGCGATCACCACCGGCCTCTTGCAGACGCCGATGGGCTTCCTCGTCAACCGCATCGGCGGCGGAAAAGTGCTGGTGGGCGGGCTGTTCCTGAACGCGGCCGCCATCGCCGCCGTCGCGTTCTGCACGCAGTTCTGGCAGGTGATCGCGCTCATGTTCATCGCCGGCGTCGGATCGAGCGTCTTTCATCCGGCCGATTACTCGATCCTCTCGGCGCGCGTGTCGCCCAAGCGCCTGGGGCGCGCGCTCGCCACCCACGCGCTCGGCGGCAATCTCGGGTTCGTCGCGGCGCCGCCGATCGTCGTCGGACTCGCCGCGCTCTGGGATTGGCGAACGGCGCTGCTCGTCGTCGGATCGTGCGGCATGGCGCTCGCAGCGCTCATGGCTTTCCAGATGAGCGCGCTTGGCGCGGGGAAAGGCGCCAGCAAGCCGCAGGACTCCTGGCGCAACCTCGTTCGCTCGCCGGCGATCCTCCTGCTGTTCGTGTTCTACACGCTGTCCGCCGCCGCCAATTCCGGCGTCGTGCACTTCTCCGTTTCCGCGTTCAGCGAAATCTACGGCGTGCCGCTCGCCACCGCCGCGATCGCACTCACGACGTATCAGGTGCTCTCGATGGCCGCCGTGCTGCCCGGCGGCTGGCTCGCCGACCGTTTCGAAAACCACGAGACTGGTGCTTGCGATCTGCATGGCGGGCGCGGCGGCGTTCCTCCTGCTGTGCGGCAGCGGCGCGTTGCCGTTCGTCGCGGTGTTCGCCGCCATCGGGACCGCCGGGGCCTTCCACGGACTGGTGAACGCATCGCGCGACATTTCGGTGCGCGGCGCGGCGAAAGACGTCAGCGTGGGGACCGTGTTCGGGTTCGTCACCACCGGCTATTCCGCCGGGCAGATCATAGGCCCCGCGATCTACGGCTTCATTCTGGACCTCGGGCGGCCGCATCTCGTCTTCGTCGTCTCGGCGTCCTTCTCGCTGCTCGCGATCCTCACGATGTTCGCCCGGCGCAGCGTCGCCACGGCGCCCACGCCCGCGGAATAGGGCCCGCGGGCGACCGGCTGTGAGTTGATCCGCGGCCTCAGTTCCTCACGGCGTTCTTCGCCTTCTCGATCAGCGCGGGCGGGAAACGATAGAGCCGCTCGACGATCTTCTCCGCCTCGACGCCGCCGACTGGATCGATGGGCAGGTTCTGCTTGGCGGCGTCGGCGAGAAGCATCGGGTCCTTCATCGAAGCGTCGAAAGCCTCGCGCAGGGCCGCGAGGCGGTCGGCGGGAATTCTTGCGCGAGGCGATGAAGGGCCGGCCCAGTTCGCCAGGCGCCAGCAGGACGTCGATAATGTCCTTTTGCTCCTGCGTGGTGACGAGATCGCCGATGTACTTCACGGAATCGGGAATCCCCGGCGCGGCAGCGGGCGACAGCCGCGTCAGCACGGCGATGGTTCCGTTCCTCACCCAGTGATCGGGCATCGAGGACCACGTGACGCACGATCCCTCGACCTCGCCGCGCTCGATGGCGAGGAACATCTCGGTGTTGCCGGGATAGCCGTGGATGGTGCGCAGATTGAGGCCGAACAAATTGCGCAGCATGGCGACGTTGTTGGCCGAACTCGAATTCGCGCCCGATGCGCCGAACACCGATTCCTTGCGCCTGATCAGATCATCCCACGTGAGAATGCCCGTCGCCTTCCATGCGAAGCAGACGCGGAAATCGCGCGTGATGCTGCCGATCCACGCGAACTCCGTGAACTTCGCGCGCGCCGCGTCCCCCTCGTTCATGGAATCGTTCAGAAGGCCGGCGTTGAACGCGACGATATTCGTGCCGTCCGCGGCGGCGGCGCCATTCAGATGCAGGACGGCGGTGAGGCTCCCGGCGCCCGGCATGTTGCGCACGATGATATTGGGCTGGCCGGGCAGGTGGCGCGCAAAGTGGCGCGCCAGCAGGCGCGCATACTGGTCGTAGCCGCCGCCGGGACTGACGCCGACGACGAAATTGACGGTCCTGCCGGCGAAGAACTGCTCGGGCGTCTGGCTCGCGGCCGGGCCTGAGACCGAACTCGCGGCAAGACAGCCTGCGACGACCGTTCCCATTGACTGTTGCCGCGCGTGCTGGAAGAGCCTGCGGCGGACGGGTCTTGCTCATCTGGGCTTCCTCGTTGGCTCTGTTGGCGTTCGGCGCGCGGCAGGTGTAATGCTGCGGAACGACCGCGCGGGCGCTCCGCGCCGGGCCATAAGATCAAGTTTACGGGGAGTGATCAATGACGCGTGCTCCATTGCGTGTAAGCCTGCCGCCCGATCCGAACACGCGCGCGCCCCACTTCGTCGTGCCCCCCGGCGCTTGCGACACCCACGCGCATGTCTTCGGGCCGCCGGACCTGTTCCCCTACGCGGACGATCGCCGGTACACGCCGCCCGCCGCGCCCGTCGAGCATTATCGCAACATGCAGAAGATCACCGGCCTCAGCCGCGCGGTCTTCGTGACGCCGACGGCGCACGGAACCGACAACCGCGTCGTCCTCAACGCGATCTCCGTTCTGGGCGATGCGGCGCGCGGCATCGCGAACATCGACAAGTCGTTCTACGGATGCCGACATCGACGCCCTGCACGAGGGCGGCATGCGCGGCGCGCGCTTCCATCTGATGGACGACCGCCCCGGCAGCGAGGCGTTTCTCACGCGCGCACCTGCCGCGCCTGCAGCGGCGCGGCTGGATTCTCGACCTGCATCTCGATCCCAAGGATCTCATCGAGCATGAGGCCTACATCCGCGCGCTCCCCGTCACGACCATCATCGACCACATGGCGCGCGTGCGCGGCGCGGACGGCGTGGATCAGCCTGCGTTCCAGCTGCTTCTGCGCTTGCTGAAGGACGAGCGCTTCTGGGTGAAGCTGTGCAGCTTCGACAAGATCAGCGCCGTGCCGAAGGCCCACGTGGAGGGCAGCCTTCCCTTCCTCGACATGGTCCCGTTCGCGAAGGCTGTCGTCGAGGTCGCGCCCGACCGTGTGATCTGGGGAACCGACTGGCCGCACGGCAACACGTTCACGCCGGGTCGCGTGCCCAACGAGGGCGACCTGCTCGACATTCTCGCCGTGATCGCGCCCGACCCGCAGATGCGCAAGGCCATCCTCGTCGACAATCCCGCGCGCCTGTTCGGGTTTGGACCAGCCTGAGAGAGGCCATGGACGTTTGCGGGCGCACATCGCCAACCGGTGCTGCGCCCTAGTCGCAGTCCTCGTCGAAAATGTCGTAATTCTCTGCCCGGACCTTGAGATCGCAGATTTCGCCGTTGGACCGATAGACGCCTTCGATCACCCAGTCGCTGCGCAATTCCATGCGGCCCCATCGCAGATATCCTGCGCCAAGAAGCTTGTTCGAGATGTCGGCCTGCTCCTCGGGCGTCGGTTCTCGCGCCAGGCATTGCAGCGTGGCTGCGAAAACGAAGACGCAGGCAAGTGCCGTGCTGCGCTCCATGACTGCGGCCCTCCGGCCTGCGATGGCTCCTGCGGGGCGGAGCGTGTCTGCACCCGCTTACTGGGCGACAGGATGGCACCGTCCCGTGAATGCTCCTCCCGCTTCGCCCATCATCGTCCAGGCTTCGATCTCGCCGGTTCGCCGGTGTATCGCCACGAATTCCTGGATCGAGAGCCCCTCGATCTTGTACTCCGCGCTCGCGCTCAGCTGTTCGGCATTGGCGCGCCCGCTGAGTGGCGCATCGAGATCCGCACGGCGCATTTCGATCTCATTGCCCTCCCGCATGTGAATCGTATAGGAGGCCGAACCTGCCGCAGCGCTGATCTGGTTCGTGCTGGTGTCGAACCGCGCGCTCCATTGACATTCCAGCCGCAGCGTTTCCGCAGCAAGGCGAGTGGACGATGCGGTGATGATCGCGGCGATGAAGAGAACATGAATTTGTCTCCCGTCGCGATCCCGTTTCATCGCTATAACCGCAATTCGCGAAGCGCGCGAAGGACGCTGCCCACGCCCGCGTGTGGAAGCGGCACGAATGGCTTGCCCGTCTGCACGGCGAATTTCTTGCATTGGACCGCTGCGTCGTGGCTCACGAAATCGAGCGGCACGAGGACCGCGTCGGCCCGGCCGACCAGTCCGCGCAGGAGAATGTTCGCCTGTTCCATGCCGCCGTCGTGGTGGAGGAAGCTGGCTCCCAGGCCCTCGATGGCGGCCCGTATGAATCGCACGCCCTTCCCCAATCCCCCGACATAGAGGATCGTGCGGTCCGACAAGGCGCCACGGCGCGTCCGCGCCGTCCCCGTGCAGCCGTTCGAGTTCCTCGACTTCGTGCGACAGCGCGGTGATCTCGTTCGTAGCGCGCGCAAGCTGCACCTGCAGGCCGGCCGCCGTCTTGCGTAACGCCAGAAGGTCTTCTTCCAGCTTCTGCGCACGAGCGGTTTCGTGATCGAGTCGCTTGCGCAGATCGGCGGCCATACGCTCGAGCGTCTCGATGTGTGAATCTCCACCCCGGTTCGCCCCGCCTGGCCCATGCCCGAGCTGGCGCGAGAGTGCGTCACGCAGGTCCTGCAGCTCCCGGTCGCGACGCGACCACCCTTCCGCGATCTGGCGGCGCAGTTTTCCGATCTCGTCCAGCAGGGCTTCGCGTTCGGCGTCGAGCTGCGCGAGCCGGCGCACGTCTGCCCGGTTCGCGGAGCCGACGAGATGAGACAGCATGTGGACGTCGCCGAAAACGGCGCCGAAGAATTCCTCGCTGGCGAGCGGATGCGTGCTGATCGCCCAGTAGACGCCCTCGATGGCGCCGTCCCTGAGCGCCTGCGACCATGCGGCTCGCAGATCCTCTTCGCAGGAGGCTTTCTGCAGGCGCTTGATCGCCGCCGCGTGCTTGTCGTCGAGGACCTTGTTGAGCAGTTTCGTCGGCGCGCCAGCAGTCGCAGCATACCGCACGCCAAGTGTGTGGATGTCGTGGCTGGAAAGATCGCGCACGCTCTCGCCCGCGATCTTGACCACGGCCTTGCGCAATTCTCCCAGCGTGAGGCAGGTGCCAAGGATGGAGCAATGGGTCGCGGGCGACAGGTCACACAGAGAGCGCCGCCGCAGGATCGCCTTCGGCGGTTCCCAGTTCTTGTCGCCAACGATCGCAGATCGCGGGACAAATGCGTCGAATACGCTCTTCCCGTCCTTCAACTGCGGCCCCTGCACAGCCCGGCAAGCTGAATAAAATACCTCTCATTAATACAAAGCAAGCTAATAATTATAACTGACGGTTCAACGTGAACACACAGCTTGAGCATTGAAAAACACTGTGCAACAGGAATTTGCTGCGCACATGCGGCTTGGCCGTAATGTTCGCCGCGGCTTACTTTGCGCTGAACCATATATCGCCGTACGCAGCTTCGGCGCGGCCTCCGAAATTGTCGGAATCGCTCATCAGCGCCACGGCGTCGATCTCGGTGATGTCCTCCCCGAAGGCGCGGCGCAGGTCCTCTCGCACGTTGCGCTTGTGGCGAGACCATGCTCCCGCCTTGCCCGCTCCCGAGTCGAGCGCGATGAGCTTGACCTGCGACGTGTACGGGCTGGCCCAGACGCTTCCCACCGGACGCGCGCTCGACCACACGTAGTTGAGCGCGATCGTGCTCATTCCCATGACGCCGCGTTCGCGCACCACGTAGACGCGTGCGGGAAAATCATCTCCCGCCTTCGCCGCCTCGTTGATGCCCTCATAGACCCCACTCACCTTCCAGGAAAAGTTGATGAACGGCGTGCGGGTGAGATCGATCTTGATCTTTCGAAAGCGCCCCGATGCGCCCGCGTTCGTGCGCGCGGCGAGCACGCGCCTGCCCTCGTCGGTGACGATGGCGTATTGGGTCTCCCCCTTGAAGGTCCGGCTCTCCCAGACGTTGAGCTCGCCTGCCGAAAATCGGCCCACCGGGATTTCGGGCGCCGTTTGCGCGTGCGCCCGCCCGCCGGGAGCCACCGCCAGGGCGAGAAGAGCCGCGCACCAGAAAACCAGCCGAAATGTCCCAGCCATCAATGTCCGCCTCCGTGGTGATGATGGACGTACATAGGCGCCAAAGCGCTCGGCAGCGAGGCCGCGCCGGGTCACACCGGCGTGAGCGGCGCGGACGCGGCGCCAGAAGAAAACGCTTCCTTCCCCGGGCGCGGTTCTTAAGATGTCGGCCAACAGAAGGGGAGGGGCGGATGGCCGGCTCGCAAATGAACAGACGCGACCTGATGCGCTTGGCCGCCGCCGGGAGCGCGGCGCTTGCGGCGGGCGGCGCCCGCGCGCAGATCGCGGGTGGCGACAAGACCATCAACTTCATCGTTCCCTTCAGCGCCGGCAGCGGCCCGGACTCGATCGCGCGGCTCGTTGCGCAGAACCTGCAGCAGCGCTGGAAGCAGACGATCGTGGTGGACAATCGCGTCGGCGCGAGCGGCAATATCGGCACGGCCGCAGTGGCTCGCGCCGCGCCCGATGGCCTGACGATGCTCGTCACCGCCAACACGCTCGTCATGAACGTAAGCCTGTTCAAGAACGTCCCCTACGATCCCGTGGCGAATTTTGCGCCTGTCGCCGGCCTCGTCTATTCGGTGTTCGCCTGCGCCGTTCACAAGTCGCTTGGCGTCACATCCATCGCCGAACTCGTCGCCCTCGCGAAGCAGAAGCCCGGCGAGATCAACTTTGGCTCGCCGGGCCCCGGCGCGCCGCATCACATCGCGCTGGAGCTTTTCAAGCAGAAGACGGGCGCGGATATCAGGCATGTGCCCTACCGGCAGCTTGCGAGCGCCATGCAGGATCTCGCCGGCGGGCACATCGGCGGCATGTTCATGCCTGCCCTGCAGGCAAATTCGCTCGCGGCAGCGGGCAACGTCGTCATGCTGGCCGTCTCCGGTGACAGCAGGGTCGCTCTTGCGCCGAACGTGCCGACGCTTGCGGAAGCCGGCGCGCCGGGCGTCGACATCGACAATTGGTGGGCGATCCTCGCGCCGGCGGGAACGCCCGCGGACATCGTCCAGCGCTACAATTCGGACATCAACGACATGCTGAACGATCCTGGCGTGCGCGCGAAGCTGGATGCGCAGGCGCTCCAGGTCATCGGCGGCCCGCCCGGCCGGCTTCAGAAGATCATCGCCAGCGATCTCGTCCGCTGGGCTGGCGTAATCAAGGCCGCCGGCATCGTCCCGGAATAGGAGAAGCCAGTGCAATCCCCGCTATCGCGCGTCGCCGGCGGCTTCATCGACGTCCACGCGCACGTCGTCATGCCGGACATCTACGAGCATACGAAGGCGCATTCTGTATTCACCCGGCCGCCCGAAGGCGTGGAGCTCACGCCGGCGATGCGGGCGCAGGCGGCGCAGCGCGCCGAGTCTGTCGTGGCGGCGATGGCCGACGTCGATGCGCGCATCGGCGCAATGGACGAGATGGGCGTCGGCGTGCAGGTGCTCTCCGTGAGCCTCGTGCACCAGTGCACGTATCATGCGCCGCCGCATGAAAGCCTTGCGATGGAGCAGCGCGCCAACGACGCGCTCGCCGCCCATGTCGCGCGCGCTCCCTCGCGGTTCCTCGCCATCGGCGGCGTGCCGCTGCACGCGCCCGAACTCGCCGTCGCAGAACTGCGCCGCGCGATGACCGGGCTGGGCTTTGTCGGCGTCGGCATTTCGACACGCGCCGGCGAGATGGAGATCGGCGACACGCGCCTGCGTCCGTTCTGGGCGGAGGCCGAAGCGCTCGGCGCGCTCGTCTACATTCATCCCGCCGGCAATCACGATCCGCGCTTTCGCAAGCACTTCCTGTGGAACAGCGTCGGCCAGTCGTTCGAAGAGGCCATGGCCATCGCCTCGCTGATGTACGAAGGCGTGCTCGAGAGTTTCCCGAAACTGCGCGTGTGCATCTCGCATGGCGGCGGCTACATGCCCTATTACATGGGCCGCATCGAGCGGAACTGGATCGAGAAGCCGACGACGCGGCAGAACATGAAGCGCCCGCCCGCCGAATACCTGCGCATGCTCTGGTACGACAGCTGCGTGTATGATCCGCGTGCGCTGCGCGTGCTCGCCGACACCGTCGGCGCCGACCGCATCGTGCTGGGCACCGATTATCCCGTCGGCGACCGCAAGCCCGCCGACTTCATCGCCTCCTGCGGCTTCGATGCGCCTGTGGCGCAGGCGATCCTGCGCGGCAACGCCGAGCGGATGCTCGCCGGACCCTGACGGGCGCCGCGCGAGCGGTGCGCCCGTGCGCCGGACGCTATTGCTTCTGAAGACCGAGTTCGGTCGTGATCTTCCGCCAGGTTTCGGTCTGCTCGGCGAGGAATTTCACCGCGTCCTGCGGCGTGCCTGTCTCGATGTCGAATCCGAGCTTGGGCCCCATTTCGCGAATCTTCTCGTCCTTGACGACTTCGCGCACCTCGGCGTTCATCCGCTGCACGATGGCGTCGGGCGTTCCGGCCGGAGCCATCAACATGAACCAGCCGGAGAAGTCGAAACCGGGAATGGTCTCCGCCGCCGCGGGCACGTTCGGCATGTTCTCGGCGCGCTTGTTGGAGGCGAGCGCCAGCGCGCGCAGCTTGCCGTCGCGGATGAGCGTCTCGACGATGGACATGGAGAAGATGCCGACGCCCGCGCGGCCCGCGACCGTATCCTGCAGGCCGACGGGGATGTTGGGATAGGGCACCAGCACGAGGTTGAGGCCGGCACGCCGGTTGAGCGCCTGCGCGGTGACGCCGGCGAGATTGCGCGGCGAGTCGACGGCGATGGAGAGCTTGCCCGGCTCCTTCTTGTCGTATGCGATCAGATCCGCGAGCGTCTTCACCGGCGTGTCGGGGTGCGCGACGATGACCTGGTGGCTGCGGGTGACGAGTGTCACCGGCTTGAAGTCCTTGATCGGATCGTAGGTCATCTTTTCGATGAGGAAGGGGTTGGCGACGAGAGCCGCCGAGGTCGCGAAGAAGAACGTGTAGCCGTCGGGCTCCGCGCGCGCGGCCGCCGTCGCGCCGATCACGTTTGCCGCGCCGGGCTTGTTCTCGATGATGACGCCTTGTCCGAGCCGCCGCGCCAGCCTCTCCGCGACGAGCCGCGCCATGACGTCCGGACTCGCGCCCGCCGCCTGGGACACGATCAGCGTGACGGGCCGCTGGGGCCACGTCTGGGCATCTTGTTTCCTGCGGTCCTGCAAGAGCGGATGCGGCCAGGGCGCCAAGCGCAAGCAGGGCGCGTCGCGAGTAACGTGTGGCCACAGGCGTCATGAGCTTCTCCTTGGTGTTCCCCGGGTTGAACGCCGCCGCCTTGCAGATCGGACTGTCGCAGTTCAACGCCGATAATGTTATGCCATCGCCAGAGGCTTGCAAGGAGAAACCGGGTTGGATCGGGCCGCGCGAACGAAGACTTACACTGTCGGCATCGTCGGATTCGGCCCGGTGGGCGCCATGGTCGCCAACCTCATGGGCCGCGCCGGCGTGCGAACGCTTGTCATCGACCGGACACCGGAGATTTTCCCCAAGCCCCGCGCCATCGCGCTCGACCACGAGATCCTGCGCGCCTTCGACAACATCGGCATTCTCGATCGGATACGGCCCTACCTCGAACCGTTCACCGCCTCCGAGCACTTCGGCGTCGACGGTCAGCTCATCCGCCGCATCGACATGGCGCCCGCGCCTTACCCCATGGGTTACGTGCCCTCGCAGGTCTTCCTGCAGCCGCCCGTCGAGAGGGAGATGCGCAACAACCTTGCGAGTTTCCCCTGCGTGGACGCGCTGTTCGGGCTTGAATTCACGAGCCTGCGGCAGGATTCCGACAAGGTCGTCATCGACGCCCGCACGGCGGAGGGTGACGTCGAGACCTTCACGTTCGACTACCTGATCGGCTGCGACGGCGCCTCCTCGAGCGTGCGCCGCGCGGCGGGCCTCGCGCTGGATGATCTGGGCTTCGACGAACCGTGGCTGGTCGTAGATGTGCTCGTCAACGAAAGCGGCAAGGCGAAACTGCCCCAGCGTTCGGCGCAGTTCTGCAACGCGACGCGGCCGACAACGTACCTGATCGGCCCGCAGAACCTGCGCCGCTGGGAGATCACCATCCTGCCGGGCGAAGACCCGAAGGCCTGCGAGAGCGAGGACAATGTCTGGCGCCTGCTGTCTCCATGGATCACGCCGGACGATGGCGAACTCTGGCGCGCCTCCAGCTATCGCTTCCATGCGCTCGTCGCCAGCAAGTGGCGCGAGGGCCGCGTGTTCATCGCCGGCGATTCCGCGCACCAGCAGCCTCCGTTCATCGGCCAGGGCATGTGCCAGGGCATACGCGATGCGGTGAACCTTTCGTGGAAGCTGATCGACCGCATGAACGGCCTCGCCGCCGACAGCGTGCTCGACACCTATGAAACGGAGCGCGCCGCGCACGTGCGCGAACTCACCGGGCGCATCAAGGCGATCGGCCAGTACATCTCCGAACGGGACCCGGCGCTGGCGCGCGCGCGCGACGAACGCCTGCTCGCCGAGGGCGGCGGCAAGGCGCTCACCGTGACCCGGCAGGAGATCGTGCCGCCTCTCTCGCAAGGGTTTCTGCATGCGCCTTCCGGCAAGATCGCGGGCACGCTGTTTCCCCAGCCGTGGATCGATGCTGGCGCCGGACCGAAACTGCTCGACGAGGTCGCCGGCGCAGGCTGGCGCCTCGTGATGTTCGGCGTCGGCGATGCCGCGGCGTTCGACCTGTCGCGCCGGGCCGCCGCCCTGCGCGTTACGCCGGTGCGCTTCGGCGCCGCGCAGCCGGACGGCGCGGCGCTCGTCGAACCGAGGGCGTCCTTCGCGACTGGTTCGCGCGCGCAGGCGCCTGCGCCGCGCTCGTGCGGCCCGATCATTACGTGTATGGCGTCGCGCCCGATGCGGCCGGCGCCGCAGCGCTCATCGAGCATTACAGCAAGGCCCGCGACGGCGCGGCCTGAGAGGAAGCAGATATGACCGGCAACACGAGACTGGCCATCACCGGCGTGCGCAAGGTGGAGATGGAGCACGCCGATCCCGCGCGCGCCGCGAAATTCTACACCGACGTGTGGAACCTCGCGGAGGTCGCGCGCGCCGACGGGTCGATCTTCCTGCGCGGCACGTGCGCGGCGCACCACATCCTCGCCATTCACCCCAGCAACGGCCCCGCCCGCGTGCGCGAGATCGCGCTCTCCGCGCGCGACAAGAGCGCCGTCGACGCATTGCATGCGCGCGCGAAGGCGGCCGGTTTCGCAGCCGATGCGCCCGCCCCGCGGCACGGGATCGACGGCGGCTACGGCTTCTCGCTGCGCGATCCCGCCGGCCGCCGCTTCCTCGTCGTGTGCGATGGAAAGGACCATGCCGACGACACGAAGGTTCGCGACCGGCCCTACAAGGTCGGCCACGTCAACATCAACACTGTGCTGATCGAGCAGATGACCGGCCTGTTCACCGACGTGCTCGGCATGCGGCTGGTGGACAACGCGGGCACGCAATTCTTCTTCAACGCCGATTTGCCCGATCATTGCTCGCTCGTGCTGTGCCGGTTCGGCATGGAGACGCTCAACCACATCGCCTACGAGATGAGCGATCTCGAATCCGTCATGCGCGGCGCGGGGCGCATGCACGACGCCGGCTATCCGATCGAATGGGGGCCCGGCCGCCACGGCCCCGGCGACAACGCCTTCTGCTATTTCGCCGGGCCGGAGGAATGCCCGCTCGAATACACCGCCGAAGTGCTGCAGATCGACGACAGTTACGAATTCCACGGGCCCGATCATTGGAAATGGCCGCCCGGACGTCTCGACCAGTGGGGCGTGACGCCGCCGCACACCTCGCGCTGGAAGCGCGTGCAGACGCTGTACGGCTTCGCGGCCTGAGTCGGCGGCGCGACGCGCCAATTGCGCTGGCGCGCGCTCTGGTGTCTTATCTGCCCGCACGCGGCCGGAACGAGCCGCGGCAAGCGGGAGAGATTGCGATGTCCGCCATACGGTCCATGTCCTGGGTGCTCGCGGGAGGCCTCGCATGCCTCTGGTCAGGGGCGGCGCTTGCGCAGAGCGTGGCCGATTTTTATCGCGGCAAGACGGTGCGCATCGTCGTCGGCTTCAGCACGGGCGGCGGCTATGACCAATACGCCCGGCTCGTCATGCGGCACATCGGACGGCACACGCCCGGCAATCCAACTTACATCGTGCAGAACATGCCCGGGGCGGCGAGCCTGAAGTCCGTACTCTGGCTCGATCAGGGCGCGCCGGCCGATGGCACGGCCATCGTCACGTTCAATCCCGGGCTGCTGACGCAATCGCTCACCATTCCCGAAAAGGTGAGCGTCGATTTTCGCAAGTTCGCGTGGATCGGAAACGTCAGCGAGGATTTCCGCGTCTGCTTCACCTGGCACACGCGCAACCTGAAGACCTTCAAGGACGTGCAGGCGGCCCCGCAGATCGTCTTCGGCACCACCGGCGTCGGCACGTCCGCCTACATCGAGGGCCGGATGCTCGATGAAATCTTCGGCGTGAAGCTGCGCCAGGTGCAGGGCTATCCCGGCTCCTCCGACAAGCGCCTCGCCATCGAACGCGGCGAGCTCGACGGCGATTGCGGCTCGTGGACGAGCCTGCCGGACGACTGGGTGCGCGACCGCAAGATCAACCTGTTCGTGCGGTTCTCGAAGAACCTTACCGACGACATGCCGAAGGACATCACCTACGCGGGTGACCTGCTGACCGATCCCGAGGCGAAGGCGACCTACGATCTCCTGATGGCCGGCGCCGAGGTCGGCCGTCCCTACATCGCGCCGTCCGCGGTTCCCGCCGACCGGCTGGCCGCATTGCGCGCGGCCTTCAACGCGACGATGAAGGACGCGGAATTCCTCTCGGACGCGAAGAAGCAGCGGCTCGAGGTCAACCCGATGACGGGCGAGCAGACGGCCGCGCGGATCGTCGAGATCTACAAGTCCCCGCCCGCCGCCATCAAGCGCGCGCGCGTCATCTCCGGCGAATAGACGGAGCGGCAAGCGGAGCGCTTGAGCGCTCCGCTAGGATCGTCAGACCGCCGGGCCCTTCAGCTCCGGCGTCTGGATGACGCCGGTGAGCTGGTCGGCCGGGATCTTCATGACGGCGTCCTCGTCGAAGATGTCGCCCATCAGCGAGGGCTGGCCGGACTTCTTCAGCGCTTCGAGGAATTTCCGGTGGACGCGGGGATCCTGGTCCTCGTACTCGATCTGCCGGCCGCCCTGTTTCACCGATGTCGATCCGCCGCCCTCGTTGCTGACGCGGCGCAGCGAGATGAACGGATAGCGCGCGCTGCCGATGGAGCAGGCCAGATAGCGCGCCGGGATGTCGCACGTGTTGAAGTGCTGGTGGAACATCCAGAACGGCGGCGTGTACATGAACCCGTGCCGCCAGGGCAGCTCCACGAATTCGGAATCGCCATCGTACCAGAGCAGCGAATAGCCTTCGCCGCCCACCGCATGCACGTGCGTTCCAGCCGCGTGCCGATGCGCCTTCTTGTACCGGCCGACCGGAATCTCGGACGTGTGCGCGTGCATCGTTCCGTCGGCGAGCTGGAAGAACACGTTGCGCGAACCCTTGCCGCGCGTGTTGAGGTCATAGAGCTTGAAGCTCGTGAGGTCGGGGACGAAGTTCGTCTCCCACACGTTGATCTGGCCTGCGTTCTTCAGCCGGTCGAACGCGCTGTGATCGCCCTCGCCGTTGAAGTGCTGCGCCTTGCCCATGCGCTCGGGGAAGGTGCAGGGATTGTCGAAGATGAAGCTCTCGTTGTGATAATGATTGAGAGCGAGCGGCAGGTCGTTGGTGCACGACAGGCGCGCGTATTCGCGGCCCGACGTGTTGAAGATCTGGTACTGGCAGTTGAGCGGAATGGCGAACAGCGCCTTCGGGCCCCATTCGAACGTGTTCTTCTCCCCGTTGGGCAGCCAAACCGTGGTCGAACCGTACCCGGACAGCGCGTAGAAGAACGCCTCATGCAGGTGCTTCACGGGCGCGGTCTTCTTGCCCGGCTCCACTTCGAGCACGAAATTGGCGCAGAAGTCGCCGCGGCCATGGGTGTGCGCGAAGCAGCCGCGGGCGTCGTAGCGGTCCCACTTGTCGGTCTTGAGCGCCAGCAGGTCGTGGCCGAAATCGAGATGCACGGGAATGCCCTGCTTCTTGACCCAGTCCATGTAGGGATCGAGGAAGACGCGCGCGCCCTCGGTGCTCGTGACCTGTTCTTTCGCAGCTTCCGTCATGTCCTCCCCCGTGTTGATTGGTTGGCGAACCGGTGCGGCCGCCGCCTGGTGCGTTCATCATTAAAGGCTGCGCCGGGCGGCCTCAAGCCCCGTGACGGGAGGCGGGCGCGGCTTCATCGAGCTTGAGCGACATGGCGTGGCGCTTGGGGCGCGCCCAGAGCCACGCGAGCAGCATCATCGCGGCGCCCGAGCCGATGGCGACGTGCAGGCCCACATGCGTCGCCAGCCACCCGGAGATGACCGCGCCGATGGCGGGCAGGCCATAGGCGAAGATGATGAACAGGCTGCTGACGCGCGCGCGGTATTCCTGATCGACGCTGTTCTGCACGAGCGTCTGCGCCGACACGTTTCCGATGAGCATGAAGAAGCCCATGACGCACAGGAGCGCCGCGCCGGCCCAGATGCTCGTGAATTGCATGGCGAGCACGAGCGCGACGCCCGTCGCGCTCGTGGAGAGGACGAGAAGGGAAGTAAGGCCCTTCGTTTCGCCGCGCCGCGCGAGCCACAGGCTCGCGATCACGGCGCCGACGCCGATCGCGGCGAGCAGGAGCGCGAGGCCGGTGGGCCCGCCCGAGAAGAGCTGCGCGGAAACGGCGGGCATGAGATCGATCACGGGGCGGATGAAGAAGCTCGTGGCCGCGAGCAGCGTCATCACGAACCTGATGCCCTTGTGCCGCCACGCGTAGACGACGCCCCCGCCGATGTCCCTGAACAGACCCGATGCGGAGCGCTGCGTGGCGGGCTTTTCCTCGATGCTGATCTTGCGCAGCACCAGGAAGAACGTGAAGAACGTAAGCGCGCAAAGCGCGATGACAATGCCGCTGCCCGCCCACAGGATCAGCCCGCCCGCGATGCCCGGTCCGACGATCCGCGACGCGTTGAAGGAGGCCGAGCCCAGCGCGATGGCCGAGGAGAGGTCGCGCTTGAGCACGAGCGCGTTGACGATGGCCATGCGCGCGGGTTGTCCCATGGATTCGGCGGCGCCCATCACCATCGTGATGACGAGCAGGATCTCGATCGTGACGAGATTCATGATGACGAGCGCGGCCAGAATCGCGGTGAGCAGCGCGGCGCTGATCTGGCTGGCGCGGATGATGCGCATGAATCCGAACCGGTCCGCGAACGCGCCCGCGAGAATCGTCAGCACGACCGTGGGCAGAAGATCGGCGAAGGCGATGACGCCCAGCCACGCGCTGGAATGCGTGAGCTCCCAGGCGAGCCAGCCCACGGCGGTGCGATACATCCAGCGGCCGATCGAGGCGACCGAGTGTCCGATCCAGTATCGGCGGTACAGGGGAGAGTCGAGCGCACGGCGTGCGCCGCCGAAGACCTTCGTGACAATCAATGCGGATGACCTCGCGCCCCGCGGCGCAGGAAGGGCGCAGGGGCATGCCAACAATATTGCGCAGCGGCGGCGCGTCAATCGTTTCGAGCGCTGTCCCTCGAAAGCGTCGCCTTTGCAGAAACGCCGCCTACATGATGGCCGGCGCGTCCACGCCGCTCTGGCGCGCCTTCACGATCCGCTCCGGCAGCGGCAGCGCCTCGTTCCACAGGCTCGCCACGTATCGCTCGCCCGTGTGCGCGCCCGACAGGTCGGACACGAGCCAGAGCAGCGCATCGTCCATGATGGTCGCGGGCAGGAACGACTTGCCCGCGGTGGCGACGCCCGTCACGTCGGCGATCGTGTCGACGGCGCCGCCGGGCAGCAGCACGTTGACGGTGACGCCCGTGCCGGCGAGGTCCTGCGCGAAGATGCGCGAGGCCGCCTCGACGAACGCCTTCGAAGGACCGTAGGGCGCGAGATGCTTGCGCACCATCGTGCGGTCGCCCGTCGAGATGTTGACGATGCGCCCGAAGCCCTGCGCGATCATCTGCGGGACAAGCTCCTTCGTCAGGAAGAAAATGCCGTCCGTATTGGCGTGCGACATGCGCAGCCAGTAGTCGGCTGAAATCTCCCAGAACGGCGCGCCGGGCCCCACGTTCGGCACGCCGGCGTTGTTGACGAGCGCCTCGACGCATCCAAGCCCTGCGAGCAGCTCGGCGGCCATGCGCGCGCAATCGTCCGGATCGCGCAGGTCGCCGAGCACGACGAGTGGCTGCCGCGCGCCGGCGATCGAGGCCGCCTGCGCGAGCGTTTCGTCAAGGTGAGCGCTTTCGCCTGTCGCGACGATGGCCGTGTGTGCGCCCGCGCGCATGAGCGCCAGCGTCATGGCGCGTCCCAGGCCCCGGCTGCCGCCGGTCACGACGACGCGGCGGCTTTCAAGTGAAGGATGTGAAAAGCTCATGGCGCAGCGCTCTTTCGCACGCTCATGACTTGTAGAGATAGATGATCTCGATGCAATTGCCGTCGGCGTCGTGGAAGTAGACGTGCCGGCCGGGGAACGTGCGATGCCCCTCGTCCGAATACTTCACGATCTCGATGCCGCGCGCCTTGAGGATCGCCATGGCGCGGTCGAACTCGTCCTCCTCGACCATGAACGCGTGGTGATGCGCGTCCTCGCCCGGATTGTTCGGGTTCACATGGTGCGGGATCTTCGCCAGCACGAAATAGGAGCCGCCGCATTCCATGAAGGAATAGCGCTCGTTCGAGCGGATGATCGTGCAGCCGAGAAGCTCGCTGTAGAACTTCGCCGCGGCGATGTGGTCGCGCACGCCGATGGTGAAATGCAGGATTCCCTTGGTGCGGATCGTGTCGGAGGCGCTGACCTCCGGGTGCGCGACTGCTGCGTCAGCCATATGTTCCTCCCGCTATTTGATCGCGCCGGCCGCGCGAAAGAAGCTGAAAGTATTGTTTCACCGCCTGTTTCTGAATGCAAGCCGCCCGAGCTCATGTTGACACCGCGCAGGCGCCAGCTAGTCTCAGCCATTGCACGATGGCGCGGAGAGTGATGATGAATGGCCTGCTACGCAATGCTTTTGCCGCTGTTATGTGCATCTGCGCCGGTGAGGTTGCGCTTGGCCAGGAGGACGTGGCGAAATTCTATGCAGGCCGCAATCTGACCGTCATCGTCGGCTCCACCACCGGCGGCGGGTACGATTTCAACGCCCGCACGGTCGGGCGCCACATCGCAAGGCATATTCCCGGCGCGCCTGGCGTCATCGTCCAGAACATGCCCGGCGCCGGCTCCATCGTCGCCACCAACCACGTCTACAACGTCGCGCCGCAGGACGGCAGCGTCATCGGCGCGGTGCAGCGGCCGATCCCGTTCGAGCCGTTCTTCGATGAAAAGGGCGTGCGGTTCGACGTGCGCAAGATCAACTGGCTCGGCTCGACCACCAGCGAGGTCGGCGTCGTCGTCGCCTGGCACACCGCGCCCCAGCGCACGTTCGACGACGTCCTCGAGAAGGAGATGATCGTGGGCGGCAACGGCCCGGCCACGGACACCGAGCTTTTTGCGCGCGCGCTCAATCGTGAACTGGGCGCGAAGTTCCGCATAGTGGCCGGCTATCCCGGCGAGTCGCAGATCATCCTCGCCATGGAGCGCGGCGAGATACAGGGCGTTGCGAACTGGTCGTGGAACAACATTCCAGCCAAGCATCCCGACTGGCTGCGCGACGGCAAGATCAAGCTTCTGCTGCAACTGGGATTGCGCAAGCATCCCGCGCTCCCCGACGTGCCGCTGATCCTCGATCTCGCGCGCGACGCCGACCAGCGCAAGCTGTTCGAGACGATGATGCAGATGAAGGAGCTGGGCCGCCCCTATTTTGTTGCGCCCGGCGTTCCGGCCGATCGCGTCGCAGCGCTGCGCGCGGCGTTCTCGGCCACCATGAAGGATCCGCGAGTTCGTGGGCGAAATGACGAAGGCGGGCATCAGCATCGATCCGGTCTCGGGCGCGGACATGCAGAAAATGCTGTCGGAGGCCTACGCGCTTCCGCCCGCGATCATCCAGCGCACGCGGGCGGCGCTGGCGAACTGAGGCCTTCATCACCGGCTTAATTCGAGCGGAGATCGCGTCCGCCGCCTGCTTCAGGCGCGCAAGGTGAAGGCTGGCGAACGCCTCCGCGCTCATGAAGTCTCGCGGCCATGGCATGGCGATGGCTCCGGCGGTTTCGTCGCGCTGGCGTATGACGACTGCGATCGCATTGCGGTTTTCACGGCGCAACTGGGTGGCGCGCCGTGTGGCGAATCCCGCCTCCCGCACGCGCTTCAGATCTTCGATCAGCATGTCGGCGGTGACCGAATAGCGTTCCGCAGACCAGAAGTAGTCGCTGCGGCATTGCTCCATGATGGCGAGCGCCCGGGCGTCCGTCAGCGAGGCGAGATAGGCGAGGCCCGTCGCCGCTGCGAACATGTTGAGTTCGACTTCCAGATCGGGCTCCCCGCCGGTTCTGAACGGACTCTGCCCGTGGGTCGATTCCAGAATGCGCATGCGTCCGCCCGCGTGCATGTGCAGGTCGGCGGGCCAGCGCACGTCGCGCGTCAGCGCGAGCAGGTGCGGGCGGGCGATCTCCACCAGCCGTCCGATGCGCACGTTGTCCTGTTCGTTCACGCTGCGCAGCGTCGCGATGTTGCTGCGGTACATGCCATCGCTCAGTCCCACGCGGATGAAGCGCCGCTCGACGAGCGTGGCGAGCAGGCGCCTCAGCGAGCTTTTCGGCAAGCCTGTGCCAACGTGAATCTGGTGCAGGCTCGAGGGTCCGCGCTCGCCCAGAAGTTCGAGCACGTCGAGCCCCCGGTTGAGCGCGCGGACATGTTCGGGCCCGGTCATTGTCTCCTCCCCTGCGTGCCGCCTGGCGGCACGCTAGCGCAATCCGCGTTGCCATGGCCAGCCGGGCGCCTCGAAATGTCTGCACAAACGCGGGGAGGAACGCATGGATTGGCTCAGGTTCGCATTGGCGACCGCGGCGATGTGCTGCGGATTGGCTGGCTCTCAGGCCCAGGAGGGCCGGATTCCGGACGGCCAGATCACCTTCGTCGTGCCGCTGGCGGCCGGCGGACCGCTCGACGGCGCCGCACGCATGATGGCAGAACGCATCGGCCAGCGCCTCGGCCGCACGATCATCGTCGAGAACCGCACGGGCGCGGGCGGCAACATCGGCGCGGCCTACGTGGCCAAGGCGGCTCCCGACGGGCTCACATGGCTCTACACGTCGACTCCGTCCTCACCGTAAACCCGCACCTTTATGCGTCGCAGGGGTTTGACGCCGCGAAGGACCTTGCGCCTGCCGCGCGCGTGGGCGTCAACACGCTGGCGCTGGTGGTGAACGTCAGCCGTGTCGATGTGAAATCGTTTGCCGAACTCCTTGCCCTGAGCAAGACGCGCGAACTCAACTTCGCCTCGGCCGGCATGGGATCGCCGGGGCATCTCGCGTTCGAATACCTGCGCATGGCCACCGGCATACGCGGCGCGCACGTGCCCTATCGCGGCGCGGCGCCGGCCATGCAGGACATCGTCGGCGGCGCGGTCGAAGCCGGGATTCGTGACGGCCGGCGCCAGCCTGCCGCACATCAAGACCGGCGTCCTTCGCGCGCTTGCGGTGTCCAGCCTGCAGCGGCGCCCCAGCTTCCCGACGTGCCGACGGCCGACGAGGCGGGCGTCAAGGGCTTCGAGGCCCAGTTTGGCAATTATCTTCTCGCGCCATCGCGAGTTGATCCGAAGGTGCGCGCGGCCATGGGCGTTCACGTCGCCGAGGTGATGAAAAACAAGGACGTGCAGGATCGCCTGATGTCGCTCGCCACCGATCCCGTCTTTGCAGACGAAAAGGCATCGGTCGCGCGCATAGCCGCCGACCGCGAGAACATGGGGCAAGGTGGTGAAGGCCTCCGGCATGAAGGCTTCTCCCTGAAGCGCCAGGACAAGAACACACAGGAGCGCATACCAGATGCAGCGTCCGAATTTTCTATTCTTCATCACGGACCAGCACCGCGCGGATTACCTCGGCTGCGCGGGCCATCCCATCGTCAGGACGCCGAACATCGACGCCATCGCCGCGCGCGGCGTGCGCTTCGATAATTTCAACGTCGCCACGCCCGTGTGCATGCCCAACCGCGCCTCGCTGCTGACCGGGCGTTACCCGTCGGCCCATGGCCTTCGCTACAACGGCGGCGATCTCTCCTATCGCGCCAGCACGTTCACGCAGGTGCTGCGCGCCGGCGGCTACAGGACCGCGGCCATCGGCAAGAGCCACGTGCAGCCGATGACGAACTTCCCGGCCGAACAGCGCGCCGACCCCGCCGCCATCGGCCTCATTCAGGAAGCCTGGCGCGACGATGGCGAGGATTACGACAACGAAACGCCCGAGCGCTATCGCGGCGCCGACTATTACAAATTCAAGCTGCCCTATTACGGCTACGACCACGTCGACATGGTCACGGGCCACGGGCACAATTGCGACGGCCATTACGCGCAATGGCTGCGCAGCGAAGACGCCGGACGCCGACGCGCTGCGCGATCCCAAGAACCAGCTTGCGCATAATTATTCCTGCCCGCAGGCGATCCGCACGGCGGTGCCGGAAGAGCTTTATCCGACCTCGTTCATTCGCGATCGCGCCATCGATTTCATCGAAAGCGCGCGCGACGACGACAAGCCCTTCTTCGCCTTCGTGTCGTTCCCCGATCCCCATCATCCCTTCACGCCGCCGGGCAAGTATTGGGAGATGTACGATCCGAACGATTTCGCGGTGCGTCTGCCCTACGAGGCGCACAGGAATCCCATTCCGCCGCTGCGCTGGCTTCATGAGCGCTGGCAGGAGGGCAAGCGTGTCGCCGGCGGGCAGGAAGCCTTCATGGCCGACGAGCGCGAGCTGAAGGAGGCGATGGCGCTCTCCTGCGGCATGATCACGATGATCGACGACGCCATCGGCGCGATCATGGCGGCGCTGGAGCGCACCGGAAAGACGCAGGAGACCATCGTCGTCTTCAATTCGGACCACGGCGACTATCTCGGCGACTTCAACCTGCTCCTGAAGGGCGCGCTGATGCTGCGCTCGATCAACAACGTCTCGTTCATCTGGGCCGATCCGCAGGCGAAGGCCGGCGCGGTGTCGCACGCGCTCGCCTCGACGGTGGACATAGCGCCCACCGTGATCGAACGCGCCGGCCTCAAGCCGTATTTCGGCATCCAGGGCCGCAGCATGGTCGGCAATCTGGATGGCTCATCGAACCTGCGCGACGCGCTGGTGATCGAGCATCAGGACAACATGACCCGCATGGGATTCAGCGAGCCCTGCATGGTGCGCACGCTCCTTGTCGAGGGCTACCGCCTGACGATCTACAAGGGCGAAAGCTGGGGCGAGCTCTACGACCACGGCGCGGACCCCGACGAGACGCACAATCGCTGGGACGATTCCGCCTATGCAGGCGTGCGCGCCAGGCTCACCGAGCGGCTCGCGCAGGAGATGATGGCCAACGTCGACCAGTCGCCGCGCGCGCGCCGCCGTGCGTGATCGCGGCCGAACTCAGGTTTCGCCCCACACCTCGGCGGCCACTTCGACGCACAGCGCCAGCTTGCGGCGCTCGATGTCTTCGGTGATCCTGTTGCCGGGAGCGGTGGACGCGAACCCGCATTGCGGGCTGATGCAGAGCTGGTCGAGCGCCACGTAGCGCGAGGCTTCCTCGATGCGGCGCTTCAGGTCGTCCTTCGTCTCAAGCGCGGCTTCCTTGGAGCTGACGAGCCCGAGCACGATCTTCTTGCCCTTGGGCGCAAAGCGAAGCGGCGCGAAGCCGCCCGCCCGCTCGGTGTCGTATTCGAGGAAGAAGCCGTCCACGTCCGTGAGGTTCAGCATGGCGTCGGCGACGGAATCGTAACCGCCCTCCGCCATCCACATGCTCTCGTGATTGCCGCGGCACGTGTGCATGGTGACGGTCATCCCGGCCGGGCGCGCGGCGACAATGTCCGACACGATGCGCGCGTATTTCGCGGGCAGGTCGTCCGGGTCCATGCCGTCGGCCCGCATCTGTGCGCGCACGCCCTCGTCGCACATGGTCGCGAACGAAACGTCGTCGAGCTGCAGATAGGTGCAGCCCTGCGTCCGCGAGGTCCTGCACCTCCTCGCGGTACGCCGCGATCATGTCGGCCCAGAATTCCTCCGGGTCGGGGTAGGCGGCGTCCGCCACCACTTTGCGCCCGCCGCGCAGGTGCATGTAGGTGGGCGAGGGAATGCACACCTTCGGCGTCGCGCGACGTCGCGCTGCGCAGGAACGCGAACGAGTCGCGCATGATCGGCGCGGACCTTTTCACCTTGCCCGTCACCGAGAGCATGGATTTCGTCGAGGTCTGCGCCCCGTCCTTGCCCTTGAAGCTCACCGCGTAGTCAGATTGCGTCGCTTCGACGCCGTCGAAGGACGTGAGAAAATCCACGTGCCAGAAGGCGCGGCGGAACTCGCCGTCCGTGATCGCCTGAAGGCCTGCGGCCTCCTGCAGCGCGACGGCTTCACGGATCGCCTTGTCCTCCACGGCGCGAAGGTCATGCGCGCCGATCGCGCCTGTCGCGCGCTTTGCCCGCGCCTCCTTGAGATAATCGGGCCGCAGCAGGCTGCCGACGTGATCTGCGCGAAAGGGGCCACGGGCCATGAGATGCTCCTCGTTAAACGAAAGGCGCGCCAATCCGGGCGCGCCTCCTGCTGTTGCCGCGATGTGATCTACTTCGGGTTCTTCTGGTTCGGGAAAGTCTGGAACTCGATGTGATAGAGCTCCCCGTCCTTGCGCTCGACGCGGCGGATGTAGATGTTCTGCACGATGTCGCGCGTTTCCGGATCGATGGAGATCTGTCCGCGCGGGCTTTCCCATGACAGGCCCTTGAATGCTTCGATGAGCTTGGGGCCTTCCGTGTTGCCCTGGTTCTTCTCGACGGCCATGTAGATGGCCTTCATGCCGTCGTAGCCGCCGACGCCGATGAGGTTCGGGCGCAGGTCGTTGTTCGTCTTCCGGAACTCGGACACGAACTTCCTGTTGAGCGCCGAATCGTGCGCGGCCGAATAGGCGTAGGACGTGGTGACGCCGAGAACGCCGTCGCCCATCGCGTTGAGCGCTTCGTCGTCGAGCGCGTCGCCGGGCCCGATGATCTGCACGCCGTCCTTGATGAGCCCGCGGTCGAGCACCTGCCGCATGAGCTGGCCCGCCTGCGGCGCCGGCACGAACAGCATCAGCGCGTCCGGCTTCAGGTCCTTGGCCTTCTGCAGGAACGGCGCGAACTCCGGCGCGGCGAGCGGCGCGCGCAACTGGTCGATGACCTTGCCGCCGAGCTGTTCGAAGCGCGTCTTGAACGCGTTCTGCGCATCGAGGCCGGGCCGTAGTCGGAGACGAGCGAGACGGCGGTCTTCTTGCCGTTCTGCGCCGCCCATTCGGCGATCGGCATGGTCTGCTGCGGCAGCGTGAAGCTGACGCGCACGAAGTACGGCGAAGTGCCCACGATCATGCCCGTGCCGGCCACCATGATGACGGCGGGCACGCGCGCCTGCGTGATGAGCGGGCCGACGGCGAGCGCCAGCGGCGTCAGGCCGAAGCCGCCGATCACCGCCACCTTGTCGTTGACGATCAATTCCTGCGCGATGCGGCGCGTCTGGTCGGCGACGCCGGTGTCGTCGCGCACGAGCAGCTCGATCTTCTTGCCCGCGACCGTGTCGCCGTTGTGCGCCATGAACAGGCGCGCGCCCGCCAGCATCTGGCGCCCCGAGGCGGCCTGCGGGCCGGTCAGCGGAAGAATGAGCCCGACGCGCACGGTTTCCTGTGCGAGAGCGGCTCCATGTGCAAAGGCGCCGGCGGCGAGCGCGCCGGCTGCAATGATGTGTCTGCGACTGAACTTCATGAATTCCCCCTCGTCGAAATCCGGCGTTACGCCGTCTTGCGGGCGCCTTGATGGCGCGCCCGGCCAGCCAACTTATCATCTGCGCCGCTTGCCCGGCGTCATTCCTTGGTCTACCGGCGCGTCCTACGCGACTTTCTCGAGCCCGCGGCCTGTCTGTTCCGCGTTCGCGAGTCGCAACAGGACCTGCCGCATGAGCAGGCCGGGCCTGTCGCTGCGGAAGCTCACTTCGTGCAGGTCGCTGGAAGCGTTCACGATTTCTGAAATCCACTGGAGCGCGTCGAGGTCTTCCGCGTAGGCGCTTTGCGAGGCCTCGCGCAGGAACGCGCTGGCGCTTTCGTCCTCCAGCGCGAAGTCGCGGCTGTTGAACCACCAGTAGTGAATCGAATTCTGCGTCTCCGGCGTGAACACGTGCACGATGTTGACGTGGAACGCCTCGCGCGCGGCGCGGGGCTCGACGTTGCTTATGGTGGCGAACGCCACATGCCCCGCCGGGCCGACGAACGCAGCTTCCGACACGCGATCGACGAGCCGCCCTTCGACGCCCATCGGCTTCGCATAGATGCCGGGCGCGGGCGAGCGCTTCAACTCGCGGCGCAGGCGCACGACGTCGCCGTCCTGCGAGACGTCGAGCGGTGCTGCGGCCCATTCGGGCGTGCCCACGGAGCCGGCGTGCAGGAAGGTGAAATGCGTCTGGTCCAGCAGGTTCTCGTGCATGGCGACATAGTTGGTCCCGATGCGGAAATCGCCCGTCACGCTGGTCCAGCGCGGATCGTCGAGCCATGGCAAGTCGGGGATCTTCGTCTCGTCGGCCTGGTCGGCGTCGCCCATCCAGATCCACACCAGCGGGCCGCGCTCCACCAGCGGGTAGCTGCGTACGCGCACGTTCGGCGCGGCGTTCGGAACGCTGGGGATGTGCACGCAGCGGCCGTCCGGTTCATACGTCATGCCGTGGTAGCCGCAGACGATCCGGTCGCCGTCGAGCCGGCTCTTCGAGAGCGGAAACGAGCGGTGCGGGCAGCGGTCGTCGAGCGCGACAGGCGCGCCCTCGCGCGTGCGGTACATGACGACGCGCCGCTCCAGCAGCGTGCGGCCCAACAGCTCGCGCCCGATTTCGGAAGACCGGGCGGCGACATACCAGGCGTTGCGAATGAGCGGGGTGGTGTGATCGGCATGGCGCGGCGCCGGCCGGCCCTTCGGCGCATCCTGACCCATGGCGCTCTCCTCCGCTCGGACCTCACGTTGGCGGGACGGTATTGCTGGTTTGGGATCCCGTCAAGGATATTTTAGCCAGATCTGATGGCTATTTCTGGCTAGAAATTGCAAATTTTGTATCCCAAATTACACGGCGGCCTTTTTCTGATAACGAGGGCCGAGACTGGCCGCCGCGCCCGAGACGGGGAGCGGGCAGGGGAGACGCAGGGCGGCGATGAAGCTCAATTCAGAAGTGTTGGCGCGCATCAGGCAGATGATCCTGCAGGGATCGTTCGCGCCCGGCCAGCGCATCCCCGAGGCGCAGGTCGCCGAGCGACTGGGGGTGTCCCGCACGCCGGTGCGCCAGGCCTTGCCCGTGCTCGCGAGGGAAGGCCTGCTGGTGGCCTCGGGCGCGCGCGGTTTCGCCGTGCGCGCGTTCACGATCGCCGAAATCGCGGAGGGCGTGGATGTGCGCGGCGCGCTGGAAGGCTTCGCGGCGCGGCAGCTTGCCGAGCGCGGCGCCTCCGCGCAAATTCTCGCCGGCTGCGCGAAGTCCTCGCTGAAGGCGACGCGATCTTCGCCAAGGGACACATCGTCGAAGCCGACGAGCAGCGCTACGGCGAGATGAACGGGCGCTTCCACGACGCGCTGGTGGAAGCCGCCGGCGTCTCGATCGTCAGCGAACTGCTGGAGCGCGTGAACCGCATTCCATTTACATCGCCGGCGACGATCGCGTTCGACCGCTTGAACCTGAAGCAGATGTACGACGATCTCTGGTACGCCCAGCGCCAGCACCATGAGATCGTCAACGCCATCGAATTGCGCGAAGGCGCCCGCGCCGAGGCGCTGCTGCGCGAACACGTGAACACGCAAAAGCACAGCATGAACCTGCGCCGCCCGGGGCCTGAACCATCCGCGTCCGTTGAAGCGGAAGAGAAGGTCAGGTCCCGCAGAAAGTCTGCAGCACGCGCTCCTGCGGCGCGGGCGGCTGGGCGAGATCAATAAGATCCTCGCGCGCGTCGAACGGGCGCGACACCGCGTCCAGCAGCCGGTCGAACGCGCCGAAATCGCCATTGGTGGCGCTCGCCAGCGCCTGCTCGACGCGGTGATTGCGCGGAATGAAAATTGGGTTCGCCCTCTCCATCAACTCGCGCCGGGCCTGCGGCGGCTGCGTTTCCCGCGCCTGCCGCGCGCGCCATGCGCCGAGCCAGTCCTTCATGTCTGCGCTGTCCTGCGCGCCCGACGCGTCGTCCTCGAGGTGAGCGGGCAGCGTGCGGAAGGTAAGCGTGAAATCAGCGCCCGCCTTGTGCATCGCGTTCAGGAGATCGTTGGCGAGTTCGACGTCGCCCTCCTCCTCGCGCATCAGGCCGAGCTTGGCGCGCATGAGGCGCGTCCACTCGTCCCGGAACGCGGGCATGAAGGCCTGCAGCCCCGCGGTCGCCGCTTCGACCGCACGATCCTTGTCCTCGTCGATCAGCGGCAGCAACGTCTCGGCGAGCCGCGCGAGATTCCATTGCGCGATGGGCGGCTGGTTGCCGAAGGCGTAGCGGCCCTGCGCATCGATGGAGCTGAAGACCGCCATGTGGTCGTAGGCGTCGACGAAGGCGCAGGGGCCGTAATCGATCGTCTCGCCGGAAATCGTGGTGTTGTCGGTGTTCATCACGCCATGAATGAAGCCGATGCTCAGCCATTTCGCGACCAGCCGCGCCTGCGCGTCGACGACGGCTGCAAACAGCGCCAGCGCGCGATCGGCCGCGCCCTTCAGGTGCGGATAATGCCGGTCGATCGCGTAGTCGACCAGAATGCGCACCGCCTCAGTGTCGCCGCGCGCGGCGAAGAACTGGAACGTGCCGATGCGCAGATGGCTGGCGGCGATGCGCGTCAGCACGGCGCCGGGCAGGGGCGCCTCGCGATACACGGTCTCGCCCGTCGCGGCCGCCGCGAGCGAGCGCGTGGTGGGAACGCCGAGCGCATGCATCGCCTCGCTGATCACGTATTCGCGCAGCACGGGTCCGAACGCCGCCCGCCCGTCGCCGCCGCGCGAGAACGGCGTGCGGCCCGAGCCCTTGAGCTGCATGTCGCGCCGCCCGCCATCGCGCTGTGACGAGTTCGCCGATCAGCACCGCGCGCCCGTCGCCCAGCTGTGGCGTGAAATGGCCGAACTGGTGCCCGGCGTAGGCGAGCGCCAGCGGCTCGCTGCCCTCGGGCAGCAAGTTGCCGGTGAAGATCTTCGCCCGGGTCTGCTCGTCGTCCGGAACCTCGACGCCGAGTTCCTCGGCAAGCTTGCGGTTGAACTTCAGCATGCGCGGCGCGGACACGGCGACGGGCGGCGTGCGCGTATAGAACCGATCGGGCAAGCGGGCGTAGGAATTGTCGAAGCGCATGGTCGGGCGTCCATTTTCCACCCCTGACATAGTGCATATCCGGCCAGTTGCGAGCTCTTTGCGGGGCGGCGCCGGTGCGCTAGACAGGACGCCTCCGCATGGCGCGGGGCAGGGCATGCAGGACGCTCGCGTGAACGAACAGGAAACAGCCTTCGGCGAGCCGTGGCGGCGCGAGCCCATCGTGCGCCATTCCGGCCTGCTGCTGCGCTCTTTCGCGCGCATCGTCGGGCGCGATCTTCTGCCCGCCGGCCCCGGCGGCATCGAGGCCGCGCGCGCCCTGTTCGAGGCGCCCTTCGTCGTGCTGTCCCACGGGCTCGAGGACGATCCGGTCCTCAACTACGGCAACCGCCAGGCGCTGGCGCTCTGGGAGATGAGCTTTTCGGATTTCACGCGCATGCCGTCCCGCGTCACCGCCGAGCCGGTGCTGCGGGAGGAGCGCGAGCGCCTGCTCGCGACCGCCGCCCGCAAGGGCTTCATCGATGATTACGCTGGCGTGCGCGTCTCGTCCACGGGACGCCGCTTTCACATCGAGAACGCCGTCATCTGGAACGTGGTGGACGACGAGGGCGTGCGGCGCGGCCAGGCGGCGACGTTCGACCGCTGGCAAGAGCTTTAGGCCGGTCCATGGGCGCTTTCGAAGGCTCGGTCCTCGCCTACAAGCGCACCATCTGGGCGATCGCGCTCGGCATCCTGCTCTTCGCCTCCGGCCAAGCGGCGTGGGCGCTCTCGCTGGGCTCGCGGCAGCTTCTCAAGGATGCGCTCGACTGGGGCTACGATGTCGTCATCTACGCGATGGCGGCCATCGTCTTCGGCCGGGGCGTGCGCGCCGAGCAGGCGGTCGCGCTGCTGATCGCAGCCATTCTTGCCGTTGCGGGCCTGCACACGCTTTACGACCTGTGGGACAAGATCGTCCTGCCCCGCCCCATCGAGCCGTTCACGATCGGCTTCTCGGCGATCAGCGCGACGCTGATCGGCTACATCATCCTGTTCGCGCTGCTGCGCTTCCGCAAGGACGAGAATCCGCTCGTGCGCGCCACATGGGTCTCCACCCGCAACGCCGTCATCATGACGACCATCTTCGCCGCGGCCACGTATTTCACCCGCATGGCGAGCGAGCGCTGGCCCGAATACGCGCTCGACGTGCTGAGCGCGGGATTGTTGTTCCAGGGCGCGGGGGCCATCACGCTCGCAACCCTCCGCGACCGCAGAATGGCGAAATCTCCCGAACCCGCTGCCTGATTGCCGCGTTCGCGCGGAAGGCCTATCAAGAGCCCCAACTCAGGCGAAACCAGCGAAAAGTCAGCGCTCATGCGTTCTCCCGCACCGGTCACCACCACCGACCTCCTGAAGCTCGCGGGCCTCGCCTTCGTCTTCGCCGATCACTTCGGCTTGTTCTTCGCGCCCGACGAGGAATGGTGGCGCGTTGTCGGGCGCGCCGCCGCGCCGATCTTCTTCTTCCTGATCGGTTTCGCCCGCACCCGCACGATCCCCATGAGCTGGCTCGTGCTCGGCGCGATCCTCACCGCGCTCGATTACTATGTCTCCGAAGATCTCGAAGACGTCACGTTCAACATCCTGTTCAACTTCGCGCTGGTGCGGCTGGCGGCGATGTGGATCGAGACGCGCGTCCTGTCCACCCCATGGGGAGAGCGCTGGGGGCTCGCGCCCATTGCTGTCCTGTGCGCGGCGATGATCCCGGTGGTCGCGCCCGTTCTCGAATATGGCGCGGAGGGCTGGCTGTGGGCCTTGTTCGGCATCGCGGCCCGAGAGGCCATCGCCCGCGCAAACCCGCAGATGCGCCTGCAGCGCAACGCCATCGCGATCTTCTGCGTCGCCGTGTATCTCTTCGTCGAGACGCGCGACTTCGAATTCGAGCCCGCGCACGCGGCGGCTCTCGCCGCGCTGATCTGCGGTCTTGCGATCACGCTTGTCGGCTTCCGGCGCGCCGACGCGCCCTTCGCCGCGCCCGCGCCCGTCGCGCGCGCGCTGCGCTGGATCGGCAGGCATTCGCTGGAAATCTACGCCGTGAGCCTCTTCCTCATGCAGCTCACGGGATATCTGATCGACCAGGACTTCGTCGAGGACGAGGAAACGTAGCGCGAGTGCGCGCGCTCGCCGCCTAGTCCCTGATCGCCTTGGATGCGATGGCGACGACCGCGGGCGACGAACTCATGAAGCGCTCGAAGAGCTGCTCCACCTTTGCGCCGTCGCTCGCCTTGATCGGCAGGCTCGCCTTCTCGGCCTCGGCGAGAAACTGGGGATCGTTGGCTGTCGCCATGAACGCGTCGCGCAGAATTTTCTTGCGGTCCTCGGGAATGTTCGGCGGGGCGGCAAAGGGCCTGCCCAGCACGTGGCTGCCGAAAACGAGGTCGAACACCTGCCGCGTTTGCTCATCCCTGGCGTAATCGTAGATATGCGTGACGCCTTCGAGTTCGGGATGCTTCTCGATGGCGAGCTGGACGATCGGCTTGAGGCGCCCTTCGCGATAATCCGCCGTATGCTGCGCCTGCAGCGAGGAAAGCGCGAAGCCGCACCCGCCCTGCAATTCGCCGCGCGGCATGACGAGGCGCGTTTCGAGGGCCCCGTTGTATCCCTGAATGATCTTGATCTTGAGTCCGAGCAGGTTCTTCAGCGCGGCCGCGTGTTGCGAGTTGATCGCCGCCGGTCCGCTGCCGCCGAAGATCACTTCCTTGGTGCGCAGGTCTTCGAGCTTCGACACGCCCGCTGTGTGCCAGACCGCGCACGTGCCGATGGTCTCGTCGAGATTGCCGATCCACGTGAACTTCGCCGGATCGAACAGCGTCGTGTTGCCCGTGTAGAGCGGCTCCAGCGCCGCGGCCGTGGCGAAGATGCCGAACACGCTGCCGTCCTTGGGCGCGACGGAATAGATGTAGCCGGCCACCTTCATGCTTCCCGCGCCCGGCATGTTCTGCGGAACGACCGTGGGGTTGCCCGGCACGTGCCGCCCGAAATGACGCGCGACGAGACGGCCGTAGGCGTCATAGCCTGCGCCCGGCCCGTAGCCGATCAGAAGATTGACGGTGCGGGCTTCGTAAAACGATTGCGCCAGAGCCGTTGGTCCCGCGCCGCAAGCGCCGACAAACGCCGCCATTGCGGCGGAAAACAGGGGGCGTCTCGCCATCGGCCATCCTCCCTTGGCGCAGGCGTCTCGCGCCGCGCGTTGTTTGACGCCAGTTTGCCCCATGGGCGGAAATGCGCAAGAGGCGCGTGGATGAGCGAGCGCGGCAGGGGCTTCACAGCAATCGCCAGCCTGCTAGGCTCGCCTTGATCAACGAAAGGAAGCGGCATGGATATCGTGCTCTACTACGCGCCCAACACCTGCGCCCTCGTGCCGTTCGTCGCCCTGACGGAGGCCGGCGCGCCGTTCCGGGTCGAGGCGCTCAATTTTCGCAGGAAGGAGCAGATGTCGCCGGACTTCCTGCGCCTCAATCCAAAGCACAAGGTGCCTTTGCTTCTGGTGGACGGGAAAGGCCTCACGGAAAATTCGGCCATGCACGTGTGGATCGCGCGCGCGTTTCCAAAGGCGCGCCTGATGCCGGAAGATCCGTGGCTGTTCGTGCAGGCGATCTCGGTCGCCTCATGGTGCTCGTCTGGCATTCACCCGAACCTCAGCCTCCTCAACACGCCCAGCAAGTGCTGCGACGCGCCCGGCTCCGAGGAAAGCGTCCGGCGCCTCGCAAGGGCGGCGCTGGACGAGAATTTCGCGATCGCGGACCAGATGCTCGCCGGCCGCGAGTTCCTGTTCGACCAGCTTCTCCACCGCCGACGCGCATCTCTTCTGGTGCCTGCGGCGCGCGTCTCAGCTCGACTACGACATCGCGCGCTGGCCCAATTGCAAGGGCTTCTTCGAACGCATATCGGCGCGCGAGAGCGTGCAGAAAGTCTTCGCGTTCGAGAAGGAGACGCTCGCGCGGTTCGCGGCGTGAGGCTGCTTACTTGACGTCCGTGCGGCGTCTGCGCGGCGCCTCGTCGAAGCGGTTCGTGCTGATCGCTTCGAGCAGGGCGTCGCGCGTGAAAGGCTTGCCGAGCACGCGGAATCCCGCCGCGACAGCGTCCCGCGACGCTTCGCTGTAACCCGTCATCAGGATCGTCTGCATGTCGGGCCAGCGCTGGCGTATGGTGCGGGCGAGCGTCACGCCGTCCATGGCGCCAGGCATCACGATGTCGGAGACGACGAGATCGGCGCCCGCTTCGCAAAGCGCCAGCGCTTCGCTTGCGTTGGACGCGTGGCGCACGTTGAAGCCGATGTCCGCGAGCACTTCCCCGGTCAGCACGCGCACGTCGTCGTTGTCGTCGACGACGACGGCTTCCAGTCCGTCGGCGCGCCAGTCGAGATCGAGGGCGACGCGCGGGGCAGGCTTGGAGATGGGCGGCGCGTCCACCTCCGGCAGGTAGATCATGACCCGCGCGCCGCGTCCGGGCGCGCTGTCGATCTCCACGAACCCGCCCTGCGCCTTGGCGAATCCATAGACCTGGCTGAGCCCGAGCCCCGTGCCCTTGCCGACGGATTTGGTGGTGAAGAAGGGCTCGAACACGTGCGGCAGGTCCTTGGCCGCAATGCCGGCGCCGTTGTCCGTGACCGAGATCTGCAGGCCCGTGCGGCCCCGGTTGCCGGGCATGTCGGCGCGCTTCAGCGCGATCACGATGCGCCCTCCGTTCGGCATCGCATCCCGCGCGTTCACGACCACGTTGATGATCGAAAGGTCGAATTGCACGGGATCGACGGCGACGAAATGGCTGCCGACGGGGATGTCGTATTCGACGACGATGTCGTCGGTGACCGACTGGCGGATGAGCGACTTGATGCTGGCCAGCCGCAATCCGGCGTCGAAGGTTTCGATCTGTCCGCCCTGGCCGCGCGAGAACGTCATCAATTGCCGGGTGATGCTTGTTCCCCGTTCGGCGGCGTTCTGGATCGCCGTGAGAAAGCGCTCGTTCGCCCTGTCCTGGTTGCGTTTTCTCAGCATGTCCGCGGCGGTGGTCACGACCATCAGGAGATTGTTGAAGTCGTGCGCGACGCCGCCGGTCATGCGCCCGAGCGCCTCCATCCGCGTCGCTCGCGCAAGCGCATCGGCCTCCGATCGCATGGCGTTCAGTTCGCGCCGCGCGATGATGGCGAAGACGCCCGACAGCGCGAGCGCCAGCGTCACGAGCGCCGCGATGATGCCGAGCGAACGCTTCAGCGGCGCGTTGTACTGCGCGGCGGGAATGGAGATATGCGCCGACCACCCGCTGTCCGGCGACTTCTGGAAAGCGGTTATGACGGGTTCGCCGTTCCATGCGCGTCCGGAATAGACGCCGCTGAGGCCCCGTGCGCGCGCGTCGATCGCCGCCTGGCCCGCGCGTTGGCCGACGGCATCGCTCGCCTGCGGCGCAGAAATGACACGCTCGGCGCCGTCGATCAGGAAAGGCCGCCACCCGGGGGCCACGTTGGTTTCAATCACCATTCGGTGAAAGACGTCGGGACGCAGGACGACGGTCAGGATGTATCGTGTTTCGCCGTTGCGCTCGACCGGCGTGCGCACGAGGATTCTCGGCGAACTGTCGGACGCCATCGGCCCCGGCCCGACGAGATTGCTGACGCTCGACTCCGGGGACTTGAGCGCCCGCAGGAAAGCGTCGACCTCGACGACCTTGGGCAACGGGGCGCCGAACGGCGTGGCCGTATTGACGACCTGCTGGCCCGACGCATCGAGGAGGAACACGCGGTCCCATCCCCGCACCTGTTCGACGAAGCGCGTCGCGACCTCGTGGAAGGCTTGCAGCTTCGATCCGGATTCATCGAGAGTTGGCGAGCGCGCGAGCATCTCGGCGAGTTCGCGCTGCGACCGCAATTCACGATTGACCGATTGCAGCACCGTGGCCGAATAGCCGATCGCTTCCTGACGCAGCGCCGTGCGCTTCTGCGACACCGACAGAAAGCTCAGAACGCCGATGAGGGCGATCAAGGGGAGCAGCGCCGCGATGACAAGTAGAATCAGCCTTTGGCGCACGCAGCAAACTTTCCGTCGGCACACGAACTCGAAAATTCAGCCTACCATGAAGGATGAGCGGCGCTAAGCGTGGCCTGAACCATACACTGCGTCATAGATGTATGAGGCCGCCTCTGCGAGACGCGTTGCGGCGCCCACGGCGACGTTGCTTGACTCCCTCGTCGGCGTGAACGAGCTCTCAGCGTCTCTTTTTTGGGACGATTTTCAGGAGAGCACATGGGAAGCGGTTTTGGAGCGTCAGATCGCTCGCGCGCGGCGCTGCTGCTGCGGGTCTGGCTCTCGCGCTCGGAGTGTGCGCCGGCGCTGGAGGCGCGATGGCGCAAGCCTATCCCAACAAGCCCGTTCGCCTCGTGCTGCCCTATTCGCCCGGCGGCATCGTCGACTATGTCGGGCGCACGCTCGCGCAATATGCGGGCGAGGCCCTCGGGCAGCAGATCATCGTCGAGAACAGGCCGGGCGCGGGCGGCATCACCGGCACCGACGCCGTGGCCCGCGCGGGCGCCGACGGCTACAGCATCGTGCTGATGGACCCGGCGATCGTCATCAACCCGACGCTGCAACCCTCCATGCCCTACGATCTGTTCAAGCAGCTCACCACGGTTTCCGTCATCTCCTCGTCGCCGCTCGTGGTGGTCGCCGCGCCGGACCTGCCGGTCAAGAGCATCAGCGACCTCGTCGCCTATGGCAAAGCCAATCCCGGCAAGCTGAACTTCGCCTCCGCAGGCATCGGCACGACGCCCAATCTTGCCGGCGAACTGCTCAAGCAGCGCACGGGTATGGACGCCACGCACATTCCCTACAAGAGCATCGGCCAGTCCTATCCGGACCTCATGAGCAACAAGGTGCAGTTCGCGTTCTCGAGCATCGCCGGCGCCCTGCCGTTCACCAGCGACAATCGCGTGCGCGCGCTCGCGACCACCGGCGATCGGCGCAGCGAGGTCTATCCCGACCTGCCGACCATGGAGGAAGCGGGCCAGAAGGACTTCGTCGTGGATCTCTGGCTGTCGGTGTTCGCGCCAGCCGCAACGCCCCCCGATGTGGTCGCCAAGCTGAATTCGGCGATCACGACCGCGCTCAAGAACCCCGAGCTCGCCAAGGCGTTCGCCAAGGTCGGCGCGTCGCCCCGCGGCACGAGCGCGAAGGACGGCGACGCGTTCGTGCGCGCCGAGTTCGCCAAGTGGAAAAAGGTGATCGAGGACGGCAAGCTGAAGGAAAACTGATCGGCGACGACGATGTTCATTCGCGCGCCGAAGGATTTCTGGGCCGGGCTGATGTTCCTGGCGTTCGCCGCGCTCGCGATCGTGACGGCGAGCGGCTATTCCATGGGCCGCGGCGGACGCATGGGCCCGGGCTATTTCCCGACGCTTCTGGGCTGGGCGCTGGCGTTTCTTGGCGTCATCCTCGTCGTGCGCTCGCTGGCGTTTCGGGGCGAAGCGGTCGAGCGCATCCAGCCGCGCCCGCTTGCTGGTCCTGGTCTTCAGCGTGCTCGTCTTCGCCGTCGCAATCCAGCCGCTCGGCCTTGTGCTCTCGCTGATCCTCACAACGTTCATCGCCGCGTTCGCCACGCCCGACGCGCGATGGCTGGAGGCGGCGGCGTTGAGCGTCGCGCTGACGGCGCTCACCGCGCTCATTTTCGTCTTCGCCCTGCGCCTGCCGCTGGCGATGTGGCCGGCCTTCTGATGGGCGGCCAGTGATGGACGTCTTCTCCAACATCATGCTCGGCCTCGGCGTCGCCTCGTCGCTGCAAAATCTCATGTACTGCATGATCGGGGCGCTGCTCGGCACGATGGTGGGCGTGCTGCCCGGCATCGGCCCCGTGACCACGCTGGCGCTGCTGCTGCCGATCTCGTTCACGCTCGATCCGATCTCCGCGCTCATCATGATGGCGGGCATCTATTACGGCGCGCAGTATGGCGGCTCCACCACGGCCATCCTCATCAACATCCCCGGCGAGGCGTCTTCGGTCGTCACGAGTCTCGACGGTCACCAGATGGCGCGGCAGGGCCGCGCCGGTCCCGCGCTGGGAATCGCGGCGCTCGGATCGTTCTTCGCAGGCTGCGTGGCCGCGCTCGTCATCGCCTTCGGCGCGCCGCCGCTGGCGAAGGTCGCCCTGCAATTCGGGCCGGCGGAATACTTCTCGCTGATGGTGTGCGGCCTCATCGCCGCGGTCGTTCTCGCGCACGGCTCGATCGTGAAGGCGATCGGCATGGTGCTCCTCGGCCTGTCTGTTCGGCCTCGCGGGTTCCGACATCAATTCGGGCGTGCGCCGCTTCACCTACGACATCTCGGGCCTTGCCGACGGCGTCGAGTTCGTCGCGCTGTCCATGGCGATCTACGGGCTTGCCGAAGTCGCGATCAACCTGGAGAAGGGCGAGCTGAAAAGCGCCATCGCCAGCAGCGTCGGACGCGTGCTGCCGAGCTGGGCGGACATTCGCCTGTGCATACCGTCCGTGCTGCGAGGCACCGCGCTCGGCTCGCTTCTTGGCGTGCTTCCCGGCGGCGGCGCGCTTCTGGCCTCGTTCGCCGCCTACACGCTGGAGAAGAAAGTCGCCAGCCACCCGCGCACGTTCGGGCAAGGCGACATCAGGGGCGTCGCCGCGCCGGAATCGGCCAACAACGCCGGCGCACAGACGTCCATGATTCCCGATGCTCACCCTGGGCATCCCCTCCAATCCGACGATGGCGCTGATGATCGCCGCGCTGATGGTGCACGGCATCAGCCCCGGTCCGCGCGTGATGACCGACCGGCCGGAATTGTTCTGGGGCGTCATCGCCAGCATGTGGATCGCCAACCTCATGCTCGTCATCCTCAACCTGCCGCTCGTGGGCATCTGGGTCCGCCTCGTGCGCGTGCCCTACAGGATGATGTTCGTCGCCATCGTCGCGTTCTGCTGCGTGGGGACGTACACCATCAATTCCAACGTCACCGACCTCGCGGTGCTCGGCTTCTTCACGGTGTTCGGCTACCTCTGCCTCAAGCTGGGATGCGAGCCTGCGCCGCTGATCCTGGGCTTCGTGCTCGGACCGATGATGGAGGAGAATCTGCGGCGCGCGCTGCTCATCTCGCGAGGCGACCCCGCGATCTTCCTGAGCAGCCCGATCAGCGTCGGCTTCCTCGCCGTGGCGGCGTTGCTTCTCGTCGTGGTCGCCGCGCCCGCCATCCGCGCGCGCCGCGACGTCGCGATGGTGGAATAGAGCAACCCGTCGCGCGCACACTCAGTTGTGAAACCGCCGGGATTTTACAGCCGCCGGCGCGCTGATACATTTTCCGCGCGCTGGCGCCGGGCTTCGCCATTGCGCAATTGGAGACAGGTCATGCTTTTGTCGGACGATGGGATCGCACGCGGCACGCGTCGCGAAAAGCGCCGCAGGCGCGTTTCTGGCTCTGGCGCTTGCGTTTTCCGCCCCGGGCGGCGTGGCGGCGCAGCAAGCCGACGAGCCTTTCGAACCCTATTCCGGCCAGCCGGGCAAGGACGTGGTCTGGGTGCCGACGCCCGACGCCACAGTGGAGGTCGCGCTCAATCTCGCGGCGTTGACGCCGCAGGATTATGTGATCGACCTTGGCTCCGGCGACGGGCGCATGGTGATCGCCGCGGCGCGACGGGGCGCGCGCGGCCACGGCGTCGAATTCAACCCGAAGATGGTGGAACTGTCGAACCGCTACGCGAATGAGGCGGGCGTCGCCGACAGGGCGATGTTCATCGAGGGCGACATGTACGCCGCCGACCTGTCGAAGGCGAGCGTCGCTGCCGCTGTTCCTGCTCACGCAGAACCTCGACAAGCTCGTTCCCAATTTCCTCAAGCTCCGTCCGGGCGTGCGCATCGTCACCGTCGGCTACACGATCAGCAACTGGGATCACGACGAGATCGCCACGGTCCCCGCCCGTGCAATGCGTGGTGCACCGTCTACAAGTACATCGTGCCCGCCAACGCGAACGGGGCGTGGAAGCTCGCCGGGTCAGACTTCCTCATCGAGCAGAAGTTTCAGAAGTTCACCGGCTCGCTGGGCGGCGTGCCGGTGCAGGAAGGCCGTCTCCACGGCGACGAGATCAGCTTCATCGTCGGCGGCGTGCAGTATTACGGCTCGGTGAACGGCTCGGAAATGCGCGGCCTGCGGCCCAAGGCATGGCGCGCGACGAAGGTCGGCGGCTAGCGCGCGAGCCCGAACGCCGCGCCGATGTTCGCAAGCGCCGCGCCCAAAAGCGCGTCGGCGCTCTCCTGGCTTCCTGTTTCGACATAGCACCGGAATTCGGGCGCGTTGCCCGACGGGCGCAGATGCACGATGTCGCCGCTGGCGAGTTCGACGCGCAGACCGTCGGTTGAATCATCCCGGACAGGCTGCGACCCGGCGAACGCGAGAAACCGCGCGAGACTGTCCGCGCTCGGCGCGCAGGCGCGCGATGAAGGCGGCGCTGGCGTCTGTTGCGATTCCCTTGATGCTGCCCGACGCCGTGCGCCGCGCCGGCAATTCGTCCAGCAGCGCGGATAAAGGCGCGCCGCGCTCCTTCGCGCTCGTCAGCACGAGAAGGATCGGCAGAATGCTGTCCCGCGTGGGAAGCGGCGAGAGGACCGCGCCGTTCATGTGCGTGGCGGTTTGCGTGAGGAAGCCGCCATTCGCCTCATAGCCGGCGACAGTGAGGCCAGGCTCCCGCGCCAGCGCCTCCATGGCGTCGATGACGAACGGCGATCCGATGCGCGTGCGCGCGATCGCGCGGAACAGGCCGCTCTTCTCGAGCATCGTGTTCGAGCTGACCGGCGTCGCGATGGCGTCGACTCCGAGCCGCCGCGCAGCGATCACGCCGACCACGTCGCCGCGCAGGAACGCGCCGCGCTCGTCGCAGATCCACGGCCGGTCGCCGTCGCCGTCGGTCGAGACGACGGCGTCGAGACGATGCTGCGCGCACCATGCGGCGGCGCGCGCTTCGTCCTCCGGCAGAACGACCTCGGTGTCGATGGGCACGAAAGAATCGCTGCGCCCGAGCGCAATCGCTTGCGCGCCCAGATCGGCCAGAAGACTTGCGAGAAGATCGCGCCCCACGGCGCTGTGCTCGTACACGCCGATGCGCAGGCCCGCGAGCGCGCCCGGCGCGAACGCATCGAGGAAACGCGCGCGATAGGCGGCGAGCGTTTCGCCAGAAGGCTGCGTGAGCGCCGCGCGCCAGCGTTGCAGCGCGCCTTCGAGCGCCGCCGCGTCGATGAGAAGCTCGCTTGCGTCCGCCGCGGCGATCGCCGTCTCGTCGGCTTTCGTGATCTCGCCGCGGGCCGTGAAGAATTTCACGCCGTTGCGGTCGAAGGGAATGTGGCTTCCGGTCACGACGATCGCAGGCCGCCCCGTCGCGATCGCGCGCAGGCCGATGGCCGGCGTCGGGCACGCGCCTGCAATCTCGGGACGCACGCCCTCCGCTTCCAGCCCCGCGCAGATGGCCGCTGCGATGGCCGGGCTGCTTGGCCTGAGGTCCCATCCGATGACGCACGCGTCCGGACGGGCGCCCAGCGACCGCAAGGCCCGCACGAAAGCGCGCGCATAGGCGCTTGTGACCTCGGGCGTCAGATCGGTCACGAGCGCCCGCAGGCCGCTCGTGCCGAAGCTGACCGCCGGCGCGTATTCCCTCAGCAGCATTGGTGAGCGGCCTCCGTGAACTTGCCGGAGATAGTTAGCGCCAAGGGCCCGCGAACTCCAGTTCCAGCGACCCGGATGCGCGGGCGGCCGGAGATCACGCCCTCATCCGCCCGCAGCCTCCCTGGCCTTGCGGAGGATTTCGAGCACGTGCGCGGGCGTCGCGTAGATCCTTTCCACCAGCGCCAGCGCTTCATCGCCCGTGTTGGCGTCCACGCCGAGCTTCTGCTTCGTCGCCTCCGCCACCAGTTCGCCGTCCTTCATCGTCGCCATGAACGCGCTGCGCATGGTCGCGACGCGGTCGGCGGGCACGCCCGGGGGAAGCAAAAACGGCCGGTTCACGGCGGACCGCGAGAGAAAGGCGATGAGCGCCAGTTTCTGGTCCTGCGTGCGCGCGTATTCCATGATCAGCGGCACGCCCATCTTCTGCAGCTCGGGAATGGGCGCGGCGTCCTGCTGCACCATCACCCTGTGGGCGCCGTTGGGCTCGAACACGTCCGGGAATTGCTGCTTGGCGCTGGACCAGAGCAGGCCGCACACGCCCTGCACCTCGTTGCGCGCGATTGCCAGAGCAACGTCCGCCGAGCCCTTGTAGCCGGAAATCAGCTTCAGTTTCGATCCCAGCAATTGCCGCTCCATGAGCGGATAGTCGACCAGCGCGCTGCCCGAACCCGTCCCCCCGACGATGAGCTCCTTGTCGGCAAGTTCGCCATAGCTCTGCACCGGCGCATCGCGCCGCACCACGCAGACCGATGTTTCCGCGTGGGCGTTGCCGACATAGATGAACTTGCGCGGATCGTAGGCGGCGAGCGACTGGCCCGTCATCAGGGGATCGAAGAGCGAGGTCGAGAGCACGACTCCGAGCGTCGAGCCGTCCTTCGGCGCCACGGAATAGAGATGCCGCGCCGCCGCAAGGCTTCCGGCGCCCGGCATGTTCTGGACGATGATGTTGGGCCTGCCGGGCAGGTGCTTGCCCAGATGCCGGCCGACGAGCCGCGCATAGATGTCGATGCCTCCGCCGGCGGCCGAGCCGGCGATGATCGTGACGTTGCGGCCCTTGTAGAAAGCGTCCGCGCTCTCCTGCGCGCTTGCGCCCCAGGCCTGAACGGCCAGAGCGCCAAGGGCGATCGCCTGAAGCCAGCTGCGATGTCGCATGTTTCTCCCTCCGATGTTTTCTGGGGTGAGCGCGCCGCGCTCAGGTCTTTGGCAGCAGCGGCTCGCGGCCCGCGTGAAGCTGCATGTCGAACGTGGTCAGCAGGCCCGCGATGGTGGCGTGATGTCCCATCAGCAGCACGAGATCGACCAGCATGCGCGACCCGAAAATGGCGTGCGCGCGCGCGAACGTGTCTGAATCGACCTTGTGATCGCGCCAGATCTGCCGACCCAGATTGATGACGATGGCGTCGGTCTCCTCGAGGCCGTCGGTCGGCTTGCGATGCTTGATGACGTCGATGACTTGCTCCGGCACGCCCACCTTCAATGCGACCGGTTCGTGCGCCGTCCACTCGAACTGGTTGTCCATCTCCCGCGATGTCGTGAGGAACGCGATTTCACGCACGCGCGGCGTGAACCCGGCGTCGTCGCGCAGGTGCTTGCTCAGGATCGAGAGCTGATGGGTCGCCCAAGGGCTGTAGAGCTGGATGCCGGCGGGGCCCTGAAGCCCGGCGATGTTGGCGCCGGGCGTCGCGCCGCGGTCGTAGGTTTTCCGTCCGAGTTCGTCGAGATCCTCCCGGCGCGGAAGCGGCAGGCGGAAGCCCGATCTGGGATCGATGTCGGCTGGCCATGCGGGAGACGGCGCGGCTGGCGTCCGCTCGGCGGCGGCGGCCTCGCCCGCCAGCGTCAGGCCTGCAAGCCCCAGAACAAGGAGCGCACCGAACATTCTGGCCACAATCTTCTCCCTCCCCATGTTTTGCCGCAGGATACGTGGAACAGAGCGCCGCCGACAAGGCGCCCGCGGGAGCGGCCGGTTCTATTGCGGTTTGCGGCTCCGCTGATACCTTCTGGCCGGGCGCGCGAGCGGCAAAAGCTTGAGGGAGCGGCGCGCCCGGACAAAAAAGGGAGAACAGAGGGATGAAGGGTTCAGGGACGACATCGGCGCTTGCCGCCGCGATCGTGATCTGCGGCGGCGCCGCCTGCGCGCAGACGCCCGCGGAATTCTACAAGGGCCGCAACTTCGAGATCATCGTCGGCTACGCCACGGGCGGCAGCAACGACACGTTCTCGCGCATGCTGGGGCAGCACATCGGCAAGCACATTCCGGGCAATCCGAACGTGATCGTCCGCAACATGCCGGGCGCGGGCAGCTTCCTCGCCGTCAATCACATGTTCGCCGCCGCGCCGAAGGACGCGTCCTCCATCGCGCTCGGCGCGCCCACCATGGCGCTCGACGAGAAGCTCGGAAATCCGGGCGTTCGCTTCAAGGCCGCCGAACTCAACTGGATCGGTCGCATCGGCCCGCTCGTCAACATCGTCTTCACGTGGAAGACCTCGCCGGTGAAGACCATCGGGGACGCCATGAAGCGCGAAGCGACGCTCAGCGGCACGGGCGCCGGATCGACGGCGTCGGTCTACCCGCTGGTGCTCAACAATGTGCTGGGCACCAAGTTCAAGCTCGTCATGGGCTACAAGGGCTCCAACGAAGCCATGCTGGCGGTGGAGCGCGGCGAGGTGGAAGGACATTCCACTGCCTTCGAAGCCGTGCGCGCCGCAAAACCCTCATGGCTCCAGGACGGCAGCATCACCATTCTCTCGCAGTTCGGGCTGAAGCGGTTGCCCGACCTGCCGAACATTCCCACGGCCATCGAAAGCGCGCCCAACGAGGAGGCGCGGCAGGTGCTGTCGGCGATCATGTCGGCGAGCGAGATCGGCACGGCGTTCTTCACCACGCCGCGGGCGCCCGCCGATCGCGTCACGGCGCTGCGCCGCGCCTTCGACGCCACCATGGTCGACCCCGGCTTCACCGGCGACCTCAAGAAGATGCGGATGGATTCGGGCCCGATGACCGGCGAAGACCTGCAGAAGATGGTGGTCGATTTCTCCAACATGAGTCCCGAACTGCTGGAGAAGGTGCGCGCCGTCTATCCCCGCGAGGACAAGTAGGCTCGTTCCAAACTGCTTGAAAGTTTACGTACTTAGAGACGCGAGGGGCGCTAATACGCTCCTCGTTTTCTTTTGGGCTGTGTCTCCTCGCAATAGCGGGTGGATCCGAACTCTTATGCCTTGATTCCACCACTTATAGGCGCCGCCTCTCGAGCCTATTAATTCAAGTAAAACAGAGTGTTACGCTACTTTGGGTTTGTTTTGCAAAATCCACCAGAAATAGTCAAGTTTAAGATTAAAATACCAAGCTTAACCGCTACATTTACGCAGGAGGCGTCAAATCGCGGCCCGCGGCGCAGTGGAAGTCAGTGTTCATCACGCGTCATGAAGCGAATGATCTTCGAGCCCATTTGCAATTGCTATGAGTTCGTCGGCTGTCTCAAAGCTTTGTCGCGCGGCAATAATCACTCGTTGGGCAATATCTCGTCGACGATGATGACTGACGGCGGAATGATCACTTACGAGCTGTTGGAACACATGATGGAGAATTCTCAGCTTTTCAGGCGGCAGGTTATTCGGTTGTTGATGCATTGGCGTTCCTCAGGGTGCATCTGAGCAACTTAATGGGAACACTGTCACGAAACTGGTTACAATGGAGCGAGTGGGCCAAGCCGAGGCCCCGGGGGCTTCGCAGGAATTGCAAACTAAAACCAACACAGCAGAAGTCTCGCGTAACAAGTCACACAAAGCCTTCCCTCTGGAACGAACACACTACTAATTTAGTGTAGATCGGGACAAGTGCACTGACAGGAAAGTGCACTGAAGCCGAATGGCGCCGCCTAACCAAGCTGTGGAAACAGGGCACGGGCATTCTCCCGTTCAATTCTAGCCGACAGATCTGCAGGCAGAAACCTTTGCTTAAGCTGCGTAAGATTTTCCGAGTGGGACAGGTACGGGAAGTCTGAACCATATAAAATTTGGCTCTGTGGAAGTAGTGCAAGTGCCGCAGCCATAGCCCCTGCGGTGCCAGCGCCAGCGGTGTCAACAAATAGCCGCTGAAGTTCGGCCTCGACACCGTTGGGGGTTGCTTCGCGGAGGCGTTTATTGTCTTTCGTCAGCATGTCGATCCGGCCTGCAAGAGCGGGCAGTGCGCCGCCCGCATGTGAAAATATGAACCGGATGTTCCGACGTTGGTTTAACGTACCGGAGAATAGTAAGCTCGCGATTGCTCGAGTGGTATCGAAGGGAAGTTCATACGCGTTGGTCGGGATACCAGGAACCACATTACTGCAACACTTGGCGACGAGTGGGTGGAAGAAAACCGCGGCCGATCGTCTGATCGAGCTCCTCAAATACCGGTGCGAACTTCTTCTCGCCCGGATATTCACCATCATAGCTCGTATAGAACGCAACCCCGTCAGCCTTCAGAACGTCAAAGGCGTAAGAAACCTCTGCTAAGCTGCCCTCCACATCGGGGAGCGCGATCATAGCGAAGAAGCCGAAGCGTCTTGGATTGTCCGATTTCACCTTGGCGGCGTACTCGTTCCATGTCCTCATGATCTTGCGAGCGCCATCGGGCTCGCCATACCAGGCGCCCGGCCCCGGGTTTGACGCAACGACAGCTGCGATTCCATTTATATCCATATCCGCCAACATCGCCTGCGGCGTCCAAACCTTCAGGGGTTCGGGCGTCCGCAGTCGCCCCCAGGCTGGATTCAGCTTTTCTTGAACCTCCATCACCTCTCGTGGGAAAATGTGGTGATGAACGTCGATGCGGGCACTGGTCGCGGTCTGTCCAAGAGCCGGGGCTGCAATCCCCGCTGCGGCAGTCGCTAAAAAGCGGCGTCGGGAAAGGCCCGAAGGCTGCCGTTGGCAGGAGCATTTTGAGAATGCGAAACTCAACATGAGGAAATCTCCACAGGAAGCGTCTGAAGGAAGCATTCCACTGTTCTATGGGTGCCGCAACTCATCTTGTATGAACAATCTATTTTGGACTCCGGGCCAGGACGCAAAGCTGGTTCCCAACAACCTCGCACCTCCGCCACTCCCATGTGGAAATGCAAAGTGGGCTATGGGCATCAGGCCGTCCAGGTGACCTGAAAGGTGCAAAGGCAAGTTAAGTGCGCCGGGGCGCTGCCTTACCTGTAGTTGACGCAAACGTCCTCTTGCATTCGTGGACTACTTGAAGAGCGGCTTCGCTTCCTCGAGGACTACCCAAAATGTTGATGTAGTCTCCTCGTCGAACGCGCACTAAAATTGTATTCTAAGTGTAGATCGGGACAAGTGCACTGACAGGAAAATGCACTAAAGTGCGTGGCAAAATTTTCCTCTTTCCCAAACACTATTGTTGGTGGTGGTACATCGCGAATCCGCAGCGAGAACGTCAATCAGACAGCGGGCCGAATTCAAGCGGCCCTCTGACTCAGAGACGGCAGAATGCAGGGCAACGCTATCGCGACACCCTGTATCCGCTAGAACGACTGAGATTGTCAACGGCTTCTCGCTAACTCCGGCGCTATATCCTCTGCCCGATAGCGGAAATCACCGGAAGTTTTCCTGGATCACCGTCATCAGCTTCTGATTTCTGTTACGCTGGCAAAGCCTCTCCAACAACCCTGGAGTTGCGCTCGACGTAGCGAAGATCGACGTTGGTCAGGTTCTTCGTGGACATAAACCAACCGCCCATCCACGATGAGATCAACGCCTGTGTGTCCGCATCGGCCGCAAGGAATTGCCCACAGGTAATCAATGAGCCGTCGATGTCGGTAGGGCCCGGCTGTCCCGGGCGCGCGCTGGCGGCGGCGCTCTTCAGACCAGCCATGACAAGCTGATTGGGATTGGATGCACACCAGCTTTGAACGTTAGCGACGTTTCGACGGTAGCCCTCGACGTTGAGCGTCGATGAGCCAGCCTGCTGATTAAACCAACCGCTCATCCACGCTGAAAAATCGCGTGACGTGGCGGGATCCATAGCGGTGTAGTTGGCGCACGAGACCCTGCTCATGTCGAAGGTAACCTGTGCTTGCGCGGAGGCGCAATGCGCAGTTACGCCAAGAATTACAGAAAGCGCTAATCTCTTCATTTTCATCTCCTTATAGGTGGCGCGGGGCGCTTTCGTGTCTTCTGCTTGTGGGACCTGACGAGCCACTTTGGACGCCTTCATTCTGATTGCAGCCGGCGTCGATTGTCCGCTATGCACTCTGGCTCCGGCCGCTCGGTGGACGCGAGCCTGATTTGCTTCTGTCGCCGGACGGCATCGGCCTGCGTTCTGGCGGCCAACCCGCCATCCTTATTCCGTGGAACGACGTCGAGGGCGTTCTGCGTCTGTCGGTCGGCATCGTGTTCTTCGTCTCTGGGCCTCGATCCGTGCGCGGGATGGTTCTTCGAGCTGGGTCGTATTGGAATAGGGGGCTAGAGGCGGCATTGATTGCGCACATGACGGCGCACGCGGTCGTTCTCTTGCCAAAATTGCAACGGAACTAGCCGTGTAAAAGCCAAATCCTGGTGTGATCATTCAGCGGTCGACCGGATAGCCATGGTCAAAGACTTAGGCGTCGAGTGCCGTTATCGAATATGCAATGCCAACCGTTCCGCACGGAAGCTGCGTGTCGTGATCAGCTTCCATCGGCACTTCGGAAGTTCAAGCGGTCAAACAGTCGAATGCCCCGCCCCAGAAAGACAGGGAGTGTGAATATTTCAGCGTGCCGAACGTAGCCCGCCTTTAGGAACTGCGCGATTGTACGAGGGCCGCCATCCACGAACGCGTCCGGGTGCTTTGCGGCGATCAAGTGAATATCGTTGAGGCGGCGACGTTGTTCGGCGCGTCCTTGGGAGTGGTGTGGTTCGTCGAGCACGACACCGTTCAATTGCGTCGCATATGTCGATCGTATCGTGGGAATATACGTCGAAAAAACGTTCGTCTCCGAATCACAACGGCAGTTACAGACTTCAAAAGGTTGTCATAGCCATAGTCATTGCCTTGAAACGGTGAGAGGTGCGCGAGAGAGTCACCTCCCCGCGACAAATCCATCAAGTGTCTGAGAGATGAATATCTCATATCTTCTCTCTACGTGAAGAACCTGCACTTCGCATCATGTTAATCTGAGGGATTATCGTTGACTTTCAAATTATACTAATATACTCGCCTCCAATCTGAATTAAGAGGGAATACTAATTATGTCGTTATCGAAGCAGTCAGGTGAAGCAATTGGAAAAAATTGTCGCACTCGCAACCAACCTACTGAATGGAGCTAACAAGAGCGACGCGAGCGTAATAAGGCTCCGCCAAAGCGTACTCGCCGCTCAGGAAAGGAACTTGTGCGTTCCGCAAGATGCTGAAAGCCGAGCGCAAGAAGGGAACCCCGGTCGTGAGCTGGCAAAGACGCACGGCGTATCACCCGCTTACATCTATCAGATCTGATGCACAGACCGAAGGCGAACTGCGTTGTCCGGAGCCTCGATGTACGCGGCAACAAGGGCACGGGATCGATGCGGCTAGAGGACGAAGAAACGATTTGTAAGTAGCCTGCCGAGCGGAAACACCCGTACGCGTTGGCGTCATCGACCAGCAGGAAACCTCGGGAAAGTGCTTCGACTAGCCGCAATTTCAACCCATCACAGGATACAGTTCGAGGCCCGAACGCTTCGGCCGATCAGGATAGTCCGCCTCAACGGCTCGGCGGCCTTGTCGGAGGTGAACCGCCTGCTGGTAATCGACGCTAGTCTTCCACAGGCGCCGGAAACTCGACCCGGAACTCGGGTCCCGCGGTAGGCGCGGTGACCAATAGTTTCCACGCGCGGGCCACAGGCGGGGCATTGTGGCTTACCACCCGCTTGAAACCAGGGATGTTCACAGAGGCGGTGAAACGGAAATAGGCGTTCTTCCGTTCCAGCGGCCGTACAGGCTTCGGTCCGACCGAAGCGGGCAACTGGATGCAAAAGGGCAGGCCCCGTGTGGTGTCGGTGTCCGCAGGCAGCGTGATTGTCGTAGACCACACCGGATAGGCGTCCTGTCGGTAGGGGGAGGTCGAGGTGTCTCTGGTGTCGCGCGTCTCGTGGATGTCGAAGCACGTCAGTTTCAGCGTCCAGGCGTCCGTGGGGAACACGGGTCGACCGAACCGCAGCACGCCCGCAAGCTGCCCGCCCAGTGGCACAGGCGTGCGCCCGCTAATCTCGAGATCGGCGGCGCCGAACGCCTTGGACCGCGCCCGCCAGCGCAACGCCTTGACGACGTGCCACGCCGCCACTGCGATCAGCAGCGCCTCGAACACGATCAACGGATTGAAGTCCGGGTCATCGATGTCGAATACCCAAGGCCAGCCGAGCATCCAGCCGATCCACCCTGCGGCTGCCGTGGCCATGCCTGCGATGATCCAGTTCATCACAGCCTGGTCGCCTGGATCCGACCGGTCGGAATAGTCCACCAATGGCGCCTCCTGTCATGCGCAGGGTAGGGCAGGGTCGCGCTTTCTAGGAAGACTTTTTCGCAGGCTGAAGCCCGACGCCGTGACCCTAAGCCCTGTGCTTAGAGCCAATATTGAACTTGGGCCTCGTCGATGGGGCTAGATCAGCGTCGCGAAGGCGTGCTCTGCAAAAGCAGGCTATGCGAGCGCCTCTACAGTGGTATAGGTTAAGTATCTATTTGATCAGGAACAATGTTCCAGAAGATTTTGCCCTCATATTCATTTAACAGAATTCTAATTAGGTGCTCCCATGAAGAGTTTTGGGCAAATGTCCTGTTTGGCGCTTGTGGCGGCTTTCGCCTCGGCCCCGTTCACTGTGGCGTCTGGGCACATGCAAGCGCCGCAGCGCGTCTTGCTCGCGCAGGCCGAAACGACAGCGCCCTCCGACCCCCGCGCAGGCGCCCGCAGCGACGCCGGCCCCCGTGCCCGCACCGGCGACGGTCTCTCCGCCGTCCGCCGCACAGGCTCAGCCCCCTGCGCCCGCCGCGCCTCCGGACGATGTTGCCGCTGCGCCGCAGGCGCAGCCCTCGGAGACCTACAGCCGCGCCGAGATCGAGAAGCTCGTCGCTCCAATCGCGCTTTATCCCGATGCGCTGCTCGCGCAATTGCTTGCCGCCACCGCCTATCCTCTCGACATCGTCCAGGCGGCGCGTTGGCTTGATCGGAACAAGGCTGCGGTTGAGCGCCGGGATTTCTCAGGGATCGATAATCAACGCTGGGATGAATCCGTGAAGGCGCTCGCGCGCTTTCCGGAAGTCATCAGGAAGCTCAACGATGATGTCGACTGGACGACCGATCTCGGTGAGGCCTTCATCAATCAGCCCAAGGATGTCGCCGACGCGATCCAGGATTTGCGCGACCGCGCCGAAGCCAAGGGCGCATTGAATACGACCGAAGAACAGCGTGTCGTGCGCCGGCAGGAGGGCGGCCGCAACGTGGTTATCATCGAACCGGTGAACCCGCACAGAATCTACGTGCCGCGCTACGATCCATGGGCGTTGTGGTGGCCGACGCCTGGCTACGTTTTCGCAGGGCCATGGCTCACGTTCCCGTACTACGGCCTGCTCGCCGGCGTGGTGCCCGCGGCGTTCTATTGGGGCTGGAACTCCGGCTGGATTTATCCGCCCTACTGGCCCGGCTATCGTGGCTGGCGGCCGGGCCTCGGCCATCCCTACGGCGATGTGCGCTGGCGACCCAATCCAATCCGTTTCAAGCCGCATCTGGTTTCCAAGCGTTCTGACGTGGCCGCGCGCCACAACATCCAGACCAATCGCCGGATGCAGAACATGAGTCACGAAGCCCGGCGTGACCGAGCCACGCGCGAACTCACCCGCGCCGGCGGCAGGTCGCAGCAGATGTCGAAGCAGACGCGTCAGCGCGACATGAGCGGGCGCACGTCGACGCGCGGGAGCATGAATGCGCAGCAGCGCCGGATGACCCGTCAGGACACGCGCATGGACCGCCGTATGACCCGCCAGGGCACGCGCATGGACCGGCGGATGACCCGGCAGGATATGCGCATGGACCGACGGATGACTCGCCAGAACACGCGCATGGACCGCCAGATGACCCGCCAGAACACGCGCATGAACCGCGGCTTCTCTTCGGGCGGTCAGAGCACGCGCTCCATGGGCCGGGGAACGTCCTCGGGCGGTCGCAGCGGCGGCGGGCACGGCTATCGCTGAGCGAAGCGTTCGCTCAAAAAGTAAAGGCTGCTGCTGGGCGGCTTTTTTGCGTGGGGGCGCTCGACATACGACGCGTATAATCTAACAGGAGACTGCATATGCCGCTCATCAATCTCGTTATCACCTTGATCGTCGTTGGCGTTCTACTTTGGCTCGTCAACGCTTACATCCCGATGGATAGCAAGATAAAGCAAATCTTGAACATCGTTGTCGTGATCGCTGTGATTCTTTGGCTGCTTCAGGCATTCGGAGTTATTGGATCGCTCTCCGGAATTCGTGTCGGCTGACGCCTTTTGAAAGCTGACTTGTCTCGAATAAGGGGAATACGCCATGAGCCTAAAAACAGCATATCAAGAGAAGTTCCAGGCACAATTGAATGAATGGAACGCCCAAATAGAAGTTCTCAAGGCCCAACGTGACAAGGCAGAGGCCGATGCAAAGATTAGCTACGAGCAGCACATCAAAGACTTGCAGGCGCAGTATGATGCTGCTCAGAGCAAACTGAAGGAGCTCCAAAGTTCAAGTGAAGCTGCTTGGGAGGAGATAAAATCCGGGGTGGAGAATGCATGGGATAGCATGAGCAAAGCGATCAAGAACGCTACATCCCGCCTTACCGGGACATAAACAATCTTCTGTCTGACATATAGCGACCGTACGACCGAGCCGTCGCCTCACTGATCGGAGTACATTGATGATCCTTCCGCATGGTACCGTGGTGGCTGTAGCCGACGGCACAACCCTCAAACTCTTCCGGAATAAGGGAACTGAGCCACATCTCGAGCTGGTTGAATTTGAGCATCCCGCGATCGATTCAACCAATCCTGGCTCGGGGTCACGTCATCGTAGTGACGCTTCCAATCCGGACCCCCACCGCAAGGCAGAGGACGGCTTCGCTGCGGCAAGCGTCGGCCAGCTCAATCGCTTGGCGCTTGATGGCTCTCTAGAACGGCTTTTTGTGATTGCTGACCCAAGAACACTTGGGGAGATGCGCAAACATTTCCATGCGACTTTACAGGCTAAGATCATTGGTGACCTGCCGAAGGACCTCATCGATCATTCTGTTCATGATATTGAAACAGCCATACGACACGTATGATTTCAAGTGACTGGCAATGTCGTGCCGGAAGAGCGGAATTAGCGCGTGGCAAATGGTCCAGGATCAGCGCCTAAGAGACAGAATTAGCGGAGTGACCTGAATCAATGCGGTTGCTGACGGAGCCGTCTATTTGAAAAAACGATTAGCAAGAATGGGTTGGTTGCCCCCATTTCCCAACCCGCCGCTAATCGCTCAGAGCCCTCCCCCGCCCCAGGGGAGGGCTTTTCTTTGCCTGAGCCCGCGCGGCAAGCACCCCCGAGGATTCAATCCGCCGGTAAACTGCGCGGCACATCAGACAGTTGACCTGCGAGATCCCGCGAATGCGGCCTGATGCCTGACGTCAGACAAAATTGATCTGGATCGAGACGACGGCACTAAATTATGCTAATCTAATATTAGTAGTCATTGGATGGCTGGACAGTCGGGAGGACTGGCCATGCAACATGTTTCTCTACAGCGAAAGCACCGCTACGACGACTCCAAATCAACGTTATCAGCGTCGCACAGCAGCAAGCTATGAACGTGCGCTCGCAAAATATAGATGCACCGAAGCCCGTTTACGTAAAGAGCTCGCCCGAGACAAGACTCTGCTTCGCGAGAAAGAGGAGTTGATCCGAAATCAAGAGCTCTTGAGCAAGGAGTCTGATCACAGACTTCTAAACGATCTGCAAATGATCGTAAGCCTGCTTGCACTGCAAAGCCGCGCGTCTGCGAATGTCGAAGTCGCTTCGCAATTGGCGGCCGCTTCCGATCGCATAGCCATGATCGGGCGTATCCATCGGCATCTTCATTATTGCGATGGCGTTCAAGTCCATCGATTTTAAGCAATTCCTCGACGTCCTTTGTCGCGACTTCTTGGCGATGTTGTCATCGGAGCAGAAACCGAGATCTGGCCATTGACGTCGAAGGAGTACAAGCGCAGCTGCCGAGTCGAACGGCTGTTCCACTCGGCTTCATTGCCAACGAGTTGATCACAAACGCCGTCAAGTACGGGAGGGGTCGGATTACGGTTCTGTTGGAAGCGAATTCTGGAGGTGGCCACGCGCTATCGGTCTCCAATGACGGTCCATCTCTACCGGAAAAATTCGATCCGGCCGCCGCAAAAGGGATGGGGATGAGAATCATTCGATCCTTCGTCGAACGCATCGGCGGTGAACTCCGAATTGGCCGCGGCGACAAAAACCAAGGGACGCGATTTACTGTGCTTTTTTCTTGATGGTTACGAACCGTGGGAGCTTACCATGTCGTTGAAGCATAACGCCGCATTGCGACAGTTCGCGGTATGCGTGCTCGCAATCTGCAGTCTAACGGTCGTTGCCCAGGCACAGTCGACCGACCGGGGGCGCGGCGACCGTGACGGTCGTGGATACATGATGGGTCCAGGCATGATGGACCGGGAGCATTTCGGGCGCATGTGCAGCCCTCGTGCGGCCGGGTTCTCGGAATGGCGTATCAATCGCATGGAGCAGACGGTCAAACCGAACGAGGCGCAGCGCGCGAAGTTCGATGAACTCAAAGCGGCATCCGGCAAGGCTGCTGAATCAATGCGCACAGCCTGTGCGGCCGATGTGCCGGCGACGATGGCCGGCCGTATGGAAGCCACCGAAAAGCGGCTTGAAGCAATGCTGCAAGCGGTGAAGTCGGTGCGGCCTGCGTTCGAAGCGTTCTACGCGACGCTGAGCGACGATCAGAAGGCCAGTCTTAACAGCGGCCCTGGTCGCAATCGCTTCTGGCGCTGGCGCGACCGCTGGT